>NZ_JBSVRH010000002.1:0-797592 GCF_054052065.1 Luteimonas sp. A537
TTTGTCTCTGACTTCTTCCTGGTCATCTGTCTCACCTCGGGTTGCGATATTGAATCGCTTATCCGGGTGTCCGTGAAGCAGGGGCAGGATCAGTCAATCCGCCGGGCATCACGGCAGCTCGCCGTGCGAAATCGCGCAAGACGAACGAATGGGCGTGTCAAGTTCCTGGTCAATATCCCCGGACTTTGTGTAGCTGAAGAACTCGATGAATTGAGTGCAACGTTCAAGTTGTGACCCTTTGATCTTTGAATTCAGTACTCTTGCTCCTTCCCAGGAATGATAGGAAGACACAAGACTGGTTGATGTCGGATGGCCTTCGTCGTCATAGAAGACGATGCTTGATGAAAGTCCAGGGCCGTGCCCGTCATCAATAGAGGGATACACGAACTGTATCCACGGAGACCCATTATGGGTTCCCGATGCAACATCAATGAATTCGTGGGCCTTCCAAGGCGACTTGATCTCGCTCGGGGGGATAGGGATGATGCTGCCGAGCGTGCAGCCAGAATTGATGGGGCGCATCGCGTCATACGCTTGGACGAACATGCCGTCTTCTATGCGATACGCCTTTTCGATGTCGAAACCCACTTCGCTCCCGTTGGGGATCTTGGATACGCCTGCGAGAAAGGAGATACAACCCTCCGTTTGGCTTCCAGTGCTCATTGCGCAGCCGGGTAGAAGGAGTGACAGGCATACGGCCGTGATGTAGTTGATTTTATTCATTTATTTCACGAACAGTTGGAAGGTTGCCTTGGAGATGTAGGTAGTGCTGATGGTCTTTGAGATGGGTTGTATGGTTGAGGAGCTTGGACTGTACATATTCCCATGCTCGCAGTGAACCGCCCCGGAAATTCCGGAGGCTCGTTGGCGTGAGTCACGCTGCCATGGCGAGCTCTCGGATCTGTTGATAGTAGACCGCTTCGGCGAGTCTGTAATTTGAACTGTGTAACTGCCTGATCCTGCCCCTGTTTGCCGGACATCCGGATAAGCGATTCAATATCGCAATCCAATGTGAAGCAGATGAAGAGCAAAACCGTGGTGAAGCAGGTCCGGAAGCGTTACAGCCCGGAGTTCAAGCAGCAAGCCTTGGCGCGCGCCGCGCAAGACGGCATGGCGATGGCGGCCAAGGACTTGGGGCTGCAAGAGAGCCAGCTCTATGGGCGGCGCACCAAGGCCAAGTTGACCGGCCAGACCAGCGAGGAGCAGCGGCTGCAGCAGTCTGAGCATGCCCGGCTCAAGCGTGAGGTGGCGCAGCTGGAAGAGGAGAACGCCTTCTTAGAATGGGCGGCGGCGTACTTCGCCAGGCAACCCAAGTGAAGTACGCGATGATCCGCTCGCACGAAGCTCAGTTCCGGGTGCACATGATGTGCCGTGTGCTGACGGTGTCGCCGAGCGGCTACTACGAATGGCGCGGTCGGGCGCGGGCGCGGGCGCAGAAGCAGCTTGATGCCGAAGTGAAGCTCGCTTTTACGGCTGAAAATAGCCGTGCGGGCTCGACGGGTCTATCTCGACGGCTGAAGGCGCAAAGCCACACCGCCGGCCGCCACCAGGTGGCGCAGAGCATGCGCCGGCATGGCCTGCGGGCCAAAGATGCACGCAAGCACAAGGCGACGACGAACTCAAAAACACTCGCTGCCAAATCTGCTGGCGCAGGACTTCAGTGCCCAGCGGCCCAACCAGAAGCGGGTCGGCGACATCACCTACATCGCCACCGACGAAGGCTGGCTGTATCTGGCGGTGGTGCTGGATCTGTACTCGCGCATGGTGGTGGGCTGGTCGATGTCGGATCGGATGACCGCGCCCCTGGTGTGCGATTCGCTGCGCATGGCCCTGTTCCGGCGCCATCGGCCTCGTGGCGTGATCGTGCACTCCGATCGCGGCAGCCAGTATTGTTCGCGCGAGCACCGCACGCTGCTCGACGAGCACGGCTTGGTGGCCAGCATGAGCGCCAAGGGCAACTGCTACGACAACGCTGCGATGGAAAGCCGGAATCACAGCTTGAAGGTCGAGGCCGTGCACAGCGAGCGTTTCAGTACTCGCGAACAAGCCAAGGCGCAGGTGTTCGACTACATCGAGGTTTACTACAATCGACAGCGGCTCCACTCCACGCTCGGCTATCTCAGCCCGGAGGAGTTTGAGCTATCCCGTGTCGCTTAGATGGATGTCCGGAGTTCCGGGGCAAGCTCATTTTTACCGCGCGCCCACGACAATCCTCTCCACAGGTTAGCTGACGCCATAAGCGGTGCCGCACGTCATCTCCGCGCCGCCCTTCAGGAAATCGAAAGCGCCGATGAAATCGACCGAACGGCTATTCGCCCTTCTGATTGGCTCGCTGCGGCTTCTCTCGCAGATCGCCTGTAGTGCACAGCCGCAACTGGACCAGGACAAGCGGCGGCCGGCTTCGCCGGCATCCAAGAACGCCCGCGGGGGCACGTCGGGAATCGCGGGCTATCACTGCCCAGGTTCGGCTTTCCTATCCGAGTTTCGCTGCTGGCCTACCATGACGTAGGCTTAGACGACATTACTTCGACAGCGTCCAGCATGCGAGAGGGGGCGCCCGGCGTGAGCTCATCCCATATAAACGGTGAGGATGGCGATTTCAGGTTCCTGCGGACGGAGCGGAACCCGAACACATTGACCCACCTAAACACAATTGCGGGGGCGAATGCCTTGGATGAAGAAAGAGACACTCACCAAAGTATGGCAGAGACGGCGCAATGAGGAACTTCCTTGCTTCCTTGGCGATGCTTATTCAAGCATGCTCTGCGAGCGGGCATTCAGAGGCATCGGGGAAGGCCCATTCCGAAACATCTATCGCAAATCCGAATGAGCAACGGGAGAAAGATCAAGCAAAGGATAGCGAGTTCACCAGAGCGAAGATGGCCGACGGGAATACATGCGCAAAAGCCTTATCTTTTGCAGAAAAAGTCAGCGAAGGCACCCTGAGTGCATTCAGAGTATTCAACGACTACCCACCAGTTGCGAATGCCAAGAGTCCTGGCGAGGTAGTCATTGAGCCGTTCCCAGACCAGATCACGGCTCTTTCTGCCTGTTTGCCTAAGAATGCCTTCGAGTTCAAGGTGCTTACGGATGGTGTGCTGGTGAATGGAACCGAATCGCAACTCTTCCCGCTTTCAGTTTGGAGGATTCAAGAAAATTACTACCTGGTAACGTACCTGCACAAGAACTACGACATGAGCGATGGTGAAGGGGAGGCGGTGGAAGTATCCGGAATCGTGCTTGACGCTAACGGGAAGCCAATAAAGCCCATGCAGGAGTTATCCTCGTGGTACGAATACGAAGGCTCCATCAGAATCAGGGATCTCCATTACTTGAATGGAAAGTTCACCACCACAGAGGAAGTCTTTGACCCAGTTGAAAGAGATGAAGCAGGTCGAGCTCTTGATTATGTCAACGACCATGGAAATGACGTCATCAAGGAGCATTACCTTCATTGAGGGCCGAGTGGCCTCACTTAGTCCCGTTGCGTTATAAACAAGTACTATAGTGGAGTGAACCGCCGACCTTTCCGGGGCTCCAACCTTTAACGGCGCTTCATCGTTTCGAGTGCGTAGCTTAGTCTTCGACGGACGAGAGATAGCGAGCTTTATGCCCAGATCCTGGGTCTGCGAGCACCATGGGGTCTGGCAGGGTCCGAATCCAGCTTCTACCGAGTACTTGCCGAGTACAACCAGTGCCACCGCCGCGGCCGCGGCCTGAAACAGTTGACTGGACGTGGTAATTACAGAGATCTCGCAGCAACGCATGAACGAATCTGGGTGGAAGTATCGATTTCGAGGCGAATCCAGATAAAGTAGACGAGCCAACCCATGCTGTTCGGTCAGGATTGATGTTCTGGGTTGATAAAAAATTATATCTACAGGCAGACAACGGAATCACCGAGACCCTGCAGACAAAATTACCGATTTAATTAACAAAGGCACGAAAAGCCACAAGGAACGGTGGAGTCTTGTCGAGCTTATAAGGAATGGCAGGATTTTTATAGATGCCGTATAGCTCAAGCACGATGCATTGCAGTACGCGCTCCTCCTTGAGGCACACTATCCGCCAAACTGCCAAATCCCAACACCCTCGAGGCTATGACGTTATGTATACTTTAATTCTAATGGCCGCCTGTGCTATGCCCTGCAGCCCCGAACTGCTTTCTGGGTCCGAGCTGTTTGTAGTGCCTAAAATTGACCGAGGAATGCTAATCAAAACTTCAGAGTATCAGTTTGAACTAAAGCCATCTCCGGATCAATTTTACGTTATCGAAGGAACTTCCGGCAACGGCGCCAGAATAAAGCACAAGCTGATGGAACCGCATTTTTCAAGGGCAGAAAGAATGTTTGTGGTCGAGAATCATTCCTGCGGCGCGAAACACATTGATCTCGTCATTCAGACCGGGCCGAGCCAGAATGCAGACATAATTGAGAGAAATTATTACCGGGTAGTTTTTTCGCAAGACCTTAGCTCAGTTGTCTCTGAGTTCTTTGACCCCAGCGTAGCGGTTGCAAATGCCGTTCTGCCGCTCCAGACCATTGGCGTTATAGCTAAAGAATCGACGGAAATTGAGATTTCCTGCAAAGACAATTCACCTATAGTGCTATCCAAGGAGAAATGAATAGCTCTGGATCTCAAGTAGCAGCTGTTAGCACGAACTTTCAGCCTAGCCGCACTGAGAGCACGTGCCGATCGAGGATGGCGCCATCGGTTCTAGGAGATCGGAGAGGGCGGATTCTACTGTGCCAAGACTGGCATTTACAGGGCGGCTGATGGCGAAGCTACTGCACAAGCTTCGGCCGGCTAGTCAATCCATACGAGCGCCCACCCGCTCCAAGGCGGGCAACCGAAACCATATCCTCTTACCGCGTGCTCGGCGATGAAGCTTAAAAACACGATATCGTTGCCGTTTCTATTCATATTCATCGCATCAGGCGTAGCCTGTGCCGACAACCAAAACTTAGGTCGATCATTCCGAGCAATTGCCGATCAGTTCTCTTTCGATCGCGGCAACCGCACAGCCAATATCCCTCTTGACGTGACCGTCAGCGGCTGGGCCGTCAGTTGCAGTCGAACGCGCGCTATTGTTTGGGGCCATGACAACAATCTAGTAGAAATGGGTGCCCCGCCAGTCGTCAAGGTCTATTTAATTGACATTGAGCGTGACGAACCCATCAACCATTACACAGTGACTCGCGGCCCTTATGAAGTGACCTTCAGCCGAGACCAGAGCCGGGCAACAGTGGACGACTATGTCGTTGACCAAGCTTCAGGCGAAGTTATCGGAATGACAGAAGACATCAATCTGGCAGCCGAGTCCTGCCCTTTATTTTCAGGTAAGCAGTCGGACTGATTTTTCGTGCGGCAGAGCACGACAATCGATTACCTCTCGGGCGACCACGGCTCCTTCATCATGTACACGCTGGGCAGATGACCGTCATGCGAAGTGCCCCCTTGTGACCGTGACCCTGCTGCTGGCCGCCTGCAATCCGGGTGCCAGACTGGACGCGTCGTACTTTGTCAGGGGGTAAGGGCGAAGTGCGCGTTCATGCGCGCACACGTTGGCGATTTGCGGCTGGTGACGATGTGTCGGGTCACAACGGATGACACGCATATCCACCATGTACATATCAGCCTGGGAACCGACCAACCATGAACATCAGGCGCACACAGGAACGAAGTTAATGAGACTTCTTCGAACCATTGCCCTAGTGATCGCAGCGCCATTTTCTGCAATTTCGTGCTCAACACCTGTCCAGATGTTTATGCTGAGCAACGATGGTGAGTTCATAGACTATGCAGGAACAGCGACAATAAGCGGGGTTTACTTCGTAAATCCGAGTAACATCGAGATTCACGATGCCGTGTGCTTCTTCCCAGACGATTCCAGCCAGAAATCGCTTCCACAAGACTCTGATGGAAAGCCGTTTCATTGGATGTGCTTCTCCAATAACGCCGAGGCGAGAGAAATGCTGGGATTGGACTCCCTCCAGCATTCTGATTCAGCTTGCTACCAGGGTTATACGAAGATCACAGTAGAAAGCTACCGCCGCTATGTTGCCGAGAGCGAGGGCGTCAGTTTCTCCGACCTCACCAACACGCATCAACACAGCGCTGCTTCAGTGGTCTCGTGTAACGCAATTCATTCGCCCTGAATGGACCGGCCAGACCTTGCAGGTACCTACAAAAATGCTCGGTCTCAACTTGCAAGCGTCTGGCTGGCGATCGGCAGGTCGCGGCCCTTCGGCAGGAACTGACGCAGCAGGCCATTGGTGTTCTCATTGCTTCCGCGCTGCCACGGTGCATGCGGATCGCAGAACCAGATGTCCATCTTCAGCCGCCGGCTTCGCGCGGCGCAGCGCGGCGACCATGTCCTGCTTGAGAGCGCCACGCGGCCTGGCGCTGCGACGTTCGCGACAGCCTTGGGTGGCCAGCGTCGCGCCATAGGCTCCGGGTCCTGCCCGCTGCAGCTCACGCGACAAGGTGGACGGCGAACGACCCAGCCGGCGCGGAGTCGAACGCAGGCTGCTGCCGTTCTGGCGCTCGATCATGATCACGGCGCGATCTTCCGGACTCAGGTGATGGTAGGTTCGGGACATGACAACGCCCTTATATGAGGGCGTTGCACTTGGGAGTTGAGTCTAAGCTGTGCCGCTGGTTCGGTGTGGCACGGCGCAGCATGTACTACAAGATCCGCACGTTGAAGGAGCAATGCGCCCACCGTCACCGCTTGGAACCCCAGCAGCACGCGATGCACGTGATCGGGGAATGGATCCAGCTCTACGACTTCCGGCGCCCGCATCAGGCGCCGGGCATGAAGACACCCGCTGAAGCGTATGCGTTAGCGGCCTGACCTGAGCAAAAACCGTTGGGTCATTACATGATTTCCGCGCCATCATTCATGAAGTTCAGAAACACCGATGAAATCGATCAAATGGCCATTCGCCTTTCTCATTGGCTCGCAGCTGCTTCTCTCGCAGACCGCCTGTAGTGCACAGCCGCAACTGCAGCCGGCTTCGCCGGTATCTACGAAGCCGCCCGCGGTGCCTGCTGATACGACACCGCGCGCCGGACCACCTGTCCAGTCGCGGGCTACCATTGCCCAGGTTAAATTCGCCTATCCGTATTCACGCTGTGCGTATCCCTACAGTCCAACCAACTTCTGCGACGTCGTCCACATCAATGCCTACACGCAGGCACTTCAAGGACAAACAGCAAACTTCGCGAGTGATCGGATCCTATTGAATGTATCCACTCGTCCCGAATATCACCAGAAGTCACTGGTGGTAATAGAACCGGATACGGGTGCCGTCTGGCCATTTCCGTTCGATGCATATGCGGGATCACTTGATGTGCACGGCAACCCGGTCGGGGAAGGCGCGCTCGACTTCTCCATCGACAGCAGCACCGTATGCATTGAAGGTTCGCTGTTGGTCTACCGTGTCATTGAAGCAGGCCGCTTCTGCTTTACCTTTGATGGTGGGCGTTTTGAAGGCCACACCACTCAATACATGCAGGAATCTGATGACTGAGCCGAAGCAAGAAAAGGAGACGCGCGCCACCTTGGAAGGCGGCAGCGTCGCGTTCGAGTGCCCGGGGTGCTCAGGGTCAAGGCGTCGCAGCATCCTTTCATGGCGGCCGCAAGCGGCAATGTAGATCTGTCGCTTCCGGATGGCTTAGTCAACATCGAGCCTCGTCGCTTCTTCAGCTTCTCCGATTAAGGGTTTCCTCATGCCGCATCTTCAGCCTACGTACGCCAACGGCATGCTGGCAGCAGTCCTGTTTCTTTTCGCAGCACTTCTCGGTTGCAACGGCAGCCAGGTCCACAACGCAACAGTCGATGCTTCCGATGCAACCACATCGCGTTCGCTGTTTGAGCAGGCCACTCATGGCTTTCCGACCTGCGACATGGGCGACCTGTTCATCGACGAGTACACGCGAACGTCGTCAAGCCCGTATCTGGAGGCGATCGAGGATTTCCGCTGCAACACTTCGGACACGCTGGTGACCTACTGCATCGACGAGCAGTTCCTTGGGCTCGCCGTGGATCGCCTTGCGGTTCCCCGAACTACGCTCCCGGTATTTGCGCTCTACTTCGATGCCGATCTCGAAACGGCTCGATCGACGCTGATGGCGAAACTCGGAAAGGACTTCCGCGAGTCCGCGGAATCACAGTTTGGCGTCGCGCCGGAACTCGTCCAAGACCCCGCCGACGCTTCAGCCTCGGTCCTGATCTGCACCAAACCCGACTGAGGGGTGAACCGCCCGGGAATCCCGAATGAATCACGCCGCCATGGCGAGCCCACGGATCTGAACTCCGAAAGGTTCCTAATGCCAACTTCCATCTGTTGGAGAAAACCCATGATCAGCCGATTTGCCAGCTCCATGGTCGCCGTACTTACCCTGGCGCTGTTCCTCGTCGCTTGCTCCGAGCGCGAGCACAGCACCAGGAGACAGGTGGAAACCTTGCAGCCCCGACTGAAGCTGGTAGCTGACGCACCTCCTGCATCGGAGCAATGCGATTCGGAGGGGCGCTGCAACGCGGCACTCGCCGGCAACCAGGACGCCCTCGCGCTGTGCGAAGGCGATACGGCGACGCTGTACTGGACCGAGGGTCGGAGGCACTATCTTCTTTCCTGCGAGTGCAAATGCACCTCGCACGACAACTTCGGATGGCTGGTCGATGGGTCGTCTGGCAAGGTCCAGGGGGTGGCGCTTGGAAAGCCGGCGATCGCGACGGAGCTGGTCGATGTCGATGCCGTGAGCGATATCCTGGCGCCCCATCCGTTCTGTGAGGCGATCGATCCCGGCTCCATGCAGGCTGCAGAATTCGTCAGCTTGATCAAGCAACCAACCGGCGACGAAGATACTCCCTACTGTTTCTCGCCCAGGGCGTTCATTACGTCCAGCCAAGGCCTTGTCATCGAGGACAACGGCAGCAAGGTGCCTGAAAGCGATGAGGAGGTATTCCTGCTCACCTCGGCTGACGTGGCGGCGGCTGTGCTGGCTTTGGCTAGACAGACAGTGGCGGACTAAGCCGCCCCCCGACTACAGTCTCACGCCTCATACAACGCCGCGACTTCCCTGAGGCAGGCGCCACTCACTGCATCGGGCAGGCAGGATCGCCGCGATGCTTCGCGCACAGCTTCTGCCGACAGCGAATGCCGGCCGTGGTATTGGCCGCGGGGCAGGACCGCAACTGCCTCTGCAGGTTTGCCGAACTCTGGTTGGCCGCGGCGACTTCGCTGCTGGCCGGGGATCCAGGCTCCGCCGAGGGCGCCTTGCTCAATTGCGCGACCAGCTCATCCAGGGTTTGCGGGCCGGTGCCGCCAGCTTGGGCCTTGTCAGGTTGTTCGCGGATGTTCGCCATCAGGACGGCAAGCAGGTCCGCCTTCTCGTCCGCGGTTTGCGCGCGCGGACGCGCGGTCCGCCTGGCGCTTGCCGATGTGCCACCCCGGCTTGCCGTTGCTGCCGGCGCAGCTTCGGTGTTGAGCCCGAGCCGGCTGGCGAGGTCGGTTCCCGCCTCGGCTGCTTCGGCATTCGCGCCGATGTTGGACAGCGGGTCATCCGTCGATGGCTGCCCGCCGTGCGCGCTCCCTCCATCCACGAGCACGGCCGTGGATGATCGGTCCACGACGCCTGACGGTGACAGGGGCGCATGGGCGACCTGCATCGACTCGGCCGAACCGCGATCAGACAGTGCAGCCCAGCCCGCGATCCCGATGGCGGCCAGGCCGGCGGCCAATACCCACGGCAAGAACCGCGGCCAAGGTCGCTGTTGACTCCCCTGCCCCGCCAGCTCCACGTCGAGCCTGCCACCGGCCGCGCGCGCGCCCTCCTGTCCTCCAGGCGCGGGGCCGGATTCGAAAAGACTGGGGCGGGCTGGTTTGCGATCCTTGCTGTCCACGGGCGTGCCTGTTCTTTCCATGGCCGGGCTGTATATTCGCCAAGCATACTTCATCCCTCCCGCAAGACCACTCCGGTCCACGGACGAGACCAGACGACCCAGTGATCGCGCTATGGATGGCCCTGCTCTTCGCATTCGCATGCCTGCTGGCGTGGCTTGCATACTTCGCCGACGTGCGGGAGCGGCTGCTTGCGTGGCTCCTTGCCCGACTGCGCGCAGTCGGCGGCCGGGCCAGGCGTATCAGCGGCTCGGTGCAACACGGCCTGGCTCGCAAATCGCGGCGTGACCAGCCTTCGCACCTTGCGGAAATCTTCCAGACGTATCGTCACCTGCTGTTGGCAGGACTGCTTGTCATCGCGCTGCCGCCACTGCTGGTGCTGCTGTTCCGGCGCGAGGTGATCCTGGACGGGTTCGAAGGCGTCGCCAGGCCGGTGGCCAGCGTAAAGCTCGAGGAGCTCCTTCGTGGCGAGCGACTGGTGCCCCCTTCCCCGCCGCCTCCGGAAGTGTTCATGACCGCAGAAGTCGAGGAGGTCCGGCCGATGACGGCGAGCGCGGACCGCAAGTGGGATCAGCTGGATGCGGAGTTCACCCAGCGGCTGCTTGCGATCTATCAGGTCATGCGGGAGCAGCACGGGTACGAAATGGTGCTGGTGGAGGGCTATCGCAGCCCGGCCCGGCAGGACCAACTGGCGGCGCGTGGCCAGCACGTGACCCGGGCACGGGGCGGGCGGAGCTGGCACCAGTACGGTCTGGCCGCCGACAGCGCCTTCATGCGCGACGGCAAGCTGGTGATCACCGAGCGCGACCCGTGGGCGATGCGGGGCTACCAGTTGTACGGGCAAGTCGCCAGGGAGGCCGGACTGGTCTGGGGCGGCGACTGGACCAGCATCAAGGACCTGATGCACGTGGAACTGAGACGTGAAGGCGTGATGAAGCGATAGCCGCTCTGCTATCGTTACCCGTCGTTCATCGACGATGTCGATCCAGGGATTCGGGAGAACATCATGTCACGCCCTTTTATCTTGCTTGGAGACGCGCTCAGCCACGGCGGCACGGTCACGTCCGCTTCCGTGCAGAGTGATGTCGCCGGGCGTCCAATCGCCCGCGTCGGCGACGCCTGCGTCTGTTCGAAGCACGGCCCAACTACGATCGCCAGCGGCGATCCGACGCTGGTCATCGATGGCATGGCCGTCGCGCGCTCCGGGGACACCACCGCATGCGGCGCATCGTTGATGCCCAGCCAGGCCACCACCGGCATCCGTTGAACGGCCACGGGTTCCTGATCAACGGATGATGAGCAGACTTCTGCGCTTTCTCATGTGGCTGTTGCTGACCGCCCTGGTGGTCTGGGTGGTCGTCATCGGCTACTGGAAGATCGTGGGCGTACGTCCCGATGTCCGTGCCCTGGTGCTGTACCTCGGCGTCCTGCCGCTGGGTACGTTCGCGGTCCTGGCGCTGCTCAAGCACGGCCTTGCGAACGCCCGCAGCAAGGCCTCCAACGCGCAGGCTGACTCTTTGGAAGCTGCAGGCGACGACGCAGCGACGGGTGGGGACGCCCCCGCAGGCGAGCCCGCCACGCCTGTCGGCATCCTGGCCAGTGCAGTGCAACTGCCCGCGGGCAGCGACGTCGCGAGCGTGCTCGGGGCGATCGGCACGCCTGCGGCACCGCAGCTGCATCAGAAACTCAAGGACGGGTCCGGTTATCCGGTGTTCGCCAGCTGGATCGACGACGTCGACACCGATGCGGTGATGCAGGCGTTTGAAGCCGCCGGCGGCAAACACGCCGATATTCGCCGCCTCCCCGAAGAGCAACTCCGCGCCTTCGGCCTGATGCTGCCCGTCACGCAGGACCTGCTCGCCGAGGTGGTCGCAGAAGACTGGCTTGCTGCGCCACTCCCCTCGGTCAGCGGAGGACGCTCGACGGCCCCGCCGCCCCCCAGGCTGCAGGCCAGCATCCTCCTTCCTTCGGAATGGACTTCCGCGATCCGGGAACTGGCGGTGGCCTGGTTCGTGGAAGAAGCACGCGCTGCCGGCATCCTCGCCGGACAGTTGGTTGCTGAGGTCATCCCGGCCTCTGGTAGCGACGAGGTCTGGCGCCACCTTTCGAAAATCGCATTGCCATCCTCCCCGCCCTCCCCCGCGCCGGTCCTGCATCTCGTACTGGCATGCCACTCCCAGCTCGGGGAACGCAGCGTCCAGCGGCTGGACCAGGCGGGGCAGCTGCTTTCGGCCATGCGCAGCGAAGGCATCGTGCCGGGTGAAGGCGCGGCCGGCGTCCTGCTGCTCGCAGCCGACGCGGACGGCGGGTTCGCGCTGCCGCCGAAGGCCGTGCTCCGCGCACACGCCACCATGCGCCAGGGCGTGTCCTGGCAACCGCGCACGGCAGTCCAGCAAATGGAAGACCTTTTCGGGCAGGTTCTCGCGCGCGCACCGGGCGCGACCAGCGATGAAGTGAAGGCAATGGTCAGCGATGCCGACCTGCGCAAGTCGCGCGCGACCGCCGTTGCCGGATTCATGGATCGGGCCCTTGAGCACCTGGATCCCGAGAGCGACTGCATGGCCACGGGGAGCAGCTGTGGCCATGCGGGCATCGTGTCCCCGCTTTCCCTGATTGCATTGGCCGCCGAACGAGCGGCGGCAAATGACCAGCCCGTGCTTGCAGTGGCGGTTGCGGAACCCGACCAGCGCACCATCGCCCTTGTGTCTCCCCCCGACTCCCCGGCTGCCGACGAGACGGCCGAATCCTCCAGCAACCCGCAGGCAACATGAGCAGACTCCGCTATTTCCTCACCGACTATCGAACGATCACGGCGCTCGGGCTGCTGCTCGCCGGAGCCACCCTCTTCCTCGGCGTCGACGGCATGAAGCAGGTGGGCTTCTGGCTGCTGGTCGCCGGTGTCGTGATTACGCTGGTCTGGCTGCTGGTCTGGGGAATCCGCAGGATCCGTACGCGCCGGGCCGCGAACAAGCTTGACGACATGATGCGCGACCAGGCGGACACCGCCCTGGCGCATGCCAAGCCGGCCAGCCGTGCGGACACGGAGGTGCTGCGCGAAAAGATGCTCGAGGCGGTCAAGGCGATCAAGACTTCGCGCCTGGGCCAGGCCCGCGGCACCGCGGCGCTCTACGAGCTGCCCTGGTACGTGATCATCGGCAATCCCGCAGCCGGCAAGAGCACGGCGGTGCTCAATTCCGGGCTGCAGTTTCCGTTCGAGGACAGCCGCAGCAACGTCATCCACGGCATCGGCGGCACCCGCAATTGCGACTGGTACTTCACCACCGAAGGCATCGTGCTCGATACCGCCGGCCGCTACACCGTCAGCGTCGAGGACCGACTGGACTGGCTGACCTTCCTCGACCTGCTGCGCGCCAACCGGCCCATGGCCCCCATCAACGGCGTGATCATTGCCGCGAGCATCGCCGAACTCACCGGCAGCAAGCCGGAGTTCGCGATCGAGCTGGCCAAGAACCTGCGCCAGCGCGTGCAGGAGCTGACAGAGCGCCTGGAGGTATTCGCGCCGGTGTACGTGGTGTTCACCAAGGCCGACCTGATCGCCGGGTTCTCCGAGTTCTTCAGCACGCTCGATCCCGCGGAGCGTGAGAACGGCTGGGGTGCCACGCTGCCCTATGAAACCGGTGGAACGGCCGACGCACTCGTCTCGTTCGACACGCATTTCGACATCCTCTCCGACGGCCTGAAGGAAGTCGCGCTGTCCCAGCTTGGCATGCGCCGCGGCCAGGAGTCCGGGCCGGCGCTGCTGACGCTGCCATTGGAGTTCGCGGCGATCAAACCCGCCCTGCGCACCTTCATCGCGACGCTGTTCGAAGAGAACCCCTACCAGTTCAAGCCGGTGTTCCGCGGCTTCTACTTCACCAGCGCGATCCAGGAAGGCGCATCGGTCCATCGCGCCTCGGAGCGCATTTCCCGGCAGTTCGACCTCGGCCCGGCGCCCGCGGCAGAGGAAACACCGGCGCCCGAGGATGGCTCGCAGGACGGCTTCTTCCTGAAGGGACTGTTCCGCAAGGTCGTTTTCGCCGACCGGCAGCTGGTCAAGCAGCACTCCACTCCGCGCCGCACGCGTCTGCGTTACGTCGCCTTCCTCGGCGCCGCCGCCGTGCTGGCCCTGGTCCTGGCCGGCTGGACCTGGTCGTATACGGCCAACCGCCAGTTCGCCTCCAACGTCACCGCGGACCTCGGGAAGGCGGTGGAGGTGCAGCAGGGCCGCGTCGATCTGAAATCGCGGATCGAGGCACTGCTGATCCTGCAGCAGCGCCTGGAACAGCTCGAGCAGTACCGCGAGGACAAGCCGCTGTCGCTCGGCCTGGGCCTGTACCAGGGGGCGCGCATCGAGGAGAAGGTGCGCCGCGAGTACTTCAACGGCATGCGCCAGATCATGCTGCAGCCGGTGACCGAGCGGCTTGAGGGCTTCATCGGCGATTTCGTCGCCAACGGAAAATCGAGCCCCGCTGCAGAGGCTCCTGAAGGCGGCACGCAGGAAGCCACCGACACGCTTTACCAGGAGGCGTCGGCCACGAGTCCCGATGACGGCTACGCCGCGCTGAAGGCCTACCTGATGCTTGGTGACCGGTCGCGCGTAGAGCCCAGTGCCCTGTCCTCGGAGCTGACCCGGTTCTGGCGCAACTGGCTGGAAGCCAACCGCGGCCAGATGACGCGCGAGGAGATGGTCCGCAACGCGGAGCGGCTGATGACGTTCTACATATCCCAGTCGTCCGCATCGGACTGGCCGACGATCGAAACCAGGTTTGCGCTTGTCGACGACTCCCGCAACCTGCTGCGCGAGATCATGAAGGGCAAGCCCGCCGTCGAGCGGGTATATGACGACGTCAAGACCCGGGCAGCCACCCGCTTCCCGACGATCACCGTCGACTATCTCGTCGGCCAGGACGTCAACAAGGGCGCGATCACGGGCAATTACGCGATTTCCGGCGCCTTCTCCCGCGCGGCATGGGAAGGCTATATCCAGGATGCGATCAAGGAAGCATCCAACACCCAGCTCAGCACCACCGACTGGGTCCTGGAAACCAGCGCGGCCACCGACCTCACCATCGCCGGGAGCCCCGAGCACATCGCCCAGGAGCTGGCCGGGATGTACAAGACCGAGTACGCACGGGAATGGCGGCGCTTCGTCGACAATGTCGCGATCGCCGAGTTCCCGAGCTTCGACGTGGCGGTGACCCGGATGGACAGCCTCGGTGATCCAAGGAACTCCCCGCTGCTCAAGCTGATGACGCAGATCAACGAGAACACCATCTGGGACAACCCGAAGGCCCAGAGCGAGCTCATGGGCAAGGCCCGCGAAGGCATCACCGGCTGGTTCGAGCGCGTGATCATGCGTCGCAACCCGACTTCGATCCCGGTTCGACTCGATCCGCAGACCGGTCGCCAGGAGCCCGTGCCAGCAGGCCCCGTGGGAAGCGAGTTCGCAGGTTTCGCGCGCTTGATGGCCGGGCGTGACGGCGGTGCGTCGATGCTCGGCAGCTACTTCGAAGCACTGGGCGGGGTGCGGACGCGACTGAACGGCATTCGTACCCGGGGCGCGACGGAAGCCGGCGCGAGCAAGCTGATGCAGGACACGCTGGCCTCGGGATCCGAGCTGTCGGAAGCACTGAAGCTGGTGGACGAGCAGATGCTCGACGGCATCGACGACGCGCAGAGG
Source organism: Luteimonas sp. A537 (assembly GCF_054052065.1). Taxonomy (NCBI): domain Bacteria; kingdom Pseudomonadati; phylum Pseudomonadota; class Gammaproteobacteria; order Lysobacterales; family Lysobacteraceae; genus Luteimonas; species Luteimonas renzhihongae. Next base: position 15,589 of record NZ_JBSVRH010000002.1, read on the forward strand.
CAATCATTGCGCAGCCTGTTGCTGAGACCGTTGACGCAGACCTATGCCGCGCTGGTCGGCCCCACCGAGACCGAGCTCAACCATGTCTGGTCCGCGCAGGTCTACCAGCCCTTCGAGAACGGCATCGGACAGCGCTACCCGTTCACTCCCGGCGCTTCGGTAGAGGCCGTGCAGTCCGACATCGAGCAGGTATTCGGACCCAACGGCAACGTCGCCCAGTTCAGCAAGGACACGCTCGGCAGCCTGGTCACCCGACGCGGCAACGCGCTGGAGCCGGCGCGCTGGGCAAACATCGGGATCACGCTGTCGCCCGAGTTCCTGGCGGGATACCCCACCTGGGTGGCACCGCTTGGCCAGGTCGCCTCCAGCGCTGGTGGTTCCGGCGGCGGCGCGCAGCAGACCTTCCAGATCAAGCCGCAGCCGGTGTCGGGTCTCAACGAGTACACGATCGAGATCGACGGCCAGGTCCTTCGCTACCGCAACACGCCGCCGCAGTGGCAGACCTTCCGCTGGCCCGGCCAGGGGACGCCGGGCGTACGGGTCTTCTCGATCACCGCGAGCGGCCAGTCGGTGGAATTCCTGAACGCGCCGGGCAACGAGGGCCTGAGCAGGCTCTTCGACGCCGCGGATCAACGCACCATCGGCGACGGCCACTACCAGCTGACCTGGCAAGCGGCGGGCAGCCCTGCCATCACCATCGAGCTCCAGATCATCGCGGCGCCCGTCCAGTCGAACAGCGGAGGAAGTTCGGCCGGGCTCACTACCAACAGCATGCGCGGACTGCGCCTGCCCGCAACGGTCACGCCGGCCACGCCGGCACCGGCCACCCAGCCATCCGTTGGCAGCCCGCAGCCGGAGGTGCAGCGATGAACGAGGTGGCGATCCCGGTCAGCTATTTCGGCAAGCTGCCATCGCGTGGCGATTTCGTGCGCACGCCGGACAACCATCAGCTGATGAACCTGCTCGACCGCTGGGTTGGCAGTGGCCTGGAGCTGCTGAGCCATGACGTTGCATGGAAGCAGTCCTATGAAGCCGCGCAGTCCCTGCACTTCGCGTTCCTGGGGCCGCGCAGCAAGCTGGTGATCGCGGGCCACTTGCAGCCGAGCCGCGACACCTCGGAGCGCCGGTTCCCGTTCATCGCAGCCACGCACCTGCAGGTCCCGCCCTCGCTGGATTTCGTCGCGCGCAGCCCGCTGGCATTCTCCCGCCTGTGGGTGTCGCTGGCCCGCATGGTGCGTGCGGCAGTAGCCGCGGAGGACCCGACCGACCCGCTACGCCAGATCGCGGAGACACGCTTTTCGCTCAACCCGACTCCTGCCGCGTATGACGCGACCTTCCAGGACTTCCTGGACATGCAGGTGCTGGATTCGCTCGAAAGCGCCCTGGCCGATGCCGGGCACGGCCAGGTCACGCTGAAATGGGCGCTGCCGGCACTGGGTCTGCTGCTGCAGCCGGCCCTGGGCGGCGCCGCCATGCCCATCGACAAGGGCCTGTCGCTGCCCCTGCCACGGGATCCCCTGTACCGCCCCCTTGCCGCCGCGTTCTGGCTGGACCTGGTCTCCGGCTTCCTGGCGCGTGCCGACGTCGAGCTTGCACTGATCATCAACGAGGGCGACAAGCCGCGCCTGACCATCGGCTTCAACGGCGCCGATGGCCGGATCCTGCACAGCGCGATCGATCCCCGGGTGGGTGCCGAACGCCTGATCAACGTCGACGCCGCGGATTGGGTCGAGGACCAGCTGCAGGGCGATTACGCCCTCAACAAGCTGGCCAGCTACCTCGACCGCGGCGATCTGTCGCTGCGGTCCGCGCGGCAGGTTTTCCGCGAAACGTTCCTTGGAGCATGAACATGCGAACCGCCATCGCCACCGGCATCCTGGCCATCGGCTTCCTGGCCCCGCACGCCGTACTGGCCCAGGCCGGAGGCGCGGATCTCCCGCCCATCGTGGTCGAGGGCGTGGTCCCCGACGAAGCCACCAAGGCCGCCGTTCTCGCCAAGGTGCGTGAGGTCTACGGCGCCGAACGCGTGGTCGACAAGGTCCTGATCGGCACCGTGGTTGCGCCGCCCAACTGGAGCGAAAACGTCGCGAAGCTGGTGGACCCCAAGCTCAAGCAGGTCACCAAGGGCGAGCTTGATGTCAACGGCAACAGCGTCACCATCAAGGGCACCGTGGTCAACGAGCTGCAGCGACAGCAGGTGGCCAGCCAGCTGCTGACCTCCTTGAACTCATCGTATGCGGTGAATGCCGACGGCCTGGTGATCGGGGGTTCGCCGCAGAACCTGATCGACGAGGTGCTGGCCGACCGGATCATCGAGTTCGAAAGCGGAAGCGACCGGCTCACCCCCGCCGGCCAGCGGATCCTGGACGAGCTCGTCGGCCCGATGAAGGACGTCGGCAATGCGCGGGTACAGATCATCGGACACACCGACAACGTCGGTCAGCGCCAGGCCAACCTGGGCCTGAGCCTCGCCCGTGCGGAGCGCGTGCTCGAGTACTTCAGTGGGCGGGGCGTGCCGACCTCGGGCCTCAGCGTCCTTGGCCGTGGGCCGGACGAGCCCGTCGCCGACAACGCCACGCCGGATGGCCGCGCCCGCAATCGCAGGATCCAGTTCACGGTCCTTCAGTAGTCCGGCTCCCGCGCCACGGCGCGGGAGCTTGTTACGGCGGCGATCTATTCGTCGCGCACGCCTTCGTCGACGTCCAGGAGCTCTTCCACCTGGGCCAGCGTGGAGTCATCCTTGATCACCCGCTTCAGCCACACGTGGAGCGGCATCTCGCCCCAGCGTGCCGCTTTCTCGGCAAGATAGGCGACCGGGCTGTGCGGCTCCGTGCGGCGGAAGAATTCCGCCACGCGGCGCAGCTGGGCCAAGGCCTCCCGGCGTGAACCGATCTGCGAGGACAGCCCGCTGCCCTGCCCCGCCGGCGCAGCCGTTTCCTGCGCCTGCGGTTCGTCGCCTTGCTCCAGCTCGATATCACCGTCGAACAGGACTCCCGCGTCCCTTGCATAGCGCATGACCAGGCCTCGCGAATACGCGAGCTGGTCGCGGACCGCGCCGAAGCTCGGGCCATCGCTGCCCAGCCGCGCATCGACGACAAGCTCCAGTTCCTTGAGCGCGGCTTCGCAATCGGGCACTGCGTCGACCAGCTGTGCGTAGAACTCGCGCGAAGTCGCGCGCCGCGCCGCCTCCATCACCTCCAGCGGTGGCAGGCCATCGATCGCGGCAGCGTGTTCATCCGGGCTGTTCTGCCTGATCCGCGCGGTATCGAACTGGATCTGGCTGAAGCTCCCCTGCTGCCCCTGCGTCAGGGGAATGTCCTTGATCCACTGGACCGAGTGCGACAGCAGCCAGCTGAAGTTGCCGATGCGCTGCTCGTAATCGTCATCCTCGACCTCCGGGTACAGCGCGTCCCAATAGCGTTCACACAGCCCGGCCATGACGCGATACCCCTGCGCCAGGCCCTGGAAGCCGTGGAGGCGAACCGACGCCTCGGAAAACCACACGGCAAGCTGCAGGTCCTTGGTGCGCTTGCCCAGCAGCTCGGTCGTGTCGCGGTAAACAGCGGGCCAGTCGGCGACCTTGAGGTCGGTGACCCATTCGCCCTGGTCCAGGGTGGGGTCATCCCCGCGCCTGGCCTCCTGGATCCGGTCGTACTCGATGGAGAACGCCATGTCCTCGCCGCACGGGTTGTCTTCTGAAATCGGTGCCAGCAGTTCCCCTGCTTCCGGCATGGTCATGGTGTCTTCCTGAACATGGTTGTCGGGCGATTCTAGCGTGCCCGACCTGCTCAGTAACCCGCCAGCGGCTCGTCCTCCCGCGCAGCGGCAGCGGTCGCCAATGTGTGGTTGATGCGCAGCCATGTACCGGCGTGCAGGTCGTAGAGCGCCTCGACGTTCGCGACGGTGCTGCCACCGGGCCCGAAGTCGGCAATGCCGCTGGCCTCGATGTGGAGGAAGCGGCTGCCCGACTGCATGCTGCTGATATCGTCGAACTGCAGGAACACGCGCGCGGCCCCGGGCAGTGACTCGAGCTCGCCGGCCATGCGCGCTTCCAGTTCGCCCAGCAGGGCTGCGTCATTGGGGACGAAGCGTTCACCGGCGCCCTCGCCATCCGCTCCCAGGTCGATTTCCGGATAGCCAGCGGTGGCGAACAGGGGGTCGTAGCGGGACCGGTAGTGGAATGCGAGCCAGTCGTCGTCGTTGCCGCTGAAACGAAGCTCGCCTACGCCGTGCACGACGTGGTCTCGCGGGCCCGTGATCTCCACCTCCGCTGCGCCGAGCTTCAGCTCCAGCATGCTGTCGCCGAACTCATCGCCAAGTGTGGCGACCAGCACCGCGGCAACGGCCGCCAAGACCTGCTCGTCCACCGGCGAAGGCATGGAAATGGTGTCGGCAGCCCGCACAGCAGCGTCCTCTCCTGCCTGCGCGGATGCACACGGCGCGGCCACGGAAAGCATGGCCAGGAGCAGCAGCTTGGCGCGGCGGACTGCCGGCATGGAGGGTGTCCCGTTGCGGTTATGTTCCTGAGAACGCAGGAACGGCGCCAACGGGGACACCATGGACACCTTTCAGGTCTCCGCGGGCAGCATTCCGGGCCGGCGCCAAGCACCGGCCCCGAAGACTCACCCCTCGCCGACCACGTCCACGCCAGCCGGCGCGACGAAGCGGAAGGTCCCGCGATCGAAGGCAGGGTTCCGCTTCCAGCCGCTGAACGTGACCTCGGTGCGCTGGCCCAGGCTGTCGACCACTTCCATGCGCACCAGCGACGCACCCTTGAAGCCCAGGCGGGCGCTGCTGAAGCTGGCCTGGTCGGCATCGCGCGGCGACAGCTGGAGCCAGGAAAGGCCCTCGGCCTCACCGCCTTCGCGGACGTTGAAGTCGCGCTCGAGCTTCGCCGGATCGACCAGGGCCGCCAGCGGGCTGTTCTGCTCTTCCGGCCCCTGCGCACGCACGGTCACCTGCTCGAGGTCGGGATCGTAGACCCAGATCTTCTCGCCATCGGCCACGATCAGCTGCTCGTAGGGCGTCGCGTATTCCCAGCGGAACAGGCGCGGCGCCGACAGCGCGACGCGGCCGCTGGAGGTTTCCTTCAGGCGGCCATCGAGGTCGTAGAGCTTCTGTTCGAACTGTCCGTCGAGCCCCTTGAGGCTGGCGCTGAACACAGCGAGATCGTCGCGGGCGCCCGCGTACGCGGTGCCGGCGATGGTGGACAGCAGGGCCAGTGCGGCCAGCCAGTAGCGCATGCGGGTCATAGGTGGCTCCATCCGGGGAATGCGTTGCGAAGTGTCGCTTGCGCAGGCTGAATGCGGGATCACGCGAGTTTCCAATGTGGGAATGGCCATGCTCGCGAGTTCCCATTGTGGGAGCGGCCATGGCCGCGATCGCCGCTATAGCGGCTCCCACAAGTCGAAGGGCTACTGCGGCGGCGGCGGCGCAAGCACGCTGCGGTCGCCGTTGTGCTCCGGCGGCGTGACCACGCCTGCGGCCTCCATGGCCTCGACCAGCCGCGCGGCGCGGTTGTAGCCGATCTTGAGCCTGCGCTGCACGCCCGAGATCGACGCGCGCCGGGTCTCGGTCACCACGCGTACGGCCTCGTCGTAGAGCGGATCGCTCTCGTCGCCGCTGCTGCTGGACTCAGGCAGGCCGGTGGCGCCGACCACGACGCCGTCGCCCATGGTCTGCACTTCTTCCAGAACGCCGGTGATGTAGTCCGGGCCGCCGCCCGACTGCTTCAGGTTCTCGACCACGCGATGCACCTCTTCGTCGGAGACGAAAGCACCGTGCACGCGCTCGGGCATGGCCGTGCCCGGCGGCAGGTAGAGCATGTCGCCGTGGCCGAGCAGCGTCTCCGCGCCCGACTGGTCCAGGATCGTGCGCGAGTCGATCTTGCTCGACACCTGGAACGCGATGCGGGTCGGGATATTGGCCTTGATCAGGCCGGTGATGACGTCGACCGACGGCCGCTGCGTGGCCAGGATCAGGTGGATGCCGGCCGCGCGGGACTTCTGCGCCAGGCGCGCGATCAGCTCTTCCACCTTCTTGCCGACGATCATCATCATGTCGGCGAATTCGTCGATGAAGATGACGATGAACGGCAGGGGCTCGAGCGGCTGCGGCAGCTCGTCGATGTCGGGGTTGGCCTTGAACAGCGGGTCCAACAGCGGCTGCCCGCTGTCCGCGGCCTCGCGCACCTTCTTGTTGAAGCCGGCCAGGTTGCGCACGCCCACCGCGCTCATCAGCTTGTAGCGGCGCTCCATCTCGGCCACGCACCAGCGCAGGCCGTTGGCGGCCTCCTTCATGTCGGTGACCACCGGCGCCAGCAGGTGCGGGATGCCCTGGTAGACGCTGAGCTCCAGCATCTTCGGGTCGATCATCAGCATGCGCACGTCCTTGGCGGACGCCTTGTACAGCAGGCTCAGCACCATGGCGTTGACCGCCACCGACTTGCCCGAGCCGGTGGTGCCGGCGACCAGCAGGTGCGGCATCCGCGCAAGGTCGGCGACCGTCGGCCGGCCGGCGATGTCCTTGCCCAGCGCAAGCGTCAGCGGGCCGGCCGCCTTGTCGTATTCCTTCGAGCGCAGGAGTTCGGACAGGTAGATCATCTCGCGGTGCGTGTTGGGCGTTTCCAGGCCGATCACCGACTTGCCCGGGATCACGTCGACCACGCGCACCGACTTCACCGAAAGGCCGCGGGCGATGTCCTTGTCCAGCGAGCTGATCTGGCTGACCTTGATGCCCGGCGCAGGCTCGATCTCGAAGCGGGTGATCACCGGGCCCGGATAGGCGCCGACCACCTGCGCGTCGATGCGGAAGTCCTTGAGCTTGAACTCGATCTGCCGCGACAGGGTTTCCAGGGTGTCGTCGTCGTAGCCCTTGGGCTGCGGCTTGGGATCGTCCAGCAGCGCCAGCGGCGGGATGCCGCTGCCGTCGGCGACGTTGAACAGCGGGATCTGCTGCTCGCGCTTGGCGCGCTCGCTCTTTTCCACCACCGGTGCCGGCGGCGGCTCGATCCGGACCTTGCCGCGCTTGGCGCGCAGCTCGGTGTCGATCTTGCGGACCTCGGTGCGCTCCTCGCGGTGGGCGCGCGCTTCCTGCCACTCGCTGGCCTGCTTGCTGCCGCGGCGGAACAGCTCCGGCAGCCGCAGCACCCAGTGACCGATGACATCCATCACCTTGAACCAGGACAGGCCCGTGGCCAGGGTCACCGACACCAGCAGCAGCGCCAGCAGGAACAGGTTGCCACCCACCGGCCCGAACGCCGAATACAGCGAGTTGCCGACCAGGCGGCCGAGGATGCCGCCGCTGCCCGCCGAATAGCCCGCCACCGCGCCAATGCGCAGGTACAGGAGTCCGGTCGACGAGACGATGAAGCCGACAATGCCCACGAGCCGCAGCGCCGGGCCGAGATCGGCCTCGCCATCGCCATCGGTGTCCATGCCGAAGAGAGCGATCCAGGCCACCGCGCCGAGGATCAGCGGCAGCACGAACGCGACGTGGCCGAACAGCCCCAGCAGCACGTCGGCGGTCCAGGCACCGACCCTGCCGCCGGCGTTGTTCAGCGGCGCGGTCAGGCTGCCGGCGTTGCTCCAGCCCGGATCGGACGGCGAATACGTCGCCAGGCACACCATCAGGTACACCAGCAGCGGCGCGATCGCGATCAGCGCGATGTCGCGCAGCAGCTTCTGCCGGCGCGGATTGGGTGCCGAGGCGGCAATGCGCGGCGCCGGTTTGCGCTGGCGCCGGGTGCCGCGTTCGGATGCCGGGCGTGCTACCACGTGTGATCAGGCCTTAAGAAGTTCCTGCAATGAGATGATTTTAATCACATTGCAGGTCAAACGGCCATGCCCAGCAGGGCGGGATGGACCAGTTGGCCCCCGGCGACGTTGATGCCGCGCGCCAGCGCCGGGTCGGACGTCCAGTCGCCGCCGGCGGCCAGCCGGTTCACCCAGGGCAGGATCGTGGCGCAGATCGCCTGCGAGGACGTCTGTGGCACGGCGCCGGGCATGTTGGTCACGCAGAAGTGGGTCACGCCCTCTTCGACGTAGGTCGGCGCCTTCCAGGTGGTCGGTCGCGAGGTCTCGAAGCAGCCGCCCTGGTCGATCGCGATGTCGACCAGCACGCTGCCCGGCTCCATCGCCTTGAGCATGTCGCGGGTCAGCACCTTGGGCGCCCTGGCCCCGGCCACCAGCACCGCACCGATCACCAGGTCGGCGGATGCCACCTCGCGCGCGACCACGTCGTGGTAGGGATAAAGCGCAGTGACGTTGGCGCCCAGGCGCATCATTTCGTCCATGCGGTCGGTGCGCATCTCGAACACGGTGACGTTGGCGCCGCCGGCGGCGGCCAGGGTGGCTGATGCACCGCCCGCCTTGCCGCCCCCGAACACCACGACCTTGCCGCGATCGGTCGAAGGCAGTCCGCCGAGCAGCTTGCCCTTGCCGCCTTCCGGCTGGTGCAGGAGGTGCGTGCCGACCTGCACGCCAATGCGGCCGGCGACGATCGACATCGGCGCAAGCAGCGGCAGGTCTCCGTTGGGAAGCTCCACGGTCTCGAAGGCGACGGCGGTCAGGCCGATGTCGAGCAGGCTGCGGGTCAGCGCAGGCTCGGCCGCCAGGTGCAGGTAGCAGAACAGGAGGTGGTCGCGGCGCAGGTGCTCGAGGTCGCCTGCGATCGGCTCCTTGACCTTGACGATCATCTCGCCCTTTTCGTACAGCGCGGCGGCATCGGGGGCGATGTTGACGCCCAGCGCGGCGTAGTCGGCATCGGCGAAACCGGACTTCACCCCGGCATCCTTTTCCAGCCATACATCGTGGCCGCGCTTGACGAGATCGCCCGCCGCGGCGGGGACGAGGGCGACGCGACCCTCCAGGGTCTTTGTTTCCTTGGGAACGCCGATACGCATCTTTCGCCCTCTGGGGTGATGCACGAAAAACGCCGCATTTGCGGCGCGTCTCAATCCTGCTGCGGGCAACCCTGCGTTGCAGCCACGACAGCCGCTTGCGCCTTGTCTTGCCGCCCCGGCGACGCCAAGCTATGGGCTTCCCAACGCCGTGTTTCCATGGCCCGCGAGTATACATGACCACTTCCAAGCACTGCCGCCTGCTCATCCTCGGTTCCGGTCCCGCCGGCTGGACCGCCGCCGTCTACGCCGCCCGCGCCAACCTCAAGCCCGTGGTCGTCACCGGCCTGCAGATGGGCGGCCAGCTGATGACCACCACCGAGGTCGACAACTGGCCCGGCGACGCGCACGGACTGATGGGCCCGGACCTCATGAACCGCATGCAGGCGCACGCCGAACGCTTCGAGGCCGAGGTCATCTTCGACCAGGTGCACAGCGCCGACCTGTCGCAGCGCCCGTTCCGCCTGAAGGGCGACAACGGCGACTACACCGCCGATGCGCTGGTGATCGCCACCGGTGCCACCGCCAAGTACCTGGGGCTGCCATCGGAAGAGGCGTTCAAGGGCCGCGGCGTCTCCGCCTGCGCCACCTGCGACGGCTTCTTCTACAAGGACCAGGACGTGGCCGTGGTCGGCGGCGGCAACACCGCGGTCGAGGAGGCGCTGTACCTGTCCAACATCGCGCGCAAGGTCTACCTGGTGCACCGCCGCGACACCCTGCGCGCGGAGAAGATCATGCAGGACAAGCTGCAGGCCAAGATCGACGCCGGCAAGATCGTGCCGGTATGGCACCACGTGGTCGACGAGGTACTCGGCAACGAGGCCGGCGTGACCGGCCTGCGCCTGAAGTCGGTGCAGGACGACAGCACGCGCGAAATCGACGTGCACGGCTTCTTCGTCGCCATCGGCCACACGCCCAACACCTCGCTGTTCGAAGGCCAGCTGGCGATGAACAACGGCTACCTCGAGATCCGCTCGGGGCTGGCCGGCGGTGCCACCGAAACTTCGGTGCAGGGTGTGTTCGCCGCCGGCGACGTGGCCGACCAGGTGTATCGCCAGGCGATCACCTCGGCCGGCTTCGGCTGCATGGCGGCGCTGGATGCCGAGCGCTTCCTCGACAAGGACGCCTGAGCGGCGGCGCGCGGCGGGCGGCCCCGGTTGAGCCGCGGCATGCCCGTCGTGCGCATCCACGCTTCGCTTTCAGGCATCCCGGCCGCGGGCTGGGACGCGCTGCATGACGGCGGCAACCCGTTTGTCGCGCACGCCTTCCTGGAAGGAATGGAGTCCGCCGGCTGCCTGCGTCCGCGTTGGGGCTGGACGCCCCGGCACGTCGCGCTGTGGGACGGCGACACGCTGGTCGCCGCGGCACCCGGCTACCTGAAGGAGAACTCGCACGGCGAGTTCGTCTTCGACCACGCGTGGGCGCACGCCTATGCGCGCTACGGACGTGATTACTTTCCCAAGTGGCTGGGCGCGGTGCCCTACTCCCCGGTCACCGGGCCGCGACTGCTGGCGCGCGACGAGGCCGCGCGCGCCCGGCTGCTCGCGGCCATCGCCGACGACGCGCTCGCGCTGGGACTGTCTTCGGCCCACGTGAATTTCCACACGGCCGCGGAAGAGGCCGTCTTCGGCGATGACTGGCTGCGGCGCACGGACATCCAGTACCACTGGCGCAACGCGGCGGGCTGGCCCGACTTCACGGCCTTCCTCGCCGACATGGACCACCGCCACCGCAAGAACATCCGCCAGGAGCGGGCGAAAGTCGCGCGCGCCGGGGTCACGTTCCGGGTGCTGCACGGCGACGAGGCGACCGCGACCGACCTCGCCAACATGCATGACTTCTACCTCGAGACATTCGCCGATTACGGCAACTCGCCGGCGCTGACCCTCGAATTCCTGCACCACCTGGCCGCCACCATGCCGCGTGCGCTGGTACTGGTGCTGGCCGACCTCGACGGCGAAGCCATCGCCGGTGCGCTGTGCCTGCGCGGTCGCGACACGCTGTACGGGCGCTACTGGGGCGCCGTGCGCCAGCTGCCCGGGCTGCACTTCGAGACCTGCTACTACCAGGGCATCGAGTACTGCCTGCGCGAGGGGCTTTCGCACTTCGAGCCGGGCGCCCAGGGCGAGCACAAGATCGCGCGCGGCTTCCTGCCCACGGCCGTGCGCAGCCGCCACTGGATTGCCGACCCCGACTTCCGCCAGGCACTTTCGGAGTGGTGCCGGCAGGAGGAAGCCACGGTCGACGGCATGATGCAGGCGCTGATGCGGCGCTCGCCCTTCCGCGACGTGCCGGCTGCCACGTGAGCCGCGCCTTGCCCGCCCTGCTGGACGCGGACCCGGGCGCGCCGTTCCCGGATCCGGCGACGGCCCTGCGTGAGCCTGACGGCCTGCTTGCCGTGGGCGGCGACCTGGCTCCGGCGCGGCTGCTCAATGCCTATGCCAACGGCATCTTTCCCTGGTATTCGGAAGGCCAGCCCCTGCTCTGGTGGTCCCCGGATCCACGCACGGTCTTCCGCACCGACGGTGTGTACCTGTCATCGCGCTTCCGCAGGCAGCTTCGGGGCTCGGACTGGAGCGTGGTCGCCGATCGCGCGTTCGACGAGGTCGTCCACGCCTGCGCCACGACCGTTCGCGGCGACGGCCACGGGACCTGGATCACCGACACCATGCGCGAGGCGTATTCGGCCCTGCACGCCCTGGGCCACGCGCATTCCATCGAGGTCCGGGGCGGGGACGGACGGCTGGCGGGCGGGCTCTACGGCGTCGCGGTGGGCCGGATGTTCTTCGGCGAAAGCATGTTCAGCGGGCAGAGCGGTGGCTCGAAGGTCGCCCTTGCCGCATTGGCCCGCGTGCTGAATGGCTGGGGCTGGCCATTGCTGGACGCCCAGGTGGAGAACGCGCACCTGGTGCGGATGGGCGCGCAGTCCTGGCCGCGCGACCGGTTCCTGGCCGAAGTGCGCCGCCTCACCGCCCTGCCCGGCAGGGTGGGGTCTTGGGCGGGTGACTTCGGCGAGCTTTCCGCACCCGCGCTGGCCCGCTGGGAGCAGCTATAGCCGCGATGCCGTTGGCGGGGGTCGATCGACTGGGCCGCGATCGCGGCCATGGCCGCTCCCACAGGGAACTTTTGCGCTACGCGGCCGGGCGTGCGACAATTCCCGTCTTACGGGCAACGCGCCCGGCCCACAGATTGGTCAGTACATACCGCATGGCGAAAGACGATGTCATTGAATTCGAAGGCGCGGTCTCCGAGACGCTTCCCAACACGGTGTTCCGTGTGAAGCTGGAGAACGGGCATGAGATCATCGCGCACATCTCCGGGCGCATGCGCAAGAACTACATCCGCATCCTGACCGGTGACCGGGTCAAGGTCGAAATGACCCCGTACGACCTGACCAAGGGTCGCATCACGTATCGCATGAAGTAAGGCGCGCCCGCGCCTGAAGAGGAAAGGCGGCCCGCGGGCCGCCTTTTTTGTAGTGGGAGCGGCCATGGCCGCGATCGCCGCTATAGCGAGACCCACCGCCCGGGGGCCGGGCAGCTCAGTCCACGGTCGCCGGCAGCAGCTTCTCCGGCTCCGCCTGCACGTCGAGCACCAGCTCGCCGTCCACGGCGTCGATCGAGACCTTGCCACCGCCCGCAAGGCGCCCGAACAACAGCTCGTCGGCCAGCGGCCGCTTCACCTTGTCCTGGATCACCCGCGACATTGGCCGCGCGCCCATCAGCGGGTCGAAGCCATGCTGGGCCAGCCACTCGCGCGCCGCCGGCGTCGCCGCCAGGCTCACGCTCTTCTCGTGCAGCTGCTCCTCGAGCTCGATGATGAACTTGTCGACCACGCGCAGGATGTGCTCGAAGCCCAGCGGCTGGAACTGCACGATGGCGTCCAGGCGGTTGCGGAACTCCGGCGTGAAGCCCTTGCGGATCACCTCCATCGCATCCGTGCTGTGGTCCTGCTGCATGAAGCCGATCGTGCGCCGCGCCGCCTGCGCTGCGCCCGCATTGGTGGTCATCACCAGGATCACGTTGCGGAAGTTGGCCTCGCGACCGTTGGTATCGGTCAGGATGCCGCGGTCCATCACCTGCAACAGGATGTTGAAGATGTCCGGATGCGCCTTCTCGACCTCGTCCAGCAGCAGCACGCAGTGCGGCGTCTTGACGATCTTCTCGGTCAGGAGCCCGCCCTGGTCGAATCCGACGTAGCCCGGCGGCGCGCCGATCAGGCGACTGACCGAGTGCGATTCCATGTACTCCGACATGTCGAAGCGCACCAGCTCGATGCCCAGCTGCAACGCCAACTGGCGCGTGACCTCGGTCTTGCCGACGCCGGTGGGGCCCGCGAACAGGAAGTTGCCGATCGGCTTGTCGGGATTGGCCAGGCCGGAGCGCGCGAGCTTGATCGCCGACGTCAGCGTTCCGATCGCCGGATCCTGGCCGAAGATCACCATCTTGAGGTTGCGCTCGAGATGCTCCAGCACGTCCTTGTCCGAAGCGCTGACCTGCTTGGCCGGGATGCGCGCCATCTTGGCGACGATGGTCTCCACCTCCTCGACGTCGATCAGCGACTTGCGCAGGTTTTCGGGCAGCAGGCGCTGGCGCGCGCCGGCCTCGTCGATCACGTCGATCGCCTTGTCAGGCAGCAGGCGGTCGCCGATGTGCTTGACCGACAGGTCCACCGCCGCCTGCAGCGCCTCGTCGGCGTAGGTGACGTCATGGTGGGCCTCGTAGCGGGGCTTCAGGCCCTGCAGGATCTCGTAGGTCTCACCGACCGTTGGCTCGACGATGTCGATTTTCTGGAAGCGGCGCGCAAGCGCCCGGTCCTTCTCGAAGATGCCGCGGTATTCCTGGAAGGTGGTCGAGCCGATGCAGCGCAGCTCGCCCGAAGCCAGCGCCGGCTTGATCAGGTTCGACGCGTCCATCGTGCCGCCCGACGCGGAACCGGCACCGATGATGGTGTGGATCTCATCGATGAACAGGATCGCGCTCTCGTGCTTGCCGACCGCGGCCAGCACCGCCTTCAGCCGCTTCTCGAAGTCGCCGCGGTACTTGGTGCCGGCCACCAGCGCACCCAGGTCGAGCGAGTAGATGGTGGCATCGGCCAGCACCTCGGGCACTTCGCCATCGACGATGCGTTTGGCCAGGCCCTCGGCGATCGCGGTCTTGCCGACGCCGGCCTCGCCGACGTACAGCGGGTTGTTCTTGCGGCGGCGGCAGAGCACCTGGATGGTGCGCTCGATTTCCTCGGCGCGGCCGACCAGCGGGTCGATCTTGCCCTGGCGGGCAAGTTCGTTGAGATCGCTGGCGAACTCTTCCAGCGCGTCGCCCTTGCCTTCGCCCTCGCCGACTTCGGCCTTGGGCTCGGAATCGCCGGAGTCGGACTGCGGCTCCTCACCCGTGCGTGCGATGCCATGCGACAGGTAATTCACCACGTCGAGCCGGCTCACGTCCTGCTGGTTCAGGAAATAGACGGCGTGCGAATCCTTCTCGCCAAAGATCGCCACCAGCACGTTGGCGCCGCTGACCTCCTTCTTGCCGGAGGACTGCACGTGGTAGACCGCGCGCTGCAGGACGCGCTGGAAGCCCAGCGTGGGCTGGGTGTCGCGGCCGTCGTCATCGGCCAGCCGGGAAACAGAGCTGGCGATGGCCTGCTCGAGGTCGGAGCGCAGGCGGTGGAAGTCGGCGTCGCAGGCCTTCAGCACCGTCTCTGCCGAAGGGTTGTCGAGCAGCGCCAGCAACAGGTGCTCGACCGTCATGTACTCGTCGCGTGCCTCGCGGGCGCGCTTGTAGCACTGGCCGATGCTGTATTCGAGATCCTTGCTGAACATGGGGCGGGGGCCTCCTGGATTCACTGCTTACCAGATGGGGATGCCCGGAGGCTTTTTCCATCCGGCGACGGATTCCTTGTAGGCCTTCGCCTGCACCAATGGCAAGCGTCGGCCACGGGCCACAGTATCCCGGCAGGCGATGTCAGCGCAGGGTGCAGGCGAAGGCGGCGGATCCGCTCAGGCCTTTTCCATCGTCGACAGCAGCGGGTGCTGGTTCAGGCGCGCGTACTCGTTGACCTGGGCGACCTTGGATTCGGCCACGTCGCGGGTGAATACCCCGCACACGCCGCGACCTCGGGTATGCACGTGAAGCATGACCTGGGTGGCACGTTCCAGGTCCAGGCCGAAGAAGCGCACCAGCACTTCCACCACGAAGTCCATCGGCGTGTAGTCGTCGTTCAGCAGGAAGACGGAATACAGCGGCGGCCGCGCCAGTTCGGGGCGACCGACCTCGACGGCGACGCCGTGGTCGCGCTCATGTCCGGAGTTGTTGCTCATGGCCGTGATTATACCGGCGCGCCCGGTGGACGGACCCCGCCTGCCGGGGGAAAATGCCCTGCCAGCCAACGGTTCCCGCATGCAGCCTGCCCGCCTTGTCCCGACGATCCACGCCGACGCCCCGATGCGTCCGGGCGCGCGTGGGCGCTACCGGCCGTGACCTATCGGCAGGGCCGGGTCTGGCAGCCCGACGTGACCGTCGCCACCGTGGTGGTCGACGACGGCCGCGTGCTCTGCGTCGAGGAGTACTCCGCGGGCCGACTGGTGCTGAACCAGCCCGCCGGCCACCTCGAGCCCGACGAGGACCTTGTAGATGCGGCGGTGCGCGAAACCCTCGAGGAATCCGGATGGACGGTGGAGCCCACCGCCTTCATCGGCGCCTACCAGTGGACCTCCCCCACCCGCCCGGACGGCACGCCGGGCCGCCACTACCTGCGCTTCGCCTTCGCTGCGCGACCGCTCTCGCATGATCCGGCGCGGTCACTGGACGAGGGCATCGTGCGCGCGATGTGGCTGACTCCCGCAGAGCTGGAGGCGCAGGCGGAGCGACACCGCAGCCCCCTGGTCTGGCAGGTCGTGGCCGACCACCTGGCCGGCAGCCGGCAGCCGCTTTCGCTGCTGCGCTCGGTGCGCTGATGGCGCCGCGCATCATCCTCGGCATGTCCGGCGGCGTGGATTCCTCGGTCGCCGCCCTGCTCCTGCGCGACGCCGGCGAATCCATCGCCGGACTGTTCATGGACAACTGGGCCGATGACGGCAGCGGCCACTGCCGCGCCGACGAGGACCGCCGCGACGCCGTGGCCGTCTGCGGCCGGCTGGGGATCCCGATCCACTTCCGCGACTTTTCCGGTGAGTACTGGGCCGGCGTGTTCGAACACTTCCTGGCCGAGTACGCAGCGGGGCGTACGCCCAATCCCGACGTGCTCTGCAACCGCGAGATCAAGTTCAAGCATTTCCTGGATGCCGCGCGCGAGCTGGGCGCCGCGCGCATCGCCACCGGCCACTACGCGCGCGTGGACCACGACGGCGCGCACTGGCGCCTGCTGCGCGCCGCCGACCGCGGCAAGGACCAGAGCTACTTCCTGCACCAGCTCGGGCAGGCGCAGCTCGCCGCCACCGTGTTTCCGCTAGGCGAACTGAAAAAAGGCGACGTGCGCGCGATGGCCAGCGCAGCCGGCCTGCCGACCGCGGCGAAGAAGGACTCGACCGGCATCTGCTTCGTCGGCGAGCGCGATTTCCGCGAGTTCCTCGGCCAGTACCTGCCGGCGCGGCCGGGTGAGATCCGCACGCCCGGCGGGCAGGCCGTGGGCGAACACCAGGGCGTGTTCTACTACACGCTGGGCCAGCGCGAGGGCCTGCACATCGGCGGCCGTCGCGGTTTCGAAGACAAGCCGTGGTACGTGGTGGGCAAGGACGTGGCGTCCAACGTGCTCACGGTTGACCAAGGGCATGACAGCCCATACCTCATGTCACAGATCCTGCGCAGCGAGGCCGCGCACTGGATCGCCGGCGCGCCGCCATCCACCCGTTTCAGCTGCACGGCGCAGACGCGCTACCGGCAGCAAGAGGAGCCCTGCGAAGTGACAGTCGATGATTCTGGTGCCCTGCGGGTCGCCTTCCCGCGCCCGCAGCGCGCAGTGACGCCCGGCCAGTCCGTGGTGCTGTACGACGGCGACGCCTGCCTCGGCGGCGCCGTGATCGCCGCTACCGACGCGCCGGCCGGCACGTTGGAGGCATCGGCATGAGCGACATGCACGAGCGCATGCTGGCACTCGCCGGCCTCGCCCAGGCGCTGCGCCAGGTGCGCCGCGTGGCAGAGACCGGACAGGCCGAGGGCACGGTGCTTGAAACCGCGCTTGGCAGCGTGTTCCGGATCGACGCGGAGTCCCCCGCCGACGTTTACGGCGGCGTTCCCAACGTGCGCCCGGGCCTGATGCTGGTGCGCGACTACCTGGCCAACAAGGGCCAGGACCCGCTGCTGCCGAAGCTGGCGCTGGCGGTGACCCAGCTCGAGCGCCGCTTCGTGCAGGACGACGATATCGCCGGGCGCGTGCACGAAGGCATCCTTGCCGCGCGCATCGAGGCCGAACGCCTGGGAACGGCCCACCCGGAGGTGCTGGCGAAGCTCGGCACCCTGTACGCCGACACCGTCAGCCACCTGCGCCCGCGCGTGCTTGTTCAGGGCAACCCGCACTACCTGGGCCAGGCCGCGATCGTGGCCGAGATCCGCGCGATGCTGCTGGCAGCGCTGCGTTCGGCGGTGCTGTGGCGTCAGTTTGGCGGCAGTCCGTGGGACTTCCTGTTGCGCCGTGGGGCGATGGCGCAGGCGGTTGAGGATCTGTTGGGCTGAGGGAGCGGTTGACCAGCTTTTTTGCCACGGATTCGCGCGGATCAGGGCGGATTTTCGCGGATAGGGCAAAAGCGGTTGGGGGTTGGGGTCGGGTTCGGCCGACACTTGGCTGCTACATGGGGCCTGTGCGTTCCGCACCCGGATCAGCCGGCGTCGCCGCTCCCGACAGCAGGCCACGGCGGCGGAACCAGTATTCGAGGGGCAGCGTCGCCAACGGCGGGATCGCGGCAAGCACCGCGAGCAGCAGTGCCCACATCGGCCAGCGCAGCCTGACGCCTGCGACGAATGCGACCACGACATAGAGCAGGAAAGCGGCGCCGTGCAGGCGCCCGAACAGCCAGACGCCGAGTTCGGTCGTGCCGCTGACGTACTTGAGGTACATGCCGACCAGCAGGCCGGCCCAGGTGAAGGCTTCGATCAGGGCGATGGCCGTGAAGAGTTTGCCGGTGGGTGACAGAGGGTTTCGGGGGGATTGCATTTGTTGGGATCCGGATCAAGGCGGGGGTTACAAAGGCGGGATTACATGCTGGTCGCGGCTATGTCCGCTCTGCAGGAGCACGCTCCGGGCGATCGCGGCTAAAGCCGCTCCTACAAGAGCGGGGGATTGGCGGGGGAGGATGTAAGGAAAACGCCCGGCGATGCCGGGCGTCTCCTTGTCTGCGACGGCGGTCGGGATCAGGCCGCCGGCACCGCCTCCGCCACCTCGCGGTACTCCTCGATCTGGTCGAAGTTCATGTAGCGGTAGATCTCCGCGCCATGACCGTCGATCACGCCGACGTCGACCAGGTACTCCTCGCGCGTCGGGATGCGGCCCAGGCGCGAGCAGATCGCCGCCAGCTCCGCCGAACCCAGGTACACGTTCGCACCGCGGCCCAGGCGGTTGGGGAAGTTCCGGGTCGAGGTCGACATCACCGATGCGCCCTCGCGCACCTGGGCCTGGTTGCCCATGCACAGCGAGCAGCCCGGCATTTCCATGCGCGCACCGGCGGCGCCGAAGGTGCCGTAGTGGCCTTCCTTGGTCAGTTCGCTGGCGTCCATCTTGGTCGGCGGTGCGACCCACAGGCGCGTGGGGATGTCGCGCTTGCCTTCCAGCAGCTTCGCCGCCGCGCGGAAGTGGCCGATGTTGGTCATGCACGAGCCGATGAACACCTCGTCGATCTTCGCGCCGGCGACGTCGGACAGGGTCTTGGCGTCGTCCGGATCGTTCGGGCAGCACACGATCGGCTCGACGATCTCGGCCAGGTCGATCTCGATCACCGCGGCGTACTCGGCGTCTGCGTCCGGCTCCATCAGCTGCGGGTCGGCCAGCCATTGCTCCATCTTGTCGATCCGGCGCTGGATCGTGCGCGCGTCGGCATAGCCCTCGGCGATCATCCACTTCAGCAGGGTGATGTTGCTGGTCAGGTACTCGATGATCGGCGCCTGGTCGAGGCGCACGGTGCAGCCGGCGGCGGAGCGCTCGGCCGAGGCGTCGGCGAGTTCGAAGGCCTGTTCGATCTTCAGCTCCGGCAGGCCCTCGATCTCGAGGATGCGACCGGAGAAGATGTTCTTCTTGCCCTGCTTGGCGACGGTCAGCAGGCCTGCCTTGATCGCGTACAACGGGATCGCATGCACCAGGTCGCGCAGGGTGACGCCGGGCTGCATCTTGCCCTTGAAGCGCACCAGCACCGACTCCGGCATGTCCAGCGGCATGACGCCGGTGGCCGCCGCGAAGGCGACGAGCCCCGATCCCGCCGGGAACGAGATGCCGATCGGGAAGCGGGTGTGCGAGTCACCGCCGGTGCCGACGGTATCGGGCAGCAGCATGCGGTTGAGCCAGCTGTGGATGATGCCGTCGCCCGGGCGCAGCGAGACGCCGCCGCGGGTGGAGATGAACTCCGGCAGCGTGTGGTGCGTCTTGACGTCCACCGGCTTCGGATAGGCCGCGGTGTGGCAGAAGGACTGCATCACCAGGTCGGACGAAAAGCCCAGGCAGGCCAGGTCCTTCAGTTCGTCGCGGGTCATCGGGCCGGTGGTGTCCTGCGAACCCACGGTGGTCATCTTCGGCTCGCAGTAGCTGCCCGGGCGCACGCCCTGCCCCTCCGGCAGGCCGCAGGCGCGACCGACCATTTTCTGCGCCAGGGTGAAACCCTTGCCCGTGTCGGCAGGCACCGCCGGCTGGCGGAACAGGTCGACGGCGGGCAGGCCCAGCGACTCGCGCGCCTTGCCGGTCAGGCCACGGCCGATGATCAACGGGATGCGGCCACCGGCGCGCACCTCGTCGAACAGCACCTCGCTCTTGACCTCGAATTCCGCGATCACTTCGCCATTTTTCAGCGCCTTGCCCTCGTACGGACGCAGCTCGACCACGTCGCCGTGCTCCATCTTCGACACGTCGAGTTCGATCGGCAGCGCGCCGGCGTCCTCCATCGTGTTGTAGAAGATCGGCGCGATCTTCGAGCCCAGGCAGACGCCGCCGAAGCGCTTGTTCGGGATGAAGGGGATGTCCTCGCCCGTCCACCACAGCACGCTGTTGGTGGCCGACTTGCGGCTGGAGCCGGTGCCGACCACGTCGCCGACGTAGGCGACCAGGTGGCCCTTGGCCTTGAGGTCGGCGATGGCCTGGATCGGGCCGCGCTTGCCGTCCTCTTCCGGCACGAAGGGCGCATCGGGACGCTTGTTCTTCAGCATCGCCAGCGCATGCATCGGGATGTCGGGGCGGGTGGTCGCGTCCGGCGCCGGCGACAGGTCGTCGGTATTGGTTTCACCCGGCACCTTGAACACGGTGATGGTCATGCTTTCCGCCACTTCGGGCTTCGAGGTGAACCATTCGGCGTCGGCCCAGCTCTGCAGCACGGCCTTCGCGTTGGTGTTGCCGGCCTTCGCCTTCTCCTCCACGTCGTGGAAGGCGTCGAACACCAGCAGCGTGTGCTTCAGGCCCTCGGCCGCGACCGCACCGAGATCGGCATCGTCCAGCAGCTCGACCAGCGGCGCGACGTTGTAGCCGCCAAGCATGGTGCCGAGCAGTTCCGTGGCGCGCTCGCGGCCGATCAAGGCGCTTTGCTCGGTGCCGAACGCGACGGCAGCGAGGTAGCTGGCCTTGACCTTGGCGGCATCGTCCACGCCCGCGGGCACGCGGTGGGTCAAGAGCTCGACCAGGAACTGCTCTTCACCGGCGGGCGGGTTCTTCAGCAGCTCGATGACGTCGGCGGTCTGCTGCGGCGAGAGCGGCAGCGGCGGGATGCCGAGCGCAGCGCGTTCGGCCACGTGATGGCGATAAGCTTCCAACATGGGGGGGGTACTCCAGGAATGTCGCGGTGGAAATGAAGCGTGGATTCGATCAGGGGGCCTTGGGAACGATGACCTTCAGGCCCTTGAAGTAGTCGCGGAAAAAACCTGCGTCGCGGGTGATCAGGCCGGTGCACTGCAGCAGTGCGTGGGCGCCGACGATGAAGTCCGGCACGGTGCGCGGCGAGGCCTGTCCTCCCTGCCCCGCGGCGCGGCGGCGCTGGTTGAAGCGGCGCTGCATCTCGCCGGCACGGATCGCCGAGCGGCGCTCGACGGGCACGTAGCGCATGCCCATTTCTTCAACCACGTCCATGATGTCGGTGCCGTGGCCGAGGCCGGCGGTGATCTCGCTGACCACCACGTCGCACAGCACCACCGGCCCCAGGGCGAGCGCGTCGCGCACGCACTGCTCGGCGGCGTCGGCCGTGCCTGCGTCGTCCCCCAGCAGGTCGATCAGGACAGAGGTGTCGATCGCGATCATCGGCGCGGTCAGGACTCGACCGGGTCGCCCGGCGCGCGCCCGCGCAGCTCGCGCATGACGTCGTCGGTGCTCACGCCCTCGGGCAGCTTGAAGCGGCCACGGGCGCGGGAGATCGCATCGTCCACGTTCTTGCGCAGGATGATGCGGCCGCCTTCCAGCTCGACCTTGAGCAAGGTGCCCTTGGTCAACCCCAGGGCGTCACGCACCGCCTTGGGCAGGGTGATCTGGCCGCGCTCGGCTACGGTGGCTTCCATGGGAACTCCTGCCCCGGGGCGGGGATGGCTGGAACGGTATGCGCGTAGTATACATACCCTGCAAGGCATACCCAAGGCCGCATACCTGGAATGCCGCAAACGCCCGCTTACACATTCATCCGTAGACTGGGGGCCTGCCAGTCCGCCAGCCATCTGCACAAAAGGAGCCCAGCCATGGCCGATTCCTTCTCTACCCGCGACCGCCTCGAAGTCAACGGCAAGTCCTACACCTACGCCAGCCTCGCCAAGCTCGGCCAGCAGTTCGACATTGCCCGCCTGCCCTACGCCATGAAGATCCTGCTGGAGAACCTGCTCCGCCACGAGGACGGCGGGGTCACGGTCGGCAAGGAGCACATCGAGGCGGTGGCGCGCTGGGACGCGACCGCCGAGCCGGACACCGAAATCGCCTTCATGCCCGCGCGCGTGGTGCTGCAGGACTTCACCGGGGTGCCCTGCGTGGTCGACCTCGCGGCCATGCGCGATGCCGTCGCGCGCCTGGGCGGCAGCCCGGACCAGATCAACCCGCTGATTCCTTCCGAACTGGTGATCGACCATTCGGTGCAGGTCGACGTGTTCGGCCGCCCGGATGCGCTGGATCTCAACGGCAAGATCGAATTCCAGCGCAACAGGGAGCGCTACGGCTTCCTGCGCTGGGGCCAGAACGCGTTCGGAAACTTCAAGGTGGTGCCCCCCAATACCGGCATCGTGCACCAGGTGAACCTGGAGAACCTCGCCCGCGTGGTGATGGAGCGCGAGCTGGAGGGCGAGACCTGGGCGTTCCCGGACACCGTGTTCGGCACCGACAGCCACACCACTATGATCAACGGCATCGGCGTACTCGGCTGGGGCGTGGGCGGCATCGAGGCCGAGGCGGCAATGCTGGGCCAGCCTTCGTCGATGCTGATCCCGCAGGTGGTGGGCTTCAAGCTCGGCGGCAAGCTCCCGGAAGGAGCCACCGCCACCGACCTGGTGCTCACCGTCACCCAGATGCTGCGCAAGCATGGCGTGGTCGGCAAGTTCGTCGAATTCTTTGGCGAAGGCCTGCAGCACCTGCCGCTGGCCGACCGCGCCACCATCGGCAACATGTCTCCCGAATATGGCGCCACCTGCGGCATCTTCCCGGTCGATGCCGAGGCCGTGCGCTACCTGCGCCTGTCCGGGCGCAGCGAAGAGCAGATCGCGCTGGTCGAGGCCTATGCGAAGGCGCAGGGCCTGTGGCATGAGCCCGGCCAGGCCGATGCGAGCTATTCGTCGGTGATGGAACTCGACATGGCGACGGTCAAGCCGTCGCTTGCCGGCCCCAAGCGCCCGCAGGACCGCGTGCTGCTCGAAGACATGAAGCGGAACTTCAACGACAACGTCGGCCCCATGACCGCCCAGCGCGAAAAGTCGCGCGACCTGCAGGTCAACCGCTTCGAGAAGGAAGGTGGCGGCCAGCCGCAGGCCGAGCGCCTGGCGGCCAAGCCGGTTTCCAGGATCTCCATCAACGACTGCGACCACGAGTTGAGCGATGGCTCGGTGGTGATCGCGGCCATCACTTCCTGTACCAACACGTCCAACCCGGCGGTGATGCTGGGCGCCGGCCTGCTGGCGCGCAACGCCGTGGCCAAGGGCCTGAAGGCCGCGCCCTGGGTGAAGACCTCGCTCGGCCCGGGCTCGCTGGTGGTCACCGACTACCTGAAGAAGGCCGGCGTCATGGACGACCTGGAGAAGCTCGGCTTCTACGTGGTCGGTTACGGCTGCACCACCTGCATCGGCAACTCCGGGCCGCTGCCGGAAGCGGTGTCCAAGGGTATTGCCGAGAACGACCTCGCCGCGGCCGCCGTGCTGTCGGGCAACCGCAACTTCGAGGGACGCATCCACGCCGAGGTGAAAATGAACTACCTCGCCTCGCCGCCGCTGGTCGTGGCCTACGCGATCGCCGGCACCGTCGACATCGACCTGACCACCGAAGCGCTGGGCCAGGACCGGGACGGCAACGACGTCTACCTGCGCGATATCTGGCCGAGCAACAAGGAAATCGGCGACATGATCGCCGCGACCGTGGGCCCCGAACTGTTCGCCAAGAACTACGCCGACGTGTTCAAGGGCGATGCGCGCTGGAACTCGATGGAATCGCCGGAAAGCGAGCTCTATCCCTGGGACGAGGCCTCGACCTACATCAAGAACCCGCCCTACTTCGACGGCATGACCATGGAGGTCGGCAACATCGACGACATCCATGGCGCGCGCGTGCTCGGCCTGTTCGGCGACTCGATCACCACCGACCACATCTCGCCGGCGGGCGCGATCAAGAAGGACTCGCCCGCGGGCCTGTTCCTGCAGTCGCGCGGCGTGCAGCCGGCCGACTTCAACAGCTACGGCTCGCGCCGCGGCAACGACGACGTCATGGTGCGTGGCACCTTCGCCA
Organism: Luteimonas sp. A537; assembly: GCF_054052065.1. Lineage (NCBI taxonomy): Bacteria > Pseudomonadati > Pseudomonadota > Gammaproteobacteria > Lysobacterales > Lysobacteraceae > Luteimonas > Luteimonas renzhihongae. Next base: position 39,569 of record NZ_JBSVRH010000002.1, read on the forward strand.
ACATCCGCATCAAGAACCAGTTCTTCGGCGGCGAGGAAGGCGGCAACACGCTGTACTTCGGCAGCACCCCGCCGGAGAAGATGTCGATCTACGACGCGGCGATGAAGTACAAGGCCGACGGCACGCCGCTGATGGTGATCGCGGGCAAGGAATACGGCACCGGCTCGTCGCGCGACTGGGCGGCCAAGGGCACCAACCTGATGGGCGTGAAGGCGGTGATCGCCGAGAGCTTCGAGCGCATCCACCGCTCCAACCTGGTCGGCATGGGCGTGCTGCCGCTGCAGTTCGTCGAGGGCGAAGGGGCGGCGTCGCTGGGGCTGGATGGCACCGAGACCTATGCGGTGACCGGGCTGCAGGACGGCGCCGCAAAGCGTGCAACGGTGACCGCCACCGCAGCCGACGGCAGCAGCAAGGCGTTCCAGGCCGAGGTGATGCTGCTGACGCCCAAGGAGGTGGAATACTTCCGCAACGGCGGCTTGCTGCACTACGTGCTGCGGCAGCTGGCCGGGCAGCACTCCGCCTGACGCTCCTGTCGCCGCCCCTGCATGAGCGGTCGCAGGGGCGGTTGCAGGGGCGGTTGCAGGGGCGGTTGCAGGAACGGCCGCAGAAGCACCTGTAGGAGCAGCTATAGCTGCGACCCGGCCAGTCCGCACCACTTTGGCCAAGCCATCGCCCTGCACCTGTGGGAGCGGCTATAGCCGCGATCAATCTTGCGACAGTCCTGCGACCCCTTCGCGGCTATAGCCGCTCCTGCAAAGGCCGCTCCTACAAAAAAGCCGCTCCGACGGAAAAAGGATCAGCGCAGCGCCGGCGACCAGTCGGCGCTGGCCATCCGCCAGTCGCCGTCGACAAGGCGCCAGCCGGTGTCGACCTGCCAGGCGCGGGCGCTTTCCGGCAGCAAGCGCCCGCTGCCACCGCCGGAGAGCACGGCGCCAAAGCGCACCCGGGCATGGTTCTCCTGCAGCTCGACATCCAGCGGTCCGGGCAGGACGCCGACGTCGGCGTGGCGAAGGAAATGAAGCGCGGCCAGGCGCCGCGCGCCGTCGCGGTCCAGACCGCCGGGGCCGATGAAATCCTCCGCCAGGAACGACGCGACATCGCCCGCGTCGCGCGCTTCGATTGCCGCCTGCAGCCCCTTGAAAGCGTCCCGCAATGCCTGTTCCGGCGGCGGGCGCGTGCAGCCGATCGCGATCATGCAGAGCAGCACCAGCAGGGCACCGGCGCGCCAAACCGCAGTGTCCCCGCTTCCGTGACTGGGCATGCCGCATCCTCCGATCAATCCAGCGATTGCCAGCATAGCTGCACTGCGCCTTGCCGCGCTGCGGAAGCCTGTGCTCCAATCGAGACGATACGCCGAGGCATGGAGCATGCCGGCACAACAGCCCGAGGGGGAATGAATGAGCAGTACTGAACGGCCGTGGCTGGCGAACTATCCGGAAGGGATCCCGGCGGATATCGATGCCGACGAGTACCCGTCGATCCCCGCGCTGCTCCAGGAAGCGATCGACAAGTACCGCGACCAGCCCGCGTTCTCCAACATGGGCGTCTCGATCACCTACGGCGAGCTCGACACGCTCAGCAACCAGTTCGCTTCCTACCTGCTTGAGGTGCTGAAGCTGAAGAAGGGCGATCGCATCGCGATCATGATGCCCAACTGCCTGCAGTACCCGATCGCGACCTTTGGCGCGCTGCGCGCCGGGCTTGCGGTGGTGAACACCAACCCGATGTATACCGCGCGCGAACTCCGCCACCAGCTGGTGGACTCGGGCGCGCGGGCGATCCTGGTGCTGGACAACTTCGGCCACGTCGTGCAGAAGGTGCTCGCCGACAGCAAGGTCGAAACCGTCATCACCACCGGCCTGGGCGACATGCTCGGCTTCCCCAAGGGCGCGATCGTCAACTTCGTCGTCAAGCACGTGAAGAAGATGGTGCCCGACTATTCCATCCAGGGCACGACCCGCTTCCGCGACACGCTCAAGGCCGGCGCCAGGTACGGCACGCCCAAGGTCGACATCGACCGAGAGGACATCGCCTTCCTGCAGTACACCGGCGGCACCACGGGCGTCGCCAAGGGCGCGATGCTCACCCACCGCAACCTGGTGGCGAACATGCAGCAGGCTTCTGCTTGGGTCAGCAAGCAGGCCAAACCGGGCCAGGAAGTCATTGTCACCGCGCTGCCGCTTTACCACATCTTCGCGCTGACGGCGAACGGACTGGTGTTCACCAAGTTCGGCGCCAAGAACATCTTGATCACCAACCCGCGCGACATGCCGGGCTTCGTCAAGGAGCTCAAGCGCGAGCCGTTCACCGCGATCACCGGCGTCAACACCCTGTTCAATGGCCTGCTCAATACCCCCGGCTTCGAGGACGTGGACTTCTCGCAGCTGCGGCTGACCCTGGGCGGCGGCATGGCCGTGCAGCGCTCGGTGGCCGAGCGCTGGAAGAAGGCCACCGGCGTAACCCTGGTCGAGGCCTACGGACTCACCGAGACATCGCCCGCGGCCTGCATCAACCCGATGGACCTCGTCGAATACAACGGCGCCATCGGCCTGCCCATTCCATCCACAGACGCCTGCGTCAAGGACGAGGAAGGCCGCGTGCTGCCGGTCGGCGAAGTCGGCGAACTGTGCATCAAGGGACCGCAGGTGATGCGCGGCTACTGGCAGCGCCCGGAAGACACGGCGGCGGCGATCGATGCCGATGGCTGGCTGCATACCGGCGACATGGCGCGCATGGACGAAGGCGGTTTCTTCTACATCGTCGACCGCAAGAAGGACATGATCCTGGTCTCGGGCTTCAATGTGTATCCCAATGAGATCGAAGACGTGATCGCGATGATGCCCGGCGTGCTGGAAGTGGCCGCGGTCGGCGTTCCCGACGAGAAATCGGGCGAGGTGGTGAAGCTCGTGATCGTGAAGAAGGATCCGTCCCTGACCGCCGAACAGGTGAAGGCGCACGCGCGCAACGAACTCACCGGCTACAAGCAGCCGCGCATCATCGAGTTCCGTGACGAACTTCCGAAGACGAACGTCGGAAAAATCCTGCGCCGGGAGCTCCGCGACGAAACACCGGCCTGAAGTGTGACTTAGATCACAACTTTAACGGAACACCGTTCGCCCTGGACCCTGCTGCCCCCTCCCCGCTTGCCCAAGCGGGGGAAACAGCGCATAGATGCCTGCTAACGGGCATTCATCATCTTTCCTGGACTCCGCCGGCGGGCCCGGCCGGAGGCGTCCTGCACGTCAGGGGACCTCCACATGAACGTCGAAATGCTGCACGGCAATACCGCCACGGACCTGGCCACGATCCGCATCTCACACGACCCGTCCAACGCCTCGCATTGGTGCCATATGCACGCCACCGGGGCCTTCCGCGACGCGTCATACCGCCCCTGTTTCTCGCCCCGGCTGTTGCGCGAACTGCGCCTGTTCGCGCGCGAGGCCATCGAGGGCTGCCAGGCCGAGGCCGAGGCCGCAACCGGGTCCACCCCGTCGCTGTCGCATATCGTCATCGGTTCCGATGCGCACGTATTCAACCTTGGCGGCGACCTTGACCTGTTCGCGCGGCTGATCCGCGAGCGTGACCGCGACGGCCTGTTGCGCTATGCCACCGAATGCGTCGACAGCATCCACCTGCTGCACACCCGCCTGCACCCCAACGCGCACACCATCGCGCTGGTCGAAGGCGATGCGCTGGGCGGCGGTTTCGAACTCGCCCTCGCCTGCCAGACCATCGTTGCCGAACGCGGCGTGCAGATGGGCTTCCCCGAAGTGCTCTTCGGCCTGTTCCCCGGCATGGGCGCCTACTCGCTGCTCTCGCAACGCATCGGTCCAAGGCGCGCCGAGGCGATGATGCTGGACGGCGTGATGTACAGCAGCGAGCGGCTCCATGAAATGGGCATCGTCGACGTGCTGGTCGAGCCCGGCGAGGGCGTGCGCGGCGTCAACGAGGTCATCCGCCAGAACCGCCGCATCGCCGCTGCCAGGCTGGCCCTGCACCGCGTGCGCGATGCCATCGATCCCGTTTCCCACGAAGACCTGATGGAAGTCACCCGCATCTGGGTGGACACCGCGCTGCAGCTCGGCGACCGCCAACTGCGGATGATGGAGCGCCTGGTGCGCGCCCAGCTGCAGCGGCCCGAATCGCACGGCGCCGCGGCACGCGCCCACGGCCACTGACCGGGCCTGCGGCGCCTCAGGCGCTGTCCGGACCCGTCGCGGCGTCGCCGCGCACCAGGTCGCCGCGCGCACGCAGCGCGGCCAGCGCCTGTTCCAGCTGTTGCCGGAGCAGGCGCACCATGCCCGGCCACTCGCGCGCGAGCTCGTCGCTGTGCATGCCCATGCCCTGCGTGGCACTGTCGGACAGGCGGACCGCGCCCATGTTGCCCGCCGCGCCCTTCAGCGCGTGGCAGGCGTCGCGGAACGCCTCCCATTGCGCGTCGGCGCCGGCGACCTCGAGCTCGGCTACGCACTTGCGCGCGTCCCTGGCGCACTCGCCCAGGAAGCGGTGCACGAATTCCTCGCCCAGGCCCATCTCGCGCAGTTCGTCGAGGATGTGCTGGGAGATCACGCTGCCATCGTCCTGCCCCGCGGCCGCTGGCTGGGCGTCCTGGGCCGCGATCGACGGCGCGGCGCCCTCGGCGATCGCGGCCAGGCGCTCGAGCAGGCGGTCGACCACCACCGGCTTGGTCATGAAGGCGTAGGCCCCGGCGCGTTCACATTCAGCCCGCGCCTCCGGCGTGGCATCGGCGGTGAGCACGATGAACGGCGTGCGCTTGCGGCCGGCTTCCATGAAGCGCACCTGCTTGAGCACTTCCACGCCGCTCTGGCCGGGCATGTGCAGGTCGATGATCACGGCGTCGAAGGCCTGCGCTTCGAGCGCGGACAACACGTCGTCGCCATCGTCGACCACCTGGGCGCGATGCCCGGCCTTTTCCAGCAGGCGACGCATCACCATGAGGTTGGCACCCTGGTCGTCGGCCACCAGCACGCGCAGCGGACGCACCCGGGCGCGGTGGCGCACGAAGGGGTCGCCGAAGGCGATGATGTTGCTGCCGTCGCCGACGGACGACTGCGTCGCCGCCGCAAACGGCAGTTCCACCCAGAAGTGCGACCCCCCGCCGGGCGTGCTTTCCACGCCGATGCTGCCGCCCAACTGCTCGACCAGTGCCTTGGCGATGGTCGTGCCCAGGCCGGAGCCTCCGAAACGGCGACCCAGGCCGCTGTCGATCTGTTCGAAGGCTTCGAAGATACGCCCGTGCGCGTCTTCCGCGATGCCGATACCGGTGTCCCGGACCGAAAAGCGCAGCCAGGTCGCGCTGTCATCGCGTGGCAGCCGCTCGACCTCGAGTGACACCCGCCCGTGGTCGGTGAACTTGATCGCGTTGGACACCAGGTTCACCAGCACATGGCGCAAATGGTTGCTGTCGCCATGCATCTGCGCCGGAACGCCCGCGGCCACCCGGGTCGCGAACAGCAGCCCCTTGGCCTGGGCTCCGGGCTCGAGCATCAGCTGGATGCCGCGGATCAGCTCGGTCAGCGAGAAGTCGGCATCGGTGCGCCTGAACTTGCCCGCCTCCATGCTGGACAGGTCGAGCACCTCGTCCACCAGCATCTGCAGCGAGCGCGCCGAGGTGCGGATGACCTCCGCGCTGTCACGCTGTTCGGCGCTCAGGGGCGTGGAAGAAAGCAGCTCCGACATGCCCAGGATGCCGTTGAGCGGCGTACGCAGCTCGTGGCTGATATTGGCCAGGAAGCGGCTCTTGGCGCGGTTGGCCGCTTCCGCGGCTTCGGTGGCCTGCACCAGCTTGCGCAGCAGCGAGCTGAGATACAGCGGTACCGCGGCCAGCCCCACCAGCAGCCCGCTGCCCAGCAACAGGTTCTGCTGCCAGTAGGGCGTGGTCAGGAGGGCCGCGCCAAAGGACACCGTCGCGAAACCGATCGCCAGGTACAGCCAGCGCGGACCATAGCGCAGGCCGTTGCCGACCGTGACCCACATGATCACCACGTACATCCAGGCCAGCAGGTCGCCCAGCAGGTACAGCCCGACGCCCATCAGGCTGTAGTCGGCGATCATGCCCAGCACCCGGCGCGGATACGACACCCCCGGGCGCGCCAGCAGCCATCCGAGGATCACGAAGCCGATCCCGAACTCCACTGCCAGGAGTTGCCGCGACAGGCTCAGCGCTTGCGCCACCCCGGGCTGATCACTGACCACCACCTGCAGGTAGGCCGCCACCAGCACCAGCATCGCCATGCGCACCAGCGCCTGGCCGTGTTCGGTATCGGCACGGCCGGACAGGCGCTGCCTAGCCCAGTGCAGGGCGGCGACCATCGCGCTCAGGCCTCCCCGGCCTCGGCTGCTGCAGCCTCGGCGGCGTAGCGGGCGCAGGTTTCTTCCACGCGCCCGCGGTTGGCCACCAGCGCATCGACGCAGCGCGGGTCGAACAGTCGCCCGCTTTCGGACGTGATGTAGTCGAAGGTCTCGTCCATGCTCCAGGCGCGCTTGTAGGGGCGTTCGGACAGCAGGGCGTCGAAGACGTCGGCCACCGCGACCACGCGCGCCTCCAGCGGGATGGCTTCACCGACCAGCGCGTCGGGATAGCCGCTGCCGTCATAGCGCTCCTGGTGGCGCAGCGCGATGCTGGCCCCCATCTGCACGAAACGGTTCTGGCTGCCCTGCAGCAGCTCGTGGCCGATCTCCGGGTGCCGGCGCATCACCACCAGTTCGTCCTCGGTGAGCGGGCCGGGCTTGAGCAGTACGGCGTCGGGGATCGCGATCTTGCCGATGTCGTGCAGGGGCGCGGCCAGCTCGATGGTCCGGACCTCGTCTTCGCCCAGGCCCAGGCCTTCGGCGACGATGCCCGCCACTGCGGCCAGGCGCGCGAGGTTGGCGCTGGTGCCCGAGTCGCGGTAGGCGATCGCACGTGCCAGGCGGGTCAGGGTCTCGCGCTCGCGTTCCTCGACCTCGTGCATGCTCGAAAGCAGCCGCTGCTCGAGCGAAAGCGCGCGCTGCTTGACCGACTCCGCCTGCTGGCGGAGCTGCAGCAGGTTGCGGCAGCGCGCCCGCAGCTCGCGCGGGCGCACCGGCTTGACCAGGAAATCGATCACGCCGGCATCGAGTGCCGCCTGCCGGATCGGCTCATCGCCGACCACGGTCACCAGCACGATCGGCACGTCGCGGTGCAGCAGCGGGCGGCGGAAGCGCCGTGCGAACTCCAGGCCGTCCATCACCGGCATGCGGTAGTCGAGCAGCAGCAGGTCGGGGCGGTTGTCCTCGCACCAGCGCAGGGCTTCCTGCGGGTCGCTGAAGTCCAGCACCTCCAGCTCGGGACTGATGTCCTCGAGGATGTGCCGCAGCATCGTGCGTGCCGAAGTCTGGTCGTCGACGATGACGATGTTCACGTGATTCCTGCCCCCAGCGCGGTCGGTCCCGGCATGGCACACGGATGCCGCCGGTAGTCGGGGCACGCATGGTCCGTGCCCGCCCCGGCCCCCCGTTCTGGAGGGCCAACGCCCGAGAATACGACAGATCCGGCACGGACCGGGCACTTGCTGCCCGTTCTGGTCACCCCTGCGCCGTGCCGCTGGGGCGCATATACGGGAAAAGCAGCACGTCGCGGATCGACGACGAACCGGTCAGCAGCATCACCAGGCGGTCGATGCCGACGCCCAGCCCGCCGGTGGGCGGCATGCCCACTTCGAGCGCGCGGATGTAGTCGGCGTCATAGTGCATGGCCTCGTCATCTCCGCCGGCCTTGGCTTCGACCTGGGCGCGGAAGCGCGCGGCCTGGTCCTCGGGATCGTTGAGCTCGGAGAAGCCATTGGCCAACTCCTTGCCGCCGATGAACAACTCGAAGCGGTCGGTGATGCCGGGATCCGAGTCGGACTCGCGCGCCAGCGGCGAGACCTCCACCGGGTAGTGGGTGATGAAGGTCGGCTGCACCAGCCCGTCTTCGACCGTCGCCTCGAAAATTTCCAGCAGCAGCTTGCCCCAGCCCCAGGACGGCTTGATCGACACCTTCAGGCGTTGGCAATGGGCGGCGAGCGCATCGCGGTCGCGGCAGTCGGCGGCGCTGATGTCCGGATTGAGCTCGCGCACCGCGTCTTCCATCTTCCAGCGGCGGAACGCTGGCGCCAGGTCGATGTCGTGGCCGTCCCAATCGAAGCGCGTGGTGCCGGTCGACTCCTGCGCCACGTCGCGGATCATGCCTTCGGTCAGGTCCATGACCTCGATATAGCTGGCATAGGCCTCGTACAGCTCGAGCATCGTGAATTCCGGGTTGTGCCGGGTGCTGACGCCCTCGTTGCGGAAGTTGCGGTTGATCTCGTACACGCGCTCGAAGCCGCCCACCACCAGCCGCTTGAGGTAGAGCTCCGGCGCCACGCGCAGGTAGAGCTCAAGGTCGAGGGCGTTGTGGTGGGTGGTGAACGGGCGCGCGGTGGCACCGCCGGCGATGTAATGCATCATCGGCGTCTCCACTTCGAGGAAACGGCGCGCATCGAGCCAGCGGCGCATGGCCGCGATCACCTTCGAGCGCACCACGAACACCTCGCGCGCGTCGGGGTTCACGATCAGGTCGACGTAGCGCTGGCGGTAGCGCTGCTCGACGTCGGCCAGGCCATGCCACTTGTCCGGCAGCGGGCGCAGCGACTTGGTCAAGAGGCGCAGCGAGTCGACCTTGACCGAAAGCTCGCCGGTGCGGGTGCGGGTCAGCCCGCCCTCGGCGGCGATGATGTCGCCGACGTCCCAGGCCTTGAACGCGTCATAGGCGGCGCCCAGCGCGTTCGCCTGCAGGAACAGCTGGACGCCACCGCTGACGTCCTGCAGCTGCACGAACGCGGCCTTGCCCATCACCCGCTTGGCGAGCATGCGCCCGGCCACGGCCACGCGCCGCCCGGTTTCCTGCAGCGCCTCGGCGCTCCATGCCTCGGCGTCGGCGTACTCGTCCTGCAGGTCGCCGGCGTGGTCGGTGCGCCGGAAGTCGTTCGGGAACGCGATGCCCTGCCCGCGCAGCGTGGCCAGTTTGCCGCGACGCTCGGCGATGAGGCTGTTTTCGTCGGCGGCGGTCTGGGGCTGTACGGGGGTGGTCATGGCTGGTCTCGGGAAGCGGTATGGCGGGTGTGGCTGCAGGCGGCCCGCGATGCCTGCCAGGTCCTGATCGCGGCTGTAGCCGCTCGCGCAGGCGTTGGTGGCGCCGGAGGAACATCCGTAGGAGCAGCTATAGCTGCGATCGAATGGGCAATCAAACTGCGTCGGTGCGTTTCGACCCGGCTTCCAGCCCGGACTTCAGGCTGGCCTCGATGAACTCGTCAAGGTCGCCATCCAGCACGTTCTGGGTATCCGAACGCTCGATGCCGGTACGCAGGTCCTTGATGCGGCTCTGGTCGAGCACGTAGTTGCGGATCTGGCTGCCCCAGCCGATGTCGGACTTGGTGGCTTCCAGCGCGTCCTTCTCGACGTTGCGCTTCTGCACTTCGAGTTCGTACAGCTTGGCGGCCAGCATCTTCATCGCAGTGTCGCGGTTCTGGTGCTGGCTGCGCCCATTCTGGCAGGCGACGACGGTATTGGTCGGAATGTGGGTGATGCGCACCGCCGACTCGGTCTTGTTGACGTGCTGGCCGCCGGCACCCGAAGACCGGTACACGTCGGTACGCAGGTCGGCCGGGTTGATCTGGATGTCGATGTCGTCGTCGACTTCGGGCGATACGAACACCGATGTGAAGCTGGTATGGCGGCGGTTGTCGGAGTCGAACGGCGACTTCCGCACCAGTCGATGGACGCCGATTTCTGTCTTCAGCCAGCCATAGGCGTACTCGCCCTCGATGCGCACCGTGGCCGACTTGATGCCGGCGACGTCGCCGCCGCTGGCCTCCATGATCTCGGTCTTCCAGCCGCGGTCTTCCGCCCAGCGCAGGTACATGCGCAGCAGGATCTCGGCCCAGTCCTGGGCCTCGGTGCCGCCGGCGCCGGCCTGGATGTCGAGGAATGCGTTGGCCGTGTCCATCTGGCCGGAGAACATGCGCTGGAACTCGAGCTTCTCGACCTGGGTGCTGAGGCTTTCCACGTCGTCCTCGACGGCCTGCGCGGTGTCCGCGTCGTCCTCGGCATCGGCCAGGTCAAGCAGCTCGGCGGCGCCCACCAGGCCCTCGGTCAGGTCGCGGATGCCGTTGACGGTCTTGTCGAGCAGCGAGCGCTCGCGCCCCAGCGCCTGTGCGCGCTCGGGATCGTTCCAGATATCCGGGTTCTCGAGTTCGCGCTCTACTTCCTCGAGGCGTTCGCGCTTGGTGTCGTAGTCAAAGAAACCCCCTCAGCGCATCCAGCCGACCCTTCAGGTCGGCGATGCGCTGGCGGACGGGATTGAGCTCCATCATGTGCTGTGGATCCGCGTGGAAAGAGGCGGATTCTAGCAATTCCGGCGCTCCGCCGGGTCTGCCCGCGTCGGCCAGCGGCTACGCGGGCTGCTCGGCCATGCTTCGTGCGCGCAGTGCGTCGCGGTAACGGCGACTGCAGGGCAGATGGCTACCGTCGACAAGGTGGACGCGGGCGTCGCCGGTGTCCAAGGGCTCGATTGACCCGACCTGGTCGAGGTTGACGAGATAGCTGCGGTGGATGCGCACGAAGCGCGCAGGGTCCAGCCGCGCCTCGATACCGGCCAGTGTGCTGCGCAGCGGATAGGCGCGGCCGGCCACTTGGAGGTTGACGTAGTTGCCCGAAGCCTGCAGCCACTCGATGTCGTCGGCGGCGACCAGGAACTCACGCCCCAGCTTGCGCACCAGGAAGCGTTCTGGCCGCCCAGGGCGCTCGTCACGCGGGGCCGGGATGCCCGGGTCCGGCGGATCGAGCAGCCGCACCTCTCCCTGCAGCCGCCGCCACAACCAGCTGTAGCCGTGGGCGACAAACACGATCATGGCGAAGGTGCGTCCGTCCTTCAGGTACTCGTAGGGCAGCTCGACGTGCCAGTCGAAGCTGTACTGGTCCCCCATCAGCGCATACATGACAATGCGCAGCAGCACCATGCCGGCCACGTGCAGCAGCGACCAGGCCAGACTGGCAATGAGGTAAGCCGGCAGGCGCCTGGCCCAGGTGTCGGCGTGCAGCGGCCAGCGCTCGCACAGCCACAACAGCGGCGGCAGCAGAAGCAGCGACACCAGTGCGCTGCTGCCCTCCCAGGTCACCGGTTGCCAGGCTTCCATCACCCGGCCGTAGCGCTCGGCGTCGATCAGGGTCACGACGGTGTTTGCGGCGGCGCTGATGCCGAAGATCAGCGTCCAGATCACCAGCTCGAACGGACGCCGCCAGGACAGGTGCCGGCTCCAGAAGTCCTTTTCGCGTGTGGCGGCATTCCCGACGGGATCTTGCATGGACCGATTGTAGCGATTCGGCCCGCGGCCACGCCGCGGCTCATCACGCCATTCCGCGGTTCGTCCCCCAGCGACGTCACTCCGGCACTTCCAGCTGGCGCAGAGGTTCGAGAGGCGCTGGAATCACGCCATGACAACCTCGACCCTCATCCCACGACGCCACGATATCGACGCCCTGCGGGTGTTCGCGTTCGGCCTGCTGATCGCCTATCACGTGGGCATGGTCTACGTCGCCCAGTGGGGCTACCACGTCAAGAGCGTCCACCAGACCGAATGGCTGCAGTGGCCGATGATCGCGGTCAATCGCTGGCGGATGCCGTTGCTGTTCATGATCTCCGGCATCGCCCTGGGCCTGGCCATGGCCTCGCGTCCGGGCTGGCGGCTCGGACTGTCACGCAACTGGCGGCTGCTGCTGCCGCTGGGGTTCGGGATGCTGGTGATCGTGCCGGTACAGGCCTACTGCGAAGCGCTGGCCAATGGCGCGATCACGCCCGGATTCGGCGCCTTCATGCAGCGTTACCTGCAGCTGCGCCCCTGGCCCGAAGGCGGCTGGAGTGGTGCGGAGTACGGCGTGACCTGGAACCACCTGTGGTACCTGGCCTATGTCTGGAGCTACAGCATGCTGGCGCTGCTGCTGGCCCCGGTGCTGGAGTCCGCCCGGAGCCGGCGGCTGCGGGGGCTGTTGTTCCGATGCGACCGGGCGTGGTGGGTGCTGGCGCCAGCAGCGTGGCTGTTCGCCTGCCTGTGGTGGCTGATGCCGCGCTTTCCGGAAACCCACGCTTTGGCCGGCGACTGGTACGCGCACGCGAAGTACCTGTTCTTCTTCCTTGCCGGCTGGCTGGTGGCACACGAGGCGAGGTTCTGGGACGGCGTGCAGGCGATGCGCGGGCGGATGCTGGCGCTGGCGCTGTTGGCGATCACGATCGAGCTGTCGCTGCGCGCGGCCGGTCGCCATCTGCCTCCGGGGGATATTCCCGCCTGGGCGCTCCACGTGGACTGGGCAATGATCGAACGCATCGCCCGCGCCGTGTACTCGTGGACCGCGCTGCTGGCAATCTTCGGCTGGGCGCGTACCCTGCTCGACCGTCCTTTCCGCTGGCTGCCACGGGCCCGCGAGGCGGTGTATCCCTGGTACATCCTGCACCAGAGCCTGATCGTGCCACTCGCGTTCGCGCTCGGCTCGCTGTCGCTGGGACCTTGGCTGGAGCCGCTGCTGGTGGTCGCGGGTACGATCGCGGGCTGCCTGCTGCTGCACGAGGGCATCATCCGCAGGGGCGGGCCGCTGCGACCACTGTTCGGGCTGCCGGCCAGGACACGGCCGCGGCCCCCCGAAGCCACTTCCGCTGCAGCACGCCAATAACCATCGAGGATCGTCCGTATGTTCGAAGCCGAACCCATCCTCTGGTTGCAGCAATTCTCCGCTCCCTGGTTCGACGCAATCATGCGCTTCATGAGCTGGGTTGGCGAAGCCTGGTTCTACGTGCCCGCGATCCTGGTGCTGCTGTTCGGCATCCGCCTGCGTCCGGGCATGGGCGTGCTGCTGGCACTGCTGTTGGTGGCTTTCGCGACCGAAGGGTTCAAGCAGGGTTTCGGGCTGCCACGGCCGAGCGAGGTCGATGCAAGAGTGCTGTACGAGGGCGAAGGCGGCCGACACCTGGTGGCGGACGGCGCAGCGGAGGGCTTCTGGGGCCTGCCTTCGGATGAGGCGATCTCTGCCAAGCGCGCCACCCATGATCCAGGCTTCGGATTCGTCAGCGGCCACACCAGCTCGGCGTTGGTGTTCGCGCTCGCGCTGGCTCTGTTCTTCCGCGCACGCGCGGCGTGGATCTGGGGGCTGGTGGTGGCTTGGCCGCTGCTGATGGGGCTGTCGCGGATGTACCTCGGGCGGCACTTCCTCGCCGACGTCCTGGGCGGCTTGGCGGTGGGCATGCTCGGAGCAGCGTTGGCATGGGCGTTGATGGGCAGGCTGCAAACACCCGGCGCGCGGGCCTGGCGCAGCTGGGCGATCGCATTGGCCGCGATGTGCGCGCTGGCGGCGGCCGCGTGGGCGGTGCCCTGGATCGATCCGGGCATGGCCGGCGAGATTGTCGGCACCCTGCTGTGCATCGGCGCGCTGATGCGGTTCGGCTGGCCCGATGACGCCACCGGGCTGGTTAAACGCGCAGGCCGCGTGGCCTGCGCGCTGGTGGTTGGCTATGGCGTGATCTGGCTGTTTGAAGCCGCCTATGAGGCGGGCGGCTGGCCGGAGCGGCACGCCGCAGCCTTCTTCTTCGCAGCGGCAGGCTTCGTGGCCATCCTGCTGGGCACTGTGTTGCTCGCCCGCTGGCTGGGCCTGTACCTGCCGTCGAGACCGTCTTCTTGACCGGGCCCGCACCGATGCTGCGCGCGCTGCGGCTTTACCGTCCCGCGCCGGCGGCCATCGCGGCGACAGGTCCGTCGGCCCGCTGATCCATGGCCGCCACGGCGTGCTCCACGACCTGGCTTATCTGTGGGTCTACAGCATGCTGCTGGCGGCCATGCAGCACTCAGCGGCGCCGCACCTGCACCTGGTAGCGGCCACGCTCGCCGCCCACCGCAGATGACGCCTCGAGCACGTAGTCACCCGGCTGCAGGGTGTCCTCGATGCGGGCGTCCAAACCACCACCGCTATCGTCGTCCTCGGCAAGCAGTTCGTTGTCGCGGTACAGCCTGAGGTGGGCATCCACGCCGTCGTTCGCCCCCATCGTGATCGCGTAGCTGCCTGCGCGCGCGATGCGGAAGGTGTAGCGGTCGGTCACGCCCGGGAGCAGCCTGGCCTCGCGCTGCTGGCCCACCTGGAGGACGCCGCCGCCGGCATCGTGAGGCACCGGGGACAGGCGCGCCGCCAGCGTGAACACGCCTGCGCCACCTTCGGCATCGAATGCCGACGCCTGCACGGTGTATTCGCCGGGTTCGATCACCGAGGCGATGCGGGCGTCCAGGCGCCCGCCGGAGTCGTCGTTTTCAAGCACCACGCCCGCGCCAGCGAGCCGCAGGCGCGAATCAAGCTCGGGGCTGCGCATGTCGAGCTCGAGCAGTTGCCGCTCGTTCACGCTCAGACGATAGGACACCGGCCGACCCTGGTAGAGCGCGGTGATGTCGCTGCCCGGCTCCAGTTCGCCGCCGGCGGCAATCTCGACGCCGGGCGGCAGTTCGCGTTCGGCCACGGAAAGCTCGTACTGCCCTTCCGCCCTGCCGCCGAAGCCGGAGGCGACCAGCGTGTACGCGCCCGGCGCCAGCCACGCGGTCAGCTGCGAATTGCTGCCTTCGGCATCGTCGTTGCTGAGCGAGACACCGTTGCCTTCCAGGCCCAACACCGTGTCGAAGCCGTCGGCGGCCATGCGTAGCGCGTACACGCCTTCGCGTTCGATGCGCAGCGGGATGCGCTTGCTGCCGTCCAGCCAGTCGCTGATCGACGCGCCGGCCGCCAGTTCGCCTCCTGCGTACACCTGCAGTTCGGTCGCGCCGAGGATGAAAGGTCCGTACGCGGAGCCGTCATGCCCGCTGACCGCCAGCACGTAGCGGCCCGCACGCGGGGCGCGGATCGAAAGGTTAGTGGCCTCCCCGTCACCGGACGAGGCGCGCACCAGCTGGCCATCGAGGAACACCGAGAGCTGCGCGCGCAGCGGGCCTTCGACTGCGAACTGGACGGCCTGTCCGGCGTCGAGCGCGAAGGAGAAGAGTTCGCTGCGGGAACCGTCACGCCAGTTGATCACGTCCGCGCTGGTGATCTCCCCGCGGACCTGCTGTCCCGGGGTGATGCGCGTTGCCGCGGGCTCGGTGGCCAGTGCCGTATGCGCTCCGCCCAGAAGGCCGAGGGAAACGGCCAGTGCCGCCAGTCGCTTGTGTTCCATGCTGAAGAGGTCCAGAAATGCGGCAGGGCCTGATTGCCCGACCAAGCCGCGGGATTATCCGGGGCTAACGTATTCAGCGATAGCCCTGGACCGGCGTCAGCAGGCTTCGAGGTGTTCCACCACCAGCTGGATGGCATCGCCGCCGCGGTAATCGTCGGGCGTGAGCCGATAGGCGAGTCGGGCGCGGGACGGAGGCGGCTCCCCCTTCCAGGCGCCGAAGTGGATGCCGGCCAGCGTTGCACGCAGTCCATCCACGCCCAGCGTCAGCCGCAGATGTCGCTCGGCGACCACGCGCCAGTCGCGCACCTCGAACTCGCCATCGAACAGGGGCTCTGGAAACCCCTGCCCCCAGGGACCACCATCGCGCAGCGCCTGGGCGTGGGCACGATCGAACTCGGACGGTGCCAGGGCGCCATCGCTTTCGACGGTGGCCTGCAAGGCAGCGGGATCGAGCGTGGCCTCCGCATGGGCGTGGAAGGCGGCTTCGAACGCCTGCAGCCGCTCGGCGTCGAGGCTCAGGCCGGCCGCCATCGCATGGCCACCGAAGCGCTCGATCAGGCCGGGGTGGCGGGCGTCGACAGCAGCGAGCGCATCACGGATGTGGAAGCCCGGGATCGAGCGCGCCGAGCCCCGCAGGCTGGTGCTGCCCGGCTCGGAGGGCGCGAAGGCCACCACTGGCCGATGCAGGCGTTCCTTCAGTTTGGAGGCCACCAGGCCCACCACGCCCGGGTGCCAGCCCGGGTCGAAGGTGCAGACCGCGGCAGGCAGTGCTCCGGTCCGCCCCAGCGCGTCCAGGGCCTGCGTCGACAGCGCACGTTCTGCTTCGTCGAGCATTGATTGCTGCACGTTGCGGCGTTCGCGATTGATGGCGTCGAGCTGGCGGGCCAGCTCGTAGGCGCGCGCGGGTTCGTCGCAAAGCAGGCACTCGATGCCCAGCGCCATGTCTTCCAGGCGCCCGGCGGCGTTCAACCGCGGCCCCACGGCGAAGCCGATATCCGCGGCCACCAGCGACTCCGCACGGCGCCCGGCCACCTCGATCAGTGCCTTGAGCCCGGGGCAGCCCTGCCCCGCCCGCAGCCGGCGCAGGCCGGCGGCGACCAGCGCACGGTTGTTCGCGTCCAGCGGCACCAGGTCGGCCACCGTCCCGACCGCGACGAGGTCCAGCAGCTGCCCGAGGTCCGGACCCTTGCCTTCCAGCCGTCCATCGGCGCGCAGCCGCGCCCGCAGCGCGAGCAGCACGTAGAACATCACGCCCACGCCAGCGAGGACCTTGCTGGGAAAGCCATCGCCGTGCCGGTTCGGGTTCACGATCGCATCCGCCGCCGGCAGGCGTTCGCCGGGCAGGTGGTGGTCGGTGACCAGGACCCGCCATCCCAGCGCCTTGGCCGCGTCGATGCCGGCGTGGCAGGCGATGCCGTGGTCGACCGTGACCAGCAGGTCGGGGCGCGTCGGCGCCAGTTCGCCGACCAGCGCCGGGGACAGCCCGTAGCCATGGATCATGCGGTTGGGTACCGCGTGCAGGACCTCGCGCGCGCCGAGCATGCGCAGGCCCCGCACCGCGACGGCGCAGGCGGTGGCCCCATCGCAGTCGAAGTCGCCGACCACGAGGATGCGCTGGCCCTCGGCGATGGCCGTGGCCAGCAGCTTCGTGGCGCGGTCGAGGTCGAGCAAGCCGTCGGGCGGCAGCAGGCCGGCCAGGCGCGGGCGCGCGGCATCGATGTCCGCGGCGCCGCGCGCGGCGTAGATCCGGCGCAGCAGTGGCGGCACGTCCGCCGGCCAATCGGCGCCAGGCTGCACGCCGGGGACCTGCCGGCGGCGGATGGTGCGCGGTGGCGTCACTGCGCCGGCCAGGGCGTGGCGCGACGCCAGAACCGCAGCAGGTGCCTGCGACGGAGCGAAAGCCGCCAGCCGTCGCCGTCGTCGAGCCGCAGCTCAGCGATATGCCCCCCACGCAGCGCCTCGAGCGCCGGGAGCAGCCACTCGCGCTCGATCCACTCGAGATCGCGCGTGCCCTCGATGTCGTACACGCCGGGCGCGCCGGTGAACCGGTCCGGCAGCGCTTCGCCCAGGCCGCCGATCGCTGCCAGTGCGCGCGCAGTGTCGTCGTCGCTGTAGCCGGTCTCGCCGCCGCCGCCGGCCACCGCCGGGAGGCGACCGCCACCCCAGAACCACAGCGCGTTCACGGGCGCCTGCCCGCGCGCGGCGCGACGCGCGTTGAGCGGATGGTTGTGCAGGGTCACCTGGGCCTCGCTGGCGAGGCTGCGCCAGCGCCGGCCCTCGGGACTGGTGTCGAGATGGTCGAAGAGGTCCTCGCCCAGCGCATCGCCCGGATCGGAGAACGCTGGCACCGTCGTGCCGCCGGGCAGGCGCAGGTACCAGCGCGCCGGGTGCGGCGCGTCGAGCGCGAAGCCGGCATCGCCAAACAGCGGCCGCAGCGCGGGCAGCAGTTCGTCGCATTCCTCGCGCGTCAGCGCGAGCGCCTCGCCATGCGCGAGCAGCCGCACGCCGTTGATGTCCGGACGCAGCCACACTGGATCGGCGCGCAGCCAGGCCGCGCCTTCGGCATCACCGACCTCGGCCTGTCGCGACAGCGCCGCGATCGGCCAGCCTTCGCCGCGCAGCGGGAAGTGCCGGAGCAGCTGCGCGCGTCGCCCGGGCTTGCCGTCGGGCTGCCGCGTGCCGCGCCCCAGCGCTGTCGCGTCCGCGACGGACAGGCGCTGCCGCCCGAGCCGCGTGGCAGCCGGGAGCAGCAGGGTGATGGTGCTGGGGGCCGGCATCGCCGGATCAGCCGTAGCTGACCTCGACGATCTCATACTCGCTGATGCCGCCGGGCGCCTCGATGGTCACCACCTCGCCGGCGTGCTTGCCGATCAACGCGCGCGCCACCGGTGACGAGATGGCGATCAGGCCCCGCTTGATGTCGGCTTCGAGGTCGCCAACGATCTGGTAGCGCTTTTCCGCACCGGTCTCTTCGTCGGCCAGCAGCACGTTGGCGCCGAACACGACCTTGTCGCCGACCTTGAGCGTCGACACGTCGATCACCTGCGCGTGCGAAAGCTCGCCCTCGAGCTGCTTGATGCGGCCTTCGATGAAGCCCTGCTGCTCGCGCGCGGCGTGGTATTCGGCGTTTTCCTTCAGGTCGCCGTGGGCGCGTGCCTCGGCGATCGAATTGATGACGGCAGGCCGCTGGACGCTCTTCAGCTCTTCCAGCTCCGCGCGCAGACGCTGCGCACCCTGTGCCGTGATCGGTGGTCTCATGTCTTCTTCAACTCCTCATGCAGTTCGTGCAGGGCCCACACCGGGCCGCTGCCGCGATATTCCAGAGAATGCAGCAAGGCCTTCGCACCGGCAATGGTGGTCGAATAGGTCACCCGCTGCTGCAGCGCCTCGCGGCGGATCGAGAACGAGTCCGCGATCGCCTGGCGCCCTTCGGTGGTGTTGACGATGTAGGCGATATCGCCATTCTTGATCAGGTCGACGATGTGCGGGCGACCCTCGGCGACCTTGTTCACCTGCTCGCAGTCGACGCCGTGCTCGCTCAGCCAGGCGGCCGTGCCCGCGGTCGCGACCAGGCTGAAGCCGCGTTCCACGAGTGCGTGGGCCACGGGCAGCAGCCGCCGCTTGTCCGGGTCGCGCACCGAGACAAAGGCCTTGCCCGGCTCGGGCGCCCTGATGCCGGCCGCTTCCTGCGCGCGCGCGAACGCGGCGCCGAAACTCTGGCCTACGCCCATCACCTCGCCGGTCGAGCGCATCTCCGGGCCGAGGATCGGATCCACGCCCTGGAACTTGGCGAAGGGGAAGATCGCCTCCTTGACCGAGTAGTAGCCGGGCACGACTTCCTCGGTCACGCCCTGGTCGGCCAGCGTTCGACCCGCCATGCAGCGCGCGGCGATCTTGGCCAGCGGCACGCCGGTGGCCTTGGACACGAAGGGCACCGTGCGCGAGGCGCGCGGATTGACCTCGAGCAGGAAGATCGTGTCCTCGCCTTCGTCGTCGGTCTGCACGGCGAACTGGGTGTTCATCAGACCGACCACGTTGAGCGCGCGCGCCATCGCCGTGACCTGCTCGCGCAGGCGGGCCTTGGTGTCGGCCGACAGCGAATACGGCGGCAGCGAGCAGGACGAGTCACCCGAGTGCACGCCCGCCTCTTCGATGTGTTCCATCACCCCGCCGATCAGCACCTGGCCGTCGGCATCGGCGATCACGTCGATGTCGACTTCCACCGCGTTGTCGAGGAAGCGGTCGAGCAGCACCGGCGAGTCGTTGGACACCTTCACCGCCTCGCGCATGTAGCGCTCGAGGTCGGCTTCGGCGTGCACCACTTCCATCGCGCGGCCGCCGAGCACGTAGCTCGGGCGCACGACCAGCGGGTAGCCGATCTCGCGTGCCAGCACCAGGGCCTGCTCGGCGCTGCGCGCTGTGCGGTTGGGCGGTTGCTTCAGGCCGAGTTCGTCGACCAGGTGCTGGAAGCGCTCGCGGTCCTCGGCCAGGTCGATGGAATCCGGCGAGGTGCCGATGATCGGCACGCCATTGGCCTCCAGCGCGCGCGCAAGCTTCAGCGGCGTCTGCCCGCCGTACTGCACGATCACGCCCTTGGGCTTCTCCAGTTCGACGATCTCGAGCACGTCCTCGAGCGTCACCGGCTCGAAGTACAGGCGGTCGGAGGTGTCGAAGTCGGTCGAGACCGTCTCCGGGTTGCAGTTGACCATGATGGTCTCGTACCCGTCCTCGCGCAGGGCAAGCGCGGCGTGCACGCAGCAATAGTCGAACTCGATGCCCTGGCCGATGCGGTTGGGACCGCCACCGAGCACCATGATCTTGTCGCGGCCGGTGGGCTCCGCCTCGCACTCTTCCTCGTAGGTGGAGTACAGGTAGGCGGTGGTGGTCGCGAACTCCGCGGCGCAGGAGTCCACACGCTTGTAGACCGGCTTGATGCCGAAGGCGCGGCGCAGGGCGCGCACGGCCTTTTCCTCGACGCCGACCAGTTGCGCCAGGCGGGCGTCCGAAAAGCCCATGCGCTTCATCGCGCGCAGGCGCAACGCGTCCAGCGCCTCGACGCCACCGGACTCGACCTCGCGTTCGGCGACCACGATGTCTTCGATCTGGTCCAGGAACCAGGGGTCGATCCAGGACAGGCCGAACACTTCGTCCACCGTCATGCCGGCACGGAAGGCGTCGGCGACGTGGAACAGGCGCTCCGGACCGGGCTCGCGCAGTTCGCGGCGCAGCGCGGCCTGGCCTTCCCCGCTCTCCAGGTCAAGGCCGGTGGGATCCAGGCCGACCTTGCCGGTCTCGAGCCCGCGCAGCGCCTTCTGCAATGATTCCTGGAAGGTGCGGCCCATGGCCATCACCTCGCCCACCGACTTCATCTGCGTGGTCAGGCGCGAATCGGCCTGCGGGAACTTCTCGAACGCGAAGCGCGGGATCTTGGTGACCACGTAGTCGATCGTCGGTTCGAACGAGGCCGGGGTCTTGCCGCCGGTGATTTCGTTCTTCAGCTCGTCGAGCGTGTAGCCCACGGCCAGCTTGGCCGCGACCTTGGCGATCGGGAAGCCGGTGGCCTTCGACGCCAGCGCGGACGAGCGCGACACGCGCGGGTTCATCTCGATCACCACCACGCGCCCGGTCTCGGCGTTGATGCCGAACTGCACGTTCGAGCCACCGGTGTCGACGCCGATCTTGCGCAGCACGTCGATGGACGCCTGGCGCAGGCGCTGGTACTCGCGGTCGGTGAGGGTCTGCGCGGGCGCCACGGTGATCGAGTCACCCGTGTGCACGCCCATCGCATCAAGGTTCTCGATCGAGCAGACGATGATGCAGTTGTCCGCGGTGTCGCGGACCACTTCCATCTCGAACTCCTTCCAGCCGAGCACTGACTCCTCGACCAGCACCTCGTTGGTCGGCGACAGCTCGAGGCCGCGCTTGACGATGTCCTCGAACTCCTCGCGGTTGTAGGCGATGCCGCCGCCGCTGCCGCCGAGGGTGAAGCTGGGCCGGATGATGGTCGGATAGCCGACGGTCGCCTGGATCTCGACCGCCTGCTCGAAGGTCTTCGCGACCGCCGCCTTCGGGCACTCCAGGCCGATCTCGCCCATGGCCACGCGGAACAGCTCGCGGTCCTCGGCCATCATGATGGCCTCGCGCCTGGCGCCGATCAGCTCGACGCCGTACTTCTCGAGCACGCCGTTGTCGGCGAGGTCCAGCGCGCAGTTGAGCGCGGTCTGGCCGCCCATGGTCGGCAGCAGCGCGTCCGGGCGCTCCTTGGCGATGATCTTCTCGACCATCTGCCAGGTGATCGGTTCAATGTAGACCGCATCGGCCATCTCCGGGTCGGTCATGATCGTGGCCGGGTTGGAGTTCACCAGCACCACGCGGTAGCCCTCTTCGCGCAGGGCCTTGCAGGCCTGGGCGCCGGAGTAGTCGAACTCGCAGGCCTGGCCGATGACGATCGGGCCGGCGCCGATGATGAGGATGGTCTTGAGGTCGGTGCGCCTGGGCATCAGTGCGCCTCCATCAGCGCGATGAAACGGTCGAAGAGCGGGGTCACGTCCTGCGGGCCGGGGGCGGCTTCGGGATGTCCCTGGAAGCTGAAGGCCGGCGCGTCGGTGAGCGCGATGCCCTGGTTGCTGCCGTCGAAGAGCGAGCGGTGGGTGACGCGGACGTTGCCGGGCAGCGTGGCTTCGTCGACCGCGAAGCCGTGGTTCTGCGAAGTGATCATCACCCTGCCCGACTCGAGGTCCTGCACCGGGTGGTTGGCGCCGTGGTGGCCGTTGGCCATCTTCAGCGTCTTGGCGCCGACCGCCAGCGCCAGCAGCTGGTGGCCCAGGCAGATGCCGAAGGTGGGCACGCCCGCGGCCAGCACCTCGCGGATGGCCGCGACCGCGTAGTCGCAGGGCTCGGGATCGCCGGGGCCGTTCGACAGGAACACGCCGTCGGGCTTCAGCGCCAGCGCCTCGGCGGCGGTGGTGCGCGCCGGCACCACGGTCACGTCGCAGCCGCGGTCGGCGAGCATGCGCAGGATGTTGCGCTTCACGCCGTAGTCCCAGGCCACGACGCGGAAGCGCGGCGCCACCTTGCGGAAGGTCCCAGCATCGAGGTCGAGGTCGCCCTCGTTCCAGTCATAGCGGCTGTCGGTGCTGACCACGCTGGCCAGGTCCATGCCCTTGAGGCCGGGAAACTTGCGCGCGGCTTCGACGGCACGGTCGATATCGATCTCGCCGGCCATCACCGCGCCGTTCTGCGAACCGCGCGCGCGCAGCAGGCGGGTCAGGCGGCGGGTGTCGATCCCGGCGATCGCGACCACGCCGCGGTCGGCCAGCCATTCCGGCAGCGCCGCGCGGCTGCGCCAGCTGCTCGGCCGGCGCGGGACGTCGCGCACCACCAGGCCCGCCGACCAGACCTGCCCGGACTCGTCGTCCTGGGAGGTGCAGCCGGTGTTACCGATGTGCGGATAGGTCAGGGTGACGATCTGGCGCGCGTACGAGGGGTCGGTCAGGACTTCCTGGTAGCCGGTCATCGCCGTGTTGAACACGACTTCGCCGACGGAAAGGCCGGGCGCGCCGACGGATACGCCTTCGAAGACCGTGCCGTCTTCGAGCGCGAGGATTGCGGGTGGGGTCACTGGCGGTCGCCTACGTGGGGTTGCAGGACGCCACCGGCCCGGCATTGGCCGGCCCGGAGGCAAGTGGTTCAGGCGAGCGGGAATGTTACCGGCGCGCGGCCTGCCGCGCCAGCGCGGAAGATGAACCCGGGCGTCTAGAGCAGGTCGCGCAGGCGCCAGGCCCCGGCTTCGCGGCCGTGCAGGCGGCTCGCGGCCAGCAGCGCGCCGCGCGCGAACACGTCGCGGCTGGTGGCCCGGTGCACCAGCTCGATGCGCTCGCCCATGCCCGTGAACTGGACCAGGTGCTCGCCGACCACGTCGCCGGCGCGGAGGCTGGCGTAGCGCGGCTCCGCCCCACCCCGCTCCGCCACGGCCCCGAGGGCCAGCGCGGTGCCCGAGGGCGCGTCCTTCTTGTGCACGTGGTGGGTCTCGACGATGTCGCAATCCCAGCCGGCCAGGGTCCCGGCGGCGCGTTCCACCAGTTCTTCCAGCACGGCGACGCCGAGGCTGAAGTTGGCCGCCCACAGCAGTGGAATGTCCGCCGCGGCCGCGGCCATCGCCTGCCGCTGCGCATCCGAGAGCCCGGTGGTGCCCGACACAAGGGCCGCGCCGCGCTGCCGGCACAAGGCCAGCAGCGGATCGAAGCCCTCGGGCAGGCTGAAATCGATCGCGACGTCGAAGGCGGGAACGCCGGGGAGCTCACTGGTGGCGAACTGCGGCACGCCATCCACCACGCGCTGCGGCGGGCGTCGCGACACCGCCGCGACGACGCTGCAATCTTCCGGCACGCCCTGGGCGCAAAGGCGCAGCAGCGCGCGCCCCATGCGGCCACTGCCGCCGTGGATCAGAAACCTGACTGGATCGCCCATGCCGCTAGGCTAGCGACGCCCGGGGGCCCCGACAAGCAGCGCAGCGGCCTCCGCCACCCCGTCGCCACCGTGTCAGGACGTCATCCGTTCCCAGAAGCCCTTGACCCCGTCGACGAAGGTGCTCGACCGTGGCGAATGGCGACGTGCGCCTTCGCCGGAGAACGTGGCCTCGAACTGGTCCAGCAGCGTGCGCTGTTCGGGGGTCAGGTTGACCGGGGTTTCCACCACCACCTTGCAGTACAGGTCGCCCGGCGCGCGGCTGCGCACCGACTTGACGCCCTTGTCGCGCAGGCGGAAGACCTTGCCGGTCTGGGTTTCGGCGGGGATGCGGATCTCGGCTTCGCCGCCGAGGGTCGGCACGCGCACGGTGTCGCCAAGCGCCGCCTGCGACAGGCGGATCGGCACTTCGCAGTGCAGGTCGTCGCCGTCGCGCTCGAAGATGTCGTGCGGACGCACGCGCACTTCGACATACAGATCGCCGGGCTGGGTGCCTGCGGGCCCGGCCTCGCCCTCGCCGGAAAGGCGGATGCGGTCACCACTGTCGACGCCGGCCGGCACCTTGACCGACAGCACCTTTTCCTCTTCGACGCGGCCGTTGCCGCGGCAGGACGGACACGGGCTCTTGAAGGTCTTGCCACGGCCATGGCAGGACGGGCACGGCTGCTGCATCGAGAAGATTCCGCGCTGGAAGCGCACCTGGCCGTTGCCGTGGCAGGTGTCGCAGGTCTCGAGCTTGCCATCCTCGGAACCGCTGCCCTTGCAGGGCTCGCATTCGACGAGGGTAGGCAGGTCGATGCGGCGCTCGACGCCGGCGACGGCGTCCTCCAGGTCGAGCTCCATCACATAGCCGATGTCGGCGCCGCGGCGTGGACCGCGGGCGCCACCACCACCGAAGATATTTCCGAAGATGTCGCCGAAGATGTCGCCCACGTCCGGACCGCCACCGAAGCCGGGGCCGGCGTTGCCGCCGCCCATGCCGTGCTCGAACGCGGCGTGGCCATGCTGGTCGTACATCCGGCGCTTGCCGCCGTCGGACAACACCTCGTAGGCCTCCTTGCACTCCTTGAACGCAGCCTCGGCGGCGTGGTCGCCTGGGTTGCGGTCAGGGTGGTGCTTCATCGCGCTGCGGCGATAGGCCTTTTTCAACTCCTCCTCGGTGGCGTTGCGGCCGACGCCGAGGACTTCGTAATAATCGCGTTTGCTCATCGATCAGGTCCGTGCTGCCTGGTGGACCCGACGGGGCGGGGTCCGGATACGCAGCGGGAACCGGAGGTCATCCGGTCCCCGCCATGGGCGTGGCCATCGCGGCCGTGGCCGCGTCCACGACGCCAGGGGCGGTCAGGCCTTGCTGTCGTCGTCCTTGACCTCGGTGAACTCGGCGTCGACGACGTCGTCCGCTGCCTGGCCGGCCGGATCCTGGCCCGCATCGCCCTGGGCGTCGCCGCCCTGGCCGGCGGCCCCGGCCGCGGCGAACAGCGCCTGGGCCGCTTCCTCCAGCGCCTTGGTCTTGGCCTCGATCTGACCCTTGTCGTCACCCTTCATCGCCGTCTCGACCTCGGCGATCGCCGACTCGACGCGGCCGATCACGTCGCCCGGGACCTTGTCGCCGTTGTCCTTGATCGCGCTGCGGGTGCCGTGCACCAGGGCATCGGCCTGGTTGCGGGCGCCGACCAGTTCGTGGAACTTCTTGTCGTCCTCGCGGTGCGCCTCGGCGTCGGCGACCATCCGCTGGATCTCGTCGTCCGACAGGCCCGAGCCGGCCTTGATCTCGACCTTCTGCTCCTTGCCGGTCTTCTTGTCCTTGGCGGTCACGTGGACGATGCCGTTGGCGTCGATGTCGAACGACACCTCCACCTGCGGCATGCCGCGCGGCGCCGCATCGATGCCCGACAGGTCGAACTTGGCCAGCGACTTGTTGTAGCGGGCCTGCTCGCGCTCGCCCTGCAGCACGTGCACGGTCACCGCGGACTGGTTGTCCTCGGCGGTGGAGAAGGTCTGCGAGGCCTTGGTCGGGATGGTGGTGTTCTTCTCGATGATCTTGGTGAACACGCCACCCAGGGTCTCGATGCCCAGCGACAGCGGGGTCACGTCGAGCAGCAGCACGTCCTTGACGTCGCCGGCGAGCACGCCGCCCTGCACCGCCGCACCGATGGCGACGGCCTCGTCCGGGTTGACGTCCTTGCGCGGGTCCTTGCCGAAGAACTCGGCCACGGCCTGCTGCACCTTGGGCATGCGGGTCTGGCCGCCAACCAGGATCACCTCGTTGATGTCGCTGGCGCGCAGGCCGGCGTCGTTGAGCGCCACGCGGCAGGGCTCGATCGTCTTCTTGACCAGGTCCTCCACCAGCGCCTCGAGCTTGGCCCGGGTCAGCTTGATGTTGAGGTGCTTCGGACCCGACGCGTCGGCGGTCACGTACGGCAGGTTGACCTCGGTCTGCTGCGCGGTCGAGAGCTCGATCTTGGCGCGCTCGGCGGCGTCCTTCAGGCGCTGCAGGGCCAGCGGGTCCTTGCGCAGGTCGATGCCCTGGTCCTTGTTGAATTCCTCGACCAGGTAGTCGATGACGCGCTTGTCGAAGTCCTCGCCGCCAAGGAAGGTGTCGCCGTTGGTGGCCAGCACCTCGAACTGCTTCTCGCCGTCGACTTCCGCGATCTCGATGATCGACATGTCGAAGGTGCCGCCGCCGAGGTCGTACACGGCGATCTTGCGGTCGCCGCCGTCCTTGTCCAGGCCGTAGGCCAGCGCGGCCGCGGTCGGCTCGTTGATGATGCGCTTGACGTCGAGGCCGGCGATGCGGCCGGCGTCCTTGGTCGCCTGGCGCTGCGAGTCGTTGAAGTACGCCGGAACGGTGATGACGGCTTCGGTGACCTTCTCGCCCAGGTAGTCCTCGGCGGTCTTCTTCATCTTTTCGAGGATGCGCGCGGAGACTTCCTGCGCCGACAGCTTCTTGCCGTCGCTGGTCTGCACCCAGGCGTCGCCGTTGTCGTGCCCGACGATGGCATACGGCACCAGGTCGAGATCCTTCTTGACTTCGGCGTCGGTGAACTTGCGGCCGATCAGGCGCTTCACCGCGTAGAAGGTGTTCTTGGGGTTGGTGACGGCCTGGCGCTTGGCGGACGCGCCGACCAGCACTTCGCCGTCCTTGGTGTAGGCGACGACCGAGGGGGTCGTGCGATCGCCTTCGCTGTTTTCGATGACGCGGGCCTTGCCGCCGTCCATGATCGCCACGCACGAATTGGTCGTGCCGAGATCGATGCCGATGATCTTTGCCATGGGAATATGCCTCTGTGTCTGGATTCGGGGGGCGGCGATGCCGCCGATGACTGCTATCTGGGGATTGGCCGCGACGCCTTCAAGCGCCAGCGGCAGCCGGAATCAACCGGCGGTGGTCCAATCGACGCTCAATCGGTGTTCGACACCGCGACCAGGGCCGGGCGCAGCAGCTGCTCGTTGAGGCGGTAGCCCTTCTGGAACAGCTGTGCCACGGCGCCGGCGTCGACGCCGGGGGCGTCCACCACGCTCATCGCCTGGTGCAGGTCGGGATTGAAGCCCTCCCCGGCGGCAGGCGCGATCTCGAACAGGCCGTGGTTGCCGGCCACCCGGCGCAGCTCGCGCAGGGTCAGCTCGACGCCGTCGTGCAGCGGGCCGGCGGCCCCGGCGACCAGCGCCGCGTCCAGGCTGTCGAACACCGGCAGCAGGTCGCCGAGGATCTGCTTGTTGGCGAAGCGGCAGGCGTTCTGGACATCGCGCTCCATGCGCCGGCGCTGGTTCTCGAGGTCGGCGCGGTCGACCAGCGACTGCGCGCGCACCTGCTCCAGCTCGGCGCGGAGGGTTTCGATCACGTCTTCCAGCGGAAGGTCGTCTGCGGGCGCCTCGGCGGCGTGGTCGGGCGTCTGTTCGGTGGTCATCGCTGTCCTGGGTCCGGAGTGTCTCGGTCCGCACTGAGTGGGGATGCCGCGTCGGGATTCAAGGCGGCGCCGAGGACCTCGGCGGTCGCCTGCACCACCGGGATCACCCGCTCATAGGCCATCCGCGTGGGGCCGATCACCCCCAACACCCCCAGGACGCGACCTCCGGCGCCATAGGGCGCGGTCACCAGCGACATCCCGGCCAGCGGCGCGACCCCGGTTTCCTCGCCGAAGAACACGCGTACGCCCTGGGCCTTCACCGTGCGCTCGAGCAGCTGCAGGATCTCGCGCTTCTCCGCGAACGCATCGAACAGGCCGCGCAGGCGGTCAAGGTCGGCGAGGTCCTGGACCCCCAGCAGGCGCGCCTGTCCGGCAACAACCATGTCGTCGCCCCCCGGTACCAGCACCTGTTCGGCAAGGTCGGTGGTGGCGCGCAGCAGGCCTTCCATCTCGCTGCGCGCGCTGCGCAGCTCTTCGACCAGCGCCGCGCGGATCCGCGCCAGCGGCTGGCCGGCAAAGTGGGCATTGAGGTAGTTGGCCACCCGCTCCAGCTCGGCGGCGTCGTAGGGGCGCCGGGTGTGGACGATCCGGTTCTGGACCTCGTGATCGGCGAACACCACGATCGCCATCACCCGCTGCCCGTCCAGCGGCACGAAGTCGATCTGGCGGAATGCGAACTGCTCGCGCCCGGGCACGCTGACCACGCCGACGAAGCGGGTCATCGCCGAAACCAGCTCCGAGGCGCTGCCCAGCAGCGTCTGGGTGCCGGCGCTGGTCGCCAGGCTGCCGCGCATGCGCATGAATTCCTCCTCCTCCAGCGGACTGAGCTGGAGCAGCGAGTCGACGAACACGCGGTAGCCGCGGGCCGTGGGCACGCGCCCGGCCGAGGTGTGCGGCGCCGACAGCAGGCCCACTTCCTCCAGGTCGGACAGGATGTTGCGCACCGTCGCCGCGCTGACGTCGAGACCGGCGTGGCGGACCAGGGTCTGCGAACCGACCGGCTCGCCGTCGCGGATATGGCGCGCGATCAGGGTGCGCAACAGCTGGCGCGCGCGCGGGTCGAGGGGATCGGAACGGCGTCGGGACATGCCGCGGGTATACGTCCGAAGGGCACTTGTCGCAAGCCGCGGGCTCACAATCGGCAAGATCGACGATGACAGGCTGCGCGTCTCCACGGCACAATCCGCGCACCATGCTCAAGCGACTGTCGATCAAGGATTTCGCCGTTGTCTCCGCCACCGAACTCGAATTCGGGCCGGGGCTGACCGTCGTTTCGGGCGAAACCGGCGCCGGCAAGTCGCTCATCGTCGATGCGCTCGGCTTCCTGTCCGGGCTGCGCGCCGACGCCGGCATGGTCCGCCACGGCGCCAAGCGCGCCGAGCTCGACGCCGAATTCGACCTCGGCGACTCGCCGCTGGCGCTGGACTGGCTGCGCGAACAGGAGTTCGACGACGGCCAGGCCTGCCAGCTGCGGCGCACCCTTCGCGCCGACGGCGGCTCGCGGGCGTGGGTCAACGGCCGCCCGGCCACGCTGTCGCAGCTGGGCGCGCTGGCGGCGCTGCTGGTCGAGATCCACGGCCAGCACGAACACCAGGCACTGCTGTCGCGCAGCAGCCAGCTGGCCCTGCTCGACGCCTTCGGGCGCCACGAGGCCGAACTGGCCGCGGTGGCCACGGCGACGCATGCCTGGTCGTCGCTGCTGCAGGAGCGCGCACGGCTCAGCGCGGCCGGCGACGTCTCCGACCGCATCGACTTCCTCGAGCACCAGCACGCCGAGCTCGAGCGCGAGGTGCTCGAACCCGACGCCATCGAAGAGCTGGTGGCCGCGCACCGGCGCCAGGCCCACGCCACCGAGCTGGTCGAGGCCTGCGATACCGCGCTCGAGCGCCTGGGCGGTGACGCCGGGGCGCTGCCGACCGTAGTCCAGCAGCTGCGTGGCCTGCTTGCGCGGATGCAGGTGCACGAACCACGCCTGGGCGAAGTGGACGCCATGCTCGAGGGCGCCGCCATCCAGCTCGACGAGGCCGCGGTGCTGCTGGATCGTGTCCGTGCCGATCTCGACATCGATCCCGACCATCTGCAAACGCAGGAACACCGCCTCTCGCGCCTGCACGAGCTCTCGCGCAAGCACCGCGTGCCGCCGGAGGAGCTGGCCGCGCACCGCGACGCGCTGGCGGCGGAGCTGGAGTCGCTTGCCGGCTCGGCGAAGCGGCTGGCCGGGCTGGAAGGCGAGATCGGGACGGCCGCCGGCGCATGGCGCAGCGCCGCCGCGCGCCTGGGCAAGGCCCGCGCGAAGGCCGCAACCGCACTGGGCAAGGCGACCACCACGCTGATCGGCGAGTTGGGCATGGGCGGCGGGCGCTTCGAGGTGGCACTGGAACCCACGTCCGGCGACGCGCCGGATGCGCAGGGCGCCGAGCGCGTCGAATTCCTGGTCACCGCCAACGCCGGACAGCCGCCACGGCCGCTGCGCAAGGTGGCGTCGGGCGGCGAACTGTCGCGCATCTCGCTGGCCATCGAGGTCGCGGCCCTGGGCCTGGACGCGGTCCAGACCATGGTCTTCGACGAGGTGGACTCGGGCATCGGCGGCGGCGTGGCCGGGATCGTGGGGCGCAAGCTGCGCGACCTCGGCAGCCGTCGCCAGGTGCTCTGCGTGACCCACCTGCCCCAGGTCGCGGCCCAGGGCCACGCCCATTACCGGGTCAGCAAGGCTGAAAGCGAGGGCATGACCCAGAGCGCCGTGCGCCTGCTCGACGACGCCGGCCGCCAGGAAGAGCTGGCGCGGATGCTCGGCGGGATCGAGGTCAGCCGCGAGGCGCGGGCGGCGGCCAGGCGCCTGCTGCGCGAGGCCGGGGAACCCACCGCCGGCTGACCGCCCGGCTCAGCGCTTCTTGCGCACGTAGAGCACCAGCGAGTGCTCTTCCAGGATGTAGCCGTACTTGTCGGCAACCTCGTGCTGCAAGGCTTCGATCTCCGGGCTCTCGAACTCGATGATCTTGCCGCTGTCGACATCGACCATGTGGTCGTGATGGCCGCCGCGGTCGATCTCGTAGACCGCGGTGCCGCCCTCGAAGTTGTGCTTGAGCACCAGGCCCGCCGCTTCGAACTGGGTGAGCACGCGGTAGACGGTGGCCAGGCCGATCTCGTCGCCGCCGTCCAGCAGCTGGCGGTAGATGTCCTCGGCGGACATGTGGTGGTGCGAGGTCTTCTGCTCGAGCAGCTGGAGGATGCGCATGCGCGGATGCGTGACCTTCAGTCCGGCCTTGCGCAGCTCGTTGGTTTCCATGCGATTCCCGTTCATTGGCGATTGCAGCGCCAGCTGCCGTGGACCGGTCGCGGCGGCGCGGCGAGTGTATCATCGCCCCATGTCCGTCCCGACCTGGCCACCGATGCGCAACCTGATCGTCCCCGTCCTTGCCGCGTGCCTCTGCGCCGGCTGCAGCTTCGTATACAAGCAACCCGTCTACCAGGGCAGCCTGGTCCAGCCCGGCAACGTCGCCCAGCTGCAGGCGGGAATGAATCGCCAGCAGGTGTCGGCGCTGCTTGGCTCGCCCTCGATCCAGGATCCGTTCCACCACGAGCGCTGGGATTACACCTCCACCGAGCGCGTCGGGCGCACCGGCAAGACCGAAGTACACAACCTCGTGCTGTTCTTCGAGGGCGACACGCTGCAGCGCTGGGAGGGCGATTACTTCCCCGACCGCGACAAGGAGCTGATCGGCAACGTGCGCCGTCAGTTCGGCCCGAACCTGCCGCGCCAGGAGTCCAAGCGCCGCTGAGCACCTTGTTGCGCGCTCAGCCTTTCGCGGCCCTGGCCGCGCGGCGGCGGCGCGCTTCCTTGGGGTCCACCAGCAGCGGCCGCAGCAGTTCGACGCGGTCTCCGTCGTGCAGCGCGGCGCTGCCGGCGACACGCACCCCGTACACCGCATAGGCATCGATGCCCTCCTGCGGCAGGCCGCTGGCCGCCACCGCATCGGCAACCGTCGCCGGAGCCGCCAGTTCCAGCACCACCGCGTGGCACGCTTGCGGCAGCGCCAGGACCACTTCCACCCGCACCGCTCAGTTCCCGGCGTCGGCGACGCGCACGAAATCATCGACCATGCGGTCGGCCAATCCCTGCAGCCCGAGCTTCATCGCCGGCAGCAGCAGCCGGCTGCGCGGCTCGAAGTCGAGCTGGAGGGTGACCTTGCAGGCGGATTCGTCCAGCGCGTGGAACTCCCAGCGCCCGGCCAGCTTGCGGAACGGGCCGTCACGCAGCTCCATGTCGATGCGCTGCGGCGGGACCAGCATGTTCTCGGTGGTGAACCAGGTGCTGATGCCGCCGATGCCGAGTTCGAGCCGGGCCAGCATGCGGCCGTCATCGGCTTCCAGTACCCGCGCTCCGCTGCACCAGGCAAAGCGCCGCGGGTAGGCGGCAACGTCGTTGACCAGCGAAAACATCCTGGTCGCGGAGTGTTGCACCAGTGCGGACCGTGTGATCGTGGGCATGGGCTGCGTGCATCCGTTCCTATCGCGCCCGGCGCCGTGGGACAATGGCGGGATGGGCAAGAGCGCAAAGGATAAGGGAAAGGCCAAGGCCGGGGGCACGATCGCGCTGAACAAGCGCGCGCGCCACGAATACCACCTGGGTGACCGCTATGAGGCCGGGCTTGCCCTGCAGGGCTGGGAACTGAAGTCGATCCGCGCCGGTCGCGCCAACATCGGCGAGAGCTACGCGGTGGTCCGTGGCGGCGAACTGTTCCTGTTCGGTGCCCAGGTCACGCCGCTGATCCAGGCGTCGAGCCACGTTGTCGCCGACGAGCGCCGCACCCGCAAGCTGCTGCTGCACCGGCACGAGATCGACAAGCTGGTCGGCCTGGTGCAGCGCGACGGCTTCACCATCGTGCCCACCGCGCTGTACTGGAAGGCCAACAAGGTGAAGATCGAACTCGCGCTGGCCAAGGGCAAGCAGTCGCACGACAAGCGCGACGCCGCCAAGGACCGTGACTGGCAGCGCGACAAGCAGCGCGCGATGCGCCGCCACAACCCGAACGCCTGATCAGGCGCTGGCCGGCTCGTCCGGCAGGGTGAAGCGGAACCGCGCGCCTTCGCCGGGAACGCCTTCGCCGCTGATCGTGCCGCCATGGCGCTCGATGATGCGCTTCACCGAGGCCAGGCCGATGCCTTCACCGGCGAACTCGTCGGCGGCATGCAGGCGCTGGAACGGCCGGAACAGCTTGCCGGCGTAGGCCTGGTCGAAGCCGATGCCGTTGTCCGAGACCTCGAACCACTCTTCCCCTCCGTGCTCGACCCGCCGGAACCCGACCCGCGCCGGACTGGTGTCCCGGGTGTATTTCCAGGCGTTACCGAGCAGGTTGCCCAAGAGGTTGCGCACCAGGGTGCTGTCCCCCGACGCGGCCATGCCGGCCTCGATCACCACCTCCACCTCGCGCCCCGGATCACCCTGCGCGAGCTCGGAAAGGATGTCGTGGGCCATCGCCGACAGGTCCAGCGGCTCGCGCTTGAGTTCGCTGCGCGAGACCCGGCTCATCTTCAGCAGCGCGTCGATCAGCTCGCCCATGCGCAGCGTGGCCGCGCGCACCCGTGCCACGTAGCCGCGGCCGACATCGTCAAAGGCGTCGGCATGGCGTTCGGCGGCCATGCGGCTGAAGCCGTCGATCGCGCGCAGCGGCGCGCGCAGGTCGTGGGAGATGGTGTAGGCGAAGGACTCCAGCTCTTCGTTGGCGCGGGTGAGTTCGCGCGTGCGCAGCGCGACCCGGCTCTCCAGGGTGCGGTTGAGCGCCAGCACTTGGGCCTGGGCACGCAGGCGGTCGGTGATGTCCTCCACCTGGACCAGGCTGGCCACGTCCTGCCCATGCTCACCCGGCACCTGGGCATAGGTCAGGTGCACGTGGCGGATGTCGCCGTCGTCGCGGTGGAGGTCGCGGGTCACCCGGTACACGCTGCCCGATGCCGCGCGCGCGCGCGCTTCGGCGGCGTTGTCGCCCCCCGTGAACAGGCTGCCGAACATGCGCCCCATCAATTCCTCCGGTGACGTGCGCACGACGTCGGCCAGGGCCAGGTTGGCGTCGATGATCCTGCCGTCGCGGTCGAGCAGGGCCTTGCCGATGGCCGAGAACCGGATCGCGTTGCGGAAGCGGAGTTCGCTGCGCCGGTAGGAGTCGCTCATCCGCGCCGCGATGTCCTGGGCACGCGACTGGGTGCGGGCCAGGATCATGGCCAGCGCGAACAACAGCAGCGAGGCGAGCACCCCCAGGCCGATCGTCCCCGCCGGGCCGAGCAGGCCACCGCCGCCATTTGTCCGCGCCTGGTGGAAGTCGAGGCGCCAGCGGCGGCCATACACCTGCTCGACCAGGCTGTGCCGCACGCCATCGGCGTCGGCATCGGGGAACGCCGCGGCGTCGTGCGGAAACACCGGCAGGTCATCGCCTTCGGCATCGTCCTCGCCCATGTCGACGATGCGCACCGACAGCCCGTCGCCGTCGGCCGGCACCGCGGTGGCGACGAACAGATCGATGCTGAAGGGTGCGCAGACCCAGCCCGACAGTGCGGCCGCGCGTGCCGCCTGGCTCCTGGGCACGATGCCCGACCGGTAGACCGGCGCGTAGATCACCAGGCCCGGCCCGGCACCCTCCTGCATCGTCGGCAGTGGTGCCGTGATCCGCGCGGCTGCGCTGGTGCGCGCGGCGTCCATCGCCACCGCCTGCACCGGCTCGGTCAGCATGTCGAAGCCGACGACGTCGGCGCTGGCCACGGTCCGGGGTTCAAGCAGGATGACGGGTCCGTACTCCGCGCGCGCGCCCGGCGGATCCACGCGGAACAGCTGGCGTGACGCCGCGCGCTGTTCGAGCTGGAATTCCTGCAGCTCCGCCGGGGACATGGCCGCCGCATAGCAGAGCCCCAGCATCGCCGGGAACCGCTGCGACAGGTCGAGGCCATCGGTGTAGTTGCGCCATTGGCGTTCGTTCGGCCGCTGGATCGCGGCCAGCAGGGAAACGCCGCCGCGGGTGACCAGCTCATAGGTCAGCAGTTGCTGGCGCAGGCGCGCCACGACCTGGTCGGCTTCGGCGGCGAGCCGCGCTTCGGACATCGCGCGCTCCCTGGTGCCGGCGCCGGTCGCGTAGATCGCGACCAGGGTCAGCGCGGCCACCAGCACCAGCACGGCAAGCATGTAACCCTGGCGTACCGGTAGGGGTTCGCCGGGGGGCGTGTCGTCTGCCATGGCCATGGGCGACGAGCATAACGCCTGGCGGCCGGATGCCGTTCAGCGGCAGGCGCGCGCCTGCTGAACGGACGGTGCCGGTACAGGCCGCGTACCCTTGCCGTTGCGGCCAACGCGCCTATACTGCCCCGGTCACGCGCGTTCACTGCCACCGGCAGGCGCCAGGTTTCCCGGAACACGGGGGTGCACTGGCTTCGACGGGGGTCGCGAAATCGCCTGGTGCATGCCGAGGGGGCCGCTTTCCTCGTTAATCCAGCAGCAACTTTTAGTTGCCAACGACGACAACTACGCTCTCGCCGCTTAAGGCGTAAGCCCCGAACCCACTTGTGCCCGTACTCGTGGATGTAGGGTCATCATTACGGGAATCCAGCCGCGGCGGCCGCCTGTCTGCCACGGTTGAACTAACAGGCTGGTTCCCCGGTGCGCTTCGCACGCCGTGCTGTCGGGGAACGAGATCCAACGGCGAGCTAAGCATGTAGGACCGGGGATGGAGTGCCTTCGGACGGCGGTTCGATTCCGCCCACCTCCACCAATGCAACACCAGGAAACCCGCAGAAATGCGGGTTTCTTGCCGTCTGGAGCGCGGCATCGCTGTCCGGTGCCGCCAGTTGCGGCATCCTAGGCACATGTCCAGCATCCGCGCCGAACCCGCCAAGCCTGTTGCCGCTGCCGGCAGCGTCCTGCGCCCCGTCGCGCGCTGGCGCGATGGCGGCATGCGGCTGCTCGACGACCACGTCGCCGAAGAGGTACCCGTGGCCTTCGTCTACAACGACGAGCCCTTCGCGGTGATGATGGCCACGCCGGCGGATCTGGCCGAATTCGCCATCGGGTTTGCGCTCAGCGAGGGCATCGTCCAGGCCGCGCCAGAGGTCAAGATCGAGCGCATCGAGGAGTTCATCGAAGGCATCGAGATCCGCCTGCGCATCCCGGTTGCGCGCGCCGAGGCGCTGGCCCTGCGCCGGCGCAGCATGAGTGGACGCAGCGGCTGCGGGGTCTGCGGCAGCGAGCTGCTGGAAGCCGCGCTGCGCTATCCGCCCCCGGTCACGACTGACGTACGGGTTTCGACGCCGGCGCTGCGCCGCGCCATGCGTGAACTGCGCGCGGCGCAGGCGATCAATGCGCTCACCGGCGCCGTCCATGCCGCGGGCTGGGCGTCGCTCGAGGGTGCGCTGCTGCTGGCGCGCGAGGATGTGGGCCGCCACAACGCGCTCGACAAGCTGATCGGCGCGATGCATGCATCGGGGCACGCGTCCGCGGATGGCTTCCTCGTGGTCACCAGTCGCGCCAGCTACGAAATGGCGATGAAGGCGGCCAGCACCGGCATCGCGCTGATGGCGGCGATCTCGGCGCCGACGGCGCTGGCGATCTCGCTTGCGGAGCGGGCGAACCTCACCCTCATCGGGTTCGCACGCGAGGATGGACATGCGGTTTACACGCATGGGCGGCGCCTGCTGGCGAAGCCGGCGGCTGGCGATACGGATGCAGGTACGGATATTGATGCAATCCACGATGGCGCACGCGCCGGCGGGAACGACGCGGCATGAGCAGCGACGGCCCGATCCGGAAATATGACGGCCCCGCCGGCGGCTGGGACGCGCTGAAGAGCGTTGCACGCCAACTGGTGAAGGAAGACGTGGGCGTCGGCGGCGCGCGCACCCTGCTGCGTACCAACCAGCCCGATGGCTTCGACTGCCCCGGCTGCGCCTGGCCCGACCGCGACCACGGCTCCACCTTCGAATTCTGCGAGAACGGCGCCAAGGCCGTTGCCGCGGAGGCCACGCGACACCGTGCAGGCCCCGAGCTGTTCGCGCGCTACAGCGTCGCGCAGCTGGCCGGGTACAGCGACCACTGGCTCGAAGGCCAAGGCCGGCTGACCACGCCGATGCGCTACGACGCGGCCAGCGACCACTACGTGCCGGCGACCTGGGACGAGGCCTTCGCGCTCATCGCGAAGCACCTCAACGCCCTGCCCTCGCCCGACGAGGCGATTTTCTACACCTCGGGGCGGACCTCGAACGAGGCCGCGTTCCTGTACCAGCTGTTCGTGCGCGAGCTCGGCACCAACAACTTCCCCGATTGTTCGAACATGTGCCACGAGTCGTCCGGCACGGCGCTGGGCAAGCAGATCGGCGTCGGCAAGGGCACGGTGTCACTGGACGATTTCGAACAGGCCGACTGCATCCTGGTGTTCGGCCAGAACCCGGGCACCAACCACCCGCGCATGCTCGGCGAGCTGCGCGACGCCGCGAAGCGCGGCTGCAGGATCGTCGCCTTCAACCCGCTGCGCGAGCGCGGCCTGGAGCGCTTCGCCGATCCCAAGGACACGCTGGAAATGGCACGCGGCGGATCGACGAAGATCGCCTCGGATTATTTCCAGCTGAAGATCGGCGGCGACCTGGCGGCGGTCAAGGGCATGGTCAAGCACGTGCTTGAGCGCAACGCCGAGGTGATAGCCAAGGGCGAAGCGACGCTGCTTGACGAAGCCTTCATTGCCGCGCACACCGTGGATTTCGATGCGTTCGCCGCCGACGTTCATGGCGAATCGTGGGACACGATCATCGCCGAGTCCGGCCTGGACGAAGCCCAGCTGCGCCGCGCCGGCGAGATCTACCTGCGCTCGGACCGCGTCATCGCCTGCTGGGGCATGGGCATCACCCAGCACAAGCACTCGGTGGCGACCATCCACATGATCGCCAACCTGATGCTGCTGCGCGGAAATATCGGACGACCCGGCGCGGGCCTGTGCCCCGTGCGCGGGCACAGCAATGTGCAGGGCGACCGCACGATGATGATCTGGGAGCGGCCGCCGGCCGCCTTCCTCGACCGCTTGCAGGATGTCTTCGGCTTCCAGCCGCCGCGCGAGGAAGGCTACGACACCATCGGCGCGATCGAGGCGATGATCGATGGCCGCGCGAAGGTGTTCTTCGGCATGGGCGGAAACTTCGCCGTTGCCACGCCGGACAGCGAGGCCACCGCGCGCGGCCTGCGCAACTGCGCGCTCACCGTCCACGTCGCCACCAAGCTCAACCGCAGCCACCTCATCCATGGCAGGGAGGCGCTGATCCTGCCCTGCCTCGGGCGCACCGAGATCGACATCCAGGCCTCGGGCCCGCAGGGCGTGACCGTCGAGGATTCAATGAGCATGGTGCACATGTCGGCCGGCATCCATCCACCGGCGTCGGACACGCTGCTGTCGGAGCCGGCGATCGTGGCACGGCTGGCGCAGGCCACGCTGGGGGCGCGGTCGAACATCCAGTGGGCCCGGCTGGTCGAGGACTACGACCGCATTCGCGACCTCATCGCGCGGGTGTTCGATGACTTCCACGACTTCAACGCGCGCGTGCGCGTGCCCGGCGGCTTCCGCCTGTCGAACGGCGCCCGTGACCGTGTCTGGGCGACCGCTACGGGCAAGGCCCGCTTCATCGCCGCCGCAGTGCCCGTCGACACCCCCATCCACCGCGCCCGCGGCACGCACGGGACGCAGCCGGTGTTCACGCTGACCACCATGCGCTCGCACGACCAGTACAACACCACCGTCTACGGGCTGGACGACCGCTACCGGGGCGTGTTCGGCGAGCGCCGCGTGCTGTTCATCAACGCCGGCGACATCACCGCGCTCGACATGCGGCCCGGGGACTGGGTCGACCTGGAAAGCCTCGGCGAGGACGGCGTGCGGCGGCAGGTGAAGCGCTTCCTGCTGGTCGAATACGACATCCCGCGGGGCTGCCTGGCGGCCTACTACCCGGAGACCAATCCGCTGGTGCCGCTGTCGAGCTTCGCCGACGAGTCGCGCACGCCGACCTCGAAATCGGTGCCGGTGGTGGTGACCGCGCACCTGCCCGACGCGACCGCGCCCCGCCAGCGCGACATTCCCGCCACCCTTGCCGGCTGAGCCCCGTTGCCGGTTGATGCCGTCCTGCTCCACTCACTGCTGGCCGAGTTGGCGACGCAGCCCGGAGGGGTGTCGACCGCGCGGCTGTGCAAGCGCCTGGGCCTGCGCATGAGCGTGCTGGCGCGAACGCTGGCATGGATGGGCGAAGACACGATCGGAGGGGTCGCGGGGCCGGGCTGGGTCCGCGTGCAACCGGATGGCGCGCGCAGCCTGGTGCTGCTGACCGACGCCGGTCGGCAGTTGCTCGATACCCTTCCGCCGTAAGCGCAGCGAGGGTCGCAGCCGGGCCCGCTGTGCGATGCTGTCGGCCGCGATCCTGCCCCGACGCTGCACCGGAATGAACAGCAACGCCACCGCCTCCACCGCCGCTCCATCCGGTCCCAACGTGCTGGTGGTCGACGACGACACCGAGATCGTCGCCCTGATCGAACGCTACCTCGGCGGCCACGGCTTCCAGGTCCGCGCGGCACACAGCGGGGCGGCGATGCACCAGGCACTTGCCGGATACGACCCCGACGTCGTGCTGCTCGACCTCGGCCTGCCCGACGCCGACGGCCTGTCGCTGCTGCAGCACCTGCGCACGCACTGGCAGGGCCCGGTGATCGTGGTCAGCGGCCGTGGCGAAGCGGTCGAGCGGGTCATCGGGCTGGAGCTCGGCGCCGACGACTACGTCGCCAAGCCCTTCGACTTCCGCGAGCTGCTGGCGCGCATCCGCTCGGTGCTGCGCCGGGCAGCGCCTGTGGAGCCGCCAACGGCACCGGCGCCACCGCGCCGCCTCGCCTTCGCGCATCTCGTGATCGACCTTGGCGCCCGCAGGCTGCACGACGCCGACGGCACCGAGATCCCGCTGACCACCGGCGAGTTCGATCTCCTGCGCGCCCTGCTCGAACGTCCGAATGAAGTCCGCAGCCGCGACGAGCTCATGAACACCCTGCACGGCCGCGAGGCCGGTCCCTTCGACCGCGCCATCGACGTCGGCATCGCCCGCCTGCGGCGCAGGATCGAGCTCGAGCCGGCGGCTCCCGAGCTGATCCGCTCGGTGCGCGGCATGGGCTACCTGCTGGCAACGGACGTGCAGCCGGCATGACCGGCGACAGGCTTCCGCCGCTCGGCATCCCCGGCCTGTTCGAAGCCGTGCCCGATGCGCTGGTGGTGATCGACGCGGATGGCCGGATCGTCCATGCCAACGCGCACACCGAAGTGCTGTTCGGCTACCCGCGCGGCAGCCTGGAAGGGCGCGAGATCGAAGACCTGGTGCCGGCCGCAGCGCGCGCGCGCCACCGCGCCTACCGCGACCGCTACATGGAGCAGCCGCACGTGCGCCCCATGGGCGCGAGCGGGCAGGCGTTGCTGGGCCTGCGCAGTGACGGCAGCGAGTTCCCCATCGAGATCGCGCTCAGTCCGCTGCAGTCGGCCGAGGGCCCCCGTTACCTGGCGTCGGTGCGCGACATCTCCGGCACCCAACGCGTGCGGCAGGCGCTGGCGCGCGCACGCTATGACGCGATCGCCGCGCGCATCGGCCAGCTGGCGCTGGAGACCAGCGCCGAATCGGACCTGCTGCAGACGCTGCCGCCGCTGCTTGCCGAAACCCTGGGCGTGGAATCGGTTGCGATCATCGCGACCGTGCACGAATCGCAGCGCGCCGAAGTGCGCGCGGCGGCCGGGCCTGCCTGGCAGGTCGGCGGCACGCCGCCGCGGCCGTTCGCGGGCCAGCACCGGGATGCCTGGACCATCGATGACATTGCCGCCGACCCGTCGGCGGCGGCGCTGTTCCCACTGCCATTGCCGCGCTCCGGAAGCGCGGCAATGGTGCCGGTGCTGGAACGCCACCAG
This sequence comes from Luteimonas sp. A537, assembly GCF_054052065.1. NCBI lineage: Bacteria > Pseudomonadati > Pseudomonadota > Gammaproteobacteria > Lysobacterales > Lysobacteraceae > Luteimonas > Luteimonas renzhihongae. Next base: position 80,125 of record NZ_JBSVRH010000002.1, read on the forward strand.
GTCTTCGGTGCGCTGCTCGCCACCGCCCGCGAGCCGCGCCGCTTCGACCATGACGCCCGCCACCTGCTGCAATCCGCCGCCGGCACGCTTTCGGCCTTCGTGCGACAGCGGCGCACCGAGGAAGCGCTCGCGCACGCACACCGCCTGGACGCGATCGGCCAGCTCACCGGCGGCATCGCGCATGACTTCAACAACCTGCTGACGGTGATGTCGGGCAGCCTGCAACTCCTGGAAACGGAAGTGGACTCCGACCAGGGTCGCGAGTTGCTCGCCAGCGCCCTGCGCTCGGTGGGCCGGGGTGCCGAGCTCACGGCCAAGCTCCTCGCCTTCGCACGACGACAGCGGCTGCTTCCACGCGACGTCGATGTGGCGGCGCTGCTGCATGACGTAGAGCGGGTGCTGCAGCGCACGCTTGGCGATTCCGTGCGCCTGCGCCTGGACGTTGCCGACGGCCTGTCCACGGCCTATGTCGATGCCGGCCAGCTCGAGGCCGCCCTGTTGAACCTCGTGCTCAACGCCCGCGACGCCCTGTTCCACGGCGGTGGGATCGTGGTCGCCGCCGACGGGGAGCGGGTCGTCCGCGCCCGCGCCGGCCTTGTCCCGGGCAACTATCTTCGCCTGTCGGTGCGCGACAACGGCCGCGGCATGTCAGCCGACGTCCTCGCCCGGGCGATGGAGCCATTCTTCACCACCAGGGAGGGCGAGCACGGCAACGGCCTGGGCCTGAGCATGGTCTATGGTTTCGCGCGCCAGAGCGGCGGCGACCTCGAGATCGACAGCAGCCCGGGTGCCGGCACCGAGGTACGCCTGTACCTGCCGGTCGCCGCGGACGCAGTGCCGAAGACCGTGGACGATGCCGATGCCGATGCCGGACCCGTCGATGCGGCCGGCCGCGGTGAGCGCGTACTGGTGGTCGAGGACGACCCTGCGGTGCGCACGATCAGCGTGGCCTTCCTGCGGGCCGCGGGTTACGCCGTGGACGCAGTGCCGGACGCCGGGCAGGCGCTGGAACGCCTTGCCGGCGATACCGGCTTCGCGCTCCTGTTCACCGACGTCATGCTGGGCCCGGGCATGGACGGCAAGACGCTGGCGCGCAGCGCGCGCGAACTGCATCCCGGACTTCCGGTGCTTTTGACATCCGGCGACGAAAAGCACGTAGCCGACGCTGAGGGCACGTCGGGACTTCCGCTGCTGCGCAAGCCGTGGCGGCGCGAGGACCTGGTCGAGGCGGTGCGCAGGGAGCTCGCCCGGCGAACCTGATCCGCCGCCCGGTCGAGCCGGTTCGGCTGCGGGACCGTCAGTGGCAGCGTTCCCCGTCGCCTGCGAGCACCGCGCGCAGCCCGGCCTCGTCGACGATGCGGATGCGGCGGCCGCTGACCTCGATCATGCCGCGCGCCTGCATGCGCGACAGCGCCCGGGTCACGGTCTCCAGGGTCAGCGCGAGGAAGTTGCCGAGCTCGGCGCGGGTCATGCGCAGCAGCAACAGCTCCTGGTCCAGCCCCATGGTCGCGAAGCGCGCCGACAGGTCGAGCAGGAAGGCCACCACGCGCTGGTCGGCGCCAAGCGTGCCCAGCGCCAGCATCCAGCGCCAGTCGCGGCGGATCTCGCCGGCAAGCATCGCGGTCACCCGGACCTGGATCTCGGGCAGCATGTCCTGCAGGTTCGCGCAGGGCAGCTCCCAGACCTCGGCGGCATCCAGCGCGACCGCGTCGCAGGCGTGCGCGGGCATGTCGACGGCGTCGAGTCCAAGCAGGTCGCCACGCATGCGGAAACCGGTGATCTTCTCGCGCCCGTCCTCGCTCAGCACGCTGGTCTTGAAGCAGCCCGAGCGGATGTAGAACAGCGAGCCGCGCGGCTGCCCCGCATGGAACAGGGCCTGGCGCGGATCCACGCGATTCACGCGCGGCGGCCAGCGCAGCAGCAGCGACTCAAGCGCCGGCGCCGCATGCAGCTGCCGGCCATCCGCCCAGTCACCGGTCCGGACCGGGTTGGTGACGTGGCTGGACAGGGCGTTCTGGAACATGGGGGACCTCCGATTCCGCGATGTCCCCACTCTATTCAGCCAGCTGCCGCGAACGGGCAGCCGGTGGTAACGGTTGGTAACAGAATGTAACCGCGCGGCCGGCGGGGCCACCGGTCCGGCTTGGCGACCCGTGCGGACTTGCGTCAAGCTCCGTCGCAACGCCCGCCGGAGAGACCGATGCAACGCCGCGACTTCCTTGTCCTTGCAGGAACCACCACCTTCGCGCTCGCCCTGCCCGGCTGGCGCGCCATCGCCGCCGCCGAGCTCGCTTCCACGCTGGATCCCGCGCTCAAGCGCGCCCTGGCCGACGTCGCGCTCCAGGCCGCGCGCGACGCCGGTGCGAGCTACTGCGACGTGCGCATCGGCCGTTATCTCAGGCAGTCGCTGTCCACGCGCGAGTCGCGGGTGCAGAACGTGGTCAACGGCGAATCCACCGGCGTCGGCATCCGCGTGCTTGCCGACGGGGCCTGGGGCTTTGCCGCGACCAACGCGCTGCTGCCCGACGCCGTGGCCCAGGCCACCCGGCAGGCGACGGCGATCGCGCGCGCCAACGCCGGCATCCAGGACCGCCCCGTCCGACTGGCGCCCGCACCCGCCCTGGGCGAGCGCAGCTGGCGTACGCCGCTGCGGCGCAACGGCATGGACGTGCCGGTGCAGGAAAAGATCGAACTGCTGCTGGGCGTCAACGCAGCGGCCATGGCCGCAGGCGCCGACTTCGTCGAATCCAACCTGTTCCTGGTCAACGAGCAGAAGTACTTCGCCTCCACCGACGGCAGCCATGTCGACCAGGACATCCACAGGATCTGGGCACCGTTCACGGTCACCGCGGTGGACAAGGCCAGCGGCCGCTTCCGCACCCGCCAGGGGCTGGGCGCACCGGTCGGCATGGGCTACGAGTACCTCGACGGCGAGGCCTCGGGCAAGCTGCACCTGCCCGGCGGCGTGGTCCAGTACCGCGACTCCTACGACATGCGCGAGGACGCGGTGGCCGCGGCCGGCCAGGCGCGCGAGAAGCTGCGCGCGCCGTCGGTCAAGCCGGGTCGCTACGACCTGGTGCTGGACCCCTCCAACCTGTTCCTGACCATCCACGAGTCGGTCGGCCACCCACTGGAGCTCGACCGGGTGCTCGGCTACGAGGCCAACTACGCGGGCACCAGCTTCGCCACCGTCGACAAGCGCGACGCGGGCTTCCGCTTCGGCAGCGAGCGGGTGAACTTCATCGCTGAACGCACCACGCCGGGCACGCTCGGCGCGGTGGGCTACGACGACGAGGGTGTGCCCGCCAAGCGCTGGGACCTGGTGCGCGACGGCGTCCTGGTCGACTACCAGGCCACCCGCGACCAGGCGCACATCCTGGGCAAGGACGAATCCGACGGCTGCTGCTACGCCGACTCCTGGTCGAGCGTGCAGTTCCAGCGCATGCCCAACGTGTCGCTCGAAGCGGGGCGCGACGGGCTGTCGGTGGCGGACATGGTCAAGGACGTGGAGAACGGCATCTACATCCACGGCCGCGGCTCGTACTCGATCGACCAGCAGCGCTACAACGCCCAGTTCGGCGGCCAGCTTTACTACGCGATCAAGGACGGCGCCATCACCGGCATGGTCGAGGACGTCGCCTACCAGATCCGCACGCCCGAGTTCTGGAACGCCTGCAGCGCGATCTGCGACGCCCGGGATTTCAGGCATGGCGGTTCGTTCTTCGACGGAAAGGGACAGCCGTCGCAGGTTTCGGCGGTGTCGCACGGCTCCAGCACGACGCGCTTCGACGGCGTGAACATCATCAACACCGCGCGCAACCTGGGTTGAGCGCGGCGACCGTGCCATTAGTTCATTGACCCCCCACCGCGGACACCGCAAGAATCGGCGGGTCCGGCGGGTACGCACGCGTGCGCGCCGCCGGTACTTCCAATCCATGCGCACACACCGGGGAGCGAGCCTTGGACAGACGTGATTTCCTGACTTTCAGCAGCATCGGCCTGGGCGGCCTGATGGTGCCTTCGCTGTTCACCCGCGCGATCGCCGCGGAGGAGCTCGCCACCTCCATCGATGTCGTGCGCAAGAAGGCGCTTGCCGATGCCGCGCTGTCGGCGGCGCGCGAGTCCGGCGCGACCTACGCCGACGTGCGCATCGGCCGCTACCTGCGCCAGTTCGTGGTCACCCGCGAGGACAAGGTGCAGAACGTGGTCAACACCGAGTCCACCGGCGTCGGCGTGCGCGTGATCGCGGGCGGTGCCTGGGGCTTCGCGGCCACCAACGACCTCAGCGCCGACGGCGTGGCCGGCGCCGCGCGCCAGGCCGCGGCGATCGCCCACGCCAACGCCAGGATCCAGACCGCGCCGGTGCAGTTCGCCGCCGCGCCCGGGTACGGCGAAGTCTCCTGGCGCACGCCCATCGGCCGCAATGCGATGGAAGTGCCGGTGAAGGAGAAGGTCGAGCTGCTGCTGTCGGTGAACGCCGCGGCCACGAATGCCGGGGCCGACTTCGTCAACTCCACCCTGTTCGCGGTCAACGAGCAGAAATACTTCGCCTCCACCGACGGCTCGTACATCGACCAGGACGTGCACCGCATCTGGGCGCCGATGAACGTCACCGCGATCGACAAGTCCAGCGGCAAGTTCCGCTCGCGCTCCGGGCTGTCCTCGCCGATGGGCCTGGGCTACGAGTACTTCGCCGGCGACGCCTCGCAGAAATACGTCTCGCCCAACGGCGTGGTCAACTACGGCCATTCCTACGACATGGTCGAGGACGCCGTGGCCGCGGCGAAGCAGGCGCGCGAGAAGCTGTCGGCGCCGACCGTGAAGCCGGGCCGCTACGACCTGGTGCTCGACCCCTCGCACACCTGGCTGACCATCCACGAATCGGTCGGCCATCCGCTGGAGCTCGACCGCGTGCTCGGCTACGAGGCCAACTACGCCGGCACCAGCTTCGCCACGATCGACAAGCGCGAGGAAGGCTTCCGCTACGGCAGCGACGAAGTCACGATCTTTGCCGACAAGACCCAGCCCGGCAGCCTCGGCGCCGTGGCGTACGACGACGAAGGCGTGAAGTGCAAGCGCTGGGACCTGATCCGCGACGGCATCCTGGTCGATTACCAGACCATCCGCGACCAGGCGCATATCGTCGGCAAGACCGAGTCCGACGGCTGCTGTTATGCCGACTCCTGGTCCACCGTGCAGTTCCAGCGCATGGCCAACGTGTCACTTGCGCCGGGCAAGGCCAAGCTCTCGGTCGCCGACATGGTCAAGGACGTCGAGGACGGCATCTACATCGTCGGCGACGGTTCGTTCTCGATCGACCAGCAGCGCTACAACGCCCAGTTCGGCGGCCAGCTGTTCTACGAGATCAAGGACGGCGCGATCACCGGCATGGTCGAGGACGTGGCCTACCAGATCCGCACGCCGGAGTTCTGGAACGCCTGCGTCGCGGTCTGCGACGAGTCCGACTACCGCCTCGGCGGCTCGTTCTTCGACGGCAAGGGCCAGCCCTCGCAGGTGTCGGCGGTCTCGCACGGCTCCAGCACCGCGCGCTTCAACGGCATCAACGTCATCAACACCGCCCGAAACCTCGGCTGACCGGACACAGGAACCCATAACATGCCCATCCTCACCGAAGCCCAGGCCAAGGCCATCCTCGACAAGGTGGTCGCGCTGTCGACCGCCGACGAGTGCACGGCCACGCTCGCCGGCACGACCGCCGGCAACATCCGCTTCGCGCTCAACAACGTCTCCACCAGCGGCATCGTCGACAACACCGAGCTGGCCGTGCAGGTCGCCTTCGGCAAGCGCGTCGGCACCGCCAGCATCAACGAATTCGACGACGCCGCGCTGGAGCGCGTGGTGCGCCGCGCCGAGGACCTCGCCCGCCTGGCGCCGGAGAACCCGGAGTTCATGCCGGCCATCGGCAAGCAGGACTACCGGCCCAGCGCCACCTGGGACGACGCCACCGCGGCGATCACGCCCGAGTACCGCGCGCAGGTCGCCGCGGACTCCATCGTCCCCAGCCGCGCCGACAAGCTGATCGCCGCCGGCTTCCTCGAGGACAGCCGCGGCTTCACCGCGTTCGCCAACAGCAACGGCAACTTCGGCTACCAGACCTCCACCAGCGCCGACTACACCTGCACCGTGCGCACCGAAGACGGCACGGGTTCGGGCTGGGTCGGCCGCAACGTCACCGCCATCGGCCCGTTCAACGCCGGCCGCGACGTGCGCACCGCGATCCGCAAGGCCAGCGCCTCGGCCAACGCGCGCGCACTGGAGCCGGGCAAGTACACCGTGGTCCTGGAGCCGCACGCGGCAGCCGGCCTGATCTCGTTCATGATGAACTTCTTCGACGCCCGCCAGGCCGATGAAGGCCGCAGCTTCCTGTCGAAGAAGGGCGGCGGCAACAAGCTGGGCGAACAGGTCTTCGACCCGCGCGTCAGCATCCACGCCGATCCCTGGGACCAGGATGCGCCGGTCATGCCCTGGGATGGCGAAGGCCTGCCGCGCACGCGGATCCCGGTCATCGACCAGGGCAAGGTCGCCAACCTGCTGTACTCGCGCTACTGGGCCAAGCAGCAGGGCCGGGAGGAAGTCGCGCGACCGGGCAACCTGATCATGGCCGGCGGCGATGCGTCCACGTCCGACCTGGTGCGCGGCACCGAGCGCGGCATCCTGGTCACCCGCACCTGGTACATCCGCATGGTCGACCCGCAGACCGTGCTGCTGACCGGCCTGACCCGCGACGGCACCTTCTACATCGAGGACGGCGAGATCAAGTACCCGCTGAAGAACTTCCGCTTCAACGAGTCGCCGGTGATCATGCTCAACAACATCGACGAACTCGGCAAGCCCGTGCGCGTGAGCGGCGACGAATCGCGCTTCAGCATGATGATCCCGCCGATGCGCCTGCGCGACTTCACCTTCACCTCGCTCTCGGACGCGGTCTGAGGGCGGGGGCCGGGGCGACGTGGACCGCCGCGGCGCGCTGCGCCTCTTTGCCGCCGCATTCGCGGCCTCCGTGCTCCCGGCGACCGCGCGCGCCAACACCGGCCATGACTTCTGGTTCACCCGCCTGAAGTACGACTCCGGGAACTGGGACGTCGACCAGCGCATGCCGGCCAACCTGGCCACCGCGCTGGTCGACTACACCAGCCTGCGCGTGGATCCGAAGGAGCACGTGGTCGCGCTGGCCGATCCGAAGATGCTGCTGGCGCCGTTCTGCTATCTGGCCGGCCACAAGCTGGTGGAGTTCAGCCCGGCCGAGCGGCGCAACTTCGAGCGCTACGTGCGCAACGGCGGCTTCGTCTTCGTCGACGACTGCAACCACGACATCGACGGTCTGTTCGCGAAGTCCTTCGAACGGCAGATGGCGGACATCTTCGGCGGCGACGCCCTGGGCAAGCTGCCGAACACCCATCCGCTCTATTCCAGCTTCTTCCGCTTCCCCGACGGCCCACCCGCGACCAGCTACGAGCTCAACGGCTGGGGCGACGACCTGGTGCACGACTACCTCAAGGGCATCGAGGTCGACGGCCGCCTGGGCGTGCTCTACAGCAACAAGGACTACGGCTGCGAGTGGGACTACGACTGGCGCAACAAGCGCTTCCTGGCCGAGGACAACACGAAGTTCGCGGTCAACATCGTCGTCTACGCCCTGAGCGCATGAAGCCTGCCCCAACAGAGAACAATCGGTATCGCTTGCCAATGAACCCCACACTCGACGAATCCCGCATCCGCGAACAGCTCGACCGCATCGGCGCCCTGCGCGCCGCCATCGCCCAGGCCGTGGTCGGCCAGGACGCGGTAGTCGAGCAGATGCTGGTCGCCCTGCTCGCCGGCGGCCACTGCCTGCTCGAGGGCGTCCCCGGCCTCGGCAAGACCCTGCTCGTGCGCTCGCTTGGCCAGGCGCTCGACCTCGGCTTCCGCCGCATCCAGTTCACCCCGGACCTCATGCCCAGCGACATCCTCGGCACCGAGATCCTGGAAGAGGAGCACGGCACCGGCCGGCGCAGCTTCACGTTCCAGCGCGGCCCGGTGTTCACCCACCTGCTGCTGGCCGACGAGCTCAACCGCACCCCGCCGCGCACCCAGGCCGCCCTGCTGGAAGCGATGCAGGAACGCACCGTCAGCTACGCCGGCACTACCCACGCCCTGCCCGCGCCCTTCTTCGTGCTCGCCACCCAGAACCCGCTCGAGCAGGCCGGGACCTATCCGCTGCCCGAGGCGCAGCTGGACCGCTTCCTGCTGCACGTGCGGGTGGAGTATCCAGACGAGGCCGAGGAGCGCGAGATCCTGCTGCAGACCACCGGCAGCGCCCGCCCGCTCGTCCCGAAGGTGATGGACGGCGACGACGTGCTGGCACTGCAGGCGCTGGTGCGCGAGGTGCACCTGGGCGAGGACCTGCTGGCCTGGATCACGCGCCTGGTGCGCGCCAGCCGCCCCGGCCCGGATGCGCCGCAGGCGGTGCGCGACTGGGTGCGCTGGGGCGCCGGCCCGCGCGCCGGCCAGTCGCTGGTCCTGGCGGCGAAGGCGCGGGCACTGCTGCAGGGGCGCTACGCGGCCACGCGCGAGGACGTGCATGCGATGGCCGCACCGGTGATGCGCCACCGCCTGCTCCTGTCCTTCGCCGCCGAAGCCGAGCAGAAGGACGCCGACGACGTGGTCGCGGCCCTGCTGCAGGCCGTGCCCGCACCGGCCGCCTGAGCGGCCGCGCGATGTCCACGCCCGGTTTCCTGCCGGCCGATGTCCGCGCGCGCCTGCGGCGGATCGCGATCACCCCGCGACGGGCCCAGGGCGACCGCGGCTTCGGCCTGCACGCCAGCCGCACCCGCGGCGCCGGCATCGAGTTCGCCCAGTACCGCGCCTACGAGCCCGGCGACGAGCCGCGCCAGGTCGACTGGAAACTCTACGCGCGCTCCGACCGCTGGTTCGTGCGCGAAGCCGAGCGCGACAGCCCGTTGGCGATCTGGATCCTCGTCGATGCCAGCGCGTCGATGGCGCAGGCCGATCGTGCGCGTCCCGACTGGTCAAGGCTGGATGCCGCCCGTGGACTCGCCGCCGCGACCATGGACATCGCGCTGCGCCAGGGCGACCGCTTCGGACTGGCCATGGTGAACGGCGACGGGTTGGCGATGCAGGCGGCCTCGGGCGGAGCGCGACACCGCGACCGCTGCCTGCTCGCACTCGATCGCCTGCAGGCCGATGGCAGCTGGCCGGCCACGGGCGCGCTTGCGCCGCTGCACGGACGCATCGCCCCACGGGACCTGGTGCTGCTGCTGACCGACGGCTTCGATGCGCAGGCGCTGGCGCTGGCCGGGCGCCTGGCGGCGGCGCAGCGCGAGGTCCTTGCGATCCGCCTCCTGTCCGTCGAGGAGCGCGACTTCCCCTTCGAACGCGGACACGTCTTCCGCGACGTCGAGGCCGGCACGGAACTCCGCGGTGACGGCGGCGCCATGCGCGCGGACTTCCTGCAGCGCTTTGGCGCCGCACGGCGCGAGCAGGCCGCGCACCTGGCCGCCGCCGGCATCCGCCAGGTGGAATACATGCTCGACGAACCGCTCGACCTGCCGCTGCGGCGCCTGTTCGACGGCGGCGCCGGTGCCGGAGGCGGGGCAGCGTGAGTCCGGCCCTGCTCCTGCCCGCCGGCCTTGCCGCACTGGTCGCGCTCGCCGTGCCGCTGCTGCTGCACCTGGCGCGGCGGGAAGAGCAGCAGCCGGTCGACTTCGCAGCGCTGCGCTGGCTCACGGCACGACTGCGGCCGCGCCAGCGGCTGCGCTTCGAGGAGCGCCTGCTGCTCATCCTGCGGCTGCTGCTCATCGTTCTGCTGGCCCTGCTGATGGCGCGGCCGGTGCTGCCGCTTGCGGGCGGCGGAACGCCGTGGATCGTCGCGGCGCCGGGCGTTGGCGCGGACTCGCTTCGCGACGCCGCGTATTCCAGTGCGGAAGCTGCTGCAGCGGATGCGGGCGGCGATCACGGCAGCAACGACGATGGTGGTTCCACGGACATCCAGCGCCGCTGGTTGGCCCCGGGCTTCCCATCGCTGGACGAAGCTCCGCCACCAACCGACGCCCGGATGACCATCAGCCTGCTGCGCCAACTCGACATGCACATGGCAACCGGTGCCCCGCTGGTCGTGCTGGTGCCACCCGTGCTGGACGGCGTCGATGCCGATCGTCCGCGGCTGTCGCGTCCGGTGGACTGGCGCGTGATTCCCGCGGCCGGCGCGTCGTCGCCCGTCGCCCGGGAGGGAGGCGCCCCGGCATCGCCCGCACCGCGGCTCCTCATCGAAGACGCCGGGAACGGCACCGGCGCGCGCTACCTGCAAGCCGTGGCTGCCGCCTGGCGGGCAACTCTCGGCGGCGACGGCTTGGACGTGCGCGCGTGGCTCACGCCGGGGGCGCTGCCACCGGAGGCGATTGCATGGATCGAGGCCGGCGGCACTGCGCTGCTCGCCCACGACACGCGGCTGCCGGCGCTGGAAGACGCCGCGTCTTTGTGGGAAGACGAACAGGGCCGACCGCTGCTGCGCGCGGCCGCGCTCGGCAGCGGTCGCGTCCTGCAGTGGACGCGACCGCTGGCCCCCGAGGCGCTCCCGATCCTGCTGGACGCCGACTTCCCGCACCGGCTCCACGTCGCCATCGAGCCGCCGCCCGCGCCCTCGCGCGTGCTCGCCGCCGAACATGCGCCGCTGCCGGCGGATGTCGGCCCCTGGCCGCAGGCGCTGCGCGAGCTTTCACCCTGGCTGGCGCTGGCCATCGGCCTGCTGTTCCTGTTCGAGCGCTGGCTCGCGGCGGGACCGCGCCGGGAGCGCGGGGCATGAGCAGCGACGCCTTCGGGCAGCTGCTGCGCGCCGCGCGGCGTCGCCGGTTCGCGGCCACGCTGGCACCCGCCCTGCCCTGGGTGGCCGTCGCGACCGTCATCGCCTGGCGCCTCGGCGATGGACGCCCGGCGCTGATCGTGGGCATCGCGTTTGCCGCCCTGCTCCTCGTCTTGGCGCTGGCCCGGTGGTCTTCCCGGGCGCTCGATCACGGCTGGCTGCAGCGCCATCTCGACGCCCGCCATCCACGGCTCGAAGACAGCAGCGCCCTGCTCGCCGTCGATGGGTCACGCCTGCCGCCGCTGGCGCGGCTGCAGCGCGATCGCATCCTGCAGCGACTGCCTTCCGCCGAGGCCGCCGGCGTCCGCGCACCCTGGCCGCTGGCCCGCATCCTGGCCAGCGCCGCGACCGCCGCCCTGCTGATCGCAGCCATCCTGCTGTGGCCGGCCGCATCGTCCCCCGGCACTTCGCCAGGCACGGGCAGCACCCGCACCGCCACGGCCGCCACGCCGGTCGCGATCGAACTGCTCGAACACCGCCTCGGCATCACCCCGCCCGCCTATACCCGCCTGCCCGCGCGTGAGGAAGCAGTCCTGGACGCGAAGGTCCCCGAGGGCACGACGCTGGCCTGGACGCTGCGCTTCAACACTCCGCCCGACGCGGTGGCGCTGGAGTTCGTCGACGGCCGGCGGATCGCGCTCGAACGCGATGGCGAGCACTGGCGCGCCGAAGACGTCGCCGGGCAGCCCGGCCTCTATCGCATCGTCGCCAGCGCTGCCCGGCCCTGGCGTGACGAGGTCCTGCACCGCATCGACGTGATCCGCGACCTCCCGCCATCGATCCGGGTCACCGCACCGGCACAGACCCTCAGCCTGCGCACGCCAGGACAGCGACGCTGGACGCTGGCCTTCGCAGCCGGGGACGACCACGGACTTGCCGCCAGCGCCACGATGCACCTCACCATGACCGAAGGCAGCGGCGAGAACATCCGGTTCCGCGACGACGTCCGCCAGCTCAGCGGGCGCGGCGACCGGCACGGCCGGCGGTTTTCGGAGCAGCTTGATCTCGATGCGCTCGGCCTCGCCGAAGGCGATGACCTGATCGTGTACTTCGTCGTGCACGACAATCGCCCCGGGCGCGCGCAGTCCGCGCGCAGTGCCAGCCACATCCTCCGCTGGCCGCCGCCGCAGGCGCGCGGGGACAGCGGCATGGATGGCGTGCTGCAGAAGGTGTTGCCCGCCTACTTCGCCAGCCAGCGCCGGATCATCATCGATGCCGAGGCCCTGATCGCCGAGCGCCCGCGGCTGCAGGACGAGGCCTTCGGCGCGCGCTCGGATGCGATCGCGGTGGACCAGCGCCTGCTGCGGCTGCGCTACGGACAGTTCCTGGGCGAGGAAAGCGAGGGCGCCCCGACGCTGCCTTCCCGCGGACAGGTCGATGCCGACGACCTGCCGCCACCGCCGATCCTGCTGCCGACCAGCGACGCCGAGGACGAGGCCGACGCATGGCGCGAGATGGTGTCCGCCGCCCGGGACGAGGCCCGCGAACACGGCGACGAGAGCGACAGCGGGCATGGCGGACCCGCGGCGACGGGCGACGGACACGACCATGCCTCCGGCGATGCCCCTCCGCCGGGCGAACCCGGCCGCAGCGGATTCGGCGAGGCCGGCGACGTGCTCGAGGAATTCGGCCACGTCCACGACATCCCCGAGGCCGCGACCCTGCTCGACCCGAAGACGCGCGCCCTGCTGCGCCGCGCGCTGGGCGAGATGTGGCAGTCCGAACTCGCCCTGCGCCAGGCACGCCCGCGCGACGCGCTGCCGCCTGCGAACCGCGCCCTGGTCCTGGTCAAGGAGATCCAGCAGACCGACCGCATCCATCTCGCACGTACCGGCACCGGACTGCCGCCGGTCGACTTCGGCCGGCGGCTCTCGGGCGATCGCGCGGGCATCGCCAGTCGGCGCGCCCCGCTGGCGCCCGCCCGCCTGGACGAAGACCTGCCCACCAGGCTCTGGCGCGCCCTCGCCACGCCGCCTGGCGAGGCCAGCATCGACCTGGGCGCGCTGTCGGCCTGGCTGGCCGCCAACGGCGAGCAGGGCAGCGATCCGCTGGCGGTGATGGCCGCGGTCGATGCCGTGCAGCGCGACCCCGCCTGCGAAGATTGCCGTCAACGCCTCCGCGCCCTGCTCTGGCCGCTGACCCGGCCACCGACGGCGGCGCCGCTCCAGCGCCGCGGTCCCGATGCCGTCGGCAAGGCCTATCTGGATGCGCTGCACGGGGAAGACGGCGAATGAGCCTCGCCACGACCATCGCGCTGGTGCTGGCACTGGCGGCAGTGGCCGGCTCGCTGCGCCGCGCCCTGCGCTGGCGCCACCTGCCCGCGCAGCTGCGACCCGGCGCCGGGCATCTCGCCGCCATCCTGCTCCTGCAGTGCGCCTGCGCGGCTCTGCTGTATGCAACCCTGCTGCCGCCCGCGCGCCCGATCGGACAGGCGAGCCTGGTGCTCATGACCGCCGGGACGGACGCGGCGCAGGCGCGCCAAGCGGCGCGTGATGGCGCCCTCCTCGTCGCCCTGCCCGAAGCAGGCAGCGATGCGATCGACGCCGCGGTGGCGCGGCGCGTGCCCGACCTCGCCACGGCGCTGCGCCTGCATCCGCAGGCGGATCGCCTGCACGTCCTGGGGAGCGGACTGGAAGCGCGCGATCGCGAGGCCACGCAGGGCCTGCCGGTCACGTTCGACCCGCCACCGCTGCCGCCGGGCCTCGTCGAACTGCATGCGCCGGCGCGCGTGGCCAGCGGAGGCGTGCTGCGCGTCGCCGGCCGCGTGCAGGATGCGGCAGCGCGCCGCGTGGAACTGCTCGACCCCGCCGGCACCGTCCAGGACCGCGCCACACCGGACGACGAGGGCCGCTTCCGGCTGCTGGCGCCCGTACGGGCATCCGGCCCCGCCATCTACAGGCTGCGGCTCGAGGGCGAGGTCGAAGCCGAAGCCGAAATTCCCGTCGACCCGCGCCCTGGCGACGGCGCACGCCTGCTGCTGCTCTCGGGCGCACCCAGTCCGGAGTTGAAATACCTGCGGCGCTGGGCCAGTGACGCCGGCCTGTCCCTGCACAGCCGCATGGCACTGGGCGGCGGCGTAGCCCTGGGCGACCCGCCGCCCGCCTTCGACCCGGACAGCCTGTCGGACTTCGACCTGGTCATCGTCGACGAGCGCGGCTGGAACGGCCTGGGAGCACCCGCGCGCCGCGCCCTGCTTGCCGCGGTCGGGCAAGGCTTGGGCCTGATGCTTCGCATCAGCGCCGCGCCCGCCGCCACGCGCGATGCCCTGCGCCAACTCGGCTTCACGCTCGGACCGGTTGATCCCGCGCTGGATGCCAATGTGTTCCTGGAGGCAGGCGATGCGTCCACGGCCGATGCCACCACTACCGCTACCGCGGCCAGTCCCCTACCCGCCAGCGACGCCACGAACGAAGCCCCCCCTCCGCTCGCACGCCAGCCGCATCCGATCCTCGCCGACGGCTCGGTGTCCCTGCTCGACGACGCCTCCGGCACGTCGCTTGCGCGCTGGCGCCCGTCGGGACGCGGCCGGATCGCGATCTGGAACCTCGACCAGAGCTTCCGCCTCGTGCTCACCGGGCACGGCCGGCGACACGCCCGCCTGTGGAGCGAAGCGACGGCCACGCTCGCCCGCGCCGGCGCCGCCAGGGCGCCGCGCTTCGACGGCATCGCTCGCGCCGGCCGGCGTGCCACGCTCTGCGACTTCGCGCCCGGTTCCGACCTGGTCGCCCCGGATGGCAGCCGCCTGCATCCGCAGGCCGATCCCCTTGCCGCCGGCTGCGCCGCGGTATGGCCGCGCGACAGCGGCTGGCACCGCGCGGGCCAAGGCGAGGCCGCACCCATGCTGTACGTGCACGCGTCCGATGCACTGCCGGGCCTCGCTGCGCGAACGCGGCGGGACGCCACGCTGCGCCTGGCCGTGACCGCTCCGCCCCCGGACGTCGGCGCCGGAGACAGGCCCACGCCGTTCACCGACGCCGGCCCGCGCTGGCCCTGGTTCCTGGCCTGGCTGCTGGCCGCCGCAGCGCTGTGGTGGCTGGAGCGTGCCGCACGCCGGCGTCCGCATTCTTGAATGCGCCGGATTGGTGGAGGCCAGCGCCACGTCGGCGTGGCCGGACAACGCAAAAAAAAGGGCCGCATCGCTGCGGCCCTTCGTTTGCCTGGGTGATGGATCCGGAGATCAGCCCCGCAGCGGCACCACGCGGATCTCGACGCGGCGATTCTGCGCGCGGCCCTGCTCGGTCGAGTTGTCGGCGATCGGCATGGTCTTGCCGAAGCCCACGATCTCGAAGCGCTCGCGCTGCAGGCCCTGCCCGATCAGGTAGTTGCCCACCGAGTTCGCACGCTGCTCGGAGATGCGCTGGTTGACCGCGTCACCGCCGACGTTGTCGGTATGGCCGGCGACCTCGACGATGGTCTGGTTGTAGTCGGCAAGCGTCGCGGCGACGTTGTTGAGCGCCGGGTAGAACTGCGGCTTCAGTTCGGTCTTGTTGAAATCGAAGGTCACGCCGTCGGGCAGGTT
Organism: Luteimonas sp. A537; assembly: GCF_054052065.1. NCBI lineage: Bacteria > Pseudomonadati > Pseudomonadota > Gammaproteobacteria > Lysobacterales > Lysobacteraceae > Luteimonas > Luteimonas renzhihongae. The sequence continues at coordinate 95,523 of NZ_JBSVRH010000002.1, forward strand.
GAGCTTGATCACGTCGCCCTCGCGGTCGACGACGATGCCCGTGCCTGCGGTCTGGCGACGCAGCTCGGCCTCCTGTCGGTCCTGGTAGACGCCCACGGCACCACCGGCCAATCCACCGACGCCGGCACCGACCAGGGCGCGCTGGCGGCGCTCGGTGGCGTCGGAACCGCTCAGCAAACCGGCAACCGCACCGATGCCCGCGCCGACCAGGGCACCCGTGCGGGTCCTGTTCGGATCGTTCGGATCGCTGGTCTGGCCCGTGTAGGTCGCGCAGCTGGTGAGCATGACTGCGCTGGTGGCAAGACTGACAAGCAGGATTCGGGGCGAATTGCGCATGGGAGGCTCCTGTAGGGGCGCTCGGCGCCCGGATAAGTGAACGCGGCCAAGCTACCCGCGTCCGCGTCCCGGCGGAGTGATGGCCCTGAGCCTATTCAGTTTTCGTATAGCCGGCGCCGCGATAGACGCGCGGTATGCGGTCGTTGAGTCCGACCAGGATTTCGTAGGGAATCATCCCGGCAGCTTCGGCCACCCCTTCCACGCGCAGCTCTGCATCACCCTGGCGCCCGAGCAGCACCACCTCGTCCTCGTTCCAGGCGCTGTCCTGGCCGATATCGACCATGAACTGATCCATGCACACCCGCCCCACGATCGGATATCGCCGGCCGCCTATCAGCACCCGGCCGCGGGACGAAAGCGCCCGCGGGAAGCCATCGCCGTAGCCGATGGGTACCGTCACCACGCGCGTGTCGTCGCCGGGCGCCCAGGTTGCGCCGTAGCTCACCGTGTGGCCTGCCCGGACCACCTTGAAGTACACCACCCGCGAAACCAGGGACATCGCAGGCTCGACCGGCACGGCGGGACGGGCGCCGGCGCCCGGCAGCACGCCGTACAGCAGGATGCCGGGGCGCACCATGTCGAGCCGCGTTTCCGGGAAATGGAGGATGCCGCCGGAGTTGGCGATGTGTCGCGGCGGCGTCGGCGCACCGATGCGCGCGAAGTGCGCGCAGGCCTCGTCGAAACGTGCCAGTTGCAGTGCGGTCATCGGCGAATCGGGTTCATCCGAGCTGGCGAGATGCGAGTAGATCCCGGCCAGTCCAATCCACTGCGAGGCCACCGCGGCCTGGATGAAGGGCCCGGCGCTCCAGGCGTGTACCCCGATGCGCTCCATGCCGGTATCGACCTTGAGGTGCACCGTCGCGCGACGCCCCAGCGCCTCAGCGGCGGCCTCGACCTGGCGCAGCTTCTCCAGCGACGACACCGTGATGGCCAGGTCGTGAGCGATGTACTGCGCAACCTGCGGGCCGAAGATCCCGCCCAGCACCAGGATCGGCACGGTGATACCCGCGCGGCGCAGCGCGATGCCCTCTTCCGGGAACGCGACGCCGAGCTGCTCCACGCCCTGTTCCTGCAGGTGCCGCGCCACAGGAACCAGGCCGTGGCCGTAGGCGTTGGCCTTGACGATGGCCATCACCGGCACGCCGGCGTGGGCGCGGATCGCCTGCAGGTTGCCGGCGATGCGGTCGAGGTCGACCAGGATCCGCGTCGGGCGCTCGGCCGCGTGCAGGCTCACGCGCGGCTACTCGAAGCTGCCGACCGAATCGTGGGAAAGGTTGTCGAAGCGGGTGTATTCGCCGAAGAACTTCAGCTTCACCGACCCCGTGGGGCCGTTGCGCTGCTTGCCGATGATCACTTCGGCCAGGCCCTTGTCCGGCGAGTTTTCCTTGTTGTAGTAGTCGTCGCGGTAGATGAAGACGATCACGTCGGCGTCCTGTTCGATCGCGCCGGACTCGCGCAGGTCGGCCATCACCGGGCGTTTGTCGGTACGCGTTTCCAGCGAGCGGTTGAGCTGCGACAGCGCCAGCACCGGAACGTTGAGCTCCTTCGCCAGCCCCTTGAGCGAGCGCGAGATTTCCGAGATCTCGGTGGCGCGGTTCTCCTTGTTGCCGGGCACCGCCATCAGCTGCAGGTAGTCGATCACGATCAGGCCCAGGCCGTGCTCGCGCTTGAGCCGCCGCGCCTTGGCGCGCAGCACGTCGGGCGACAGCGCCGGGGTGTCGTCGATGAAGATCCTGGTTTCCTTCAGCAGCCGGATCGCGCTGGAAATACGGCTCCAGTCCTCGTCCTCCAGCTGGCCGGTGCGCAGGCGGGTGGCGTTGACCCGACCCACCGACGAAATCAGGCGCAGCGCAAGCTGGCTGGCCGACATTTCCATCGAGAACACCGCGACCGGCTTCTTGGTCTTCATCGCCGCGTACTCGGCGATGTTGAGCGCCAGCGTGGTCTTGCCCATGGCCGGGCGCGCCGCGAGGATCAGGAGGTCGGTCGGCTGCAGGCCGGCGGTCATCTCGTCGAACTCGACGTAGCCGGTGGGCAGGCCGGTGATGCCGCCGCCGTTGGCATAGCGCGTCTGCAGGACGTCGAAGGCCTCGGCCATGGCCTGGTTGACCGCGGTGAAGTCGCTGCGGCCGCGATTGCCGGCTTCGGCGATGGCGAACACTTCCTGCTCGGCCTTGGCCAGCAGCTCCGCGCTCTCGCGGCCTTCGGGCTGGAACCCGTCGTTGACGATTTCCGTGCCGACCTCGATCAGCTGCCGCAGCACGGCCTTGTCGCGCACGATCTCGGCATAGGCGACGATGTTGGCGGCGGACGGCGTGGTGGTGGCGAGCTCGACCAGGTAGGCGCCACCGGCGACGAGCTCCGAATGGCCCTGGGACTCGAACCACTCGCCCAGCGTCACCGCGTCGAAGGGCCGGCTGCGATCGGCGAGCTCCTTGATGGCGCGGAAGATCAGCTGGTGGTCGCGACGGTAGAAGTCATCCTCGACAAGCTGGTCGCCGACGCGATCGTAGGCCTCGGGCGACAGCATCAGGCCACCGAGCACCGCCTGCTCGGCTTCGACCGACTGCGGCGGCACGCGCAACTGCTCGATCCGGGCTTCGCCGCGACCCTGGAAGTCCCGGTCCTTCGGCTGGAAGCCGGCTCGTGCGCTCATCGGTATCGGGACTCCCCTGCGGGGGCCGTCAGTGCGGCCCCTTGTTCTGTATCGGACTGACATCGTAGTCGCCTCCGCGCCCGAAGCGTTGCAGACAACCCTGTGGATAACCGGTGGGCATCGCAGCAGGCGAGACCGCAGGCACCCTGAAACGACGACGGGCGCCCTTCGGCGCCCGTCGCGTGATTCCGGCGGTGAGGCCGTATCAGTTGGCTTCAGGCTCGATCACCACCTTGACGGTGGTCTCGACGTCGGCGTGCAGGTGCACGATGACCTCGAACTCGCCGATGGTGCGGAACGCACCCTCGCCCATCACCACCTCGGACTTGTTGACCGGCGTGCCGGCCTTGGTCAGCGCCTCGGCGATATCGCGCGGGCCGACCGAACCGTACAGCTTGCCCTCGGTGGAGGCGTTGGCGTAGATCGTGACGCTGGCGTCCTCGAGCGCGGCCAGGCGCTTGTTGGCGTCGTCCAGCTGGCCTGCGGCCTTGGCCTCGTACTCGGCGCGGCGCGCCTCGAACCCGGCCATGTTGGCGGCGGTGGCCGGCACGGCCTTGCCCTGCGGCATCAGGAAGTTGCGGCCGTAGCCCGGCTTCACGCTGACCTTGTCGCCAAGGTTGCCGAGGTTGATGACCTTCTCGAGAAGGATCAGATCCATGGGGTATCTCCGTATTCGTTAGCGGCGCGCAGGCGCGCCGCAACCGGTGCTGTCCGAACGGACGGTGGCCGGGCCGCCCATGACGGGCGGCCTCGGGATCAGATGTTGTGGTTGTCGGTGTACGGGATCAGGGCCAGGAAGCGCGCGCGCTTGACGGCGGTGGCGAGCTGGCGCTGGTACTTCGCCTTGGTGCCGGTGATGCGGCTGGGGACGATCTTGCCGTTCTCGGTCACGTTCTGGCGCAGGGTGTTGAGATCCTTGTAATCGATCTCCTTGACACCCTCGGCGGTGAACTTGCAGAACTTGCGGCGGCGGAAGAATTTGGACATGTGCGTGATCCTCAGTCGGCTTCGGAGTTGTCGGCAGGCTCGGCGGCGGGCTTTTCCTTCTCGCCCTCGCCCTCGCTCTCACCCTCGTCGTCACGGCGACGGCGTTCGCCGCGCTCCGGACGGTCGGTCTTCTCCGGCTTCTCGTCCTTGTTCTTCATGATCAGGGACTGCTCGGTCTCGGCCTCTTCGCGGCGGACCACGAGGTGGCGCAGGACGGCGTCATTGAAGCGGAAGCCTTCGATCAGCTCGTCGAGCACGGACTGGCCGACCTCGATGTTGAGCATCACGTAGTGGGCCTTGACCAGGTTGTCGATCGGATACGCCAACTGGCGGCGGCCCCAGTCCTCGAGGCGATGGATCTTGCCTTCGGCACCTTCGATCAGGGTCTTGTAGCGCTCGACCATGGCCGGCACCTGCTCGCTCTGGTCCGGATGGACCAGGAACACGATTTCGTAGTGACGCATGTGTTGTTCCTTGTGGATATCGGCCGCGCGGCATGCCGCGGGCCCGGATAGCCCCCGGGACGGTCCAGGCGGACGCCGTGGGGCAAGGGTCTCCCGCAAAACGGGAGCCGAACAGTATGGCACTGCCACGAGCCCTCGGCAACTCTGTAGGAGCAGCTACAGCTGCGACCCGCCCGCCCTACCACTATCCCCATCCACCCCTTCGACGGGGACATTTGGACGGGCTCCTGGAGGCGCGCGATACGGCGACTGGTGGGTACTCCGTGGGCTGTCCCGCTGCGCGGGCCTTTATGCCCACTACGCACCCCCCAGCCGCCTCGCGGCGCTTGGCCGCGAGTCGCCAAAAAAGCAAAAGCGCTGCGCTCTTCTCGCTGCTCCCCGCCGTGGAAACGTCGAAAAGGCGCTGCGCTCTTGGCTCTTCCACCGATTCACCTCAGCGCTGGCAGCGGAGGGTGGGCGGGTATTCCGCCGGCAATCAAGGGCAGCTCCACCGCGACGCCGGCGGAGTACCCGCCCATCCTCCGCCCCCGCGGACTACGATCAAACACTGCGGCTGCGCCTGAGACCGCTCCCCAACTGCGTCAGGCCGCCTTGTCAGCGTCCGTAGTAAAGCTCTCGCCACAGCCACATGCCGCAGCCGCCTTCGGGTTGCTGAACGTGAACTGCTCGTTCAGGCCCTGCTTCAGGAAGTCCATCTGCGTCCCGTCGACCAACTCCAGGCTGTCGGCATCGACAAAGATGCGCACCCCGTCCTGCTCGAACACCGTATCCCCGGCCTGTTCATCACGCGCCAGGTCGACCGCATAGCCCCAGCCGGAGCAGCCCGTGCGGCGCACGCCGAAGCGCAGCCCGAGGGCGTCGGGTGCCGAAGCGAGATAGCCCTTCACGCGTTCAAGGGCGGCGGGAGCAAGAGTGATGGCCATGGCGTCGATTGTACTCCGAAGGGGCAGGTACGCCCGGGATGCGTCCGGTAAACTGCACAACAAGTATCGGTCCCCTCCCCAAGGATTCAAGGCATGACGGTGGTCAGCGTCGAACATGCGCTCTCGGGCAAACTGCCCGCCGGCGGCGAAGTCACGGTCCGCGGCTGGGTGCGCACCCGCAGGGACTCCAAGGCAGGCCTGAGCTTCGTCAACGTCAGCGACGGCTCCTGCTTCGCCCCCGTGCAGGTGGTCGCGCCCAGCGCGCTGCCCAACTACGAGGACGAAGTGAAGCGCCTGACCGCCGGCTGCGCGGTCATCGCGACCGGCGTCCTGGTGCCCTCCCAGGGGCAGGGCCAGGGCTTCGAGATCCAGGCCACCGCGATCGAAGTGGTCGGCTGGGTGGACGACCCGGAAACCTATCCGATCCAGCCCAAGGCGCACTCGCTGGAATTCCTGCGCGAAGTCGCCCACCTGCGCCCGCGCACCAACCTGTTCGGCGCCGTCACCCGGATCCGCCACTGCCTGGCGCAGGCCGCGCACCGCTACTTCCACGAGAACGGCTATTTCTGGGTCAACACCCCGATCATCACCACCTCCGACGCCGAAGGCGCCGGGCAGATGTTCCGCGTGTCCACCCTGGACATGGCCAACCTGCCGCGCGGCAAGGACGGCGCGGTCGACTTCAGCCGCGACTTCTTCGGCAAGGAGACCTTCCTTACCGTCTCCGGCCAGCTCAACGTCGAAGCCTTCGCCCTGGCGATGAGCAAGGTCTACACATTCGGCCCGACCTTCCGCGCCGAGAACAGCCACACCACCCGCCACCTGGCCGAGTTCTGGATGATCGAGCCGGAGATCGCCTTCGCCGACCTCGACGACACCGCGCGCATCTCCGAAGAGTTCCTGAAATACCTGTTCCGCGCCGTGCTCGACGAACGCGGCGACGACATGGCCTTCATTGCCGAGCGCGTGCAGAAGGACGCGATCACGCGCCTGGAGGGTTTCGTCAACGCGCCGTTCGAACGCATCGAATACGGCGACGCGATCACCCTCTTGCAGAAGTCCGGCCACAAGTTCGACTTCCCGGTCGAATGGGGCCTGGACCTGCAGACCGAGCACGAACGCTGGCTGACCGAGCAACACGTCGGCCGCCCGGTGGTGGTCACCAACTACCCCGAGCACATCAAGGCCTTCTACATGCGCCTCAACGACGACGGGAAAACCGTCGCCGCGCTGGACGTGCTGGCGCCGGGCATCGGCGAGATCATCGGCGGCTCGCAGCGCGAGGAGCGCCTGGACGTGCTCGACGCGCGCATGGACCAGTTCGGCCTCGACCGTGAGCTGTACGACTGGTACCGCGACTTCCGCCGCTACGGCACCGTGCCGCACGCCGGCTTCGGCCTCGGCTTCGAGCGCCTGGTGGTCTACGTCTGCGGCCTGTCCAACATCCGCGACGCGATCCCCTACCCGCGCGCGCCCGGCACCGCGGAGTACTGAGGCCGTGCTGCTGTTCCTTGCCCTGTGCTTCGTCGGCATCGCCATCGCCGGCGCCTGCGCGTACATCATCTTCTGGCCGCTGTCGCTGGTGCACCTGCGCGATCGCCACCCGGACGTGCGCGAACGCCTCGGCGACGGCGCTTTCCTGAAACCTGCCGTGATGTGGTGGCTGCTGGGAGGCGGGTACCGCGACACCCGCGACCCGACCTTCACCGGCCTGGCCACGCCGGCGCGCATCGCGCTGTCGACGGTGATCTTCGGCCTGGGCGGCGCCGCCATCATGTGGCTGTGGTCGGTGGCGCTGTCATGACCGGCCCGATGGACACGGCGCAGCGCGACGAATGGTGGCTGGCGAGCCTCGGCCGGATCGTGATCTGGGCGCGGCTGCGCGTGCGCGAGGCCGGCACCGCCGAAGTCCTCGACAGCGACGGCAACACCCTGGTCTATGAAAGCGAGGACACTGCGCGCGCGATGCTGCTCGACGCCGAGTTCGTGGCTCTGGAGGGCATCGACGAGGCCGACGCGGCCGAACGCGGCTTCATGCTCGACGAACTCGCGCCACCGAAGGGCGATGACGACACCGTCCTGCAGGCCGGCATGGTGCAGACGCTGCGCGGCGGAAAGGCCTGACCAGCACAACCCCACGGCTTCAATGGAGGACAGCATGGATCTCGATCTCAAGGGGCGTCATGCCCTGGTCTGCGGCGCTTCGGAAGGCATCGGCCGCGCCACCGCGCTTGAACTGGCCGCGCTTGGCGCGAGTGTCACCGTGCTGTCCCGCCGCGAAGAAGCGCTGCGCGAGGTGATCGACGGGCTCGCCGCGGGCGACGGCCGCGAACACCGCCTGGTCGTGGCCGACAGCGCGGACACCGACGGCCTGCAAAAGGCCGTGGCCTCGGTGGTCGCCCGGCGCCCGGTGCACATCCTGGTCAACAACACCGGTGGCCCGCCGGGCGGCCCGCTGGCCGACGCGTCGCTGGCGGCCTTCGAGGAGGCCTTCCGTCGCCACCTGCTCGCCAACCAGGTGCTGCTGCAGGCGGTGCTGCCGGGCATGCGCGGGGCGCGCTGGGGGCGCATCGTCAACGTCGTCTCGACCTCGGTGCGCGAGCCGATCGCGGGCCTGGGCGTGTCCAACACGACCCGCGGCGCGGTGGCTTCCTGGGCCAAGACCCTGTCGCGCGAACTCGCGCCCGACGGCATCACCGTCAACAACGTGCTGCCGGGCTTCACCGAAACCGGGCGCATCCGCCAGATCATCAGCGACCGCGCGGGCAAGGAAGGCCGCAGCGAGGACGACATCCGCCGCGACATGGAGGCCGCGATCCCGGCTCGCCGCTTCGCCACCGCCGACGAGACCGGCGGCGTCATCGCCTTCCTGTGCTCGCCGGCCGCGGCCTACGTCAACGGCGTCAGCCTGGCGGTGGACGGCGGGCGCATGGCCTCGATCTGAGGCCGTGCCCGAAGGCCCGGAGATCCGCCGTGCCGCCGACCGCCTCGCCGCGGCGGCGGTCGGTGAACCGCTGGTCCGCGTTGAGTTCGCGTTCCCCGAGCTGAAGCGCTTCGAGCGCGAACTGGTCGGCCATCGCATCGAGTCGATCACGGCGCGCGGCAAGGCACTGCTCACCCGCTTCGATCACGGCTGGACGCTGTACAGCCACAACCAGCTGTACGGCGTCTGGAAAGTCGCAAACGCAGGCGAGCGCCCGGAGGGCAAGCGCTCCCTGCGCGTGGCCCTGGAAACGGCCGGGAGCGCGATCCTGCTGTACTCCGCATCCGACGTCTCGATGTGGCGCAGCGACGAGGTCGAATCGCATCCCTTCCTGCAGGGGCTCGGCCCCGACGTGCTCGACCCTGCGCTGGACGCCGCCGCGGTGGCCGCCCGCCTGCGGTCGCCGGCCTTCCGCGGCCGTGCGCTGGGTGGGCTGCTGCTCGACCAGGGCTTCCTTGCCGGCATGGGCAACTACCTGCGCTCGGAGGTGCTGTTCGTCGCCGGGCTGCGGCCGGAGCGACGGCCGAAGGATCTCGACGCCACGACCAGCGCACGCCTGGCACAGGCGCTGATCGAGATCCCGCGGCTGAGCTACGCCACCCGCGGCATCGCACCGGCCGACCGCATGCGCGACGACTACCTCACCGATACGCCGGACGCCTATCGCTTCCAGGTCTTCGGCCGCGACGGCCAGCCCTGTCCCGCCTGCGGCGCCGCGATCGAACGTATGAGCGCGGGATCGCGCCGGCTCTACCTCTGCCAAGCCTGCCAGGCCTGACGACCCGGGCCGCCGCAGGTAAGCTTGCGGGATGCGACGCTATCCACACGTCATAGGCGGCAGGACCCGAGACGCCGCCAGCGGCCGCTGGCGCGACGTATTCGATCCAGCCACCGGACAGGCGTATGCCGAAGTAGCGGACGGTGATTCAGGCGATGTAGACGCGGCGGTTGACGCGGCGATGGAGGCCTTCCCCGCCTGGTCCGGGCTACGCAACAGCGAACGTTCGCAGCACCTGGAACGTCTGGCGGCGGCCCTTGAGGCGCGCACCGACGACTTCGCCCATGCCGAGGCCCGCGATGGCGGCAAGCCCTTCGCCTTGGCCCGCGACGCGGAGATCCCGCGAGCAGTGTCCAACCTGCGCTTCTTCGCCCACGCGGCCACGCAGTTCTCCAGCGAATCGCACCACGGCGAAGCCGGCCTGAACTACACCCTGCGCCAGGCCTTGGGCGTGGTCGGGACGATCTCGCCCTGGAACCTGCCGCTGTACCTCTTCACCTGGAAGATCGCGCCGGCGCTGGCCGCGGGCAACACCGTGGTCGCAAAGCCGTCCGAGGTCACGCCGGCGACCGCGACCATGCTCGGCGAACTGGCGCTCGAAGTCGGGTTGCCGCCCGGCGTGCTCAACGTGGTCCACGGCGGCGGCCCCGAAGTCGGCGAAGCGATCGTCCGCCACGCCGCGGTCAAGGCGATCTCCTTCACCGGCAGCACTGCGGTCGGCAAGCGCATCGCCGGTATCGCCGGGCCGCTGCTGAAGAAGGTGTCGCTGGAGCTCGGAGGCAAGAACCCGACCCTGGTCTTCGCCGACAGCGACTGGCGCGACCACCTCGACACCATGGTCCGCTCCGCGTTCCAGAACAGTGGCCAGATCTGCCTGTGCGGCTCCCGCATCCTGGTCGAACGCAAGGTGTACGCCGAGTTCCGCGAAGCCTTCGTGGCGCGCGCGCTGGCGCTGCGACCGGGTGATCCCATGGACAGCGACGCAGACTTCGGGCCGCTGGTTTCGCAGGTGCACTTCGACAAGGTGGTCGCCGCGATCGCGCGCGCCCGGGACGAGGGCGGCCAGCTGCTGTGTGGCGGGGTGGCGCTGGAGCGTCCGGGCTGGTTCGTGGCGCCCACGGTGATCGAAGGCCTGGGTCCCGGCTGCGCCAGCAACCGCGAAGAGATCTTCGGGCCCGTCGCCACCCTGCAGCCCTTCGACGACGACGACCACGCACTGGCGCTGGCCAATGCCGGCGACTACGGCCTGGCGGCCTCGGTCTGGACCCGCGACCTGGCCCGCGCGCACCGCTTCGGCGCGCAGCTGCGTGCGGGCATCGTCTGGATCAACGCCTGGCTGGTGCGCGACCTGCGCACGCCGTTCGGCGGCATGGGCCAGTCCGGCCTCGGCCGCGAAGGCGGCCTGGACGCCATGCGCTTCTTCACCGAACCGCGCAACATCTGCATCGCGACCTGAGCGCCCGCCCCTCCTTCCCCCCAGCACGACGGAATCCCATGCACCGAATGCACGACCTCCTTGAACGCAACCGCATCTGGGCAGAACGCGTCGAGGCCGAGGATCCCGGCTTCTTCACGCGCCTGTCGAAGATCCAGAAGCCGAAGTACCTCTGGATCGGCTGCTCCGATTCGCGCGTGCCGGCCAACCAGATCATCGACATGGCCCCGGGCGAAGTGTTCGTGCACCGCAACGTCGCCAACGTCGTGGTGCACACCGATCTCAACTGCCTGTCGGTGATCCAGTACGCCATCGACGTGCTCGAGGTCGAGCACATCCTGATCGTCGGCCACTACGGCTGTGCCGGCGTGGGTGCAGCGCTCACAAGCGAGCGCGTGGGCCTGGCCGACAACTGGATCCGCCACGTCAAGGACGTCAAGCACAAGCACCGCGCCATCGTCGAGGCGATCGACGACGACGGCATCCGCCACGACCGCCTGTGCGAACTCAACGCGCTGGAGCAGATGATCAACGTCTGCGAATCGACCGTGGTCCGCGAGGCCTGGGCGCGCGGGCAGAAGCTCGCGGTGCACGCCTGGGTGTACTCGCTGCGCAACGGCCGGGTGCACGACCTCGGCCTGTCGATCGACTCGGCCGCGGCGTTGCCGGAGCAATACGAGCCGGCGCTGGAGCGCATCCGCGACGACCGGGAGGACCGCTGAGGTGGGCGAGCGCGTCGTTCGTACCGACACCGCGCCGAAGCCGGTCGGCGCCTACCCGCACGCACGCCGCGTGGGCGGGCTGCTGTTCCTGTCCGGCATCGGTCCGCGCGACCCGGCCACCGACGCGATCCCCGGCAACGACTACTTCGCCGACGGTCGCGTGCGCGACTACGACATCACCGCACAGGCCCGCGCCGTGTTCGCCAACGTCCGCGCGGTGCTCGAGGCCAGCGGCGCGCGCTGGGAGGACCTGGTCGACGTGACCGTCTACCTCACCGACATGGCGCGCGACTTCAAGGCCTACAACGCGGCCTGGGCCGAACACTTCCCGGACCTCGCCAGCGCGCCCTGCCGCACCACGCTGGGCATCACCGCGCTGCCGACGCCGATCGCGATCGAGCTGAAGTGCGTGGCGGCCCTGCCGCCACTGCGCGACTGAAGCCTCCACGGGAGACCGACCATGATTCCCGCACCGCTGAACTTCCAGAAATGGATCGATGACAACCGCCACCTGCTGAAGCCGCCGGTGGGCAACAAGTGCATCTACGACGGCGACTTCATCGTGATGGTGGTCGGCGGCCCGAACGCGCGCACCGACTACCACTGGGAAGAAGGCCCGGAGTGGTTCCACCAGCTCGAAGGCGAGATGGTGCTGCGCATCCAGGAGGACGGGAAGGTGCGCGACGTGCCGATCCGCGCCGGCGAGACCTTCCTGCTGCCGCCGCGCGTGCCGCACTCGCCGCAGCGCGCCGAAGGGTCCATCGGTCTGGTGATCGAGCGCCGCCGCCTGGCGCACGAGGACGACGGCCTGATGTGGTTCTGCGAGGCCTGCAACGAGAAGGTCTACGAGGAGTTCTTCCACCTCGAGGACATCGAACAGGACTTCTTCCGCGTATTCGAGAATTTCTACCGCAGCGATGCACTGCGCACCTGCAAGGCCTGCGGCCATCTCAACCCGAGGCCGACGCGGTATGAGATGCAGGCGGACTCGCAAGCGGACATCACCTGAACTTCGGACAAGTAGCTGACCCCGGTCCATGCTGGCCCCGCGGCTTGCGCCACCGCCATCCAGCATGGTATTACCTTCGCAATCAAAGTAATACCGAGCCAGCCATGGACACCACGATCACCGTCAAGGGCCAGGTCACCATCCCCAAGCGCCTGCGCGACGCCCTTGATCTCACGCCTGGAAGCCAGGTGGAGTTCGTGGTCAACCGCGACGGCGAAGTCGTGGTGCGCAAAGCCGGTGGCGACCGGCCGGGCCGGCGAACGCGACCCGATCGCTTCGAAGCGGCTCGCGGCACGGCACAGGTGAAGTGGCGCACCGACGAGCTCATGGCCCTGCTGCGCGACTGAGCCGCGTGATCCTGGTCGACACCAATGTCCTGATCGACGTCCTCGAGGATGATCCTGATTGGGCGGACTGGTCTGTCGGCCAGCTTCGGGCGCAGTCCCAGTTGCGTACGCTCACCATCAACCCCGTCATCTACGCCGAGCTTTCGCTGGCCTTCGAATCACCCGACGCGCTCGACGCGGCAATTGCCGGCTTGGGCGTCGCACTGCAGGAGATCCCGCGGCCGGCGCTGTTCCTCGCCGGCAGGGCCTTCGTCCGCTATCGGCGTCGCGGCGGCTCGCGGCACAATGTGCTGGCCGATTTCTTCATCGGTGCCCATGCCGCAGTCGCGGGCTGCGGCATCCTCACCCGCGACGTGCGCCGATACCGCGACCATTTCCCGACGGTGAAGCTGATCGCACCGGAGAGTGTCTGAATGCTCAAGATCGACATCCACGCCCATTACCTTCCCCGCGACTGGCCGGACCTCGCCCGCAAGTACGGCGACGACCGCTTCCCGGTGATCCACCACACCGACGACGGCCGCCACCGCATCTACAAGGACGGGCGCTTCTTCCGCGAGATCTGGTCGAAGACCTGGGACGCGCAGGAGCGCATCGACGACTACGCGCGCTTTGGCGTGCAGGTTCAGGTGATCAGCACCGTGCCCGTCATGTTCAGCTACTGGGCCAAACCCAACCAGGCGCTGGAGCTGCACCAGGCGCTCAACGACCACATGGCCGAAACCTGCCGCGCGCATCCACGCCACTACGCCGGCATCGGCACAGTGCCGCTGCAGTCGCCGCGGCTGGCGGTGCAGGAGCTTGAACGCTGCATGGACGAACTCGGCCTGCAGGGCGTGCAGATCGGCTCGCACATCCAGCTGTCGGATGGCCGCCACTGGAACCTCGACGCGCCGGAGCTGTTCCCGTTCTTCGAAGCCGCCGCCGAACTTGGCGCCGCGATTTTGGTGCACCCCTGGGACATGATGGGCACCGACACCATGCCCAAATACTGGCTGCCGTGGCTGGTGGGCATGCCCGCCGAACAGTCGCGCGCGGCGTGTTCGCTGGTGTTCGGCGGCGTGCTGGAACGCCTGCCGAAGCTGAAGATCTGCATGGCGCACGGCGGCGGCAGCTTCCCCTACACCATCGGCCGCATCGAGCACGGCTTCAACATGCGCCCGGACCTGGTGGCCACCGACAACCCGCGCAACCCGCGCGAATACCTCTCGCGCCTGTACTTCGACTCCTGGGTCGCCGACCGCCGCGCGCTCGAATACCTGATCGAAACCTGCGGCGTCGACCGTGTGATGCTGGGCACCGACTACCCCTTCCCGCTCGGCGAGCAGCAACCCGGCGCCGGCATCGACGCCCTCGACCTCGACGATGCCGGCCAGGCCCGCCTCTACAACGGCACCGCGCTGGAGTGGCTGGGCTTGTCACGGTCCAGGTTTGCATGAAGAGCGTTTTTGGCCACGGATCTACGCGGATAAACGCGGATCAAGCGAAAAGACTTTTTGAAATGCGCCTTCCATCCATCTGCTTTTGCCCTATCCGCGTTCATCCGCGTAGATCCGTGGCAAAAAAGGCTTTCCCATGACCGACCAGCACACCGACCAACACGCCGCCGCGCTCGACGAGACTGACCCGCTCCGCGGGCTGCGCGCGGAGTACCACCTCCCACATCACGAAGGTCGCGAGCAGGCGTATTTCTGCGGCAACTCGTTGGGGCTGCAGCCGCGTTCGGCGCGGGCGCACGTGGTCGATGTGCTCGACAAGTGGGCGGCGGAAGCGGTGGAGGCGCATTTCACCGGGACCACGCAGTGGATGCCCTACCACGCGCTGCTGCGCGAGCCGCTGGCGCGGGTGGTGGGCGCGGAGCCGGAAGAAGTGGTGGCGATGAACTCGCTGACCGCCAACCTGCATTTCATGATGGTCAGCTTCTACCGGCCCACGCGCGAGCGGCCGGCGATCCTGATGGAGGCCGGTGCGTTCCCGTCCGACCGCTATGCGCTGGAATCGCAGGTCCGCTTCCACGGCTTCGATCCGGCGACGGACCTGATCGAACTCGAGGCCGACCAGCCCGAAGGCACGTTCTCGATGGAGGCGATCGCGCGCGCCATCGAGGCGCACGGGCCGCGGCTGGCGCTGGTGCTGTGGCCGGGCGTGCAGTACCGCAGCGGCCAGGCCTTCGACGTCGCGGAGATCACGCGCCTGGGGCATGCCGCCGGCGCGATGGTGGGCTTCGACCACGCGCATGCCGCCGGCAACCTGGCGCTGCGCCTGCACGACGACGGCCCGGACTTCGCGGTCTGGTGCCACTACAAATACATGAACGCCGGTCCCGGCGCGGTGGCCGGCTGCTTCGTTCATGCGCGGCACGCGCGCACCGCGCGCCCGCGCTTCGCCGGCTGGTGGGGACACGAGGAGGCCACGCGCTTTCGCATGGAGCCGAATTTCGAGCCGACGCCCGGCGCCGACGGCTGGCAGCTGAGCAATCCGCCGATCCTCGGCCTGGCGCCGCTGCGCGGCTCGCTGGAGCTGTTCGACCGCATCGGGATGGATGCGCTGCGCACGAAGTCGCGGTCGCTGACCGGCTACCTGGAAACGCTGATCGAGCAGCGGCTGGCCGGATCGCTGGATATCGTCACCCCGCGGGATCCCGTGCAGCGCGGCGCCCAGCTTTCCCTGCGGGTGCTCGAGGGTCGCGGACTGCGAGGTCGCGAGGCCGGGCGCTCGCTGTTCGAGTCGCTGTCGACGCAGGGCGTGCTGGGTGACTGGCGCGAGCCCGACGTGATCCGGATCTCGCCAGCGCCGATGTACAACAGCCACGCCGACGTGCTGCGCTTCGTGCGCGCCGCCGAGGCCTGGCGCGAGGGCAAGGCATGAGCGGGGACACGCGCGAAGCCACCATCGTCGGCGCCGGGCTCGCCGGCGCGCTGATGGCCACCCTGCTCGCCCAGCGCGGCTGGAAGGTCGAGGTCTACGAAAGCCGCGGCGACCCGCGCGTGCACGGCTTTGCCGGCGGGCGTTCGATCAACCTGGCCCTGGCCGAGCGCGGCCTGCACGCGCTGCGCGCCGCCGACGCCGACCGCGACGTGCTCGCGCAGGCGGTGATGATGCGCGGACGCATGGTGCATCCGCTCGAGGGAACGCCGCAGCTGCAGCGCTATGGCCGCGACGACAGCGAAGTGATCTGGTCGGTCAGCCGCGGCGAGCTCAACATCACCCTGATCAACGCGGCCGAGGCCGCCGGCGCCAGGCTGCACTTCGACCGCCGCCTCGAGGCCGTGGATTTCACTGCGCGACGCGCCTTCTACCGCGGCGGCGGCGAACTGCATCGCGTGGGATTCAACACCCTGATCGGATGCGACGGCGCCGGCTCCACGCTGCGTGCCCAGATGCAGCAGCACGGCGACCTCGGCGAGCGCACCGAATGGCTCGGCCACGGCTACAAGGAGCTGGAGATCCCGCCCTCCACTGGCGGCGACTTCCGCATCGAGCCCAACGCGCTCCACATCTGGCCGCGCGGCCGCTACATGTGCATCGCCCTGCCCAACGACGAACGCACGTTCACCGTCACCCTGTTCATGGCAATGGAGGACGAAGGCCACGGCGATCCGAGCTTCGAGACCGTGGTCGATGCCGCCGGCGCGCGCGCCCTGTTCGAGCGCGACTTCGCCGACACCCTGCCCCTGATCCCCGAGCTCGGCCACGACTTCGAAGCCAACCCGATCGGAAGCCTGGGCACCCTGTACCTGGACCGTTGGCACGTGGGCGGTGACGCGGTGCTGATCGGCGATGCCGCGCACGCGATGGTGCCCTTCCACGGCCAGGGCATGAACTGCGCCTTCGAGGACTGCGTGGCGCTTGCGACGCAGCTTGATGCCTCACCGGACCTCGCAGCGGCCTACGCCGCCTTCGAGGCCGAGCGAATGCCCGACGCCACCGCTATCCAGCGCATGGCGCTCGACAACTACATAGAGATGCGCGACCTGGTCGACGACGCCGACTATCTGCTGCAGCGCGAGCTGGAGCTGACGCTGCAGGCCCGCCACCCGACCCGCTTCATCCCGCACTACGCGATGGTCACCTTCATGCGCATCCCCTACTCGGTGGCGCTGGAGCGCAGCGAGGTGCAGCGCGGCATCCTCGAAGCCGCGACCCGCGGGCTGGTGCGCGTGGACGACGTGGACCTGGAGGCGACTGATCGCGAGATCCTGCGTCTCCTGCCGCTGCTGGAGGACACCCCATGATTTTCCCTGCGCACAACACCGGACCTGCAGGAGCAGCTATAGCTGCGACCGGCCGTGAAAGGGAACTTGTGGTGGGGCGGAGGGCGACCGCGTGAGCGACAGCTTCCTGTTCTACGACCTCGAAACCTGGGGCACCGATCCGCGGCGGACGCGGATCGCGCAGTTCGCCGCCATCCGCACCGACGTGGAGCTGCGCGAGCTGGGCGAGCCGATCGAATTCCTGGTGCGTCCCGCCAGCGACCTGCTGCCCTCGCCCGGCGCTTCGATGGTCACCGGGCTGGCGCCGCAGGACACGCTGGCCGCGGGGCTGGGCGAGGCTGAAGCCTTCGCCCGCATCGTCGACGAGATGGGGCGCCCCGGAACCTGCACGCTGGGCTACAACTCGCTGCGCTTCGACGACGAGTTCGTCCGCCACGGCCTGTTTCGCAATTTCCACGACCCCTATGAGCGCGAATGGCGCAACGGCAACTGCCGCTGGGACCTGCTCGACGTGATGCGCCTGGCGCACGCGCTGCGCCCCGACGGCATCACCTGGCCCGTGCGCGAGGACGGCGCGACCTCCTTCAAGCTCGAACACCTGGCCGAGGCCAATGGCGTGCGCACCGGCGACGCCCACGAGGCGCTGTCCGACGTGCGCGCGCTGATCGGGCTGGCGCGGCTGTTCCGCCAGGCGCAGCCGCGGCTGTGGCAATACGCGCTGGCGCTGCGCAACAAGCGCCACGTCGCCGGCATGCTCGACCCGATCGCGATGACGCCGCTGCTGCACGTCTCGCAGCGCTACCCGGCGGCGCGGATGTGCGCGGCCGCGGTGCTGCCGATCGCGCTGCATCCGCAGATCGGCAGCCGGATGATCGTCTACGACCTCGACACCGAACCGGACGATCTCTTGGCGCTGTCGCCCGAGGAGATCGCAGCGCGCCTGTACGTGCGCGCCGCGGACCTGCCGGAGGGCGTGTCGCGCGTGCCGCTGAAGGAAATCCACACCAACAAGTGCCCGGCGCTGGTGCAGTGGGACCACCTGCGGCCGGCGGATTTCGAACGCCTGGGGATTGATCGCGGGATCGCCGAGGCACGTGCCGAGCGCATCCGCGCCCACGGCCCGGCGCTTGCCGAGAAGGTGCGCCGCGTGTTCGCCCGCGATCGCGACGGCGAGCGACCCCGTCCCGACGTCGACGCCGCGCTCTACGACGGCTTCATCGGCGACGGCGACAAGGCTCGTCTGGCGACGGTCCGCGCCACCCCGCCCGCGGAGCTCGGCACGCGCGATTTCGGCTTCCAGGACCCCCGGCTTCCGGAGCTGCTGTTCCGCTACCGCGCCCGCAACTGGCCGGACACCCTTGATGCCACCGAACAGCTGCGCTGGGACGACTACCGCCGCCGGCGCCTGTGCAGCGACAGCGGGCTGTCCGAATGCGACTTCGATGCCTATGCCGCCGACATCGCGCGCCTGCGCGGCGAACATGCCGGCAGCGGCGGACGCCTGGCCCTGCTCGACCGGCTCGAGCGCTGGGGCCGCGAGCTCGCGGCCGACCTGGCGCCCACGGGCACGCTCGCCGGGGCCGGCAACGACAACGGCAACGGCAACGGCAACGACAGCCGCAACCGCTTCACGACACCCGACAGCCCCGCTGCAGACCGATGAGCGCCTACTTCAGCGACAAGACCTTCCGCTTTTTGCGCGCGCTGGCGCGCAACAACGCGCGCCCCTGGTTCCATGAGCACAAGCAGGACTACGAAACGCACGTGCGCGCGCCCCTGCAGCAGCTGATCACCGACCTGCAGCCCCACCTGGCCGAAGTGAGCCTGCAGTTCCGCGCCGATCCGCGCACGGTGGGTGGATCGCTGTACCGCATCCAGCGCGACACGCGCTTCGCCAACGACAAGCGGCCCTACAAGACCTGGCAGGGCGCGCGGCTGTTCCATGCCCGGCGCAAGGAGCTGGCGTCGCCGCTGTACTACCTGCACATCGAGCCGGGCGGCTGCTTTGTCGGCGCCGGCATCTGGCGGCCGGAGTCGCCCGTGCTTCGCCAGCTCCGCCAGTTCATCGTCGACAACCCCGCCGGCTGGAAGGCCGCCGCGCACGCGCCCGCGTTCCAGCGCCGCTATGCCCTCGACGACGAGGACATGCTGGTGCGCCCGCCGCGCGGCTTCCCGGCCGATTTCGAATTCATCGACGACCTGCGGCACCGCAGCTTCGTTGCGTGGCGCGCGCTCGACGACGCCACCGTGACCGGACCACGCCTGCGGCAGACGCTGGCGAAGGACCTGCGCGACCTCGCACCCTTCATCGACTATCTCTGCGCCGCGCTGGACCTGGAGTTCTGACGATGGCGCCCCGACGCGACCTGCGCTGGCTGCCCTGGGCCACCGCCGCGCTGCTGGTGGCACTGCTGGCCTGGGTCGGCAGTGGTCCATGGCGCACCATCGAAGGCATCCGCCAGGCGGTGAAGACCGAGGATGCGCGGGCCTTGGCGCGGCACGTCGACTTCCCCGCGCTGCGCGCCAGCCTCAAGCCCCAGGTGCAGGACCGGATCGTCCGCGCAGCCGGCGCCGAGGCGCAGTCGGGCCCATTCGCCGCCTTTGGCCTGACCGTGGCCACCGGCCTGGCGGGCGGACTGGTGGACGCGATGGTGACGCCGGTCGGCCTGGGTGCGCTGATGGAAGGCCGCAAGGTCTGGAACCGGGTCGGCGGCATCCCTCCGCCATCGCGCGCCGATACCAGCGCGCAGCCGGAACCGATCCCGGACCCGCGCCTGCGCTTTGAATCGGTCTCGCGCATGTCGGCCACGGTCACGCTGGATGACCACAGCGAACTGGTGCTGGTGCTGACGCGCCAGGGCACGCGCTGGCGGCTGTCCGAGATCCGCCTGCCGGCACCGGATGATGCGAAGCCGGCGGCGTCGGCCGGCTGATCAGCCGGCGTTCGAGACCCCGTGCGGCACGTGCCCGGTGGTTACGTGCATGCGTGCCGAGTCGATGTTGTGCAGTGAGTCGTCGAAGAAGATGTCGGCGCCGAACACGTCCAGGAACGGGCCCTTGGCGCGCCCGCCGAGGAACAGCGCCTCGTCCAGGCGCACGCCCCATTCGCGCAGCGTGCGGATCACGCGTTCGTGCGCCGGGGCGGAGCGCGCGGTGACCAGGGCGGTGCGGATCGGCGAGGCCTCGCCCGGCGGATACGCCGCCTGCAGGTGGTGCAGCGCGTCGAGGAAGCCGCGGAACGGGCCGCCAGAAAGCGGCTCGCGCGCGCGCTCGACCTCGTGGAGGTGGAAGGCCTCGATGCCGGATTCGCGCGAGACCCGCTCGCCCTCGTCACCGAAGATCACCGCATCGCCATCGAAGGCGATGCGCAGCTGGTCGTGGCGGTGCGCGGGTGCCTTCGCCGGCAGGATGGTCGCCGCGGCCACGCCGTTCTCAAGCGCTGCGCGCACCGAATCCGGGTTGGCCGACAGGAACAGCTGCGCGCCGAAGGGCCGGATGTAAGGCCAGGTCGGCTCGCCGGAGGTGAAGGTCGCGCGCGAGATCGACAGCGCATGGTGCTGGATGGAATTGAAGATCCGCAGGCCGGTATCGGCCGAATTGCGCGACAGCAGGATCACCTCGACCTTGGGCGCATCGGCGGCCGCGCCTTCGTTCAACGCCAGCAGTTTGCGCACCAGCGGGAAGGCGATGCCGGGTTCGAGGATCTCGTCCTCCTTGGCGCGCTGGTGCTCGGCGTAGGCGTCGATGCCGTCGCTCTCGAACAGCGCGTGGCTGTCCTCCAGGTCGAACAGTGCCCGGGACGAAATGGCGACGGTCAGCGGCGGCAGCAGGTCGGAAGGCATGCAGCGAGTATGCGCGATGGCGGTCGCAGGGCGCGAGACGCGCGCAGAGCCGGGCCGGGCCGGGCCGCGGCTCAGGTCTCGAACTGCTCGCTCAGGATGCGTTCCTCGAGGTTGTGCTCGGGATCGAAAAGCAGGGTCACCGTGCGCTCGCGCGACTCCTGGATGGTGACCTCGACCACGTCGCGCACCTCGTGCGAGTCGGCGGTGGCACTGACCGGGCGCTTGTACGGATCAAGCACGCGGAAGCGGACCACCGTATCGGCCTTGAGCAGCGCACCGCGCCAGCGCCGCGGGCGGAACGGCGCGATCGGCGTCAATGCGACCACGCTGGAGCCCAGGGGCAGGATCGGCCCGTGCGCGGAATAGTTGTAGGCGGTGCTGCCGGCCGGGGTGGCCAGCATCACGCCGTCGCAGACCAGCTCGGCCAGGCGCACCTGCCCGTTGAGTTCGATCGACACGTGCGCGGCCTGCCGCGTCTGCCGCAGCAGGGAGACTTCGTTGTAGGCCAGCGAACCGACGCTGGCGCCGGACTCGGTGGCGACGACCATCTCGAGTGGCCGCAGCACCGCCGGCTCGGCGGCCTCGAGCCGTGCCATCAGGTCGGGCAGCACGTCGTCGCGCTGGTAGTGGTTCATCAGGAAGCCGACGCTGCCAAGCTTCAGGCCGTACACCGGCTTGCCCAGCGCACCGTGCCGGTGCAGCGTCTGCAGCATGAAGCCGTCGCCGCCGAGCGGACAGATCATGTCGGCCTCGTCCGGCGCGCACTGGCCGTGGCGCGCGGTGAACTGCGCAAGCGCGGCCTGTGCCTCCGGGGCGTTGCTGGCAAGGAAGGCGATGCGCGGCGATCCGGTCATGCCCGGAGCATACCCCGCGGGCGCCCGCGGTGAAGCCTGTCCGCGCGCCCATCGCGCAGACAGGTCCATCGATCGCCCCCCCTGCCCCGCTGCGCGGGGAAGGAGGGCAGGACGGGGCCCCGGCAAGGGGCCCACGGCCTCAGCTGCCGCTGGCCAGCTGCCCCAGCCGGCGCACCGCCACCGACGCCGTCGGATAGTCGAGCGTCTTCTGCGCGGCCAGCTCATCGAGCATGCCCAGGGTGAACTTCAGCGCCGCGTCGTCGCGACCGATCCACTGCGCGACCTTGGCGTCGGCGTCGCGCCCCGGCATCGACAGCACCTGCGCGACCAGCGCGCGGTGCTGGGCGGCAAGTTCGTCGCGCAGCGCACCGTGGGCGACCGCGTGCCAGCGGCCGTCGACCGCCAGCGAATCGATCTGCTGGACCAGCCACGGCAGGTTGAGCGCGTCGGCCAGGCGGAAATGCACGCGTGCCACGTCCACCGGCTTGCGCTTACGCTCGCGCGCCAGCTCGATGATGTCCGGGCTGGCCTCGAGGTAGGGCAGCGCCGCGAGCTGGCCGCCCAGCGCGTCCGGCACGCCCTTGGCGCGCCAGTCGGCCAGCGACTGCTCGTAGGCCGGGCGCTGCGCGGCGGTGAGGATGTCCTCGCCGGCGTGGATCGCCTGGAAGCCGTCGTGGTAGCGGTCGACCGCGCTGGTGATGGTCGGCAGCGCGCCCGGCCGCGCCAGCAGCCAGCGGGTGAACGACCGCTGCAGCGCCCAGATCACCTGCAGGGCGTCGATCTGCACCGACTCGTGGACCTTGCCGTCGAGCGCGTCGATCTGCGCCCACAGCGAGCGCGCCTCGAGCGTCTCGCGCGTGACCGTATAGGCCTTGGCAACCTCGGCCGGCGTACGCCCGCTGTCCTCCTGCATGCGCAGCAGGAAGGTTGCGCCCATCCGGTTGATGGTGGAGTTGGTGACCGCGGTGGCGATGATCTCGCGCTTCAGGCGGTGCTGCTCCATGGCCTTGGCGTACTTCGCCTGCAGCGGCTGCGGGAAGTAGCGCTGCAGCTCGCGCGACAGGTACGGATCTTCGGGGATGTCGGAATTGAGCAGCTGCTCGAAGGCCACGAGCTTCGAGTACGACAGCAGCACCGCCAGCTCCGGCCGGGTGAGGCCCTGGTTGCGCGTCTTGCGGTCGGCGATTTCGGCGTCGCTGGGCAGGTACTCGATCTGGCGGTCGAGCAGGCCCTGCGACTCGAGGGTGCGGATGAAGTGCTGCTTGGAGCCCAGGCGCGGCACGCTCATCCGCTCCATCAGGCTGATCGCCTGGTTCTGGCGGTAGTTGTCGTTGAGCACCAGGCCGGCGACCTCGTCGGTCATGGCCTTGAGCAGCTTGTTGCGGTCGGCGAGCTTGAGCTTGCCGGCCTGCACCTGCGCGTTCAGCAGGATCTTGATGTTCACCTCGTGATCGGAGGTGTCCACGCCCGCGGAGTTGTCGATGAAGTCGGTGTTGAGAAGCACGCCCGCCTGCGCGGCCTCGATGCGCCCGCGCTGGGTCATGCCGAGGTTGCCGCCCTCGCCCACGATGCGGCAGCGCAGCTCGCCGCCGTTGACGCGGATGGCGTTGTTGCCGCGGTCGCCGACGTCGGCGTGGGTCTCGCCCGCGCCCTTGACGTAGGTGCCGATGCCGCCGTTCCACAGCAGGTCGACCGGCGCCTTCAGCACCGCCGACATCAGCTCGTTCGGGGTCATCGCCGTGGTGCCCTCCTCAAGGCCCAGCGCTTCGCGCATCTCCGGCGAGACCGGGATCGACTTCAGGCTGCGCGCGAACACGCCGCCGCCCTTGCTGATGAGCGCCTTGTCGTAGTCGTCCCAGCTCGAGCGCGGCACCTTGAACAGGCGCTGGCGCTCCTTGTACGACACCGCCGAATCCGGGTTCGGGTCGACGAAGACGTGGCGGTGGTCCATGGCCGCGACCAGGCGGATGTGCTTCGACAGCAGCATGCCGTTGCCGAACACGTCGCCGGACATGTCGCCGATGCCGACCGCGGTGAAGTCCTGCTTCTGGCTGTCGTGGCCGAGCGCGCGGAAGTGGCGCTTGACCGACTCCCATGCGCCGCGCGCGGTGATGCCCATGCCCTTGTGGTCATAGCCGACCGAGCCGCCGGACGCGAAGGCATCGTCGAGCCAGTAGCCGTAGTCGCGGGAAATGCCGTTGGCGATGTCGGAGAAGGTCGCGGTGCCCTTGTCGGCGGCGACCACCATGTACGGATCCGGATCGTCGTGGCGCACCACGTCGGCCGGCGGCAGGATGTCACCGCCGATGGACAGGTTGTCGGTGACGTCCAGCAGGCCGCTGATGAAGCGCCTGTAGCAGGCGATGCCTTCGGCCTGCACGGCGTCGCGGTCGCCGCCCACCGGCGGGCGCTTGACGATGAAGCCGCCCTTGGAGCCGACCGGCACGATCACGGTGTTCTTCACCATCTGCGCCTTGACCAGGCCCAGCACCTCGGTGCGGAAGTCCTCGCGGCGATCCGACCAGCGCAGGCCGCCGCGCGCCACCGGGCCGAAGCGCAGGTGGGTGCCTTCGACGTGCGGGCCGCAGACGAAGATCTCGCGGTAGGGGCGCGGCTTCGGCAGGTCCGGGACGGCCGCCGAGTCGAACTTGAAGGCGATGTAGTCCTTCGGCGCACCGTCTGCACCGGCCTGGTAGTAGTTGGTGCGCAGCGTGGCTTCGATCACGCCCACAAAGCCGCGCAGGATGCGGTCCTCGTCGAGGCTGGCCACGCCTTCCAGCATGCCCTTGATCGCGGCGTTGGCCGCGGCCATCGCGGCCGTCCGGCCCTTGTCGGCGGCGGGATCGAAGCGGGCCTGGAACAGTTCCACCAGGCCGCGCGCGAGCAGCGGATAGCGGACCAGGGTCTCTTCGACGTAGCTCTGCGAGAACGGCACGCCCAGCTGCAGCAGGTACTTGCAGTAGCCGCGCAGCATCGACACCTCGCGCCAGCCGAGGCCGGCGGCGGCGACCAGGCGATTGAAGCCGTCGTTTTCGGCATCGCCGTGCCAGATGCGCACGAACGCCTCTTCGAACGCGGCCGGGTCCGGCTCGGCGCCGCCGAGCACTTCAACCTCGAAGTCCTGGATGTACACGACCCGCTGGCCGGCGTCGCCGGTGGCCGGGCCCAGCAGCCGGTGCGGGTGCTCGGCGATCACGCGCAGGCCCATGTTCTCCATCATCGGCAGCACGTCCGACAGCGGCACGTCGTGGTCCGCGCGATACAGCTTGAGCCGCAGCGCGCTCTCGCCGGGCTGCTGGAGCGCGGAACGCCGCAGGCTCA
Organism: Luteimonas sp. A537; assembly: GCF_054052065.1. Lineage (NCBI taxonomy): Bacteria > Pseudomonadati > Pseudomonadota > Gammaproteobacteria > Lysobacterales > Lysobacteraceae > Luteimonas > Luteimonas renzhihongae. The sequence continues at coordinate 120,394 of NZ_JBSVRH010000002.1, forward strand.
GGCGCAGGTCGTCGGCACCGGCCAGGGCATCGAGCTGGGCAACATCGGCGGCGGCGACCGCCGGGGTCGCGCGTTCGATATAGGGCGCAGGCAGCGCCCGCCCCCAGCCGGAAGCCAGCGCCAGGCCCTTGGCCTCGCCGTGCTCGCTGATCAGGGCCTCGCGCAGGTCGTCCTGCCAGTTGCGCACGATCGACGCCAGCTGCGCCTGCAGCGCGGCCTCGTCGACCTCGATGGCCTCGCCGGTGCGCGGGCGGACCAGCATGTGCAGCTGCGCAAGCGGCGACTCGCCCAGGGTGACGTTGGCGTCGACATGATCGGCACCCAGTGCGTCCTTGAGCATGGCCTCGACGCGCAGGCGGACCTCGGTGTTGTAGCGGTCGCGCGGCACGTAGGCGAGCACGGAGTAGTAGCGGCCATAGTGGTCGCGGCGCAGGAACAGGCGGCTGCGCACGCGCTCCTGCAGGCCGAGGATCCCGCTGGCGACCCGCTGCAGCTCGCCGCTGGAGGCCTGGAAGAGCTCGTCGCGCGGCAGGGTCTCGAGGATGTGCTTGAGCGCCTTGCCGCTGTGGCCGGTGTCGGCCAGGCCGGACGCGCCCATGACCTGCTCGTGGCGGTCGCGCACGATCGGGATATCCCAGGGCCGGCGGTTGTAGGCGCTGGACGTGTACAGGCCGAGGAAGCGCTTTTCGCTGATGGCCTTGCTGCCGCTGCGGTCGAAGCCGAGCACGCCGATGTAGTCCATGTAGCCCGGGCGGTGGATCGTGGAGCGCGCGTTGGTCTTGGTCAGGATCAACGGCTCGACGGTGCGGTCGGTGCGCTGCGCGCCCACCGTGCGCAGCAGGCGCGGCTTGCCGACGTCGCGGCCGCGCAGCAGGCCCAGCCCGCTGCCGTCGATCGCCTGCAACACGTCGTCGCGGCCCTTGCGGACCACTTCGTACTCGCGATAGCCGAAGAAGGTGAAGTGGTTGTCCGCGGCCCAGCGCAGGAACGCCTGGATCTCGGCGCGCTCGGCGTCGGACACCGGCAGCGGGCCGTCGGACAGGCCTTCGGCCACCTCCTCCATGCGCGCACGCATCGCGGTCCAGTCGCCGACGATGCTGCGCACGTCCTCCAGCACGCCGCGCACGGCGGCCTCGACGCGGGCGCAGCCTTCCGGCGACTGGCGGTCGATTTCCATGTGCATCAGCGATTCGGTCGTGCCCTCGCCCACGCCCTGCAGCTTGCCGCCGCGGTCGCGCTTGAGCGACACCACCGGATGGCCCAGCACGTGCACGCCAACCCCAAGCTCGGCGAGCGCCATGGTCACCGAGTCGACAAGGAAGGGCATGTCGTCGTTGGCGATCTGCAGCACGGTGTGCTGCGTCTCCCAGCCGTGCGTGGCCAGGGTCGGGTTGAACAGGCGGACGCTGGCCGTGCCAGGCTTGCGCTTGCCGAGGAAGTCGAGGAAGTCGGCCGCCAGCGCGGCCCAGCCGTCGGCCTCGTGCATGCCGACCTCGTCATCGCCCATGCGCTCGTAGAACGCCGCCGCGAATGCGCTCGCGTCGTCACCGCCGGCCTTGCCCACCCGCTTGCGCACGGCGGCGAGGACCGGGTCGAGCAGCTTGCCGTCACGCGGCCGACCGCGGCGCTCGGTGTCGTTGCCGGCAGCCTTGCCGACCCTGGTCACCTTGCCGGACCTGGTGTCTTCGGCGGTCTTGGAGATTGCGGGGGCCTTCTTGCGAACAGTCATGTCGTCATCCGGATGCAATGAGGCCCGCGCACGAGGCACGGGCCGGGAGGTTTTCAGGGTTCCGCCACCGCGCCGCCACCCGTGGGGGCGATCGGCTCGGTACGCGGGCAATGGCAGGCGGTCGCCACGGGCTGCAGGTCGCTTTGCGTCAGCGCAGCCCGGTCTCGTTCCGGGCAATCACCAGGCGCTGGATCTCGCTGGTGCCTTCATAGATCTCGGTGATCTTGGCGTCACGGAAATAACGCTCGATCGGCATTTCCTTGGAATAGCCCATGCCGCCGTGGATCTGCAGCGCCTGGTGGGCAATCCACATCGCGGCCTCGGAGGCGGTGAGCTTGGCAATCGCGGCCTCGTTGCTGAAGCGCTGGCCCTGGCCCTTCACCCACGCCGCGCGCAGGGTCAGCAGCAGCGACGCGTCGAGCTTGCACTTCATGTCGGCGATCTTGGCCTGGGTCATCTGGAACGCGCCGATCGGCTGGCCGAAGGCCTTGCGCTCTTTCACGTACTCCAGCGTGGCTTCGTACGCGGCGCGGGCGATGCCGATGGCCTGGCTGGCGATGCCGATGCGACCGGCGTCGAGCACGCCCATCGCGATCTTGAAGCCCTGGCCCTCGTCACCCAGCACGTCTTCGGCGCGGGCCACGTAGTCGTTGAACTCGATCTCGCAGGTGGCCGAAGCGCGGATGCCGAGCTTGGGCTCGGTCTTGCCCCGGCTGAAGCCGTCGCGGGTGGAATCGATGATGAAGGCGGTGATGCCGCGCGCGCCCTTGTCCGGGTCGGTCATCGCGAACAGCACGATGTACTTCGCCACCGGGCCGGACGTGATCCAGCTTTTCTTGCCGTTGACCACGAAGCTGCCGTCGGCCTGCTTCACGGCGCGGCAGCGCATGGCGGTGGCGTCGGAGCCCGACTGCGGCTCGGTCAGCGCGAAGGCACCGATCTCGCGCCCCTCGGCGATCGCGCTCACATAGAGCTGCTTCTGCTCCTCGGTGCCGTGGGTCAGGATGCCGTTGCAGAACAGCGAGTTGTTGACCGACATGATGGTGGAGTGCGCGGCGTCGGCCGCGGCGATCTCGACCATCGCCAGCACGTAGGCCACCGGGTCCATGCCCGCGCCGCCGTACTCTTCGGGCACCTCGATGCCCATGAGCCCGTTCTCGCCCAGCAGGCGGATGTTCTCGAGGGGGAATTCACCGGTCTGGTCGTGGTGTTCGGCACTCGGCGCGATCTTCTCCTGCGCGATCCGCCGGGCCACGTCCTGAAGCATCAACTGTTCTTCGGTAAAGCTGAAATCCACGCGCTGCTCCTGGTCGTGCCGCGCATGCGCGCGGCCGCTGTTGGCAAGGCCACTATTCTAGCCTGCCCGCCGCGCGGCTTCGAGAGTCCACCCGTTGAACGCCGGCGCGACGCCACCCGGGTGGCGGCCCGGACCTGCTTGACCCTGCCCGGATCCCGTCGGACAATGCATCTCTATATCGCGATGGGAAGATATATATGGATCTGGAAGCCTGGTCGAGCCACCTCAAGGTGCTGGCCGATGCCACGCGGGTGCGCCTGCTGGCGCTGCTCGACGGCGAGGAACTCACGGTCGCCGAGCTCTCGGCCATCACCCGCCTGGCCCAGCCGCGCGTCTCCACCCACCTGGCGCGACTCAAGGAAGCCGGCCTCGTCCGCGACCGGCGCGCCGGCGTTTCCGCCTATTACCGTTTCGACGAAGACCGCCTGGACCCGGCGCAGCGGGCGTTGTGGCAGACCCTGCGCGAGGGCAGCGACGATCCACTGCTGCGCCAGGACGCCGAACGCGTGGCCGGGGTGCTGGCGATGCGGGCCGCCGACCAGAACTGGGCCGACTCGGTCGCAGGCGACATGGAGCGCCATTATTCCCCCGGCCGCACCTGGGAGGCGATGGCGCGCTCAGCGCTGCCGCTGCTGGAAACCGGTGACGTGCTCGACATCGCCTCCGGCGACGGCGTGCTGGCCGAACTGCTGGCACCCCATGCGCAGCGCTACGTCTGCATCGACACCAGTCCCCGCGTGGTCGCCGCGGCGCAGGAGCGGCTGAAGCGCTACCGCAACGTCGAAGTCCGCGAGGCCGACATGCATGCCCTGCCCTTCGCCGACGGCGGCTTCGACCTGGTGGTGCTGATGCACGCGCTGACCTATGCGGCCAAGCCCGCGCTGTCGGTCGCCGAGGCGGCGCGCGTGCTGCGCCCTGGCGGGCGCCTGCTGCTCAGCAGCCTGGCCCGCCACGGCCACCGCGCCGCAGTCGAGGCCTTTGGGCACATCAACCTCGGCTTCACCGAGAAGGAGCTGCGCCGCTTCGTCGACAAGGCCGGGCTCGTGCTGCAGTCCTCGGAGACGGTCACCCGCGAAAAGCGCCCACCGCACTTCGAAGTCGTCTCCCTGATCGCGGGCAAGCCATGAGCCGGCCTCCTTGGCTCCATCCCGCGCGCGTCGCGCTGCTCGACGCCGCGCTGGCCGAGCGCATCCTGGTCATCGACGGCGCGATGGGCACCATGATCCAGCGCCACCGGCTGGAAGAGAGCGACTACCGCGGCGAGCGCTTCGCCGGAGGCTTCGACAGCCTGCATCCCGGCGATGGCGCCGGCCATGACCTCAAGGGCAACAACGACCTCCTGACCCTCACCCGCCCGGACATCATCGCCGCCGTGCACGATGCCTACCTGGACGCCGGTGCCGACCTGGTCGAAACCAACACCTTCAACGCGACCGCGGTCAGCCAGGCCGACTACCGCCTTCCGCACCTGGTGCGCGAGCTCAACCTGGAAGGCGCGCGCCTGGCCCGCGCCTGCTGCGACGCCGCGGAAGCCATGACGCCCGGAAAGCCCCGCTTCGTGATCGGCGTCGTCGGGCCGACCAGCCGCACCGCCTCGATCAGCCCGGACGTGGGCGACCCCGGCTTCCGCAACACCAGCTTCGACGCCCTGCGCGAGGACTACCGCGTGGCCATCGACGGCCTGATCGACGGCGGCGCCGACGTGCTGATGGTCGAGACCGTCTTCGACACCCTCAACGCCAAGGCCGCGCTGTTCGCGATCGAAGAAGCCTTCGACGCCCGCGGCGCCCGCCTGCCGGTGATGGTCTCGGGCACCATCACCGACGCCTCGGGGCGCACGCTCTCCGGCCAGACCGCCGAGGCCTTCCACATCTCGGTCTCGCATTCGCGCCCGCTGGCGGTGGGGCTCAATTGCGCGCTGGGCGCGAAGGACCTGCGCCCGCACGTCGAAACCCTGGCCCGGGTCGCCGACTGCTTCGTCAGCGCCCATCCCAACGCCGGCCTGCCGAATGCCTTCGCCGAGTACGACGAAACCCCGGAAGAGACCGCGGCCACGCTGGAAGAATTCGCCCGCTCCGGGCTGCTGAACCTCGTCGGCGGCTGCTGCGGCACGACGCCTGCCCATATCCGCGCCATCGCCGAGGCCGTCCGGGGGCTTCCGCCGCGCCGGCTGCCGGGGTCGTTGGAGGATGCGGCATGAAGATTTTTGCCACGGATCTGCGCGGATCAGGGCGGATCTACGCAGATAGAGCGGAAAGAGCGGAAAAGACTTTTTGCCACGGATTTGCGCGGATGAACGCGGATAGAGCGGAAAGCGCTTTGAGTGGTTTTGATTCTGGTGGGGTGGCCTTATCCGGACGGCCCTCTAGCTTTATCCCGGCAACTCTTTGCTCTATCCGCGTTTATCCGCGTCAATCCGTGGCAAAGAACAGCTCTTGCTCTATCCGCGTTCATCCGCGTAAATCCGCGGCAAAAAACAGCACTTGTCCTATCCGTGCAAATCCGCGCCCCATCCGCGTAAATCCGTGGCAAAAAAACTGCGAGGTGTCCCGATGAGCACGCCCAGGTACACGCGGCTCTCGGGCCTCGAGCCGCTGGTGATCACGCCCGAGCTGCTGTTCGTCAACGTCGGCGAGCGCACCAATGTCACCGGCAGCGCGAAGTTCAAGAAGCTGATCAAGGAGGACCGCTTCGAAGAGGCCGTCGAGGTCGCGCGGCAGCAGGTGGCGAGCGGCGCGCAGATCCTCGACGTCAACATGGACGAGGGGCTGATCGACTCTGCGAAGGCGATGACGCGCTTCCTCACCCTGATCGCGTCCGAGCCCGACATCGCGCGCATCCCGGTGATGGTCGACTCCTCGAAGTGGGAGGTGATCGAGGCCGGGCTGAAGTGCCTGCAAGGCAAGGGCGTGGTGAACTCGATCTCGCTCAAGGAGGGCGAGGCGCAGTTCGTCGAGCAGGCGCGCAAGGTGCTGCGCTACGGCGCCGCGGCGGTGGTCATGGCCTTCGACGAGGACGGCCAGGCCGACACCGCCGAGCGCAAGGTCGCGATCTGCACCCGCGCCTACCGGATCCTGGTGGACGAAGTCGGGTTTCCGCCCGAGGACATCATCTTCGACCCGAACATCTTCGCGATCGCCACCGGCCTGGACGAGCACAACAACTACGCCGTCGACTTCATCGAGGCGACCCGCATCATCAGGGCGACGCTGCCGCACTGCCACGTCTCCGGCGGCGTTTCCAACGTTTCGTTCGCGTTCCGCGGCAACGAGACCGTGCGCCAGGCGATCCATTCTGTGTTCCTCTACCACGCCATTGCCGCGGGCATGGACATGGGCATCGTCAACGCCGGCGCGATGACGATCTACGACGACATCGATCCCGAGCTGCGCGAGCACGTCGAGGACGTCGTTCTCAACCGCCGCCCCGACAGCACCGAGCGCCTGCTGGCATTGGCCGAGCGCTACAAGGGCAGCAAGGGCAGGAAGCAGGAAGAGGACCTCGCCTGGCGCGAGCGGGACGTGCGCGCGCGCCTCAGCCACGCCCTGGTGCATGGCCTCGACCAGTACGTGGTCGAGGACACCGAAGAGGCCCGCCTGCTGTCGACGCGCCCGCTGGACGTGATCGAAGGCCCGCTGATGGACGGCATGAACGTGGTCGGCGACCTGTTCGGCGCCGGCAAGATGTTCCTGCCGCAGGTGGTGAAGTCGGCGCGGGTGATGAAGAAGGCCGTGGCCCACCTGCTGCCCTTCATCGAGGCCGAGAAGCTGCGCACCGGCGACACTGGCAAGAACAACGGCAAGATCGTGATGGCGACCGTCAAGGGCGACGTCCACGACATCGGCAAGAACATCGTCGGCGTGGTGCTGGCCTGCAACAACTTCGAGGTGATCGACCTCGGGGTGATGGTGCCGGCACAGAAGATCATCGACACCGCGATCGCCGAAAACGCCGACATGATCGGCGTGTCGGGCCTGATCACGCCGTCGCTCGAGGAGATGGGCCACGTGGCGCGCGAGATGCAGCGCCAGGGCATGACCATCCCGCTGATGATCGGCGGCGCCACCACGTCGCGCGCGCACACCGCGCTCAAGATCGATCCGCACTACAGGTCGCCGACGATCTGGGTCAAGGACGCCTCGCGCGCGGTCGGCGTGGCGCAGTCGCTGGTGTCGCCGGAGCTGCGCGCGCCGTTTGTTGCCGCGAGCGAAGCCGACTACGCCGAGATCCGCCAGCGCCACCGCAACCGCGGCGACGCCAAGCGGCTGGTTTCGCTGGAGAAGGCGCGCGGGCAGCGCTTCGACGGTGGCTGGAGCGATTATTCCCCACCGCAGCCTGCCAGACCCGGCATCACCTCGTTCGACGACTATCCAATCGCCGACCTGGTCGACACCATCGATTGGACGCCCTTCTTCCAGGCCTGGGAGCTGGCCGGCCGCTATCCGGCGATCCTGACCGACGAGGTCGTTGGCACCGCCGCCAGCGAGCTGTATCGCGACGCCCGCGAAATGCTCGACACCATCATCAGCGAGAAGTGGCTGACCGCGAAGGCGGTGTTCGGCCTCTTCCCCGCCAACAGCGTTGGCGACGACGTCGAACTGTATCTGCAAGGTGTCCAAAGGGCGGATGGGGGCAAGTTCGCGGGAGAAGAAGTCATCACCGTCCCCTTCCTCCGCCAGCAGGTCGACAAGCCCGTCGAACGTCCGGACTTTTGCCTGGCCGACTTCATCGCGCCGAAGGACACCGGCCTGCGCGACTGGATGGGCATGTTCGCGGTCACCGCCGGCATCGGCATCGAGCCGCACCTGGAACGCTTCCGCGCCGACCATGACGACTACCGCAGCATCCTGCTCAAGGCCCTGGCCGACCGCCTGGCCGAAGCCCTCGCCGAGCACCTGCACCGCCGCGTGCGCACCGTGTACTGGGGCTACGCGCCCGATGAAACGCTGGACAACGCTGCGCTGATTGCCGAAGCGTATCGTGGCATCCGCCCCGCGCCCGGCTACCCGGCCTGCCCGGACCACAGCCCCAAGGAGCAGCTGTTCCGCGTGCTCGATGCCACCGGCAACGCCGGCATGGAGCTGACCCACGGCTTCGCGATGCTGCCCACCGCGGCCGTTTCCGGCTACTACTTCAGCCACCCCGGCAGCAAGTACTTCGTGGTCGGGCGCGTCGGCAAGGACCAGGCGGCCGACTACGCCCGCCGCCGCGGCGTGCCCCTGGCCGACGCCGAACGCTGGCTGGCCTCCAACCTCGACTACGATCCGGAATAACCCGGCCCCACGGCAGCGCGATGACCCCGGATCCACGCACGACCGCGACCGTACCGGCCGTACGGCTGTCGAGCTTCTACTTCACCTATTACGCGGCGCTCGGCGCGTTCACGCCGTACTGGGCGATGCACCTGCAGTCGCGTGGCATGTCCATCACCGCCATCAGCGTGATGATGAGCCTGTGGTACGCGACACGCGTGGTTGCGCCCACCGCGTGGGCAACGCTTGCCGCCACCTCGCCGCGCCCGATCCGCTGGCTGCGCATCGGCAGCGTGCTGACCGCGTTGAGCTTCGCCTGCTTCCTGCCCGGGCAGCCGGAATGGACGCTGTTCGCGGTGATGGTCGCGTTCTGCTTCTTCTACAACGCGGTGATGCCGCAGTTCGAGGCGATCACGCTCGGCCACCTCGGCGCCGAGGCCCATCGCTACGGAGCGATCCGGGTCTGGGGTTCGATCGGCTTCATCATCGTCACCACCAGCTTCGGCTGGCTGATCGAACGCCACGGCGCCGCGATCCTGCCCTGGGCGATGCTGCCCCTGTTCGTCCTGATGGCGGTGAGCGCCTTCGCGAACTCGGACGCAGGCCATGTCGGTCCGAGGGGACCCGCGGGTCCGGGCTTCTGGAGGATCGTGCGCCAGCCGCAGGTGGCGGCCTTCCTGGTCGCCTGCTTCCTGGAGCAGCTGTCCTTCGGCCCGTACTACACCTTCTTCTCGGTCTACATGGACAGCCTCGGCTATGCGACTTCGACCCTGGGTCTGATGTGGACCGTGGGCGTGGTGTTCGAGGTCGCGGTGTTCTTCACTATCTCGACCGTCTTCAGGCGATGGGACCCGAGCTGGCTGCTGCTGGGTTCGATGGCCAGCGCCGTGCTGCGCTGGTGGGCGACCGCGCTGTGGCCGGAGAGCATGCCGGTGATGCTGGTCGCCCAGGCCACGCACGCGCTGAGCTTCGCGGCCTTCTTCGCGGCGGCGATGCAGCTGCTCGCGCGCCACTTCCCCGGCGCGCTCAACGGCCACGCACAGGGCCTGTTCTACGGCTTCTCGTCAGGACTCGGCGGCGTGCTGGGCGCCCTCATCGCCGGCCAGCTCTGGCCCCACGGCGACGGCCGCGTGGCCTTCCTCGCCGCCGGCGGCTTCGCCCTGCTCGGCTGCGTGATCGCCTGGGTCTGGGTCGTGCCGCGGAGAGGCCGTGCCGGAGCTGGATAGAGCAAATGCCTTTTGCCACGGATTTACGCGGATATTCGCGGATAGGGCAAAAGCCACATGCGTTTGTAGGAGCAGCTATAGCTGCGATCCGATCCATCTGAGCCGGGGAGGTCTCCAGGTCGCAGCTATAGCTGCTCCTACATGAAACGCTTTTGCTCCATCCGCGAATATCCGCGTAAATCCGTGGCAAAAAGCTCTACGCCCCTACCAGATCAGATCGTCAGGCACCTGGTACTGGGGATCGGAGTACGGGTCGTCGGAAACCGGTGCGTCCGGGTCGACCTTCAGCGCAACGGCCTGCGGATACACGGCTTCGGCTTCCGCGAGGACGGCCGTGGTCACCACCAGGTAGCGGCCGTTGAGCTGCACCAGGCCGAGTTCGCCGGCGTTGAGCGCGCGAAGCTGGTCGGCGGTCACGTGGACGCGCTTGATCTTGCCGCCGTATTCGAAGTGGCGGACGTGTTCCGCGTCGGCGGCGTTCAGGCCCTTGCCCTCGAGCAGCGAGGCCAGCTTTGCCTGGGCTTCGCGGCGCTGGCGCGCGGCTTCCTGCTTCTCGCGCTCGGCGCGGATGCGATCGTCCTTCTCGCGCTGGGCACGGATCGCGAAAGCCTTGGCGAGGTCGATGTCACCCTCGGGACCCGCGGCGCGACGGCGCCCGCCATCGCCCGGTCCCCTGCCGCCCTGCGGGCCCTTCGCACGCTGCGGACCCTTGCCGTCACGCGGGCCCCGCTCGTCCTGCGGGCCCTTGCCACTTTGTGGCCCCCGCCGGTTCCGGTGATGCGCGCCAGGCGCGGCTGCAGCGCCACCCTTGGCACCCGGGCCGTCCTTGCCGCGGGGGCCCTTGGGCCTGTCTGGAGCCGGGGCCGGCTTGAAGCCAAGTCCCAGCAACTGGTCTTTCAGCGAATCGCTCATCGTTCTTCAGTAATGCGGCGGAGGTGGTTCATCGGCGGGATCGCCGGTCACCCCGGGGCGGTTGGCGTGCAGTTCGTCGAGCGCTCGGCGCAGCAGCGCGTCGTTGCGGCTCAGCTCGCGCCGGGCGTCGGCCAGGGCATCGCTGAGTTCGGACAGCGCGTGCTCCTGGAACGCCAGGCGCGTCTCCAGTTCCACCACGCGTGATTCAAGCCCGCTGGACATGGATCAGGCGGCCCGCACCGAGCGTCCGCGGCCGATGCCGTAGTACGCCAGGCCGGCGCCCTCGGCGTCTTCGGGACGGTAGATGTTGCGGCCGTCGAAGACCACCGCATCGGCGAGCTGCGAGCGCAGCTGCGCGAGGTCGACGCTGCGGAACTCCTTCCACTCCGTGACCACGACCAGCGCGTCCGCACCTTCGAGCGCCTTCTGCGCCGATTCGCTGAGTTCCAGATCGTCACGCTCGCCGAAGATCCGCCGGGCCTCGTTGGCGGCCTCGGGATCGTAGGCGCGAACGCACGCACCCGACTCCCAGAGCTGCGCCAGCAGGCGACGGCTGGAGGCATCGCGCATGTCGTCGGTATCCGGCTTGAACGCCAGGCCCCAGACGGCAAAGGTCTTGCCCGCGATGCCCGCCTCGCCATAGTGGCGCTGCACCAGCTCGTGCAGGTGGCCCTTCTGGCGCTCGTTGACCGCTTCCACGGCGTCCAGCAGCAGCGGCTCGTGGCCGACCTGCTGCGCGGTGCGCGCCAGTGCCTGCACGTCCTTGGGGAAGCACGAGCCGCCGTAGCCGGCGCCGGGATAGATGAAATGCCAGCCGATGCGTGGATCCGAGCCGATGCCCTTGCGCACCATCTCGACGTCGGCGCCGACTTTCTCGGCGATGTTGGCGATCTCGTTCATGAAGCTGATCTTGGTCGCGAGCATCGCGTTGGCCGCGTACTTGGTGAGCTCCGCCGACCGCACGTCCATGACCACGAAACGATCATGGTTGCGGTTGAACGGTGCATACAGGCGCTTGAGCCGCTCCACCGCCGCCGGATTGTCGGCACCGAGCACGATGCGGTCGGGGCGCATGCAGTCCTCGACCGCGGCGCCCTCCTTCAGGAACTCGGGGTTGGACACCACGTCGAACGCGATGTCGACGCCACGCGCGGCCAAAGCCGCGGCGATGGTTTCGCGCACGCGGTCGGCGGTGCCCACCGGCACCGTGGACTTGTCGACCACGATCGCCGGGCGCTCGAGGTGTTCGCCAATGGTGCGCGCCACCGTCAGCACGTACTGCAGGTCGGCGCTGCCGTCCTCGTCGGGCGGCGTGCCCACGGCGATGAACACCACCTCGCCATGGGCGATGGCGCGCGCGGCATCGGTGGTGAAATCCAGCCGGCCGGCAGCATGGTTGGACTTCACCATCGGCTCGAGGCCCGGCTCGTAGATCGGGATGATCCCCTGGCCGAGGCGCTCGATCTTGCCCGCGTCGACATCGACGCAGATCACCTCATGGCCGACCTCGGCCAGGCAGGTGCCGGTCACCAGGCCAACGTAGCCGGTGCCGAAGATGCTGACGCGCATGCGCTTACTCCGTCGGGGAATCCAGGATTTCGAGCAGCTCGACCTCGAACACCAGTGCGCTGCCCGGGGCGATCGGGCCGCCCGGGGTGCCCATGTCGCCATAGCCGAGATCGCTGGGCAGCCACAGCATGTACTTGCTGCCGGCCGGCATCAGCTGCAGGCCTTCCTGCCAGCCCGGGACCACGCTGGACAGGGTGAACACGGCGGGCTCGCCGCGATCGTAGGAGCTGTCGAACACGGTGCCGTCGACCAGCGTGCCCTTGTAATGCACGCTCACCCGGCTTTCGGGGCCGGGCTTGGGACCATCGCCCTGCTCCAGCACCTTGTACTGCAGGCCGGACGCGGTGACCTCGACGCCTTCCTGACCTGCGTTTGCGGCGAGGAATGCCTCGGAGGCCTCGCGGTTGCCCGACGCCATCTTCGTCTGCATGCGCTGGCCGAAGGCTTCGAAGGCCTGCCGCGCCTGCGCTTCGTCCATCAGCGGCTCCTCGCCGTTCATCGCCGTACGCATGGCCTTGACCAGGGCATCGAAATCGACCTCGTCCTTGATCTCGGAAAGCGTGGCACCGACCTGCAGGCCGATGGCATAGCCCGCCTGGTGCTTCTCGGTCGGCAGGCCCTTGATGTCGAGCTCGGCGGGAGTCCCCTCGGCGGCTTCTGCCTTGTCGGCCTCGGGCTCGATCTTCTTGCAGGCGCCAAGGGCGACGAGGAGCGATGCGGCCAGCAGGCTGGTCGCGATGGTGCGGACGGCGGTGTTCATCGGTGTACCTCGGGAAAAGGGGGGCGGAGAGCCGCGATCAGTGCAGCTGCAGGAGTTCGACGTCGAAGACCAGGGTGGAATTCGGGGGAATGCCACCCGGGGAACCATTGCGTCCGTAGGCGAGTTCGGACGGGATCCAGAAGCGGTACTTGGCGCCCACCGGCATCAGCTGCAGGCCCTCGGTCCAACCTGCGATCACCTGGCCGAGGCCGAAGGTCGCCGGATCGTTGCGCTCGTAGGAGCTGTCGAAGATGCTGCCGTCGAGCAGCTTGCCCTCGTAGTGCACGCGCACCCGCGAATCAGCGGTCGGCCGCGGACCCGACCCCTGGCGCAGCACCATGTACTGCAGGCCCGAGCCCGTGGTCACCACGCCCTTGGCGGTCTTGTTGCCGGCGAGGAATTCGGTGCCTGCGGCGCTGTTCGTCTGCGCGGCCGCCTCGCTCTCGGCGCGGGCGCGCTCCTGCATGCGCTTGCCGAAGGCCTCGCGGATCGTTGCCAGCTCGGCTTCGGCCAGCAGCGGCGTGCCACCGTCGAACATCGTGCCGACGCCGCGGGCGAACATCGCCAGGTCGAGCTCGTCCTTCACCGGCGCCAGCGACCGCCCGACATCGGCGCCCACGATCAGGCCGACCTTGTCGCGATCCACCGCCGCCGGCTCGCTGCCCGGCGCCATGCCGGGAACCTGCTGGCCGCTGCGGGCGGCAATCCGCTGCATCAGCGCCGGAGCGATCGTTGCCGCCTCGGCCTCGGTGACGAGCGGCTCACCGCCGTCGAGCGCGTGGGTCACCGCGCGCATGAATGCGTCACGGTCGATGTCCGGGCCGACAGCCTCGATCGACTGTCCCACGTCCATGCCGATCATGTAGCTGTTCTTCTCACGTTCCGTTGACGGCACGGCGTTCTCCTGTGCGATTGCGGGGGCCAGCGACAGGGCCGCGGCGAGGGACAGCGCGGCAAGGCCGCGCAGAGTGGATTTCATCGGGGGATGCTCCTGGACTCCGGCCGCGGTCCGCGGCATCAAGCTGCCTATTGTCGCGGGCGAGGCCGGCGCCGGCAATCGCCGGCAACCCCTGCCATCAGTTGGGGCGGGAAGACGCTTGACGACGCGTGTGGTGGTGTTATAGTTTCATACCACACCAGTCATCCAGAGCAGGACTTCCGCCATGGACCGCAAGCTCAGCCACAGCCTGATCGCATTGTCCGTCACCGGCATATGCCTGGCCGCCGCCCTGTTGGCCTCAAGCCCGGCCGAAAGCGACAGCCGGACAACGGGTCCTTCCGCGGCCGCCATCGACGCGCCGGCCGATGACTCCGCGTCCGGCCTCTCCGGGCCTCGCGCCTCCAAGGGTGCACGCCGCGGACTGGCGCTTCCCTATTTCTCTTTCGCGCACGGCATGCGCCGTATCGGAGGCTGAGCCATGTCCGGCATCCAGTGGAGCGATGGCGCTCCCATCTACCGACAACTGAAGGAGCGGGTCATCGCGATGATGCTCGATGGCCAGCTCAAGCCGGGCGACGCCCTGCCCTCCGTGCGCCAGGTCGCCGCCGAATACCAGCTCAACCCGATCACGGTATCGCGCGCCTACCAGGAGCTGGCCGACGAGGCCCTGGTCGAAAAGCGCCGTGGCCTGGGCATGTTCGTCACCGAGGAGGCGTCCAAAAAGCTGCTCGGAAACGAACGCGACCGATTCCTCACCGAAGAATGGCCGCAGGTGCTGGAGCGTATCCGGCTGCTCGGCCTCTCGCCCGAAGACCTGCTGCGCGAAGGACACTCCGCATGAACGCACACGAATCCGCAGTCATCGACGCCCGCGGCCTGGTCAAGGCCTACAAGGGCAAGCGTGCCCTCGATGGCACCAGCTTCCGCATCGAACGCGGCCGCATCGTCGGCCTGGTCGGCCCCAATGGCGCCGGCAAGACCACGGCGCTGAAGGCCATCCTCGGGCTGATCCCGTTCCAGGGCGAGCTGTCGGTGCTCGGCCGCGACCCGCGCAGCGAACGCAACCTGCTGATGAATGACGTCTGCTTCATCGCCGACGTCGCCGTGCTGCCGCGCTGGATGCGGGTGCGCGAGGCGATCGCCTTCGTTGAAGGCGTGCATCCGCGCTTCGACCGCGCCCGCTGCGAGCGCTTCCTGGCCAACACCAAGCTGACCCCGAAGATGCGGGTACGGGAGATGTCCAAGGGCATGATCGTGCAGCTGCACCTGGCGCTGGTGATGGCGATCGACGCCCGCCTGCTGGTGCTTGACGAGCCCACGCTCGGGCTCGACGTGCTTTATCGCAAACAGTTCTACCAGCGCCTGCTGGAGGACTATTTCGATGAGGACAAGACCATCCTCATCACCACCCACCAGGTCGAGGAGGTCGAGCACATCCTCACCGACGCCCTGTTCATCCGCGACGGCCGGATCGTGCTGGACGCACCGATGGACGAACTCGCCGAACGCTTCACCGAAGTGCTGGTCGATGCCGGCCGTGCCGAGGCCGCGCGCGCGCTCGGTCCGCTGGACGAACGCGCCCTGCCCTTCGGCAAGACCGTGATGCTCTTCGACCGCGCCGATCGCAGCGCGCTGGCCGCCTTCGGCGAAACCCGCACCCCGGGGCTCGCCGACCTCTTCGTCGCCACCATGAAGGGAACCTACTGATGAACGCCATGACCGACAGCCTGCCGGTGGCCAAGTCCCCGGCGAACCATACGCAGCGCTTCAGCCTGCTGCTCAGGCGCGAATACTGGGAGCACAGGGGAGGATTCTTCTGGGCACCGTTCATCGCCGGAGCGATTTCGCTGTTGCTCACCGCGCTGCTCCTCGTCATCGCCCTGGTCGGCATGCGCAATGCCGATACCGGCGATGGCATCGTCCTCAACGACGGCAGCTCGATGTCGATCAACGGCCTCGACCTGGGCCTGCTTGCCGCGCAGATGAGCGCGGACGACAAGGCCCAGCTCGCCAGTGGCATCGATCTGACCATGATGCTGTCCTCGGCCTGGCCCTACATCGTCATGGTCTTCGTGATGTTCTTCTACTGCCTGGGCGCGCTGTATGACGAGCGCAAGGACCGCAGCGTGCTGTTCTGGAAGTCGCTGCCGCTGTCGGATGGCGAAACCGTGCTGTCGAAGGTGCTCAGCGCGATCGTGGTGATACCGCTGCTGGCGACCCTGGCCGCAATCGCCACCATGTTCGGCTTCCTGATCCTGCTGAGCGTCACTGTGATGATCCACGGCGGCAACCCCTGGGAGCTGATCTGGGGTCCGGGCAATCCACTGGCGATCTCGCTGTCGATGCTGGCGGCGATCCCGGTCTACGCGCTCTGGGCCCTGCCCACCATCGGCTGGCTGATGCTGTGCTCGGCCTGGGCACGCAGCGTGCCCTTCCTCTGGGCGGTGCTGGTCCCGCTGCTGGCCGGCGTCTTCGTCAGCATGTTCAGCGTGATGCGGATGCTCGGCCTGGAAGCCGGTTGGTTCTGGAGCAACATCGTCGCGCGCATGCTGCTTGGCGTGGTGCCGCTGACCCGGGATGACATCGGCCGCCTGGGCAACGCCAACATCGAATCGCAGGGAGTGCTGCACCTGATCGAGCCTTCCTCGATCTATTCCAACCTGCTGCAGCCGGAGCTGTGGATCGGCGCCGCGGTCGGCATCGCCATGCTGTTCATCGCCACCCGCCTGCGCCGCTGGCGCGACGAAGGCTGACCCACGTGACCACCCCGGGAGGAACACCGATGACCATCAGGATGCGCGCGTCCCACGCCCTTTCAGCCGCCCTGCTCTGCGTGCTGGCCGCCGGCTGCAGCCCGGCAACGGACCCACCGCCCGCCGCGGACGCACCAGGCGCCGCCGATGCCGATGCCGATGCCGGGAAGACCTTCATCGGTCGCCAGGCCGCCAAGGCGATCGCCAAGGCGAGCCAGGCCCTGAAGGCCAAGAACCTGAGCATCGGCGACGACTTCGCGATCACCATCAACGGGCGCAGCTATGGCGGCGGGCACGGTGCCGAAGGGCTGCCCAAGGCCGAACTCACGCCCGACGGCGAACTGCTGATCGAAGGCGAGGCGGTCCCGGCCACTCCGGAACAGCGCGCCCTGCTGCTTGCACATCGCCGCCAGCTGGAGGACGTGGCGCTGGCCGGGCTGGCGATTGGCGCCCAGGGCGCGGACGTCGCGGGCACCGCGCTGACCGGGATCGGCGAGGCGCTGTTTGGCGGCGACGAGGGGCGCCAGGCCTACGAAGCGCGGATCGAAGCCGAGGCGGACAGGATCAAGGACGAGGCGCTCAAGCTCTGCGCGCTGCTGCCGGCGCTGTACGACAGCCAGCAGTCGCTGGCCGGCGCGCTGCCGGCCTTCGCCCCCTACGCGACGATGACGCCCGAAGATATCGAGGACTGCGGGAACCACGCCGGCGACGCCGCTCCCGGTACAGGCGCAGGCGAGACCATCGCGGCCTGACCGGTCCGCCAGCCGCGCCCATGGCGCGAACCGGGCCTTCCGGCCCCTCCAAGACACGAGGCTATCCATGCGCATTCCAGCCACCACGTTCTCCCTCGCCCTCCTCTGCCTGGCGACAGCGCCGACCCCGGCCCTGGCCGACGGCGACCGCGCCTGCAAGCACAGCGCACCGCAGTCGCTCGCGCTCGACATCGGCGATGCACGCCTGGTGGAGTTCCGCGTTGGCGCCAGCAAGCTGCGCCTGGACGGCACGCCCGGGCGCGCCGGCAGCCTGCAGGGCCGCGCCTGCGCCTCGAGCGCGGACGAGCTCGCGCGACTGAAGCTGGAGCAGGCCCGCGAGGGCGACCGCCTGGTGGTGCGCCTCAACCGCGAGGAGCGCAGCGGCTGGTCGTTCTTCGGCGACCACTACGCCTGGTTCGACCTGTCCGGCAGCGTGCCCGACGGCATCCCGGTCGAAGTGACGGTCGGCTCCGGCGATGCCTGGCTGAACGGCCTGTCCCGGCTCGGCCTCACCGTGGGTTCCGGCGATGCCGAGGCGCGTGGCATCCGCGGCGAGGTCAGGGCGACCGTCGGTTCGGGCGACATCACGCTGCAGGACATCGGCAGCCTGGACGGCGGATCGATCGGCTCCGGCGACCTCTCGGCCCGGAAGGTCCGCGGTGACGCGCGCATGGGCAGCATCGGCTCCGGCGACCTGGAGCTGCGCGACGTGGGCGGCGGGGTCGACATCGGTTCGGTCGGCTCCGGCGATGCCGGCCTCGAGCGCATCGGCGGCGGCGTCGAAGTGGGCTCGGTCGGCTCGGGCGACATAGAAGCCCGCGTGATCGGCGGCGACCTGCGCGTGCGTTCGCTGGGCAGCGGCTCGGTCGACCACCAGGGCGTGGCCGGCAAGGTCGATATCCCCCGCAAGCGCTGAACCGCGGCCGCCGGACGCCGCGGCGGCTTGCGGCTAGACTCGGATGGACCACGCCGCAGCCACGCGGAGCGAGGCCTCAGCCACATGAGCGACATCGTCTGGAAGCCCGATGCGCCGCGCGCCATCCTGCTCGCCACCGACCTGGACGGGCGCTGCGACCGCGCCCTGGACCGCGCCGTTGCGCTTGCGCGCGAATGGGAGGCCAGGCTCGTCGTGCTGACCGTGGTCGAGCCCGCGCCCGAACCGCCGCCGCGCCGCGACCAGCCGCCGTCGCCACATGCAAGCCCGGCCGCGCTGCGCGCCGCCGCGCGCCTGCGCCGCGACGTCGGCCCGGTCGCCGACGACGTCCGGCTGGAACTGCTGGTGCGCGAAGGCCGGGTCGGCAGCTGCGTCGAATCCGTGGCCACCGAAGCCGGCTGCAGCCTGGTGGTGACCGGCATCGCCCACGACGCCCTGTTCGGACGCCACCTGCTGGGCTCGACGGTCACCTGGCTGTCGCGCCACGGGCACTTGCCGCTGCTGGTCGTGCGCGACCGCGTCCACGCACCCTACGCACGGATGGTCGTGGCCAGCGATTTCTCGACGTCCTCGGCGCATGCGCTCGACGTCGGGCGCGGCTTCTTCCCGGAAATCGCCACCAGCCTGTTCACCGCCTTCGAACCGCCCTACCTCGGGCTGCGCGACGGCGACCGCGAACGCGGCGTGGGCGACATGCACGAAGCGGTCCTGCAAAAGGCCCGCGATTTCGTCGTGGCCCACGGCCACGCCGGCCTGCCGGTCGCCGCCGCGCACGGCGACGCCGCGCGCCGCATGGCCGAACACGCCCTGGCGATCGATGCCGGACTGGTGGTCGTGGCCACGCACGGCCGCGGCGCCCTGTTCCACCTGCTCATCGGCAGCGTCGCCCGCGAAGTCCTCGACGCCAGCCCCTGCGACACCCTGCTGGTTCCCGAACCCAGGGCGCGCGCCGAAACAACGGACCAGGCGCCGCAAGGGCGCTAGCCGCGACCGCCCGCACCATCGCCTTTGCGAATGCGCGTGGACAGCCGTAGCGGCGATCGCCGCTAAAGCGGCTCCTACAAAGGCGAGGGTGGCTCCTGCAGCGAGCGCATCAACCGCCGTCGTGGATCCCGCCGCGGGTCAGCGCCAGCGGATCGAGCAGCGCGCGCAGCTTCGCCTCCGGCATTCCCGTGGCCTCCACCGCCACCTCAAGCACCGGCCGCCCCTCGCGATAGGCCTGCTTGGCGATCGCCGCCGCCTTCTCGTAGCCGATCACCGGATTGAGCGCGGTCACCAGGATCGGATTGCGTTCCAGCGCCGTCCCGACCACGTCGCGGCGCACCTCCAGGCCGTCGATCACCCGCTCCGCCAGCAGCCGCGACACCGCCGACAGCAGCCCCACCGACTCCAGCAGGTTGGCCGCGATCAGCGGCAGCGCCACGTTGAGCTGGAAATTGCCGCTCTGCCCCGCCACCGTCACCGCCACGTGGTGGCCCATCACCTGTGCGCAGGCCATCACCGTCGCCTCCGGGATCACCGGATTGACCTTGCCCGGCATGATCGAACTGCCCGGCTGCAGCGCCGGCAGTTCCACCTCGCCGAGCCCGGCCAGCGGCCCCGAATTCATCCAGCGCAGATCGTTGGCGATCTTCATCAGCGCCACCGCCAGCACGTTGAGCTGGCCCGACATCTCCACCGCATCGTCCTGCGAGGCGATGCCCTCGAACTTGTCATCGGCCGAGTCGAAGCGCGTTCCACTCGCCGCCGACAGCGCCCGGGCCACCGCCTTGCCGAAGCGCGGATCGGCGTTGATGCCGGTACCGATCGCCGTGCCCCCGATCGGCAGCCGCCGCAGGCGCTTGAGCGCATCGCCCAGCCGCGCCTCGGCCGAGGCCAGCTGCGAGGACCAGGCACCGAACTCCTGCGCGAACGTCAGCGGCATCGCATCCATGAGGTGCGTACGCCCGGTCTTCACCACCTTGCGCAGCGAGCGCCCCTTCCGGTCGATGCTCTTGCGCAGCTGCTTCAGCGCCGGCAGCAGCTCCTCCACCACCGCCAGCTGCGCCGACACCCGCAGCGCCGTCGGCACCACGTCGTTGGAACTCTGGCCGAGATTGACGTGGTCATTCGGATGCACCGCCCGCTTGCCCGCGCGCGTCGCGAGCGTCGCGATCACTTCGTTGGCGTTCATGTTCGAGGACGTCCCCGAACCCGTCTGGTAGATGTCCACCGGAAAGTGCGCGTCATGGTCGCCGGCCGCGACCTCGTTGGCAGCCTTGCGGATCGATGCCGCCAGGCCCTTGGGCAGCAGCCCGAAGCCCGCGTTGGCCTCGGCCGCCGCGGCCTTGACCAGCCCCAGCGCCCGGATGAAACCCCGTGGCATCGGCCGCCCGCTGACCGGGAAATTCTCCACCGCGCGCTGCGTCGAGGCGCCCCAGAGCGCATCGGCTGGCACCTCAAGCTCGCCCATGCTGTCGTGTTCGATCCGGAAATCCCTGGCAGCCATGACGTCCTCCACTCGGTGATGCTGGAAGGATACGCCCGCGATCGTTGGCTCCCTGATGATGGATGGGGCTACGGGATGCCACCAAAGAGATGCCATCTGGATGGTCCGCGCCGCGGGACACTGCGGGGTGGGTATGGACAGCGCACATGGACGTGCGCGGTAGCCGCTTCAGCCATGGATGGCTGAGGCGGCGGTCCAGCCCCCCCTTGCAGGGGCACGCTCCTCCACGAAGCCCGCGGCCCACACCCCGCAACCCGCAACACACGGTGTCCGAAAGCGACTCCACCACCCGTCACCCCCAGCACACGCCGGGTAGAATGACCGGCCGCCCGCATCCAGACACCGCCCATGCCCGCCCTCAACCCGCTGCTCGCCCTCTCCCCCCTCGACGGCCGCTACGCCGGCAAGGTGGAGGCGCTGCGGCCGGTGTTCTCCGAGTTCGGACTGATCCACGCCCGCGTGCGGGTTGAAGTGGAATGGCTGCTGGCGCTGGCCGCCGAACCCGGCATTCCCGAGCTGGCCCCCTTCGACGAAGGCGCCACCGCCAGCCTCCGCGCCCTGGCCGATGGCTTCTCACCCGCCGACGCCGCCCGCGTCAAAGAGATCGAACGCACCACCAACCACGACGTCAAGGCGGTCGAGTACTTCATCAAGGAACGCCTGGCCGACGACGCCGAACTGGGTCCGGCGCTGGAGTTCGTGCACTTCGCCTGCACCAGCGAGGACATCAACAACCTCTCCTACGGCCTGATGCTCGACGCCGCCCGTCGCGACGTGATGCTGCCCGCGCTGGACGGCGTCACGGCCACCCTGCGCGGCATGGCGCACGAGTTTGCCGCGCTGCCGATGCTCTCGCGCACCCATGGCCAGACCGCCTCACCGACCACGGTCGGCAAGGAGCTCGCCAACGTGGTCGCGCGACTGGAGCGCCAGCGCGCGCAGCTGGTCGCGGTATCGCTCACCGGCAAGGCCAACGGCGCGGTCGGCAACTACAACGCGCACCTGGCCGCCTATCCCGACGTCGACTGGCCTGCGTTCTCGCGCCGCTTCGTCGAATCGCTGGGGCTGGACTTCAATCCCTACACCACCCAGATCGAGCCGCACGACTGCATCGCCGAGATCGCCGACGTGCAGAAGCGCATCGCGACCATCCTCATCGACCTGTCGCGCGACGTCTGGGGCTATATCTCGCTGGGCTATTTCAAGCAGGCGGTGAAGGCCGGCGAAGTCGGCAGCTCGACCATGCCGCACAAGGTCAACCCGATCGACTTCGAGAACGCCGAGGGCAACTTCGGCATCAGCGTCGCCCTGTTCGAGCACTTCGCGACCAAGCTGCCGATCAGCCGCTGGCAGCGCGACCTCACCGACTCCACCGTGCTGCGCGCACTCGGCACCGCCTTCGGCCACGCGCTGGTCGGCTTTGACGCGCTGGCGCGTGGCCTGGGGAAACTCAGCGCAAACCCGGAGCGCCTGGCCGCCGACCTCGACGCGTCCTGGGAAGTGCTGGCCGAAGCGGTGCAGACGGTGATGCGCCGCCATGGCCTGCCGAGTCCCTACGAGCAGCTCAAGGCGCTGACCCGTGGCCAGGGCATCACCGCGGACTCCATGCGCGCGTTCATCGGCGGGCTGGACCTGCCGGACGACGCGAAGCAGCGCCTCCTCCACATGACGCCCGGCAGCTACACGGGCCACGCGGGCACCCTTGCCCGCGAGGTCTGAGCCGATTCAATCGCGGCTATAGCCGCTCCCACAAAGATCGCCGCTCTCACACATATCGCCGGATCCACGCCCTCTCCACGCACTCGCGAACCGCACGAGACCCGCACCATGACCACCCGCAAGGCACCCTCCGGACGCAAAGCCTCCAGCAGCGGGAAGGCGCCCGCCAGCCGTGCTGCGCCCCGCGCTGCCGATGCATCGCAGCCCGCCGGCGCGACGCCCCCGGCCGCCACCCACGACCTGCCGCTCGAGATCGACGCCACCGGCAAAGGCCTGCTGGGCATGCCGCCGGCCGACTTCCTGCGTGACTACTGGCAGAAGCGTCCGCTGCTGATCCGCAACGCGATCCCCGGCTACGTCTCGCCGATCGCACCGGAAGACCTCGCCGGCCTGGCCTGCGAGGAAGGCGTGCTGGCCCGCATCATCGAACACGACCGTGCCGCCGACGCATGGAACGTGCGCCAGGGTCCATTCGCCGAGGAAGTCTTCCCGGCGATGCCACGGCAGGACTGGACGCTGCTTGTCCAGGACGTGGACAAGTGGGATCCGGACATTGCCGGCCTGCTGCAGCACTTCGGCTTCCTGCCGCGCTGGCGCCTGGACGACATCATGGTCTCGTTCGCGGCACCGGGCGGCTCGGTCGGCGCGCACGTCGACCAGTACGACGTGTTCCTGCTGCAGGCACTCGGCCACCGCCGCTGGATGATCGACGCCAGCGTGGCCATGGGCGGCGAGGAGCCGCCGCTCGCCTTCCGCGACGACGTGGATATCAAGCTGCTGCGCGAGTTCAAGGTCACCCACGACTGGGTGCTCGGCCCCGGCGACATGCTGTACCTGCCGCCCAACGTGCCGCACCACGGCGTGGCCGAGGATGCCTGCCTGACGTTCTCGGTCGGCATGCGCGCGCCCTCCGCGGCCGAACTGCTCGGTGACCTTGCCGACAGCCTGCTGGCCGACGCCGACGACAACCTGCGCTACGCGGATCCCGACCTCCTGCTGCCCGGCGATCCGGCGGAAATCGACGACGCCGCGATGGCGCGCGTGGTCCATGCCCTGGACCTGCTGCGCAGCGACGATCCGCAGCGCATGGCCGACTGGTTCGGCCGCTTCATCACCATGTATCGCAACGGCGGCGAAGTCGCCGCTCCCGACGAGGGCGACGCCGCGCCGCGCTCGCGCATCGAGGTCGAGTGGGACCTCGAGCACGGCGCCGAGCTCCACCGCCATCCGTATTCGCGCATGGCCTGGCGCCGGTCCGGCGACGAAGCGCGGCTCTACGTCAACGGCGAGGCCCACGCGATGCCTGCCGGTGACGCCGCGACCATCGCCAATGCGCCCGTGCTTGGCGACAAGGCCTATGCCACCCTGGCCCCGCCTGCGCGTGGCTGCGTGCTGGCCCTGCTGGAAGCCGGCCATTACCAGCTGGTGCTGGAAGACGACGGGGACGACGACAGCGACGACGGGGAGTAGGCGCATGGCCCCGGCGCAGGCATTCACCCTCCACGCGGTCGGCTACGAAGAAGGCCTGCCGGACCTGCGCAGCGTGCGCGAGGCGGTGTTCGTCCAGGAACAGGGCGTGCCGCTGGCGCTCGAATGGGACGAATTCGACCCGGCGTGCCACCACGTCATCGCGCGCGACAACGCCGGCAATGCCATCGGCACCGGCCGGCTCACGCCCGCGCGCGGCATCGGCCGGATGGCGGTCCTGCCCACGTGGCGCGGCCGCGGGGTCGGCGACGCGCTGCTGCAGGCGCTGCTGGAGCAGGCGCGGACGCTGGGCTGGCCCGAAGTCACCCTCCACGCCCAGGCCGCGGCGGTCGGCTTCTATGCGCGCGCCGGCTTCCTGCCCGTCGGCGAGCGCTTCCAGGAAGCCGGCATCGAGCACCAGGCCATGCGCCTGCGGCCGGGCGCACTCAACCTGGTCGACTCGCGCGACGCGGCGATCGCCGCCACGTGGGCCGTCATCGCGGGCGCCCGCCGCCATCTCGACATCTACAGCCGCGAGCTCGATCCGGGCCTGTTCGACCAGCTGGAAATCGTCGCCGCGATCCGCCGCTGCGCCACCGGCGGCGAGTGCGCGATCCGCATCCTGCTGCAGGAGCCGGCGGTGCCGCAGCGTGCGCTTGCACCGCTGATCGCCCTTGGCCAGCGGCTGCCCAGCGCGATCGCCTTCCGCGCGGTGGAGGAACAGGTCGACCGCGCCTATGCCTCTGCCTTCGTCGCCAACGATGGCGGCGGCCATTTCTTCCGGCCTCTGGGCCAGCGCTGGGAGGGCGAGACGCGGCTCGATGGCGCCGGCCGCGCGCGCCACCTGCGCGGAGTGTTCGACCCCTTCTGGGAGCGCGCCCGCCCCTGCACGGAATACCGCGCCCTCGGCATCTGAGGGGCTGGCCCCGCGCCGGGACCCGAGGCCGCTGCCGCGGCGCCCGACCTTCGCCCCTGGGCAACAATGCGTTTCGAACCGGGATGCTGGCGCCTCAATCCCGCGCAGAGGGCTATAATTGCCCGGATCGAGTGCCTGAACAGGCACTCGTCCCGCATATGCGGACCATCCCCTCATTTCCTGAGTTTTCCGACGCCATCGTGGCCAATCTATTGAAGCAGTTTGCGCAGTCCTCCCAGCTCGGCGCCAATGCCGCCTTCATCGAGGACCTGTACGAGCAGTATCTCGTTGACCCCGACAGTGTCGGCGACAAGTGGAAGGCCTGGTTCGACGGCTTCCAGGGCCGGGAGGCCGGCGACGTCCCGCACTCGGTGGTCATGGACGCGGTCGCCCGCGCCGGCCGGGAAGCCAAGGCCGGCGTGGTGGTGGCCTCCGGTGGCGGTGACCTCGAGGCCCAGCGCAAGCAGGGCTCGGTGCTGAAGCTGATCACCGCCTACCGCTCGCGCGGCCACCTGCAGGCGGATACCGATCCGTTGAGCATGGCCGACAAGATCGATGCCCCGGACCTGGACCTGCCTTTCCACGGCCTGTCCGACGCCGACCTCGACACCGAGTTCGCCACCGGGCCTGCCGCTGGCGGCACCAGCACCTTTGGCGGTGCTCCGCGCATGCGCCTGCGCGACCTGCTCGCGCTGCTGCGCGCGACCTACGCCGGCCCCATCGGCGCCGAGTTCATGCACATCCCGCAGGCCGAGCAGCGCCGCTGGATGTACGAGCGCATGGAAACCGCAGGTGGGCGTTACAGCCACACCGCCGACGAGCAGCGCCGCATCCTCGAACGCCTGACCGCGGCCGAGGGCCTGGAGCGCTACCTGCACACCAAGTACGTCGGCCAGAAGCGCTTCTCGCTGGAAGGCGGCGATTCGCTGATTCCGCTGCTCGATACCGTGATCCGCAGTGCCGGCAGCGACGGCGTCAAGGACATCGTGATCGGCATGGCCCACCGCGGCCGCCTGAACGTGCTGGTCAATACGCTGGGCAAAAGCCCGCGCCGGCTGTTCGACGAGTTCGAGGGCAAGTTCGAGCACAACGACCTCGCCCACGCCGGCGACGTGAAGTACCACATGGGTTTCTCCGCCGACGTCGCCACCGATGGCGGCCCGGTGCACCTGGCGCTGGCCTTCAACCCGTCGCACCTGGAGATCGTCGACCCGGTGGTCGCCGGCTCCGTGCGCTCGCGCCAGGAGCGTCGCCAGGACACGGCCCGCCGCCAGGTGATGCCGATCCTGATCCACGGCGACGCCGCGTTTGCCGGCCAGGGCGTGGTGATGGAGCTGTTCCAGATGTCGCAGGCGCGCGGCTTCGCCGTCGGCGGCACGCTGCACGTGGTCGTCAACAACCAGGTGGGCTTCACCACCAGCGCCCGCGAGGACGCACGCTCCACCCTGTACTGCACCGACGTGGCCAAGATGATCGGCGCGCCGGTGCTGCACGTGAACGCGGACGATCCGGAGGCCGTGGCCTTCGCCGCGCGCCTGGCCTACGACTTCCGCCAGGAATTCAACAAGGACGTGGTGATCGACCTGGTCTGCTACCGCCGCCACGGCCACAACGAGGCCGACGAGCCGGCGATCACCCAGCCGGTGATGTACCAGGTGATCCGCAAGCACAAGACCACCCGCGAGCTCTACGCCAACCAGCTGGAATCGGCCGGCGTGCTGCCCGCAAAGGGCGGCCAGGCGCTGGTCGACCGCCATCGCGACCGGCTTGACGCGGGCGAGGTCACGACCGAGCTGGCCGAGGTCGGAAAGACGTCGCCGGAGAGCCGCCTGTTCGTCGACTGGGGCTCCCTCGTGGCCGGCAGGCTGACCGACAAGGCCAGCACCTTGGTCGAGCCGGCGAAGCTCAAGGCACTGGCCAAGGCCATCACCACCATTCCCGAAGACGTGCAGCTGCACTCGCGCGTGTCCAAGGTCTACGAGGACCGCCGCAGGATGGCGGCCGGTGAAATCCCCGCCGACTGGGGCTTTGCCGAGAACCTCGCCTACGCGACCGTGCTCGACGAAGGCTTCGGCCTGCGCCTGGTGGGCCAGGACGTGGGGCGTGGCACCTTCACCCACCGCCACGCGATCCTGCACGATCAGAAGACCGACAACTACTACCTGCCGCTGCAGCAGCTGGTCGACTCGCCGGAGCGGGCCACCATCATCGACTCGCTGCTCAGCGAGGAAGCGGTGATGGCCTATGAGTACGGCTTCTCCACCACCGATCCCAACACCCTGTGCATCTGGGAAGGCCAGTTCGGCGATTTCGCCAACGGCGCCCAGGTGGTGATCGACCAGTTCATCGCCTCCGGCGAAGCCAAGTGGGGCCGCATCAACGGCCTGACCCTGCTGCTGCCGCACGGCTACGAAGGCCAGGGCCCCGAGCACAGTTCGGCGCGCCTGGAGCGCTTCCTGCAGCTGTGCGCGCTCGACAACATGCTGGTCTGCGTGCCGTCCACGCCCGCCCAGGCCTTCCACATGCTGCGCCGGCAGATGCGCATGACCACCCGCAAGCCGCTGGTGGTGATGTCGCCGAAGTCGCTGCTGCGCCACAAGCTTGCGGTCTCGACGCTGGACGAACTCGCCAATGGCGAATTCCAGCACCTGATCGGCGACGCATCGGCCGACGCGAAGAAGGTCAAGCGCGTGGTGCTGTGCTCGGGCAAGGTCTACTACGACCTGCTGGAGGACAAGGAGAAGCGCGGACAGGACGACGTGGCGCTGGTGCGCGTCGAGCAGCTCTATCCCTTCCCGCGCGAGGCGCTGGTCGCCGAGCTCGGCAAGTACGGCAAGGCCACGTCGGTGGTCTGGTGCCAGGAAGAGCCGCAGAACCAGGGCGCCTGGTACCAGATCCGCCACCATCTGCAGGCCTGCGTGCCGGCCGGGCTGGAGCTCCACTACGCCGGCCGGTCGCGCTCGCCCTCGCCCGCCGTCGGCCACTTCGCCGACCATGTCGTCGAGCAGCAGCAGCTGGTCGCCGACGCCCTCACTTCCAAGGCCGGCAGCGTTTTCGCAGCCGACTGACCCCCACACCGCTTACAGCAACGACCAGGACGCCTCAAGACATGGCCACCGAGATCAAGGTACCGGTACTTCCCGAATCCGTTTCCGACGCCACCATCGCCACCTGGCACAAGAAGGTGGGCGACAGCGTCGCGCGCGACGAGAACATCGTCGACCTCGAGACCGACAAGGTCGTGCTCGAAGTGCCCTCGCTCGTCGACGGCGTGATCAAGGAACTGAAATACGCCGAAGGTGACACCGTCACCAGCCAGCAGGTGCTGGCGGTGATCGAGGAAGGCGCCGCGCCGGCGAAGACCGACGATGGCGACGCGGGCAAGGCCAAGGCCGAGCCGGCCGCGGGCGCCCAGGAAGTGCAGCCGAAGGCCGACGCCGCGAAGGCCGAGGCCAAGGCGCCTTCGTCGACCCGCCCCTCGCCCGCCTCGGGCGGCGCCGGCGAGCTGCCCCCGGGCGCGCGCTTCACGGCCGTCAAGGACGGCATCGACCCGTCGCAGGTCGAAGGCACCGGTCGCCGCGGCGCGGTGACCAAGGAAGACCTGGTCAACTACGCCTCGGGCAAGACCCCGGGCGTGTCCGGCGGCGCACGCCCGGAAGAGCGCGTGCCGATGACCCGCATCCGCAAGCGCATCGCCGAGCGCCTGATGCAGTCGAAGGAATCGATCGCGATGCTGACCTCGTTCAACGAGGTCAACCTGGGCAAGGTCATGGCCATGCGCAAGGAGCTCGGCGAGAGCTTCCAGAAGCAGCACGGCGTCAAGCTCGGCTTCATGAGCTTCTTCGCCAAGGCCGCGGCCAACGCGCTGCAGAAGTACCCGGTGGTCAATGCCTCGGTCGACGGCGACGACATCATCTACCACGGCTATGCCGACATCTCGATCGCGGTCTCCACCGACCGCGGCCTGGTGACGCCGGTGCTGCGCAACGTCGAGCGGATGGGCTTCGCCGACGTCGAGAAGGCGATCGGCGACTACGCCACCAAGGCGCGCGACGGCAAGCTGTCGCTCGACGACCTGCAGGGCGGCACCTTCACCATCACCAACGGCGGCACCTTCGGCTCGCTGATGTCGACGCCGATCGTCAACCCGCCGCAGTCCGCGATCCTGGGCATGCACACCATCAAGGAGCGCCCGATCGTCGAGAACGGCGCCGTGGTCGCCGCGCCGATGATGTACATCGCGCTCAGCTACGACCACCGCATCATTGACGGCAAGGACGCGGTGCAGTTCCTGGTCGACATCAAGGACCAGCTCGAGAACCCGCACCGCATGCTGCTGGGCATGTAAGGAGAGGAACAGACATGGCAGAACAATTTGACGTTGTCGTGATCGGTGCCGGCCCCGCCGGCTACCACGCCGCGATCCGCGCCGCCCAGCTGGGCATGAAGGTCGCCTGCATCGACGCCGGCGTGGGCAAGGACGGCAAGCCGGCGCTGGGCGGCACCTGCCTGCGCGTGGGCTGCATCCCGTCGAAGGCGCTGCTCGACAGCTCGCGCCAGTTCCACAACCTGCAGCACGTGTTCGGCCAGCACGGCATCACCGCCAAGGACGCGAAGATCGACGTCGGCACGATGGTCGGCCGCAAGGACGCCATCGTGAAGCAGTTCACCGGCGGCATCGCGCAGCTGTTCAAGGCCAACAAGGTCACGCCGTACTACGGCTTCGCCACCCTGCACGCCGACCGGCTGGTGAAGGTCGCGCAGCACGAAGGCGGCGAGATCGAGCTGACCGGCACCAACGTCATCATCGCCGCGGGTTCGGATTCGATCGAACTGCCGTTCGCGAAGTTCGACGGCGACGCCATCGTCGACAACGTCGGCGCGCTCGACTTCGCCGAAGTGCCCAAGCGCATGGCCGTGATCGGCGCCGGCGTCATCGGCCTGGAGCTGGGCAGCGTGTGGAAGCGCCTGGGCGCCGAGGTCGTGATCCTCGAGGCCCTGCCCGACTTCCTGGCCGCGGCCGACGCCGAAGTGTCGAAGCTCGCCGCGCGCGAGTTCAAGAAGCAGGGCCTGGACATCCGCCTGGGCGCCAAGGTCTCGAAGGCCGAGGTCACCGGCAAGGGCAAGAAGAAGGAAGTGCAGGTCACCTTCGCCGACAAGAAGGGCGAGGAGACGATCACCGTCGACAAGCTGCTGGTCGCCGTGGGCCGCAAGGCCGCGTCCAAGGGCCTGCTGGCCGAGGGCAGCGGCGTGAAGCTGACCGAGCGCGGCCAGATCGAGGTCGACGAGCACTGCCACACCGGCGTCGATGGTGTCTGGGCCGTGGGCGACTGCGTGCGTGGGCCGATGCTGGCGCACAAGGGCTTCGAGGAAGGCATCGCGGTGGCCGAGCTGATCGCCGGCCTCCCGGGCCACGTCAACTTCGACACCATCCCTTGGGTCATCTACACCGAGCCGGAGCTGGCCTGGGTCGGCAAGACCGAGCAGCAGCTGAAGGAAGAAGGCATTCCGTACAAGGCGGGCAGCTTCCCCTTCGCCGCCAACGGTCGCGCGGTGGCGATGGTCGAGCCGGCGGGCTTCGTGAAGGTGCTGGCGCATGCGGAAACCGACCGCGTGCTCGGCATGCACCTGGTCGGCGCCAACGTCTCCGAGCTGGTGCACGAGGGCGTGCTGACGATGGAGTTCAAGGGCTCCGCCGACGACCTGGCGCGCATCTGCCACGCGCACCCGAGCCTTTCGGAGGCGATCCACGACGCCGCGATGGCGGTCGACAAGCGCGCGATCCACAAGGCGAACTGAAGGCGCGGGCCGGCGCATCTTCCCGGCCCGCGACTTCACGCTGCTGCAAAGCGCCGGGCCCTGCCCGGCGCCGTCCTTTCCAATCCTGGAAGAAGTGCTGCCCATGAAAAGCCTGTGCGTCTACTGCGGCTCCAACAGCGGTGCCCATCCCGCCTACATCGAGGGCGCGATCGCGCTCGGCACGCGCATGGCGCGGGACGGCATCCGCCTGGTCTACGGCGGCGGCAACATCGGCCTGATGGGCACGATCGCCGACGCGGTGCTGGCTGCGGGCGGCGAGGTGGTGGGCGTGATCCCGAAGCACCTGGTCGACATGGAGGTCGCGCACCGCGGCCTCACCGAGCTCGAGGTCGTCGATTCGATGCACCAGCGCAAGTCGCGCATGTTCGACCTCGCCGACGCCTTCGTGGCGATGCCCGGCGGCTTCGGCACGCTCGAGGAAATCGTGGAGATGTTCACCTGGCGGCAGCTCGGCATCAGCGAGAAGCCCTGCGCCCTGCTCGACATCAACGGCTACTACCGGCCGCTGGTCGCGATGATGGACCGCATGGTCGAAGAGCGCTTCCTGCATCCCGGCCAGCGCGAAGACATGTGGACCGGCGACGACATCGACGCGATGTTCGAATGGATGCGCGGCTACCAGCCCGCACAGGCCTCGAAGTGGCTCGACGAGAAGCGAAGCCGCGAACTGCGCTGAGCGCGGACCCTCTCCCGCGGCCGCCCACTCTGGCCGCCCCCACTGGCCGCGCCCCTGGTCGCCGCCAGCGTTCCTGCAGCGCCACTGCTCTTGTGGGAGCCGCTATAGCGGCGATCGCGCTGCCAGGGCTTTCGCCGCTATAGCGGCTTCCACGAAAGCCGGTCCTGCAACGGCCGGTTGAGCGACAGCCGGTCTGTCACGAGCTGCATCGCCGATAATCGAAACGGGCCGCAGTCCTGGCGGCGTTTCAAGGAGACGGCATGAGCATTCCCAGCACCTTCCGCGCCTTCCGCATCCACAGCGATGACGCCGGCTACCGCAGCGGCATCGAGCAGGTCGGCATCGAGCAGCTTGCGCCCGGCGAGGTCGTGCTGAAGACCGCGTTTTCATCGGTCAACTTCAAGGATGCGCTGGCCGGCACGGGCCAGGGCAAGATCCTGCGCCGCTTCCCGCTGATCGGCGGCATCGACGTCGCCGGCCACGTGGTCGCCTCCACCGACCCCGCCATCCGCGAAGGCGACCAGGTGCTGGTCACCGGCTGCGGCCTGAGCGAAACCCGCGACGGTGGCTACTCCGAGTACGCGCGCGTGGAATCGAAGTGGGCGATCCCGCTGCCGGCGGGCCTGTCGCTGCGCGAGTCGATGATCCTCGGTACGGCCGGCTTCACCGCGGCACTGGCGCTGCTGCGCATGGGCGAGAACCGGCAGCAGCCCGCGCTCGGCCCGCTGGCGGTCACCGGCGCCACCGGCGGCGTCGGTTCACTTGCGGTCGACATCTTTTCCAGCGCGGGCTACGAAGTGCACGCGATCAGCGGCAAGCCGGACCAGGTCGAATACCTGAAGGAGATCGGCGCCAGCGAGGTCCTCGGGCGCGACGCGCTCGCGACCACGCGGCCGATGGAGTCCGCCCGCTTCGGCGGCGGCCTCGACAACGTCGGCGGCGCCATGCTCACCAGCCTGCTCGCGCAGACCGCGCCCTACGGCAACGTCGCAAGCGCAGGCCTGGCCGCAAGCCACGAGCTGTCGGCCACGGTCATGCCCTTCATCATCCGCGGCGTCTCGCTCCTGGGCGTCGCTTCCGCCGGCACGGCGCGCGACATCCGCGACGAGGTCTGGCGCCGCCTGGCCTGCGACTGGAAGCCGCGCCACCTCGAGCGGATCTGCACTCGCGAAGTCGCGCTCGACGGGCTGCCGGGAGTATTCGAGGGCATGCTTGCCGGCGGTTCCCGCGGGCGGACGCTGGTCACGCTCTGAAGACGCGGGCCGCGCGGCGGCCCCTGCTTGCAGGCCCGCCGCCGCGGGCTACAATCGCGGGAACTGAACGGGGAACACCATGGCGCGCATCCTGATCGTCGACGACTCGCCGTCACAGCTGATGGGCATCCGCCGCATCGTCGAAAGCCTCGGCCACGAGGCGCTGACCGCGGAAGACGGCGCCGCCGGCGTGGAAGCCGCCAAGCGCGAACTGCCCGACCTGATCCTGATGGACGTCGTGATGCCGAACCTCAACGGCTTCCAGGCCACGCGCTCGATCACCCGCGACCCGACCACGAAGCACATCCCGGTAATCCTGGTGACCACCAAGGACCAGGAGACCGACAAGGTCTGGGGCATGCGCCAGGGCGCGCGCGCCTATCTCACCAAGCCCTTCAGCGACACCGAGCTGTCGGCGACGATCATCAAGGCGATCGCGACCGAACCGACGCCGCCCGCCGCAGCCTGAGCCCGCGCGCCGGATCCCCGGCTCTGCCGCTGGACGCCGGCTCGCGCCGGGGCCGCACTCCGCCACGCGGGCGCTACTCGCGCTTCCATTCCCCCGAGAACGCCTCGCGCAGGGCCTCGTAGGCCGCCTGCTGCGCATCGTCCCGCGGAACCGGGGCCTGCACCTCCAGCTCCACGATCTGGTCGCCATCGGCCTGCCCGCCCGTTCCCGGCAGGCCGCGGCCCCGAAGGCGCAGCCGGCGCCCGGCCTCGGAGCCGGCCGGCACCTTGAGCTCGACCAGCCCGCCCAGCGTCGGCACGCTGACGGCCGCGCCCAGCGCCGCTTCCCAGGGCGCGACCTGCAGGGCGTAGATGATGTTGCGGCCGTCGACCTCGAAACGGGCGTGGGTGGCGTACTCGACCTCGAGCAGCAGGTTGCTGCCCTGGCCGCCCTGCCCGGCCAGGCGGATCACCTGCCCCGGCCGGATCCCGCGCGGCACCTTGACCTCGAGCGTGCGGCCGTTGACCGCGATGCGCATCGCGCCGCCGCCGTACACGGTTTCCAGCGGCACGGCCAGGCGCGCGCGGGTATCGCCGCGCGGCGGGTTGCCGAAGCCCGGCCCGCCGCGCTGCTGCTGCGCCTGGCGGCGGAACAGGCTCTCGAAGAAGTCACTGAAGCCGCCGTTGCCGCCACCGCCGAAGACGTCCTCGTAGTCGACGTCCGGGCCGCCGCCGCCGTTGCCGCGGAAGCCGCCCGGCGGCGGATGGATCTCGTCGCCCGGCCGGTAGCCACGCCCGCGCAGTTGGTCGTAGGCCTTGCGGCGTTCGGGGTCGCGCAGCGCCTCGTAGGCCTCGTTGACGGCCTTGAACTTGTCCTCGGCCCCGGCCTCCTTGCTGACGTCGGGGTGGTACTTGCGCGCCAGCCGACGGTAGGCCGTCTTGATCTCGGCCTCGCCGGCGCTGGCCTCGACGCCGAGCACGGCGTAGTAATCCTTGAACTGCATGCGATCTCCACGTGCGCGACCTTCGTGCCGGCCGCGGCAGGGTAGCAATATCGGGGCGACCGGCCGTGACACAAGCCCGTGCCGCCGCGGCGTGGCACCATGGTGCGAGCGGCGGCGATTCCCCGCCACCCGCGCGAACACGGAGCCATCCCCATGACCATCCAGACCGGCGACGCCATCCCCGAGGTCACGCTGAAGCACATCGACGACGGCGTGCAGACCATCGACACGCCCACCCTGTTCGCGCACAAGAACGTGGTGCTGTTCGCGGTGCCGGGCGCGTTCACGCCGACCTGCTCGGAGCGCCACCTGCCGGGCTTCGTCGAACGCTTCGACGAATTTCGCGAGCGCGGGATCGAAGTTGCGTGCATGGCCGTCAACGATCCCTTCGTGATGCAGGCCTGGGGCGAGAGCCAGGGCGTTCCGGCGGGCCTGCGCATGCTGTCCGACGGCAACGGCGACTTCGCCCGCGCGCTCGGCCTCGAAATGGATGGCACCGCCTTCGGCATGGGCATGCGCAGCAAGCGCTTCGCGCTCTACGCCGAGGACGGCGTGGTCAAGCAACTGTTCGTCGAGGCCCCGGGCGAGTTCAAGGTGTCGTCCGCGGAGCACGTGCTCGGCGCGATCTGAGGCCTCAGCCGCCGACGTCGAAGGCCAGGCTGGCCCAGGCGCCGCCTTCGGCCAGCGCGGTCAGCTGCTGGCGGCCGGGTTCGCCGAATTCGCGCCACAGCAGCTGGCGGCCGCGGGTCTCACCGACCCAGCGGCCGTTGAGCAGCCACTGCACGTCGCCGTCGATGCCCACCGCGCGCAGGGCAAGCCGCGGCGGCTTGGCCGAGCCGGGGGCACGCAGCAGCAGCGCGCCATCGTTGACACCCTCGATGCGCATCGCCACCGCCTGGCCGCGGCCATCGTCGCTGCAGCCTGGCGCCAGTGGCGGCAAGCGCGAGGCCTCGCGTTCCGCAGCGCCAAGCCACGGTGACGCCAGCGCCGGCCAGCGCGCGACGTGGCGCGTGCGTCGCTCGTGCGTCCCGGCACAACCGGCGGTAAGCCGGCGGCCACTGGCGGCATCCACTTCGATCCGCTCGAGCACCGGTGCCCAGCTGCGCGCGTCGCGCTCGGGCAGCGTGGGCGGCACGGCGCCATCAAGCACCCAGGTCTGCATCCGCCGATGGCACGCGCCTTCGGGCTGGGCCTCCGCCGCAGTGCCAAGCGGCCAACACGTCTCGCGCCCGGTGACGTTGGCCGGCGGCGGCATGCGCGCGCCGTCGCC
This sequence comes from Luteimonas sp. A537, assembly GCF_054052065.1. Classification (NCBI taxonomy): domain Bacteria; kingdom Pseudomonadati; phylum Pseudomonadota; class Gammaproteobacteria; order Lysobacterales; family Lysobacteraceae; genus Luteimonas; species Luteimonas renzhihongae. The sequence goes on from NZ_JBSVRH010000002.1 coordinate 155,578, forward strand.
AGGCCGCTGCGGCAGGCTGTCCACCACCTCGAACAGCAGGGGCAGCGCGGTCACGGCGCCGTACTGGCCCGGTAGCGGCGTGCCGTCGGGACGCCCGACCCAGACGCCCACCGTATACCGGCGCGTGGTGCCCAGCGCCCAGGCATCGCGATAGCCGTAGCTGGTCCCGGTTTTCCAGGCCACCCGCGGACGCCGGCCGGTGTCGAAGGTGTCGGCGCGCTCGCCCGGACGCGGGTTGGCGGCGAGGATTTCGTGCACGATCCAGGCCGCGCCCGGCGACAGCAGGCGGCGCTCGACCAGCGGCTCGCCTGCGGCGTAACGCACGCGCCCGGCGATCCCGCCGCGCGAAAGCGCGGCCTGCGCGCCGACCAGGTCCTCCAGCCGCGCGCCGGTTCCGCCGAGGATCAGCGTGAGGTTCGGCTGCGCACCGCGAGGGAAGCGCAGGCCGATCCCGGCGTGGTCCAGCCGCGCGGCGAAGCGCGCCGGCCCGACGCGGTCGAGCATGTCCACCGCCGGCACGTTGAGCGACAGGCGCAGGGCATCGGCCACCGACACCGGCCCGTTGAATGCGGCATCGAAATTGCCCGGTCGATAGCCGCCGAACGACTCCGGCGCGTCGACCAGCAGGCTCTGCGAATGCACCAGGCCGTCATCGATCGCCATGCCGTAGACAAAGGGCTTGAGCGTGGAGCCCGGCGAGCGCCACGCGCGCACCATGTCGACGTGACCCAGGCGCGCGGCGTCGCCGAACGCGGCCGTGCCGAGGTAGGCGCGCGCTTGCATGGTGTCGTTTTCGACCACCAGCAGCGCCGCCGAGGTGCGTTCCGGCAGCTGGCCGACGTAGTTTCCAAGGCGCTCCTCCAGCGTGCGCTGCAGGGCGGCGTCGATGGTCGACTCGATGCGATCGGCGTGCGGATCACGCGAACGCAGGCGCTGGGCCAACAGCGCCGCGGACAGCGGCGGCTGCAGGGCGCGCGCGACCACCGGTTCGACCTTCGCGTCATCGACTTCGGCGCGGCCCCAGCGTCCACTGGCGGCCATTCGTTCAAGCACCTTGTCGCGGGCGCGACGTGCCGCCTCGGGCTCCCGGTCGGGACGCAGGCGCGTGGGCGCCTGCGGCAGCACCGCCAGCAGCGCCGCTTCGGCGTGCGACAGCCGCGCAGCGGGCTTGCCGAGGTAGGCCCAGCTCGCCGCCTCTACGCCCTCGATGGTGCCGCCGAAGGGCGCGCGCTCCAGGTACAGGCTGAGGATCTGGTCCTTCGAAAGGTGCGCCTCGAGCTGGATCGCACGCAGCATCTGCCGCGTCTTGCCCGGCAGCGTGCGCCGATGCGGCTCGAGGATACGCGCCACCTGCATGGTCAGCGTGGAGCCACCGGACACGATGCGGCCGCTGCCCGCGGCCTGCCAGGCGGCGCGCAGCAGGGCCACCGGATTCACGCCTGGATGGCGGCGGAACCAGCGATCCTCGTAGGTGAGCAGCGCATCGACGTACAGCGGCGAGACGGTGGCTTCGGACGCCGGGTAGCGCCACACGCCGTCGGCGTCTGCGAAGGCGCGCAGCGGCGTGCCATCGCGCGCGGTGACCAGGGTGGCATGGTCACGTGCCTCGGGCAGCGGCGGCGGGAACGCGAAGTCGAGCGCCAGCAGCGACAACAGCAACGCCACCGTGCCCCAGCGCAGTACCGCCAACAATCGGACCCTCGCGCCGACGGGCCTCGGCGATGGCACCCCGTTCACTGGTCGGATCCTCGTGCGCTATGCCGCGCCCTGCGCCGCTGCGTTCGCACCTGCAGCCGCAGCCCCGGCATCGCGGCATGCCGCAGGGGTCCCGCTCACGGCTGCACCACGCTCATCCGCGCCGGCTGCGCGCGGCCCACGCCGCGCAGCTCCGGCCGGTACATGTCCTCGACCAGCGGCGGCGGCACGGTGTACTCGCCCGGCGTGACCGCGCGCACCAGGTAGAACACGTCCGCGCTGCGCCCGGCATCGAGCTTGATGGCGGCCACGTAGCGGTCGTCGCGGAACTCCTCGTGCAGCAGCTCGGCGGCGCTGCCGCGTTCGTCCAGGCGGATGCCGCCGACCACCACGTCGGCCCACGCCGACGCGTCGCCCAGGTTCATGTTCTCGACCTCGAGGCCCGCCGGCAGCAGATCGGTGACCAGGGCGTCCGGCATGTCGCGATCGGCGGTGACGGTGACGCGCACCACCAGCGCCTCGCCCTCGCGCAGCGCGCGCGGCGTCCATGCCTTGCCATCGGTGGTGTACCACCGGCGCTCGACGCGCAGCACGCTGTCGTCGGGCTCCGGGGCGGCGCGGGGAATGCCGGCGACATCCATGCTCGCGTACAGCGGCGCTTCGCCTTCGGGTACCAGGCGCACGCCCGCGGCCAGGGCCTGGTGGTCGTAGCTCCGCGAGAAGCGGCGCATCGGTTCCAGCGCCTCCTCCACGCCGGCCTCGACCAGGGTGCCGGAGAACGTGCGTCCGGGCGTGCCCGCCAGCGCGCGGCCAAGCCGCGCCAGTGCCGACTGCTCCTGGGTGCTCAAATGGAACCAGCGCGCCTTGCGGCGGGCATCGAGCTCAAGCCCGAGCGTGCGCAGGCCGGCGCTGCGCTTCGCGGTGGCCAGGTCGTGCTCGCGCACCAGGGCCTGCATCAGCGCGGCGTCGCGCAGTGGCGTGCCGTAGTCGCCCAGCCATCCGGGCCGGTCGCCCTTCCAGGCGAAGGCGGCATCCAGCGCCTTGCCACCACGGGCGGCGTCGCCCTGCAGCGACAGTGCAAGCCCCAGATGCGCCAGCGGCATGGCGCTGCGCGCCGCGTCGCGGTCACCGTCGTACAGCGCGCGGAGCGTCCCCAGCGGCGCGCGGTTCACGCGTGCGAGCACATAGCCGGCGTGTGCCTTGTAGGCCAGACGCAGATGGTCGCGGTTGTCGCGGCCGTAGAACTGCTGGCCGTCGGAGAGCAGGTCTTCAGACATGCGCGAAAGCGCCTTCTGCAGCATCGCGTCGGGCACCTGGAAGCCCTCGTCGCGCGCATCCAGCAGGAACTCGGCGATGTACGGCGTCAACATCGGCTCGGTGCCGCCGCTGCCGCCCCACATCGCGAAGTGCCCCGAACTGGACTGCAGCGCGGCCAGTCGTCCCAGCGCGCCCTCCATTCGCCGCAGGCGGTCGTCGCCGGGAAGCGGCGACATGCCGTAGGCCCTGGCGGTGGGCGCATCCAGCATCAGCGCCGCATAGCCCTTGCTGGCAGTCTGTTCCGCGCAGCCGTAGGGATAGCGCAGCACGCCCTCGAGCGCCGCGGCAAATGCGATCGGCGGCGTGGCGCCGAGGGCCAGGCGTGCGTTCACCGATGAAGGCAGCATGCCCTCGGCCAGCGCGGCATCAAGCAGCACCGGCGCCAATGGATCGAGCACCAGGCTGCGCGAACGCAGCACCTGCGGCCAGGGCGCTCGCACCGGCAGGTCGTAGCTGCGGTCGACCGCCACGCCCGGTCCGTCGACCCGCACGCGGACCTTGCCGACCCCATGCCCGTCCAACGCACGCAGCGGGAACGACAGGGTCGAGCGTCCGTCGGCGGCAAGCTTCGCGTTGCGCACGCCTTCATCCACGTCCAGGGGCCCGACGCCCTCCACGCGCACGCGGAAGTCGCCGGGTTTGCCGGTGAAGTTGGCCAGGTCCAGCGTCACCGTGCCGCGGTCACCGGGCGCCATCACCCGCGGCATGCCGGCTTCCGCGACCAGCGGTGCGCGCACCAGCAGCTCCGCATCACGGTTGCCGTATGCCTCGTCGCTGAACACCAGCGCCGACACGCGCAGGCTGCCATTGAAGTCCGGCAGCCTGAACTCGACGATCGCATTGCCCTTGCCGTCGAGCGTCACCGGTCCCGAAAACAGGTCAACGGTCTGCACGCGCGCGGTTGGCCGGCGCGCCTGCGGCAGCGCCTCCAGGCCCTGGTCGCCGCCGAAGCGCAGGCGCGCGGTGCCGCCCTCCAGGCTTTCGATTACGCGCCCGTAGATGTCGTAGGCGTCCACGCCCAGCCTGCGCTGGGTGAAGAAGTGGCGGTTGGCGTCCGGCACCGGATAGCGGGTGATGTTGAGGATGCCGACATCGACCGCGGAGACCGTCGCATGCGCGGCCTTGCCGGCCAGCGCGGGCACCGCGAGCGTCACGCGCAGGGTGTCATCGGGCTTCGCCTGCTTCGGCAAGGACAGGCCCACCGCCACGCGCCGGTCGCCACGCTCCATCGGCACGTGGGCCACGCCGACCGCGCGGGCCGGCGTCACCTTGCTTGCCGCGCTGCCGCCACGGAACACCAGAGCGGTCACATAGACATCGTGGCGCTCCCAGTCGGCGGTCACCGGGATGCTGTACTTGCTTCCGGCCTTGGCGTCGATCGCCTGCACGTACAGCAGGCTGTCGCTTTCCACCAGCAGCAGGCCCTTGCCGGCATGCGGCGGCGTGACCGTGACCTCCATGGTGTCGCCGGCGCGATATCCGGTGCGGTCCAGCGCCAGCTTGACCTTGTCGGGCCGCGCATCCAGGCCGCGATTGTCGTCGTTCCAGCTCCAGCCGGCGTTGAAGGGATAGCGCGTGACCAGCCCCGTCTCCGGGTCGCGGATCTCGACGCGGTAGCCGCCCCACTCCACCGGCAGATCGACGCGGACGGCGGATTGCCCGGCATCGATGGCCCGCGTTTCCACCACCTCGAAGCGGCTGGTGTGGCTGTAGTCCCAGCCAGCGTCGTCGTCGAAATTCCAGTGATAGTCACGATGCTCGCGCACCAGCTTCAGTTCGAGTCCGGCGAGCGGGCGCGGCGTGCCCTCCGCGTCGACGCGGAGGATCTCGAAGCCGGCCCGCGCGTTGGCATCGCTGCCGTCCTCGTCGTCGAACAGCGGGCGCACGCCGACCAGGGCGTCGGCCGGCCAGAGCACGCGCTGCAGGCTGCGGTTGACCGTGCGACCGCCGCTCTCGTACAGGCTGCCGGCCAGCACAACCGACACCGGCGTGTCACCGCGCACCTCGGCGGGCAGCGGCAGCGCCTGCGTGAGCTTGCCTGCATCATCGAGCGTGGCATCGATCACGTCGCGCGCCTCGCGCGGCAGCGACACGGTGGGGTCGCCGAAGAAGTATCCGGGCAGCGACTCCACCGGGTGCTGTTCCACCGCGACCGCGAGGCGTGCCGTGAAGCGGTTGCCCGCGGCCGGCGCACCGTACAGATAGGCACCGGCGGCCTCCAGCCGCAACGCGTCACCCTTGGCCAGGCGCGCCTGCGCGCTGTCGAGCTCGAGCTTCATGCGTTCGGGCAGGAATTCCTCGATCCGCAGCGCCATGCCCTGCACCGCGTCCTTCTCCGCGGGGTCGGTGCGGAACTCGACCTGCCAGCGCCCGGTGGGCGCCTCGACGGGGATCTCCCGCTCGAAGCGGTAGTAGCCCTGCGCACCGGCGTCCAGCCGCGACTCCACGAAGGTCTTGCCGTCGGGCTGCTTCAGGCGCGCGAACAGCGGCTGCGCCTTGCCATCGGCCGCAGCGGGCACCGGCTTGCCGTCGGCGTCGCGCAACAGGGCCGAGACGCGCACGGTTTCGCCCGGGCGGTACAGGTCACGGCCCGACCATGCGAAGACCTCGAACCAGGCCTGCCTGCGGCCGGCCACCGCGAACTCGGAAAGATCCAGCGCGGGCTGGTTGAAAGGCAGCAGCGAGACATCGTTGCCGCGCGTTGCCACCAGGACCTGGGCGGCATCGAGCTTGTGCTTCAGCACGGCGTTGCCGTTGCCGTCGGTCTCGGCCTTGAACACGGTTTCGCCGTTGCCGTCGAGCACGCGCAGCTCAACGCCACCCAGCGCCCCGCCGCCCTGCAGTGAAGCGGTGTGCACGAACAGCTGGTCGGCGTACGCGCGCACGTGCAGGCCGATGTCACTCACGGTGAAGAAGGCGGTGTCGTACATGCCCTCGAAGCTGCCGGCGCGCTTCATGGTGGCGAAGTAGAGGCCGGGCTGCTGCAGCTCGGTGATGTCCTGCAGCGGCAGGTAGGTGACCGCGCGCTCATTGCGCTCGCCGCCCAGCACGAAGCGATTGACGTACACCGGCTCCGCCATCCGCGCCACGCTGCGATCACCGTTGTAGCGGTTGTCCAGTTCCCAGCCGCTGCGCCGGCCACCACGCTGGTACTCGGAGAAGAAGCGCGCCAGCTCGGAGTCGCGCACGCGCAGGAACTCGACGTCGACTTCCTCCACGTTCACCGACACCACGGGCAGACCGCGCGATTCGCGCGCGGGCAGGACGCTGCCCTGAGAGGCGAAGCCGGCCGCGGGGTCCAGCTCCCCGGTATGGACCTTCTGCTCGATGTCGCGGCCAAGCGTGCTGCCGTCGGCGGCGGTGAGCGCGGCAGAGATGCGCAGCGTGTAGTCGCGATCGGCCTGGACGAAGGGGAAGCGCAGCACGCGGCCTTCTTCGTCCAGGCTCCAGCCGCTGTCTGCGGCCACGGGTTCGGCGAAGGTCAGCAGCGTGTCGAAGTCCTGGGTGCCGACCAGCGGCTGCGAGAACTCGACCGCCAGCGCGAGCGATCCTTCGGCCTGGTCCGGCCAGGCCCGTACCAGCCCGAAGCCCTGCACCTCCGCGCGCTCGGCGACGATGGCCTCGCCGCTGGGCGCGGGAAGCTGGCCGCCTTCATTGCGCGTGCAGCCCACGGCCAGCAGCGCCAGCAGCACCATGGCCGCGACGCAAAGCCGCAGCTCGATCGAACGGTTGCTTCCCTTCATTGCCGGTCCATCCTCAGGAGTCACCGGCAGTATAGAAGCGCCGGCAGTCCCGACGGCAACGCATCAGGGCGCGAAACGGGGTTCCGCCGTCGCCGTATCAGCCGGCGTCGCTGGTGTCGTCACCGCCTTCTTCGGACACAACCGGGGATTCAACGCTCCCGACTGCATCGACGCCAACGCCTGCATCAGGATCGACTTCGATATCGCCGTCGCCATCTACGATCGAGCCATCCACGCGCTCGATCGCCTGCAGGCGCTCGCCCTCGCCCAGCCGGATCAGGGTCACGCCCTGGGTGTTGCGGCTGACCACCGAGATCTCCGCGGCGCGGGTGCGGACCAGGGTGCCGCCGTCGGAGATCAGCAGCACCTCGTCGTCGCGGCTGAGCAGCACCGCTGCCACCAGGGCGCCGTTGCGCTCGGTGGTCTGGATGCCGATCACGCCCTGGGTGCCACGGCCCTTGCGCGGGTATTCCGCCAGGCGCGTGCGCTTGCCGTAGCCGTTGGCGGTGGCGGTGAGGATGTAGGCATCCGGCTCGCCCTCGCGCTCGCCCTCGACCTCGCCCTCGACGCCCTCGGCGGCCACGTCCTCGTCGTCGAGCTCGATCACGTTGTCAGCGGGATCGGCCACGATCAGGCCGACCACGCATTCGCCCCCGGCCAGGCGGATGCCGCGCACGCCGGTGGCGGTGCGGCCCATGGCGCGCACCGCGGACTCGTCGAAGCGCACGGCCTTGCCGTTGCTGGCGAACAGCATGATGTCGCGGCTGCCGTCGGTCAGCTCGGCCCCGACCAGGGCATCGCCATCCTCGAGGTTGATCGCGATCTTGCCGCGCTGCAGGCGGTAGGCGAACTCGGTGAGCGGGGTCTTCTTGACCGTGCCGCGGCGCGTGGCGAAGAACACGTACTGGTCCTCGCGGTACTCGCGCACCGGCTGCACGGCCTGCACCTTCTCGCCCTCTTCCAGCGGCATCCAGTTGACCAGCGGGCGGCCGCGCGCGTTGGCGCCGGCCTCGGGCAGCTGGTGCACGGGCAGCCAGAACACGCGCCCACTGCTGGTAAAGGCCAGCAGCGTGTCATGGGTATTGACCAGCCAGAGCTGCGCGATGAAGTCCTCGTCCTTCGTGGCCGCGGCGTTGCGGCCGCGGCCGCCGCGCTTCTGCGCGCGATAGGCGCTGACCGGCTGGCGCTTGGCGTAGCCGGCCTGGGACACGGTGACCACCACGTCCTCGGGTTCGATCAGGTCGAGGATGTCGAGGTCTTCCTCGCTGGCGCGGATCTCGCTGCGGCGCGGGTCGCCGTACTCTTCCTTGACGTTGCGCAGCTCGGTGCGGATCACTTCCAGCAACACTTCCGGATCTTCCAGGATCTCGATCAGGGCGCGGATGGCTTCGAGCAGCTGGCGGTATTCCTCGGTGAGCTTTTCCTGCTCCAGCCCGGTCAGGCGGTGCAGGCGCATCTCGAGGATCTGCTGCGCCTGGACGTCGGTCAGCTGGTAGCCGCCCTCGAGCAGGCCGACGCCGCCGGGCAGGTCTTCGGGGCGCGACGCCTCGGCGCCGGCCGCGGCCAGCAGGCTGCCGACAAGGCCCGGCTGCCACAGGCGCGCGAGCATGCGTTCCTTCGCCTCCTGCGGATTGTCCGAGGTCTTGATCAGCTCGATCATCTCGTCGATGTTGGCGAGCGCGACAGTCAGGCCTTCGAGGATATGGGCGCGGCTGCGCGCCTTGCGCAGCTCGAAGATCGTCCGGCGCGTGACCACTTCGCGGCGGTGGCGCAGGAAGGCTTCGAGGAACTCCTTGAGGTTCAGCAGACGCGGGCGGCCATCGACCAGCGCCACCATGTTGATGCCGAACACCGACTCCATCTGGGTCTGCTGGTACAGGTTGTTCAGCACCACGTCGGCGGAGTCGCTGCGCTTGATCTCGATGTAGACGCGCATGCCGTCCTTGTCGGACTCGTCGCGCAGCTCGCTGATGCCCTCGAGCTTCTTCTCCTTCACCAGCTCGGCGATCTTCTCGATCATCCGCGCCTTGTTCACCTGGTAGGGAAGCTCGGTGACGATGATCGATTCGCGGCCGTTGTCGGCGATCTCGATATCCGCCTTCGCGCGCATGCGAACGCGGCCGCGGCCGGTGCGGTAACCCAGGTGGATGCCGCCGACGCCGTTGATGATGCCACCGGTGGGGAAGTCCGGACCGGGGATATATTCCATCAGGCCATCGATGTCGATGTCCGGATCGGCGATGAGCGCGATCAGCGCATCGATCACCTCGCCCAGGTTGTGCGGCGGGATGTTGGTGGCCATGCCGACCGCGATGCCGGCCGAGCCGTTGACCAGCAGGTTCGGGAACCGGGTCGGCATGACCGTCGGTTCGTGTTCCTTCTCGTCGTAGTTGGGCTGGAAATCGACGGTGTCCTTGTCGATGTCGGCCATCAGCTCGTGCGCCATGCGCGACATGCGCGCCTCGGTGTAGCGCATCGCCGCGGCGGGGTCGCCGTCGACGGAACCGAAGTTGCCCTGCCCGTCGACCAGCATGTAGCGCAGCGAGAACGGCTGCGCCATGCGCACCAGGGTGTCGTATACCGACTGGTCGCCGTGCGGATGGTATTTACCGATCACGTCACCGACGATTCGCGCCGACTTGTAGTAGGGCTTGTTGCTGTGCGCGCCGAGCTCGTGCATCGCGAACAGCACGCGGCGGTGCACCGGCTTGAGCCCGTCGCGGACGTCGGGGAGCGCGCGGCCCACGATCACGCTCATGGCGTAATCGAGATAGCTGCGACGCATCTCGTCCTCGAGATTGATCGGGATGATTTCCTTGGCGAGCTCAGCCATTGCGACCCTTCAGAATGGTTCGGAAGACTGCCTCCAAACGCTGCGCCGGAGTCCGCGCGCATGTCTCGGCAGAACCTCGGGATTCTATCACACTGGACCGTTCCCTGCCCGGCCGATATCGCAGAAAATCAATGGCTTGCGAGGATATCGGGCATGGTTTGCGAACGTACCGGACACGTCCGCCATCGCCGACGCTTTTGTAGGAGCAGCTAAAGCTGCGATAGCGCAAAGACAGGGAAAAGCCTTTCAGCCACGGATTTACACGGATCAGGCGAATCACGCGGATTACGCCGAGGCCATGCCTACAGTCCGCTCCGATCCGGCTAGTCTTTCAGAGTGGCTTCTGGCAACAAGCTTGCCCCGGCCTGATCCGCCTGATCCGCGTAAATCCGTGGCCAAAGATGCTCTTGGCTTTTTTGCCTGGGTGCGGTCGCAGCTATAGCTGCTCCTACACATGGGGTGTCGCGGAGGGGAGACGAAGACGGCTTGTGGGAGCCGCACGCTCAGTTCCCGAAGAGCGCGCGCATCGATGCTTCGTCCGGGCGCTCGACGATGCCCTTCTCGGTCACGATGGCGTCGATGAGCGCGGCCGGCGTGACGTCGAACACCGGGTTCCATGCCTGCACGCCCTCGGCGACGGTGCGGCTGCCGCCCGCGCCAAGCAGTTCGCCGGGGTCGCGCTCTTCGATGTCGATCAGATCACCCGACGCGGTGGCCATGTCGACCGTCGATGACGGCGCCACCACCATGAACTTCACCCCGTGGTGGCGCGCGGAAATCGCCAACTGGTAGGTGCCGATCTTGTTGGCGACATCGCCGTTGGCACAGATGCGGTCTGCGCCGACCACCACCCACTGCACCTTGCCGCCAAGCATCAGGTGCGAAGCTGCGGCGTCGGCAATCAGGGTGGCGTCGATGCCGTCCTGCTGCAGCTCCCACACCGTCAGCCGCGCACCCTGGTTCCATGGCCTGGTCTCACCCGCGAACACACGCCCGACGCGGCCCTGGGCAACGCCGGCGCGGATCACGCCCAGCGCGGTGCCGAAGCCGGCGGTGGCCAGCGAGCCGGTGTTGCAATGGGTGAGCACGCCGCTGCCGGCTTGGATGAGCGAGGCGCCCAGGACGCCCATCGCACGGTTGGCCGCCAGGTCTTCGGTCTCGATGGCGCGTGCCTCGGCCTCGAGCGCGGCGCCCCAGTCGCTGCCCTCGCCGGCCTGCGCGCGAAACAGCGCGGCGCGCATGCGCCCCAGCGCCCAGGCCAGGTTGACCGCCGTGGGCCGCGCCGCGTTGAGCCGCTGCAGCGCGGGTTCGAGCCGCTCGGCCGCCTGCGCGGCATCATCGGCTTCGATGTCGTGCGAAGCGAGCACCGCGCCCCAGGCCGCGGCGATGCCGATCGCCGGCGCACCGCGCACCGCAAGCGCATGGATCGCCGCGGCCACCGCGCCGCTGTCGGCGCAGGTGACGTATTCGGTGGTGAAGGGAAGCTTGCGCTGGTCCAGCAGTTCCAGCGCGTCGCCGGTCCAGCGGATCGGGCGGATGCGGTCGTAGCGGGCATAGTCGATGGTGTCGGTCATGCACCGGATTCTACCGGCGGCCACTTGGATATCCGCAGCCGGCGCAGCCTGTGCATTGTTGCCGCGAAGCGCCATCCGCGAACCCTGACAGTTGTCACTATCCCCAAGCCGCCCCTGTCGAGAACAATGCGGTCATGCAAGCGCAGCGCAAAACCCTGTCCCTGGCGTCGCTGGCACTGCGCCTGGCCGTACTCATGGTCGTTGTCCTGACCTGCTGGCGCATCGGAGTGACGGTACTCCCCGGCAGCGCGCCGGAATCGCGCATCGCGCTCGGCGCCGGCCTCTCCTGCGCGGTACTGATCACCGTGCTGCTGCTGGCGCGCTTCGACCGCCTGCCGCGCGCAGTTCTGGGCCATCACGGAGCGGCGGCCAATGCCCGCGCGTTCCTGCTTGGTGTGGCCCTCTGGCTGGTGCCCGCCCTGATCGGCATCGGCCTGTGCGTGGCACTGGGCTGGGCCACCGTGTCGCTGCGCGCATCGCCCGCGGAGTGCCTGGGCACGCTCGCACTGGTGGGCCTGGCGGTATTTCTGGTGGAAGCCTTCCCCGAGGAACTCGCCATGCGCGGCTACGTGCAGGGCATGCTCGGGACCCGGTTCCCGCCATGGGTGGCCCTGCTGCTGCAGGCCGCCCTGTTCCTCGGCTTCGCCTGGGCGCTGGGCGCGATGTCGACGCCGTCGCAACAGATGCTGCTTCCCGGGTTCGCGCTGATCCTTGGCTATGCCCGTGCTGTCGGCGGCAGCGTCTGGGTCCCGATGGGCGTGCATGCGGCCTGGATGACCACGACGCAGGCCATGTCGCCGGGCTACGGGCTCGTCGTGGTCGAAGGCCTCCAAGCCCTGCAGTTCATCGCCTTTGCACTGCTGCCCTCGGCCGCGATCGGCAGCGTGCTCGCGATCCGTGCGCCCGGCTTTTCCTGGACCCGCCGAGCGCAGCGCTGACCAGCGCGGCCGATGGCCGGATCAAGCCCCGGCGAAATCGAAGGCGAGGACGTCGGCAATCGCGCCGCTGCCGAGCATGGCCATCAACAGCCGGTCGATGCCCAAGGCCACGCCCGAACACTCGGGCAAGCCGGCGCCAAGTGCATCAAGAAGGGCTTCGTCAACCGGAGGCAGCGCCGCACCGCGCAGCGAGCGAACGGCGCGATCACGCTCGAAGCGTGCGCGCTGCTCTGCGGCATCGGTCAGCTCATGGTAGCCGTTGGCCAGTTCGAGCGGGCCGAGATAGAGTTCGAAGCGCTCGGCGACGTCGACGTCGTCGCGGCGCACGACCTTCGCCAGCGCGCACTGCGAGGCGGGATAGTCATGCATCGCCAGCAGCTGCCCCGGCGGGAACGCCGGCTGGATGCGGTGGGTCATCAGCAGGTCGAGCCAGTCGTCGCGGGTCAGGCCTTCCGGATCGACCTGGCCCGGGAACGCGGCCTGCAGCCGGTCGATGGGCGCGGTCAACGGATCAAGGTCGAGCGCCTCCTGGTAGACCTCGCGGAACGAGGCCTTGCGCAGGGTCGCGTCGCGTCCGACCAGGGCGAGTGCGGCGCGCACGATCTCCGCGGTTTCGTCGATCAGCGGGTCCAGCGCCCAACCCACGCGGTACCACTCGAGCATGGTGAACTCGGGATTGTGGCGGCCGCCGGCCTCGCCGTCGCGGAACACGCGGCCAAGTTCGTAGCAGTCGCCGATGCCCTCGGCGAGCAGGCGTTTCATCGGATATTCGGCCGAGGTGCGCAGCCAGCGCGTGCGCGGCGCGCCCCCGGTGCGGCCGCTGAACGCGACGGTGAACGAGTCGATGTTGGGATCGGCATTGCCGGCACGCGACATCACCGGCGTTTCGACTTCGAGCACGCCGCGGGCGTCGAAGAAGTCGCGCACCAGGCGATTGAGCCGCGCGCGCAGGCGCAGTGCCTCGTGGCTCATGCGCCCCCTCCGGCGATTGCGAGGCTGAGGATGTCGCGGTCGTCGTCGCGGAAACCGTGGCGAAGATAGAGCGCCTTCGCGCGTGGGTTGTGGCGGTTCACCTCCAGCCGCGCGACCTCGGCGCCCTGCCCGCGCGCCCAGTCGCAGGCCGCCGCCAGCAGCGCGCCACCCAGGCCGCGACCGCGGGCAGCCGGCTCCAGGTACAGCTCGTCGACCAGCACGTGGCGACCGCCCTGCTCGATGCTGAAGCACCAGCCCAGCACGAGGTAGCCCACGCGATCGCCCCCGACCTCGGCGAACAGCGCAGCGCCGAGCGAGGCATCGGCCACCAACTGTTCGAGTCCACGACGCACGCGCGGCTCGTCGAGCGGGATCCGGTCCTCGGCATAGAAACAGCGCAGCATGCCAAGCAACGCCGGCAGTTCGTCGCGTCCGACCGGGCGCAGTGCCAGCGTCCCCGCGGCCGCCTCGCTCACGAATGCTCTCCCAGGAACGCCAACAGCCGCGCCTCGTCCCAGACTTCGATGCCGAGTTCGGTAGCCTTGGCCAGCTTGGAGCCCGCCTCGGCGCCGGCGACCAGGAAACCGGTCTTCTTCGAAACGCTGCCCGAGACCTTGGCGCCGAGCGCCTCCAGCTTCGCCTTGGCTTCGTCGCGACCCATGACGTCGAGCGTGCCAGTGATCACCACCGTCACGCCGTCGAGCGGACCGGCGCTCGCCGCACCGCTTTCGGGCAGCGCCGCCAGCAGCTCGGCCTGCATCGCCGCGGCGGCGAGCAGCGTGCGCGCGTTGGCCGCGTCGGACAGCCACTCCGCCACTGCGTACGCGGTCTCGTCGGGCAGCCCGGCGATCACGAAATTGTGCCGCTCCTGGTCGAGCAGCGTCGCGGCATCCGCAAAACTGTCGGCCAGCTGCTTCGCGCGCAGCGGCGTCAGCTTTGGAACGCCGAGATCGGCAAGCAGCGTGGCGAGCACCAGCCCTTCGCGCAGCTTCGGCGAAGGCGGGTGTGCGTCGGTGATGCGCACGCCGGCGTCCAGCAGCGCATCGATCACCGCCTGGTTGCCGGGCTGGTCGAGGAAGTGCCCAAGCGCGCGCGCGACCTCGTCGCCGATGTCGGGCACGCGCTTGAACAGCGGCCAGGGCGTGCGCCGGATGCGGTCGAGATCACCAAACCATGCGGCCAGCGCCTTGGCCGTGCTCTCGCCCACGTTCTCGATGCCGAGCGCGAACAGGAGGCGCTCCAGCGTGGTTTCGCGGCTGCGGTCGATCGCGGCCACCAGGTTCTCCGCCCACTTGGTGGCGACCTTGCCCGACTTCACCGTCTCCGGCGTGGTGCCGTCGCGTTCGTCGGCGCGGCGCTTCATCTCGACGAAGTCGTCGACGCCCAGGCGATAGAGGTCGGCGACGCTCTTCGCGCAGTCGAAGTCCACCAGCGCCTGGATCAGCCGCTCGCCCAGGCCTTCGATGTCCATCGCGCGTCGCGAGGCGAAGTGGAACAGGCCCTGCACGCGCTGCGCCGGGCACACCAGTTCGCCGCTGCAGCGGGCGACCACCTCGCCCTCCTCGCGCACGATCTCCGAGCCGCACACCGGGCAGTTCACCGGCATGCTCCAGGCCGTGGTCCCTTCCGGTCGGCGCTCCGGGATCACCCGCAGCACTTCGGGGATCACGTCGCCGGCGCGGCGCACGATCACCGAATCGCCCACGCGCACGTCCAGGCGCGCGACCTGGTCGGCGTTGTGCAGGGTGGCGCGGGTGACGGTCACGCCGCCCACGTGTACCGGCTGCATCAGCACCCACGGCGTCACCGCGCCGGTGCGGCCGACGTTGACCTCGATCGCCTCGACGATCGTGGCCTCCTCCTGCGCCGGGAACTTGTGTGCGATCGCCCAGCGCGGGGCGCGCGAGACGAAGCCGAGGTCGGCCTGCAGCTCGTGGCTGTCGAGCTTGTAGACCACGCCGTCGATGTCGTACGGCAGGTCGTCGCGAGCGTCGCCGATGCGGCGGTAGTAATCGAGCACGCCGTCCAGGCCGGTCGCGCATTCGACCAGCGGCGACACCGGCAGGCCGAGGGCCCGGAGCCAGGCCAGCACGCCGGAATGGGTGGCCGGGACGCGCACGCCCGCGACCTCGCCGAGCGAATAGGCGAAGAACGCCAGCGGGCGCCTCGCGGTGATCGAGGGATCGAGCTGGCGCAGCGAGCCGGCGGCGCCGTTGCGCGGATTGGCCAGCGGCTTGGCGCCGTGCGCGAGCGCCCGGTCGTTGTAGGCCTTGAAGCCGGCGCGCGGCATGTAGACCTCGCCGCGCACTTCCAGCACTTCGGGAACGCCGGGGCTGATGGTGGCGGCGCCGGCTTCGCCCGTATCAGGGCCGCCCGCATCCCGCAGCCGCAGCGGGATCGCCTTCACCGTGCGCAGATTGGCGGTGACGTCCTCGCCGGTGGCGCCGTCGCCGCGGGTGGCGCCGCGCACGAACAGGCCATCCTCGTAGCGCAGGCTGATCGCGAGGCCGTCGAACTTCGGCTCGACCGAAAATGCCGGCGCGTCCTCCCCGGTCTCGCGCACGATGCGGGCGACGAACTCGGCGACCTCGTCGTCGCTGAAGGCGTTGCCCAGCGACAGCATCGGCACCGCGTGCCGCACCTCGGCGAATTTTCCCGACGGCAGCCCGCCCACGCGCAGCGTCGGCGAATCGGGGCTCTGCAGCGACGGGTCGGCGGCCTCCAGCGCGGTCAGTTCGAGCATGAGGCGGTCGTACTCGGCGTCCGGAAGTGCCGGGTCGTCGAGTACGTGGTAGCGGTGGTTGGCGTCGTCGATCAGGTGGCGCAGTTCAGCGGCGCGCTGCTGGGCAGTTTCGGGCATGGCCGGATTGTCCCCCGGAAGCTGTGGGAGCCGCTACTGGAGGAGCCGCTGACGTGGGAGCCGCCATGGCGGCGATCGCGGCTATAGCCGCTCCCACAATGCGGGATCGCAGCCGATGGCTCCTGTGAGGGATCGCAGCTGGCTGCTGCGTGTCGCGGCTTTTGTGGGAGCCGCTATAGCGGCGATTGCAGCTGCGGTCGCGGCTGCGTCGGCAGATGGCGCCGGATCCAGGTCGCAGCTGTAGCTGCTCCTACGGGGGGGGGGATCCGGGGGGGCTTACCAGTCGGGGCTGCGGGTGATCGGGACGTCCTGCTCGCGGTCGTAGGTGCGCAGCTCTTCGCGCAGGTGCGAGATGCGCTGCCGGCCCAGCGCGTTGCGCTGCTCGTCGAGCAGCACGCCGTCGAGCAGCTCGGCCATGCGTTCGGCGGTGGGCAGCATCGCGTCCCAGGCGTCGAGCGCGGACACCGGCGCCGGCAGGGTCAGGAAGAAGGCGATGGCCGGGGTTTCCAGCGCCTGGATCTCGGCCATCTCGAAGCTGCCGGGGCGGCGGATGTTGGCGACGCTGAACACCGGGCCGCGCTCGGGATGGCCGGCCACCAGACGATGGAAGACGTTGAGGTGGCCGTAGGTCAGCCCCGCCTTTTCGGCAGCGACCACGATGTCCGGGCCGCGCAGCACGTGGCCCGCGCGTGCCGCGATGTAGAGGGTGACGATCTTGTCGAAGTCGTCGCTGACGCGCTGACCGTACTGGCTGACCGTGGCGCCCGCAGTGCCGCCGACAGCGCCGTCGAGCAGGTCCATCTCGGCCTGCATGGCGTCATCGACCGGCGTCTCGCCACCCTCGCCCAGTTCGCGCTCAAGCTGCGCGCCCAGGGTCGGCTCCAAGCGCTCCTCGCGCGCGGCCGGGGTGGACCTGGCCGGCACGCGGCGTCCCTGCGGACTGCGCGGCCTGGTGCCGAAGTACCAGATCGCGCCAAACAGCAGCACGCCCGCGACCAGGATCCCGATCCGCAGCAGCCAAACGTCGCTCATCGTGTTCTCCCTTGTTGGTTCAGGCGGCGCCGACCAGGCGTGCGGCTTCCGCAAGGTCGACCGACACCAGTCGGCTGACGCCGGGCTCGCGCATGGTAACGCCCGAAAGCTGCTTCGCGGCTTCCATCGTCGACTTGTTGTGGGTCACGAACAGGAACTGCACCTTCTCGCTCATCTCGGTGACCAGCGCGCTGAAGCGGCCGACATTGGCCTCGTCCAGCGGCGCGTCGACCTCGTCGAGCAGGCAGAACGGCGCCGGGTTGAGCTGGAAGATCGCGAAGACCAGCGCCACCGCGGTCATCGCCTTCTCACCGCCGGACAGCAGCGAGATGTTGGACACGCGCTTGCCCGGCGGGCGCGCCATGATCGCGACGCCGGTGTCGAGCAGGTCCTCGCCGGTGAGTTCGAGATACGCATGGCCGCCGCCGAACAGGCGCGGATAGATCTCCTGCACGCCCGAGTTGACGCGGTCGAAGGTGTCCTTGAAGCGGCCGCGGGTCTCGCGGTCGATCTTGCGGATGGCGTCCTCCAGCGTGTCCAGCGCCGAGGTGAGGTCGGCGTCCTGGCTGTCGAGGTATTCCTTGCGCTGGGCGGCTTCGGCATGCTCCTGGATCGCGGCCAGGTTGACCGGCTCCAGGCGGCGCAGCTTGGCGTCGAAGTCGGTGACCATGCGGCCCCAGGCGGCGGCCTCGGCCTCGTCGGCCAGGCCGGCGACCACCTCGTCGAGCACGAAGCCGGCCTCGTTCACCGCGGCGGCGAGCTGTTCGGCGTGGATCACCAGCGCCTGCTGGTCGAGGCGGCGCTGGGCGATGGTTTCGCGCTGGGCGATGGCCTGCTCGTCGCGCTGGTGGCGCACCTGTTCGTTGCCGCGCATCGCGGCATCGACCCCGTCGAGCGCGGTGCGCGCCTGCGCCAGGACCTGTTCGGCCTGGACACGCTGGGCAAGCGCGGCCTGGCGCTGCTGTTCGAGCTCATCGACCGGCGTATCGCCAGTGGCGAGCTGCGCGCTGATCTCGCCCAGGCGGCTGTCGAGCTGGCCGCGCTGGCCGCCCATCCGCTGCAGGGCCTGGCGCAGTCCGTTCGCCTGCGTGCGCTGGGCTTCCAGCTGCAGCGCCAGGGCATGGGCCTGTTCGCGCGATTCACGCGCCGCGGTGCGCGCCTGGTCGCGGGCGGCGGCCAGGCGCGCGCGCTCGGCCTCGAACTCGCGGCGCACGCCTTCGAGCTCGGCCATGCGCGACACGGCGTCCTCGAGCCGGCCGCGCGCCTCGCGCGCCTGCTCGCCGCCGCCGGCGATGGACTCGCCAAGCTGGGCGAGTTCGGCATCGATGCGCTCGATGCGGTTGCGTGCGGCGTCCAGCCGGCCCTGTTGGCCCTGGAGCCGGCCGGCAAGCTCCGACACGCTGCGATGCGCGTGGTAAAGCTGGCGCTGGGTGTCCTCGCGCGCCTGTTCGGCCGCCAGCAGGCGCTCGCGGCCGTTGGCCAGCGCCTCTTCAAGTTCGGCCTCGCGCGCCTGCAGCGTTTCAATGCTTTCGCGCAGGGCCTGGATCTCACGCTCGCGCAACAGCGCGCCCTGGCGCGCCGCGTCCGAGCGCAGCACCCGCAGCCAGCCGGCGCCGAGCCTCTCGCCGTCCGGAGTGATCACCGAGTCGCCGGGCTCCAGCCGCGCCTGCAGCGCGCGCGCCTCGGCCAGTGAATCTGCCACGTGCAGCCGCGACAGCAGCCGGCGGATCGCCAGCGGCCCGCGCACGCGCGCGGCCAGCGAAGTCGGCGCGAACGTAGCCCCGCCTTCATCGGCATGCGCGGACGACACCAGAGCGATGCGGCCATCGCCGAGATCCGCCAGCGCGTCGACCAGCGCCTCCGGACTCTCGACCAGCACGCCTTCGATCATCTGTCCCAGCGCGCCCTCGACCGCGTTCTCCCAGCCGGCCTCGACCTCCAGCGCTTCGCCCACGCGGGTGGCGGAATCCAAGCCGTGCTGGCGCAGCCAGGCCATGGCCGCGCCCTGCTCCTGCCCAAGCGCGGCGTTCTGCAGGGTCTCAAGCGAGGACAGCCGGCCGCGGGCTTCCTGCGCCTGCTTGCGGACGTCGGAGATCTCCTGCTGGCTGGCGCGCTGCTGGTCCTGCAGGTCGAGCGCGGCCTGCTTGCGCACGTCCAGGCCTTCGTTGAGGCCTTCCAGCCCGAGCTTCTGCGTCTCGTGTTCTTCGGCAACGCCGGCGAAGGCTTCCGCCAGCGCGTCGAGGTCCAGGCCCGCGCGCTCGGCGGACAGCACGCCGCGGCGGCGGTCGTCGTCGAGCGACTGGCGGTCGAGGTAGTCGACGCGGGTGCGCTCGACATCGGCCGCGCGCGCGGCCTCGGCGGATTCGCGGCTGTGGGCGTCCCAGCGCTCCTGCCAGTCGGCCAGCGCGGCCTCGGCCTCGCGCAGGGCGTCCTGGCGGGCTTCGTCGCTCTCGCGCAGGGCTTCCAGCGCGGGCTCGGCCTCGGCCACCGACTCTTCCAGGATCGCCAGGCGCTCCTCGTCACCGCTGATGTGCTGCGCCAGCTCGGCGATCGCATCCTCGGCCTCTTCGCGGGCGCGAAGCAGGCGCTGCGACAGCTCGCGCTGGTGGGCGATCTGCTGCTCGATGCGCGCCAGCGTGCCGCCGACCTCGTAGCCCGCGGCCTGGGCGCGGTTGAGGGCCTCCATCGCGTCCTCGCGCTCCACGCGGCCTTCTTCAAGCGCGCGCTCGGCCTCGCGCTGCTCGGCGATCAGCTGCTGCAGGCGGGTTTCTTCCTGCGACAGCCCCTCGCGCAGCCGCGACAGCTTCGCATCCAGCGCCCGGAATTCCAGCGCCTTCCACTCGGCCTCGCGGATCCGGCGTTCGGCCTGGATGGCGGTGTACTGCTCGGCCTGCCGCGCCTGCCGCGCGAGATGACCCAGCTGCTTGCCGACCTCCTCGCGCAGGTCATTGAGACGATCGAGGTTTTCGCGGGTGTGGCGGATCCGGGTCTCGGTTTCCTTGCGCCGCTCCTTGTACTTGGAGATGCCGGCGGCCTCCTCCAGGTACACGCGCAGATCCTCGGGCCGGGCCTCGATGATCTGGCTGATCATCCCCTGCTCGATGATCGAATAGCTGCGTGGCCCCAGGCCCGTGCCCAGGAACAGGTCGGTGATGTCGCGCCGGCGGCACTTGGCGCCGTTGAGGTAGTAGTTGCTCTGGCCATCGCGCGAGACCAGGCGCTTGACCGAGATCTCGTTGAAGGCCGCGAACTCGCCGGTGATGGTGTGGTCGCTGTTGTCGAAGATCAGCTCGACGGTGGCCTGCGAGACCGGCTTGCGCGAGGTCGAGCCGGAGAAGATCACGTCGGTCAGCGAATCGCCGCGCAGGCGGCTGGCCGAACTCTCGCCCATCACCCAGCGCACGGCGTCGATGATGTTCGACTTGCCGCAGCCGTTGGGGCCCACCACGCCGGTCATGTTGGTCGGCAGATGGAGCGTGGTCGGATCGACGAATGACTTGAAGCCGGAGAGCTTGATCGTGGACAGGCGCATGCGGCGGTCGGTTGCCTCGGCGGCACACGGGCGGGCCGTGGCGGCGGTCGGTTTCGGGGAAATGCAGCGGGAATGCGGCCCGGAGGCAGCAGCACCGCAGTATAGCGGCACCCGGCTGGGCCGGATGCCGCTACCCCCAAGCCTCAGAAGACGACGTACAGGCTGACCCCGGCGAACGCCTGCAGTCCGGTGACACGGATGTAGTGGAGGCCCGGCTCCGGCGCCTGGATGCGCAGGCCACGGCCGCTGGTCGAACCATCGGCGGCGCCATCCTCCGGCACCGCCTGGTGGCGGGACTCGATGCGCAGCTGACCACTGCCACCACCACCGCCCCTGAGCACCGTCAGGTTGCGCACGCCGGCCGGCACCCGGACGGCGAACAGGAACGAATCGCCTTCCGCACCGGACAGGCCCCGCACCGTTTCCCCGGCGCGCAGCAGCTGGGCATCCGGACCCAGCACGTGGACGCCGGTGTCGCCGCCCAGGGCCAGGAGGCGCTGGTCTCCGGTGGCCAGCAGGCGCTGCGGCGCGGCACCGCCCAAGGACGTCAGCTTCCGCAGCTCCGGGCTGGTGGGATCGCTGACGTCAAGCTCGTGCAGGCCTTCCGCGTCCGCGAACCACACCAGTTCGCCGGCCTGGGCCACGCGGGTGTAGTCCCCCAAGCCGCTGCCCGGGGAGTAGCGCCCGATCACCTCGGGCGCCGCCGGATTGGCGATGTCGACCACGCGCAGGCCCTCTCCGCAGGCGAGGTAGGCGAGGTCCATGGCCTCGTCGACGGCGAGATCGAAGGCCGCGCCGCAGCCGTCGTCGACGTGGGCAAGCTGCCGCGGCGCCCCACTGCCGGACACGTCGAAGACGATCATGCCGCCCGAGTATCCGGATTCGATTTGCGCGCCCTGGGCCATGTAGAGGTAGCCATTGCCGGCATGCAGGCGGTACGGCTGGTTGGCGAGCGGGATCTCCGACAGCAGCGCCGGCGCGCCGGGCTTCGCGATGTCGACCGTCGCCAGCCCGCCTTCATTGGTCCAGCGGCCGACCCAGGCACGGGTTCCTTCGATGGCGATGGTCGCGGCGAACTGGTACGGAAGCCGCGAGACCTCCTTCGGCCCACCCTGCGCGCCGAGATCCACCGCCACCAGCCCGTAGCCCCAGGCCGCCATCCAGGCGATGTCGCCCGCCATGGCCATCTGTTCGAAACTGCGGCCCTCCAGCAATTTCGGCAGGCCGGCCTCCACGCGCGCCAGCGGCGCCAGCGTATCCGGGTCGTTGACCGTCAGGCCGTAGTTCGCCTGCAGCAGCACCGTCTTTCCGTCATGGATCGCGGCGTCCACGGCGCGGACGCCGCCGGGGAGCCAGCCGGTGGCCACCAGCTGCGGCTTGCCGGGCTGGCCGACGTCCAGCGCATGCATGAGATCGGTGCCGGTCTGCAGCAACATGCCCTGTTCGCCCAGCGGCACGGCCCGCCTGCCGGCGAAGGCATCGATCGTGGACTGTGCCACCGCCTGCGGCGCGTCCGGGTCGGCCACGTTCCAGATCCCCATCCCGGGCCCGTAGCCGAAGCTGTAGACATGGTCGCCCAGGCGGGCGCCGGCGGTGGCGGCGGGAATCTCGATCGAGCCACGCTGGGCCATGCCCGCGGCCGTGTCGAAGACCGACAGGTTGTTGCCGATGCCGACCGCGGTCTCCGGGCCGCTGACGACCCGGAATGTGTCGAGGCCGTCCAGGCCGTGGCTCGACGCCACCACCGGGGCTCCAGGCGCGGACACGTCGTACAGGGTGTAGACCGTATTGCCCAGCCAGCCACGACCGCTGGCGTGGATCGTGTCGCCGTGGACCGCCAGGTCCGTGAATTCGGCCGGGAGGCTGCCCACGGCGCTGGCCGCGAAGACCGGCGCCTCCGGATCGTCGAGCTTGCCGACCAGCAGCCCGTGGCCATCGTCGAACAGATAGAGATGGTCGTTGGCCGTGGTCAGGCCGAGGGCGCGCAGCGTGCGATCGCTGTCGAGGTAGGCCTCGTCATCGCGCACCAGTCGCGGGACCCGCGGGTCGGCCAGTGACCAGGTGGCGACGCCGCTGCGACCGTTGTCGCCGCGCCAGCTGGCATAAAGGTGGTCGCCCACGCGCACCAGGCCGTTGATGGGGCCACCCACGGCGTCCGAGGTGTCCAGCCGCACCGGTCGATCAGGTCGGGCGTAGTCCCAGGTCGCGATCACGCGGCCGGTCGGGACGTAGGCAAGCGCGCCGGAAACGACCGGGGCAGCCGCGATCCCGCCGCCGCGCAGCAGGTTGAGCGTGAGCGGCTCGGCGGCTTCGGCGCCCGCGGCAAGGGTGCAGGCCATGGCAGCCGCAAGCGCGGCAGTGAGAAACGGGTTCGGCTTCACGTACGGATCCTCTGTCTTGCTGGGGTGGATCACCGACCTTGGGACCCGACCTGCTGCCGGACACTCCAGACGCATGACTGTTACATGATCATTGCGCTTGAAATCAGACACTTGCGGGCGAAATCCACCGTCATCCGGCGATCGCGGCAGCGACCCGCACCTGCAGCTCCGCCAGCGACGGGACGGCGGGCGCCCAGATCGCCACGCGCCCCGCGAGCGCC
The DNA here is from genome assembly GCF_054052065.1 of Luteimonas sp. A537. NCBI lineage: Bacteria > Pseudomonadati > Pseudomonadota > Gammaproteobacteria > Lysobacterales > Lysobacteraceae > Luteimonas > Luteimonas renzhihongae. Next base: position 178,676 of record NZ_JBSVRH010000002.1, read on the forward strand.
GCGGCCTCGGCCTGCCGCCCCTGCTCCAGCAGCCAGTCGGCGTAGGCGAGTACGACGTCGGCGATGTCGGACGGCACGCCCTCGCGCTCGGCCAGTGACAGGGCGTCGGCAAATGCGGCGTCCACCTCGGCTGCTGGCCGTCCCGCCTGCTGCACGCCCAGTGCGCGCCGCAGCCGGTCGGGCACGAACGCCCCCAGATCGGCCTCCGCCGCCATGCGCACCGGCCGATCGAGGCGCAGCGCGGCCTGCTCGCGGCGCAGCAGCAGCCAGGCGCGGGCCTCCGGATGCACGCCGACGGGAACGGCGGCGAGGGCCGCATCAGCCAACGCAAGGGCCTCGTCCGGCCGTTCGCGGTCGAGGGCCAGCGCAACCTCGTGCCGCGCCGCCTCGAGCTGCAGCGTGAGACCGGGGCCTGGCGGGCCACGGCTCGCGAGGATGTCCGCCGCCTCGTCCAGCCGGCCGGCGACCCGCAGCGCCCCCGCCCGCGCCTGCAGCAGCGCCCGCGCCTGCGCCGGGTCGGCGACGCGGTCGCGCAGCGCCAGGCCGCGCCCGCTTGCCGCCAGCGCCTGCTCCACCCGCAGCAGGCCGAGTTCGGCGTCGGTGCGCGCTGCCAGCACGGTCGCCAGTTCGTTCACCGCCCCCATTGCCGAAAACGCCTGTTCGGCTTCGTCCAGGAAGGCCAGGGCCTGGGCCGGCCGGCCGCGATCGGCTTCGAGGATGCCCATGTTGGCGTCGACCCTCGCGACCGCCAGGGCATCGCCGGTCCGCTGCAGCGTCACTCGGGCACGGCCGAAGTCGGCCAGGGCCGCGTCGAAGCGTTCGTCCATCGCGTACACCACCGCGCGCCCGCTGAGGGCCTGGCCGAGCTCGGCCGGGTACTCCGCGGCCAGCGCGATCGCGGTGTCATACGCCGCCTCCGCCTCGTCAAGCCGCTCCAGGCGCAGCAGCATCGCGCCGCGCGCGTTGAACACCTGCGCGCGGAACACCGGATCGGGCACGGCATCCTCTTCCAGCAGGCGCTCCAGGCGCTCCAGGCGCGCCAGGCCCCGCGCGTGTTCGCCGGCGCGGAAATCCACCCGCGCCAGCTGGTACTGCAGCCGCGGCTGTGCGCGCTGCAGCTCGGGCGCGGCAAGCAGGATGCCGCGTGCGGCCTCGAGCTCGTTGGCCAGCATCGCCGCTCGCGCACGCTGCAGGCGCTCGGCCAGGTCCGTGGCCTCGGCATCCGCCAGCGCCGTTCCGCCGAGCCTCGGGGCCAAGCGGTCGACCGCCAGGCGCGCGGCTTCGAGCAGGTCGCCGGCCTCTCCGGCCGCGGCGTGGGTCATGCCCCCGCCGTCCCCTGCAGTCAGGCGGACACGCCACGCCGCGCCGTTCCGCGCCACCTCGCTTTCCACCCGCCAGCCGCGTCCCATCATGGCGCGGAACTGGGCGGGCCCGTCGCCCCCCTCGCGTGCGTCCGCCGCCAGCGCCGACTCACTCGACAGCACCACGAGGCCGCTGCGCCGCAGCCGGTCGCCGAGGTAGTCCATCAGGCCAAGCCGCACCCAGGCGACATCGTCGCCGTCCTCCACGCGGGTCGGCAGCACCAGCAGCGCGTCCTGCACCGGCACCGTCGCCCCACTGCCGGCGACAACCGCGTCCAGCGGTCCTGCATGAGGTCGCTGGCGCGTCGCCCACCATGCCGTGGCCGCGAAGACCGCCAACAGGAGGAGCGCGAACGATCCGACAGCCCACCGTTGGCGTAGCCGGCCGGAATCGCCCGGGCGGGGCGGGTCCGGCGGCGGAGGTCGAGGGGGCGGCTCCATGCTGGCCGGAACGGGAACGGGAACGGGAACGGGAACGGGAACGGGGGCCGGTGTCGGCGTGCCCTGTTCGACGTCCACCTGCATCATCCAGCGGAAACCGTAGCGCGGCACCGTGCGCACGGTGTGCTGGGACTGGCCGTCGTCGCCGACCGCCCGCCGCGTGCGCACCATCACCTGCCCGAGCTGGGCATCGGACACGTCGGCGCGGCGGAACGCCGCCCGCACCAGTTCGTCGCGCGACACCGCGCGGTCGCGGTGGGCGATGAGGCACAGCAGGCACTCGTACACGCGCGCCTGCAGCACCACCGGCTCTCCGTCGCGCCGAAGTTCGCGCGTGGCCGTGTCCAGCAAGTGGCGCCCGAAGCGGTAGCGCGGGCTCATGGGTTCGATCGGATCTGCACGCTGCGATGATCGCCGATTCGACGCCCCTTGGCCGGATCCCGGCGCAGTACCCGGCATCGTCACGGGCAACTCACCGATGCAGGCTTGGCCGTCGCGCCGATAGGCAGGGTGGGCACGAGGCGGGAGGCTGGCCTGCCTTTCCCGAGGATGGACCATACCGATGACCACGGCTCCGGCACTTGGAACAGGCGTGTTCCTTCGCGGCGCGCTCGCCTGCGCATGCATGTCCGCACCGGCCTTCGCCCCCACGGCCATTCACGCGCAGCCAGCCGATCTCATGCACGCCGCGCCCGCGGTGCTTGCGCCCGGCGCGATACCTGCCGGGCCCATTGCGGACTATTGGCTGAGCGAAAAGCTCGACGGCGTCCGCGGGCGCTGGGACGGTCGGCGGCTGTGGACGCGCGGTGGCCTGCCGGTGGACGCGCCGCCCTGGTTCACCGCGGGCTGGCCAGAGGAGCCGATGGACGGCGAACTGTGGCTGGGCCGCGGCCGCTTCGACGAGGCCAGCAGCCTGGTACGCAATCCGCCGGCCGATGACGCGCCGTGGCGCGCGATGCGCTTCCTCGTGTTCGACCTGCCGGCCCACGCCGGTCCCTTCGAGCAGCGGGTCCAGGCCATGCGCGCGCTCGCCGGCCCGGACACTCCCCCTTGGCTGCGGCCGGTGGCGCAGTCAAGGGTCACTGACGACAAGCAGCTGCAGGCCCGCCTGCGCGCTGTGCTCGACGCCGGCGGCGAGGGCCTGATGCTGCAGCACCGTGACGTCCACTACATGCCCGGCCGCAGCGACGGCCTGCTGAAGCTCAAGCCGCACGACGATGCCGAAGCGCGCGTGGTCGCGCATCTGCCAGGCCGCGGCAAGTACGCCGGCATGGTCGGTGCCCTGCTGGTGGAGCGCGAAGACGGCGCGCGTTTCCGCCTCGGCAGCGGCCTCAGCGACGCCGAGCGCGACGTGCCGCCGCCACTCGGCAGCCTGGTGACCTATCGCTACAACGGCCTGACCATCAATGGATTGCCGCGCTTCGCACGCTTCATGCGGCTGCGCGAGCCGCCGCCCGATGCCGGCCCCGAGCGCCAGGCAGGCGCCCTCCCTCGACTGGATTAGCGCTGCAATCGGCGTCCGTCGCCGATATCGAAGAAGTGCAGGTGGGCGACTGCGACCCGGAGGGACAGTGACTCGCCCGGACGTGGCAGGTCGCCGGGCGGCAGCCGCGCCACCAGCGCATGCCCGCCCAGGTCCAGGTTCACGAACACCTCGCTGCCCACCGGCTCGACCACTTCCACCAGCGCTTCGAAATTGGCGTCGCCACTCCCAACGGCTTCCACGCCGGCCGGGGCGTCCGCCCGCATCAGGTGCTCGGGCCGCAGGCCCATGTCCAGTTCGCGGCCCTCCCAATCGCCGGGCACCTGCAGCCCGGGCAGCGGTACGCGCAGCTCGCCATCGGCCAGCAGCGCGGGCGCGTCGCCAACCGACACCAGCCGACCGCGAATGACGTTCATCGCCGGACTGCCCAGGAACGTGGCCACGAACAGGTTCGCCGGCCGCTCGTACAGGGACATCGGCGTGTCGACCTGCTGGATGCGGCCGCCGTCGAGCACCACGATGCGCTGGCCCAGGGTCATCGCCTCCACCTGGTCATGGGTGACGTAGACCATGGTGGTGCCGAGGCTGCGGTGCAGCCGCGCGATCTCCACCCGCATCGCCGCGCGCAGGCGGGCGTCGAGGTTGGACAGCGGCTCGTCGAGCAGGAATACCTGCGGCTGCCGGACCAGTGCGCGCCCGAGTGCCACGCGCTGGCGCTGGCCGCCGGAAAGCGCCGCCGGCTTGCGCTCCAGCATGTCCTCCAGCCCCAGCGTCTTCGCCGCGCCCGCAACCCGCTCCGCGATCGCCGCCTTGTCCATGCCGCGCAGCTTCAGGCCGAAGGCCAGGTTCCCGGCCACGCTCATGTGCGGGTACAGGGCGTAGTTCTGGAACACCATGGCGATGTCGCGGTCGCGCGGCGCGACGTCGTTGACCACCCGCTCGCCGATGGTGATCGTTCCGCCGTCGACCGTCTCCAGGCCGGCGATCATCCGCAACAGGGTCGACTTGCCACAGCCGGAAGGTCCGACCAGCACAAGCAGCTCGCCGTCGCCGGCCTCGAAGCTTGCGTCGTGGACGGCGATGAAGCCGTCGGGATAGACCTTGCGGACGTGTTCGAGCCTGACCTGCGCCATCGTCACTCCGGGTTTCCCCGTCATGCGGCTGCGGGGCCTGTGCGTTATCCTCGCAATGTAACCGTTTTCAACGCATTCCTGCGCGCCGATCCGCCCGGAGCCCCTTGTCCATGTCCGACTCCACTGGTCCTGCAAGAGACCTCGTTTTCCCCGAAGGCTTCCTCTGGGGTGCCGCCACCGCGGCCCACCAGATCGAAGGCTCGCCGCTGGCCGACGGCGCCGGCGCCAGCATCTGGACGCGCTTCGCGCACACGCCGGGCATGACCCTCAACGGTGATACCGGCGACGTCGCCTGCGACCATTACAACCGCTGGAAGGACGACGTCGCGCTGATGCGCGAACTCGGGCTCAAGGCCTATCGCTTCAGCGTGTCGTGGTCGCGCATCCATCCCGAGGGCATGGGCCGCGTCAACCGGAAGGGCGTGGATTTCTATTCGCGCCTGGTCGACGAATTGCTGGCCAACGACATCGAGCCGCTGGCCACGCTGTTCCACTGGGACCTGCCGGCGGCGCTCGACGATCGCGGCGGCTGGCTCAATCGCGACTGCGCCGACTGGTTCGCCGAATACGGCACGACGCTCTACCGCGCGCTCGACGGCCGGGTGAAGAAGTGGGCCACGATCAACGAGCCCTGGGTGGTCACCGACGGCGGCTACCTGCACGGCGCGTTGGCGCCCGGCCACCGCAGCCGCTACGAAGCACCGATCGCCGCGCACAACCTGATGCGCGCGCACGGTGCCGCGGTGCAGGCCTATCGCGCCGAAGGCAAGCACGAGATCGGCCTGGTGGTGAACATCGAGCCCAAGTATCCGGCCAGCGATTCGGCCGAGGACGCCGCCGCCGTGCGCCGCGCGCATGCCTACATGAACGAGCAGTTCCTGCATCCCGCCCTGCTCGGCCATTACCCGCCGGAGCTGAAGGAGATCTTCGGCGACGCCTGGCCGGACTGGCCGGCTGAGGACTTCGAGCTGATCCGGCAGCCGCTGGACTTCGTCGGCATCAACTACTACACCCGCAGCGTCACCGCCGCCGGCGACAGCTACCCGCTGAAGACCGACGTGGTGCGGCAGCCGCTGGGCACCTATACCGAGACCGGCTGGGAAGTGTTCCCCCAAGGCCTGACCGACCTGCTGCTGTGGTTCAAACAGACCTACGGCGACCTGCCCGTCTACATCACCGAAAACGGCGCCGCCTTCTTCGACCAGACGGTGGCCGAGGGCGGGCGCATCCGCGACCCGTTGCGCATCGACTACCTGCGCAAGCACATCACCGCGATCCGCGAAGCGATCGACGCCGGAGTGGACGTGCGCGGCTACATGGCGTGGTCGCTGCTGGACAACCTGGAGTGGTCGCTCGGGTATTCGAAACGCTTCGGCATCGTGCATGTGAACTACGGCACGCAGGAACGCACGCCCAAGGACAGTGCGCGCTGGTATTCCGACGTGATCGCCAGCAACGGGCGCACGCTCTCCGATCCGCTCCCTTACTAGACGACCCTGGCGCCCGGCATGCATGCATTTTCCAGCCAGCGCCACGGAGCCGCGGGATGAGTGCGACCGGCGCCAACGGAGGTATCCAGCTGCGCGCCGGGGTCGAGTTCCAGGCATTCCAGGACAGCACGCAGTGGGCGTGGGCTGCGGCCGTGACCCTTGCCGCGGCCCTGCGCCGCAGCCTGGAATCCGAACCCAGGACGCGGCTGCTGCTTTCCGGTGGCCGCACGCCGGGACCGGCCTACGCCGCGCTCGCTCGCGCGCCGCTGGACTGGGACCGGGTCGATGTCGCCCTGGTCGATGAACGCTGGCTGCTGCCCGACGAACCCGCCAGCAACGCGCGCCTGGTCCGGGAGTCGCTGCTCGTCGATCACGCCGAGGCCGCGCGCTTCGAGTCGATCACCCGGCCCGGGCGAAGCATCGAGGAAGCGGTGACGATCGCGAACATGCATGCCGCGCATCCGGCCGGCATCGTCGTGCTGGGCATGGGCGAGGACGGCCACGTCGGCTCGCTGTTCCCGAACATGATCGGGCTTGCCGACGCCCTCGCCTCGCCCCGATCCTACGTTGCCGTCGATGCCACCGGCTGCCCGGGCGCCGGTCCATGGACGCGCCGGGTGAGCCTGACGCCCGCGGGGCTGGCCCCGGCGCACACGCGGCTGTTGCTGATCCGCGGTGCCCGCAAGCGCGAGCTCCTCGACCGCGTGCTGGCCGGCGACGACCCGATGGAATTTCCGGTACGCATGGCCTTCCTCACGCCCGGCGCGACGCTGCGGATCCTCTGGTGTCCGTGAAACGTCGGGCCCTGCCGATGCCGGGCCGCTTCAGGACCCGCTACCTGCGCCGCTGATCTCGATCCGCGCCGGGACCTGCATGATGCGCAGTTCGCCGGCCTCCCACGTGGCCGGGCGTCCATCAATCGCGGTGGCTCCCGGCGCGCCATCGGCCCACGGCCAGGGCAGCACCAGCCCGCCAGGCGGCAGCTCGAGCCCGTCCTCCACCTCCAGCACCAGCACGTCCTCCGCGCGTCGCAGCGAATAGGCGAGCGTGCCCTGCGGCGTGCGCAGGCCGCGCACGGCGACGCCCTGGTCCAGCCATTCCGCGGGCACGCCGGCAGCAAGCACCAGGCTGTCATCCGACTCACGCGCATAGGCGAACATGTCCAGCGCCGAACGCACGAAGTCGGACGCCACCCACGCATGCGGCAGGTCGCCAAGGAAGAACGGCTTGCGCGGCGTCGGCGTCACCACTTCGGCCCACTGGTTCCAGGCCGGCGGCGCGCGATCGTCAAGGAACCACTGCGCAGCTTCCCAGGCACGTTCGCGCCAGCCCAGGCGCACGAAGGCGCCGACGTTGCGCCATTCGTAGGGCGTGTAGTCCTTCCATTCGCGATCGCCGTCGCGGCGCTGGACGAATTCGCGCCAGTAGCGTCCGAAGGTGTTGCGCACCCGATCGGCGGGCAGGTTGGCGAGCTCGCCGCCGGGCGCCAGCGCGATCGTGGTCGAGGTGGCATCGAAGTCGCCAAGTTCGGCCGCACCAGGCAGGAAATCGATGCCATGGCGGGTCGCGGCGGCGTCCAGTGACGCCAGCAGGTCAGCGCGGAAACGGTCGCGCGACGCCGCCATGCGCGCCGCGTCGGTATCCTTGCCCAGCGCCTGGGCTACCTGCACCGCGTCCTTGTAGCCACGCAGCGCCCAGAAATTGTCCCAGTACGAGTGCATCGGCTTGGCCGAATAGCCTTCGTGGCTGATCGAGGCCGGCATCATTCCGAAGAACGCGGGATCGAGGGCGCGGTTGGCTTCGGTGCGTTCGCTCAGGGCCAGCACCTCCATGTATTCGTAGGCGGCCAGCACATGCGGCCACATGCGTTCGAGGAAGGCGTGGTCGCCGGTGTAGCGCCAGTACTCGGCGATGTTGAAGATCAGCTCGCCGTGGCTGTCGTTCTCCGGGACCGGGTCGCTGCCGCGGTCGTCGACGCAGCAGGGCACCTTGCCGTTGTCGAACTGGAAGGGTGCATACCACTCCACGTAATCCCGCACGGCGTCGGCGCGCCCCATCCGCAGCAGCCCTTCGGAAATCATCGCGCCGTCGCGGATCCAGCTGCGCGAGTACGAGCGCGTTCCCGGCTGCAGCCGCGGACCCACGCGCGAAATGAGCATGTGCGCGAGCGCGGTGCGCAGGCTGTCCGCCAGCGCCCGCCCCTGCGGCGGCAGCTCCAGCTGCACCTGGTCGAGCCTGCCGCGCCAGTCCGCCGCGACCCGGTGCTGCAGCTCCTCCGCATCCCACCAGCGCCGCGCCGGGCCGCTGCCGCCGGTCATCGGCACCATCACGTCGACGCTGCCGACTTCGCCCGGGCCCAGCTTCATGCGGTAGACCAGCGCCGCCGAGGCAAGGCCCGTCGGGTCGTCGACGACGCGCATGGTTGACGGCAGCTTGCCGGCGGCGAGGTGCTGCACGACATCGCCGGCGTCGAAGGCCGAGGCGAAGGAAACCGTGGGCACCTGTTTGGCGAACACCCGCGGCACGCCGGCCACCGACACCATTCCGCCGTCCACCGCGATGCCGCTGATCCGGCTGACGCCACCGAGGGTGTTGAGGAATTGCGTCGGCGGGTTCACCTGCAGTGGTCGCGCGGCGAGCGCGAGCTGAAGCTCCTGCGCACGCCCCGTGGTGTTGGCCAGGTGGTAGCGCAGCACCAGCTGCGAGCGCGCCGCATCGCCGGCGGCGAACGCGGTGACCCGCAGCGAAAAACCATCGTGCCGCCAGTCCACGCTCGGGATCGGCAGGTAGCCGTCCTGCAGCGACTGCCGTGGCGTGGCGTCCGCCCAGGAGACCAGGCGGCCGTCGGCGATCACGAAGGGCTCGATGCTGAAGCCGGCGCGGGCCACTTCCACCGCCCCGTCTTCGCCGATGAGCCCCTGCTGCAGTCCGCCGTCGAGGCCGAGGATGGTCCAGTACGGCTGCTCGCCGCTGAAGCCGCGCGGATAGCGGCCGCGCGGCAGGTCGGCGGCCACCGCGCGCACGAAATCGTTCGGATGGGCGCTGAAGTCGAGCGGCTTGAGCGTGGCTTCGGCCAGCCCGAATTCCTGGCCGGCCCCGGCCAGGAAATCCAGGGCGACATAGCGCGCTTCGGACTCCGGCAGCGCGATCCAGTCCCGGCCGCCATCGCTGCCGCTCACCTCGCGCGCTTCGTGCCAGGCCATGCCGTCGGCAGACATCTGGATGCGGTAGCGCGAAGCCTGCGCCGCAGGCAGCCAGTCCAGAACCAGGCCGCCCAACTCGCGGACGCTGCCGAGATCGAGCACCAGGCGCTGCCCGCCGGTGACCACCGGGGCGCGCCAGGCGCTGGCGGGATCGCCGTCGACCGTGGCAGCGGCGTCTCCCGCGGTGCTGAGCGCAGTCGCGGCCAGGGGGCTGTCGTCGTTTGGTGCCAGCTCGCTGAAGACGAGTTCGTCGAAGCACACCGAGCCGCGGCCGCCGACGCGGTTGTAGACCACGAACTCCAGCTTGGCGCTGGCGCGCAGCACGGGATCCGGATCCGGGCCCCAGGCTTTCACGATGTGCCGCGCCTTGTAGTGCACCGGCGTCCAGTCCGACGGCGGTTCCTGCCCGCTGCGGTTTACCCACCACACGTTGTCACCACTGGCATCGACGAGCTTGAATTGCAGGTCGTTGGCGGGCGCGTCCCCACGCAGGCGCAGGTCGAAGCGGTAGTTGCCGGGATACTCCAGCGGCAGCGCGCGCTGGATGCCGGCGTGGCCGGAGACGCCGTTGAAGTCGTAGTCAAGACACAGCCCACGACCTTCTTCGCCATCGATGGCGCGGATCTCCGCGTCGACCTGGTCGGATGCCACCACGCTCCATGCCCGCGGCTCGTCGAAGCCGTCGAGCAGGCGCGTGGTCAACGCTTCCTGGGCAAACGCCGGCGTCGCCATGGACCCGCCTGCCAACGCCGCCAGCGCCATCAGCACTGCTCCGGCCGTGCCCCACCAAGGCCGCCGATTTCCGCTCCGCACCGCCATCGCGCACATCTTCCTCATCCCTTTACGCTACCCATGAGCAGCCCCTGCATGTACCAGCGCTGCAGCCCCAGGAACAGCAGCAGCACCGGCAGCACCGTGACCACGGCACCGGCCATCATCATCTCCACGTCCATGATGTGCTCGCGCGACAGCGCTGCGAGCGCCACCGGCAGCGTGTACTGCTGCTGCTCGGCCAGCACGATCAGCGGCCACATGAAGTCGTTCCACGCCGCCATGAAGGTGAAGATCGCAAGCGTCACCAGCACCGGCTTCAGCATCGGCAGGACCACCTGCACGAAGATGCGCATCTCGCCGGCGCCGTCGATGCGCGCGGCCTCGACCAGTGCATCGGGAATCGAGCGTGCGTACTGCCGCACCAGGAAAATACCGAACACGCCCGCCAGGGCCGGCACCACCACCCCGCCCAGGCTGTTCACCAGGCCGAGCTCCTTCATCAGCAGGAACAGCGGCAGCATCGCCACCTGCGCCGGCACCACCAGCGCCGCCAGCAGTACCTGGAACAGGCGCTCGCGGCCGCGGAAGCGGAGCTTGGCGAAGGCATAGCCGGCCGCGGTGTTCACCACCAGCGAGCCGAGCGTGATCGCCAGCGACACCGCCAGGCTGTTGGCGAAGGCGCGGCCGAAGCCGGTGCGCGCGAACAGCTCGCGGTAGTTGTCGAGCGTGGTCGCGGTGGGCAGCAGCGGCGGCGGGAAGCGGCTGGCTTCGCCCATCGGCATGAACGACACCGAGACCATCCACGCCAGCGGCGCCAGCGCGAGCAGCGCGAACAGCACCAGCGCGCCGTTGACCACCAGCGTGTCCAGGCGCGTGCCGCCGACCGGCCGGCTCATACCAGGTCCCGGCGGCGCCCGGCGCGCAGCAGCAGCGTGGTCACCCCCAGGATCACCAGGAACAGCATGAACGCCACCGCCGAGGCGCGCCCGAGGTTCCACCATTTGAAGCCTTCCTCGAACATGAGGTAGAGCACGCTTACGGTCGACTGCAGCGGGTCGCCACGGGTCATCACATAAGGCTCGGCGAAGAGCTGGAAATAGCCCGACACCGTGATCACCGCCACCACCAGCAGCACCGGCCCCAGCGATGGCAGCGTGATGTGCACCAGCTGCCGCCAGGTGGAGGCGCCGTCGATGCGCGCGGCCTCGTAGAGCTCGCGCGGGATCGCCTGCAGGCCGGCGAGCAGGATCACCATGTTGTAGCCGAAGTTCTTCCAGACCGCGAAGCCGATGATCGTCGGCATCGCCCACAGCGGGTCGCCCAGCCAGTCGACCGGACCGATGCCGATGTGCCCGAGCGCCCAGTTCACCAGGCCGTAGCTGGTGTGGAACAGGTAGCGCCAGATCACCGCCACCGCGACCAGGGTGGTCACCACCGGGGCGAACAGCGCGGTGCGGAAGAACGCTTTGCCGCGCGCGAACTGCGAGTCGAGCAGCAGGGCCGCGGCAAGCGACACCGCGATCGACAGGGGGACGCCGACCACCACGAAGTACGTCGTGTTCCACAGCGCCTTCCAGAATATCGGCGTGCGCAGCAGGTCGATGTAGTTGTCGAGCGCGACGAAGCGCAGGTTCGCCGGGTCGGCCAGTGCGTAAAGGTCGAAGTCGGTCAGGCTCAGCAGCAGTGCCGAAGCCACCGGCAGCGCGAAGAACAGGCCCAGCACCAGCAGCGCCGGCGCCACGAAGATCCAGCCCGCAGCGTCAGCGCGCATCGCCGCCCTCCTGCGCCAGGATCCAGCGGCGCTTGGCGAGGATGGCGTCGACGCTGGCATCCAGCTCGCGCACGGCCTGGTCCTGCGCCAGCCCGCCACGCACCACGCGTTCGGTCACCAGGCGCATTTCCTGCGCGATGCGCTCCCACTCCAGCACCTTGGGCGTGGGCCGCACGCGTTCGAGCTGGTCGCGGAAGGCGGCCGCCAGCGGATCGCCGGCGAGATCGGGATGCTCCCAGGCGCTGCGGCGCGGCGGCAGGTTGCCGCTGAGGGCGTGGAAGCGGCGCTGCACGTCGGGCCGCGAGAGGTATTCCACCAGCAGCCACGCGGCATCGCCATGCGTGCCGCCGCGCGGCAGCACCAGGCTGGTTCCGCCCGCGATTCCGGCACCGGGGCCATCGGGGCCCGGCAGCGGCATCGTCCCCCATTGGTCGGCAAGCTCCTCCGGCGCGCGCCTGCGGAACTCGCGGATGTTCCATGGCCCCGACAGGTAGAAGGCGTTGAAGCCGCGGAAGAACTCGTCCCAGACGTTGGAGATCTGGGTTTCCGACAGCACCGGCGCCCAGCCCTCATCGAACATCCGCACATAGAACGCCAGCGCGCTGCGGAAACCCGGGCTGTCGAAGTTGCCGCGGGTGCCCTGCTCGCGCAGCAGCGGGTCGGGCTGCTGCAGGGCAAGCGACAGCTGCGGCTCGAACTCGTTGAGCGGCAGCAGGATCGCGTAGCGCCCCGGGCCGACGTGGCGCTTCACTGCGGCCATCGCCGCGGCCCATTCATCCCAGTTGCGTGGCAAGGCGGCGACACCCGCCTCGCGCAGGATGTCCTTGCGGTAGAACAACAACCGGGTATCGACGTACCACGGCACGCCGAACACGCGGTCGTCGACCACGTTGGTGTCCCAGATACCCGGGAAGTAATCGTCAGTGACGATTGCATCGGAGGCGTCGATACGCGCCTGCAGGGGCTCCAGCGCGTCGAGCGCCGCGAACTCCGGGATCCAGGTGTTGCCCAGCTGCAGCAGGTCGGGCATGGCGTCGGCGGCATAGGCGGTCAACAGCTTTTCGTGCGCCGCGCTCCAGGGAATCGCCTGCAGCTCCACGCGTACGTGCGGATGCTCACGCCGGAAGCCGGGCAGCAGTTCCGCGACCAGCTCTGCCTCACGGCCCATCGCCCAGAAGCGGATCGTGGTCGTGTCCCCGTCGGCCGGGCGCGCGCAGCCCGTCACCAGGCTGGCCACTGCCGCCAACGACAGGACGATGGCAAGGCCGGCGCGAAGGCGTGGCATCCCCGGTCAGTCCGCGAGCGACGGAGACGGCGCACGCGCCGGCACATCGCGGCGGCCTTCCGCTGGCGCACCGGCATCCGAAGTGCTGTCGCCCACCGCGTCCCCGCCGGTGGCGCCCGCGCTGTCCCCGGCGGCCGCTTCAGGCGTCTGCGCCTGCGCGTCCTTCCGGGCCTCGGCCTCATCCTGCGCCTGCTGCTCCGCCAGCCAGCCACCGGTGAAGCCCGCGCGCTCCAGTCCGGCGCGGATATAGGGATTGCGCTTCATCACGTTCCAGACGAATTCGCGCCTGTGGTTGGCGATGCCGATCAGGATCGGGCCCTGGTCGATGCCGATGTAATCGCTGGCCACCCAGCCCTTGCCGGGGACGATGCGCCCGGTCTTGAGCGGGATGTCGTAATCGAAGCTCGGATTGAACGAGTCCAGGAAGCCGTAGCTGGAATAGAGGTACTCACCATGCTGCTCGACCAGCGCCTGCGTGGCCGGGATCACCAGCTCGGGCGCGAAGGGCAGCGAGGCGATCGCCGCGGTGGGCGCGATGGTGCCGTCGTCGAAGGCGACCGCGATGCCCGCCCCGCGGGCACTGTAATGGCGGAACTCGCGCATCACGCCCTCGTATTCCTGGTCGGTGCGCTGCGGCCCGTCGCTCGCCGTCAGGCCCCAGATGTCGGCGCCGTAGCCCTTCCAGCCCATCGGGTTCTCGATCGCGTACGAGCGCTGGGCGTAGGTCGCGCGCCGCGAATTCTCGAAATAGTCGATGCCGCGGCCGCGCATGTAGGCGTCGCGGATGCCGCGGAAGTCGATCCAGGCATGCGTGTACTGGTGGCCGAACTGCGGCGCGAAGCTGAGGTACTCCTGGCCCTGGAAGATGCCCCAGCTGTCGTCGTAGGTGCGGGTCCATGCCTCCCAGGCCTCCGGCCCGATCGGATGCGTGGGCGAGGCCAGCGCCAGGATGTAGACCAGCATCGCCTCGTCGTAGCCGGTCCAGTCGTGCTCGATGAAGCCACGTTCGGGATACCAGCCCATCGAGATCAACGGCGGGCGCTGCTGCAGCCAGGGCCACTCGATGCGCCGGTAAAGCTCGTCGGCGACCTCGCGGATCCGCTGCTCGCGCGGATCGTCGCCGTCGTAATAGCTTTGCGCGAACAGCACGCCCAGCATCATCAAGCCGGTGTCGACGCTCGACAGTTCCACCCAGGGCTCGTAGCGATGGCCGGTACGCATGTCGAGGAAGTGGTAGAAGAACCCGCGGTGCCCGATGGTGCCGGTCTCTTCCGGCCCCTGCGGCGATTCAAGCAGGAACTCCAGCGTCAGCAGGGTCCGGTCCACTGCCTGCCGCCGGCTGATCCAGCCGTTCTCGATCCCGATCGGATACGCCGTCAGCGCGAAGCCGATCGCCGCCACGCTGGCGAACGGCCGCGACGGGAAGCGGTCGGGCGTCATGCCGTTGCGCTCGTCGGTGGTATCCCAGAAGAACTGGAAGGTGCGCTTCTCGATGTCGTCGAACAACGGCGGCAGCTGTCCGGCCGCCGCCGGCGCCACGGCATCGGGTGGTGGTGCGGTCACCACCACCTCCTCGATCGGCCCCGGCCGCGGCGGTGATACCTCGGGCTCCGGCGCGTCCCGCCCGCAGCCTGCGAACAAAAGGACGGCGAGCAAGGGCCCGACGTACTTCAAACGATGGAATGAAACGGATCGCATTGCCTTGATTGGCTCCTACCAGTCGAAGCCAAGGGACAGCTTGAACATCCTCGGCGGCCACACGGTGCCGTTGCCGCTGCGCCGACCGAATTCCGGGTTCGGATTCCCCGGGTCGCCGCGGCTCGTGTTGTAGTCGAGGTAGTTCTGCCAGTTGAACACGTTGATGAAGTCGCCACGGACACGGAACCTGATGTCGGTCCCGGTCTCCCACACCTTCTGTATGGCGACATCGAACTGCTTGAAGCCGATCGAACCATCCGGGATGAACTCGTCGAAGTAGCAGTTGCCGGGAGCGTCGACGTTGTAGCAGTTGACCGAATCCTTTGGCGACGGGCTCGCCAACGTCAGCTTGCTGGAGAAGGTGACTCCGGCCCACTCCGCGATGCCGGTCGCGACCAGGCGGTGCCTGGGCACGCCGACCGCCGTCAGGAACCGCTGGCCGTCCAGGCCGGGACCATCGAAAAGGTAGTGCTCGTCCCCATTGGCCGTATTGAAGCGGTTCTCCTTCGCGTCGCTGTAGGTGTACGCAACGGTCACGCCCCAGGGCGAATCACGGCTGAATGGTTTGTCGAGCGAGAACAGCAGCGAGTTCAACTTCGTCTCGATGCCGTTGTCGGCGATGACCAGCGTGCCGTAGCCCGGGATCGGCTGGCCCCAGGGCTGGCCGCCCCAGGTCGCATCCGGATTGGCGGGGTCGCGGAAGCTGCCGTCCGGCCAGCGGTTGCCCAGGGTGAACAGGATGCCCTCGTAGCTGCGCACATGGGACAACGTGGTCGACGTGTTCCAGTCATGGCCGCCCAGCGTGAAGCTGTTGCGGATGCCGACGCTGAGCTGGTCCGAGTACGGCGTCTCCAGATCGTTGTTGATCAGGTTGACCTCGGCGCCCAGGTTGGGACTGTCCGCGACCAAGGCGTAGAGGTTCTGGATATCGTAGTAGGACGGATCCCATTCCAGGCAGGTCGGTCCGGCTGCCGAGCAGTCATGGTCCGGGGTATTGAAGAAATAGGTGTAGCCGGGAAAGGTGTTCTTGGTCTGTTCCAGCGCGAGGTAGTCGAACAGAGTGCGGTCATAGGACCGCCCGACACCGCCGAACAGCACGTGGCGCTGGTCGGCAAAGAGGTCATACGAGAATCCCAGCCGCGGCGCCCAGTTGTCCTTGTCCGGCTTCCGGTTGCGGCCGTTGCTGATGTAATCCTCGATGTCGTAATCCACGTTCGGGCCCTGCAGATTGGGCCATGCCCTGAGCGCGGCCGCAAGATCCGCGGGAGTGACGAAGTCCTCGAACGCCGGCGTTTCCTCGTAGTCGTAGCGGAGGCCCATGTTGAGTATCAGCTTGTCGTTCACCTGCCAGTCGTCCTGCAGGTAGATGCCGAACTGCCTGTTGTTCGACCTCACCGCGCGGTCCTCGCCGCCAAGTGGCGCGCCAAATTCCACTTGCCAGGGCACGAACGCATCGACACTGGTGCGTCCCGCCTCCAGGTTTTCGTAGTAGTCCATCCGGTACTGGGCGTTGTAGGGCAGCTGCTCCAGTGATTCGACATCCACCGACTTCAGCTTGATGCCTGCCTTGAGCGTGTGCGCCTCGAATCCGGTGAACGTGAAATCGTTCTGCAGCGAATAGCCCTTCTGTCCCTTGTTCTGGTAATCGCGGCCGCCCCCAAGGTTGAGGATGGTGCTGCCGTCCTCGTTGACCAGTGTGTTGCGGATGTCCAGGCCCGGGCCGATGGTGATCGGGCGCGGACTCCAGAAATCATCCTCGGACGTCAGGTGGAAATCGTTGATCCAGCTGTCACCGGTCCACTGCCAGCGCAAGTCGATGCGGGTGCTGTCGTTGGTCTTGCTGGTGCCGTACGAAGGTGTGTTCGGGCCGTCGCCGATCCCCTGCAGCTCCTCTTCGTCGCGGCGCCTGACCGACAGGTCGACCATGTGGTCGTCGTTGACGTACCAGGTGAGCTTGCCGAAGTACATGTCCTGCTGGAACGGGGCGGTGTACGACCCGAGGTTGGCCGCGAGCTCCGGCGTCAGGTGCGCGGGATTGAACGCCGTGTCCCCGATGCGCACGTCGCGCGGGCGATCGATTTCCTTGGCTTCGTAGGTGACGAAGAAGAACAGCCGGTCCTGGATGATCGGACCGCTGAACGCGACGCCGTACTGCTCCTCGCTCGAGGGAACCTTCGCGCCGTCCGCCTCCTCGCGCAGGGTCTTCGAGCGCCAGGTGTCGGAGGTGTAGTCCCGGAAGAAGCTGCCTTCGAACTCGTTGCCGCCCGAGCGCGTCACCGCGGTGATGGCGGCGCTGCTGATCTGGTCGTACTCGGCCTTGTAGTTCGAGGTGATGACCTTGTACTCGCCGATCGCAAGCTGCGGGAACGGGTTGCCGCTGGTGGAATCCTGGCCGCTGACACCGCCCTTCAGCACATAGTTTTTCTGGCCCACGCCGTCGATGAAGACGTTGATGCCATTCGAACTCTGGGATCCGCCGCGCAACTTGCTGGAGCCATCGGAGCCGGTTTCGAAAATCATGCCCGGCACGGTGTCGGCAAAGGCGAGGAAGTTGCGCGACGCCTGGGGGAGCGCCTCGATCTGCCGCTGCGAGACGTAGGTCGCGACTTCGGAGGTGCGCGTTTCAATCATGGGCGGGGCGGTGACGACGACGGTGTCGAACTCCGTCGCCTCGCCGGAGGGGGCGGCTTCGGCCAGGCCACCGGCGCGCAGGTCCAGCGTCGCTGTCTGGCCAATGCGCAGGGACACTTCCTGGCTGCTGGCCTCGCCACCGGCGACCACGTCGACCCGGTACGTGCCCGGCGGCAGGCCGGCCAGGCTGTAGCTGCCGTTGCTGGCCTGCACGCTGCGCGTCAGGCCCGTCGCGGTACTGGTGGCCGTCACCGTGGCTTCGGTCGCGGGAGCCGAATCGACCAGGACCTGGCCGCGCAGCGTGGCGCCGGTCGATTGGGCCATGGCCGGCGCGGACAGCAACATCGCGGCCGCAAGCGCGCAGCACAGCAGGCTGCGCCTCGGTGAAAGGACCGGGTGTCGGCTCCGCGGATGGTTGTGGTTCGATTTCATGCGTGTCCCCTCCCAGGGCGGTCTCACGATGGGCGGCCGGGGATCGCGGCCGTCTCCGGATGTTCAGGAACTGTCACGGGCAGCGGTGTGAATACGCGTGGTGCCGGTGGACGCGCGCACTACGAGGCTGGGCGAGAGCGCTGCCGGTGGCGGTGCCGCAGCCGTGGCCGCGGAACCCGCCTGCAGACGCCCGATCAGCGTCTCCAGCGCCCTGCCCCCAAGTTCGGCGATGTCCACCCGCATCGTGGTGAGCGCGGGCTGGACATGGCGTGCCAACGGGATATCGTCGAAGCCTGCAAGCGCAATGTCAGCAGGCACCTCCACCCCGGCATCGACGAGTCCGCGCATGCAGCCGACCGCCATTGCGTCATTGGCTGCGAACACGGCGTCGGGACGGCAGCCTCCGGCGAGCAGTTGGCCGGAAGCACGGAGCCCGGACGCCTCACTGAAGTCCCCTGCCAGCACGTGGGGCGTGCTGCCGGGAAGGCTGGCGGCCAGCTCCTCCTCGTAGCCGCGCCGGCGTTCGCGGGCATCATGGTTGTCCGCGGGGCCGGAAACGAAGGCGATCCGGCGACGGCCGCCGGCAACCAGGTGCCGGACCATGGTGCGCGCGCCGCCATAGCCGTCCACGCCCACGCCCGGCCGCGTGCCTCCGGGGTCTACGGTGTTGATCAACACGGCGGGCAGCGCCGGCGTGAGGTGACCGGCCAGGAATCGCGAGCCTTCGTCGGTCGGCGCCATCACCAGCACGCCGTCGACGCGGCCACGCATCGCCTGCAGCGCCGCGCCCTGCTCCGTCGGGTCGCCATGGTCGCTGGATACCAGCAGGTGCAGGCCGTTGGCGCGCGCCACCTGGCCAATGCCGCGGATCAGCTCGGAGAAGAACTCCCCGTGCAGGTCGGGAAGCACCACGCCCACGGTGTGCGTGCGCCGGCTGCTGAGGGCACGCGCGGCCTGGTGCGGGGCATAGTCGAGCTCTCGCGCCACCCGGAGCACGCGCTCGCGCACCGCCGCGGCAACGTTGCCGTGGCCATTGATGGCGCGCGACACGGTGGCCACCGACACCCCGGATTCGCGCGCGACGTCCTTGATCGTGACCGCCATCGATCCTCACTCTTTCCTGGACGGGATCAAATGTAAACGTTTACATCCGCTCGCCGCAAAGGCCGCGCATGCTGCGCCACGGCAGTTTTCCAATCCGGCCGCCCGCGCAGCGAACCGTGCGCACGCGGCCGTTGTTCAGGGCAGCACGCGCCGGAACGGGCGCACTTCGACGCTTTCGTAGACCCCGGCGGCGACATAGGGATCGGCATCGGCCCAGGCCCGGGCCTCCTCGAGCGACTCGAAGCCCGCGATCACGATGCTGCCGCTGAAGCCGGCGGGACCCGGATCTTCGGAATCGATCGCCGGGCACGGGCCGGCCACGAGCAGGCGGCCTTCGTCACGCAGCGCGTGCAGGCGCGCAAGGTGCGCTTCGCGCGCGGTGGCGCGCCTGTCCAGCACGCCGGGACCGTCACGCCCTTCGATCGCATACCACATCAATCCGGCTCCACTCGCGGCAATGGCCGCCATCCTAGCCGCAACCGGCGATGAAGCCACGGCATCGGCGGGCTGGACAATCGATATTCCCTGCCCGTACCCTGAGCCGCGGTTCCGGATGCCGGAACGCAGGGGCGGTGCGGTCCCTGCCCGTCCTGCCCCCACCGGCCCGCCCACGACTTCACTGCCACCACGCGCCGCCACGGCCCTGCCGTCGCGCCCGGGCGGAGTGGTCGGGCTGCACTACCCGCGGCTTTCGCTGCACAGACGTATTCCGCGGTTCCATATCGGGGCCGGGTGCGTGACGTCCCACAGTTCCAGTGGCCCGGAGGGGGCCGCGACCCGATGACCCAAGCCGGTTCAGACACCGCCGCCATATCCGCGCCCGACGCCCCCGCGTCCGGGAGCCGACCGCTGCAGCAGGAAATGCCGCTGGCGATGGTGCATGGCCAGCCAGTGCTGCAGGTGCCGCAGGACCTGTACATCCCGCCGGACGCGCTCGAGGTCATCCTCGAAGCCTTCGAGGGCCCGCTCGACCTGCTGCTGTACCTGATTCGCCGCCAGAACCTCGAGATCCTCGACATCCCGGTGGCCGAGATCACCCGCCAGTACGTCGCCTACATCGACGTGATGCAGGAGCTGCGATTCGAACTGGCCGCCGAATACCTGGTCATGGCCGCGATCCTGGCCGAGATCAAGTCGCGGATGCTGCTGCCGCGGCCTCCGGCGGATGAAGGCCTGGAGGACGACCCGCGCGCGGACCTGGTCCGCCGGCTGCAGGAATACGAGCGCTTCAAGCAGGCGGCCGAGGACATCGACACCCTTCCCCGCCTGGACCGGGACACCAGCGTTGCCAGCGCCCACGTCCCCGAGCGCGCCGAAGTGCGGCTACCGCCAGCGGTGGACCTGCGCGAGATGCTGATGGCCCTGCACGACGTGCTCAAGCGCGCCGAGCTGTTCACCGGCCACGCCATCAAGCGCGAGGCGCTGAGCGTCCGCCAGCGCATGGGCGAGCTGCTCGCCCGCCTGGAGGACGGGGCCTTCCACCGTTTCGAGCAACTGTTCGAAGCGCGCGAAGGCCGGCTGGGCGTGGTGGTCACCTTCCTGTCGATCCTCGAGCTCGCCAAGGAGCAGTTGCTCGAGGTGGTGCAGGAGGAAGCCCTCGGGCCGATCTACGTCAAATCGCTGGCCCTGGTCCGCGAGGACGACCGGCCGCTGGAGTTCTCCAGCGAGTTCGACGACGACGGCATCGCCGCGAACAATGACGACGCGGCACGCTGACACGCCGCATTCCGCAACAGGACGCACATGGATCCACAACTGATCAAACGCATCGTCGAGGCCGCGCTGCTGGCCAGCAGCCAGCCACTCACCGTGGTGCAGCTCAACGGCCTGTTCCCGCTGGACGAGCCCGCACCGGATGGTGGCGTGGCACAGGCGCTCGAGGCGCTGCGGGAAGAGTCCGCGATGCGCGGCGTGGAACTGGTCGAGGTCGCTTCGGGTTGGCGCTACCAGGTGCAGGCCGACGTCCACGCCTGGGTCGCGCGGCTGTGGACCGAGCGCCAGGTGAAATACACCCGCGCCACGCTCGAGACCCTGGCGCTGATCGCCTACCGCCAGCCGATCACCCGCGGCGAGATCGAACAGGTCCGCGGCGTGGCCACCAACAGCAATATCATCAAGGCGCTGGAAGAGCGCGAATGGATCCGCGTGGTCGGCCACCGCGACATGCCGGGCCGGCCCGAGCTCCTCGGCACCACCAAGGGCTTCCTCGACTACTTCGGCCTCAAGCGCCTGGACGAACTGCCGCCGCTGTCGGAGCTGAAGGATTTCGGCGAACTCGAGCCGCAGCTCCGCTTCGAGCCGCAAGCAAACGACGAAGACGGCGCGATGCCGGTCGGCGACATCAACGCGGGGCACGATGGTGCCGGCGCGGAAGCAACGAAAGAACAAGAAGCAGAAACACCAACCGAACCAGACGCAGACGCCGTGGACCCCACCGAATCTGCATCCTCCCTGCCGCAAGACGCGGCGCAACAAGAAGATGCCCTCGCCGTTGACGGCGACAGCATCGGAGTGGAACAGGAATGACCGAAGACAAGACGGGCGGCCGCAAGCTGTCGCTCAAGCGCACCACCGACACGGCCACCGGAGCCGAAGCCCCCCGCATGGAGGAGCGCCTGCACAAGGTGCTCGCACAGGCGGGCCTGGGCTCGCGCCGCGCGCTGGAACAGCGAATCGCCGAGGGCCTGGTCAAGGTCAATGGCGAGGTTGCCCAAGTCGGCATGAGCATCGGCGGCGGTGACCGCGTCGACCTCGACGGCCGCAGCTTCGTTGCCAGCGCGCTGACCGAGCCGGCGCGCGTGCTGCTCTACAACAAGCCCGAGGGCGAAGTCACCACGCGTGAGGATCCCGAGGGCCGGCCCACGATCTTCGATTCGCTGCCCGCGCTGAAGGGCGCGCGCTGGATCGCGATCGGCCGCTTGGACATCAACACCACCGGCCTGCTGCTGCTCACCACCGACGGCGAGCTGGCCAACGCGATGATGCATCCCTCGTTCGAGATCGAGCGCGAGTACGTCTGCCGTGTGCGTGCGCCCGAAGGCCAGGAGACCGTGCCGGAAAGCAGCGTCGACCAGCTGCGGCGCGGCGTCGCGCTGGAGGACGGCCCGGCGAAGTTCGATGACATCAAGCGCATCGGCGGCACCGACTCCAACGAGTGGTTCCAGGTGCTGCTGAAGGAAGGCCGCAACCGCGAAGTGCGCCGCCTGTGGGAATCGCAGGGCTGCCAGGTCAGCCGCCTCAAGCGCGTCCGCTACGGACCTGTCGAGCTGCCGCAGCCGCTGCTGCGCGGGCAGTCGCAGGAGCTGGTGGATGACAAGGTCCAGGCCCTGCGCAGCAAGCTCGGACTCGAGGACGGCGCACCGGCCGCACTGACCCTGCTGCCGGTGATCGGCCAGCGCCGGGCGGCCAAGTCCACCGTCCAAGTGGGTGGCGAGCACCGCAGCCAGGGCTATGTCGGCGGCCACAGCACGGCCGACGAAGGCCGCGAGCTGCGGCGTTTCGACAACGTGCGCGAGGACCGCGGCCGTCGTGGCGGCGGACCGCGCAAGCCATCCGGCGGCCTCACGGTCACGGGCGAGGCAGCCGCGCGACAGTCGAACAATCCGCTCAAGCAGCGCAAGGACAAGCGCGCCCTGCCCGAGGGCAACCCGGCCGCGTTCCGCAGCTGGTACGTGCCCGATGGCGTCGACACCGGCCCGACCGGGCACCGCAACGCCGGTCCGGGCGCAGGCAAGCCTGCCGGCCGCAAGCCGGCCGGCGGCGGACGCCCGGGTGGCGCGGGCAGACCAGCACGCGCGGGGAATCCCTATGGCAAGGCACCGTCGTTCCCCTCCGATCACGCAACGCCAGGCGCCGGCCCTCGTGGCCCGGGCGCAGGTCGCGCTGGACGTCCCGGCGGGGCTGCCGGTGCGGGCAGGCCTGGCGGCCCTGGCAGGCCCGGTGGCGGCAAGCCGGGCGCTGGACGGCCGGCGGGTGGACGCCCGGGCGGCGGTCGCCCCGCAGGCGCGGGTCCTGGCGGCAATCGCGGCCCCCGCGGCGGCGGCGGTGGCGGCGGGCGACGCGGCGCCTGAGAAAGGTCAGCCGGTCGCGAGGCTGAAGGCGTCGCCGTCAAGCAGCGCCGGGAAGTGTTCGCGATGGGCAGCCAGCGTGTCGGCAAGGAGGGTCGTGGTCACCACGACCTCCTCGTCCGCGCATTCGCTGAGCGGCGCGCCTAGGAAGTCGATTACCGCGCTGTCGCCGCTGTAGGCCAGGCCGTTGCCGTCACGCCCCACGCGGTTCAGGCCGGCCACGTAGCACAGGTTCTCGATCGCGCGCGCGCGCAGCAGCGTCTTCCAGGCATAGGCGCGCGCCGCCGGCCAGTTCGCCACGTACAGCTGCAGGTCGAACGCGGGCCGACCCTCGGCATCCAGCGTGTTGCGCGCAAACACCGGAAAGCGCAGGTCGTAGCAGACCAGCGGATTGATCCTCCAGCCTCTGAGTTCAACCACCAGGCGTTCGCGACCCGCGGCATAGCGCTCGTGTTCGCGCGCGTAGGTGAAGAGGTGGCGCTTGTCGTAATGCTGCAGCCCGCCGTCGGGCGTGGCCCAGAGCATGCGGTTGTAGACGCTGTCGCCGTCGCGCAGCTGCACGCTTCCCGACACCACCGCGCCCAGCGCCTGAGCCTGGTCGCGCATCCACTGCACGGTCGGCCCGTCCATGCCTTCGGCCTGGTCGATGGCGTCGTTGCTGAAGCCGCTGGTGAAGGTTTCCGGCAGCAGCACCAGGTCGGTGATGCCGCGCAGCGATGCGATCAGGCCGCCGTAATAGTCGCGATTGCCGGCGGGGTCGTGCCAGAGCGTTTCGCCCTGGACCAGGGAAATGCGCAGGTTGTCCATGGCCCGATCTTAAGCGTTTCGTCACGTCCAATCTCCTTCTGCCTGGGGACTGGACTCCAGATCGGCGTGCTACTCAAAACTGGGGACGTCGTCGGCCGCGCTGCTGTAGCAGAGGTCACAGGCGAAACCGCGGGCAGCGCCTATATCAATAGACACGAAATATAGCATCGGAATTATGGAAACGAACACGGTCAATCTTGCAACTGTCATCATGGGGTGCAAACTTGGCACAGTCGATTCTCCAATATAGCCCCAAGCAGATACTCCTACCTCCAACAGGTGCTATTCGAAAATTCCGCATTTCGTGAGTAGGTTTTGATTACAGGCCCACCGCCAGGGGGCGGGTTCGAACATGCAGCTGTCGATATAGTGTTCGATATTCGAGTTCTCGCAGGACGTCCCGAGACCGGTGATTTCCACCACCTGGACAACCTCGCCGGCGCCGTTGCGGAAGGTGTTGGTGAAGTTGTTGCGCGCATCGCGCGTGCCGGTGGTGAGGTTGTGGTAGGCGGTCAAGGAAACCTTCACTCCTGCGCCGCAGATTCTCATGAGAAATAAATCACGGCGTCCACACGCAGATCTTCTCGTCCCCCTCGAATCGCCACGCCACGATCACATTCGTTGTTGAATCGACCTCGTAGAAGACCAAACACTTCGCATCGCGAATCTGTGAGACCACTTTCAGCAACTCGAACTCGACGTTTCCATTCGGCAATGATCGCTTTGCAACGATGTCCTCGGGGTAACGAGCTATCGACGTGGAAGGATCATCCGCACGCTTACCAACCTGTCCTCCGTAATTGTGCTTGAAGTTCTCATGTGGCCACTCCGCCCAACTCGCGCATCCGGAAATGAGCAGGGCCACCAGTAGTGCAGACAGCCTCTTCATCTCAGTCACCTCCCAGCATCGCACCAAGATAGGCATAGCTGCGGCGGCCATCTCGGTCGTGGCTGCTTGATATGGCGATGCCCAGAATTTGCTGATAGCTCAGCGGTTGGAATACCTGCCCCAAAAGCGCGCCGTAGCTGCCCCCCGCAGCCGGGAGCATCGTCCCAAAGTTGGTGATCGAGTTGAAACTCATCCCACCGAGTTCGGGCCCCCGCAACCAGTAGTCATGCGTACGTGCCAGCGAGTTCATACCGGGAATCCGGTTCATGGCCCTGCTCAACGGACCACCTTGGGCAAAGAAGTCCTTCACACCGCCATCCATGTCCCTGTTCAGGCCAATTACAAGCATTGATCGGTCTGCCTCGCGCTGTTGTCCAGTCATTCGATCAAGCTCGTATGATGCCTGCCCCTCTCTGATTTCCCCGGGACGCAAGGTCGCACGACCACCAACGTTTTCCTGGTAATACGACGCTGCCGCGACCATGAGCGCAGCCGTTGCCGCGCCGTTGGCAAACTTCCCGCCCGTCAGCTCTGAGACAGTGCCGCCCACGATTGCAGCCGTAGTGGCCCGAAGCGCTCCGTTATCGATTTTGTTCAGCCCCGGCCCTGCCGCAGCCACCACGCCCGCCGACAGGAACCCGTGCCCGAACTTGCCGCCCTGCAGGTCGGCCAAGACACCGCCGGCTACACCGGAGGCGGTGACATTCCCCCAACTGAACCCACCGCCGAAGTGTCCAGCGATCCCGCCAAAGATCAATCCGCTGAACGCGCCTTGGACCCCACCTTTGAATGTGCCCGTCGCAATAGCACCGCCCGCAAATCCTGCGATACCTCCTGCAATCGCCCCAATAGCTACTGCATTCGTCGCTAGTGATGTTCCCGCCAGCCATGCAGTGGCCCACCCGGTTGCGGCCCCGTATGTCACCACCGACGCCACAATCGCAACCAGTGGTCGCCATATCTTTTTCCAACTGAACAGCCCCGTCGGATCCGTATACGCCAACGGATTGTTGAACACATACGTATACGCATTCCACCCCTGGGATCCCATCGGCGCCTGGACGACAGGATCCGGCTGCAGGAACCGCCCCAGCGTCGGGTCGTAGATCCGCCCGTTCATGTGGATCACGTCGAACCCGTCCACGTGCTCGTGCCCGGTGAACCCCCGCGGCGTCAGCGCCGGCGAGTTGTCCACCGGCTGCTGCGGGTTGCCGGTGTTCCTTCGCGTGCCATTGGGCATGTAGTCCAGCGCATGCACCACGGTGCCCAGGGAGTCGGTCGCCTTCACCAGGCTCCCCAGCTGATCGTGGAACAGGAACCGGTTTTCGTTGCCCCCGTTCACCACCAACTGCAGCAGGCTGCCACCGATCATCCGACGCATCGTGGTCTGCGCGCCCTGGGTCACCACCTCCACGTTGCCCAGGTACAGCGTCCGCTTCCCGCCCAGGTCTTCGCGCTTGTAGCGCTGGCCGTCGGGGCCGTACCAGAACCGTGCACGCTGGCTCGGTGCCGCGGCGCTGCCCAGGCTGATCTCGTAGGGCCGGTCGTCGGCGGAGTAGCGGATGCGACGGTCCTTGGCCGTTCCCGCGACGTCGCGCAGGGTGTGGTTGCCGCGGTTGTCGTAGTGGTAGCTGCCGGCCAGCGGGCCGCTGTAGACCTGGCTGACCTGGTGGGCGCCGATATCACCGGCGCCGCCATCACCGTTGGGCGTTTCGGCACCGCAACCGGCGCGGCCCACATAGCCGAATGCCACCCCATAGCCGGCATCGTCGGACAACCGCGCGCACGTGTTCCCCAAACGGTCGTACTGGGCCCAGTGCGTCAACTGTTCTGCCCCGCCGGCGACCGAGGCATATCCGTGCGAGAGTCGATTGAGCCAGTCGTACTGGAAGCTCTCGATGTAGCGGGTGTCCTTCTGCCGCGTATGCAGGTTGCCGGCCTTGTCCCAGGCATATCCTTCGTCCACCAGGTCGCAGGCGCCACCTGAGCCGGGCTTGTCCTCGCAGATTCGCTCCAGGCGGCCAGTCAGGGCGTTGTAGGTGCGCGTCACCGGCAGTTGGCCGGTCCAACTGCGGATCTCGCGCGTGACGTTGCCCCAGGCGTCGGCCTCCTCCGTCGTCAGCCACGGTGTGGCGCAGGCCGGATCGGCGTCTACGGCGCTGCTGTAGCAAAGGCCACGGGCGAAGCCGCGGGTGTCGTACGTCGTCTTGCTCCACTGGCCCGTCGCATCGCGCACGCGGGCGGCGCGGCCGAGCGCATCGTAGATGATCTCGCCCGGGTAGCTCACTCCATCGATCAGGGTGGTCGTGGATTTCGGACGCCCGAGCACGTCATACGTGTGACTGCGGCTGAAGGCATGCGCCACGCCCGACAGGCCCTGCCAGCCCATCGTAGGTGCCTGTGATGGTTTCCGAGGCCGGACGGCCCAGGCCATTGGCGGCGGTGTCGAAGATGAAGGTGGTCTGCGACTCGATCACGCCCGTGGCGGTGCGGATCGTGCGGACGGTGGGCCGCCAGACGCGGCCGCTCCACTACAAGTTTGCGTTGACGGCATCCGTGGTCGGCTTCTTGATCCCGCGGCTGGCGAGCACCGCCGGCGTCTTCTCGCGTGGCATACATGCTCCTTGGCAGCATCATGGCATGCCTCACGCGGAATTCCTGACACCCTCTTCGCAATCAATTATCCAATGCTTCGGTTTTCTCATCCAATGCGATCGGAACCTCATGGGGTATGTTCGCCAGTGTCAATGCCCCCCATGATCTTGGCGCGGTGATCCCATATCTCCCGACCACCAAGACTCGCCGGCCGTCCTCGCGTTCAATCCCTTGGACATACTCTTCGGAACTAAGAATTTCTATCGAAGCCTCTATCTCGCGATATTTCATCGACTCGAGTGTTGGGTAAAGGTAAATACCATCTTCCTGGATCTTCAGGTACCCCTGTGTCGCCACATTCTCCCCATCGAAGATACGTGAATGGGTGAATAGCGCGAAAACTGGCACGATGCAGACATTGGCCGACGAGTTAACACACACTCTTGTGTTGATCCGGGGAGTCAATATCGCCCAAGCAGGCGGTTAAGGACATCAATAAAATTACGCAGAACATTGCCTTGGTCATTTGACTCTCCGTGTGAATTGTCGCGCGCCAATGTTCCCCCCGGACGCCCTTGCAATGCCCCCCGCGCCTCGAAAGCCGATAAAGTCGAACGACCAACTCTGATTCGCTCCGGCGACGTGTAGCTTACTGCCTCTGTACTGAAACGACAGTCCGCCATTCTTCCAGCTTTGACCATAATCGCCATCGGCTGGGGCAGAAAGCTCGCCGTTCTTGTAGAACAATGTGCCGCTGAATGAGCCGCCGCCTACTGGATGGGCATGTACGTCATAGATCGTAAGAGCGTTTCCGGGAATATTTATCCTTGTCGCCGATCCTCGCGTTATGTCGACCAACTTGAACTTCCCAAATTGAGCCGCCCTTGCGCTCCACGGTAAAGAACGCCGGACCGTTGGCGCCGCCGGATGGCGTATAGGAACACACGCGCTGAAACGATTCGATCTCGGTGCGCAGTTGCACAACAGTCATGCCGGCTACGGCAGCACACGCCGGAGTATTGGACACTCAAGCGACAGCATCGGCACGACTCCTGCCGTGCCCGGTACCGCGTACAGCGGCACGGAATACGTCGCCGCCCCTGATTCATCGACGCGAAATTCCGCGGCGGTGGCACCCACCGAATCCGAGATCGGGTCGAGGGGAATTGTGGAAGTGCGCCCGACACCGTCACCGGCGGCATACATGGACGCTTTGACGTTCGTCAGAGGTCCGCCCGATGGAACAAGCAGGCACGCGCACACAGCGAGCAACAATGCCGCGCCCAGATGACGCGTGCGACCGATCCCAGGTTCCATGAACCTATCCCCAGCCTCTTTCCCCAAATGCCATACAGCCCACTGGGATATCCGCCGCAAGAGATGGCGGCGCTGTGAGGCCGTGATGGCCGTAGAGCGGCGTCGTGGTCGCAGCTATAGCTGCTCCTACAGCTGGGTGAGGCGTTCGATGGCCGCATCCAGCGTCGGCTGCACCTTGGCGAAGCACAGTCGCGCCAAGCGCTGCCCGGGCGGCGGGGTTTCATAGAACGGCGACAGCGGGATCGATGCCACGCCGTGCTCGATCGTCAGCCAGCGACAGAATTCGACGTCCGCAAGATCGCTGACTTCGGAGTAGTCGACCAACTGGAAGTAACCGCCGGGCACCGGCAGCGGCCGCAGACGCGTGCCCAGCAGCTGTTCGCGGAACGCGTCGCGCTTGGCCTGATAGAAATCGCCCAGTCCGAGGTGGTGCTCCGGTTCCTCGCTCAGCATCTCCGCGAACGCATGCTGCGCCGGCGCGAAGCTGCAGAACACGTTGTATTGGTGCACCTTGCGGAACTCGAGCGACAGCCCCGGCGGCGCGATGCAGTAGCCGAGCTTCCAGCCGGTGCAGTGGTAGGTCTTGCCGAAGCTCGATACCACGAAGGCGCGCTCGCGCAGCGCCGGATAGCGCAGCGCGGACTCATGGCGTGCGCCGTCGAAGACGATGTGCTCGTAGACCTCGTCGGAAATGAGCCAGACGCCGCTGTCCTCGACGATGGCCGCAAGCTCGGCCATGTCGTCGGCAGTCAGCATCGCGCCGGAAGGATTGTGCGGCGAGTTGACGATCAGCATGCGCGTCTTCGGGCCGATCGCGGCCCGCACCCGCGCCCAGTCGGGGGCGAACGTGGCCGGATCAAGCGGCACGTGCACGGCGCGTCCACCGGCCAGGTCGATCGCCGGCTCGTAGCAGTCGTAGGCCGGGTCCAGCACCACCACTTCGTCGCCGGCGCGGACCACCGCGTGGACGGCGTTGAAGATCGCCTCGGTGGCGCCGCTGGTCACGGTGACCTCGGCGTCCGGGTCCGGGCGATACCCGTACAGCGCCGCGGTCTTGTCGGCGATCGCCTCGCGCAGCGCGGCCACGCCGGTCATGGGCGGATACTGGTTGTGGCCGGCGCGCATCGCGCGGTCGACGGCATCGACCAGGCGCGCCGGGACCTCGAAATCGGGGAAGCCCTGCCCGAGATTCACGGCACCGTGTTCCGCCGCGAGCTGCGACATCAAAGTGAAAATGGTCGTCCCCACCTTCGGGAGTTTGGTGCCCGGCATCGCATCCTCCGCATCCGGCCGCCTGCCGGTGGAGCCGTGAGTTTACGCAGGCCTCCGACTCGCGTTAAATCCCGGATATGTCGAAGCCCCTGCCCCCCGTCTCCGACGCCGACGCCGAGCGCCTTGCCGTCGCGTACCTGCAGGCGGAATACCGCTGGGCGCGCGATGGTGACTGGCACGACATCCGCGTCGGCCTGCCGGCCCCGGGGCTGGAGCTGCTCCACCCCCAGGTGCGGAGCTTCGGGCTGCTGTCGGCCTGGAATCCGTTTTCGCAGCCGCGCGCCGAAGCCTCCAACCGGTTCGAGGATGCCGCACTCGAGGCCGAACTCACCGGGCGTGGCCTGGAACACCTCCCCGCATTCTCCTCCGCGACCAACCGCAGCTGGCGCGAACCCGGCTGGGTGATCTTCGACATCGGCAGCGACGAACTCGACGCCCTCGCCCAGCGCTTCGGCCAGCTCGGCGCCCTGTGGTGGCTGCGCGGCGATCCGGTGCGCCTGCGCATGCAGGCGAAACGGCCGGCACAGCCCGGGCCCGCAGCCGCGGCCGACTGGCTAGAATAGCGACCCTCCGGTCGCCGTCGCGGCCCGTGCCGCACGATGCCCCCAGCCGCCAGCCCAGCACCCGCCCTGCTCTCCGCCCAAGCCCTGCGTTTCACGCGCAATGAGATGCCGGTGTTCGGCCCGGTCGATTTCGAGGTTGGTGTCGGTGAGGCACTCCTGGTCCAGGGCGAGAACGGCGCCGGCAAGACCACGCTGCTCAAGGTGCTGGCAGGGCTGCTGCGTGCCGACGGCGGCGCGATCCGCTTCCAGGGCCAGCCCGCGCTGCCGGCGCTGCGCGCGCGGGTGATCGGCTATCTCGGGCACCTGCCCGGGCAGAAGGCCGATCTCAGCGCGCTGGAAAACCTGCGGTTCCTGTGCGGCCTGCATGGCAGCCGCCCCGGCATGTCGCTTGAAGATGCGATGGCGACCGTCGGCCTGGCCGGTTACGAGGACGCACTCGCACGCCAGATGTCGGCCGGACAGCGCAAACGCCTGTCGCTGGCGCGGCTGTGGCTGTCGCCGGCGCCGCTGTGGCTGATGGACGAGCCCTACGCCAACCTCGACCTCGAGGGCATCGAACTGGTGAACCGGATGGTGCAGGCCCACCTGCGCGAAGGCGGCGGCGCCATGGTCACCACCCACGGTGCCTATGCCGCGCCTCCCGTACGCACCCGGCTGCTGCAGCTGGAGCGGCCGTCGTGATGTGGTCGGCCGCGCGCGCGCTTGCCAGCCGCGACCTGCAGCTGCTGTGGCGCAGGCGCGGCGATGCCCTGCAGCCGGCGCTGTTCGCGCTGCTGGTGCTGGTGCTGTTTGCGCTGGCGCTGGGCAACGACCGGGCAATGCTGGCGCGGGTGGCACCGGGCGCGCTGTGGGTGGCGGTACTGCTCTCCGGGCTGCTCGCACTGGACACCCTGTTCCGCAGCGACGCCGAGGATGGTTCGCTTGAACAATGGCTGCTGGCGCCGGTGCCGCTGGCCTGGCTGGTTCTGGTTCGCGTGGCCACGCACTGGCTTACCACGGCCCTGCCTCTGCTGCTGGCGATGCCGCTGCTGGCCGAGCTCATGGCGCTGCCGCGCGCGCACTGGCCCGTGCTGTTCGCCGCGCTCGCGCTGGGTACGCCATTGCTGGCGCTGCTGGGCGCGGTGGTCGCAGCGCTCACCGTGGGCATGCGTCGCTCCGGGATCCTGGTCGCGCTGCTGGCGCTGCCGCTGTACGTGCCGGTGCTGGTGTTCGGCGCCGGCAGCGTCACTGCCGCCGCCCAGGGCTTCGATCCCGTGGGCGGCCTGTTGCTGCTTGCCGCGGGGCTCGTCGCAGCGATCGTTCTGGCCCCACTCGCCGCCGCCGCGGCGATACGGATCGCACTGGCCTAGGCATGGCGACCGGAACCAGGCCATGGTGAATCCACCGCCCCCGCCATCCGACGATGTGGCGCAGGTCCCGGGCCGCAAGCCCCGGCCGGACCGGCCGACGGGACGCGCGAAGGTACGCGCGGACCGCTTCCTCGAAGTGGGCACCGAAGTCTTCATGGAAAAGGGCTACCGCAACGCCCGCCTGTCGGACATCGTGGCCCGCGCAGGTGGTTCGCTGTCAACGCTCTATGGTGCCTTCGGCGACAAGGAGGGCCTGGCACACGCGGTCATGGAGCGCAGCATCCGCTCGTTCGGCGAAGGCCTCGACATCCTCGACGATCCCGCTCTCACGCCTGCCGACGCGCTGCCGGCTGCCGCCGAGCGCCTCGCCGTGGAAATGCTTTCGCCGGAACGCACCGTCAGCCATCGCATCATCATCGGCGAGGGCCTCGCCTTCCCGGAGCTTCGCGACTGGTTCTTCGAGCATGGCGTGGAGCCGGCGCATGCTCGCCTGGCGGATTATTTCGCCCGCCAGGCGAAGGCGGGAACGCTGGCGGTCGAATGCCCCGAGGAAGCTGCGAACCAGTTCTACATGATGGTCTTCGGCGGCACGATCATCCGCAGCATCAACGGCATGCGCACGCCCGCGGATCACTCGACGGTGCGTGCCGAGGCGCGGTCCGCTGCCCATATGTTCCTTCGCGGCGCCCTCCCCCGCTGAGTTGGTGTGCAGTGCAGCTTGACGAAAGCTGAACGCCAGACAACACTCCTGTAACGCCGGTTACACGCCAGCCGATTTCACGTCGGGCCAGCCAAAGGGAGAGAGAGGGCGATGCGGGTTTTCATCGGAAGTCTGTTGGCACTCGCTGCGGCCGTCCTGCTAGGCGCCGGTTTCCTGGCACCGGTCGCGGCACAACAGGCTCCCAAAAGCAGCCTGCCTTCGACGCATTTCGGAAGCGAGCAGCCGGTATCGCCGCACGGCTTCAACGCCGCCCCGGGCTTCGCCAACGCCCCGGTCGCGCACAATCCGGACAGCCCGGATGCGCGTGCCGTGGGCGAGACGGTCTGCACCGCCTGCCACACGCAGGAGACCGCGAACTTCGCGCATACCGTCCACGCCTTGGGCATGAGCGCGGCCCTGGCTGCCGATCCCGGCACGGCGACCTGCGAGTCCTGCCATGGCGGCGGCTCGCGCCACATCGAATCGCCCACCACGCCGGGCTCGATCATCGCCTTCACCAAGGACGGAGGCACCGACGTCGACACCCAGGCCACCAGCTGCCTCGGCTGCCACTCCGGCGGCCAGCGCGACCAGTGGGCGGGCTCGGTGCACCAGCGCAACGATCTGTCGTGCAGCGACTGCCACAACCCCATGGCGAAGTTCTCATCCGAAGGGCTGCTGGCCAAGCCATCGATCAGCGAGACCTGCGCCGGCTGCCACCAGGACGTGCGCCAGCAGTTCAACCGCCGCTCGCACATGCCGCTGCCCGAAGGCCAGATGAGCTGCGCCGACTGCCACAACCCGCACGGCACCATCAATGCCAGCCTGCTCAAGACCGATACGGTCAACGAGACCTGCTACCAGTGCCATGCCGAAAAGCGCGGGCCGATGTTGTTCGAGCACGCGCCGGTGCGCGACAGCTGCCTGAACTGCCACACCCCGCACGGCTCCAACCAGCAGGCGCTGCTGGTGGCACCGGTGCCCTTCCTGTGCCAGCAGTGCCACTCGCACGTGCGCCATCCGAACGACCTGCACACCGGCACCTCGCTGGCCGGCCAGCCCGGAGCGGATGAGCGCCTGATTGCGCGCGGTTGCATCAGCTGCCATTCCCAGGTCCACGGATCCAACCATCCCTCGGGTCCACGGCTGCACAAATAACGGCATCGACGCGCAGGAGGTCCGACATGAACCCAGGTAACCGCCGCATCGCACGTCACCACCCGCTATGGCTTGCCCTGCTCGGCGCGCTTGTCTTCCCTGCGCTTGCCCAGGACAGCGGCGTCGGCGTCGACCTGCAGCTCGGCAACGCCATCGATCCCGACGGTATGGCGCAGTACGGCTGCAACGCCGACGGCATGAGCTGGCTCAGCGCCGAGCGCAAGCGTACGCCGAGCGGCCACCTGTATCCCTGCGTCCCCGACTTCGGCCAGCCGCGAGAGCTTTCCGGCGGCTGGCTGTTCTCCGGCACCCTCGGCATCGGCTACATCGACATCAATGACGAGCGCAACACCAACTGGCTGCGCTTCAACAACTGGTCCGACGGACTGGTCGCCCGCCTGGCACTGGCGTATACCCGCCCGACCGACGGCAGCCACGCCGAAATCCGCGGCGCCCGCGTCAACTCCGACAACCAGTTCATCAAGGCGACCTGGGGCCGCGCCGGCCACTACCGCCTCGAAGCTTTTGCACGCAGCCAGCCCAACGTCACCAGCGGCGCGGCGCGTTCGATCTGGGACGGCGTTGGCAGCGATTACCTGGCGCTGAAACCCGGCCTGACGCCGGCGGGCAGCACCCATGCCGAAGTTGACGCGGTCTCCGCAGCTGCCATGCCGCAGGTGCTCAAGGTGGTGCGCGACAAGTTCGGCATGTCCGGCAGTTACATGTTCAGCCGCCAGCTCACCGCCTATTTCGGCGCCAGCCACGAGCAGCGGGAGGGCGCGCGCCCGTTCGGCGGCGCGTTCTTCTTCGCCTTCATCTTCCCTGGTTCCGGTGGCGTGTACGAAACCCCGCGCCCGATCGACGACAGCACCTTCAACGTCAACGCCGGCCTGCGCTACGCCAGCAACGAATGGAACTTCGACGTCGGCTACAGCGGCTCGATGTTCCGCACCGGCAACCGCCGCTTCAGCTATGAAGTGCCGTTCGCGTTCCCGTCGCTGGTCCCGGGCTTCGGCAATTACCCGCTGACCGTGGGGGAGTTCGCCTACGAGCCGGAGAACGACTACCACAACCTCAAGGCAACCGCGACGCGCAAACTCGAGGGCAACGGCCAGTTCTCCGTGACCGCCTCGTTCTCGACCTCGCGGCAGGACGACCAGCTGCTGCCGCCGATGAACTGCGCCAGCGGTGACCAGTTCGGCCTGACCGTGCCGCCGTTCGCCTTCAACTGCTCCGACTGGAACACGACCGCGGCGCTGTCGCAGCGCAGCGCCGACCTCAGCATCGACAGCACCCTCGTCAACGCGCGCCTGGTGATGCAGCCGGCCGAACGCGTGACCATGCAGGGCAACCTCAAGTTCCACCGCCAGGATTACAAGGGCGACTATTTCGCCTACAACCCGCTGACCGGCCAGTACGGCTACATCGCGGAAAACGGCGCCCAGGGCAGCTCGGTGCCGCTGGAAATGGGCGTCTGGGACCCGGTGTTGTTCCCGAGCGTGATCACGCGGATCCGCAACCTGCCGCTGGACAAGGACATCCTCGAGGGCAGCTTCGGCGTCGACTGGCGGGTGAACGACAAGAACACCCTGGGCGCCTCACTCGGCTTCACGCGCACGGACCGCGATCACCGCGAGGTCGAGCGCCAGGAGGACATGCTGGTCAAACTCACCTGGAGCAGCCGCGCGATCGAGGACGTGACCCTGCGCGCCAACTATTCCTATCTTGATCGCGAGGGGCGCGACTACAACTACGACCCCTACCATTTCACCTATTCGATGGACCTGCCCGGATTCATCGACGACGGCAACATCTGGCCGCATACCCTTTCCGAACTGCGCAAGTACGACGTCGGCGGCCGCAAGCAGCACAAGGCGACCCTGATCACCACCCTGGCCCTGCCGCGCAACCACACGCTGTCAGGCACGCTGCGCGGCGACTGGAACGATTACGACGCCGAATTCGGCCGCCAGGACTACGACAGCCTCGGCGCCAGCCTGTCCTGGGACTGGCAGCCCGACGAGCGCACCACGGCGAACGTCTTCCTCGGCTACGACCGTTCCGAGCTTGGCATGGCCAACATCAACGAGATCGCGGCATTCGGCAACGACCCGGATCTTGGAGGCGACACCTACATCGACGCCGGCCGCTGGTGGGTCGACGACGACCAGCGCAACTACTACGCCGGCATCAACTTCAGCCGCCAATTCGACCGCAGCCACCTCGAACTCGGCTGGAACTACGCCGATTCACGCGGCCAGACCGGCTATCGCTTCAACTCCCCCGATGCACTGGCCTACCCGGCCATGGCCGCGGCCGCGGGCAACGGCTTCGCGCCGATGGTGCATCGGACCAACACCTTCACCCTGTCGTGGGCGATCCCGATCAGCGAACGGGTCGGCCTGCGCCTGTTCGACACCTACGAGACCGGGCGCATGGCGGACTGGCACTACTTTGGCCTTGACCAGAGCCTTGTGAGCGCGAACCGCGTCTACCTCGACAGCGGCCCCTCAAGCTATTCCGTGAACATGGTCGGAGCCCTGCTGGAGGTGAAGCTGTGAACGCGCGCGCGAGGATGGGCGGACTGATGCTTGCAGCGGCGGTGGTGATGGCCACCGCGGCCGGCGCCCTGGCACAGGATGCGTCTGCGCCAACCGCATCGGCGCCGGCGGAACCGGTGGCGGACGAACCCGCACCGGAAGCGGTGGCCGCCGCCGTGGAGAGCATGCCGGAAGCCGTGACACCGCATTATTTCGACCTGCGGCGGATCACACCGATCAGCGGCGACCCGGCGCGCGGCCAGGCCCGTTCGGAGCTGTGCGCCGCCTGCCACGGACCGGACGGCATTTCCGTCGTGCCCCTGTACCCCGACATCGCCGGCCAGCGTGCCGACTACATGTACTGGCAGCTCGTCAAATTCAAGGACACCGGTTTCGGCGACAGCGTGATGGCGGCGATCGTGGCCGAACTCGGCGAAGAGGACATGCGTGACCTCTCGATCTACTACGCCGGGCTCCCTGCGGCAGGCCCGCCTGCGGCCGCGACCGAAGGACCCGAACCCGGGCCTGACGCCGAAGTGCCTGATCCCGCCCTGCTCGCGCGGGGCGAGCGACTCTACCTTTCCGGCGACCCGGCGGCCGGTATTCCGCCGTGCCAGGCCTGCCATGGCGAGGACGCACGCGGGCATCCGGACGCCTACAAGGTCGACGCCGCAGGCTTTACGCCCTATGCCGCCTACCCGTCCCTGCGCGGCCAGCGCAACGCCTACCTGATGGCGCGCATTGCCGAATACCAGGAAGGCAAGCACACCAGCCTGACCACCGATTTCATCATGAGCGGCGCCGCCCACCACCTCGACCAGGACAGCGTGCAGGCCGTGGCGGCATGGCTGTCATCGCTTCCGCGCTGACCCAGGTCAGGGCGCGTTCGGTGTCCGGGGGTATCATGTAATGGCAGTTACACACCATCCCCGCACTCCCTGGAGTCTCACCATGCTTCGCAAGATCCTCTTCGCTTCCGCCCTCCTCCTCGGCGCCCCCGCTGCCATGGCCGCGACCTGTGCGGTCGATATCGAAGGCAACGACGCAATGAAGTTCAACGTCGCCAACATCGACGTCAGCAAGAGCTGCAAGGACTTCACCATCAACCTCAAGCACACCGGCCAGCTGCCGAAGGTCGCCATGGGCCACAACGTGGTGATCGCCGCCACGTCGGACATGAAGGGCATCGACGCCGACGGCATCAAGGCCGGCGCGGCCGCGGACTACGTCAAGGCCGGCGACAGCCGCGTCATTGCGCACTCGAAGCTCATCGGCGGTGGCGAAAGCACTTCGGTGACCTTCCCGGTCGCCAAGCTCGGCGCCGGCCCGAATTCGTTCTTCTGCAGCTTCCCCGGCCACTCGGCGCTCATGAAGGGCACCATTACCCTGAAATAAGGCGCCGCCGGGTACCTTCGCGGAACGACGCGATGCCGTTCCGCGTGCTTGGCCCGGGGGGCCAAACCTGAAAGAATGGCCTGTCTGGCGAAGACCCGGCAGGCCCTTTGAGCCGGCGAATCGCGGGCCAGCCCCACCTCCTCCCAGCGGAAACGATGTCCGACATGAATCCGGTGATCCGCTGGTTCCATCAACTCGGCTCACCACCCTCTTTTGACCGCTTTGCCGCCAGATGGTCTCCCTGGGGCTACGCGCTGGGCGCACTGGTGATGGCCTGGGGCGTGTACGGAGCGCTGTTCCAGGTGCCCGCCGACTACCAGCAGGGCGACAGCTTCCGCATCCTGTACATCCATGTGCCCGCGGCCTGGATGAGCCTGCTCGTGTTCGGGCTGATGGCGCTCTACTCCGCGATCGCGCTGATCTGGCGGATCAAGCTCTGCGAGATCCTGGCCATGGCCTGCGCGCCGATCGGCGCCGCCTTCACCGTCGTCACCCTTGTGACCGGTTCGATCTGGGGCAAGCCCATGTGGGGTACCTGGTGGGACTGGGATCCGCGGCTGACCAGCCAGTTGGTGCTGCTATTCCTCTACCTGGGCGTGATCGGGCTCTACCAGGCCATCGACGACCGCCGCACCGCCGCGCGCGCCGCGGGCCTGCTGGCCCTGGTCGGCGTGGTGATGCTTCCGATCATCCGCTACTCGGTGGTGTGGTGGAACTCGCTGCACCAGGGCCAGACCATCCGCGTGTTCGGCGAGTCCTCGATGGACCCGAGCATGATGCCGCCGCTGGTGTGGATGCTGATCGGCACCAAGCTCTGGTTCGCCGGTTCGCTGCTGGCGCGCGCACGCGCCGACAACCTGCAGCGCGAGGGCGGCAAGGACTGGGTCCGCCGGCTCGCCGCGGCGGCCAAGGCCGGGGCGCACGCATGAGCTATCGAGAATATGTCATCGCCGCCTACGCGGTGTTCGCCCTGATGCTGGCCTGGGACTTCATTGCCCCGCGCCTCGCCATCGCACGCCAGCTGCGCGCCGCGCGTCGGCTTGCCGCGCGCAAGGCCGCGCGCCCCACCCGACCCGACCGTTCCACGGAGCTTGGCCGATGAACCCCACCCGCCGCCGACGCCTCTGGTTCGTGCTCGCTATCGTCGCCGCCTCCACGCTGGTCGCGGTGCTGGTGGCCATGGCCCTGCAGCGCAATGTCGCCTACCTGTTCACTCCGGCCGAAATCCTCGACGGCCGCGCCGGCACCGACGTGGCCTCGGGGCAGGCCCGCTTCCGCCTCGGCGGCATGGTTGCCGACGGCTCCCTCGAACGCACGCCCGGCTCGATGGAAGCGCGCTTCATGGTCAGCGACGGCGATGCGCTGATGCCGGTGGTGTATTCGGGGATCCTCCCGGACCTGTTCCGCGAGAACCAATCGGTGGTCGCCACCGGCCGCATGCGCGCCGACGGCACGTTCGTCGCCGAAGACGTGCTCGCCAAGCACGATGAGACCTACGTGCCCAAGGAAGTGGCCGACAAAATGGGTCTGGCGCACGAGAAGCACAACGTCGACGTGCCCGCGCAGCAGCCCGAAGGCGCCCTCTAGGTGCTGCCCGAGATCGGCCAGGCGGTTCTCGCGCTGGCGCTGGTACTCGCGGTCCTCCAGGGCATTACCGGCCTCGTCGGCGCGGCCCGCGGACGCGAGGACCTGGCCGCGGTCACGCGGCCGGCGGCGCTCGCGCAGCTGGTGCTGGTCCTGGCCGGGTATGTGCTGCTGACCCTGGCCTTCGTAATGCAGGATTTCTCGGTCAAGTACGTGGCCGACAACTCCAACTCGCTGCTGCCGCTGGTCTATCGCTATACCGCGGTCTGGGGCGCTCACGAAGGCTCGCTGCTGCTGTGGGCGCTGATGCTGGCGGTATGGAACGCGGCGGTCGCCATGGCATCGGGCCGCATCCCGTGGAGCTTCCGGGCGCGCGCGCTCGGCGTGATCGGCCTGGTCGCGGTCGGCTTCCTGTCGTTCATGGTCTTCACTTCCAATCCGTTCGAGCGCCTGCTGCCGGCGGTCGCCGAGGGGCACGACCTCAACCCGCTGCTGCAGGACCCGGGGATGATCATCCACCCGCCCCTGCTGTACATCGGCTACATCGGCTTCGTGGTGCCCTTTGCGTTCGCGATCGCGGCGCTGCTGGAAGGCGCGGTGG
The DNA here is from genome assembly GCF_054052065.1 of Luteimonas sp. A537. NCBI lineage: Bacteria > Pseudomonadati > Pseudomonadota > Gammaproteobacteria > Lysobacterales > Lysobacteraceae > Luteimonas > Luteimonas renzhihongae. Next base: position 218,319 of record NZ_JBSVRH010000002.1, read on the forward strand.
ACGCACGCTGGCTGCGCTGGTCGCGGCCGTGGACCAACGTCGCCTGGGCCTTCCTCACCGTCGGCATCGCCATGGGCAGCTGGTGGGCCTATTACGAACTCGGCTGGGGCGGCTGGTGGTTCTGGGATCCGGTCGAGAACGCCAGCTTCATGCCCTGGCTTGTGGGCGCGGCGCTGATCCATTCGCAGGCGGTCACCGAGAAGCGCGGCAGCTTCGGCAGCTGGACGATGCTGCTTGCGATCGCGGCGTTCTCGCTGTCGCTGCTGGGCGCGTTCCTGGTGCGCTCGGGCGTGCTGACCAGCGTGCACTCCTTCGCCGCCGACCCTTCGCGCGGCCTCTTCATCCTCGTGTTCCTTGGCGTGGTGATCGGCGGCGCGCTGCTGGTCTACGTGACCCGCGCGCCGCGCCTGGCGCAGGGCAAGCCCTTCGCGGCCTCCTCCCGCGAGACCCTTCTGCTGGTGAACAACCTGCTGCTGGCATCCGCCTGCGCGATGGTGCTGCTGGGCACCCTGTACCCGCTGATCGCCGACGCGCTGGACTTGGGCAAGGTTTCGGTCGGGCCGCCCTACTTCGGCACCCTGTTCCTGGTGTTGATGGCTCCGCTGGTGATGCTGGTGCCGTTCGGGCCGCTGACGCGCTGGCAGCAGGAACAGGCCTCGAAGCCACTGGCGATGCTTGCGCCCTGGCTCGGCCTGGCCGTGCTTCTGGGCGTCATCGCCTGGTTCAAGGCGCCGCAGGGCGCTCTCAAGACCGGCCTCGGCGTGGGCGCCGCGGCCTGGGTCGCACTGGGCACTCTGCGCTTCGCGTGGACGCGCGTGCGTGCCAAGGGCCGCAGCTTCACTCCGGAAATGCTGGGCATGGTGCTGGGCCACCTCGGCGTAGCGGTGTTCGTGCTGGGCGCGATGCTGGTCGAGGCGCAGAACGTGCTGCGCGAAGTGCCGATGTCGCCGGGCGAGACCCAGACCATCGGCCGCTATGCGTTCCGCTTCGACGGCGTCGAGCAGGTGCCGGGACCGAACTACATGGCCGACCGCGGCCTGGTGCAGGTATTCCGCGACGACAAGCCCCTGGTGCTCCTGCATCCCGAGAAGCGCGCCTACGCCAGCGGCGGCCAGGTGATGACCGATGCCGGCATCCACGCCGGCGTCCGCGCCGACATCTTCGTTGCCCTGGGTGAGCCGCTGGGCGGCGACGCCTGGGCAGTCCGCCTGCACATCAAGCCCTTCATCCGCTGGATCTGGGCGGGAGCGCTGCTGATGGCATTGGGCGGCCTGGTCACCGCCTGCGACCGACGTTTCCGACTGCCGTTGAAGAAGGAAGAGGCGCGATGAACGCGCCGCTGCCTCCCGGTGCCGATGCCGACGGCGGTAGCCGCAAGCTCCTGACCGTGGCCCTGTTCGGCGGATTCCTGCTGCTGCTGGTGTTGCTGGGCTGGGGCGTGAGCCGCTCCGATCGCCCCGATCGCGAATCCCTGCCCTCGCCGCTGATCGGCAAGCCCGCGCCCGAGTTCTCGCTGCCGGTGCTGCACGACCCCAGCTACCGCGTCGGTACCGCGGAGCTGCAGGGCAAGCCCTATCTGATGAACGTCTGGGGCAGCTGGTGCCCGGCCTGCCAGGTCGAGCACCCGGTGCTGGCGCGCTACGCGGAAACAAAGAGGATCCGCGTGGTCGGCTACAACTGGAAGGACGAGCCCGAGGACGCGCTGCGCTGGCTGGAGCAGTTCGGCAACCCGTACTGGGTCGTGGTCACCGATTACGAAAGCAACGCTGCGATCGAATGGGGCATCTATGGTGCGCCCGAGACCTTCCTGGTCGACGCCGACGGCATCGTGCGCTGGAAGCACGTGGGCCCTGTGACCGACGAAATCATCGACACCGTGGTTGCACCGATGGTCGAAGCCATGGAGGCCGGCGGATGAACATGCGCATGACGCTTGCCGGCGGGCTGCTGGCGCTGCTGCTGGTCGCACTGTCGCTGGCACTGGTGCCCGTACCCGTTTCGGCGCAGGCCACGCGCTCTGCGCAGCCCCTCGAGTTCCGCGATCGCGCCGAAGAACGGCGCTTCCACGAGCTGACCCTCGAGCTGCGCTGCGTGATGTGCCAGAACCAGTCGCTGGCCGACTCCGACGCGCCGATCGCGCACGACCTGCGCCGCGAAGTCTTCAACCTGATGCGCGAAGGCCGCAGCGACGCCGAGATCAAGACCTTCCTGGTCGATCGCTACGGCGAGTTCGTGCTCTATCGCCCGCAGTTCGGCGGCGGCACGCTGCTGCTGTGGCTGGGACCGGGGATCGTGCTGCTTGGCGGTGCCGTGGTCCTGGTGGTGGTGGTGCGCAAGCGCGCGGCCCGCAACCGCGTCGCGCTGGATCCCGTCGACGACGGACAGGAGTGGTAATGACCGTTGTCTTCATGCTTGTCGTGCTGTTCGGGTCACTCGTGGCCACCACAATGGTCGCCGCGCCGCTGCGCCGCGATTCGCCGCGCACCTGGCTCACCGTGCTGGCCGTGGTTCCCCTGCTTTCAGTCGGCCTGTACCAGCTCCTGGGCACGCCCGCCGCGCTTGATCCGGCCGCGCGTGCGCCGGTGGCGATGGCCGGCGGCGACGCGGCCCACGCCGATCCCGCCGAATTCGCCGAAGCCGTGAACCAGCTGCGCGCCGAGCTCGAACGCAATCCCCGACAGCCGGAAGGCTGGGCGCTCCTCGCCCGCTCGCTGTCGGTGCAGGGCGATGCGGCCGGCGCGCGCGACGCGTATGCAAAGGCGCTCGAGCTGGTCCCCGACGAGCCGGCGCTGATGGTCGAGTTCGCGCAGGCCAGCGCCCAGGCCCATCCGCAGCACCTGTTCGAAGACGATGCGCTGGTCCTGCTGCAGCGCGCCGCAACGCTGCAGCCATCCAACCAGCGCGCACGCTGGTTCATAGGCGTTGCCCAGCGCCAGCGCGGCATGGATGCGGAAGCGGTCGCAACCTGGGAAGCCATGCTGGACGAAGTCGACCCCGCCACCGCCGCCAGCCTGCGCACGCAGATCGCCGATGCGCGCGCGGCGGCGGGCCTGCCCCCGGCAACCGCGGCCGCCGCCACGCCGCCAGTCGCAACTGCTGCGGGCCAAGGCTCGGAGGGGGCATCATCCGGCGGCCTGCGCGTGCGCATTTCGCTCGCCCCTGGGCTCGCGGAACGGCTCGGCGGCCAAGGCATCGTGTTCGTCATGGCGCGTGACCCCGATGGTCCGCCGATGCCGGTGGCCGCCGAACGCCATCCCGTGTCTGCGCTGCCGCTGGACATCGTGCTCGACGACGCCGACAGCCCGATGCCGACGCAGCTTCTGTCGCAGCTCGACGCCGCCCTGGTTTCAGCGCGCATCTCCGCGTCCGGCACCGTCGAACGCAGTGCCGGCGACATCGAATCCGCGCCCGTCCGCGTCTCCCTGCCAAATGCCGCGGTGATCGAGCTGGTTCTCGGCGCGGAGTGACCCGCGCTTGACGTGCCGGACATCCCTGGATGGGACCCGTACCGCCCGACACGCGCGGCGGCGGCCGTTAAACTTGCGGCCATGACCGAATTCATCCCGCCCGGCACGCGCTTCATCGACCTCCCCTCGCCATTCGCCATGAAGCGTGGGGGCGAGCTGTTGCACGGACGCATCGCCTGCGAGACCTGGGGCACCCGCAACGCCGCGGGCGACAACTCGATCCTCATCCTCGCCGGCCTGTCGCCGGACGCGCACGCAGCCGCCAGTGCCGACAACCCGGCGCCCGGCTGGTGGGAGGCCATGCTTGGGCCGGGCAAGGCGATCGACACCAACCGCTGGCACGTGGTCTGCATCAACGCGCTCGGCAGTTGCAAAGGTTCAAGCGGCCCCGCGTCGATCGATCCCGCCACCGGTCGGGCCCATGGCCTCTCGTTCCCCGACGTCGCCATCGAGGACATTGCCGACAGCGCCGCGCACGTGGTGCATGCGCTCGGCATCGAGCGCCTGGCCTGCGTAATCGGCAACTCCATGGGCGGCATGGCGTCGCTGGCGCTGCTTGCGCGCCACCCGGGCATCGCCCGCAGCCACGTCAACGTCTCCGGCGCCGCGCGCGCGCTGCCGTTTTCGATCGCGATCCGCTCCCTGCAGCGCGAGGCCATCCGCCTGGACCCGCACTGGAACAACGGCGACTACAGCGAAGAACGCTATCCCGACAGCGGCATGCGCATGGCGCGCAAGCTCGGCGTGATCACCTACCGTTCGGCGCTGGAATGGGACGGCCGCTTCGGGCGCGTGCGCCTGGATTCCGACCGCCGCGACGACGAAGACCCCTTCGGCCTCGAGTTCGAGGTCGAAAGCTACCTGGAAGCGCATGCGCGACGCTTCGTGCGCAACTTCGATCCCAACTGCTATCTGTACCTCAGCCGCTGCATGGACTGGTTCGATATCGGCGAATCCTGTGGCGGCACCACGGCGGAAGGGCTTGCGCGCATCCGCGTCGAGCGCGCGCTGGCGATCGGCGTCCACACCGACATCCTGTTCCCCCTGCAGCAACAGGAAGAGATCGCCGACGGCCTGCGCGCCGGCGGCGCCGATTCGACCCTGTTGCCGCTGGAGTCGCCGCAGGGTCACGACGCCTTCCTGGTCGACTTCGCGCGTTTCTCCCCGGCGATCGGCGACTTCCTGGGTGGGCTCTGAGCCCGCGCACCGCGCCTGCGGAACACGCCGCGCATGCTGCAGCGCGGCGACCCGCCAGCCCCGGGCGTCGTACACTCGGGCCATGACCCAGCCCAGCGAACGCGCCCCCGACGCGCTGCCCGACATCGATTTCCCCGGCCGCGAGCTGCTGGTCGCCGGCATCGACGAAGCAGTCGGCGCGGGCGACGGCCATGCGGTCACTGCCGCGCTGCGCAAGTTCATGTGCGGGGTGATCCGCGATCCCGCGGTGCGCCTGCCCGCCTTCATCCATGAACCGGTCACCGACCACTACGCCCGCCGCGAGCTGTACCGCAGCGCCAGGCACGGCTACAGCGTGGTCGCAATGACCTGGGGGCCGGGCCAGGGCACGCCGATCCATGACCATGCCGGCTGCTGGTGCGTGGAGGGCGTCTGGACAGGCCAGCTGGAGATCAACCAGTACGAGCTGCTCGAGCGCGACGGCGAACGCTTCCGCTTCCGCTCCGCGGGCGGGATCCAGGCTGGCCCGGGCAGCGCCGGCAGCCTCATTCCGCCGCACGAATACCACACCATCCGCAACGCCGATCCGGATGCGATCGCGATTTCCCTGCACGTCTACGAGGCGCCGCTGGAGCTGTGCTCGCGCTTCGAGCCTGTCGCCGGCGAGTGGTACGCGCGCCGCGACAATGCGCTGCACACCGACGTGGCCGCCTGAGCGACGCAGGCGTACCGGCAGGCGGCACGCAGCCGCTATACTTGCCGCCCGCGCCGAAGTGGCGGAATCGGTAGACGCAGCGGATTCAAAATCCGCCGGCCTTAAAACCGTGTGGGTTCGAGTCCCACCTTCGGCACCAGATACTGCTTGTGCGCGTTCCACGAGGTGCAGCCCACGGCCTCCAGGGAGGGGTAGGAATTTTCCTACCCTGATTCGGGACGCACGCCGATACCGGCAAACCTTGCTTGCGGCGATCCTGTGCTGACCGGCAGCACAGCGCACCAACGGATGGAGCGCCGCCTACACGGAGTTACGGCCGTGGCCATTGGCCACGGTGCTGGGCCGGCGCCTCTTTTCATGCCTCCCGTGGCCACGCGCCCGGCGCGGCATCCGCCAGGCCGCTACCATGGCCGCATGTGCCTGATTGCGCTCGCATGGCGCCAGCATCCCCGCTATCCGCTGGCCATCGCCGCCAACCGCGACGAGGCCCACGCGCGGCCGACTGCGGCCGCAGGCCTCGACCCTGGCGATCCCGCGGTCTACGGTGGCCGCGACCTGGTGCAGGGCGGCGGCTGGCTGCAGGTCTCCACCTCCGGCCGCCTGGCGGCGGTCACCAATGTCCGCAACGGCCTGCAAACAGAAGCGGCGCCGCGCTCGCGCGGCTGGCTGGTGCGCGACTTCGTACGTGGAACCGCGGGCGCACCGGAGTTCACCGCCGGGCTCGATGAACGCGCGGACGAGTTCGGGCCATTCAACCTGCTGGCATTCGACGGCACCCGCCTGGCCTTTGCGAGCAACCGGCCGGCGGCCGCCCATGCGCTGGTGGAACCGGGCCTGCACGCCATGTCCAACGGTCCCTTCGACGCCGCCTGGCCCAAGAGCGGGCTGGCCACGCACGCGCTGGCGTCGTGGCTGGAATCCGGACTGTCGAAGCTCGATCCGCTGTCCGCCCCCGAGTCGCTGGAACCGCTGTTCACCGCGCTCGCCGATACCACGCTGGCGCCCGACGATGCCCTGCCCGACACCGGCATCGGCCTGGAACTGGAACGGAGGCTGTCGCCGCCCTTCGTCAGCAGCGACGACTACGGGACGCGCTGCAGCACGCTGGTGCTGGCCGGCGAGGATGGCTTCGTGTTCGCGGAGCGCCGCTTCGGACCCAGGGCGATCGTGCTGGGCAGCAGCCTTGCCTTCGTGCCGCGACCGCGGTCTTGAAGGCCTGGCGCGTCAGGGCGAGCTTGCGCGGCAGCGCAGCGGCGCATTGTCTTCCAGGCCCTGTTCCCAACCATTCGGCCGGCGCATGGCGATGGTGTCGTTGATGCAGGCGCGATCGGCCCCTTCGCGCATCGCGGTCGACGGCCCGGGCAGCAGCACCACGCCACCGCCGCTGGAGGCACCGACCTCGACCCGCCCGGTTTCTTCGGAATGCATGTCGTCCTGGTCATCACCGTCGCCTTGATCCGGCTTTGCAACGGCGGCGACCGTCGGCTGCTGCCGCTCCTCGGGACCGAAGGCGGCACCGGTGACGTGACGAACGATGTCGGCAAGCAGGATGCCGCCCGCCACCGCGAGCAGCATCGGCAGCAGGAACGACCAGGGCGTGACGTCGGCGCGCAGGCGGGCAGGACTCATGGGCGTTCGCTCTCCGGGTTCGCCAGGCCGGCCAGTCGTGCGGCCAGATCCCATTGCCACCAGACTAGCGCTTCAACCATCCCGGACGCGCCTCGGGAAAACCCGTATGGGACGTACATGTGAAAGGCTCAGTCGTCCAGGTTTCCCTGGTCGGCTGAGCCTTTCGTCGTCGAAGCGATTGCGTACGGGCCGGAGCCTTTCCGCTTTTTCTTCGACGCCTGCGACGATAGCGCAGCTCCTGTTATGGGAACGTCAATCGAGGCGACCGTTCGTCGGCGGTGCCGGCCAAGGCCACCAGCCGCGGCCGCTGAGCGCATAGCGGTCGGCCGCGCGCTCGAAGCGGTTGCGCACGCCAATCCCGCCGCACGCGAAGTACAGCGGCAGGAACAGCGGGCCCAGCACCATGTATTGCAGCACATGGGCGCGCTCGTGATCGGCGAGCCGCACCGCGGGCTGCTCGCACAGTCCCGCACGATGCGCGTAGGTCATGCAATCGCAGTCGATGCTGTCACCGGTATGCAGGATCACGTTGCCCAGGGTCATCGCACCGCCGGGGCCCCACGGCACGCCATCGAAGACCAGCGCCAAATCGCGACTGCGCAGGCTGCCGCGCGCGCCGAATGGAAGCGCGGCGATCCCGACCAGCAAGCCGATCATGGTATTAGGCAGCGTCCACGCCATGCCCACTGCGCCCACGACCAGCCGTAGCGCGCGCATTGCGGGGCCGGCTAGCCGTCCTCGGGCATCAACAGCCACAGCACCAGGTACACGAGGATGCCCGGGAATGCGATCGACAGCGCCGAAAACACCACGTAAAGCACGCGCAGCAGGGTAGAGTTCAACCCGAACCTGCGCGCAAGGCCGCCGATCACGCCGGCGAGCACGCGGTCGTCAAGCGGACGGCTGAGACTGGGCCGGTCCGCGCTCATCGCTGCCCCAGCCACTCGTGGATCGCGCCCGGGACTTCCTTCTGCGCGCGGCCGGAAACGTAGATGCCGATGTGGCCACCGCGGAAAGAAAGTTCGGAATAGTCGCTGGTGCCGACCAGCCCGCCGAGCGGCCTGGACGCCGACGGCGGCACCAGGTGGTCCTGTTCGGCATAGATGTTGAGCACCGGCATGTCTATCAGCCCGAGGTGTACCTCACGGCCGCCGATATCGATGCCGCCTTTGACGAACCCGTTGCCCTGGTAGAACTGCTTGATGAACTGGCGGAAGGCTTCGCCGGCCTGGTCGGGCGAATCGAAGATCCACTTCTCCATGCGCAGGAAGTCCTCCATCGCCGCCTTGTCGTCGAGGATGTCGGCCATGCCCACGTACTTCTGGACGAACAGCCGCCAAGGTTTCAGCGTCAGGTAGCACATGTTCATGAGGTCGGCGGGCACGTTGCCCAGGGTGTCGACGAACAGGTCGACATCCATCCCGCGGGTCCAGTTGGACAGCATGTTGTCCGGCGTGTGGAAATCCACCGGCGTGACCATGGTGATCAGGTTGCGCACCTTGCCGGGATTGAGCGCGGCATAGCTGAGCGAGAACGCGCCGCCCTGGCAGATCCCGAGCAGGTTGACCCCATCCAGGCCGTACTCCGCGCGCAGGTGGTCCACCGCGCCACCGATGAAGCGCTCGATGTAGTCCTCCAAGGTGAGGAAGCGGTCGGAGCGGTCCGGGTAGCCCCAGTCGATGATGTAGACGTCCTCGCCGCGCGCGAGCAGCTGTCGAACCAGCGACTTGTTGTCCTGCAGGTCGACCATGTAGGGGCGGTTGACCAGCGCATAGGCAATGAGCAACGGCACCTTCGCGGTGGGTACGCGATCACCGATGAAGCGGTAGAGCACGACCTTGCCGTCGCGCCAGACCTCCTGTTTTTCGGTGGCGCCGAAGTCGACGTCATCGACCTCGCGCAGCACCTGCAGGCCGGCGGCGAGCTTCTGCTGCAGCCGCATCGCTTCTTCGGCGAGTCCCGCCGGGGTGATGTTGAGCGGACCGTACATGTCAGCGCTTCCCCTTCTTCGCAGTGCCGGTCACTGTTTTCCTGGCGACTTTTTTCGCGGACTTCTTCGCCGCCTTTTTTGCCGCCTTTTTTTCCGCCTTCTTAACGGCCTTCTTCGCCGCCTTCTTCGAGACCGTCGCCGTCGACTTTGACTCCGGCTTCGATCCGATCGGTTCCGGCGCGCGCGGCACCGCACCGGCTATCGCGCCGCCGAAGCTACCGGCAGATGACCGGGACGCCTTCTTCGCGCCCTTCGCGGGGGCGGCGGCCGCGGGACGTTTCCCGACCTTGGGCTTCGTGCGCTTGGCAGCCCGCTTGGCCACGGGCGTCGCCGCACTCCTGACAACGCTGTCCGCCGCGCGCTTCACGACCGGCGACGCCGCGCTCCTGGCAGCTTGCTTCACAGTGCCTGCCGGTGCGCCGCTGCCCTGCCCCTGTGCCACCGCATCACGCAGCTTCCGCACCTCGCGCTCGAGCTGTGCGAGCTTGCGGTGCGCACCATCAAGCTCGCTGCGCGTGGGCATGCCCCACTGCGCGCAGGCTTCCTCGACCATGCGCTGCACCCCGGCGCGCACGCGCATCTGCGCGTTGACCAGGCGCCCGTAGACCTCGCGGAATTCGGGCGACAGCGCGATCACGGCATAAGCCTCCTCGGCGGCGTCGATCCACAGGTCGAACAGCGCGCGCGCGGTCTGCAGCTGGCGGCCGGGCTCTTCGCGTTCGATCAGCTTCGACTCGAAGATGGCGAACGCTTCCTGCTGGGCCTTGAGCATCAACGCGCTGTAAGCGTTGGACGCTTGCTGGTATTCGGCCACGTGGGCCGCGAGCGCCTGTGCGCGCTCCTGCTTTTCCCGGTCGGCGCCGAAGGCCGGCATCCGCAGCCAGGAGAGGCCTTCGTCGCGGAGCGAATCCAGCCACGGCGACGCGTCCTCCATCCACTGCTCAAGGCCCTGCAAGCCGTTGCCGCGCAGCGTGCGCAGCATCTCCGGGAACGGGTTCCCACCGGCCGCTCCCAGCGCCTCCTTCCAGGCACGGGCCACGTCGGCCGCGCTCGATTCCTGGCCGGAAAAGCGCGCCGCGACTTCCTGCATCCGCGCATACCACTGCCGCGCCTGGCTGTTGAAATGCGCGAGGGCATCGTTGGTCCCGGTGTGGTCGCCATGTGCCAGCCGCGTCCACCAGTCCAGCGATTCCTGCCACGCTTCCGCGCCCGGGGGCACGACCTGCGGACCGCCCATGCCGGGCATGCCGCCCATGCCCTGGATGCCGCCGATGCCCGGGATTCCTCCCATGCCCGGCACTCCACCGGGACCAGGCACCGCATTCCGCAACGCGTCGCCCAACGCGGCCCAATAGCGCCGTGCCAGTGATTCGAAATCGTCCCGTGGATTCCCCGACATCACGCGCCTCCGTCTGTTCGCTCCGATCATAGCAACCGCGGATGGCGGTGCCTGCGCGGTCAGGGTTTCGGGATGCGAATGGTCTTGCTGATCATCAGCGAGCCCGACAGCGCGTACACCAGCACCAGCGGGTGCAGCTGCCACGGACCAAGCTGCCATTGCCCAAACCACACATCGCTGCCCAGTGCGCCCTGCCAGGCGGCCACGGCCAGCAGCAGTACGATGCCGACGCTGCTCGGAATCGGCGCACCTTCGAAGTACTTCACCTTGTCGCCGCCATCGGCCAGAGTCTCGGCGGTGACGTTGTAGCGTGCCAGCCGGCTGACACCGCAGCCGACGAAGTAGCTCAGGATCACCCAGTCCCAGCCGCCCTGCAGGCCGCAGGCGTAGCCGAGCGCGGCCGGGGCGACGCCGAAGGAGATCACGTCGGCCAGCGAGTCCAGCTCGCGGCCCAGGGTGGACGCGACCTTGCGCCAGCGCGCGACGCGGCCGTCCAGCGCGTCGAACACGAAGGCCAGCGGGATCAGCGCCATGCCCAGCATCAGGTCACGGATGCCGTTCGCCCCCGCGCCCTCCTGCAGGTAGCGCATGGCCGCGAAGATCGCACCGGTGCCGCAGACGGCGTTGGCAAGGGTGAACCAGTCGGCGAGGTGGAAGTCGCGGATCATCGAGAAATGGCGCTGCCGGGTCATCGCCGCTCCGTCGCGGGGAAAAGGACTGCCAGCATGCCAAATCCGCCGTTGGCGTGGAGTAGTCGCAACCGGAAGCCCCGAGTCGCGGCTATAGCCGCTCCCACACCGGCACAGGGCGCTGTGTAGGAGCAGCTATAGCTGCGACCGGCATCTGCATCGTGTGCCCGACACCCCATCGTATGACCGGTCCGCTCATTCACCGTGACCGCACCCCGTCGTGCGTCCTGCCCCCGATCAATCTCAGCGCGGAACCGCCAGGTGCGAAGCCTCCAACACCCCTGCCCCACGCGGCATCGCCTCGACCACCGCATCCACCGGCAGCGGCGCGCCATCGAGGTGGGCGTCGACGCGGTCCAGCGCCGCGTACACATAGGGCAAGAGCGGCAGGTAGCGCGCGCCGTAGTCGGGCAGCGGCAGGAAGCCGTCGAAGTGCTGCACGTTGCGCACCTGCCAGTAGCGCACGTCGCGGCCGGCGGCGCGGGCCTGGGCGACGTAGGGTGCGCTGCTGAACGCGACCGGGATCAGGCCGTCGTCGAGGCCGTGCACCACGATCACCGGCAGCCCGGCACGCGGTGGCGCGGCACGGGTCGCCGCGATGCCGGAGCGGACCCGTTCGGCGTCCGCGCCATCACCCGTCCACAGCGCGCGCAGGCACTGCAAGCCCTTGAGCGTGAGGTCGGGCGGCGCCAGGCCGGCGTCGACCAGGCCCACGCCCGAACCCGGGGGAATGCCGCTGGCCTCGGGCCACCAGGCGGCGCGCTCGGCGGCCGTGGCCGCGCGCGGCATGAAATCGGCGCCCTGGGCCGCGAACGAGAAGCCGCATGGACCCTCGCCCACGCCGTAGCGGCCGTAGGCGCTGGCGTAGGTCGCAGCCACCGCGCGCCACAGGTCGAAGCCCGCCGACAGCGCGCCGGCGCGGAGCGCTTCATCACTCCAGCCGGCGTCGCGCAGCGCGTCATGCGCCGCACGCGCCTGGCTCGCGGTATCGGCACCCGGCAGCAGGCCCTCGGCCGCCAGCGATGCGCAGCGCGCCGCGTACAGCGGCCGGACCTGGTCGAGCAGCGGCGGCTGCGGCAGGTTCTCCATATCCAGCAGCGCGCAGGGCATCAGCAGCGCGGCCTCGGTGGTGTAGTCGTACAGAGTGCGCGCGCCGGGCGCATCGACGTGGACGTTGGGCTCGCCCGCCACCACGGCGTCGAGCCAGTCGCCCTCGATCTCGGCCGCGCGCAGCACCGCGCCGCCGCCATTCGAGATACCGACCGCGATCACCCGCGTGTTGTCGAAGGTGAAGGGCGCCTGCGCCGGCAGGGCCTCGTCCAGGGACTGCAGCGCGAACTCGGCGGCCTGCTTCACGTGCCGGCCCCAGTCGGCCTCCGGATTGTCCTTCGAATGCGCGTGCTTGAAGGCGACGCCGGTGGCGGCGCCCGCGGCATCGGGCACGAAGGCGATGTCATCGGCCGTGCCGATGGCCACCGCGCGACCATCAGCGCCGAAGCCGATGCCGGCGTCGAGGTCGAAGTAGTCGCTGCCCGCGCCCTTGTCGGTGTAGGCCACCGCGCAGCCACGCGGCAGGGCCCAGGCGCCGGCGACGGCAATCGAGCCGTAGATGCCGCGCGATCCCGAGGAGGCTGTCACCACCACGCAGCGCTTGGCGGCATCGAAGGCATCGGGCAGCTGCACTAGGACGCGGTGCGGATGCTTCGCGCCCGGAACGGTGGCGTAGCCCGAGAACTCGCGCCCGGGCACCGCCGCGACGCTGCCGTAGAGCTCGCCATAACCACCGGATGGCCCCAGGTCGGCAATGCCGCGCCAGTTGCTCCACAGCGCGCGGCGACGGAGCTCGGCGACGGTCGGCGCTTCGGCGTCGGCAAAGGCCGGAGGCACCATCTGGCGCAGGCCGTCGATGCCCAGCCCGGCGGTGAGCAGGTCGTCGCCGTCACGATGGGTGCTGCTGCGCTGGTGTTCGAACATCAGGGTCTCCGTGGTCGCGTCGCCGGCCATGTCGCGCGTGCCGGTGGAAGCGCAGCCGGCGGTGATCACGGCGGCGGCCAGCGCCGCCAGCGCGAGCAGGCGCGTCCCGGATGCGGTCGGGGTCGGGTCCGTAGTCTTGCGCACGCGCGCCACCTTCTTGAGCAGGGAATGCAGGCACCGTAGCAGCGCCCGGTCCGACCGGCATCGTACTTTCGTACGCAGTGGAGCGGCACATGGATTTGCTACCGTGGACATCCTTCCCCCAGGCCACGCCGACATGACCGACACCTTTCTTTCCGGGCGCACGGCGCTCGTGACCGGCAGCACCTCGGGCATCGGCCTTGCCATCGCCTGTTCGCTGGCCGAAGCCGGGGCGCGGGTGGCGATCAACGGCCTCGGCGACGACGCCCAGGTCAAAGCGGCGCTCGACGCCGTGCAGGCCGCCGGTGGCAGCGACGTCCGCCACTTCGACGCCAATCTCCTCGATCCCGAAGCCATCGCCACGATGATGGCCGACATCGACGCCTGGTCGCCCATCGACGTGCTGGTCAACAACGCCGGCATCCAGCATGCGGTGCCGCTGGCCGACATGCCGATCGGCAAGTGGGACGCGATCATCGCGATCAACCTCAGCGCCGCCTTCCACACCATGCGCCTGGCCATGCCGGGGATGGCGGCGCGCGGCTTCGGGCGGGTGGTGAACATCGCCTCCGTGCACGGCCTGGTGGCCTCGAAGGACAAGGCGCCGTACGTCGCCAGCAAGCACGGCATCGTCGGCCTGTCGAAGGTGGCGGCGCTGGAATACGCCGCGACCGGCAGCCGCGACAGCGGCGGCGTGACCGTGAACTGCATCTGCCCGGGCTGGGTGGAGACGCCGCTGATCGAGCCGCAGATCGAGGCGCGCCGGAACGGCGGCAGCCGCGACGAAGGCGTGCGCGCGCTGCTGTCCGAGAAGCAGCCCAGCCTGCGCATGACCCTGCCCGCCGAGATCGGCGCGCTCGCCACCTGGCTGTGTCGCCGCGAGGCGCACAACGTCACCGGCGCCTCGTTCCCGGTCGACGGGGGCTGGACGGCGCAGTAGCAGACCCGGAACCCGCGCCCCATGGCCACCCTGCTCATCGCCGACGACCACCCGCTGTTCCGCGCCGCCATGCGTGGCGCCGCGGTCGAGGCCGAGGCCGGCACCGAAACCATCGAGGCCGGAACGCTTGACGCCACCCTGGCGGCGCTGGAATCGCGCCCCGACATCGACCTGGTGCTGCTGGACCTGCACATGCCCGGCAACCACGGGCTGGCCGGCCTGGCCGCGATCAGGGCGCAGTTCCCGGCTGTCGCGGTGGTGCTGGTCTCGGCCAACGAAGACCCGCGCGTGGTGCGCCGCGCGCTCGACCACGGCGCCGCCGGCTACATCCCCAAGAGCGCCGGCCTGGACGAAATGCGCGACGCGATCCGCAGCGTGCTGGCCTGCGAGGAATGGCTGCCGCCGGCGCTGCGCGGTGCTGTTGCGCGCGCGCAATCCACGCCTGGCGATACGGACCTTGCCGCGCGCCTGGCCAGCCTCACCGCACAGCAGTTCCGGGTGCTGGCACTGGTCGCCCAGGGCCTGCTCAACAAGCAGGTCGCGGACCGCCTGGATGTGCAGGAGCGCACGGTGAAGGCGCACCTGTCGGCGATCTTCGAGAAGCTCGGCGTGCGCAACCGCACCCAGGCCGGCGTGATACTGCGCGAACTCGAGCTCAGCGACCCGTCGCGCCAGGTCGAACGCGCCGACTGAGCTGCGCGCTCAGATGCGGGAAAACGCCCAGGACTGCATGCGTCCTTCGCGATAGGGCATGACGCCGTGGAAGGCGCGCGGGTCGTTGTCGAACACCAGCGGCACGAAGTGGCGATCGCCCTCCCACAGCGGCAGCTCGAGCACGCGGTCGATGTCGATCCATTCCAGCGTGCCTTCCGGGTTCGACGCCGGCGGCGTGCCGGTGAACCCGGTGACCAGGAAGACGAAGGCGAACCAGTCCTCGCCGTGCTTGCCGAAGCCCGGCCAGCTGATGGTGCCGCGCAGCTGCAGCTGCGTGCATTCGATCGCGGCCTCCTCGCGGATCTCGCGACGCATGCCGGAAAGCGCGTCCTCGTCGGCTTCGATCTTGCCGCCCAGCCCGTTGTACTTGCCCAGATGCTGATCGCCGGGACGCGCGTTGCGATGGACCATCAGCACCCGGCGGCGGTCGGGCGAAAGCACGTAGCCAAGCGTGGCCAGGATCGGGGTATAGGGCATCGGACTGCGGAATGCGCGCTGTGGACTGTGGACAGCCGGTGATTGTAGGCGCTCAGCCCGCAGACCCGGGCCTGACCCGCATGCGGCCGAGCATCGATTTCAGCGCCAACGGCCGCACCGGCTTCTGCAGCAGGCCCAGGGCATGCTCGGCGACTTCGCGGCGCACCGCATCGGTGGCGTCGGCGCTGAGTACCAGGGTGGGCACGGCACCATGGCGCGCCGACAGCTGCAGCCAGGCGCCGATGCCGGTCTGGCCGTCATCGAGGTGGTAGTCAAGCAGCCACAGGTCGGCGGGACGCGCGGCATGCGCGGCGAGCGCCGCCCCTGCATCGGCGGCGAGGTCGACGCTGCAGCCCCAGCCGCGCAGCAGGGCTGCCAGCGATTCCAGCGCCATCGGGTCGTTGTCGAGCAGCAGCACGTGGGCGCCGCCCAGTCCCGCCCGCGTGGCCGGGACAGCGGCGGCTTCGGCCGGCGTGGCGACCGTTGGCAGCGCGATGGCGAAGACCGTGCCGACGCCTGGACGGCTGCGCAGCTCGACGCTCGAACCCAGCAGCCGCGCAATGCGTTCGGCGATCGCCAGGCCCAGACCAAGCCCCTGCCCGCCCGCGCCTTCGCCACGGCGGAACTCCTCGAAAATCAGCGCCTGCTGCCCGATGTCGATGCCCGGACCGGTGTCGTGCACTTCGATCCGCAATTGGCCGCCCGCGTGGCGCACGCCCAGCAGCACGCGGCCCTGCCCGGTGTAGCGCACCGCGTTGGCAAGGAAGTTCTGCAGCACGCGGCGCAACAGCTGCGGATCGCTGTGCGTCCATGCATCGCTGGCGACGTGGTCGAAGCGCAGGCCGCGGTCTTCGGCCAGCGCGCGGAACTCCGAGGCCAGCGGCTCCAGCACTTCGGCCAACGGGAAGTCGCGCGGCTGCGGCACCAGCCCGCCGGCCTCCAGGCGTGCCATGTCGAACAGGCCGGTGAGCAGGTCGGTGGTGGAGTCCAGTGCGCCACGGATCTGCCCCAGCGAAGCCTTCTGCCGACCTTGCACCTGCTCGGCCAGCGCGTCGGTGAACAGCTGCGCCGCGTGCAGCGGCTGCAGCAGGTCATGCCCGACCGCGGTCAGGAAGCGGCTCTTGGCCTCGTTGGCGCGCTCGGCTTCGCGCCGCGCCTGGTCGAGGCTGGCGGTGCGCTCCTCGACGCGCTGCTCCAGCGTCTCGTTGCTGCGCTTGAGCTCGGCCTCGGTGCGGCGGAAGGCGGTGACGTCGGTGAAGGTGGCGACGAAGCCGCCGCCCGGCATCGGGTTGCCGCGGATCTCGACCATGCCACCGTGCGGGAACACGCGTTCGCTGACATAGGGCGTGCCGGCCTGCATGTGCCCCAGGCGCTTTGCGGACTCGCCCTCGACACGCGCACCGACATCGCCGACAAGTCCGCGGCCCAGGTTGTGCGAGACCAGCTCCGCCACGGGCACTCCGATGCGCAGCAGCCCCGGTGGATAGCCGAACAGCTCCGCATACGGCCGGTTCCATGCCACCAGCCGCAGCTCACGATCGACCACGCTGATGCCCTGGCTCATGTTCTCCAGCGCCGCCTGCAGCACGCGCTGGTTGAAGCGCAGGTCCTGCGAGGCTTCACCGACGATCTCGGCCACGGTGTCGAGGTCGGGGCCAGCCTCGCGACGCGCGGCGTCAAGCAGCAATCGCGCCGAGGCGCTGCCCAGCACCGCGGCCAGCTCGCGCTCGAAGCGCGCCTCGATCAGCACCGGCACCGGGCCGCTGTGCGGCGCGCCGCGCAGCAACTCATCCACCGCACGCACTGGCAGGAAGCGCCGCCCGGCCTGGCGCAGCGTACGCAGGTCGGAGCCGCGCGCCACGTCGCGATCCGGCGAGGACAGCCAGGCCGACAGCACCAGCATGGTCGCCGCACCCACGAACAGGCTGGCGCCCACCGCCCGCCCCAGCCGGCTCCAGCCGGTCAGCCCGAACAGCGTGTCCGGGGCCAGCCATGCAATTCCAAAGGGACCGGCCGCCAGCCAGTCGCCACTGCCACCGGCGAGCTCGACCTGCATCGGCGCCAGCGTCACCCAGGCCCAGGCCAGGAAGCCGGCCAGCACTCCCCACGTTGCCGCGACCGCCGGCGTGCGCGTGCGCCAGACGGCGCAGAACAGCGCAGGTGCCAGCGTCGCCAGCGCCGAGAACGAGACCGCGCCGACGTCGGCGAGCGACTGGTTGCCGCCGATCACCCGGCTGTAGGCCCAGGCCAGCAGCATCACGCCCAGGATGCCTGCGCGGCGCAACGCCAGCACCGCGCCGCGGCGGTCGTCGCCTCCGCGCCCGGCCGACCACGCGCCGCGCAGCAGGCCGGGCGTGAACAAGTGGTTGCCGATCATCAGGCTCAGCGCCAGCGTACTCACCACCACCATGCCGGTGGCCGCACTCAGACCGCCAAGGAACGCGAACAGCGCCAGCCCGTGGTGGCCCAGCGCGGCCGGCAGCGCCAGCGCGTACATGTCCGGCGGCACGCTGTCGCCCAGCAACGCCGTGCCCGCTCGCGCCAGCGGCAGCGTCGGCAGCGCGATCAACACCAGATACAGCGGAAACTGCCAGCGTGCGGTGAGTACGTGGCGCTCGTCGCGACATTCGACCACGCCGACGTGGAACTGGTGCGGAAGGATGAACATCGCCAGCGCGCCCAGCAGCACCAGCGGGATGAAACCTCCCACCGGCGCCGGCGGCGAAGGCACCTTCGCGACTTCGATCTCGCCCAGGCCGAACCAGACCAGCGCACCCAGCGCCAGCATCGCCACCAGCTTGAACAGCGATTCGAAAGCCATCGCCAGCACCAGGCCGCGGTTGTGCTCGGCCGCGCTTGCGCGCCGGGTGCCGAAGGCCATCGCGAACACTGCCATCGCCAGCGCCACGTACAGCGCGCCGTCGCGCCAGGGCGCGATCGCCGTACCGACTTCGCCGCCCGTGGTCAGCGTGGCGAAGCTCATCGTCACCGCCTTCAGCTGCAGCGCGATGTACGGAACCATGCCCAGCAATGCAACCAGGGTGACCACCGCGGCAAGCCACGGATCCTTGCCCAGGCGGGTGGCGATCAGGTCGGCGATCGACGTCGCATTGCTTTCGCGCGCCAGTCGCACCAGGCGCAGCATGAATGCGAAGGCCACGATGTAGAACACGATCGCGCCGAGGAAGGTCGGCGGCAGCGGCCAGCCGTAGCGCGCGGCCTGGGTGACCGTGCCGTAGAAGGTCCACGAGGTGCAGTGCACCGCCAGCGACAGTGCATAGACGTGGCGCCAGTGCCGCGCCAGCGTTCCCGGCCGGCGCTCCGCATAGACCGCGACGCCGAACAGCAGCGCAAGCCACAGCACCGCGGCCGCGACCACCACGCCGACGCTCAGCATTGCCGCCAGCCTCTCAAGCCTGTGTCCCCAAAGCGCCTGTCCCCGCTCAACCGGACCCAGAATAACGCAGCGGCGGGCCGAAGCCCGCCGCCGTGATCACCGCCTGGATACAGGGCGATCAGAAGTTGTAACGCACCGACATGTACCAGTTGCGCGGCAGGCCGTAGTAGGCGGTCTGGATGTTGCCCACGCTGGCGAACTCCTGGCCTTCGGTCTTGTAGACCTCGTCGGTCAGGTTGCGCACGCCGGCGCGGACCTGCCACACGTACTGCGGCGAGTCCCACACGCCGAACGCACCAAGCAGCGTGTACGCGCCCTGGCTCAGCACGGCGCGGTTGTCCACCGACAGCCAGGTCTTGCTGCGGTAGGAGGCATCCACGCCGACGCCGAGGTGGCCGCCATCGCCCAGCGAGAAGCCCTGCTGCAGCGCGATGCGGGCCGTCATGTCAGGCGAGAACGGCACGTGGTCGTGGTTGAGGTTGGGATCGAAGCCGGGATACGTCGGATCAAGGCGGAAATCGTCGAAGCGGTCGTACTCGGCATCCAGCCAGCCGACTTGCGCGCTGAGCACGGTGGCTTCGCCGAAGCGCGCACTGCCCTCGAACTCGATGCCCATGATGTCGAGCTCGGCCGCGTTGAGCACCGGGAAGGTGCCGACGTCTTGCGAGACGCGCGCCTGGAAGTCGCTGTAGTCGCTCTTGAACGCCGCGACGCTGCCGCGCAGGCGGCCGTCACTGGAGCTCGCCTTCAGGCCGAGCTCGTAGGTCCAGACGTACTCGGGATCGAACTTCGCGTTCTGGGTGTCATAGACGGTGTTGGCGCGGCCGTTGAAGCCGCCGGACTTGAAGCCGCGGTTGGCGGACACATAGCCCATCAGGTTGTCGCTGAAAGCCTTCTGCAGGCTCACCGACGGCGTCACCGCGGTCCAGTTGGCCTTGGCCTTGAATGCCACGGTCTCGTTGATGCCCTCGAAGCCTCCGCCCCAGAAGGTGCTGGTCGTGCGGTCGTATTCCTTCTCGTCGCGCGTCCAGCGCACGCCACCGGCGAGGTTCCAGGTCGGCGCGAACTCCCAGTTGGCATGGGCGAACGCGGCGACGCTGGTGGTGGTCAGGTCATCGTCGATGGTGCGCAGGAAGGGAACCGGCGCGCCGAACAGCGCGAACAGGTCGTCGGCGTAGGCTTCCTGGTAGGACGGCACGTCCTCGCGCATGTAATAGGCACCAAACGTCGCCTGCAGATTGCCACCGTTGTCGTACTGCAGCTGGAATTCCTGGCTGGTCTGCTCCTGGTCGAGCGACACCAGCACGTCGCCCAGCTCGAACTCGCTGGCGTCGATGTCGATGAACGAGTCGGTCTTCAGGCGGCGATGCGAGGTGATGCTCTTGAGCAGCCACTGCTCGCTGACATCCCATTCCATCGACAGCGAGGCGCCCGAATGCTCAAGTTTCTGGCCGTGGCCGGGCGGCAGGAACGAGGTCTGCGAACGGTGGTTCCATTCGCCGGTCTCGCCCGGCTGCAGCACCACGGTGCCCGGGAGACCGATGAGCGGGTAGCCCAGGTCGGTCTGCAGCAGCGGTGCCATCGGCCGGCCCATGGTCGGCGCGGCGTCCTGCTCGGTGTGGTCGAACGACAGCGTGGCGCGGAAGGTGTCGCTGGGCTGGAACGCGATCTTTGCGCGGATGGCCTGGGTGTCGTCGTTGTTGTAGTGGCGGCCGGTGACCGTGTCGCGCACGTAGCCGTCGTTGCGGATCGAGGCCACGGCGACGCTCGCGGCGACGGTGTCGCTCAGCTGGCCGCTGGCGTAACCACGCACTTCCTGGCGGCCGTAGTCGCCGATCGTCAGCTCGGCCGCGCCGCCGCTGTGCTCGAAGGGATCACGGGTGGTGATCTTGATCGCGCCGCCGGTGGAGTTCTTGCCGTACAGCGTGCCCTGGGGGCCGCGCAGCACTTCGACCTGCTGGACGTCGAACAGCGAGAACATCGAGCCGTTGATGCGCGAGTAGTAGACGTCGTCGACGTACATGCCCACGCCCGGGTCGAAGCTCTGCAGCGCGTCGGGCTGGCCGATGCCGCGGATGAAGACGTTGACGCTGTTCGCCGAGCCGCGGCCCTGGACGATGTTGAGGTTGGGCACCGCGCCCTGCAGGCCGCTGACGTCGCTGGCCTGGAGGTCCTTCAGCTCTTCCTCGCCGAACGCGCTGACCGCGACCGGCACGTCCTGGATGGACTCGACGCGGCGGCGGGCGGTGACGGTGATGGTGTCGAGGTCGGTGGCGCTGCTCGCGGGCTGGGCCTGGGCCGGAACGGCGTCCTGCGCATGCAGGGTGGGCGCGGCCAGGGCCACGACGATCGCCAGGCTGAGTGAGGTG
Organism: Luteimonas sp. A537; assembly: GCF_054052065.1. NCBI lineage: Bacteria > Pseudomonadati > Pseudomonadota > Gammaproteobacteria > Lysobacterales > Lysobacteraceae > Luteimonas > Luteimonas renzhihongae. The sequence goes on from NZ_JBSVRH010000002.1 coordinate 239,396, forward strand.
GCGCGGATCTTGGCAGGCTTCATGGGGTCCCCGGGAAATGCTGGTAGCGCGCGGCCGATTGCCGCGTGGTGCCAAGACTAGGGAGGCGGCGCACGCGGCGGCATCGTACCTTCGGACAATGGGCCGCGACCGCGGCTGGCGGGAACACTGTCGCCCGTGGAGTCGTGCGCCGCACGATCGAAGGGTTGCCGATGTCGTTCCTGATCGTGCTCGCTGCGCTGGTCTTCCTGATGTACGTCGCCTACCGCGGCCACAGCGTGATCCTGTTCGCGCCGATCGCGGCCCTGGGCGCGGTATTGCTGACCGACCCCTCGCTGGTGGCGCCGATGTTCACCGGCCTGTTCATGGACAAGATGGTCGGCTTCCTGAAGCTGTACTTCCCGGTCTTCCTGCTGGGCGCGGTATTCGGCAAGCTGATCGAGATCTCCGGCTTCTCCAAGTCGATCGTCGCCGCCACGATCAAGGTGGTCGGCGCGCAGCGGGCGATGCTGTCGATCGTGATCGTCTGTGCGCTGCTCACCTACGGCGGCGTCTCGCTGTTCGTGGTGGTGTTCGCGGTGTATCCGTTCGCCGCCGAACTGTTCCGCCAGAGCGACATCCCGAAGCGTCTGATCCCGGGCACCATCGCGCTGGGCGCCTTCACCTTCACCATGGACGCGCTGCCCGGCACGCCGCAGATCCAGAACATCATCCCGACCGCGTTCTTCGGCACCAACACCTGGGCCGCACCGATACTGGGCACGATCGGCGGCGTCTTCATCATCATCGTCGGCCTGTCCTACCTCGACTGGCGCCGACGCGTGGCGCAGCGCGCCGGCGAGGGCTACGGCGACCCGGCCACCCTGCTCAACGAACCTGCGCCCTTCGTCGGCGACCGGCTCGCACACCCGCTGATCGCGCTGCTGCCGCTGGTGATGGTGGGCGTTGCGAACCTGGTGCTGACCCGGCTGATCCCGGGCTGGTACGGCGACAGCCACAGCTTCATCCCCGCGGTGGTCGGCAACCCGGCGCCGGTGGTGCAGGAAGTGGCGAAGATCGCCGCGATCTGGGCGGTCATGGGCGCACTGCTGATCGGCATCGTGACGGTGCTGGTGTTTGCCTGGAAGACGGTGTTCAAGCACTTCGCCGAAGGCACGAAGTCCGCGATCGGCGGCGCGCTGCTGGCATCGATGAACACCGCGTCCGAATACGGCTTCGGCGCCGTGATCGCCGCGCTGCCCGGCTTCCTGCTGGTTGCCGACGCCCTCGGAGCCATCCCCGACCCCCTGGTCAACGAAGCAGTCACGGTGACCGCGCTGGCCGGCATCACCGGTTCGGCTTCGGGCGGCATGTCGATCGCGCTGGCCGCCATGGCCGACACCTTCATCGCCAACGCCAACGCCGCCGGGATCCCGATGGAAGTGCTGCACCGCGTGGCATCCATGGCCTCCGGCGGCATGGACACCCTGCCCCACAACGGCGCGGTGATCACGTTGCTTGCGGTCACCGGCCTGACCCACCGCCAGGCCTACAAGGACATCTTCGCAATCACGATCATCAAGACCATCGCTGTATTCGTGATCATCGGCGTGTTCTACGCGACCGGGCTGGTCTGAGCAGCGCCCTGCGCGCTATTGCGCCCATCCTGGCGCCGTCAGCTATCCAAAGCCCAGGTAGCGCGCCATCGCACCAGCCGCCTGTTCGCGCGAACCACACGCCTGCTCGGTCATCGAAGTGCAGATCGCACGCATCATCCCGAGCACGAGCCGGCGTGCGTCCGGAGAGAGCGTAGCCAAAGCCTCCAAAACGAACTGCTGGTCCGGAACCTCAGTGTGAGGCACACCCTCAAGGCGCGCGTGGACGCCCCCATCCGCCCGTCCGCTGATCAGCCATTCGATGCCTACCCCAAGTGTCCCGGCGAGCTGCATCACCCGCGAGAGGCAAGGTGCGTGTCCCGCGGGACGCTCCCAGTGTCCGACGGCGCTGGCTGTCACCCCGAGCCTCGCGCCCAACTCGGATTGGCTCCAACCCTTGCGTCGCCTTGCCGAGCGGATCCGGTCCGGCAGTGTTCCCCTCATGTTTCCCCCAGTGTCGTCCGTAACACCTGCTGACATCCTAGGCAGCTGCCGCGGCAGGGCCAAGTACGGGGAAGCTGCACTTTCGCGAGAGCCGTCACGGAACGGGACGCTCCCAGCTCGGTTCAAGTCGCGAATTCATGCACCAGTCGCCCTCGCGCGGCGATGTCGATGGTCGAGAGGTCGATGACGCGGTCCGCGCATGCGATGGTTTCACTGCGGTGTGCGATGACCACTCGTGTAATACGGAGTTGCCGGAGTGCAACGTTGATACCGGCTTCGGTCCGCGCATCGAGATGGCTCGTTGCTTCATCGAGGAACAGGATCGAAGGCTGCCGGTACAGGGCGCGAGCGAGGAGCAGCCGCTGCTTCTGCCCCCCCGAAAGAGAAGAGCCCATGTCACCGATCAGACTGTTGTAGCCCATTGGCATCGCCCGGATCGCCTCATCCATGGCCGCCATCCGTGCGCACGACACCGTCCTCGCCATATCGACTTTTTCATCGAAGAAAGCGATGTTGTCCACGATCGAGCCTGACAGCAGCTGGTCCTCCTGCATCACCGCCGCGACCTGCCGCCGGTACCGGTCAAGCCCGACCTGGCGGAGCGGAACACCGTCCACGAGGACCTCGCCTTCCGTCGGATCGAGGAGACCGAGCATGAGCTTCATGACCGTCGTCTTGCCGTAGCCTGACGGTCCTACAATCGCGACGAACTCCCCCGGTCGGATGTCGAGCGACAGTCCAGACACAAGGTCCCGGCCCGCCTCCGCGTAGCGAAAAGCGATGTTCCGCAGCTCCAGCGCACCCTCGACCCGATGATTGGCTGCGGCGCCACCACCAACATCTTCCCGCTTGGACAGGGCCACGTCGCCCACGCGATCGAAATGGAGCGAGAGCATCCTGAATTCGATGCCCTTCTCCACCAGCGAGGAGAACTTGCCCATGAACTGGGTCTTGTAGGCGATGAACGCGAACAGCATTCCGACGCTGAATCCACCGGCCACGACGAGCTTCGCCGCGACATACACGACCACGATGTTCTCCACGCCGAAGAGCAGCCGGTTGATTCCGCGATAGGACACGTTGAACACGCCGAGCCTGAGCTTCTTGTTGGTCGCGTTGGTGAGGAGGTTACGCCACAGCCCTTCGCGCTTCGCTTCAGCACCGAACAGCTTGATCGTCTGGATACCACGTACGGTTTCCATGAAACTGGTGTTCTCGTTCGCGCGGGCCATGATTTCAGCCATCGAGGCATCGCGCAGCGAGCGATACATGATGAGGCGAACCAGCGCATAGAGAATCGCGGCAACGACCACGATGGAGGCGAGCAAACGGCTGTAAATGAAGAGCACGACCACAACCGCAACCACCATCACTCCATCGATCAGCGCCTCCACCAAGCCCTTGGTCAGCAGGTCCTTGACGTATGACAGCGATCCGAAGCGCGAGACAATGTCACCCATGTGGCGCTTCTCGAAGTATGCGAGCGGAAGCCGGACCAGGTGGTGGAACAGATTAACGGTCATCTGGAGGCTCATGAGGCTTCCAAGATGGAGCAGTGCAAGGCCGCGAAGTCCTTCGGCGATCACCTCGAAGACAAGCAGCATCGAGAACCCTAGCGCGAGTACGAGCAACAGCTGCATGTCGGACGTCATGAGGACATCGTCCACGACCAGCTGCATGTAATAGGGTCCCGCGATCATGAGCGTCTGCAACACGATCGAGAGGCACAGCACCAGCGCCAGGTAGCGCTTCAACCCCACGACGTTGGCGCAGAAGTCTGCCAGCCCCAACGCTTGGCCCGGTGCCTTGACGGAAAAGTCACGGGTCGGCGTCAGTTCCAATGCAACGCCCGTGAATCGCGCAGACAGCTCCTCGCGGCTGATCCACCTGTGGCCCGAAGCCGGGTCGAATACAAGAAAGCCACGCCGCGACACTTTGGCCAGAACCACGAAATGGTTGAGGTCCCAGTGCAGGATCGCCGGTCTGGACAACAAGGCAACCTGGTCAAGCTCGAGCCGGAGTGCGCGTGCGGCAAGGCCGAGCCTGTCGGCGAAATCCACCAGGTCAGCGAGGGTGGTCCCCGCCATGGACACGGAGAACAGCCGCCGGAGTTCAACCAGGCTGACGTGATGACCGTGGAATCCGGCCACCATGCCCAGGCAGGCAATCCCGCATTCGGCCGCTTCCGACTGCTGCAGGAGCCTGACCTCTCGCCGCGCGAAGAAGCCGATCCCGGGCACGGCCGCGCTCATTGGAATCGACCCTTGATGCTGAAGACAGGGTCGAAGAGCCAGCGCACCAGCGACCGCTTCTCGGTAATGATGTCCGCTTCAAACTCCATCCCGGGCCGGACCGTGAAACTCCGCCCGTATCCACGGACCGACGCGTCGGTGAGTTCGGCAAAGACCCTGTACGACGGCTCCGTCTGTCCTGCATGCCCCGGGCGTTCGGCTGCTTCGGGATAGACCAGCGTGTCCCCTACCTGGACCACTCGTGCGGTTTGCGATCCAAAGCGCTGGTACGGGAAGGCGTCGAGCCGGATCCGGACCTGTTGGCCGGATTCGACGAAACCCACCGCGCTCTCGGGCAGGTGGAGGACCGCATGCAACGAGCTGTCCTCCGGAACGATATTCATCACGACCTGGGCAATCGCGAGATGCTGGCCTTCGCGTGCGACGATGCCGCTCACGCGCCCCGAAACCGAGGCCTTCAGTTCGCTCGCATGATCACCGCGCACGCGTACCAACTGGTTGGCGGTATCCGCTTTCTGCGCCTCCAGGCGCGCAACCGCATCGCGGTGATCGCCCGGGAGCGCAGCGTACTCGTCGGCAATGGCCTGCCGCTGGTGGCGCAAATCGATTTCACGGGTCACGAGCTCCTCGCGCTGCTGCGACAGTGCCAGCGTGACATCCTCCTGTCGGCGGATCTCCAGCTGGGACGCGTAGCCCTCTCTCCCGAGCGAGGTCAGCTTCGCCAGCAGGTCCTGGTTGATCACGATCCTGCGATCGCTCGTCGCCAGCTGTCCGCCGATGGAGTCAAGCTGCCTCTCGATGAGGGCCTGCCGACCGGTGATCGCCTCGACCTGCATGACGTGGCGCCCCCGCTCGTTGTCGATCTGCTCCTCGAACCCGGCCTGCATGCGCTCGAGCTCCGCCACGATCGACTGGTTCATGTCTCCCACGCCCGGTACGAAGCTGTCGGAACGCGTCAGCATGAGCGTCTGCCCGGCGGCAACCAGGTCGCCTTCCCTCACTGCCACCCGTTCCACGACCCCGCTCCCCTGCGTGCGCACCTGGATCAGCCCCTTGACTGGCTCGATCACTCCCCGCACCCGCTCCTTCCGTGAATACTCCGAGATCGACAGGAACGTCACGGCCAAGGCGATGACCACGAACATCGACCAAGCGGCCCAGACAAACGGAAGTGGACGGGCCAGCAGGACGTTTCCCTCCAGCCCGGGCGTCCGCGCACGCTGGACCTCCTTGCGGAACAGTTCGCCCACGCCTCCTCCTAGACCTGGCTGGTCAGGGCCGGCCGTGGCGTTGGCGCGACAGTCATCGACGTGGCGCTGTCCCCGGCTGGCCGGGGGGAATCACAGCGCAATGCCTCGTCGATCATCAGGTCGAAGTTGCCGCCGCCATTGGCGAGGCGATGGAGGAACATCGCGATACCAGCCGAGCCGCTTGCGTAGTCACAGTTGAGCTTCAGCCCGTTGGCATCGGGGAACGCGATCCCATCCTCCCGCTCCACGGCAAAAACCCGGATTCCAGAGGCGCAGCGGTGCGCACGGTCCACCAGCGACGGGTCTCCAAGGAACTCGGCGGCGTCGAGCAGGTAGTTGCCCAGTCCCGCGAGGCCCAGATAGAGGCCTGCCCCGACGGCGTACTTGTTGGACACCGCCGGCAACGTGCGGCGCACCAGATCCGCATAGTCCGTGCGCCCGGTCACAGCGTAATAGCGCAGCGCCACGGTCCCGACCCCTGCACTGCCGAACGCGATGTACGGATACAGGATCGACCCCTTGCTGGTGCGAGGAAAGCCCAAAGATTCTTCTGAAATCCGGCCCGCGGCGACATCGAATGCGAGCGCCGAGGCACCCGTGTCCAGATACGCCTGCTTTCCGGTCACGCAGTGCAGGTAGAGCAGGAAGAGTGCGATTCCGGCCCCACCTTCGTGGAGGCCGATGGGCGCACCATCGTCGTCATCCGGCGACGTCCAACAGACGCCGGAGTCGACCTCCATCGCGCGGCTACAAAGGACCTCACCCATTTTCTCGGCCTCCGCCAGCCAGGATGCCTCGCCGTACCTCAGCCAGAACTTCAGGCAGGTATATCCGTAACCTGCCGTGCCGTGACCTAAAGACATGTCCTCGAACAGCGACCGGTGGTGGCCAACCTTGCGAAGCTCGCGCTTGGCCTCTGCATCACGCCCGAACTCGGCAAGGACCCATGCCGTTCCACTGGCGCCGTCCAATAGCCCGACGCGTCGCTTGCCACCGCCCGCGGACATTTTCCCCAGATACCACTCTTCGAAACCCGACGGCGCTGCGCCGGTGATCCTGGACACGGCCCTGGCGATTCCGGCCATGCCCTGATCCAGCGCGAACGCATCATCCATTCTGGAGCCCGCAGGAAAGACACGCTCGCTGCGCGAGAGGTCCATGTGCGCAAGGCAGTAGCTGGCAACACCGGATGCGGCAACCGTGCAGAAGTGCGCCAGTCCGGCCGCCGCGACCTGTGGCGGCCGCTCGAATCCCACGACACCGTCCGTGGATAGGTGTTCGAGCAGGCCTGCGGCCTCATCGAGAGACAGGCTTCCGGACAGCAGGCCGAGTGCACATTCGGCATAGCCGGTCGGCAGCCCGATGTCGCGACGCAGCTCGTCGAGCAGCTCGCGTGCGTAGCTGGGCTTGAGCGCCATGACAGCCGTGTTCGGCATCATCATCGCCACCAGGATGCATCCGACGGCATAGACGTCGTCGACAAAACCGGCTCCGGGCTGGTCGAGCCGCTCGGGGCGACCGAAGCCGGGCGTAAACAGGTTAACCGGGGGATCGACGCCAACCTCATACGCGCCCTCGAAGTCGATCAGGCGCACGCGCTGCGTTTCCGCATCGACGATTACGTTGTTCGTGGACAGATCCCCGAAAACGATGCTCCGTTCGTGGAGCCTCGCGACCACCTCGATCAGGTTCCGTGCGATCGTGGCGGTCTGGTGGATCCAATTTCGCATGGCCACGTCGGTGGTCCCGGAGTGGACCAGCTTGCTGGTGCGGGCCTGATGCTCCCGGAGCGTATGTCCCGGGATCCGCTCCTGCGCGAGGAACAGGTGCGTCCACTCCTGGAACAGCCCCAGGGGCTCGGGTGCAATGCCGCTCCCGGCGAGGAGCGTCAGCAACCGGAACTCCCTGCGCAGGCTGTCGGCCGCCGAAGGGCCCGAGGCGCTGCCGACGAAGGGGCGAGCTTCCTTGATGATGACAGGGGTACCGTCGGAGAACGTTTCCCCTATGTAGACGCCGCCGAAGTTCGAGAACTTGATCGCGGCATCAATCCTGTAGGCGCAACCAAAGACGTCCGGCGTAGACTGGTCCACCGGGCTGCCTTCCCCGGTGCATGCGCCTGGTTCGTCTTCGATCCCCGGAACCGGGCCGACGAACGCGGGCGGGGTGAAGCGTGCCGAGCGCACATCCTCGATCAGCTGAAAGCGATCGTTGAGGATGCAGGCCGTCCCGTCCCGACCGTTCAATCCGGAGATGTCGATGAACCCTCCGTAGCGATAGTAGACGACGGTCGAATCCCGGTATTGACGGTCGGAGAGTACATAGGGACCCTCAATGCCGTGCGTCGCGGCGTGGAGTGCTTCCAGCATGGCGACGAACGTCGACTCCTCCTGCGGGTAGATGGTTATGAACTTGCCCGACTGGGACCGCTTGCAGCTCTTGCCCAGCAAGTGCCGCAGGATCCCGGGGTCGCTGGCGAACTTGAACTCCGTGTCGTGGGCGATGCAGACCGGCGCCACCAGCCCCAGGGTGTCCATGGCCTGGTCGACCGTTGACGAAACGTGGATCTTCCAGCCCTGCACCGTCGTGGTCGGAACCGGGCGGATGGCCTGTGTCCAGAAGTAGTCCTGCCTGAGCCTCCAGTCATGAGGCAGGGCGGCATGTGCTCGCCGGAGATAATCGTCCGAGGGCTTGCGTGCACTGTAGGGGATGAAGAAATCCGGATGCAGGTTCAGATCGCGCATGGCGGCTCCTGGCGACGGGCTGGTTCCGTATCAAGCACCAGGGCCCTTGGGCGGGCCCTGGCGCCCATGCCCGGCAAGCCGGGGTCGGCATGGATTACAGCTGCTTCGCGGAGTCTTCCTTCGGACAGCCACCGCTGATCGTGCTCCACTCGCTGGCGCCGACGCCGCCACAGTCACGGCTCATCGTGCTCCACGCCGCCGCATCCACGTCGCCCTTGCGGCCGCCGCTGACCTGCTCGAGCTCCTGCAGGCCCAGGACCTTCATCTTGTCGTTGTTCATCGCAAATTCCTTCTCGTCTGATTGTCGATGGTGGCTTCGAAGCGTCGGTTCCCCGAGCATTGAATCCACTCGCGTATCCGCTCACACCGCTTGCCGGCACGCGTACCGGCAGTCGTCGGAGCAGGCCAGCAGGACTGGCGGTCGAACCTTCTCCAAACGAGACAGCAGACGTCAACACACGCTTCACGCGTCAAACCGGTCACTTCCGCTCGCAGACAAAACAATATGAGCATCAGTTGTGATTCGTTGCGCGCGATTGCACTCGGGTCCGCACTTTGCAGCTCCGATGAGCGTTGCTCATCGGCCAGTTCACGAGGGATGCTCATCGCACTCGCGAAAAAAGCGGACCCGAAGGCCCGTTATCCGCCGATCGTGCCGTCGAACGGTGACTGGCGCCGACATGCGACCACGCAGCGCTGAGCCTTCCCGGGATATGGGAATGCGGTCACGGAAGCCGCCACGGGTTCGGATAACCTGAGCCCAGGGGTTGGCGGCAATCCGTGCCGCCGGGGAGCCCGGCATGAACACGAAGTTGCAGCACGCGCAGGCGGATGCCATCCGCGATGCGTTCGCCCGCCGCTACCAGTTGCGACGCCCGCCCCGCTACGGTCCTGCAGCCATTGCCCAAGCTGCCGCAGCCGCGACCGGCGCCGGCGCCGCACCGCCTAAGGGGGGCAACCAGCGACCGGGCTTCGTGCAGATGGCGAAGCCACCGTTCGCGGTCCGCGTGCTCAACAACCTCGGCTACGGGGCCACCACCGCGTCGGTCGCCGCGTTCAACGCGCTCGGCGGCAGCGATGCCGCCCGACTCACCGCCTACGTGGACCGCCAGCTGGCCTGGTCGACCATCGACGACAGCGCGGTCGAAGCCCGCTTGGCGGCAGCCGGCTACCAGACGCTGGGCAAGAGCCTGCCCCAGCTCTGGCAGGACCACGTGATCAACGCCACCGGCTCCAACACGCGCATGCTGCCGGCCTGGGAGGTGGAGCTTTCAGCCCTGGTACGCGCCGTGCATTCGGAGCGCCAGCTGCTGGAAGTGATGGTCACCTTCTGGCACGACCACTTCAACGTCACCCTGAGTGACTATTCCGCCGGCCCGGTGTACGTGCACTACCACCGCGATGTCATGCGCCAGCATGCGACGGGCAACTTCCGCGCCATGCTCGAGTCCGTCGCCACCAGCACGGCGATGCTGTACTACCTCGACAACCTTTCCAACAGCCGCTCCGGCCCGAACGAGAACTTCGCCCGCGAGCTGCTGGAGCTGCACACCTTCGGCGCCGAAAACTACCTGGGCTTCATGGATCCCTTCCAGGTGCCGCCCTGCCCGGAAGATCCGTCCTACCCGATCGGCTATACCGACATCGACGTCTACGAGACCGCGGCCGCATTCACCGGCTGGACGGTCCGCAACGGGCACTGGCAGTACCCGACCGAGGATGACGGCACCTTCGTCTATCGCGCCGCCTGGCACGACACCGGGCCGAAGTACGTGCTCGGCAGCTTCATCTACCCCGAGCAGCCCGCGCTCAAGGACGGCCGCGACATCCTCGACCGCATCGCCAGCCATCCGCGGGTGGCGAAGTTCATCTGCGGCAAGATCATCCGCCGCTTCTTCGCCGACACTCCACCCAGTGGCCTGGTCGACAGCGCAGCCGAGGTGTTCCGCGCGAACTGGCAGGCACCCGACCAGATCGCACGCACCCTGCGCCACATCCTGCTGTCGGACCTCGCCCGCAACGCGTGGGGATACAAGCAGCGCCGCCCCTTCGAAGCCGTGGCAGCCGCAATGCGCGTCCTCGACATCGACTGGACCCCGCGCGTCGGACAGGCGCGCTCCGACGAACTGCTGTGGCGCCTGGGCTTCACGGGGCACTCGCCTTATGACTGGCCGGCGCCAAACGGCTATCCCGACACCGCCCGCGAATGGATGGGTGGCAACCGCTATGCGATGACCTGGGATCTCGTGAACTGGCTTACCGAGACCGGCATCGACAGCGTGCCGGTCGCGCCGGTGCTTGCCACCACGCGCGCGCAGGTGCCGGCGGCGCAGTGGACGGCGCGGCGACTGGTCGACTTCTGGGCCAGGCGCACCCTCGGCTATCTGCCCGAGCCTGCGCGCCTGCAGGTGCTGGTGGCATTCATGGCCCAGAACGGAAACCCCGACACCTACGTCATCACCGACACCGACGCGTGGGCCACGGGCGACCTCAAGCGCCACTACAACCAGCAGCGGCTGCGCAGCATGGTCTCGCTGCTGCTGATGTCACCCGAATTTCTGGCGCGTTGAGGAGTCACGGAATGCCCTCCATGGAATTCGACCGCCGCAACTTCCTCAAGGGATGTTGCGCCACCGCGGCCATCGGCGCCGTCGGCCCCGGCCTGCTGTTCTCACCCGTGGCGCGCGCCGCGGAAAACAGCCACGACACCATCGTCCACGTGTTCCTGCGCGGCGGCCTCGACGGGCTCAACCTGGTGGTGCCGGTCTCCGGCGACGACCGCACGCACTACGAGCAGGCTCGCCCGAACCTGGCGATCGCGGCCAGCGGTGCCTACGGCGCCCTTCCACTTACCCTGGGAAACGGCAGCAACACCGGTTTCGGCCTGCACCCTTCGGCGTCCGGCCTGCACGAACTCTGGGACGAAGGCCGCCTGGCCATCGTGCACGGCTGCGGCATGCAGACCACGGTGACCCGCAGCCATTTCGATGCGCAGCTCTACCTCGACCTGGGCACGCCCGGGATGCAGGGTGGCGGCACCGGCTGGCTGGCACGCGCCTGGGCCAACCATCCCGGCGCCAGTGACTCGGTGCCGATCCCGGCACTTGCCGTGAACAGCCGCACGCCGGCGAACATGCTCGGTGCCACCCAGGCGCTGACCATGGGCAGCCCCGCTGAGTTCCGCCTCAACTCGGGCGCCTGGAGCTGGCAGACCTGGCGCGAGGGCATGCCGGCCGGCACCCGCGGCGTCAACGAGACCCTGGAGCTGCTGTGGAACGGGCCCACCGCGCTGGAGCTGGGTGGCAGGCGCGCCGACGCGTCGCTGCGCCTGATCCGCGAGCAGGACTTCCAGTCGACGCCACCGGCCAGCTGGCCCACCAGCACCTTCGCGCGCCAGCTGTGGACCGTCGCACAATCGATCCGCTTCAACCTTGGCCTGCGCTATGCGACCGTGGACCTCGGCGGCTGGGACACCCACGACGGCCAGGGCACCGCAGGCAGCGGCTACCACTACTACCAGAACAAGATCGCCGAGCTGTCGCAGGCGCTGTCGGCGTTCTACGCCGAGATGCACGCCGGCGGCGAGGCCTCGCGGGTGACGGTGGTGGTGCAGTCCGAGTTCGGGCGCCGCGTGCGACAGAACGGCAGCGGCGGCACCGACCACGGCTATGGCAATCCGATGCTCGTGCTGGGCGGGCCGGTCAACGGCCGGCGGTTCTATGGCAGCTTCGCCGGACTGCACCCGGAGATCCTGTCGCCGCACTTCGGCGACGTCCCGGTGACCACCGATTTCCGGCGCGTGCTTTGGGACATCCTGCAGCAACGCATGGGCCACACCAGCGCCCAGGCGGTCTTCCCCGGCTACACGGGCCACGCGCCGCTGGGGATCGTGCAGGCGGCGGGCGCCGCGGCTGTCGCAGCCCTGCCGCAGCACCCACAACCGATTTACGGGTCGTCGCTGCCGCCGCGCCGCCCCGCAGGAGCGACAGCAGGGTCCCGCTTCACGTCGCCGGCGACCATTGCGACTGCCGACACGCCGGTCGTGGCCGCAAGGCCGCGGCGCCCGCCGCCGCTTCCGCTGCGAGTCGTGCGCTGGCACATGGAACTCGTGCACCGCCTGCTTTCGCGCGCGGCTCCCTGAGTCCGGCCGGCCGCCAGCCAGCGGGAGGAGTACACCTCCTGTGTGCGGGACGGGCAGCGCGCATCCCAACGGAGCAGCTCCCGGCCCCAACTGTCACGTCAGCACCGCTGAGCCTCGACAAGAACCAGCCACAGCGCCGTGCCGGCTGTACGTCTCTCCCTCAACGAGAGAGAACCAGACAAAGGGCTGCTGCCGAACGCAGGAAAGCGGGCCGAAGCCCGCTTTCCTGATGAAACGTGACGCGCCCGAAGGCGCGTCGGGTACCGTCAGCCCTTACTCGGCCGGCGTGCCCTCGCCTTCTTCGACGGCCTTCATCGACAGGCGGATGCGGCCCTGCTTGTCGACTTCCAGCACCTTGACCTTGACCACGTCGCCTTCCTTGAGCACGTCGCTGACCTTCTCGACCCGGTCGTTGGAGATCTGCGACACGTGCACCAGGCCGTCCTTGCCGGGGGAGATGGTGACGAAGGCACCGAAGTCCATCAGCTTGACGACCTTGCCCTCGTAGATCCGGCCCGGCTCGACGTCGGAGGTGATCTGCTCGATGCGCTCCTTGGCGGCGCGACCGGCGGCGGCGTCGACGGATGCAATCGTGATCGTGCCGTCGTCCTGGATGTCGATCTGGGTGCCGGTTTCCTTGGTGATCGCCTGGATGACCGAACCGCCCTTGCCGATCACTTCGCGGATCTTGTCGGGGTGGATCTTGATGGTGATCAGGCGCGGAGCGAACTCGCTCAGCTCCGAACGCGGCGAGGTCAGCGCGGACTCCATCTCCTTGAGGATGTGCAGGCGGCCCTGCTTCGCCTGCGCCAGCGCGACCTTCATGATCTCTTCGGTGATGCCCTGGATCTTGATGTCCATCTGCAGCGCCGAAATACCCTTCTCGGTGCCGGCGACCTTGAAGTCCATGTCGCCCAGGTGGTCTTCGTCACCGAGGATGTCGGACAGCACGACGTAGTCGTCGCCTTCCTTCACCAGGCCCATGGCGATGCCGGCGACCGGTGCCTTGATCGGCACGCCCGCGTCCATCAGCGCCAGCGAGGAACCGCAGACCGAGGCCATCGACGAGGAACCGTTCGACTCGGTGATCTCCGACACCACGCGGATCGTGTACGGGAACGCTTCCATCGTCGGCATCACGGCAAGCACGCCGCGCTTGGCAAGGCGGCCGTGGCCGATCTCGCGACGCTTCGGGCCCATCATGCGGCCGGCTTCACCCACCGAGTACGGGGGGAAGTTGTAGTGGAACAGGAAGTGCTCCTTGTACTCGCCGGAGACCGCGTCGATGATCTGGCCGTCGCGGGCGGTGCCCAGCGTGACGGCGACGATCGCCTGGGTCTCGCCGCGGGTGAACAGCGAGGAGCCGTGGACGCGCGGCAGCACGCCGACCTTCGAGGCGATCGGGCGCACGGTGTCGGGCGCGCGGCCATCGATGCGGACCTTGGTCGTGAGGACCGAGTTGCGCATGGTCTGGTATTCCTGCTCGCTGAACTCCTTCGACAGGTCACCGGTCGCCCATGCCTTCGTCTCCGCTTCCGGGGCGATGGCGGCGAGGATCGACTTCTTGAGGTTGGAGATCGCGTCCTTGCGCTCGAGCTTGTCGCGCACCTGGAAGGCTTCGGCGAGCTTCTCGCCGACCGCGGTGCGGATCGCGCTGACGATGCCTTCGTCGGCGGCGGGCTTGCTCCAGGTCCACTTCGGCTTGCCGGCTTCGGCGACGAGCTCGTTGATGGTGTCGATCGCGACCTGCATCTGCTGGTGGCCGAACATCACCGCGCCGAGCATCACGTCCTCGGACAGCTCGTTGGCCTCGGACTCGACCATCAGCACCGCGTTCGCGGTACCGGCGACGACGAGTTCAAGGTCGGACTCCTTCAGCTCCGACACGGTCGGGTTGAGCAGGTACTGGCCGTCCTTGTAGCCGACCTTGGCGGCGCCGATCGGGCCGTCGAAGGGCGCGCCCGAGAGCGACAGCGCGGCCGAGGCGCCGATCAGGGCGAGGATGTCGCCGTCGACCTCGGGGTTCATCGACATCACCGTGGCGATGATCTGCACTTCGTTGCGGAAGCCGTCGGGGAACAGCGGGCGGATCGGGCGGTCGATCAGGCGCGAAGTCAGCGTCTCCTTCTCGGTCGCGCGGCCCTCGCGCTTGAAGAAGCCGCCCGGGATGCGGCCACCGGCGTAGAACTTCTCCTGGTAGTCGACGGTGAGCGGGAAGAAGTCCTGCCCCTCGCGTGCGGTCTTGTTGGCGACCGCGCTGACCAGCAGCATGGTGCCCTCGCACGAGATCATGACCGCGCCGCCGGCCTGGCGTGCGATCTCACCGGTCTCGATGGTGACCGTGCGACTGCCGTACTCGAAGCTCTTGGTAACTTTCGCCACGTTGGTGATTCCTCGGTGTCTCTTGCGATGAACCGGCCGGGACCCTTGCCCCTTGCCGGGTGGCGCGCCCGCGGCGCGCCGGAAAAAGAACCGCGGCGCATTTCTGCGCCGCGGCGGGGTATGTATCAGCGACGCAGGCCAAGCTTCCCGATCAGCGCCTTGTAGCGCGCGATGTCCTTGCGGTGCAGGTAGTCAAGCAGGCTGCGGCGCGTGTTGACCATCTTCAGCAGGCCGCGGCGGCTGTGGTGGTCCTGCTTGTGGATCTTGAAGTGCTCGGTGAGGTGCACGATGCGTGCGGTCAGCAGGGCGACCTGGACTTCGGTGGAGCCGGTGTCGTTTTCGCCGCGCTTGTTGTCTGCAATGATGGAGCTGGTGTCGATGGACATCGTTTCATGCCTTTCTGTGATGCGTGGACCGCAGGAACGCACCCATGCCGGTTGGCACGGACGCACACCACGAGAACCGCCGCTTGCTGTGGGAACGTCTGGCGCCCGTCATTGGGCACCCGAAGTGCTTGGAAAAAGCCGCGGAATTGTACCGCGCGGGAGGCCTCCCGGACAAGGCGCGGCCTTCAGTCCGTGCCCGGCGCCGCGGCGGGAGCGGGCTGCGCACAAGCCCATGTGAACATGCGTCGCGGCTTCAGGCCGCCCTCGCCATCGGTCGTCCCCAGGCCCAGCACCCGGGCCCCTGGTCCAAACACGGCCACTTCGCCTGCGCCCGTGAATACGCCATCCACGCCCTGCCCATGCGCCAGGCGAGCGGCGCCGGCGGCATCCACCTCGACCCGCGGCCAGGCATCCATGCCCGCTTCGACCGGCAACAGGCAGGCCTCGAGGCTGCGCTCGCCCCGTTCAGCCAGCGCCTCGAGCTCGGCGAACGTCCACATCCTCGGGTTCCTGAACGGATCCACCCACAGCCTCCGCAATTCAGCGACGTGGGCACCGCAGCCCAAGGCTTCGCCGAGATCGCGCACAAGGCTGCGCACATAGGTTCCCGATCCGCACTCCACGCGCAGGCGCAGGATGTTCCCGGGCGCCACGCCGTCGGCGGCATCCAGCAGGTCGGCCGCAGACAGCAGGCTGAATTCGTGCACGTCGACCGCGCGCGGCTCGATCTCGACGTCTTCGCCGCGGCGCGCCTTCGCATACAGCGGCTCGCCGCCGCGCTTGAGCGCGGAATAGATCGGCGGCCGCTGCATGATGGCGCCGGTAAGCCGTGCAAGGGCGGCATCGATGGTGGCGATGTCCAGCAGCGGCACCGGACGCTCGCGCAGCACCTGGCCTTCGGCGTCATCGGTATCGGTGACCTGGCCCAGGCGGGCGACGGTGTCGTAGGCCTTGCGCGCGCCGAGCAGCCCGCCGGCGATCTTGGTGGCCTCGCCGAAGCACAGCGGCAGTAGGCCGGTGGCCAGCGGATCCAGGCTGCCGGTGTGGCCACCCTTTTCCGCGCGGAACAGGTGGCGCGCACGCTGCAGCGCCTGGTTGGAACTCGGTCCACGGGGCTTGTCGAGCAGCAGGATGCCGTCAAGCCTGCGGAACTTCGTTCGCGATCGTTGCTTCATCGCGCCATTGTAGGTGGCGTGCACTTGATGTGGATCATGGCCGCCCGCCCATGCGCGGCGCAGCCTGAGGGATCCGTCCGCTGCACGTCCGATCGACCACGAACAGGAGCGTTCAATGAAGACGAAAACCCTGGCCCTTGCACTGGCGCTGTCGGCGATGGCCGTACCCGTCCATGCACAGGAAGCCGCCGCGGCCGCACCCGCCGCCGACTACGTCCCCAGCCTGGTCACCGCCACGCCGCTGCAGGGACGGCAGCTGGCGATCACCCTGGTCAGGAAGACCATCGGCAGCATCCAGAAGGACGGCGACGCCAAGCAGCGCGTGCGCGAGAAGTACGAAGAGGATCCGATGATGCTCATGCGTGCGGCCGAACTTGTCGCGATCGAGTTCAGGACGATCGCCGAAGCCAACGATTACTGGCGCGGACAGGAAGAAGGCGGCGACTGATCACGTCGTGGGAGCGGCTACAGCCGCGATCGGCGGACAGCCTGCGACGGGAGCCTCCGTTGTGGCGCGCGTTGCCCGTCCCGTGCACAGGGGGTGTGCTCCCCCGGCAGTCTCCGCGTCCTGCTACCACTGCCGGCCGCCGGCCATCCATGGCCGGCTGTACGCCCCCCCCTGTGCACGGGACGGGCCGTGGAGTTTCTTGGCTTCGGGACGGAGATCAAGAGCGGGCGCGCTCGCGCTCGTAGGGGTCGCCCTGGCGTGGCTGTGCCGCTTGATCCAGGACGATCCACCGGGTTTCAACGTCGGCGTCGCTGCCTCCCTCCCCCGACCGCAAAGAAGGTCCGGGCCCGCCGTGGATGCAGGGGGATTCCCGAAGCCGGCCATGGATGGCCGGCGGCCGGATTTGGGAGCAGGACGCGCATAATCCGGCTGGGCATCCGCCCCTGCGTCCACGGCGGGTAGCGCGCACCCTCCCGGACTCCCTCCCGGAGCAATCGACCGAAAGCCCCCCTCAATCGGGAGAAGAGCCTTTTTCGTGGGAACGGCTATAGCCGCGATTGCGCTTACGCCCGACTGTGCCGCTGTCTGGAAAATTGATCGCGGCTATAGCCGCTCCCACAGAAGCCGGGAAGCCGCTCAGTCTTCGTTGGGGGCGTCTGGCAGGTCGCGCAGCAGGTTGTCGATGCGTTCGCCGCGATCGACCGAGTCGTCGTAGTGGAAATGCAGCTCGGGCACGTGGCGCATCTTCACCGCGCGCGCGAGCCGGTAGCGGATTTCCGGTGCCACCGCCTTCAGGCCCTTTAGCGCCTCGGCGGCGCGCTCGGACTGCAGGGCGGTCACGAACACCTTGGCGTGCGCCATGTCGCGCGTGACCTCGACGTCGGACACGCTCACCGACGGCAGGCCGTGCTCGGCCACCGCCTCTCGCACCAGGGTGCCCAGCTCCCTGCGAAGCTGGGCGGAGACGCGATCGGTGCGATGGAAGGTCTTCTGCGACATCAGAGCGTGCGCTGCACTTCGACGCGCTCGAAGCACTCGATCTTGTCGCCCGGCTTGATGTCGTTGTAGGCCTTCACGCCGATGCCGCACTCGGTGTTGACGCGCACCTCATCGACGTTCTCCTTGAAGCGGCGCAGCGATTCCAGCTCGCCCTCGAAGATGACGACTTCGTCGCGCAGCACGCGGATCGGCTTGTTGCGACGGACCACGCCCTCGATGACCATGCTGCCGGCGACGGCACCGAACTTGGAGCTGCGGAACACCTCGCGGACCTCGGCGGTGCCGATGATCTCTTCACGGATCTCCACGCCAAGGATGCCGGACGCGACCTGCTTCACCTGGTCGATGACGTCATAGATGATCGAGAAGTAGCGCAGGTCGAGGCCGCTGCCTTCGATCACCTTGCGTGCCGACGCGTCGGCACGGACGTTGAAGCCGATGATCGTCGCCTTGGAGGTGGCGGCGGAGTTCGCATCGGACTCGGTGATGCCACCCACGCCCGAGCGGATGATGTTCACCCGGATGTCGTCGTTGGACAGCGCCACCAGGGCTTGGCGCAGTGCTTCCACCGAACCCTGGACGTCGGCCTTGATGACCAGCGGCAGCTCGAGCTGCTGGCCGCCGCCCATCTGCGCCATGATGTCTTCCATGCGGTTGCCCGCGGCCTGCACCAGGCGCAGCTCGCGACGCTTGGACTCGCGCTGCTGCGCAACTTCCTTGGCCAGGCGCTCGTCGTCGACGACCACGAAATCGTCGCCGGCATCGGGCACGCCCGACAGGCCGACCACCTGCACCGGAATGGATGGGCCCGCCGAAGGCACCTGGCCACCGGTTTCGTCGAACAGTGCGCGCACGCGACCGTATTCCACGCCGCAGACCAGGAAGTCACCCTTGTTGAGCAGGCCCTGCTGCACCAGCACCGTGGCCACCGGGCCGCGGCCCTTGTCGAGCGAGGACTCGATGACCGTGCCGCTGGCACGTCCTTCGCCGATCGCCTTGAGCTCCAGCACTTCGGACTGCAGGTTGATCGCATCGAGCAGGTCGTCGACGCCGTCGCCGGTCTTGGCGGACAGTTCGACCATCTGCGTGTCACCGCCGAACTCTTCGGCCACGACGTCATGGGACAGCAATTCGTTCTTGATCCGCGAAGGATCGGCCTCGGACTTGTCGATCTTGTTGATCGCCACGATCAGGGGCACATTCGCCGCCTTCGCGTGCTGGATCGCTTCGATCGTCTGCGGCATCACGCCGTCATCGGCGGCCACCACCAGCACCACGAGGTCGGTGATCTTGGCGCCGCGTGCACGCATCGAAGTGAATGCGGCGTGGCCCGGGGTGTCGAGGAAGCTGATGACACCCTTGGGCGTTTCGACGTGGTACGCGCCGATGTGCTGGGTGATGCCACCGGCCTCGCCCGTGGCGATCTTGGTACGGCGGATGTAGTCGAGCAGCGAAGTCTTGCCGTGGTCGACGTGACCCATGATGGTCACGACCGGCGGACGCGGCGTCTGGTCGCCGGTGATCTCTTCGACGTGTGCGAGCAGCTCGCTCTCGGCGTCGTCGGCATCGGCACGCACGGCCTGGTGGCCGAGTTCCTCGGTGACCAGCGCCGCGGTGTCGTGGTCGATGGACTGGGTGATGGTGGCCATCACGCCCATCTTGAACAGCGCCTTGACCACGTCGCCGCCCTTCATTGCCAGCTTCTGGGCAAGATCGGCGACGGTGATCGCCTCGCCGATCGCGACCTCACGCACGACAGGCGCGGTCGGACGGGTGAAGCCGGTGCCGGTGCGCGACTGGTCGCGCTGCTGGCCACGCTGCGCGCCACGCTTGGGGCGTGCGGTGCTGCGGCGCGCGCGGTCGGCGGGCGACAGGTGCATCTGCCCGGCGAAGCGTGCGGCGGCGCCTTCCTCATCCTCGGGGCCGGCAGCCATCGCATGCGAACCCCGGTGCTTGCCCTTGGCCGCGCTGCGATCGTCGCGCGCCGGAGCCGGCTTGGGATGGCCATGGCCGTGTGCCTTGCGCGGAGCAGCCTCTTCCGTCGCGACCGCGGCGACCGCGGCCTCGGCCTCGGTACGCACGCGCTCGGCCTCTTCGGCCTCGCGACGCTTGGCTGCCTCGGCCTCCTCCACGCGACGACGGTCGACGTCGGCGAGGCGCTGCTGCTCGTCGAGGTTGCGCTGGCGCGACTCCTCGAGCTTGCGCAGGATCTCGGCGCGCTCGTCGTCCTCTCCGCCGCCCACGGCACCGCCGGCCTGGGGCTTGACCAGCGTGACCTTCTTGCGCACGACCACGTCGACGGTCGGCTTGTTGCGGCCGCCGCCCACGGTGAGCGTGCTCTTGCGCTGGAGGGTGATCTTCTTGGGTGCGACCGGATCCACGGCGCCCTTCTCGGCACGGCCATGGGTGCGGCGCAGGAAGCCCAGGAGCTTCACCTTTTCGGTACTGGTCACGACCTGGTCGGGATCGTTGAACGGCATGCCCGCTTCGGACAGCTGTTCAAGCAGTTTCTCGACCGGCGTGTTCACCAGTGCGGCCAGCTTGCGGATGGTGGTTTGCTGCGACATTCGGATTCCGGTTCCTCTGGCGTCGGCACATGCCGCGCTATGGATGGATCAATTCTGGGTGCTTGCCATGCTCGGGGGCCGTGATGGCCCCAGCCTGTCAGCCTTCGCTTTCCAGGCGCGCGATCTCACCCGCGCGCGCGGCCAGCACGAGGGCTGCGGCACGCTCCTGGTCAAGGCCTTCGATGCCGAACTCCAGCACCTCGTCGACCGCGAGGTCCGACAGGTCCTCGGCGGTGCACACGCCGTTGGCGGCCAGCGCGAAGGCGGTTTCGTCATCCATGCCTTCAAGCGCCAGCATGTCGTCGGCCGGAACGTTGTCACCGAGCTCCTCTTCGACCGCGAGCGCGTCGTTGAGCAGCGCATCGCGGGCGCGGGCGCGAAGTTCCTCGACGATGTCCTCGTCGAAGCCCTCCACCGCCAGCAGCTCGCCAACCGGCACGTAGGCGATTTCCTCGACCGTGCTGAAGCCCTCGGCCACCAGGATGCCGGCAATCTCATCGTCGACCTCCAGCTTCTCCTGGAACAGGGCGCGCGCCGTGGCCTGCTCGGCGTCCGACTTCGCGGTGACCTGGTCCTGGGTCATGACGTTGAGCTGCCAGCCCGAGAGGCGGCTGGCGAGGCGCACGTTCTGGCCGCCCTTGCCGATCGCCTGCGCCAGGCGGTCCTCGGCGACCGCGAGATCCATCGAGTGCTTGTCCTCGTCGACCACGATCGACTGCACCTCGGCCGGCGCCATCGCGTTGATCACGAACTGCGCCGGGTTGTCCGACCACAGCACGATGTCGACGCGCTCGCCGTTGAGCTCGTTCGACACCGCCTGCACGCGCGAACCACGCATGCCGATGCAGGCGCCGATCGGATCGGTGCGGGTGTCGTAGGCGACCACGGCGATCTTGGCGCGGTCGCCCGGATCACGCGCACAGGCCTTGATCTCGACCAGGCCCTGGCCGACTTCCGGCACTTCGAGCTTGAACAGTTCGACCATGAACTCCGGCGCGGCGCGGCTGATGAACAACTGCGGGCCACGCGGCTCGGTGCGCACGTCATAGAGATAGCCGCGGATGCGGTCGCCGGCGCGCACGACGTCGCGCGGGATCGCCTTGTCCTTGGGGATGAAAGCTTCTGCGTTGCCGCCGAGGTCGACGAAGACGTTGCCGCGCTCGACGCGCTTGACCACGCCGGTGACCAGCTCGCCCACGCGGTCCTTCCACGCGTCCACGACCTGCTGGCGCTCGGCCTCGCGCACGCGCTGCACGATCACCTGCTTGGCGGCCTGGGCGGCGATGCGGCCGAAGTCGACGTTCTCGATCTGCTCTTCGATGTAGTCGCCGATCTCGACGCCTTCGGCCTCGTCGACCGCGTCCATCATGCGGATCTGGCGGTCCGGCGACTCCATCACCACGTCGTCGGCCACGACCTCCCAGCGGCGGAAGGTCTCGTAATTGCCGTCCTTGGAATCGATGGCAACGCGGGTCAGCACGTCCTGCTCGAGATAGCGCTTCTTGGCCGCGGTGGCCAGGGCCGCCTCGAGGGCTTCAAGGATCACCGACTCCGGCACGCCCTTCTCATGGGCGACCGCATCGACGACCAGCAACAGTTCCTTGCTCATCTTCTCTATTACTCCGCACGGGACGGCTTCGACGCCGCCGGCTTGTTGTTGGTTGTTTGTTTGCCACCGGGCTTGCCCTTGCCCGGGCGCGCATCGCGCCCGGAGGCGTCCTTCGCCGGCCCGTAGCCAAGCGCCACCCAGTCGGGCACCAGGCGCGCCTTGTCGATGTTGTCGCCAGCGACCGTGAACGGCCGGCCGTCGATGTCGAACGTGACTGTTTCGCCCTCCACCGCGACGATCCGCCCCAGCAGCCTGCGCCGGCCGTCCTGCGGCAGTTTCAGGCCGACCTTCGCCTGCTCGCCGATGAAGCGCTCGAAGTGCGCCAGCGTGAACAGCATCCGGTCGACGCCGGGCGACGACACCTCGAGGGTGTAGTTGCTGCTGATCGGATCCTCGACGTCGAGCTGGGCGGAGACCTCGCGGCTGACCGCCTCGCAGTCCTCGATGCCGACGCCCTGGCCATCGGCGGCCGGATCCGCACCCGGACGGTCGATGTACAGGCGCAGCATCGCGCCGCCGCCGGGCGACGGCAGGTATTCCACGCCCAGCAGCTCCAGGCCGAGGGCGGCAACGGTCGGCGAAAGGAGATCCGCGATGTCGGTCGACTTGTCGGCCACGATGCCTCCTCTGTCCTGGTCCATTGCCTGCCGCGCCGGGCGCAAAAAATAAAAAAGGGCCCGGCGGGCCCCTTGTCCGATGCTGCTGGATCCGGTGCCGGCGCGCCTCGTTGCGCACCGCGCGAGCCCGATTCCCGCAATCGAAAAAAGCCTCCTGGGAGGCTCTCCGTCGACCGCGAAAAGCTTGCAGCGGTGCCGGACCGGCGCCGAAGGCGCATGCGATGGTCCTGCAGGTTCCGCTGAGCCGCTGGAGTATATGCCCAGGCCCGGCGTATCGCAAGCCGGGCGCCGCCTCCAGCCCTGAGCGGCGGGTCCGGCCCGGCTGCGCATCGGGTAATCTTGCCGCAGTCTCCCGCAACAGGTACCAGGCTTGATGAAACGCTCCAGAAAGACCGCCCTTGTGCTGATGGGCTCGGCACCGCTGCTCCTGGTCGCCTGCGCGCAGCAGCCCGAAGTGCAGACGTCGGAAGGGCTGTTCACGTCCGTCGAGGCCTGCGCCACCGAAACCATGAACCCGTCGATGTGCCGCCAGGCCTTCGACCAGGCGCAGGCGCAGGCCGACGCGGTGGCACCGCGCTATGCCTCGACCGCCGAGTGCGAGGCCGAGTTCGGAGAAGGACAGTGCGCCACCCGGCAGCAGGCCGGCGGCGGCAGCTTCGTCGGCCCGATGATGGCCGGCTTCGTGCTCTCGCAGATGCTGAACAGCCGCGGCGGCGCCATGGCACCGGCACCCGGCGCAGGTCCGGCTGCGGCCACGGCCGGTGCCGCGCGCACGTCGCCCGCGTTCCTCTCCAACCAGTCCGGATGGCTGCGCCCGCAGCCCGGTGCCGGCGGCGCCACCGCACTGGCCCGCACCGAGCTCCAGCCCAACCGTGCGCCCACCGTGCGCCGCGGCGGCTTCGGTCGCGCCGGCGCCGGCCGCAGCGCCGGCGGCTGATGCGCCGCGTCGCAATCGAGCCGCGCCCGGAGTGGCGGCGGCGCGCGGAGGACTGCGGCTTCGCCTTCCACACCATCGACGGCGCCGCCTACTGGGACGAGAGCGTGTACTACGCCTTCACCCTGCAACAGGTCGAGGACGATATCGAGGATCCCACCGCCGAGCTGCACGCGATGGCGATGGACCTCGCCGGTGAAGCCGCCGGGAGCCAGGAACTGATGGAGCGGCTCGCGATTCCCGCCGACGCGCAGGACCAGGTCGCCGAAAGCTGGCGACAGCGCGATCCGCACCTCTACGGCAGGATCGACCTCGCGTACGACGGCCGCGGGCCGGCAAAGCTGTACGAACTCAACTACGACACGCCGACATCCCTGTTCGAGGCCGCGTTCTTCCAGTGGGACTGGCTGGAGCACCAGCGCGAGACCGGCGCCCTGCCCCCCGGTGCCGACCAGTTCAATGCGATCCATGAAGCGCTGGTCGCGCGTTTCATCGAGGTCGGCGACCGCCTTCCAAGGCCGCTGTACTTCGCGGCCTCGCAGGGCAGCCCCGAGGACCAGGGCACCGTCGATTACCTGCGCGACTGCGCCGCCCAGGCCGGGATCGAATCCGGCTCGGTGGCGATGGAGGACATCGGCCTTTCCGCCGACGGGCGCTTCACCGCCGGTGACGACGTGCTGATCGCCAGCCTGTTCAAGCTGTATCCGCTCGAGGACCTGTTCGCCGACGAGTTCGCGCAGGCCCTGCCGGGCTCCGGCCTGCGGCTGCTGGAGCCGGCGTGGAAGCTGCTGCTCAGCAACAAGGGCGCGCTGCCGCTGTTGTGGGAACGCCATCGCGGCCACCCCAACCTGCTGCCGGCGGAATTCGACGACGGCGGCGCGTTGCCGCCGGGCTGGGTTCGCAAACCGCTGTTCTCGCGCGAGGGCGCGAACATCGAGATGCACTACGCCGACGGCCGCACCCTGCAGCAGCCGGGACCCTACGGAGGTCCTTCGATCCGCCAGGCGCTGCATCCACTGCCCGAACACGGCGCTGCGTATCCGCTGGTCGGCAGCTGGGTGGTTGGCGACCTTGCCTGCGGCATGGGTATCCGCGAAGACGACTCACCGATCACGCGCGACAGCGCGCGCTTCGTACCCCATGCCATCGTCGGCGAGGGTCGCGGACAGCGGATGGTGCTGGAAGCCTGAGGCTTCCAGCAGGGACCGGGACGCACAAAAGCAAACGGCGTCCCTGTTTCCAGGAACGCCGCCGCAGGTGTAAATGGTAGCGGGGGCAGGATTTGAACCTGCGACCTTCGGGTTATGAGCCCGACGAGCTGCCAGACTGCTCCACCCCGCACCAGAGCCGACTATTATGGAGCAGAGTCGGATTACTTGCAAGCCTTGCCGCACTTCGCGGCAGGGCCCTGCGTTCGATCAGGCAAACGCCGCCTGGCACCACGCCATGAGCGGGTTCCAGGCAATGCCCAGCACCAGCAACGCGATCGCATTGGCACCGAACAGAAGCTTCAGCGGGCCGTTGTCACGCACTTCGATGGCCACGCCCTCGGGCTCGTCGAAGTACATCACCTTGATCACGCGCAGGTAGTAGAACGCGCCAACCACCGCGAACACGATGCCGACGATCGCCAGCCACAGCATGTCGCCGCCGATCGCCGCGCGCAGCACCACCAGCTTCGCCCAGAAGCCGAGGAATGGCGGAACGCCCGCCAGCGAGGCCATGATCACCAGCACCATCGCCGCCATCCACGGGCTGCGGGCGTTGAGGCCCTTGAAGTCGCTGATGCGATCGGCTTCGAAGCCGCGCCTGGACAGCATCACGATCGCGCCGAAGCCCGCGGTCGCCATGATCGCGTAGCTGATGGCGTAGAACATCGCAGCGGCATAGCCTTCGGCGCCGCCACCGGCCAGGCCGAGCAGCAGGAAGCCGACGTGCGACACCGTCGAATACGCGAGCATGCGCTTGAGGTTGGTCTGCGCGATCGCGAACACGTTGCCGACCACCAGCGACAGCGCCGCAAGCAGGGCCAGCATCACCTGCCACTGGTCCTGCAGCGGACCAAGCCCGGATTCGAGCAGCCGGTAGGCCATGCCGAACACGGCAAGCTTGGGCGCGGAGCCGATGAACAGGGTCATCGGCGTGGGCGCGCCGTGGTAGGCGTCGGGCAGCCACATGTGGAACGGCGCGGCGCCGAACTTGAAGCACACGCCCACCACCAGGAACACCGTGCCCGTCAGCAACAGGGTGCGGGTGCCGCCGTCGACGACGGTCGCAGCGCTGCTGATCGTGGCCAGGTCGAGGCTGCCGGTGGCGCCGTAAACCAGCGACATGCCGAACAGCAGCAGACCCGAGGCCAGCGAGCCGAGCACGAAGTACTTCATCGCGGCTTCGGAGCCGGTCGCGTTGTCGCGGTCGAAGGCGACCAGTGCGTACTGGCACAGCGCCAGCAGCTCGAGGCCGACGTAGATCGTGGTCAGGTTCGGCGCCGAGACCAGCAGCATCATGCCCAGCGTGGCGAACAGCATCAGCACCGGCAACTCGCCCTTGTACAGGCCGCGCTCGCGCATGAACGGCCAGGCATAGCCCAGCGCCACGGCCGTCAGCACCAGGATCAGCACCTTCAGCACATCGGCCATCGTGTCGCGCACGAACATGTCGGCCAGCACCATGCCGTGGCCGCCCACGCCCATCACGATCATCGCCGCGGCGCCAAGCAGCACCACCACGGCAAGGCCGTGGGTCACCACGCGGCGGCGCTCGCCCATGAACAGGTCCAGCATCAGCAGCGCGAACGCGCCGATCACCACCACGAACTCGGGCGCCAGCGGCGCGAGGTCGGCCAGTGTCCGGACGGGAGGGGTCATAGCTCCAGGCATCATCGCGTCGTGTTCCTCAAAGCTTGCTGTTGGCGAGCATGCCCGCCAGCTGCGCGATGGACGGTTCCATCAGGTCGGTCAGGGGCCTGGGCCAGAGGCCGACAAGGAGCACGCCGGCGGCAAACACGCCCAGTACCAGGGCCTCGCGGCCGGTGATGTCCTTCATCGCGGCGACGTGCGAGTTGCCGACCTCGCCGTACAGCACGCGCTTGACCAGCCACAGCGTATAGCCGGCACCCAGGATCAGGGTCAGGGCGGCCACGAAGGCGATCAACGGATGGCTCTGGAACGAGGCCAGGATGACCATGAACTCGCCAACAAAGCCCGAGGTACCCGGCAGGCCCGAGTTGGCGAAGGCAAACAGCACGAAGAACGCTGCAAACCAGGGCATCACGTTGGCCACGCCGCCGTAGTCGCTGATCCTGCGCGTGTGCATGCGGTCGTACAGCACGCCCACGCAGGTGAACATGGCGCCTGAAACAAAACCATGCGAAACCATCTGCACCATCGCGCCCTGCAGGCCGAGTCGCGCGGCCTCCGGGTTGCTGTCACGCACCAGCGCGAAAGCAATGAAGATGCCCAGGGTAACGAAGCCCATATGCGAGACCGACGAATAGGCGATCAGCTTCTTCATGTCCTGCTGGACCAGTGCCACCAGGCCGACGTAGATCACCGCCACCAGCGACAGCGCGATCACCAGCCATGCCCACTCGTGGCCGGCGTCGGGGACGATCGGCAGGCTGAAGCGCAGGAAGCCGTAACCGCCGATCTTCAGCATGATCGCCGCCAGGATCACCGAGCCGCCGGTCGGCGCCTCGACGTGCGCGTCCGGGAGCCACGTGTGCACCGGGAACATCGGCACCTTGACCGCGAACGCGATCAGGAAGGCGAAGAACAGCCACATCTGCTCGGTGGCATTGAGCGGCAGCGCGTACAGGTCGGCCAGCTGCCAGCTGCCGGCCTGCAGGTACAGGTAGACCAGGCCGACCAGCATGAACACCGAGCCGAGGAAGGTGTACAGGAAGAATTTCACCGAGGCGTATACGCGCCGCGGGCCGCCCCAGACGCCAATGATGATGAACATCGGGATCAGCATGCCTTCGAAGAAGACATAGAAAAGCATCGCGTCCATCGCCGAGAACACGCCGATCATCAGGCCTTCGAGGATCAGCATCGCCGCGTAGTACTGGCTGACGCGCTTGTCGATCGAGGTCCAGGAACTGATGACCACCAGCGTGGTGACCAGCGTGGTGAGCAGGATCAGCGCGACCGAGATGCCGTCGGCACCCAGGTGGTACTGGATGTCATAGGCCGGGATCCACTCCCTGGCCTCGACGAACTGCATCGTTGCCACCGCCGCCGAAGCGTCGTAGCCGGTGAGCAGCGGGATGCTGATGACGAACACCACCAGGGCGATCGCCAGCGACAGCCAGCGCGCGGCGCCGGCACGGTTACCAAGCGCGAGCACCAGCGCGCCGCCGAAGATCGGCAGCCAGATGAGGATGCTGAGGAGAGGCAAATTCGACACGTATCGTCTTCCGTCAGGTCCAGTAGTGGATGAGCACGGCCAGGAGCACGATCAGGCCGAGAATCATCGCGAATGCATAGTCGTACATGCGGCCGGACTGCAGGCGGCGGACAACGCCCGACAGCAGACCGACGAAGCCGGCAGTACCGTTCACCGCAACGCCATCGATCACGCGGTTGTCGACCACGCTCGACGCCTTGCCAAGCTGCAGGCTGCCGCCTGCGAGGCCGCCGATCCAGAAATCGTCGGCCCAATACTTGTTTTCCAACACCTTCACCGGCAGCGCGAACAAGCGGCGGGCCCTGGTGGCCAGCTCCGGACGCCACCAGTACATGACGGTCGCGAGCACGAAGCCGGCGAAGGTCAGCCAGAAGGCAGGCGTCAGGAAACCGTGCAGTGCGAACGCGACCGGGCCATGCCACAGCTCGGAAGCAACGCGCGCGAGCGTATCGTTCTCCGGCAGCAGGTCGATCGCGCCGGTGAAGAACGGCATCACCTGCCCGCTGCCGCTCCAGCTCGTGCCGAACAGCATCGGGCCGGCGGTGAAGAAGCCGATCGCGATCGACGGGATCGCCAGCAGCACCAGCGGCAGGGTCACCACCCAGGGCGACTCCTTCGGCTCGTGCGCGCCATGGTCGTGCGCGTGGCTGCCATGCGCAGCTTCGCCATGCGCCTCCTCGCGGAAACGCTCGCGCCCGAAGAACGTCATGTACAGCAGGCGGAAGCTGTAGAACGAGGTCACGAACGCGCCCAGCAGCACGGCCCAATAGCCGTAGGTGCCGACCCAGCCCATGCCCTCGGCACCGAACTTCGCCGCCTCGATGATCGTGTCCTTGGAGTAGAAGCCGCTGAAGAACGGCGTCGCCACCAGGGCCAGGGTGCCGACCAGCATGGTGATGAAGGTCACCGGCATGTACTTGCGCAGGCCACCCATGCGGCGCATGTCCTGCTCGTGGTGCATGGCGATGATCACCGAGCCCGCGCCCAGGAACAGCAGCGCCTTGAAGAAGGCATGGGTCATCAGGTGGAACACGGCCGCCGAGTAAGCCGACACGCCCAGGGCCACGGTCATGTAGCCCAGCTGCGACAGCGTGGAGTACGCGACCACGCGCTTGATGTCGTTCTGCACGATGCCGATCAGGCCGGTGAAGAAGGCCGTCGTGGCGCCGATGAACAGGATGAACTGCAGCGTGGTCTGGCTGAGTTCGAACAGCGGCGACATGCGCGCCACCATGAAGATGCCGGCGGTGACCATGGTCGCGGCGTGGATCAGCGCCGAAATCGGGGTCGGGCCTTCCATCGAGTCCGGCAGCCACACGTGCAGCGGCACCTGCGCCGACTTGCCCATGGCGCCCACGAACAGGCAGATGCAGATCAGGGTCGCGACCGACCAGGCATGGCCTTCGAAGACCTCGACCACCTGGCCGCCGCCGATGGTGGGGCCGGCATTGGCGAACACGGTCGCGTAGTCGAGCGTGCCGAACCAGTACGCGACGCCGGCGATGCCCAGCAGCATGCCGAAATCGCCGACGCGGTTTACCAGGAAGGCCTTGAGGTTGGCGACCACCGCGGTCGGGCGCTTGAACCAGAAGCCGATCAGCAGGTACGACACCACGCCCACCGCTTCCCAGCCGAAAAACAGCTGCAGGAAGTTGTTGGCCATCACCAGCGCCAGCATCGAGAAGGTGAACAGGCTGATGTAGCTGAAGAAGCGCTGGTAGCCCGGGTCGTCGGCCATGTAGCCGATGGTGTAGATGTGCACCAGCAGCGACACGAAGGTCACCACCACCATCATCATCGCCGTCAGCCGGTCGACCAGGAATCCGATGTGGATCTCGTAGCCCGCGACCTGGAACCAGGTGTAGAGGTTTTCGTTGAAGGGCGATGCGCCCTGCGCCATCAGCTGCCAGAGCACGTAGCACGACAGCGCGCAGCTGATCGCCACGCCGAGGATCGTGACCGACTGCGCCCCGACGCGCCCCACCTGGCGGCCGAACAGGCCGGCGACGATGGCGCCCAGCAGCGGCGCCAGGACGATCGCGAGCAGTACGGTCTTGGAGAGAACGATTTCCATGCCAGGCATTCCGTCAGCCCTTCAGCGTGTCGAGTTCGGCGACGTTGATCGTGCGCCGGTTACGGAACAGGGTGACCAGGATCGCGAGGCCGATCGCGGCCTCGGCCGCTGCCACCGTGAGGATGAAGAACACGAACACCTGCCCGGCGGCGTCGCCGAACTCGCGCGAGAACGCGACGAAGTTGATGTTCACCGAGAGCAGCATCAGTTCGATGCACATCAACAGGATGATCACGTTCTTGCGGTTGAGGAAGATGCCCGCGACGCTGATGCAGAACAGCGCGGCGGCGAGCGCGAGATAGTGTCCGAGGGCGAGGCCCTGGCCGAGGAACTCCATTACTTCTCCTCCCCGTCGGTGCTGGCACCGGCAGCCGGTGCGTCGTCGGCGACGTGCACCGAACTCGGCATGTCCACCATGCGCAGGCGGTCGCCGGGGCGCGTGCGCACCTGCTCACCGGGAACCTGGTGCTTGGTGCCCTCGCGACGGCGCAGGGTCAGCGTGACCGCGGCGATGACGGCCACGGTCAGGATCACCGCAGCAACCTCGAACGGCAGCAGGAAATCGGTGAACAGCCGTCGCGCGATCCATGCGGTGTTGGACGCGCCCTCGGCGTCGATCGGATCCGCCGCGAACGGAGTCTCCACGAAGGCCATGATCCCGATCAGCGACAGCAGCTCCAGCAGCATCACCACCGCCACGAGCAGTCCGACCGGCAGGTAACGCACGTAGCCCTCGTTGATCGGCGCCAGGTCGACGTCGATCATCATCACCACGAACAGGAACAGGACCATCACCGCGCCGACGTAGACCAGCACCAGCGCCACGCCCAGGAACTCGGCACCGGCGATGATCCAGGTGACCGCCACGCTGAAGAAGGTCAGCACCAGGAACAGGGCCGAATGCACCGGGTTGCGCGCGCCGATCACGCCGACCGCGGCGGCCACCGCGACGGCCGCGAATGCAAGGAATGCGAGCTGTACGAAGTCCATGGCTTACCTGTATGCGGCGTCGGCGGCGCGACGCTCTGCGATTTCCGCCTCGAGGCGATCGCCCAGCGCCAGCAGCTGCGGCTTGGTGACGATGTTCTCGCCACGGTTCTCGAAGTGGTATTCGTGGATGTGGGTCTCGACGATGGAGTCCACGGGACACGACTCCTCGCAGAAGCCGCAAAAAATGCACTTGAACAGGTCGATCTCGTAGCGCGTGGTGCGCCGCGTGTTGTCCTCGCGCTGCTCGGAGTCGATGGTGATCGCCAGCGCCGGGCACACCGCCTCGCACAGCTTGCACGCGATGCAGCGCTCTTCGCCGTTGGGGTAGCGGCGCAGCGCGTGCAGCCCGCGGAAGCGCGCCGACTGCGGGATCTTCTCCATCGGGTACATCATCGTGTACTTCGGACGCCAGAGGTACTGGAACGTCAGCTTCAGGCCGCTGATGATCTCGATCAGCAGCAGGCTCCTGGCCCAGGAAACGAATTTGCCCATCACGCACCTGCCTCGAAGACGCCGAAGTACGCCATCAATGCCGTCACCGCAATCCAGGCGATGGACAGCGGAATGAACACCTTCCAGCCGAGGCGCATGATCTGGTCATAGCGGTAGCGCGGGAATGTCGCCCGGGACCAGACGAAGCAGCTGGCGAAGAAGAACGTCTTGGCCAACAGCCACCACCAGCCGTCCCCCAGCAGCACCGAAAGCACCGGGATGTCCGGGATCCACGCCGCCGGGATCGGCGACAGCCAGCCACCGAGGAAGAAGGTCGCGGTGAGGATGCTGACCAGCAGCATGTTCGCGTACTCGGCCAGGAAGAACAGCGCGAACACCGCACCCGAGTATTCCACCATGTGGCCCGCGACGATCTCGCTCTCGCCCTCGACCACGTCGAAGGGCGCGCGGTTGGTCTCGGCCACGCCGGATACGAAGTAGATGATGAACAGCGGCAGCAGCGGCAGCCAGAACCACTCGAGGAAGCCCGAGTTGCCCGACTGCGCCATCACGATCTCGCTGAGGTTGAGGCTGCCGGCGGCAACCATCACACCGACCAGGGCGAAGCCCATCGCGATCTCGTAGCTCACCACCTGCGCTGCCGAACGCATCGCGCCCAGGAACGCGTACTTCGAGTTCGAGGCCCAGCCGGCGATGATCACGCCGTACACGCCCAGCGAAACCATGGCCAGCAGGTACAGGATGCCGGCGTTGGCATTGGAGAGCACCAGCTGTGCATCGAAGGGCACGACCGCCCAGGCCGCGAACGCGGGGGCCAGGGTGATCAGCGGTGCCAGGAAGTACAGCACCTTGTGCGCGGCGCTTGGCCGGATGACTTCCTTGAACAGCAGCTTGAAGACGTCGGCGAAGGCCTGCAGTACGCCGAAGCCGACGTACATCGGCCCGTGGCGCACGTGCATCCAGGCGATCAGCTTGCGCTCCCAGACCACGTAGAAGGCGACGGTGATGATCACCGGCATCGCGATCGTCAGGATCAGCAACACCAGCCAGATGACCGTGCCGATGGGGCCAAGCGAGTCCAGCCAGGCGCGGAAGGGCTCGAGCCAGCCGAGGAGCACGGTGCTCGTATTGGTCGTCGTCGTGCTCATGCGGCCTCCACCCGCACCGCGCCGGCGCCGAGCGCCGCGGTGGCGCCATAGCCGGATTCGATCAGGGCGGCGCCGCGGGCCACGCCCGTGCTGACGGCCACCAGCAGGGTTCCCGTGCCGGCGCCGTTGGATACGCGCGCCATGGCGCCTTCGCGCAGGCCGGCGGCGGAAGCGTCGTCGGCGTTGAGCGTGATACGCGGGCCGACCGTGAGCGGGTGCGCCTGCAGGGCGGCCGCACGGCGGGTCACGCCGTCGACGCGGTAGATCGCCTGCGACACCGCCAGCTCGAGGCCTTCGCCCGCGATTGCAACGGCTTCGCTGCGCGCGACGTCGACCTGGCGTGGCACCATCAGCGCACGTGCACCGGCGAAATCGGTGAAGTCGAAGCCCTCGAGGCCGAGGAGCCCGCCAAGCGCGCGCAGCGCCTTCCAGCCCGGGCGTGCTTCGCCCGGGAGCTTGCCGCCGGCGACGGTGCGCTGGTCGCGGCCGTCGAGGTTGGTCAGGGTGGCGTCGAGCTCGGGCAGCAGGCCGATCGGCAGGATCACGTCGGCAACGCGACGCGTGGATTCGCACGCGAAGTGGCTGAAGGCCACCACCTGCGCACCACCCAGAGCCTGCATCGCCTTCGCCTGGTCGGCGAAGTCCAGCCCCGGCTCGATGCCGTAGATGACGTAGCCGGCGCGCGGCTGGGCCAGCATGGCAGCGGCGTCACGCGAGGCCGGCAGCACGCCGTGGCGGGCAAGCCCGACCGCGTTCGCGCCCTGCGGCACGCGGCACAGCGCGGCGTTGATGCGACCGGCGAAACCGGCTGCGGCGGCGCGGATCGCCGCGGCGTGAATGCCGCACTCGGCAACCGCGCCCACGATGACGACCGGCCGCGAAGCGCCCTGCAGCGCATCGGCCAGCTCGGCGGACGCCAGCGCATCGGCGATCTTCGACGGCGCGACGATCGACCTGTGGCTGATGTCGAAGGTGAACTCGAAGTCCACCGGATTGACCACGTGCACCTTCGCGCCCGCGAGCCAGGCCTTGCGCACGCGCTGGTTGACCAGCGGCAGCTCGGTGCGCAGGTTGCTGCCGACAATGACGATGGCGTCGGCCTTCTCGATGTCTTCAACCGGCATGCCGAAGACCTCGGCCACTGCGCCGTCGGAAAGGTCGTGCTGGGCGATGCGATGGTCGAGGTTGCCGGTGCCCAGGGCCTCGGCCAGGCGGGCGACAAGGGCACCCTCCTCGTTCGAGGTCGCCGGGTGTACCAGGATGCCGAGGTCGTCGGCGGCGTTGTCGCGCAGGATCTGCGCGGCCTTCGCCAGCGCTTCGTCCCAGCTCGCCTCGCGCCAGTCGGCGTCGTCACCGTTGCCTGCAACGCGCAGCAGTGGACGCATCGCGCGATCCTCGGCGTACAGGCCCTGGTGCGAATAGCGGTCGCGGTCGGACAGCCAGCACTCGTTGACCGCCTCGTTGTCGCGCGGCACGGTGCGCATCACTTCGCCGCGGCGGGTGTGCAGGAACAGGTTGCTGCCGAGCGCGTCGTGGTAGCCCAGCGACTCGCGCGCGATCAGCTCCCAGGGACGCGCGCGGAAGCGGAACACCTTGTTGGTCAGCGCGCCCACCGGGCAGACGTCGATCACGTTGCC
Organism: Luteimonas sp. A537; assembly: GCF_054052065.1. NCBI lineage: Bacteria > Pseudomonadati > Pseudomonadota > Gammaproteobacteria > Lysobacterales > Lysobacteraceae > Luteimonas > Luteimonas renzhihongae. The sequence continues at coordinate 273,663 of NZ_JBSVRH010000002.1, forward strand.
CGAGAGCTCGGTGGTCAGCGGCTTGCCATCGTAGGTGCCGATTTCGAGGCTTTCGCCGCGCTGCATGCCGCCCAGTTCGTAGGTGCCGGCGATTTCCGCGGTGACGCGGATGCAGCGCGTGCAGTGGATGCAGCGGGTCATCTCGGTGGCCACCAGCGGGCCGAGGTCCTCGTCGGCGACCGAACGCTTGCGCTCGACGAAGCGGCTCACCGAGCGGCCATAGCCCAGCGACAGGTCCTGCAGCTCGCACTCGCCTCCCTGGTCGCAGACCGGGCAGTCGAGCGGATGGTTGATCAGCAGGAACTCCATCACGTTGCGCTGCGACCTCAGCGCCTTCTCGCTGCGCGTCTGCACGCGCATGCCGTCCATCACCGGCGTGGCGCAGGCCGGCGCGGGCTTGCCCATCTTCTCCACGTCGACCAGGCACATGCGGCAGTTCGCCGCGATCGCGAGCTTGTCGTGGTAGCAGAAGCGCGGGATCGGGATGCCGGCCTTGTCGGCGGCCTGGATGATCATCGAGCCCTTGGGCGCGGCCATTTCCACGTCGTCGATGAAGACGGTGACGTGGTCGGGCGGCAGGTTCGGGTTCACCGGCTGCGCGCTCATGCGGCGATCTCCGGGGTGGCGTCGACGATCGAGCGGCCGTGCTCGATGAAGTATTCGAATTCGTGCCAGAAGTGGCGCAGGAAGCCCTGCACCGGCCATGCGGCCGCTTCACCGAAGGCGCAGATGGTGTGGCCTTCGATCTGGCCGGCGGACTCGCGCAGCATCTCGACGTCGGCCATCGTGGCCTTGCCCTCGACCATGCGCGACACCATGCGGTACATCCAGCCCGTGCCTTCGCGGCAGGGCGTGCACTGGCCGCAGGATTCCTGCCAGTAGAAGCGCGAGATGCGCTGGCAGGCGCGGACCATGCAGGTGCTGTCGTCCATCACGATCACGGCACCCGAACCCAGTCCGGAACCCGCCTTCTGCAGCGCGTCATAGTCCATGGTCAGGCCCATCATGGTGTAGCCCGGAAGCACCGGCATCGACGAGCCGCCCGGGATCACGCCCTTGAGCGTGCGCCCCGGCCGCAGGCCGCCGGCCATCTCAAGCAGGTCCGCGAACGAGGTTCCAAGGCGGACTTCGTAGTTGCCCGGCTTCATCACGTGGCCGGACACCGAAAAGATCTTGCAGCCGCCGTTGTTCGGCTTGCCCAGGCCCGCGAACCACTCGGGGCCGTTGCGGATGATCGCCGGCACCGAGGCATAGGTCTCGGTATTGTTGATCGTGGTCGGCTTGCCGTACAGGCCGAAGTTGGCCGGGAACGGCGGCTTGTAGCGCGGCTGGCCCTTCTTGCCTTCCAGCGACTCCATCAGCGCGGTCTCTTCGCCGCAGATGTAGGCTCCGGCGCCCAGCGCGTTGTGGATGTCGATGTCGACGCCGCTGCCGAGGATGTCACGGCCCAGCCAGCCGTGCGCATAGGCCTCGGCCAGCGCTTCCTCGAGGTGCTCGAAGGGCTCGTGGTGGAACTCGCCGCGCAGGTAGTTGTAAGCGACCGTGGACCCGGTGGCGTAGCAGGCGATTGCCATGCCCTCGATCACCGAATGCGGGTTGTAGCGCAGGATGTCGCGATCCTTGCAGGTGCCCGGCTCCGACTCGTCGGAGTTGCAGAGGATGTACTTCTGCACGTCGCCCTTGGGCATGAAGCTCCACTTCAGGCCGGTCGGGAAGCCCGCGCCGCCGCGGCCGCGAAGGCCCGACTGCTTGACCATCTCGACGACATCGGCCGGCGGGATCTTCTCGCCCAGGACCTTGCGCAGCGCCTGGTAGCCGCCGGTCTTCAGGTAGTTCTCGTACGACCACGGCTTGTCGAAATGCAACGTGGTGTAGACGGCCTGGTGTTCCTTCGGCGCAGGGCCGACGGGGCCGTAGCCTTCCGAGACGTGGGTGTTGTGATGCGCCATGCCTGCGTCCAGCCTCACTTCAATCCGTCGAGCAGCTCGTCCACCTTCGCGGTGTCCAGCTTCTCGTGGTAATGGCCGTTGATCACGACCACGGGAGCGCCGCAGCACGCGGCCACGCACTCTTCCTCGCGCTTGAGGTAGACGCGGCCGTCGGCGGTGGATTCACCCACCTTGCAGCCGAGTTTCTTCTCGGCGTGCGCGACCAGGTCCTCGGCGCCGTTCAGCCAGCAGCTGATGTTGGTGCAGAAGGCGACGTTGTGGCGGCCGACTTCCTTCGTCTCGAACATCGAGTAAAAGGTCGCGACCTCGTACGCCCACACCGGCGGGATGCCGAGGTAACCGGCCACGCCGGCGATCAGCTCGTCGGTCAGGAAACCGCCGTTCTGCTGCTGGGTGGCGAACAGGCCCTGGATCACGGCCGAACGCTTGCGATCAGGCGGGAACTTGGCCACCCAATGGTCGATGTGCGCGCGCGTCTCGTCGCTGAGCACGACCATCGGGTCGACATTGCGCGCGTTCTCGAAGTTGCCGGTTGCTTTCATCGGTCCACTTCTCCGAAGACGAGGTCATAGGTGCCAACCATCGCCACCACGTCGGACAGCATGTGTCCCTTCACCACTGCATCCATCGACGACAGGTGCGCGAAGCCGGGTGCGCGCAGGTGGACGCGGAAGGGCTTGTTGGCACCGTCCGAGACCAGGTAGCAGCCGAACTCGCCCTTGGGCGCCTCGACGGCCTGGTAGGTCTGCCCGGCGGGCACGCAATACCCTTCCGAGAACAGCTTGAAGTGATGGATCAGGGCTTCCATGTCGTCCTTCATCTCCTCGCGGGAGGGAGGCGCGACCTTGAAATTGTCGACCATGACCAGGCCGGGGTTGGCGCGCAGCCAGTCCACGCACTGGGCGATGATCCGGTTGGACTCGCGCATCTCGGCAACACGCACGAGATACCGGTCGTAGCAGTCACCGTTGGTGCCCACGGGGATCTTGAAATCGACCTGGTCGTACTTCGCGTAGGGCTGCTTCTTGCGCAGGTCCCACTCAATGCCCGAGCCGCGCAGCATCACGCCCGACATGCCCAGGGCCATGGCCTGCTCCGGCGGAACCACGCCGATGCCGACCGTGCGCTGCTTCCAGATGCGGTTCTCGGTCAGCAGGGTCTCGTATTCGTCGATGCGCGACGGGAAGTCCCTGGTGAAGGCTTCCAGGAAGTCCAGCATCGAACCTTCGCGCCACTCGTTGAAGCGCTTGAGCTTGTTGCCCTTGCGCCACGGCGACTCGCGGTACTTCGGCATCTGGTCGGGCAGGTCCCGGTACACGCCGCCGGGGCGGTAATAGGTCGCGTGCATGCGCGCGCCGCTGACCGCCTCGTAGACGTCCATCAGCTCTTCGCGCTCGCGGAACGAGTACAGCATCACCGCCATCGCGCCGAGGTCGAGGCCGTTGGAACCGATCCACATCAGGTGGTTCAGCAGCCGCGTGATCTCGTCGAACATCGTGCGGATCCACTGCGCGCGCTCGGGCGCCTGGATGCCGAGGAGGTTCTCGATCGCGAGCACGTAGGCGTGCTCGTTGCACATCATCGACACGTAGTCGAGGCGATCCATGTAGCCGATCGACTGGTTGAACGGCTTGGACTCCGCCAGCTTCTCCGTGCCGCGGTGGAGCAGGCCCACGTGCGGATCGACGCGCTGCACGACTTCGCCGTCCATTTCCAGGATCAGGCGCAGCACGCCGTGCGCGGCCGGGTGCTGGGGACCGAAGTTCAGCGTGTAGTTGCGGATTTCCTGGCGCGCTTCCGCCTGGTTGCTGGCCAGCAGTTCGCTTGGGGGCTGCATGCTCACTTGGCGTCTCCTGCCGGCGCGACACCGCGCACGGGACCGACCTTCAGGTCGCGCGCCTCGCCGCGCGCGGTCGCAAGATGGGCGTCGTCGCGGATGACGCGGGGCACCAGCACGCGCGGCTCGACCGAGGTCACCGGCTCATAGATCACGCGCTGCTTCTCGGCGTCGTAGCGGACTTCGACATTGCCGATCAGCGGGAAATCCTTGCGGAACGGGTGGCCGATGAAGCCGTAGTCGGTGAGCAGCCGGCGCAGGTCCGGGTGGCCGGGGAACACGATGCCGAACAGGTCGAAGGTCTCGCGTTCGAACCAGTTCACGCCCTCCCAGACATCGCACAGCGAATCGACGATCGGCAGCGCATCATCCGGCGCATGGCAGGTCACGCGCAGGCGGCGGTTGTTGGCGATCGAAAGCAGCTGTACCACGACCGAAAAGCGATTCTCGGGCAGCGGGATCGCGCCAACGCCATCGGGGTCGTCGAGCTGCTGGCTGGGCGTCTCGCCGTAGCGGAAGCGGCCGGGACCCTTGCCCTCGACGCCGCGGCTGAAGCCCTCCGACGAGGCGTTGGTGTCCCACTCGTCGGTGCCGTAGCCCAGGTGGTCGACGCCGCAGAGGTCGATCAGGACCTCGAAGCCGAACTCGTCGCGCAGCACGCGGCAGCCTTCGCGCCATTCGGCGGCACCCAGCACCAGCCCGACTTCGCCGCGCGGCAGCGCGACCTCGACGAAACCCTGCGGGAAGCGCGCGTGCAGGCGCGTGGCAAACGCCGTCGCGGACTCAGACATTGCGCTGTCCCGTCTTTTCATCGCCGAAGTTGCTGGAACGGCGGATCTTGCGCTGCAGCTGCAGGATGCCGTGCACCAGGGCCTCGGCCGTCGGCGGGCAGCCCGGCACGTAGATGTCGACCGGCACCACGCGGTCGCAGCCGCGCACCACCGCGTACGAGTAGTGGTAATAGCCGCCGCCGTTGGCGCAGCTGCCCATGGAGATCACCCACTTGGGGTTGGGCATCTGGTCGTAGACCTTGCGCAGCGCCGGGGCCATCTTGTTGACCAGGGTGCCGGCCACGATCATCACGTCCGACTGGCGCGGCGACGGGCGGAATACCACGCCGTAGCGGTCGAGGTCCATGCGCGCCGCACCGGCGTGCATCATCTCCACCGCGCAGCAGGCCAGGCCGAAGGTCACCGGCCACATCGAGCCGGTACGCGCCCAGTTGAGCAGGATGTCCGAGCTTGTGGTGACGAAGCCCTGTTCCAGCAGCGGGTTGTCGCCTTCCGGACGCAGGATGTCGTCGACGCGCCCCTCGGGCAGCGGGTTGCTTGCGGCATTCGCAAGGCTGCGGGCCGCCTGGATCACTCCCATTCGAGCGCTCCCTTCTTCCACACGTAAATGAAGCCGATCAGCAACATGCCGACGAAGATGCCCATCTCGACCAGGCCGAGCACGCCCAGCTCGCGGAACACGGTGGCCCACGGGACGATGAAGATGATCTCCAGGTCGAAGACGATGAACTGGATGGCGATGAGGTAGTAGCGGATGTCGAACTGCATCCGCGAATTTTCGAACGGGGCGAAGCCGCATTCGTAGGCCGTGAGCTTCTCGGCGTTGTAGAACTTCGGGCCCAGGGCATTGCCTATTACGACCAGGGCAATGCCGATTCCGGTTGCGACAAACAGAAACAGCAGGGTCGGCAGATATTCGGCCAGCACGGTGTTCCCTCGGCTACGGGGCACATGCACGCCCCTTTGCTAGCTGGTGCCAGGCGCGACCGTCACCGGCCGCGCCTGACGCTTGTATGGTGCCCAAGGGGGGACTCGAACCCCCACGACCTAAGCCGCTACCACCTCAAGGTAGTGCGTCTACCAATTCCGCCACCTGGGCAAATTTTTACACTCTCTCCGTACGCTTGTACGAAGGCGCGACATTGTAATCGCTATCAGCCGCCCTGCGGGACTTCCTGCCCCGTTTCCCCCTGTGCGGGGGGCGGTGCGGCGGGCGGTTGGGCCTCGGGCGCAGCCGGGACCGCGGAGCCGGGCGCCGCGGGCGCCGTGCCCGGAGCCGCAGGCACTTCGCCGGGGGCCGCGGGCGCGGCCGGGATTTCGGACATCACGCCCAGGTCCACCGCGGATGGACCGACCTCGCGTGCCATGTTCGTGGCCTGCCAGGCCATGAACAGGGTCAGCGCAAAGAACACGATGGCCAGCCACTTGGTGGACTTGCTGAGGAAGTTGGACGCGCCACGCGCGCCGAAGACGGTGGCGGATGCGCCGCCGCCGAAACCCGATCCGGCCTGTGCGCCCGCACCGCGCTGCATGAGGATCAGCGCGATCAGCGAGAGGGCAACGAGCACGAAGGCGATGTTGAGGATGAGTTGCAGCATGGTTCCGTTCTCTTGAGCCGGGCGGTCAGTGCGCCGCCGCGGCTACGATGGCCATGAAGTCCGTGGCCACCAGCGAGGCTCCGCCGATAAGGCCTCCATCGACGTCGGCCATGGCGAACAGCTCGGCGGCGTTGGCGGGCTTCACACTGCCGCCGTAGAGGATCGGCAGTGAATTTCCAATGGTAGCACCCCGCGCGGCAACCTCGCTACGGATGAACGCATGGACATCCTGCGCCTGCTGCGGCGTGGCGGTCAGGCCGGTGCCGATGGCCCACACCGGCTCGTAGGCGACCACGGCGGTCTCGAAGCCTTCCGCGCCCACGAGATCGAGCACCGGGCGCAGCTGGCCGGCGATCACCGACTCGGTCGAGCCGCCTTCGCGGTCCTCGCGCGACTCGCCGACGCAAAGGATCGGGCGCAGGCCGGCAGCCAGCGCCGCGGCGAATTTGCGCGCTACCAGCGCGCTGTCTTCGGCGTGGTACTGGCGGCGCTCGGAATGGCCGACCAGCGCGAAGCGCGCGCCGACGTCGGCCAGCATCGCGGCCGAGATTTCGCCGGTGTATGCGCCTTCGGCATGGGCACTCACGTCCTGTCCGCCGAAGCCGATGCCACGCGCGCCCCAGGCGGACACGAGGCCTTCCAGATGGGTCGCCGGCGGCAGCACCACCACATCCACGCCAGCGGCCGGCAGGCCCGCGGCCATGTCGGCCAGCAGGGTTGCGGCGGAGCTGCGACTGCCGTTGAGCTTCCAGTTGCCGGCGACGATGCGTGCGCGCATTTTCAAACCTCGGGATATGGCGGGGCCGCAGAGTCTAGGCGTTCGCGCGCGTTCCTGCATGCGCGCGCAGCGCCCGCACTCAGGCCAGTTTGATCTCGCGCAGCCGCTCTTCCAGGTAGCCGTGGGCGGTGATCGGCTCCGGGTAGCGGCTGGGATTGTCGGCGGTCACGCAGGAAGGCAGCACGTCGATCAGGAAGTCCGGGTTCGGATGCAGGAAGAACGGCACCGAATAGCGCGGCTGGCGCGCGAGCTCGCCCGGAGGATTGACCACGCGGTGGATCGTGGACGGATACACGTGGTTGGTCAGGCGTTGCAGCATGTCGCCGATGTTGACCACGATGGTGTCGGCGTCGGCGGTGAACGGCACCCACTCGCCCTCGTGCGAACGCACCTCGAGCCCGGCGGCGCTGGCCCCGACCAGCAGCGTGATCAAATTGATGTCGCCATGGGCGCCGGCGCGCACGTTGGGGATGTCGTCGGCGGTAATCGGCGGATAGTGGATCGGGCGCAGGATCGAATTGCCGAAATCGGTCTTGTCGGCGAACCAGTGCTCGGGCAGGTCGATGTGCAGGGCCAGCGCGCGCAGCACCTGCGAGCCCAGGCCGTCCAGCGCCTGGTAGAGCGCATAGCCTTTCTCGCGGAACGTCGGCACTTCGGCCGGCCACTGGTTGGGCGGCATCACGTCGCGGTAGCCGGAGTCGTCGGCGATCTCGCGGCCGATGTGCCAGAACTCCTTCAGGTCGAAGTGCTTCGAGTCCTTCGCCGTCTCCACGCCAAAGGGCGTGTAGCCGCGGGCGCCGCCGCCGCCTGGCACGTGGTAGGCCTTCTTGGCCTCCTCGGGCAGCGCGAAGAAGGCCTTGAAGGCCTCGTAGGCCTCTTCGATCAAGCCCTGCGGGATGCCGTGGTTGCGGATTCCGGCGAAACCCCACTCGCGGTACGAGGCGCCCAGCTCGTCAACGAAGGCCTGGCGGTCTTCGGGGCTGGCGGGATCTGTGAAGCGGCGGATGTCGAGGGTCGGGATTCGCGGTGCCATGGCTCACTCGGAAGCGCATTGTCCCCGGGGCGGGGATGCTGGACGGGCATGATAGCGCCCGCGCACGCAGTAGCGGATCGGGCGGGCGTGGGCGCGGTCATGCGCGGTTGGGAGGCGGTTGTGGAGTGATCGGTCGCAGCTATAGCTGTTCCCACATGTGCACTGCTCAGGCGACGGCGCGCACCGCGGCGGCGAGCTGTTCCAGGGTCGCCGTCACCAGCGCCTCGTCGTCGGCCTCGACGGTCACGCGGACCACGGGCTCGGTGCCCGAGGGGCGCAGGAATGCCCTGCCCCGCCCCTCCACCGCGCGCTGGGCCTCTGCCAGCGCCGCCTTGACGCTGTCGACCTCCACCGGCCGCGAACCGCTGGCGACGCGCACGTTGATCGTGCGCTGGGGCACCTTGCGCAGTTCGCGCAGTGCATAGGCCAGGGACATGCCGCGCCGGTGCAGCACTTCCAGCACCTGCAGGGCGCTGACGATGCCGTCGCCGGTGGTGGACCTGTCCAGGCACAGCAGGTGGCCGGACGCCTCGCCGCCCAGGACGCCACCGCGCTCCACCAGCGCCTTGTGGACGTAACGGTCGCCGACCTTCGTGCGGATGAAGCCGATGTCGCGGGCGGCAAGTGCCTGCTCAAGCGCGAAGTTCGTCATCAGCGTGCCTGCCACGGGGCCGCGCAAGCGGCCACTTTCCTTCCAGTCGCAGGCCAGCAGGTAGACCAGGTCATCGCCGTCGCGCACCTGGCCGTCGGCATCGACGAACACCACCCGGTCGCCGTCGCCATCGAAGGCGATGCCGAGTTCGGCGCCGGACTCGCGCACGCGTGCGGCCAAGCCTTCGGGCCAGGTGGAGCCGACGCCATCGTTGATGTTGAGGCCGTTGGGGTCGACGCCGATGGCTTCGACCCGCGCGCCCAACTCGCGCAGCACCATCGGTCCGATCTGGTACGTGGCTCCGTGCGCGCAGTCGACCACGATGCGCATGCCGTCGAGATCGAAGCTGCGCGGCACCGAACCCTTGCAGGCCTCGACATAGCGGCCGACCGCATCGCGGGTGCGGATCGCCTTGCCGAGCCTGTCGGAAGCCACGGTGCGGAAGGGCTGGTCAAGCGCCGACTCGATGGCGAGTTCGGTGGCGTCGTCGAGCTTCTCGCCCATGGCCGAGAAGAACTTGATGCCGTTGTCGTGGTGCGGATTGTGCGATGCCGAGATCACGATGCCGCCGTCGGCCCGCATCGAGTGCGTGAGGTGCGCGACCGCCGGCGTCGGCATCGGTCCCATCAGCTGCACGTCGACGCCTGCAGCGACCAGGCCGGCCTCCAGCGCGGCCTCGAACATGTAGTTCGAGATCCGGGTGTCCTTGCCGATGATCACCATCGGCTTGCGCCACTCGCCGCCGTCCTTGACGCGCGCGGTCAGCGCGTGGCCGTAGGCATTGCCCAGGCGCAGCATGAAGTCGGCCGAGATCGGGCCTTCGCCCACCCGCCCGCGGATGCCGTCGGTGCCGAACCAGCGGCGCACGCCGCCGGCAGTCGCGCTGCGCTGGGTGCTCATGACGCGACCTCGCCGGCCTGCTCCGCGGGCGGCGCGGGTTGGCGCATCAATATCGCCAGCAGCGAGGCGATGCGTCCGCGCAGCTCGCGGCGGTCGCAGATCTGGTCGATGGCGCCGTGCTCGACCAGGAACTCGGAGCGCTGGAAGCCTTCGGGCAGGGTCTCGCGCACGGTCTGCTCGATCACCCGCGGGCCGGCGAAGCCGATCAGGGCCTTGGGCTCGGCGAGGTTGATGTCGCCGAGCATCGCGAACGAGGCCGAGACGCCGCCGGTGGTCGGATGGGTCATCACCGAAATATAGGGCAGCCCCGCCGCGCGCAGGCGGCCGAGCGCGGCCGAGGTCTTGGCCATCTGCATCAGCGAAAACAGGCTTTCCTGCATGCGCGCGCCGCCGCTGGCTGAGAAGTTCACGAAGGGCGAGCCGATCTCGAGCGCGCGTTCGGCAGCCAGCGTGAAGCGCTCGCCCACGACCGAACCCATCGAGCCGCCCATGTAGGCGAAGTCGAATGCGCTGGCAACGATCGGGCTGCCTTTCAGCCGGCCTTCCATCGCGATCAGCGCGTCGCGCTCGCCGGTGGATTTCTGCGCGGCCTTGATGCGGTCGGCATAGCGCTTCTGGTCACGGAAGCGGAGCACGTCGACCGGGCCGAGCGCGGCGCCGATCTCGCGGCCGCTGCCGGCATCGAGGAAGGCCGCCAGGCGCGCACGGGCGCGGATCGGCATGTGGTGGGCGCACTTCGGACAGACCTCGAGGTTTTCCTCGAGCTCCGGGCGGTAAAGCACCACCCCGCAGCTGTCGCACTTCTCCCACAGCCCCTCGGGCACGCTGCGCTTGCGTGCGGGGCTGCCCTCGGTGCGGATGCGGGCGGGCATGATTTTCTTCAGCCAGGACATGCGTTTGCTGTGATCCTTTGCGGACTGGGCCGCGAACCCGTGGAGTTTAGCCCACTGCCCCGCCGGCGCCGGCATCCAGGGCCCGGCGCAGGGGCGCCAGGAAGGCGGCCGCCGCCGCCGCGGCCGCGCCGCTGCCGGCAGCCTCCATCACCTTGACCAGGGCGCTGCCGACCACGACGCCGTCGGCATCCACTGCCATGGCCGCGGCGCTGGCGGCGTCGTGGATGCCGAAGCCGGCCACCACCGGCACCGGACTGCGGGCGCGGATGGCGCGCAGGTGCGCGGCCGCGGCAGCAGAGTCCAGGCGTGCGGAATCGCCGGTCACGCCGGCAAAGCTGACGTAGTACAGATAGCCCTGCGCGAGTGAGCAGAGCATCTCCACGCGCTCGGGATCCGTGGTGGGCGATGCCAGGAGCACCAGCGCCACGCCGCGGGCGGAGAACGCATCGCGGAACTCCGCGGCCTCCTCCGGGGGCAGGTCGACCAGCAGCACGCCGTCCACCCCGGCATCGGCGGCGGCGGCGGCAAAGGCCGCGGCACCGCGGATCTCCACCGGGTTCAGATAACCCATCAGCGTTACGGGGGTGTCGTCGTCGCGCTCGCGGAACTCGCGCACGCGCTCCAGCACCCAGGCCATGCCGGCGCCGCGCGCCAGCGCGCGCTCGGAGCTGCGCTGGATGGTCGGGCCGTCCGCCATCGGGTCGGAGAACGGCACGCCGAGCTCAATCGCATCGGCACCGGCCTCGACCATCGCGTGCATCACCGGCACCGTGTCCTTCAGCCCCGGATCGCCTGCGGTGATGAAGGGCACCAGGGCCTTGCGTCCGACTGTGCGCAACGCGGCGAAGCGGCGCGCGATTCGCGGCGCGACCTCGACGGCGCTCATACCTCCACTCCTTCGCGCGCGGCGATGGTGTGCACGTCCTTGTCGCCGCGACCCGACAGGTTGCACAGCACCAGCGCGTCCTTCGGCATGTCGCGTGCGAGCTTGATCGCCTGCGCCACCGCGTGGCTGGATTCCAGCGCGGCGAGGATGCCTTCGGTGCGCGCCAGCAGATGGAATGCCTCCAGCGCCTCGTCGTCGCTCACGCCGACGTACGTGGCGCGGCCGGTATCGGCGAGGAAAGCGTGTTCAGGACCGACGCCGGGATAGTCCAGGCCGGCGGAGACGGAGTGGGTTTCGATCACCTGGCCATCGTCGTCGCAGAGCACATAGGTACGGTTGCCGTGCAGCACGCCCACGCGCCCGGCCGAGATCGAGGCCGCGTGCCGGCCGCTGTCCATGCCCTCCCCCGCGGCCTCGGCGCCGACCAGGCCCACGTCGCGGTCGTTGAGGAAGGCGTGGAAGATGCCGATCGCGTTGCTGCCGCCGCCGACGCAGGCGGTGACCACGTCCGGCAGGCGGCCGTGGCGCTTCAGCATCTGCGCGCGCGCCTCCTTGCCGACCACCGCGTTGAAGTCGCGCACCATGCGCGGATACGGATCCGGGCCCGCCACCGTGCCGATGATGTAGAAGGTGTCGCGGACGTTGGTCACCCAGTCGCGCATCGCCTCGTTGAGCGCGTCCTTGAGCGTCGCCGAACCGCTGGTCACCGGCACCACCGTCGCGCCCAGCAGTTTCATGCGGTAGACGTTGATCTTCTGGCGCTCGATGTCGGTCGCGCCCATGTAGACCACGCACTCCAGGCCCAGCCGCGCTGCGACCGTGGCGCTGGCCACGCCGTGCTGGCCGGCGCCGGTCTCGGCGATGATCCGGGTCTTGCCCATGCGGCTGGCGAGCAGCGCCTGGCCGATGGTGTTGTTGATCTTGTGCGCGCCGGTGTGGTTCAGGTCCTCGCGCTTGAGCAGGATGCGCGCGCCACCGACGTGGCGCGACAGGCCCACGGCCTCGTAGATCGGGCTCGGCCGGCCGACGTAGTCGGCGAGGTCGGCTTCGAACGCGGCGATGAAGGCCGGATCGCCGCGCGCCGCGTCGTAGGCCGCGGCCAGCTCCTGAAGCGGCCCGGCCAGGGTCTCGGCGACGAAGCGGCCGCCGTGGCGACCGAAGTGGCCGCGGGCGTCGGGGAAGGCGTGGAAATCGGCCGGCATGTCACTCATCGCGCATCTCCTCCAGAACTGCTGCTTCATCATCATCCGTACGGCAATCGCTGCGGCGCACCTCGGCCACGAAGGCGCGCATCAGGTCACCGTCCTTCTGACCGGGGGCGGACTCGATGCCACTGCTCACGTCCACGCCCCACGGCATGGTCGCGGCCACGGCATCATGGACGTTGCCGGGCGAAAGCCCACCGGACAACAGCAGCGGCCGGGTCAGCGTGCGCGGCAGGGCCGACCAGTCGAATGCGCGCCCGCTGCCGCCGTCATGGCCGCCGCCATGGCTGTCGAACAGGAACGCCGACGCGCCCGGGAACGCGGCCGCCAGGGCCGGCCCCTCCACCGGGGTCCCGGCGCCCATGCCCACCGCCTTGAGGTAGGGCAGCCCGAAGCGGCGGCAGAAGGCATCGTCTTCATCGCCGTGGAACTGCAGCAGGCTCGGCCGCACCTGCTTCACCACCTCGCGGACCTCGTCGGCGGAGTTGTCCCGGAACACGGCGATCGCATCGACCAGCGGCGCCAGCGCCTCGCGCAGGACGCGGGCCTCGGCGACGTGGAGCCGGCGCGTGCTGCCCCGTGCGAAGACGAAGCCGATGGCGTCGACACCGAGCTCGCTCGCGAGGCGGACGTCGCCGGCGCGGGTCAGGCCGCAGAATTTGATGCGCGTACGGAAGAGGGTGCGTGGCATGTCAGGGGCGTGGCAGGGGAAGGGGTCCGGGCGCAGCGCCGGGGCAATCCAGCGTGACTTCCGGAGGGAGGCCACAGTCCGCGGGATACAGGGGGCCGAGGAACACCAGGCCGCCCGAGGGCGCGGTCGGGCCGGCATGCCGGCGGTCGCGCGCGGCCAGCACCTCGGCGACCCATTGCTCCGGACGGCGACCGCCGCCCACTTCCAGCAGCGATCCGACGATGTTGCGGACCATATGATGCAGGAACGCGTTGGCCTGGACGTCGACCACGATGACGTCGCCCTCGCGCGTCACGCTGATCCGCTGCAGGTCGCGGCGGGCGTGTGGCGCCTGGCAATGCACGGTGCGGAACGACGTGAAGTCGAGCTCACCGACCAGGGCCTGGGCGGCGCGGTGCATGGCATCGGCGTCCAGCGGGTGCCGGCTCCAGGCCAGGTACTGGTGGCCGAGCGCGGGCCGGACCGGGCGGTTGAGGATGCGGTAGCGGTAGCGGCGCGCGCGCGCGGAGAACCGCGCGCTGAAGTCATCGTCAACCTCGCGACACCAGCGCACCGCCATCGACGGCGGCAGCAGCGAAGTCGTGCCCAGCATCCAGCTGCGCGGATCGCGCAGGGCGTCGCTGTCGAAATGCACGACCTGGCAGCGCGCGTGGACCCCGGAATCGGTACGGCCGGAACAGATGGTGGCCACCGGCGCATCCGCCACTTTCGACAGCGCCGCCTCCAGCGTCGCCTGCAGGGTCCGCGCGTTCCCGGCGCCGGCGTCACCCAGTCGCTGCCAACCCAGGAAGTCGCTGCCGTCGTATTCGGTGCCCAGTGCGTAGCGCATGGTGTGCAATGACCGGCCGCGCCGCGCACAGTCGCGGCGGCGGCACAGGCGTCAGGCGATTCCTTCCAGCAGGCGCGAGGCCTCCGCACGCGCGGCATGGTCGCCGGCATCGACGACTTCCTGCAGCAGGTCGCGGGCGGTGGCGACGTCGCCGAGGTCGAGGTAGGCGCGGGCCAGCTCGATGCGCTCCGCACCACCGGGCGCCGGATTGAGCGATGCGATCACCGCCGCATCGTCGGCATCCACGTCGGTGCCGGTGCCGGTGCTGATGTCGGTGCCGGCGCGCGCGGGCACGCGCTCCGGCGCGACCTGGGCCACGGGCACGGCTGCGTCGGTGCCTGCAGCGCCCGCATGCCATGCCGGCGTTGCGGGAAGCGGCGCGGCCCGCACCTGCTGCGGCGCGTCGGCAAGCGACTCGCCTTCCGCTGGCGACGACGATTCGGCCGCCAGGGTGGACGCGTCGAAGCGCGGCCGGGGCGTGGCCTTCGGTGCGCGTCGGATCAGCAGCCAGGCGACCGCGGCGACCAGCAGCAGAGCCAGGCCGATCCACACCCACGGCAGGCCGCCAGCCTCGGTCGCGGCCGGCGGTGGGGGCTCCGCGGCAGGTTCGGACGAGGTCGCAAGGCGCTCCTGGACCGCGGCCAGTTCGCTGTCCTTCATCGTGATGAGCTGTGCCTGCTGCGCCTGCAGGCGCTCGAGGTCCGCGACGCGGGCCTTGAGTTCGTCCACTTCGGCCTCGCGTGCAGCCAGGGTTTCCTGGCTCTGGTGCAACTCCTGTTGCATTTCCTGTCGCAGCATTTCGCCCTCGCCACCGGCTTGGATGCCGGATCGTATGCCTGCCTGAAGCCCGCCGACCGCCGACGGCGGCACGATTTCCAGGCGTGCGTCCGCGGTCCGTGCCACCGTCGCCGGTTGCGTCTCCGCTTCGCCCTCACCCGCCTGCGCGGGCGCGGCGTCGGCGGTCGCAACGTCAGCAACGTCGGGCTGCGGTGCCGGACTCGTCATGTCGCGCCAGGCCGCCACCTGCTCGCGCATCAGCGCCCGTGACTCGCGCAGGTCCAGCCCGGCGATCTCGCTGCGATCCGGGATACGCAGCACTGCGCCCTGGCGCACCAGGTTGAGGTTGCTGGCGATGAAGGCTTCGGGATTGGCGCGGAACAGCGCCACGATGGCCTGCTCGCGGGTGACGCCATCGCCGACAAGCCGGGCCGCGATCGCGCCCAGCGTCTCGCCGGCCTGCACGGGGCCATATTCGCCGGAGGGCGTGGATGCCTGCGCAGGTGGTGCCGCCGGCATTGGGGCCTGCGTCGCCACCGGTGCGGGCGCGATGGCGGCAGTGGGCGCAGGTTCGTCGGCTGTGGCGGCGTCAGCGCGTTCGGCGACAGCGCCGTCTTCATCGGCAACGGCGCCATCAGCCGCGACCGCGTCGTCGGTTGCGTCGGCTTCATCGGCCGATGCGGCGGCGCCCGCTGGCACGGCGGCGGCCTCGGGCGCGCGCAGGACGGTGTTCGCAGGCGCGGCCACCGGCGCCTCGATGACCGGCTGTGCCGGCGCCGCCACGGTCTGCGGCGCATCGACCAGCGCGGAGTATTCGCGTACCAGGCGCCCCTGCCCCCAGTCGACCTCGACCAGGAAGGTCAGCATCGGCTGGGTGACCGGCTCGCGCGTGGTGACGCGGATCACCGGTTCACCGCGGGCGTCGAGCGCGACCCTGAACTCCAGCCCCGCGACCACGCTGTCGGGCGCCGGAAGGCCGATGCGCCGGAACGTGTCCGGCGACGCCAGGCCCGCGCGCAGCTGGTCGAGTTCGGCGGAATCGTTGGAAATCACCTGGATCTCGGCCAGCAGCGGCTGGCCGGCGCGCGACTTGACCTCGATCCGGCCCAGGCCCAGCGCAAGCACCTGGCCCGCGAACAGCGCCAACAGCACGCCGCACATGGCGGCCCAGCGGATTGCTCGCATCATTCGCGGTGTCGTGTGCACTCGTTCCCCCGTTGCATCGCGTGGACTCTAGCGGCCCGTGGCCTCGAATGGCAACGCGGGAGCTGCATCAGCGCTCGCCGACCACCAGTTCCGCGACCTGCACCGCATTCAAGGCCGCGCCCTTGCGGATGTTGTCGGCCACCACCCACAGGTCGAGCCCGCGCGGGTGCGAAAGGTCCTCGCGGATGCGGCCGACGAAGACCGCGTCGCTGCCCGAAGCGTGCGTGACCGGCGTCGGATAGCCGCCGGCAACGCGTTCATCGACGACCTCGACCCCCGGCGCGGCTTCCAGCAGCGCGCGCGCCTCGGCGGCGCTGATCTTTTCCCTGGTTTCGATGTGCAGCGCCTCGGCATGGCCGTAGAACACCGGCACCCGCACCGCGGTCGGGTTCACCTGGATGCTGTCGTCGCCCAGGATCCTGCGTGTCTCCCAGACCAGCTTCATCTCCTCGCGGGTGAAGCCGTTGTCCATGAACTCGTCGATCTGCGGGATCAGGTTGAAGGCGATCTGCACCGGGAAATGCGCAGGCTCGGCGCCCCGGAAGCCCAGCAGCGAAGCGGTCTGGCGGCCGAGTTCCTCGAGCGCCACGCGGCCCGCGCCCGACACCGACTGGTAGGTCGCGACGTTGATGCGCTCGATCCCGACCTTGCGGTGGATCGGCGCCAGCGCCACCAGCATCTGCATGGTCGAGCAGTTGGGGTTGGCGATGATCCCGCGCGGGCGCGGCTTCACCGCCTCGGGGTTGACCTCGCTGACCACCAGCGGCACGTCGTCGTCCTGGCGGAAGGCCGAGGAATTGTCGATCACCACGGCGCCGGCGGCGGCGAATTTCGGCGCGTACTCCCTGGACACCGCTGCACCCGCGGAGAACAGGGCGATGTCGACGCCAGCCGGGTCGAAGGTCGCCAGGTCGCGGACCACCACCTCGTCGTCGCCGAAAGCCACCGTCCCGCCTGCCGAGCGGTCGCTGGCCAGCGCCACCAGCTCGCTGACCGGAAACTCGCGCTCGGCAAGGATCGAGAGCATCGCTTCGCCCACCGCGCCGGTTGCGCCGACCACGGCCACCTTGTACTGCCTGCCCATGGGGGACTCCGTTCGTTGAGGGCGCGACCGGTGCCGCGCAGCGGGGCATTATCGCGCGTGGCCGGCGGGAATGGTTGCGGCGCGGGGCGGCGGCCGCTGACGCGGTTCACCCCGAGTCCGCGGCGGCACCGCGGCGCGGGGCTCAGGCCGACGTCGCGTCGTCGTCCGCGGCGGCGCGCAGCCCCGGGTCCAGCGCGATGCGCCCGTCGAAGACGAAGCAGCGGCCTTCGTAGCCGGCGCCGCCCATGGCCTCGAAGTAGCCGAGGATCCCGCCATCGAGCTGCAGTGCGTGCTCGAAGCCCTCCGCGCGCATCCAGCGCACCGCCTTCTCGCAGCGGATGCCGCCGGTGCAGAAGCCGACCACGGTGGCGTCTGCGAGCGCTTCGCGGTGCGGTTCGAGGGCGGCCGGCAGCTCGGTGAAGTTGTCGATCGGCAGCGTGAGCGCGCCCGCGAACGTGCCGTGGCCGACCTCCTCGCGGTTGCGGGTGTCGAGCAGCACCAGGCGCCGGCCATCGTCGTCACAGCCGCGCTCGATCCAGCGTGCCAGGTCCTCGGGCGCCACCGCCGGCGCGCGACCGTCCAGGGGCGAGATCCCGTCGCGGCGGAAGCTGATGATCTCCGGCTTGTGCTTGACCTTCAGGCGCGCGAACGGCTGCGCGAGGCTGTGGCTGACCTTGGCCTGCAGGCCAGCGAAGCGCGCTTCGCCGCGCAGCAGCGCGAGGAAGGCGTCGATGCCGGCGCCGCTGCCGGCCAGGAACAGGTTGATGCCTTCGTCCGCGACCAGGACGGTGCCGAGGAGCGCATGTGCTTCGGCCCAGCCGCGGACACGCGCGACGGCGGCGGCGGGGTCGTCGATGGCGACGAAGTGATAGGCGGCGATGCTGGTGTACATGGCCGCATTCTACGGAAGCGGGTTGGGTGGCCGTCCGGCGTCGGGACCGTGGCCCAGCGCCGCGACCAGGTTGTCCACCGCCAGCGACACCATCGCGCGCCGCGTGGGCAGGCTGGCGCTGGCGATGTGAGGGGTCAGCACCACGTTGCGGCAGGCGGTGAGTCGCGGATCCACCGCGGGCTCGCCCTCGAAGACATCCAGTCCGGCGGCGGCCAGGCGCCCGCCCTGCAGCGCTTCCGCCAGCGCGCCCTCGTCGACCAGCCCGCCGCGGGCGATGTTGGTCAGCGTGGCCCCGGGCTTCATCCGCGCCAGCGCGGCGGCGTCGATGATGTGGTGGTTGGCCGCCGTGTACGGCAGGACCAGAACCAGGTGGTCGGCTGCCTCCAGCAGCGCGTCACGCTCCACCCAGGTGGCGGCGCAGTCGCGCTCGACCGCGTCCGGCAGGCGGCCGCGGTTGTGGTACAGCACGCGCATGTCGAAGCCGCGGGCGCGGCGCGCAATGCCCTGCCCGATCCGGCCCATGCCGAGGATGCCGAGCGTGCTGCCGTGGATTTCCGCGCCGAGCAGCTCGTGGAAGCCCCAGCCCTGCCAGTTCCCCGCGCGCAGCCAGTGCTCGGCCTCGGTGATCCGCCGCGCCGCGGCCATCATCAGCGCGAAACCGAAATCGGCGGTGGTTTCGGTGAGCACGTCCGGGGTGTTGGTGGCGACGATGCCGCGCGCGGCCAGCGCCGCGACGTCGAGGTTGTTGTAGCCCACGCCGACGTTGGCGACGGCGCGCAGCTTCGGGGCGCCGGCGATTTCGGCCTCGCCGATGCGGTCGTTGAGCGTGACCAGCGCGCCGTCGGCGTCCGCCAGCGCGGCCGCGATCGCCTCCGGGGCGTGGTCGCTGATGGCGGGCGTCCGGGTGACGTCGAACCACTGCTCCAGCCGCGCCTCGATGTCGCGGTACAGGGGCTGCGATACCCACACCCGCGGCCGTGCGTCAGCCATGGCCGCTCCCGCCGGGCGACGCCGGGATGCGCGGCGCGACCGCAGCGACGTCGCCGCACTGGGCGCGATGGCGCAGCGCCTGGTCCATCAGCTCCAGGGCCAGCATCGCCTCGCAGATCGGGGTGGCGCGGATGCCCACGCAGGGGTCGTGGCGGCCGGTGGTGACGATGTCGACAACTTCGCCCCCGACGTCCATGCCCGGCACCGGCAGGCGCAGGCTGGAGGTCGGCTTGAAGGCCACCGAGCAGACCAGCTGCTGGCCGCTGCTGATCCCGCCCAGCACGCCGCCGGCGTGGTTGGACAGGAAGCCGTCCGGGGTCATCGTGTCGCGGTGCTCGCTGCCCTTCTGCGCCACGCTCGCGAAGCCGGCGCCGATTTCGACGCCCTTGACCGCATTGATCGACATCATCGCCGCGGCGATGCCGGCGTCGAGCTTGCCGTAGACCGGCTCGCCCCAGCCGGGCGGCACACCGTCGGCGACCACGGCAACCCGTGCGCCGACGGAATCCCCGGACTTGCGCAGCGCATCCATGTACACCTCGAGTTCCGCAACCTGCGCCGCGTCGGGCCAGAAGAAGGCGTTGTCCTCCACCGCGCCCCAGTCATGGGCCTGCGGAACGAGGTCGCCGATCTGCGCGAGGTGGCCGCGCACGGTGACGCCGTGGCGTTCGGCCAGCCACTTCTTCGCGATCACGCCCGCGGCCACGCGCATCGTGGTTTCGCGCGCGGAGCTGCGGCCACCGCCGCGCGGGTCGCGGATGCCGTATTTCTGCCAATAGGTGTAATCGGCGTGGCCGGGGCGGAACTGCGTCGCGATGCGCGCGTAGTCCCTGCTGCGCGCATCCGAATTGCGTATCAGCAGCGCGATCGGAGTGCCCGTCGCCAGGCCGTCGTACACGCCCGACAGGATCTCGACCACGTCGTCCTCGCGGCGGGCGGAGGTATGCCGCGACCGCCCGGTGGCGCGACGCACCAGGTCGTGCGCGAAGTCTTCCGGTGCCAGCGCGATGCCCGGCGGGCAACCATCGACCACGCAGCCGATCGCCGGACCGTGGGATTCGCCGAAGGTGGTGACGCGCAGCAGCTGGCCGAAGGTGTTCAGGGCCGCGCCCCGCAAGGATCCCGCTGGCCCGCTGGCGCGCGCATCAGAACAGGCTGTCCGGCTCGCTGCCGGTGCCGCCCGCGTCCGCTGCAGGCGCGCCCGCGGCCATCGCGGGAGCCGCGGCCACGCCGCCCTCGCGCTCCGCCGCCAGCGCGGTGATGCGCGCGCTGTGGCTCACCAGGTCATGGCGCTCGACCACGAACACGCCCATCTGCCCGACCTTGAACTCCACCCACATCAGCGGCAGCTCGGGCAGGAGCTTCGTCAACGCGCGCTCGGCCTCGCCGACCTCGCAGATCAGCACGCCCTCATCGGAGAGGTGCAGCGGCGCGTCGCGCAGGATCTTCAGCACCAGGTCCAGCCCGTCGTCACCCGCGCGCAGGCCCATTTCGGGCTCGTGGGCGTACTCGCGCGGCAGCGCGTCGGTCTCGTCGTTGGTGACGTAGGGCGGGTTGCTGACGATCAGGTCGTAGTGCTCGCCCTGCAGGGCCGAGAACAGGTCGGACCTGAGCAGGCGGACGTTGTCGGCCATCAGCCGGCGCTCGTTCTCTCCTGCCAGTGACAGGGCTTCGTCGCTCAGGTCGACGCCGTCGACGTGCCAGTCCGGGTTGTAATGCGCCATGGCGATCGCGATGCACCCGGAGCCGGTGCACAGGTCCAGCGCGCGACGCACCTCGCGGCCGGCAAGCCAGGGCTCGAAGCCGGATTCGATCAGCTCGGCGATCGGCGAACGCGGCACCAGGGCGCGGCTGTCGCTCTTGAAGCTCAGGCCCGCGAACCAGGCTTCGCCGCACAGGTAGGCCGCGGGCACGCGCTCCTCGATCCGGCGGATGAACAGCGCAAGCACGTCTTCCTTCTCGGCCTCGGTCACCCGCGCGGTGCCGTACACCGGGCTCAGGTCGTGCGGCAGGTGCAGCGCATGCAGGGTGAGCTGGGTCGCTTCGTCCAGGGCGTTGTCGTAGCTGTGGCCGAAGGTCAGGCCGGCCGCGTTGAAACGGCTGGCGCCGTAGCGGATCAGGTCGATGATGGTCTGGAGCTGTTGGGTCGTCATGGCGCGCGTTCACGGCGCTTTCGCCGGGGCGGGCAGTATAGCGAAGCGGCCGCGGACTCCGGCGCGGCCCGTTATCATGTCCGGTCACTCCCGGCGTCCGAGGCACCATGTTCAACCGCACCGTCCTGATCGTGCTCGTGGCCGCGCTTGCCGCAGGCCTCGGCCTCGTCGCCTCGCAGAAATGGTTCGGCCGCGACCGCGCCCCGGCCCATCCGGAACTGGAGACCGTGCGCCTGTTCCCGCAGGCCCGCGAGCTGCCGCCGTTCGCACTGCAGCAGTCCGACGGCACCCAGCTGGTTCCCGGCGAGCTGCACGGCCACTGGACCCTGGTGTTCCTCGGCTTCACCCACTGCCCGGACGTCTGCCCGACCACGCTGGCCGACCTGGCGCGCGCGCAGAAGGAATGGGAGCCGCTGCCCGAGGCCAAGCGGCCGCGGGTCCTGTTCGTCTCGGTCGACCCGGAGCGCGACAGCCCCGACCGCATCGGCGAATACGCGGCCTTCTTCCATCGCGACACGCTCGCTGCAACCGCCGACATCCCCGCGCTGGAGGAATTCGCGCGCTCGCTGTCGCTGGTGTTCATGAAGGTCCCGGCCGCCGACGACGCGCCCGCGGACCAGTACACGATCGATCACTCGGCCGCGCTGGCCCTGCTCGATCCCGCCGGACGGATGGCGGGCGTGATCCAGGGGCCGCTCGACCCGGCGGCGATCGCCGCCGATCTGGCCACCCTGACCGCGGCATCGCCACAGTGAGCCTGGTCACCCGGCTCAGCCATGTCCTGCCCCACCGCCTGCTGTCGGGGGCCGCGCGCCGTCTCGCCTATTCGGACAATCCACGGCTGCGCCGCTGGCTGATCGACACGGTGGTGCGCCGTTTCGGCGTGGACCTGTCGGAAGCGGCGAATGCCGATGCCGCCTCCTATCCGACCTTCAACGCCTTCTTCACCCGGGCGCTGCGCCCGGATGCGCGCGTGGCCGACCCCGACCCGGCCGCCATCCTGATGCCGGCCGACGGCCGCATCAGCCAGTGCGGCCCGATCCGCGACGGGCGGATCTTCCAGGCCAAGGGCCAGTCCTTCACCGCCGCCGAACTGCTGGCCGACGAAACCGCCGCCGCGCCCTACGCCGATGGCCTGTTCGCCACCGTCTACCTCTCGCCGCGCGACTACCACCGGGTGCACATGCCCTGGGACGGTCGCCTCCTGCGCACGGTCCACGTTCCCGGTCGCCTGTTCAGCGTCGGCCCGGCGGCCGTGGCCCGCGTACCGCGGCTGTTCGCGCGCAACGAGCGCCTGGTCTGCCACTTCGCCACCGACTTCGGGCCGATGGCCGTGGTGATGGTCGGCGCGCTGTTGGTATCGGGCGTGGAAACCGTCTGGAGCGGCGAGGAAATCCCGGCCTATGGCGACCGCGTGGCCAGCAAGGACTACGTGGGCGAGACGGTGGATCTCGCGCGGTTCGCGGAAATGGCGCGCTTCAACTACGGCTCCACCGTGATCGTGCTGCTGCCGCCGGGCGTGGCCGAACTGGCGCCCACGCTCGGTGCCGAAGCCCCGGTACGGCTCGGCCAGCGGCTGGCCACGCGCACGTCCTGACGCCGCGAAGGCGCTGCGGAGCGTAGAATCCCACACCCCACCAGGCCATCCGGCCCGCCAGAGGCCGCTTGATGAGTTCCGACGCCCCCACTCCGCTATTCACCGATCTCGGCCTGCCGCAGCCGCTGCTGCAGGCATTGACCGCCGTTGGCTACGAAGCCCCCTCGCCGATCCAGGCCGCGACCATCCCGCCATTGATGGCAGGTCGCGACGTGCTCGGCCAGGCCCAGACCGGCACCGGCAAGACCGCCGCCTTCGCCCTGCCGGCGATGGCGCGCCTTGACCCGGCCGCGCGCAAGCCGCAGGTACTGGTGCTGGCACCGACCCGCGAGCTCGCGATCCAGGTCGCCGAAGCGTTCCAGACCTACGCCGCCTTCCTGCCCGGCTTCCAGGTGCTGCCGATCTACGGCGGCCAGGGTTACGGCCCGCAGCTGCAGGCCCTGCGCCGCGGCGTGCAGGTGATCGTGGGCACGCCCGGCCGCGTGATCGATCACATGGAGAAGGGATCGCTGGACCTGTCCGAACTGCGCATGCTGGTCCTCGACGAGGCCGACGAGATGCTGCGCATGGGCTTCATCGACGACGTCGAGGCGGTGCTTGCCCGCACCCCCGAGACGCGCCAGGTGGCATTGTTCTCGGCCACCATGCCCCCGCCGATCCGGCGCATCGCGCAGAAATACCTGCGCGACCCGGTCGAGGTCGCGATCAAGTCGTCCACCAGCACGGCGCGCAACATCCGCCAGCGCTACTGGATGGTGAGCGGCACCAACAAGCTCGACGCCGTGACCCGGATCCTCGAGGCCGAACCCTTCGACGGCATGATCGTGTTCACGCGCACCAAGCTCGCCACCGAAGACCTGGCTTCGCGGCTGCAGGCGCGGGGTTTCTCCGCCGCGGCCATCAACGGCGACATCGTCCAGGCCCAGCGCGAGCGCACCATCGCCCAGCTGAAGGACGGCAAGATCGACATCCTGGTGGCGACCGACGTCGCCGCGCGGGGGCTCGACGTCGACCGCATCAGCCACGTGCTGAACTACGACGTGCCCTACGACACCGAGAGCTACGTCCACCGCATCGGCCGCACCGGCCGCGCCGGGCGCAGCGGCGAGGCGATCCTGTTCATCGCCCCGCGCGAACGCAACATGCTGCGCTCGATCGAGCGCGCCACGCGCCAGCCGATCGAACAGATGGAACTGCCGAGCGTGGAGACCGTCAACGACGCCCGCATCGGCAAGTTCAAGCAGTCGATCACCGATACCCTCGCGGCCGGCGAGCTCGGCCTGTTCCAGTCGCTGGTCGAGGACTACGAGCGCGAATTCAACGTCCCCGCGATCGAAGTCGCCGCGGCGCTGGCGAAGATGGCGCGCGGCGACGTGCCGCTGCTGCTCGATCCGCCGCGGGCGAAGCCTGCGCCCGCCCCGACGGCCTTCGGCCAGGATCGCGAATACCGCGAGCGCCCTGCCCGCCACGAGCGCGCGGACCGCGGCGAGCGCCCCGCGTTCCCGAAGAAGGAGCGCGTCGCACGCGCGCCGTCGCCGGGCATGCAGACCTTCCGCGTCGAAGTCGGCTACGACCACGGCGTGAAGCCGGGCAACATCGTCGGCGCGATCGCCAACGAGGCCGCGCTCGAATCGAAGCACATCGGCCGCATCGAGATCTTCGAGGACCACAGCCTGATCGAGCTGCCCGAAGGCATGCCCGAGCAGACCATGACCCACCTCAAGGGCGTCTGGTGCGCCGGCCAGCAGCTGCGCATCACCCGCGACGGCGAAGCGCCGGACACCGCGGGCGGCAAGGGCGCCGGCCGCAAGCCGTTCGAGAAGAAGCCCTTCGCGAAGAAGCCGTTCCCGCCGCGCAAGCCGCACCGCAAGGGCCCGCAGCCGGAGTAACGCGGCCGGATACGCGCTTGGAGTCGCTGTCCTCGCCGCTGCCTGTGCCGCCCGCTGCATTTGCCGCTGTGGGAGCCGCCATAGCGGCGATCGCGGCCATGGCCGCTCCCACGAAAGCACAGGTTGGTCGCAACGGTGGACGCTTCTGCCGTCGACAGCTGGGACCCCTCAGGGGCCGAGGACGTGGATCACTTCCTCCAGCGGTGGCCAGCCCAGCATCGGCGCCAGCCACCAGTAGGCAGCCACCACGATCAGCAGCCACAGGGCGATCTTCAGCACCACGCCTGCGACCTTGAACGCGAGGTACAGGCCGATGACGATCGCGACCAGGCCGAGCCAGGTCACGGTCGCACCCGGGCACGCGCCGCGGCGTTGGACGGAAGATGGCAAGGATTGAGGGTCTGGTCACGCATCCGCACATTCTACGTGGGCGGTGCGCTCCCGCACGAACGCACGCGCGATGTCGGGGCTTCGTGGGGGAGCGTGTCGCTTCGGCGGGTTGGAGTCTGTTGGCTTCGGGGCACAGCACTTTCCCCGCCAGCCGCCTCCCGCGGCGCGGGCCATCCGGGTGAAACCGCCTTGCACCGCGCGAGCCTTTGCGGAGCCATCTCTCGGGGCACGGACTCTCCCGGAAGCCGCTTTCACGGCTTCATGCCGGTGCCATGCCTCGCCACGCAAAGCCCCCGGGCTATCCTGTCGCGATGACGATTTCCTGTGACGTGCTGGTCATCGGGGCCGGCGCCGCCGGGCTGATGTGTGCGATGACCGCGGGCCAGCGTGGCCGGCGCGTGCGCGTGGTCGAGCGCGCCAACAAGCCCGGCAAGAAGATCCTGATGTCGGGCGGCGGCCGCTGCAACTTCACCAATACCGGCACCGGGCCCGCGAACTTCATCTCGGCCAACCCGCACTTCTGCAAGTCGGCGCTGGCGCGCTACACGCCCGCCGACTTCATCGAACTGGTCGACCGCCATGGCATCGCCTGGCATGAAAAGGAACTCGGCCAGCTGTTCTGCGACGACTCGGCCAAGCTCATCGTGCGCATGCTGCTGGACGAGTGCGCCGATGCCGGCGTCGACGTCGACATCGGCTGCGATGTCCAGAGCGTCACCCGCTCGGACACGGGGTTCCTGGTGGACACCGCGCGCGGCCAGGTCGCCGCCGGATCGCTCGTGGTCGCCAGCGGCGGCCTCTCGATCCCCAGCCTCGGCGGCAGCGGCCTGGGCTATGCGCTGGCGCGGCAGTTCGGGCACGCGGTGCTTCCCACGCGCGCCGGGCTGGCGCCGCTGGTGCTCACCGGCAGCCATTCCGAGCGCCTGCAGGGCCTGAGCGGCGTGGCGCTGGAGGTGGAGGCCTCAAGCCGTGGGCAATCGTTCCGCAACGCCATGCTGGTCACCCATCGCGGCCTCAGCGGTCCCGCGATCCTGCAGGTCTCGTCCTACTGGGATGCCGGCGAACCGCTGTCGATCGACCTGCTTCCCGGCACCGACGCACTGGCGTTCCTGCGCGAACAGCGCGCGGCGCACCCCGCCACCGAGCTGCGCAACGTGCTGGCCGAGCGCATGCCGCGCCGCTTCGCCCAGCGCCTGTGCGAACACTGGCTGGGCGACCGGCCGCTCCGGCAGTTCGATGAGCCGGCGCTGGCGCGCGCCGCGGCCGCGCTGTCGGCGTGGCCGGTGGTGGCCAGCGGCACCGAGGGCTATCGCACCGCCGAAGTCACCCTGGGCGGCGTCGACACCGACGGCCTGTCGTCGTCGACGATGATGTCGCGCCAGGTGCCGGGGCTGTTCTTCATCGGCGAAGTCGTGGATGTCACCGGCTGGCTGGGCGGCTACAACTTCCAGTGGGCCTGGGCATCGGGCCGCGCAGCCGGTGGCGTGGCCTGACCAGGCTTGGCCGCCCGCGGGTTTCCAGGCTCAGGCCTCGGCCTCGTAGCTGGCCGCAGCGCACAGTTGCGTGTCCTGGGCCGCAGCGGCCGGAATGCCGTCCCCCTGCAGGGCGATCAGCTTGACCACCCGCAGGTCCTGCTCGACGTAGCTGGCCAGCGCCAGGAAGCCGGTCTTCATGCTGCCGCAGAACGCCTGGCCATCATCGGCGCGGGTTTCGTCGAGCACCCGACGGAGCTCCACTGGATGCCGGGCGTCGATCATCATCACGTCCGCGTAGCGCTGGCCGGCGCTGAACTCGTCGCCACCGTGGACGATGGCAACGCGTTCGGTGACGAAGACGACGCCGTCGGCGCCACTGATCCGGGAGTCCTCGATCTCGAGCGTACCGGTCATGGCGACGCCCACGCGGTCGGCCGCGACGAAACGACCGATCGCCACCGGCTGCAGGGTGGGAGGTGCGGCGCGTTCGATGGGCGCGTTGGCGGTATCCGGCTCCAGCGATGCGCGGGGCGCCGGCGGCGGCGCGCTGGTGGCCGGTGGCTGGGCGTCGCCCGTTGCCGCGGCAGCACCGTCGTCTCGCGCGCAGCCGACCGCCGCGAAGCCCGCGGAGCAGGCGAACAGGGTCCAGGCGATGGCGGAGCGGCAGGTGCGAAGGTTCAATCGGGGATCCGGCGTTCAGAAGCACAGGAGCCAATGATAATCGCCCGGCGTTCAGTGCGCGTCAGGGGCTGACCCGAGGTCGGGCGGTGGAGACGGAAGCTCGGGCGTGCTGTCGCTGAGGATGCGCAGGCTCTCCTCTTCGCGGCGGCGGCGCTCGGCGACAGCATCGGGATCCTCCGCTTCCTGCGCGCCATAGGCGTCGGCAGGAGAGAGTGGCTGCATCGATGTGCCTGAAAACCAACGCTGCGGCCCGGCTTCGGCCGTGGCCATGTCCTGCCTGCATTCAACCTGGATCGAACCGGCTGCAACGCTGCCGCCGGCAACTTCCTGCACCCTCACGGCGAGCCCGGACACGTCGCCGTGCTTGGCCAGTTGCCGACAGGCCGATGCCACCGTGGAATGCCCCGCGCCGCGCCCGGACACCACCAGCAGCATGGTCATGCGATCGACCCAGCCCGCACCACTCACGCCTGGCATCGCCGCGACATCGCGGCGCGCAGCCTCGCGGCGCACGGCGCTGCCGCGGTCGGCCAGCAGGATTTCGCGATGCACCTGGGCACCGAGATCCGCGAGCCGCGCAGCCGCACGCTCGCCGTCGCCGGCGCGTGCGTCGCGGCCGATGGCTTCGACTTCATCGGCCGCGGCCGCTTCCGCATGGCGGTCAGCGGCGGCCGGCGGAGCCGCCACCAGCGATCGCGGGCGCTCCTGCGGCAAGGTGGCGGCGGCAGGGGCAGGTGCCGCTGTCGGCACCGCCGGTGCGTCGGTCGCCTGCGAAAGCCCTGCGGACGGTCCTGCCTCCGGACCCAGCCAGTCGCGGACCTGCCGGTATCCGAACCACGGCAGCACCAGCACCAGCACCACCGCGATCCGGAAGACGAGGCGGCCCTGGCGCTTCCTGCGATGCGCCGAACGATCCGGCCAGCGTGCCTTCGCGGGGCGTTCCGGATTCACGTCCAGGCTTGCCACAGCAGCACCACGGGCAGCGCCGCCAGTGCAAGCAACAGCACGATGCCCGCGGCCGCGCGCGCCACGCGACCCGGTTCGTTGCGCAGCACGTCGGCAAAGGTCTCGCCGCTGCCCGTGCGCAATGCGTCGGCCCGCTCGGCGCGGGCGCGGGCCTGGCGCGCGGCCTGGTACTCGTCCATCAGCCGGCGCGCGCGCGGATAGTCCGCATCGTCGCTGACCCAGATGCCGCCGTATGAAATGCCCCAGCGGCTGGGCCGGGTCTCATGGAACCCGATGTCGTTGGCGCCCAGGAACTCGCGGACCTCGTCCGCCTCGTCCTCCGGGACCATCCTCATGTTGAGCAGCAGCTTGGCCATAGTGTCGAAGGATACCCGCCGCCCTTGACCGTGGTACGAAAACGATGGCCCCGGCGCAGACGGCCACGCCGGCCGGCTGCAGCGGCTCAGCCAGCCACGCCCAGGCGGCGGCGCAGGTTCGCGCGTGCCGCGGCATCAAGGCGCTCGTGGAAGAACGCGCTGAGGTAGATGCGATCGCAGCGCACCAGGCCACGCAGGAAGCGCCGTCGATTGATGCGATACAGCACGCCCGGCACGGCGTCGCTGTATTCCTCGGCGATAGCCCGGTCATAGGCGTCAAAGGCAGCGGCGTCGGCACCAAGGATGGCCATGTCGCAATCCAGGAAGTGGCGGCGGTCGTCGCCATCCGGGCCTTCGCCAAGCGCTTCCGGACGCAGGCTCCCGTGGCGGGCGGTCAATTCAATCAGATCGACGACGTGGCCCACGTCGATCCCGGCATCGGGCAGCCAGCGTGCGATCTCCTGCGCGGCCAAGCGTGCCGAACGGGCCTCGTTGTCCCTGCGCCCGGCGTCGTAGATGGCGTCGTGGTAGAGCATGGCGAGCCAGGTTTCGTGCGGGCGCGCCCAGCCCGGTCCCGCGGCGACCTCGTCGAAATGGCCAAGCACCGCCTCGACGTGGCCGAAGTGGTGGTAGGCGCGCGGCGGAGTCGCATAGGCGGCATGCAGCCGCTCGAGCATCGCCGGCGGCAGCGGGATCACCTGGCGCATGCCATCTCCGACCCCAGCCGCAGTTCCCGCGCCACCTGCTCGAAGGCCGGGGCAAGCTCCTGCCAGGCCTCGTCGCCGAGCACCGCGCGCGCGGCATCCAGGGTGGCGCTGTCGCCGCACGGTTCATCGCCGGTCCACGCGAACACCACGCGGTTGCTCATCTCCGCCTCCTGCACCACCCGCACCCGGTCGCCGCCGAACGCCTCCCGGAGCTGCATGATGTACGGCGCGCAGCCGTCGCCGTGCAGGTTCGCGGCCATCACGCCGCCCGTGGCCAAGGCATCGCGGCAGGCGCGGAGGAAAGCCGGCGTCGACAGGGCTTCGGGAATGCCGGCGGCGTCGTAGCCGTCGACCAGGAGCAGGTCGTAGCGTCCGGGCCGTGCGGCGATGAAGCGGGCGCCGTCGTCGAACGCAACTTCCAGCCGCGCATCGTCATCGGGAATCCCGAAGCTGCGACGCAGCGCGATCACGCCCGGATGGTTCTCCACCACCTCCAGCCGCGCTCCGGGCAATTGGCGGTGCAGGAATTTCACCTGCGAGCCACCGCCCAGGCCGACGATCCCGATGCGTCGCGGCCGCGGCTGCCACAACAGCGCTGCCAGCATGGTCCTGGTGTAATCGATCAGCAGCCGGTCGGGCGTGTCGCCGCGCATCCGGCTCTGCGTCTGGCCGCGCCGGAAGTGCAGCGAGACATAGCCCTTGTACTGGTGCAGCCGTGCCGGCGGAAGCCGCAGCCCGGTGGGGTCGAGCGGCCCTGCCCCGCGCAGCCGGGCGAACGCCTCCGCCAGCCTTCCGAACCAGCCCCTGTCGCCTTCCACCCGCACCTCCACCTTGTACATTCATGGGCGTTGCGCACCGTAGCGGTTGCGCCGGCGCGGTTGAAACCGTTTACAGCGTACGCCGCCTGAACAGCTGTCGCCCGGAAGCGTCATTCTCAGAGCGCGTTAAGCGTGCGCACCGTGAAGTGGAGGCGAACGACTCCAGGGAGCACCACAATGACCTTGCATCCAGTCCCCATGTTCCTCGCGATCATGCTGTCGATCGGGATCGCGCTTCCGGCAACGGCCGACGCGCTGGAGCGTCCGCGCGAGGCGCGCACGCATCAGAACGATGACAACCGCCCCCGAAGGCAGGAGGCGGCTCGCGAGGCGCGCAAGCGCCCGGACGAACAGCGCCAGCGCAACCAGGCCGCGCGTGGCGGCGATCGCGCCGGCAAGGGCCAGGGTGGCCCGGAACAGGCATCCCGGCAGCGCCGTGATACGCCGGCGCGGCAGCGCGATGCCGGGCAGAAGAGGCCGTCGGCTGCGCGCGAACACCCGCAGCAGCGCCAGGCCGCACAGCGCCAGGCACAGCAACGCCAGGTGCCGCAACGGGAAGCCGCGGGGCGCCGCGAAGCAGCGCAGGGCCGCGCCACGGATCAACGCGACAATGCCGGACGGAGCCGCATTGCGGAGCAGCGCCAGCGCATTGCGGAACAGCGTCGGGATGCCGGACAGCGCCACATTGCGGACCAGCCCCGCGCCCCGGACCAGCGTCGCAATGCCGACCAGCGTCGCAGTGCCGACCAGCGTCGCAGTGCCGACCAGCGTCGCGATGCCGACCAGCGTCGCCAGGGCGACCGGCGCCAGGGCCGGGGCGTCGACCAGCGCGAACGCGAACGGCGCGTCGCCCAGCAGCGCCAGCGCGAAGCCCAGCACCAGCGTCATCGACGCGAGCTGCGTGATGCCCAGCGTCGCCACGAGCAGCGCCTTGCCCAGCAACGCCGCGTCCACCAGCAGCGCTACCTGCGCAACTACTACTCCCGTGTCCACGCGCGCGACCCGCGCTGGAGCAGCTACAACGCCGCCTGGTACAGCGCGCCCGCCAGCTATCGCTACCAGCGCGCAGGCCACTACTACAGCGTGAACCAGTACGGCGCCGACCTGCTGCAGCAGGCCGTCGACCTCGGCTACAGGGAAGGCCGCGAGGCCGGCCGCGCCGACTACGACGATGGCTGGCAGCCCGACTACCGCAACAGCCACGCCTGGGAGGACGCCAGCTACGGCTACAACGGCTGGTACGTCGACCGCTCGGAGTACATCCACTATTTCCGCCAAGGGTTCCAGCGCGGATATGAAGACGGCTACTACGGACGCAGCCAGTACGGGCAGCGGAACGACAAGGGCGAGTACCTGATCCTGGCCGCTGTGCTGTCCGCAATCCTCGCTTTCCAGCACCTCTGATCCGCCTGTTTCAGCGCAGCTGGCTGTCCTTGCTGCCTCGCCGGTTATAGCCGGCGAGGCCCGCTTCCTCGTCCTGCGCGGCCTGGCACGGCATGCAAAGGCGTACGCCGGGCACGACCTTGCGTCGCGCTTCCGGAATCGGCTCGCCACATTCTTCGCAGTCCTCGCGCCCCGGTCCGGTGCCCAGCCGGCTGCGTGCACGCTCAATCGCGTCCTTCACGGTTGCGTCGATCTGGTCCTGTACGGCGCCGTCGCCGGCCCAGCCGGTGGCCATGCTGTTTCTCCGCGGATGCTGGATACCGCCTGTTATCGGGGTCCGCCCCCTGCCTTGCAAGCCCTGCCGCCGGCCCATACGCCACACCATCGGACTTGCACGCCGATTCGCGGCGTTGCGCGGGTTTCACCGCGCCGTGCGACCATTGCGGCATGCGCGTGAACACGATTGCTCCACTCGCCGCCCTGTTGTCGCTGTTGCTGTCACTGGCAGCCGTCGCTGGCGCTCCGGCCCACGCTCAGGCAAGCGCTCCGGCCGCGGCACCCACGGCCGCTGAGAGCGTCACCTCGCCCGTTACCGCCGAAGGCGTGGACACCGCGGACGCCGGACGCGACCTTGCCGACAGTCGGCGCGTTGCCGAGCGCCTGCAGGAGACCGATGGGCTGGCCGACGTCACCGTGACCGTGCGTGACGGCGTGGCCGAACTGCAGGGCGTGGTCCTCGCACCCGAGGACCGCGAGCGCGCCGTCCAGGTGGCCGAACAGCAACCCGGGAGCACCCGGGTCGACAACCGCGTGATGGTGAGCACCCGCATCTCCGACCGCATCGGCACCGCGTCCACGCTCGCGCTGGACAAGATCGTGCGCCTGGTGGCCGCCCTGCCGCTGCTCATCGTGGCGATGCTGGTAGTCGCCCTGGCGTGGTGGCTGGGGAAATGGCTGGGGCGGCGCTTCGGACAACGCATCCAGCGACGCAACTGGCAGTCCGAGAACCCTTATTTCGCAAGCCTGGTGCAGCAGCTGGTGCAGTGGCTGGTGCTCCTGGGCGGGGTCCTGGTGGCACTCGACCTGCTGGGGGCGACCGCCCTGGTGGGCGCGGTCATGGGTTCGGCAGGCGTGATCGGGCTCGCGCTTGGCTTCGCGTTCAAGGACATCGCCGAAAACTACGTGGCCGGCGTGCTGCTGAGCATCCGCCGCCCGTTCGCGCCGGGCGACTCCCTGCGCATCGACGGCAGCCATGAAGGCAAGGTCGCGGCGCTGACGCCGCGCGCCACCGTACTCGTGACCTTTGATGGCAACCGCCTCACCCTGCCCAACGCGCTGGTGTTCAAGTCGGTGGTGCTGAACTTCTCCAGCAACGCGCGGCGGCGGCTGGAATTCACGATCCCGGTCGACGTGGCGGAATCGATCCGCTGCGTGCAGGACGTCGCCCTGGCGGCGATTCGCGGGGTCGATGGCGTGCTGGCGGATCCCGGGCCCTCCTGGACGGTGGACGCCTATGACGCGTCGGGGATCACGCTGCGCTTCTTCGCCTGGGTCGACCAGCGCAGCAGTGACCTTGGCAAGGTTCGCAGCGAGGCTATCCATTCGGTGCGTACGCGCCTGGCCGAGGCCGGAGTGAACACACCGCGCGTGATCCAATATGCCGCCACGCTCCCGGAAGAAGGTCCCCCGGCCAGGGCGGCCGAGCTTGCCGTGCAGGCGCCACCCGCCGAGGAGGCAACGGCCGACACCTCGGTCAACCGCGACCTTGACGAGCACATTGCCGCCGAGCAGCAGGCTCACGCCAGCGAAGACCTGCTTCCGGTGGAACCCGAAGCCTCGCCGGCGCACACGGCGCCCTGAAAGGCCTTGCTGCTGTCCGCCCGGGCTCCGGCCAGCCGGCGTTTCGGATTTTCCCTACCCTCGAACCGCCAAGTCACTGACAGGCAGCCAAGCCATCCCAGCGCATGATATCGGGGCCCCGGCAGCACGGCCCTGCACCGGTCACGGATGCCGCTCAGCAACGGAACTGGCCGCGACCTTGAGCAAGTCGTGAAGCTGGGCCGGGGCACACCTACACCACCAAGGCGCGCCAATGGTCGAGATCAAACAGGTCGCGGCGGGGTTCCGGGTCTCGGGCGCGAGCTTCGACGAGGTCTTCCACAGCCGCTTCAAGGCCACCATGGCGGCGCACGCCGTCGCACTCGGTGATGCCACCCTGTCCGGCCGGGCCGTCACCATCACCATGCCCACCGGCTGGGGCGACACGCTGCTCGTGGAGCCCGGCCCGGCGCTTCACTCCTCGCGCGCCTGACCCTCGCCACGGGCCCCGTGGCCGGTCAGAGGCCCGACGGTGCGGGCGGCGGCGTGCCAGCGGGGCGCGCACAGCCGGACACCGGCCCGATCCCGTCGATGACCAGCTCGGCCACCTGGGGGAATACGGCACCCGACATGGTGTCCTCGCACGGTCCCGGCGTCAGCGTCACCGAGATCG
Organism: Luteimonas sp. A537; assembly: GCF_054052065.1. Lineage (NCBI taxonomy): Bacteria > Pseudomonadati > Pseudomonadota > Gammaproteobacteria > Lysobacterales > Lysobacteraceae > Luteimonas > Luteimonas renzhihongae. The sequence goes on from NZ_JBSVRH010000002.1 coordinate 307,560, forward strand.
TCCCGGCATCGTCGCTGGCGTGCACCAGCCTGGCGCCTTCGACCTCGTTTTCAGTATCGATGCCAAACCGCCGGCCTTCGAGGTCGGGTCCGCTGAGCACCACCGCGCCCGCTTCCACGCTCGCCTGCCAGAAAGGCTCGTTGGTCAGGACCACGAACTCGGCCGGGAGGCTGGCCTCGCCGGCCGGCGGGGCCTGCTCCGCAGCCGCGGCGTTCGTGCCGTCATCGGCCGCGTCCGGCGACGGCGCGCTTTGCTCGCAGGCCGCCAACGGCAGGGCCAGCACGAGCAGCATCGAGATCAGTCTGGAATCCATCGTTATCCGTGCTCCGGGGAAGTGAGGGCGACAGCATGCCGCATGCCGGCTGACGGGACGCTATCCAGCCAGCGCAGCGCGCCTTCGGCGGCCACGCATCCACTGGCGAAGCAGGCGGTCAGCAGGTACCCGCCAGTCGGCGCTTCCCAGTCGAGCATCTCCCCCGCAGCGAAGACGCCCGGCCGCGCCCGAAGCATCAGCCCGTCGTCCAGAGCCTCGAGGCGGACGCCACCGGCGCTGCTGATCGCCTCCGCCAGGGGGCGCGTCGCGACCAGCCGCAGAGCCAGGCGCTTGGTGGCGACTGCCACGGCTGCCGGGTCATGCAAGGCGTCGGCATCGAGGACTTCGCGCAGCAGGCCGGCCTTGGCGCCGTCGAGCCCCGCTGCACGCCGCAGGTGCTCAGACAGGCTGCGCTTGCCACGCGGCCGCGACAGCTCGGCCTGCAGCCGCGCAAGCTCGCGTCCGGGCGCCAGGTCGAGCTCGAGGACCGCATGCCCGTCGCGGGCGACGAGTTCGCGCAGGTCGGCGGAGATCGCATAGACCAGGCTGCCTTCGATCCCGTGTTCCGAAACCACGCACTCGCCCTGCAGTGCATGCGCGCGGCCGTCCGCACCGCGCCAATGCGCAACGACCGGCTTCAGCGGGGCACCCGCATGGCGCCCTGCGAAATGCGTGGACCAGGCGATGTCGAAGCCGCAATTGGATGATTGCAGCGGCGCGACCTCAATGCCGGCATCGCGCAGGAGGTCCTGCCATGCGCCATCCGAACCCAGCTGCGGCCAGCTGCCTCCGCCCAGCGCGAGCAAGGTGGCGTCGGCTTCGAATCCGGTTTCGCCATCCGGCGTCGCAAACCGCAATGCACCACTGTCGTTCCATCCCAGCCAGCGATGGTGGACGTGGATGTCCACGCCCTGCGCGCGCAGCCTGCGGACCCAGCCGCGCAGCAGCGGGGCGGCCTTGAGGTCCACGGGAAAGACCCGTCCGGAGCTGCCGACGAAGGTCTCGATGCCAAGCCCGCGCGCCCATGCGCGCAGCGCATCGGCATCGAACGCGGACAGCCAGCGACCGACCTCGGCGTTGCGTTCGCGATAGCGGCTGGCGAACAGGGCCGGCGGGTCGGAGTGGGTGAGGTTCAGGCCGCCCTTGCCCGCGACCAGGAACTTGCGCCCGACCGAGCCCTTGGCCTCGAAGACATGGACCTCGCAGCCGGCCGCGCGCAGCAGTTCGGCGGCGAACAGCCCGGCCGGGCCGCCGCCAACGACAGCGACGCGGCGGGCGCCGGTCGGCAAGGTTCCAGCGGCGGGCGCCGCGGTCATCGCTCTCAGGCCTTGCGCAGGAAGCAGGTCTTCAGCACGAGGTCGCGGATCTTGTCCGAATGCCCCTCGATATTCTCCGCGTCGTCCTCGATCAGGCGGATGTTGCGGATCATCGTGCCCTGCTTGAGCGGGATCGACGAGCCCTTGACCTTGAGGTCCTTGATCACCACCACGGTGTCGCCCGCTTCCAGCGGATTGCCGTTGACGTCGCGCACCACCATGGCCTTGCCGTCGGCGGTCTCACCGTCCCCGGCGGCCCATTCGTGGCCGCAGTCCGGGCACACGTACAGCGCTCCATCGGGATAGGTGTTTTCCAGCCCGCATTGCGGACAGGCGGGAATGGCGGACATGGCGACTCCAAGGACTTGCGTGGGCTGCGTATTGTAGCGACCGGCGCTCGAACGGGCCGCCCGCTGCAGCCTCGGGTTCCCAAAGCCCTGTGGCAGCCCTCCGGAAGCCCGGGCGCGTCAGCGAACGTGCACGCCGTCTCCAACCGTCGCCGGCTTCAACAGCGCCAGACCCCGGCGCAGCCGATGCAACGGAGACGGGTCGACCGGTCCGTCGTCGAGCAGGGTGTCGGCCAGCGCGCGCCTGAGCGGCGGCAGCATCCTGCCGGCCTGCATGATCGCGCGCCTCAGCGGCTGCATCGGCCGGCCGTCGTCGGTGAACATCCGGACCACCAGCGCGGTGCCGAGGAACAGCGGCAGGGAGCCGGCGCGATGGCGGCGCTGGTAGCGCGCCAGCAGCGCGGGGTGCCCCGGGTCATCGTGCACCGCGACCGAGTCGGCCACCGCCGAAGCCAGTCGCTCGACGCTGGCCAGGCCCAGGTTGAAGCCGTGCGCGGTGACCGGATGCATGCCCACCGCGGCGTCGCCGAGCAGCGCGAAGCGCGTGCCGACGAACCGGTGCGCCCAGGTCGCCACCAGCGGATACGCATGCACTTCGCCTTCCAGCGCCATCGTGCCGAAGCGGTCGCGGTAGCGCGACTGCAGTTCGCGCGAAAACGCATCGGCGTCCAGCGACTCCAGCTGCTCCGCCTCGGCGCCGGTGACCGTGACCACCGCCGAAGCCAGCTGCCCACGCAGCGGCAGCAGTGCCCGCGTCTGGCCCTTGCCGAACCACTCCCAGGCGATGCCATCGTGCGGCTTCTCCAGACGCACGCGGCATACCAGCATGGTCTTGCCGAAATCGTGCATGGCCACGGGGATGCCCATCGCGCGGCGGGTGGATGAGAAGCGGCTGTCGGCCGCCACCAGCAGCGGGGCCTGGAAACGGCGGCCGTCCTCCAGCACCACCTTGGCCTGCCGCGCGTCCGACGCCACCGAGGCAACCACGGCGTCGAAGTGAACTCGGATGCGCGGATCGCCTTCGACCAGCTGCCATGCGGCCGCGCGGATGTCGCGGTTCGCGACCAGCGCGCCCAGGGCCGGATGCCCGAGGGGCGCGGCGTCGACCTCGAATCCGTGCCCGGCATCGCCGTCGGCCACGCGCGCGCCCACCAGCGGCGACACCGCGTCTTCTGCGATCCGCTGCCATGCGCCAAGCTCGCGCAGGATGCGCATCGAGGCCTGGGTCAGCGCGATCTCGCGGCCGTCGAACGTGGGCCTGGCAACGGATCCACGCGACTGGCGCTCGAACACCTCGACGCGCAGGCCACGCTGCGACAGCGCGCGCGCCAGGCAAAGGCCGGCGGGACCGGCACCGATGACGAGGACCGACGGCTCGGACATTGCACTTCCTGATTCGACTGGAACGCCCAAGCCTGCGCTGTCCGGGCGGCGGGCGCCCTGACCGGAATCAAGTGCTGGAACAGCTCCGCGCCGCGGCGTGCACCGCCGGCTCCGCCAGGAAGCGCCCGACCTGGAACCAGACCAGCAGCGCGCCGCCGGCGATCAGCAGCGCACACAGCCCGTTGCCCGGCTGGGCCAGGTGCAACACCAGTGCCACTCCCAGTGTCAGTGCGAGCCAGGCCCAGGCCTGCCAGCGCCCGAACAGCGCACGCCTGGTTTCACGCCCGATGATCTCCCGTGCCTGCGCCGGGGGAATTCCATACTCCTCGCTGATCACTTGCGGCTGCATTGCGTGCCTGGCTCCTGTGGACGTGCGGAATTGCGTACCTCGTGGATACATGGGCGACGTGGGGTGCGTCGATTACGCCACGGATCGGCGCGCGAATAAAGAGGTTCTTCTCCCGACTGGGGGAGAGACGTACGGCCGGCCCGGCTGGTTCTTCATCGAGGCTCCGGGGTGATGACGTGACAAAGAGCCAAAGAAAAGGTTCTTCTCCCGATTGAGGGGGGCGGGTGATTGCTCCGGGAGGGTGCGCGCTGCCCGCCGTGGATGCAGGGGGTGTGCGGACAGCCGGCCATGGATGGCCGGCGGCCGGCCTTGGGAGCAGGACGCGGACAGGCCGGGGGAGCACACCCCCTGTGTGCGGGACGGGCAGCGCGCATCGGGACGGAGCAGCTCCCAGCCCCAACTGTCACGTCATCACCCGGAGCCTCGAGAAGAACCAGCCACTCCGCCGGTCGGCTGTACATCTCTCCCTCAATCAGGAGAAGAACCAAAGAAAAGGGGGCGGAAATCCGCCCCCTCTTTTCTGCTTACCAGATGCGGACCCGGTCTTCGGGCGCGATCCAGAGCGCGTCGGCATCGGTCACGCCAAATGCCTCGTACCAGGCATCGATGTTACGCAGCGGCGCGAACGCACGGATATGCCCCGGCGAATGCGTGCCGTTGACCAGCTGCTGGCGCAGTGCATCGTCGCGCCACAGCGTGCGCCAGACCTGCGACCAGCCCATGAAGAAGCGCTGTTCGCCGCTGAAGCCGTCGATCACCGGCGCCTCCGTGCCGTCTAGCGAACGGCGGTAGGCCTCCAGCGCGATCGTCAGGCCGCCAAGGTCACCGATGTTCTCGCCCATCGCCACCTTGCCGTTGATGTGCATGCCCGGCAGCTGCGGGAACTCGTAGGCCTCGTACTGCGCGCCAAGCTTCGCGGCCTGGACCTCGAACTTGGCGGCGTCGTCGGCGGTCCACCAGTCGCGCAGCAGGCCGGCGCCGTCGGACTTGCGGCCCTGGTCGTCGAAGCCGTGGATGATCTCGTGGCCGATCACGCCGCCGATTCCGCCGTAGTTCACCGCCGGATCGGCGTCGGGATCGAAGAACGGTGGTTGCAGGATGGCGGCCGGGAACACGATCTCGTTCTTCACCGACGAGTAGTACGCATTGACCGTCTGCGGGGTCATGCCCCACTCGGCCTTGTCGACCTGCTTGCCGATGCGCGCACGGTCGTAATCCCATTCGAACGCCGCCGAACGCAGGGCATTGCCGAGCACGTCGCCGTCCTTGACCTCGAGCGCCGCGTAGTCGCGCCACTCCTCCGGGTGGCCGATCTTCAGGCCGAAGCCGGCCAGCTTGGCGCGGGCTTCCTTCTTGGTGTCCTCGCCCATCCATTCCAGCTGGTCCAGGCGCGCGCCCATGGCCGCCTTCACGTTGGCCACCAAGTCGTCCATCTTGGCCTTGGCGTCCGGCGGGAAGTACTGCGCCACGTAGTCGCGACCGATCGCCTCGCCCATCGCGCCCTCGGCGTGGGCCACGCCGCGCTTCCAGCGCTCGCGCTGCTCGGGCTGGCCGGAGAGGAACTTCGAGCGGAAGTCGAAGTGCGCGTCGACGAAGTCCTTCGACAGCAGCGGCGCGGCCTGGTCGGTGACGTGGAAGGCCTGCCAGGCCTTCAGCGTATCGAGGTCGGCCCCGGCGAAGATCGCAGCCAGCTTCGGGATCGCCGTGCCCTGGCGGACCACGGCGCGCGGCGCATCGCCGACACCGGACGCGGCGAAATAACGCTCCCAGGGGAAGCCCGGTGCGGTGGTCGCGAACGCGGCGCGCTCGACCGGGTTGTAGGTGCGGCTGCGGTCGCGGCTTTCGGCGCGGGTCCAGTGCGCTTCGGCCACCGCCTTCTCGAAGTCGAACACGCGCTGCGCGTTCGCCTGCGCCTGGTCCCAGCCGGCCAGTTCCAGCAGCTGGGCGATGTAGGCGACGTAGCGCTCGCGCTGCGGCTCGAACTTCTCGTCCAGGTACATCTGGCGATCGCCAAGGCCGAGGCCGGACTGGCTCATGTACAGGGTGTAGCGATCGGGATCGCGCTGGTCGTCGGAGACGCCCACGCGGAACAGGGTCGCGCCCGGACCGCCGGCCGCGCGGCCCATCAGATCGGCCAGCGCATCCTTGTCGGCCGCTGCGCGGACAGCGTCGAGGTGCGGTGCCAGCGGGGCGGCGCCCAGGGCTTCGATCGTGGCCTCGTCCATGAAACTGCGGTAGAGGGTCGCGACCTTGGCGGTGTCGCCGGTGGCGGCGTCGCCGAGCGCGGCATAGCCGTCCACCAGGCCGCGCACGCGCGCCTCGGACAGGTCGCGCAGGACCAGGAACGAGCCGTACATCGACTTGTCGGAAGGGATTTCGGTGTTGTCCGCCCAGGTGCCGCTGACGTAGCGGAAGAAGTCGGCGCCCGGCTGCACGTCCCGGTCCATGCCCGCGGTGTCGATGCCCCAGGTGCCGTAGCGCGTGGCAGCCACGGTGTCGCCGGCACCAGCGGCGGAGTCGTCCGCTTCGAACAGCAGGCTGGCGTCGCAGGCGATGTCGATGCAGTCGGCCGCGGCGCGGACGTCATGGGCGGATACGGGGGCGGCAAGCGACAGCGCGAGCGCGGTCGCCGCGGTGAGAAGGCTGATCTTCAAGTTGGAAATCTCCGGACTGGATGCGATGGATGGGCGCCGTGCGGACGCCAACCCTGCAAGCATACCCAACACCGCCGGGTCGCCTGCGATCAGGCAGCCGACCCGGTCGGGGCAGCCATCGTGCTGCCCGCCCCGACCGCGCGATCTGGGACAATCGCGACCACGCCGGCATGGTGCCGTCAGGGAGCCGTGATGAGGGAGCAATTGCCTGTGTGGGTCCAGGAATGGCTGGGCGTGATCGTGCCGTTCGGGCAGGTGGCGCTGATCATCCTCGGGGCCTGGCTGCTGCGCCTGCTCGCGCGCCGCATCGGCGATCGGGTCTGGAAGCGCTATGACGCGCCGCAGGAGCTGGTGATCGGATCGCAGCGCGTGGTCACCTTCCTGATTTCGGCCGCGGCCGTGCTGCTCGTGCTGCAGCGGCTTGGCGTATCCGGCACGGTGCTGTGGACGGCGTTCACCGGGTTTGCCGCGGTGGCGGCGGTGGCCTTCTTCGCCGCATGGAGCGTGCTGTCGAACATCTTCTGCACGATGCTGATCCTGGCCACGCGCCCGTTCCGGCTGCACGACCACGTCGAACTCCTCGAAAGTGGCGACAAGCCGGGGCTCGGCGGTCGGGTCACCGACATCAACCTCGTCTACACCACGCTGCAGGAAACCGACGACGCCGGCGAGCCGCGCGGCAGCGTGCTGCGCGTGCCCAACAGCCTGTTCTTCCAGCGCAGCGTACGCCGCTGGCGCAGCGCCGAGGACCGGCGCCTGGCACTGCAGGCGCGCAAGCGGCCCGGGCAGATCCTGGACGTCTGAGACCGCCCTGGACCCGCGCGGACGGCCATCACGCCGCGCGCCCGTCCCGCAACGCATCGTTGCGGCCAGCCATGCTTCCAACCGGCGCGCCTGCCCCTACGCTGGCCGACAGACGCTTCCATCCATCCCCAAGGACACCCGCCATGGCCAAGTACCGTCTCGCCATCATCGTCGGCAGCAATCGCCGCGACTCCATCAACCGCAAGCTTGCCGAAGCCATGGCCCGGCTGCTGCCCGATACCTTTGAAGTCAGCTGGCCACGCATCGACGACCTGCCGATGTACAACATGGACCTGGAAGGCGCGCGCCCGGCCGAAGTGGCCCGCTTCACCGATGAAGTCGCCGCCGCCGATGCCATCGCCGTGGTCATGCCCGAACACAATCGCTCGCTGCCGGCGGTATTGAAGAACGCCATCGACTGGGGCTCCAAGCCGATGGACAGGAACGTCTGGCGCGGCAAGCCGGCCTCGATCACAGGCACCACGCCGGGGGCGATCGGCACCGCGGTGGGCCAGCAGCACCTGCGCCAGATCCTCGGCATCCTCGGTGCGGTGGTCCAGGGCGGCGAAGCCTACATCCAGTTCAAACCCGACCTCATCGGCGCTGACGGTGACTTCGCCAGCGCCGACACCCGTGCCTTCCTGCAGGCCTACGTCGACGGCTTTGTCGATCTGGTCGCCCGGCTGGTGCCACGCTGAAGCGTGCCCGCCGCTGGAATCGCCGCAACCCTGGAGCCTTCAATGCACCCCATCAAGCGCAGCATCGTACTCGCCGCCCTCGCCGTGGCATCGGCCTGTTCACCACAGGCGCGCGCCACGCTCCAGCCCGGGGACGCGGCACCCGACTTCACCGCACCAGCGTGGCTTGCCGGCGAAGCCTTCGAATACTCGCTCGCCGATGCCCTGCGCGACGGGCCGGTGGTGCTGTACTTCTTCCCGGCCGCGAACACTCCGGGCTGCAACATCGAGGCTTCGCTGTTCTCGCAGGCCGTCGATGACTTCAAGGCGCGCGGCGTTTCCGTGATCGGCGTGACTGCAGGCAACACCGGGCAGCTGCGCGAATTTTCCGCCGACAAGGCGACCTGCGCCGGGAAATTCCCGGTGGCCGCCGACGAGGGCGCGAAGATCGCCGCGGATTACCACGCGGCGCTCGAGCGCAAGCCGGAGATGTCCAGCCGCACCTCCTACCTGATTGGCAGCGACGGCCGCATCCTTGCCGTGCATTCGGACATGAATCCCGCGCAGCACGTCAAGCACATGCTCGAAAGCATCCCCGGCGACGCCGGCGGCTGAACACGCAAGCTGACCACAGCGGCCGCGACGCCGCAGCGGCCACTGCCCCACGACCACCAACGCCGCGACCGGGATCGTCACGCCGGGAGGCACGACCGCCACCGCCGGCATCGTGGCCGGAACGCACACCGCGGTGATCGAAAAGGTCATTTTTGTCCGCATGCGGAGAGCGTGAAGCGTGTCCGGCCTCCCAAAACCGCGCGGCAACGTGCTAATAGTCCATGCAGGTGGCCACCGGACGGGAAGGATGGAAACGGAAGGCCGGGGCGGAAGACGGGTTCACGCGGTACGGCTGGCGGTGGCGGCAGCGACGCTTGCAGTCACGTTGGCCATCGCTGCTCCCGCTGCAGCCGATACCTCCACCAACAACGACGCCTCCCGCAACAGCCTGCGTTTCGGCGGCGACGCCGACTACCCGCCCTATCACTTCATCGACGCCAACGGTCGGGCCGACGGCTTCGACGTCGAGCTCGCCCGCGGGATCGCCGCCGACCTGGGCTTTGATCCGGTGTTCGAACTCGGGGAATGGGACACTGCGCTCGAGCGCTTGTCGCGCGGTGAACTCGATGTCGTGCCGATGTTCTGGTCGGCGGAGCGCGAGCGCCGGTATGGACTGAGCGAGCCGATCCTGCTCCGTCACCATGCCCTGTTCGGGCAGTACGAAACCCCGACCGTCACCTCGCTGGAGACGCTTGCCAACGTTCGGGTGGCAGTGCAGCACGCCGGCCTGGCATGGGAGACGATGCGCGAACTCGCCCGCCCCGGCGTCAGGCTGGTCGCCATCGACAACGAGTCCGAAACGCTGGCGCTTGTCACGAGTGGCCAGGTCGACTACGCCCTGGTGCCCACCGGCATCGGCTATTACGCGATCCAGCACTCCGGCCTGCATGACATCGTCGCGCTCAGCCCGCCGCTGCTGGAGCGCAAGTATGTGTTCGCAATCAGGCCCGGGCAGCCGGCGCTGGTGGCCAGGTTCAACGAGTCGCTTGTACGCCTGCGCAGGAACGGGGAGCAGAACCGCCTGTACATCGAATGGCTCGGCAATCCCGCCGCCACCGGTGGGGAACCGCGTCGACACGCGGTGCCCTCCCCGGCTGCGTCCCCGGCGGCCCTGCCCGCGCGCGCGGCATTCGCCTTGCTTGCCGCGCTGCTGGTTGCCGGCATCGTGCTGTTCGCCTGGCGCCGCAGGAGGCGCCCGGCGACCGGGCGCGCGATCGCCCCCAGGGCCGCCGGCGTGCCGGGCACCGACGACGCCCTGATCCTTGCCGAACTGCGCGATGCGATCGCCAGGCAGGAGCTCGATTTCGCCCTGCAGCCAAAGATCGATCTTCGCAGCAGCCGGGTGCTTGGCGCCGAACTGCTGGTGCGCTGGCAGCACCCGCGCCTGGGAGCGCTGGCGCCGGATGACTTCGTGCCGATCCTGGAACGGGCGCACGCCATTGGCGAAATGACCCTCTACCTGGTGCGCCACGGCGTCGCCAAGTGCCACAGCTGGCCCGACACCGGCGACCCGCTGCACATCGCGATCAACGTATCGGCCAACGACCTCGCCGATCCGCGCCTCGTCGATGCGATCATCGAAGCCAGTGGCGAACAGGGCCATTGCCTGATGCTGGAAATCACCGAAACCGAAGTGATGCGCGAACCCGAACGCGTCGCCGAAGCCCTTCCGCGGCTCCGCAGGCACGGGATCGGGATCTCCGTCGACGACTTCGGCGCCGGCCACTCTTCGCTGCTGAACCTGCGCCGGCTGGCGCCGGAGGAGCTCAAGATCGATCGCTCCTTCGTGCATGCGCTGCGGGCGTCGCGCTCCGACCGCGCGATCGTCCGCGCCACGATCGACCTGGGCCACGAACTCGGCGCCAGCGTGGCCGCCGAGGGCATCGAGGACGAAGCCACGCGGCGATGGCTCCTCGAGGCAGGCTGCGACATCGGCCAGGGGTTCGTCATCGCCCGCCCCATGCCGCCCGCCGAATTCCTGGCACTGCTGCGCGCGCAGGACTGAGCCGACGGGTTGCTTCCTGCTACGCTGGGGAAGGCCCGCGGCCAGCTGCGTGCCCTGCGCGCATCGGCCCCGGCCGGTACGCACCCTCCCTCGCGCACGACTCCGCAAGGAGCGACGCCCCTCCCGGGAGGCCTCCGTGCCCGGCTATTCCACCCGCACCCTCACGGTGGCGATCGGCGCCCATCGCTATCGCCTGCGCGTGCTCAGCGATCGCCAGCAGTTCGCGGACCCGGACGGTCACGGCGAGCGCCTGGGGATCTCCTCGGCCCAGTGGAGCCATTTCGGCCAGCTCTGGCCGTCGGGACGCCTCCTGGCCACGGCCATGGACATGCTCCCTGTCAAAGGCAAGCGCATCCTCGAGGCCGGCTGCGGCATCGGCCTCGCGAGCCTCGTGCTGCAGCGCCGCGGTGCCGACGTGGTCGCGTCCGACATCCACCCGCTCGCCGAAGCCTTCCTGGCCTACAACTCGGCGCTCAACGAGCTGCCCGCCGTGCATTACCGGCAGTTGGATTGGGAGAATGAACTGCCGACCCTGGGCAGCTTCGACATGATTGTCGCCAGCGACGTGCTGTACGAGCGGGACCACGCGGCCCTCCTCGCCGGGGTCGTGGAGCGGCATGCGCACGAACGCGCCGAGGTCGTGGTCGCCGACCCCGGTCGCGGCAACAGCGCAGTGCTGGCCAGGCTGCTGGACGCCCTGGGCTTCACGCTCTCGCGATCGCGCGGGGCGCTGGAAGGCGATGCAGCCGGTGTCCAGACCGGGCGCCTGCTGCATTTCCGGCGCTGAGGGCTGACACGGCGTTACGGGCGCGTCAAGTACCTGCAAACACTTTGTTAATGTGGGATTTGTATAATGGATGCAAGGACTCGCGTCCAGTCATGGTATGTCGCGTCCCGATCCGGCAGTCCTTTCTCCGTCGCGCGTGCACAAGCAAGCACGTGGAGTAAGCCGTCCACTGCCCACGACCGCCCTCCGCCGGTCCACCGCCAAGCGCCGCCGGCGCTGGCCGGGCCACAAACGACAGGAGTCGAGATGTCTCGCAGCAGCACCCAGAAGACCCCCGCCACCGCTTCCACCGCCGCCACTCCCGCGCGCGCCAGGACCTCCGCGCCGCTCCGCCGGACCTCCAGCAGCCGCGCCAACAGCACGACCGCGCACCTGACCAGCCAGCGCATCGCTGCCGACCTTGCCTCGTTCAAGAAGTCCGGCGGGCGCATCGAGGTGCTGGGCAACACACCACTGCGCCCCTATACCTCGCGCACGACCAGCCGCAAGACCACGGCAGCTGTGCCTGCGGCGCCGGCACCGGCGGCACCTGTGGCGAAGGCCAAGAAGTCCTGACCGGTCCATCCGGCCTCCCGGACCGTCGGACCATGCGGCGCGCGACTTTCGCGCGCCGCTTTCATATCAAGCGTCCGGGCCGCTCCCCGTAACCACGCCGCCACCGATGATCGCGGCCGGGTCGACATCGTCCCCGGCCACCGCGTCACGGCCCGAAGTCGCGTCGCAGGCCGCAGCGATGAACACCACGTCGGTGGACGAGTTCAGCGCCGTCTCCGCCGAATCCTGGACCACCCCCACGATGAAGCCGATCGCCACCACCTGCATCGCGATGTCGGCGCTGATCCCGAACAGTCCGCAGGCCAGCGGAATCAGCAGCAGTGAGCCACCCGGCACGCCCGAGGCGCCGCAGGCACCGATCGCGGCGACCATGCTCAGCAGCAGCGCCGTTGGCAGGTCCACGGGGATGCCCAGCGTGTGCACCGCGGCCAGCGACAGCACCGAAATCGTGATCGCCGCGCCCGCCATGTTGACCGTCGCGCCCAGCGGCACCGCGATCGAACAGGTTTCACGATGCAGCCCCAGCTTGCGGCAGAGTTCCAGGTTGATCGGGATGTTGGCCGCCGACGAGCGGGTGAAGAACGCCGTGATCCCGCTCTCCCGCAAGCAGCGCAGCACCAGTGGATAGGGGTTGCGCCGCGTCACCGCGAACACGATCAGCGGATTGGCCAGCAGTGCCATGAACAGCATCGCCCCGAGCAGCACTGCAAGCAGGTGCGCGTAATCGAGCAGCGCCACCAACCCGCTTTCAGCGAGGACCGAGGCGACGATGCCGAACACGCCCAGCGGTGCCAGCCGGATCACCATGCGCACCACGCGCGTGATCGCGTCCGAGAAGTCGGACAGCACCTGCTTCGTGTTTTCGCCGGCGTGGCGCAGCGCCATGCCGGTGACGACGCCCCAGGCCAGCAGGCCGATGTAGTTGGCGTCGACCAGCGCGTTGAAGGGATTGTCGAACACCTGCAGCACCAGCGTCCGCAGCACCTCGCCGAAGCCGCCCGGCGCGCTGAGCGCAATGTCGGCAGGCACATCGAGCCTGAGCGTGGTCGGGAACAGGAAGCTGGCCAACACGCCTACCAGCGCCGCCAGTGCGGTGCCGGCCAGGTACAGCCCGAGGATGGGTCGCATGCGCGTGTCCTGTCCCTGGCGATGGTTGGCGATCGACGCGGCCACCAGCACAAGGACCAGCACCGGCGCCACGGCCTTCAGCGCCGACACGAATACCGTCCCCAACAGGCCCACTGCCGCGCCCGCGCGGGGCGAGACCAGGGCGAGCACAACGCCGGCCACGAGGCCGATCACGATCTGGGTGACCAGGCTCGGACGGCGCAGGAAAGACGGGAGGATGGACATGGACTCGAGGATTCCGGAAAGCGGCAGCGCGCCATGATAGGGGTCCCGCGGCGCGAGTGCGCCGGTCTGACCCAGGTCAATGCGCACGCTGCGTGCCAATGGGAGCCTGACGGCTGTTTCCGACGCATGGAGGACACCATGGGCGATGCCATCTCCCTTCAGCTTGCCGACCAGCCTGACATCGAAGTCGACGGCGCCCTGGTGGCGCAGGGTCTTGGCCTGGACGTGGAGCGCTTCCGCGAACTGATGTCCACCCGCAAGATCCGCGTGCTCTGCGAGCGCGGTACCGGCGAGGACGCCGGCCTTTACCGCGCCAGCTTCTACCACGAGGGCCGGCGGATGCGGCTGGTGGTGGATGCGGAGGGACGTCCCGTCGACCACACTTCGCAGGCCACCCTTCACGCACGCTGAAGGACACTGCAGTCCATCATCAACCAGATCCCACACAATGAGGTGCAAGATGAAACTCCACGCTTCCCTGCTCGCGGCCGCCTGTGCCCTGGCCCTGTCCGCCTGCGGCGGCGAGTCCCCGCAGTCACAGGACACCGCCGCCAGCGCTCCGACCCAGGCACCAGCCGCCTCTGCCGACGAAGACGCCAAGGTCGATCCGGCGTCCGGCTCGCTGGCTGGCACCGGCGACTCTGGCGATTCGGCCGGCAACGGCGGTGACGGCCAGGGTGCGGAGACCGGCGACGTCGCGACCCCCGCTGACAGCGCCACTGACGCCACCGCCGATGCCGGTGCCATGGCGGCCGGCAGTTCCGGCTGCGCGGTCGCCATCGAAGGCAACGACATGATGAAGTTCAACCTGTCGTCGATCAGCGTGCCGTCGACTTGCAGCGAATTCACCATCAACCTCACCCATACCGGCCAGCTGCCTGAGGCCGCGATGGGCCACAACGTGGTCGTGACCGCATCCTCGGACATGGCCGGCGTCGCGGCCGACGGGATCTCCGCCGGCGCCTCGGCGGGCTACCTGAAGGCAGGCGACGACCGCATCATCGCCGCGACCGAAATGATCGGCGGCGGTGAAAGCACTTCGGTCACCTTCGACGTCTCGAAGATCAAGGACGGCGGCCCCTACCAGTTCTTCTGCAGCTTCCCCGGCCACGCCGCGCTGATGAAGGGCACGATCAGCGTCAACTGAACCACGCGCATCCGCGCCGGGCCGACGCGCCCGGCGCGTTGCCCGGCGCCGACGCTGCAGTCCCGGCCTGAACGGTCGGGCAACTGTCATCACTGCGTCATATCCATGCGGTAGCAGGCGCCGCCAGGCGACGATAGCCTGAAGGGCCAAAGTCCACCGGTCCCTCATGATCCGTTTGGCCGCACTGCTCGCCACCGCATGCCTGCTGATCGCAGGCTTCTTCTGGCCCGGTATCGCGGACGCCCTCGCCACGCAGCTGGTCGCGCCCGGCGGCACGTCATCGCTGCTCCCGCCTGGACCGATCAACGCTGCGCTCGCGCGCCTGCATGACCGCGACGGCCACGTCACCACGGGCGACGGCGTCGATGTGTTCTGGCGCGCGATCGACCCCGGCGACTACCGCCTGCGCATGTCCTGGCCCGAAGGCACGACGGTGGCCGACACCTTCCCGACCCTCGATTTCCTGGCGCCGTCCAGCCCTGCACCGGAACCACGCGGCACCGTGGTGCTGCTCCACGGCTGGATGATGCATGGCGATTCCATGCTGCCCTGGGCACTGCGCCTGGGCGAGGCCGGCTACCGGACGATCGCCATCGACCTGCGCAATCATGGCCGCTCGGGCGACGCACCGTCGGGCTACGGCACGCGCGAGGCGGACGACGTGGTGGACGTGGTCGCCGCACTGCGCGAACGCGGCGAGATCACCGGTCCGCTGCACGTGCTCGGCGTGTCCTACGGCGCGGCCACCGCGATCTTCGCCGGCGCGGACCCGCGCCTCGGCGCAGAGAGTGTGGTGGCGATGGAGTCCTTCGCCATCGCCGACGACGCGATCCGCGACATGGTCCCCTACATGCTCGGCGATGCCCCGGCCCCACCGTCGGCGTGGCTGCCCCGGCAATGGATGCGATGGCGGCTGAGCGACGCCGTGCTGGAGGCTGCGATCGCCGAGGCCGGTACCCGCCTTGATCTTCCGCTCGGCGGCGTCGACGTGGTGGCCGCGCTCGCCGACGTGCCCTGCCCGCTGCTGGTGCACGGCGACGCCGACCGCCACGTGCCGGTCGCGCATGGCCGCGCCCTTGCCGCCTCGGCCCCGCATGCCCGCTACATCGAGATGCCGGGCGAAGACCACCTCAGCCTGCCGATGCGGCTCGACGCGCTGGCGCCGGTGGTGCTGGACTGGTTCGAGGGCCCGGGCTGCGCGCGGGACGCAAGCTGGAGCGCGAGCGTCCACTGAATCCGCCCGTTGTGCTGCCGACGGACGGCTGGGCGCGTGGTCGCATGGCGACGCCGCCAGGCGTATGTTCGGACCTCCCAAGGGCGGGCCGCCACCTGCCCCCCCTGCGACCCACGGAGGTGCCCATGACCTACTACACCGGTTTGATCGCGGCCGTCCCGACTGCCCGCAAGCAGGACTACATCGACCACGCCACAGCAACGTGGCCCGTATTCCGGAAATACGGCGCCACCCGCATGATCGAAACCTGGGGCGTCGACGTGCCCAGGGGCAAGGTCACCGATTTCCATCGCGCAGTGGATGCGGAGGACGACGAAAGCATCGTGTTTTCGTGGATCACATGGCCCGACCGCGCGACCTGCGACTCCGCTTGGCAGAAGATGGAAACCGACGAGGCGATGCAGCAGATGGGCGAAATGCCCTTCGACGGCAGCCGCATGGTCTACGGCGGCTTCGCGCCCCTGTTCGAGCCGGGTGAGCCGGCCGGCGCCGACTGGTACCAGGGTTTCGTGCTTGCAGTACCGGCGGCGAACAAGACCGCGTACATCGACATGGCGAAGCAAGGCTGGGACATGTTCGCCAAGGGCGGCGCGCTCGGCATGGTCGAGGCGTGGGGCGAAGACGTCCCGCACGGCAAACGCACCGACTTCTATCGCGCCGCCAAGGCAGTCGAGGGCGAGGTGCCGGTGTTCAGCTGGATCGCCTGGCCGGACCAGGCTACGTGCGACGCAGCGGCCAAGGCCATGGAAGCGGAAATGGCGGCCGGGAGCAAGACGCCCGATATGCCGTTCGACGGCATGCGGATGATGTGGGCGGGCTTCGAGCCGGTGTTCGATTCCGGCGACTGAAGCAGGCGTGCCGCAGCCCCGGGCCGGCGTGCCGGCCCGGGGTGCAACGCGTCAGAGCATGCGCCGCAGGACGCCGTCCTTCTTGACGAAGTGATGCACCAGGGCCATGCCGCCATGGCCGATGATCATGAGCAGCAACAGCCAGGCGATCGGCGGGTGCAGGGTGCCGATGGTGGCGAGCCATGGAATCTCCTCACCGCTCGCCGCGAGCTCGATGCCGAAAGCGGTCAGCCCGTAGCCGTTGCCGATCATCAGGCTGATCCCGGTGAGCGGCATCAGCAGCATCGCCACGTAAAGCAGCACGTGCCCGGCCTTGGCCACGAAGCCGAGCAGCGGCGGCTGCGGCGCTTCGGGACGGCTGCTGAAGTTGCGCGCCGTCCACACCATGCGGAGCAGCACCAGCAGAAGCAACAGCGTGCCGATCGAGATGTGCCATGGCACCAGCGTTTGCCCGACCCAGTGTTCGCCATCGTCGATGCGGTCGAACAGCTTGAGGGCCTGCCAGAAGATCAGGCCGGCCATCGTCCAGTGCAGGACCCGGGACACGGTGCCATAGCGCTCTTTGGTGTCTTTGCTCACTTGTTGCTCCCTGGCTGGCTGGACAGTACCGGCCGCTGGAATGACAGCCGGTCCGGATCCCGCTGGCGGTATGTTGACGACGACATGATGCCATCGGCCATCCCGGGGTGCGTGCGAATTGCGGCCTGACGGCGGCATTTGCGTCAGCGGCCGGCGGCCCCCAGCTCGGCGAGCGCCACCTGTGGAAGCGAAAGCCCGGCGGCGGCGGCCAGCTCGTCAAGCTGCTCCAGGCTCGTGGCGCTGGCGATCGGCGCGGTGACCGCCGGCTGCGCCATCAGCCACGCAAGCGCGACCTGCGCCGGCGTGGCGCGGACATCGGTGGCGACTTTGCGCAGCACGTCCAGCAGCTCCAGGCCGCGATCGTCGAAATAGCCCTCCAGGAAGCCGGCACGCGCCTTGCCCTGCAGGTCCTCGACCCCCTTGTACTTGCCGCTCAGGAAGCCGCTGGCCAGGGAGAAATAGCTCACCACGCCCAGCTGGTTTTCGTCGGCGACGACGGCCAGGTCCGATTCGAAAGCGGCACGGTCGTACAGGTTGTAGAGCGGCTGCATCACCTCGTAGCGTGGCAGGCCCTGCGCCTCCGAGATCGCCAGCGCCTCGCGCAGGCGGCCGGCGTCGTAGTTGGATGCACCCAGCGCGCGCACCTTGCCGGCCTCGACAAGCTTCGCGAACGCGCCCAGGGTTTCCTCCAGCGGTACGTCCTGGTCATCGAAGTGGGCGAAATAGACGTCGAGGTAATCGGTACCAAGCCGCTTGAGCGAATCGTCCACGGCCGCGGCGATATTGTCCGCCGACAGCCCCTTGCGCGGCTCCCATTTGCCGACCTTGGTCATCAGCACCACGTCGTCGCGGCGACCGCGGCGGGCCAGCCATTTGCCGATGACGGCTTCGGATTCGCCGCCGCACAGACCCGGCCCCCAGGCCGAGTAGACATCGGCGGTGTCGATGGCGTTGAAGCCTTGTTCGACGAAACGGTCGAGCAGCGCGAACGAGCGGGCCTCGTCGGCGGTCCAGCCGAAGACGTTGCCGCCGAAGACCAGCGGCGCGATTTCAATGCCGGAACGGCCAAGCTGACGTTTTTTCATGATTCCTTCCTCCTGGAAGTCTGTTGGGTCCGCCGTGTTCTCAGGCGATGCTTTCCACGATGCCGCCCTCGACGCGCAGCGCGGCGCCGGTGCCGGCATCGGCCTGCGGCGAGAAGCGGAACGCGGAAATGGTGGTCTCCATGATTTTTTCCGAGTACGCCTTGCGGCCTTCGGAGTTGCCCGCGGCGCCTGCGGCCACCAGCAGCGGGAGCAGGTGTTCTTCAGCACCGGGCGGATGGCAGAGGCGCGCATGGGGCGCCCGGGCCCAGTCCGCAAGCAGCGCATCGCGGCCGGCCGGCGCGCTTTCCACCGCGGCGGTCAACCAGTCGTCGAACTCGGCGGAGATCGGCGTGAAACGCCGATCGCCATAGCCGCGCATGTTGTGGAAGCTCATCCCGCTGCCGACCACCAGCACGCCCTGGTCGCGCAGCGGCACCAGCGCACGACCGGCGGCGATATGTGCGGCCGGGTCGAGGTCGCGGCGCAGGGACAGCTGCACCACGGGGATGTCGGCATCGGGGAACATCATCTTCAAGGGGATGAAGACGCCGTGGTCGAAGCCGCGCTCGCCGTCAACGCCCGCCGCCAGGCCGCCCTGCTCCAGCAGCTGCGCCCCCCCTGCAGCCAGCTCCGGATCACCGGGCGCCGGATATGTCAGCTCGTAGGTGTGCGGCGGGAAACCGCTGTAGTCGTAGATCAGCGGCGGGCGCGGGTGGCCGCCAAGACGGAACTCCGGCTCCAGCCAGTGGCCCGAGACCAGGACGATGGCACGCGGCCGCGCCGGCAGGGTTCCGGCAACGCCCTTGAGCCAAGCGCCCAGGCGCTGCCAGGTGTCGGCGGGACTCCACTCCATGAAGAAGCAGGGACCCGCTCCGTGGGGAACGAACAGCACGGGCATCCGGGATCCGTGTCCGCTGCCTGCTTGCGCCTGGCCCATGTCAAAGCCCTCGTGGAATGCGTGGGGGCCACTATGATCCAACTCCAATGCACTGGAGGCACGACTGGGGGGATCACGCTGTTCCATCGCCCGCACGGGGCGACCACGGACACCCCGCTCACAGCGTGCTCGTAACCTCGGCACCGCGTCCGGAAAGGAACTCGCTCGCGCGCGACTGCTCCTCCCGGGACAGGGCGTGCACGATCACCGTCGTGCGCCGCGCATCCATCGCGTCGTGGGTTGCCTGTATATAGCGATCATGATCGGGCCGGATCGACACCAGGCCGCCCAGGAACAGCCCGCCAACCGCGCCGAAGGAGATCGTCACCAGGCCGGCGGCCACCGGCGAGCGGGCCACGAAGGGGACGCCCATCCACATCATGATGCCGAATGCGAGCGCACCCGCGACCGCGCCGGCGATGCCCAGGCGCACGTGCGCCAGGATGATCGTGTGCCAGATGCCGCGGCCTTCGGGTTCAAGCTTGATGTTCGCGTCAGGCTCGCCGGGTTCGATCACCTTGACCTGGGCTGGCTGCAGGCCGGTTTCGGCGACCAGCGCCGCCGCGGCGTCGCGGGCCGCGGAAGCAGTGTCGAACACCGCCGCAAGCTTGCTGTTCGACACTTCGCCGGTGATTGGATTGTCGGACATGGTGCAGGCTCCAGGTGGCCGGCATTCATCATTCCAGACCGCGCGTCCTTCGCACGTGAGCGATCGGCGCCCCGTCGCTCAGGCGCCTGGCTGTCCCATCCGCCAGCGCGGCCTGATCGCGACGGTGCCACGACTACCGAGCAGCTGCAGCTCGCCGTCTTCAATCATCGCCGTCAGGCTCATGCTGCGCTCCAGCAGGTCGGCCGACGCCTCCACCGCTGCGGCATCCAGGTCCACCACCGCCAGGTTCTTCAGCCGCGACAGGCCGCTCCCGACCTTGCTCCACCAGACCTCGGCGGCGCCGCCGGCGTAGTTCACCACCGTGACTTCCCGGGCGCGGCCACAGGCCTTGCGGATGCGGCTTTCATCGGGTTGGCCGAGGTCGATCCAGTGCTCGATGTCGCCGGTATAGTCGCGCCGCCACAGGTCGGGTTCTTCCTCGTTGCTGAGGCCGCGGCCGAACTCCAGCTTTTCGTGCGCGTTCAGGGCAAACGCCATCACGCGCGCCATCAGCCGCACCGGTGTTTCCGACGGATGCTGGGCGAGCGTCAGCGCGTGGCCGGCGTAATAGTGCCGGTCCATATCGCTGACCTGGAGGTCGAGCCGGTAGATCGTGGCATTGGGGGCCATGTGCGCGCCATTTCAGTAAAGGCGCGATTGTAGACCCGTGTGCTCAGCTGCACCCGCCGCAGCAGGTGCTGCCGCCGCTGACGTGCAGTTCGTGCACCGCCGGTTCGGCCTGGCAACCGACCTTCTTCAGGGCTTCCAGGATCTGCTCCTGGCTCGCGACGGACACCACGTCCAGGCGCCCGCTGCCGCTGTCGAGGGTGATCTTCGCATCCGGATCAAGCGGTCGAAGCGCGGTGGTGAGCATGGCGACGTCGAACTTTCCGGCGGACAGGTCGAACTGCATTGCGGTCTCCTCAGGCAAGTGCCGGCACGCCCGGCCCAACCATGATGTCGGCCGCCCCCGCCGCCTTCCTTGATGCCGGTCAAGCATGTCCGGATTGCGCCCTCTCCGGTCGGTACCTGGCCTGGGCGGCGCCAGGCGCGTCAACCATCAGTTCGACCGCGGTCCGGCCTGGCGCTGGGGTGTCGCCACCAGGTCCTGTACCGGATAGCCCATGTCGCTGGCCTGAGTGACCAACCGGTCACGCACCGCATCATCAAGCTTCGGCGTGCGCGACAGGATCCAGAGGTAGTCGGCATCGGGGGCACCCACCATGGCCCATTTGTATTCGGGGTCGAGCGCGATCACCCAGTAATCCCCCCAGGCCACGGGCAGCCACGACAGCCAGGCCGGCGCAAAACGCACTTCGAGCATCGAGGTGCTGCCATCCACCTTGCGTGCAATGCCCCGGGACTCCTCGAAGCTGCCGTCGTCGGTGCGGCAGCGGTTGACCACGCTGATGGTGCCGTCCGGATTGCCGCCGTACTCCGCCGTGGTATCACCCACGCATTTGCGCTGGAACGACATCGGCAGCCGCATCTGTTCGTACCACGTGCCGGCGTAGCGCTCCAGGTCGACGGCGTCCACGGCAATGTTCAGGCGACTCCCGGGACCGGTCTGCGCATGGGCGGCTGTCGCAGGAACCAGAGCGGCGGCAAGGATCACGGACAAAACGGAAAGCGGACGTGCGGCAATCATGCATGGCTCCATAGCAAGGTGGGGATCGTTCGGGACAATTCCGGCATGGAGCACGGCACGGAGACGTGAGGGTCAGGCGGCACCGAGCCGCGGCCGTTCATGCGTCGCACGCTAAGATGGAGTTCCCTGAGCGTGCGAATCCATGCCCTCCAGTATCCAGACCGGGACGCCGGAACCCGCGGGCGGCGCGATCGATTGCGCATCCTGCGATGCCGTCTGCTGTCGAATGACGGTCGTGCTGCAGGCGGGTGACAGGGTCGCCGAACACCTCACCGACTACACCGCTGCCGGGCTTCACGTGATGGCGCGCGACGAATTCGGCTGGTGCGTTGCGGTTGATCCGGCCGGGGGCGGCTGCTCGATCTACGAGTCCCGCCCGGACGTCTGCCGCCGCTTTCCAATGGGCGGCCCCTACTGTCGCGCGGTGCGTGAAGACTACGCCGACCGCAACGCGCGCGGGATCCCGCTGCAGATGTTCTGACCCGGGGCGTTACACTGGGGCTTCCATAACTGACCGGTGACCCATGGCCAAGCCCAATTACTCATTTGAAAAGCGCCAGCGCGAGCTCGCGAAGAAGAAGAAGCAGGACGAGAAGGACGCCAAGAAGCGCGCCGAGCGCGAAGCCGCCAAGGCCGCTGCCGAGCCTGCACCGCCGCCCGGCGAATAAAGCCGCCTCAGCTGCGCCCGTCGGGCTCCAGCAGGCGCTGCATGTCGGCATCCTTGTCCTGCCACAGCCCGTTCATCCATTGCTGGAAACGGGCGCGGACGGCTCGATCATCCTGGTAGCGCCCCCCCATCACCTCGGTCGGGATCGGCCGCTGCCGCACCAGTACGCGCACTTCGGGGATCCGCCCCGCCATGAGGTCGACCATGGTCGGGCGTCCGGCGGGATAGGCGATGGTGACGTCCAGCACCGCGTGCAGCGCATCTCCCATCGCATCGATCACGAAGGCCACGCCCCCGGACTTCGGCTTGAGCAGGTGCGCGTAGGGCGATGACTGCACGGCATGCTTCTCCACCGTGAACCGCGTGCCTTCCACGAAGTTCATCACCGCGACCGGCATCGCCCGGAATTTATCGCAAGCGCGTCGCGTGGCTTCCATGTCGCGCTTGCCGAGCTCTGGATTCTTCGCGATCTCGCGCCGGGTATAGCGGCCCATGAATGGAAAATCCAACGCCCACCACGCGAGGCCGAGCACCGGCACCCAGAACAGCTGCCGTTTGAGGAAGAACCTCAGCAGCGGGATGCGCCGGTTGAACACCTTCTGCAACACCACGATGTCCACCCAGCTCTGGTGGTTGGCGAGCACCAGGTAGTGTCCGTCGGCATGCAGCGCCGCTTCGCCCTGCAGCTGCAGGTGGACGCGGGTACCGGTAAACCGGTCGATCATCGCGGAGTTGGCACCGATCCAGCTTTCCGCCAGGACGGCAAGCATCCGGTTGCAGCCCCGCCGCACGCGAGCGATGGGCAACAGCGCCTTGAACAGGGCCACCATCAGCAGCGGCAGCGCATGCAGCAGGGTGTTGAGGACGATCAGCAACAGGATCAAGCCCGCGCGCAGCGTGTGGATCATCGAAACACCTCCTTGCCACCCGCGGCCGCCGGCATCGCCGTCCATCCGGTGGTTGCCGACGCCCGAACCGCCTCCAACGGCACTGCCCTGCTGCCCGTCATTGTCCCGTTTCCGATCCGTGGGCCACGCCCGGAATGCCTGCTGTCCTGGAGTCCAATTCGATTCGCCCGTGTGGTTGCCTGTTCACCAGCGAAGTCTATCTTGCGTCCCGGAGTTCCACGCGCAAAGCACGGCGTGGCATCCCGGCACGACAGGCCCGCGATCCGATGCAGGATCGCGCCGGGCATGCTGGCCGACGGTGCGGAGCCACGCAGGTCGCGGTGAGCTAGGCCCGCGGCCGGCTGTGGGCGTCCCCGGCCACTACGTGGTGCTCGCAGACCAGACCCTGGCCGTCGCGCAGCTCGCCCAGCGGTGGGATGACCAGGGTGGTGTATTCCTCGTAGCGCGCCCCCGGCAGGTCGGCCAGGCGCAGCCGCTCGACCCGCGGCTGCTCGATCGGCAGCCGGGCCGCTTCGTACAGCACCACCTCGTGGTCCGCGGGGTACCAGCGCAGCAGCCTGTCGACCAGCGCCTGCAGCCCCTCGCGCTCCGCATGCAGGCGGGTGCAGCTGAGGTCCCCGGACAGTGCCACCTGCCACAGCAGCACCAGGCCGGCAGTGTCGGGCGTGCGGTCGTAGACAAGGAAGTGGGTCGCTTCCAGCGACTGCACGCCACGCCGGCCGGGGTCGATGCCGAGGTCCGCGTACAGGCAGGCCTCGGCGGACACGCCGGGCTCCATGCGCGCCGGGATGCCCTCGGCGCGCGCCTTGCGGATCACCGCGTGCGGCACGTCGGCGAACACGCCGGGGTGGCCATAGAACACAGCGCACACCTGCTTGCCGGCGCGCACCTCGGCCATGATCGCGGCGTCGATCTCGCGATAGATCTCGCGCCGGTCCTTGCCCGGCAGGTAGTGCGCACCCAGGTTGATGGCGTCGGGGCGGAAGCTGGAGATCATCGCCAGCGCGAAGGGATCGGTCAGGCAGAACACCACCTGCGCTTCGCGGATCTCCGACAGGCAGCGTTCGCTGACGTGGCGCCCGAACTCGATGCCGCTGCCGACCACCACCAGGCCGGGCATGGAGGGCGTGGCCATGTCCGTGCGCACCACCCGGTCCCGGCCATCGTGCTTGGCGCGGTACAGCGCCTGGTCGGCCTGGTGGATCAGCTGCTCCAGCGAATCGATGCGGCCGTCGTCCTGGCAGATCCCGGAGCTGAGGTTGAAGCGGAAGGTCTGCCCGAACACCGTGATCGCCTCGATGCGCTCGCCCAGGCGCTGCAGCAGCGCTTCGGCTTCGTTCGCGTCGGCATCGAGCAGGACAGTGAATTCGTCGCCGCCACTGCGTCCGGCGATGCCCTGCCCGCCCACGACCTCGCTGATCCAGCACCCCAGTGAACGCAGCGCCTCGTCCCCGGCCGCGTGGCCGTGGCTGTCGTTGACCTGCTTGAACCTGTCGATGTCGGCGACGATCGCCGTGAACGGCCGCCTTGCGCTGCGGGCGGACGCGAACGCCGCTTCGCCGAGCTTGCGGATCTGCTGGTAGTTGTACAGCCGGGTGAGGCTGTCGTGCTCCGACTGCCAGCGGTAGCGGCGGCGCTCACGAGCGGAACGGCGCAGCAGGCCCCACAGCAGGATGGCCGTGACCAGCAACCCGGCCATGCCCACGGCAAGCAGCAGTTGCGTGCGCTTGGTGGCGGTGACCTGCACCGCCGCAAGCTCCCTCCCGGCTTCCAGCAGGGCGATCTGGTGCTCCTTCAAGCGGGTATCGAACTCCACCTGCAGGTACGCCAGCCGGCGCTCGCGACCGTCGCGCTCCGCGGCTTCCGAGGCCCCCATCGCAGTCCTGAAGTGGACCAGCGCCTGGGCAAGCTCACCGCGCTGTTCCGCCAGTCTGGCCAGCAGGCCCTCGGTCTCGGCAATCGCGAAGTGGGACTCCTGCTTGCGGTAATAGTCGAGGGTGTCACCGAGCAGCGCCTGTGCCTGATCGAGTCCCCGGTTGGACTCGATCAGGCTTTCCGCCACCACAAGCTTGGCACTCCATGCACCGGCGGCAAAGCCTGCGGCCTGGAATTCCGCCAGCGCCTCGCGCGCCCAGTCCAGGGCCTCATCGTGGCGGCCCTGGCCGGCCAGCATCTTGCCCACCCCATATTTGCCGTTGGCCACGAACACCCGCTCGCCGGCGCGGGTGCAGGCGTCTATCTGGCGACGTCGCCAGGTTTCGGCTTCGCGGAAGTTGTGCGCGTGGTCTTCGGCGAGCGCCATGTCGGCCAGGGCCAGGCACAGGGCGCGGGCGTCGGTCCCGGTTTCGACGACTTCCAGCGCGCGCAGCGCCAACTCGCGCGCCTTGCCGGTTTCACCGACCAGGGTGTGCAGGTAGCTGGCCACGCCAAGCAGGCCGGCCGCCTCGCTGGGCGCCTCGGGCAAGTACGAGAGCCCCTCGCCCAGCCAGGCGAATGCCCGCGGCCAGTCCTCGACGTTTGCCGCCATGCTGATGGCCGTGATGTAGACGCGCATGCGCAGTCGCGGCACCAGTTCCTGCTGCAGCAGGTCGGCCAGGCCCTCGATCGCGGGCGCCTGGTCGCCGGCCAGTCCGAGGTTGCGCAGGCGGACGAAGTCCAGGCGCTGGCGCTGCCCTGGCGTGAGTTCGTCAATCCGCGGGGCAAGGCCCTGGATGCGTGCGTTGGACTGCTCCCAGTGCTCGGTGACCGCCAGCCGCTCGATCTCCGCGACGTCGGCTTCGAGCACATCGGAAAAGGCCGGCGCGCTGAAGGCCAGCCACAGGAACGCGATGGAAACCAACCGGTACATGCACGGGCGATGACTAGGGCGGCACGCCTACTTTTCGTACGATTTGATGATGTGGTTGGTGGCGAACTGCCCGGCCTGCAGGCCTGTCAGGCGCTGCACTGCAGCATAGTCGCAGTCCAGCATCGCCTTGCACTCTTCGTCGGACAGGCCGGCACGCTTGACCACCGTACCCGGGTCCTTGGCGTAGTCCATGGCCAGCGCGGCATCGCTGCCAAGGTTCCTCATCAGTTCAAGCAGTTTGGACATGTCCCCTCTCCCTTTGAACAGCCACCACCCCGAAGCGACGGACATTAACACAGGGCCGTTGCACACCCATGGCTGGACTGCTACCAGCCCCCGCCGCGATATACCGACGGAACCCTGCGCATGACGTGGTCCAGGTCACGCTCGGCGAGGCCGTGGCGGCGGTGAGCATGCCCGAGTTCATCCTCTGCACGCCGCGTGTCGTCGCGCAGCCGGCGGAGCTCCCGCTCGAGTTCCTTGCGCTCCTCGGAGGAGACCCCGTCACGACCCATCCGGTCGCGCGTCTTGTCGGTGTCCTTGCGCAGCTGGCGGATCCTGTTTTCCTGCGTCGAGATATCCGAACGTGCCCGTTCGACGTACTGCCGGGCGTCGTGGACCACGCGGCCATCGGCATAGCCGGCGAGGAAATCCGCCTCGGCGTAGGCCGGACAGACGCCGGCATAGCTGCGGCCATTGCTTCCGGCCTCGAAGCCCCGGTACGGCGTGCAGTACTCCTCCAGCCCGCGTTCCCGCGCCGCCAGGTACAGGCGCGCGTCCACGCCGACGCCATGGGCCATGCAGGCCGCTTCATGGTTGGCCAGCCGCGAAGGCGCATGGCCGGCGGCACCGTCCTGGTAACCGACCCGCTCCCAGTTCCCCGCCATGCATTGATCCCGGGTCATCGTGGCGCAGCCCGAGAGCAGCGCCAGCACCACGCACATCGCGACACGTCCAATTCCCTGCATGTACCGCTCCCCGGTTATCGATGGGACAGCCGCGGCTGGTTCCCCAACCATCCATAGACGATGTCCGGGGATTGAAACGGACATCCATCACGGGCCGGTCATTGCACGCTTGCGAGCATCACTTCGCATGCAGACAGCCCCCAACCCCGCATCATGGGACATCACGGCGAGCGAGGGCCCCGTGATCGCGACCGCCATCCACGACGGCCATGCCGTCCGGCCCGAATTGCAGCCTCTGCTGGCCCTGCCCGACGACGAACGACTGCGCGAAGAGGATCCGCTCACCGGTCTGTTCACGACCGTCGGTGACGTGCGCATCCGGGTGCCGACCTCGCGTTTCGAAGTCGACCTCAACCGCCCCCGCGACGGCGCAGTGTATGCACGGCCGGAGGACTGCTGGGGCCTGGACGTCTGGAACGCGCCGCTCCCCGAGGCCGGAATCGCCCGCTCGCTGGATGCCTGGGACCGCTTCTACGGCATGGTCGCCGAGCGCATCGAACGCATGCTCGAGCGCTGGGAGGCGGTGCTGCTGATCGACCTGCACAGCTACAACCACCGCCGTGACGGGCCCGACGCCGAACCGGCGCCGCAGGCCGGCAATCCCGACATCGAGCTTGGCCTGACCACCGCGGAGCCCGATCGCTGGAGCGACGTCACGGCGCGCTTCGCCGACGCCCTGCGTGCTGCTCCGCTTGATGGCCGTGCGCTGGACGTACGCGCCAACGTGCGCTTTCCCACCGGCGGCCACTTCCCGGAATGGGTGTATGCACGCTGGGGCGCCCGGGTGTGCACGATCTCGCCCGAGTACAAGAAGATCTTCATGGACGAGTGGACGGGCCAGGCCGACATCGCCGCCCTGTATGCACTCCGGGACGGGCTGCAGGCGGCGGTCGACGCCGTTCGCCCGGCATTCGAGGCGCGGCGATGAGCGCCGGGACACCCGCGCCGAGCACGACCCGGACGCCTGCGCTGCAGCCGCTGCCGCCGGTCGCCGCCGAGGTCGACGCCGCGCTTGTCGCGATCGATGCCGAGCTCGACTGGCTGCTTGCACTGAATCCACTCGACAGCGACGCCCTGTGGGACCACTTCGACGCCAGCGGTCGCACGGACGTGCCGGCCCTGCACTATGCCGAGCCCGCGAGCGACCTGGAGGCGATGCGCAAGCAGTTGTTCGCGCTGCCCACGGAGCGGATCGAGTCCCCGCTGCTGGCCGGCGTGCTGGCGGAAAAGCAGCGCGACCTCGACCGCACCATCGAGCTGGTTCGCCTGCGCGGCACCGAGGGCTTCCTCGGCGCCAGCATCGAACTGTTCGGCAGCGTCGAGGCCGGGCTGCTGGAGCTTGCCAACGGCATCCTCGCCACGGTGGACGTGGGCGACCCGCTGCCGGGCGACATCGGCGTGGACGCGGTGCTCGCGGCTGTCGAGGACGAAGTCGCGTGGTATCGCGGGCAGGCTCCGGACTTCGACCTGCAGGTCGTGGTCGATGCCGACGTCGGCTCGTTGATGATGGTCTCGCACGGCACGCTGTACCTCGACGCCCAGTTGCGCCTGCCCGAGGCGCGGCTGCAGCCGCTGGTGCAGCACGAGGTCGGCACCCACGTCGTCACCCGCTACAACGGCCTGCGCCAGCCCCTGCGCCAGCTCGCGGTCGGCCTGGCGCAATACGACCCGCTGCAGGAGGGCCTTGGCGTATTGGCCGAATTCCTGTCCGGCTACCTGCCGGGTGAACGCCTGCGCATCCTTGCCGCACGCGTGGTCGCCGCTGACATGGCGATCCGCAATGAGGACATTCCGGCCATCTTCGCCTGCCTGCACGGGCAGCACGACCTGCCCACCGACGACGCCTTCGACATCGCGGTGCGCGCGCGGCGCGGCGGCGGCTTGACCAAGGATGCGGTGTACCTGCGCGGCCTGCGCGACCTGCTCGACCATCTCCGCGGTGGCGGCGCCTTCGAGGCCCTGTTTGCGGGCAAGTTCGCGCTGGCGCACCTGCCCGTACTCGAGCAACTGGCCGACTCCGGCTGGGCGGCACCGCCGGCATTGCTGCCGCGGTACGCCAGCGCCGACGGCTTCGACGACGCGCTGGCGCACTGCCGCACGCTGGGCGTCGACGCCCTCTATCACCCCCACCTCCCCCCGACCTCCCTCCAGGAGCAAGCACCATGAGCGGCCGGCCGATGCGCCTGGGCTTCGTCGTCAACGACGTCGCGACCGAGAAGAACAACTACACCACCATCCGCCTGGCGCGGCGGGCGGCGAACATGGGCCACCAGGTGGCGCTGATCGGCCTGGGCGACTTCCTGTACGACGCCAACGGCACGGTGCGCGCGAAGGCGCATGTACCACGCGGCGACAGCTATGCCGACGACGACGCCCTGCTGGCGGAAATCCAGGGCGAAGGCGCCGACACCGACCGCATCAACGTCGAGGAGCTCGACGTGCTGATGCTGCGCAGCGACCCCGCCGAAGAGCTGGTGGACCGCCCCTGGGCGCCCAACAGCGCGCTTCTGTTCGCGCAGCTTGTGACCCATCGCGGCGTGATCGTGCTCAACGATCCAGCCCATCTGACCGACGCTTCCAACAAGACCTATTTCCAGCACTTCCCGGAAGCGGTGCGTCCGGTCACCTGCATCAGCCGCGACGCCGACGAGCTCAAGTCCTTCATCACCTCGCACCAGGGCCGCGGGGTGATCAAGCCGCTGCAGGGCTCCGGCGGCCAGGGCGTGTTCGTGCTCGACGGCGACGACGGCGCGAACCTCAACCAGATGATCGACGCGGTGATCCGCGACGGGTACGCCATCGCACAGGAGTACCTGCCCAAGGCCGCCGACGGCGACCTGCGGCTGATCACCCTCAACGGCCGGCCGCTGAAGGTCGAGGGCCAGTACGCCTGCTTCCGCCGCTACAACGACAGCGGCGACGCGCGCAGCAACATCAGCGCCGGCGGCAAGATCGAGCTCGTCGAGCCCGATGCCGACGCCCTGCGGCTGGCGGAGCTGGTCGCGCCCAAGCTCATCCGCGACGGCATGTACATGACCGGCCTCGACATCGTCGGCGACAAGCTGATGGAAGTGAACGTCGACACGCCCGGCGGCATCAACATGGCCGAAGAGCTGACCGGCGTGGACTTCAGCGGCCACATCATCAGCGACCTCGCGCGCAAGGTCCGCCTGCGCGACCAGTACGGCGGCAGCCTGCGCAACGTCGAGCTCGCGATGCTGTAACGGTGTCTACTTCGGCGCGCGTGGTCGCTGGCCACGATGGTGCCGTGCTCGGCGGCCTCGCGCTTTGTTGAGTCCGGAATCCGGACTCAGCGGGTGCTGTCCCGCGCCCAGTCGCGGCGGAACTCACGCCAGGTCGGCAGCCCCAGGCGGCGGCGTTCGCTGGCGCGATGCGCGGCCAGCAGCACCGCGAACATGGCAAACAGCACGGTGCACACTCCGACGGACACACGCAGCGTCTCGCCGCCGAAGCCCGGGTTCCACCACAGTTGGACCTGCAGCCAAAGTGGTACGACCGCGTACATCGTTGCGAACAGGATCAGCGCGTCCAGCCAGGCCGGCGAAAACGCCACTGGTGGCATGGGCAGTCCAAGCCGCCAAAGCAGGCGGTGCGTCAGCGGAAGCAGTGAACCCTTGGCGGCGCCCGCCTCCGTCGCGTTCAGCAGCGCCGCTTGCACCACCGGCGGATAGCGCTCGACCACGCTGCGGTCACCGGCAAGATATCCCGCCAGCAAATAGTACGTGCCGCCGCCACGCGCATGCCGGCCGGTCACCAGCATGCTGCCGAAAATGAGTACCACGGGCATGAGCATCGGCCAGTTGGCGCGCGAGAGCATGCCGTCGCCAGGTTCCTCGTAGTCAAGCAACCAGAGCAGGGCGAAGGCCAGAACGATGATGCCCAGGTTCACCCATCGCTGCCGCCGCGCCATCGCCCGCCAGTTTCGCGCGAGGTCTTCGCCGGAGTCAGGTGCGGAGGACCGCATGTCGCACTCCGGAAAAACCGATGCAAACCATGCTTACTGCTCGAAGCTCACGGACTCGGGGCCGCTGTGCTTCGGACGGATCACCACCGTTCCGGCGATCTTGTCGTGCCAGCCCTGCTTGCGCGGGTCGAATGCGACCCAGATGATGCCGATCAGCAGCGGCAGCGTCGCCACGAAGTACGCCACATAGCGAAGGATGGCCTGGCCAACGGTGAGGCTGCTGCCGGTCCTCGCATCGACCACCTGGGCCTTGACCGCCATCTTGCCTGGAGTGGCCCGCTTGTAGAGCCAGAACAGGACGACGGCAATCGCGGGCAGCACCCAGGAGATCAGGAAGTCCGCCGGGCCCGCGATCAAAGGCCCATCCTCGACAGTGAAGTATCCCCACCCGTATATCGAGACCAGAAGAGGGACCGACACCAGCATCAGCAGGATCCAGTCGATGATCGTCGCGCCGACGCGCGGCCAGAAACCCACGTATTCGAAGTCGTTGTCCTGCATGAATCCCCCTGGATGAATGACCCGAACGTGGTTCGGCTGCAAGCAATAATTGTAGGACACCTGCCGGGCGCGCATCACCTGCCTAATGGCGCCACATAAACCCCAGCACAAGAAACCCCGTGCCCGCCGCCGCGCCCAGCGCGACACCGGCCACCACATCCCGGACGGTATGACGGTGCAGCGCCAGGCGTGACCACGACACGATTGCCGCCAGCGCCAGAAGGGTCGCCGCGACCCAAGCCAAGGGCCACGCCAGGAAGGCGGAGAACACGATGAAGCCAACGTGCAGCGACGCTTTGGCGTGGGCGCGCAGCACATGGCCGGCCATGACCATAGCGGCTGCCATTGCGAACCCCAGAAAGACCTGCGCGTCCTGGCCGGTCGCAAGCAGCGCCACGGCAACGACCATGAGCATCAAGGCGAGCAAGGGGTTGAGCTGGCTGCGCTCGCTCGGGACGGACGCATCGATATGGGTCCACTTCCCCGACCGTACCTGCGCGAAACTGTAGGCGAGGACGCCAGCAGCGATCGCCAATGCCGCGAGCATGGCGACCCAAACCGTTGCTGGTGCGGAATCCCCCCGGGCTGCAGCCAGCGTGATGATGGCCGGAACAATGATGGCGGGATGACCAACGATGGACACCGCACGCGCCAGGATGATCCGTGACGCCTGGCTGCCGGAACCTGTCGATGGGGACACGCCGGCACTCCGGTTCAAGGATCAGGAACACCCGAGTGTTCGTCAGGGCTCACGCGGGCCGATCGCATTGGACGTACTGGTCCATTCGGTCACCATCAACAGCGCACCGAGCCTAGCACCGCCCACGGCCGGATTCTAAATCAGGGATGGCCGCGACCGTTGGCGGTTCCCGTCACCTTCCTTCGACATGTTCCGTAACCACCACGAGACACGCCATGGACAGCCAGACAGTCACAGCCGCGGCACTTCTTTCCGCCACTCTTGCGATCGCGCTGGCGACCGGATGCAGCAACGACACCAGCGACAGCCGTCATTCCAACCTTGTCGACGCTGCCACCGCTCCGACCGCTGCAAGCCGCCACGCCACTCCCACCACCGAACCTGGCACCCGGCCCGCCAGCGAGCCGGAAGCGCAGGAAGACGTCCAGCCACTGGTGCTTACCGACGCCGTGCTCGAGCGCTACGCGCGCGGGCTGGTCAAGGAGGCCGAGATCATCCGCCGGCCCGGCCGCGGCACGCACTACGGCGTCACTGTCACCGGCAGCGTGAGCGGCGGCGAATCAGGCGAGGTCCTGGAAGCCGCCGGCATGACCGCACGCCAGTACCTTGAAGTGCGGACGCTGGTGGATCCGGTGTTCACCACCCTCAACTTCCAGGGCAAGATCGGCCCGCCGCGCAGCATCGACCTGGACGCGGCCAGCCCTGAATTCCGCCAGCGGATGGCAAGCGACCCGCTGGATCAGCTGCCGCCGGAGTCGGCCGATGTGCTGCGCCGGAACATGGATCGACTGGTGCCGCTCTGGAGCGACATCGTCGGCCTGACCGCCCAGCACGGCTAGCGTCTGCGCAGCAGCCGCCCCGGGCGGTGTTGCTGCACTTCGCCGTCCTCCAGCGCGGGCTGGCCGTTCACCATCACCAGATCGAAGCCTTCGGCCATCGCGGTCGGGTTCACGTAATCCGCACGCGCCCGCACGCGCGCCGGATCGAACAGCACCAGGTCGGCCTTTGCGCCGGTGCGGATGGTGCCGCGATCGGCAAGACCCAGGATCGAGGCCGGCAGCGAGGTCGCCCTGCGCACCGCTTCTTCCAGCGTGACGCGCGGCTGCCTGACCACGAAGTCCTCGATCCACTTGGCAAAGGTGCCGGCACCACGGGGGTGGCTGCCGCCCGGCGAGCCGTCGCTGGCCACCGCTACCCGCGAGTCCAGCAGCAGCCGGTCCTGCAGCGCCCGATCCATGACGAAGTGCGCGGCCTGGCCACCGCCGGGGCCGATATCGATCAGGACATCGGCGAACGGCATGTCGCGGGCTTCGGCCACCTGCAGCAGCGTCCTGCCGGCGTGCGGGCCCTCGCCGAACAGCAAGGCCCCGGGGCCGCCGCGCTGCGTCATGCGCTGCTGCAGGTATGCGCGCAGTTCGTCGCGCCTCGCCTCCAGCACGGCGGCGTAGTCGCTCGGCGGCAGCGCCCATTCCGGGAACAGGATCGAGACCCCGGTGTAGCTGGCCTCGTAGGGATAGGCGTCGGCGGTCAGCGGCTGGCCGGGCCCGCGCAGCGACTCCAGGAACGCGAGCAGCTCTACCGCGGCGGCCTCGCCTTTGCCATAGACCATCTTGAGGTGCGAAACGTGGGCGCGCGCAGGGCCGGCGGCGGCGACCAGCTCGCGGATGGACGCACGCACGTCGTCGACGTCCTCGGAGCGCATATGGCTCATGGCCACGCCGTTGTAGCGGGCGATCACCGGGCCCAGGCCGACGAGCTCGCGCTGTTCGGCATAGCGGCCGGGTACGTACTCGAGCCCCGTGGACATGCCGAAGGCCCCGGCGCGCAGGTCGGCTTCAAGGATGGCCTGCATGCGCGCCAGCTGCGCGTCGGAAGGCTGGCGCGTGCCGTCGTCGATGCCGGCGCGGCGGCGCAGCGTGCCGTGGCCGGACAGGGTGGCGATGTTGATATCCGATGCCGCGCGCTCCACCGCGTCCATCCAGGATGGCAGGCCGCCGGCATCGTGGCGCGTACCCGGCAGCGCGGGGCTGCCGCCGTCCTGGCCCAACACCACGGTCGTTACGCCCATGGCGAGGAAAGGCGTGAACGCGGTCTTGAGCGGATCGCCGTGCGTATGCAGGTCGATGAAGCCCGGCGCCAGCACGCGGCCACCACCGTCGACCACGCGCAGGCCGCGCGCGTCAGTGTCTGACAGGCGGCCGATGTGGTCGATGCGATCGCCGCGAACCCGCACGTCGGTGCGCTGCCCCCGTGCGCCGCTGCCGTCTACCAGCAGCACGTCGCGCAGCACCCAGCCCGGTACGTGCCCGCCGGATGCCGCGCGCAGGTGATGCAGCGGCAACATCGCGCAGGCAGCGCCCGCCGCCATTGCGCCCAGGAACCTGCGCCGGGAGTCTTTCGATTCAAGCATGGTCATTCCAGTCGGGCATGGCGGCAGCTCCTCTTGGTTCAAAGCGAGCGCTGCGATCGCGCTGCAATGGGCCTGGTGTCCAGACGGAACGCGGGCTACAGCGCGCCCCGCCAGTTGGCATGCGTGCGCCAGAACTCCACGCTGCGCCGATAGGCCTCGCGGTCCACCGGCACGCCCGAGCCGCCCTCCTCCACGCCCAGCGCGTTGCGCATCATCGTGATCGGCGCCATCGGCGTTTCCTCCGGCTCCGCGGTGTACATGCAGCCGACGACGCCCCAGTCGGCGTCGATCACCGTGCCTTCCTTCGCCAGCTGTTCACGGCTGTAGAGGATGGCGACCAGATAGTCGGCAACCGGCGGCTCGAGGCCTTCGAACCAGCGCACCAGCACCGGCAGTTCGTCGCGGGTACGGGCCTCGTAGTCCGACCGCAGCAGGTGGCGGTTGGCATCGGTGACGGGCACCGCCAGGCAGCGGGTCGAGGTCCAGTTGCGGTGCACGTGCAGCTTGCAGAACGGCGCGTAGCCGTCGAGCACCTTGAGCGGCGGCACTGCGTTCAGATGCTGCTCGAACGCCTCGGGCGTCACGTCCTGGATGGTGTTGCGGCGCCGTTCGCGGAACAGCCGGCTGCGTGCGAATTCGGTGAGGGCGACTGACATGGGGCGGCAGTCTAGCAGCGGTGCATGCTGACGTAGCGGCGCGGGCCGCCGTCGATCGGATCATCGAATTCCAGCGCATGCGCGAACAGCTGCAGCGCGCGTGCCGGATCATCGGCGCCGCGTTCGAGCACCTGCGGATAGAAGGGATCGTTGAGGATCGGTGCGCCCAGCGCCGCCATGTGCACGCGCAGCTGGTGCTTGCGGCCGGTGACCGGCTGCAGGCGATAGCACCACGCTGCGGCACCGCGTTCGACCACGTCGACATGCGTTTCGCTGTTGGCTTCGCCCGACGCTTCATGCATGCGGAAGAACGGCTCTCCGCGTTCGAGCCGGCTGCGGTGTACGTGCGGGAACGCCAGCCCAGGCAGCGGCGGCGCCAGGGCCAGGTATTCCTTGTCGATGCGGCGCTCCCGGAACAGTGCCTGGTAGCGGGCGCGGCTGTCGCGGCGTGCGGAGAACAACACCAGTCCCGCAGTGTCGCGGTCGATGCGGTGCAGTGGCACCAGATCGGGATTGCCCAGGCGCTCGACCAGGCGGGTCAGCAGGGTCTCGCGCACAAAGGCACCGGTGGGCGCGACGGGCAGGAAGTGCGGCTTGTCCGCCACCACCAGGTGCTCGTCGGCGTGGATCACGGATTCGAGGAATGGAATGGGCGCTTCGTCGGCCACTTCGCGGAAATAGTGGATCTCCGCGCCGGGCCGGCAGGCCGCGGCGGCATTCAGTGGGCGGCCATCGGCATCCAGCACCATCCCGCGCGCGAAACGCTGCCGCCAGGTGTCGCGATCGATCGCCGGGAAGCGGGCGCACAGCGCGTCCAGCAGCGTCGCCCAGGGGCCGGGCGACAGCTGCAGGCGGCTTGCGGGGACTCCGCTGCGAACCGGGCGTGGCATGCGGGACATTCGGTGCGACGGCCGGCTATGCCCGGAACACCGGCTCCAGCAGGCGAAAGGTGCCGGCATCGGCGTCCATCTCCACGCGGCCGCCCACGGGCACGATGAACTGCTGCCGGATATGCCCGATCATCGCGCCGCGATAGGCCGGGATGCCAAGCGGCTTGATGTAGTCGTCGAGGATCTGCCCCAGCGTCAATGATCCATAGCCGTCGCCCGGCTCGCAGTCGGTGCACTCGCCGAAGATGACGCCGGCCACCTTGTCCAGCGCGCCCATCAGCTTCAGCGTGCTGAGCATGCGGTCGATGCGGTACGGCGCCTCGGACACGTCCTCGAGGAACAGGATCCTGCCGCTGAAATCCGGCAGGTAGGGCGAGCCGGCCAGCGCGCTCAGCACCGCCAGGTTGCCCCCCACCAGCTCGCCGCGGGCGGTGCCGCCGGCGATGGTCACGGTGCGGTTGCGGCGCTGCACCAGTTCGTCGCCGGCATCGGCCACGTTGCGGTATCGCATCAGCTCGCGGTCGAAGAACAGGCGCCTGAACTGGTCGGCGTTGAAGCTGTTCCAGCTGCCGGAGCCGTTGGGTCCGTGGAAGGTGACCAGGCCGGTCTGCGCGTGGATGGCGTTGTGCAGCGCGGTGATGTCGGAATAGCCGAGCAGCACCTTGGGGTTGGCGCGGATGGCGTCGTAGTCCAGCAGCGGCAACAGGCGCGCGGCCCCGGAGCCGCCGCGCACCGCGATGATCGCCTTGACCTCGCTGTCGGCGAACATCGCATTGAGGTCGCCGGCGCGCTCTTGGTCGGTACCCGCCAGATGGCCGCGCCGGGCCGCGTAGTGCGCCCCGGTCCGGACCTTGAAGCCGAGCGCCTCCATCACCTCTTGGGCAAGCTGAAGCGTGAACTCGTCCTCGACCGGCGATGACGGGCTGACCAGCCCCACGGTGTCGCCGGCCTTGATCGCCATCGGCAGCAGGCGCCCGCCGGCGGCTGCCGCCATCGCCCCGCGGCCACCCGCCAGCGGAAGCAGCAAGGCCATCAATGCGGCGCGTTCGATGAATGTCCGTCTGTCCACGTTGTCCTCCGGTCAACTAAAGCAGGGGCACCAGGCGGTGCGACGGGTCCTGGCAAACCACCAGGCGGCGTTCCCCGGCCGCGGCGCCCACAGCGCGCACGCGCAGGCCCACGGCCAATGCTTCCACGTCCACGGGCGTCGCCTGGCACAGGTTCCAGCGCGCTGGCAGCTGCACGGCCACGCGGCCGCGGTCAGCCGCGTCGACCTCGATCACGGCATTGCCGTCGTAGGTCCATGGCTGGGTGTCGATGGAGGCGATCACACCTTCGATCGAAACCGCCCCCGTCCCGGAGGATGTCGCCGGCACTGGAACACCGGCACAGCCGGCGCTGGCCAGGGCCAGGCCCAGCACCACGGGCATCATCGAAAATCGCGGTCTGGACATGCTCACCTCGCTCTGATGGGGAATCACGGACGAAAGCGCGCGCGCACCTGGCCGTGACCCGTTATCGTAACGCCCGCCGTGACCACTCCGTACGAGGCGCCAGCGTGAGCAAGCCAGCAACCGGTACCGACGCGCATGCCACGCCGGCACGGTGCGAGAACTGCGCCGCCGAACTGCACGGCGAGTTCTGCCACGCCTGCGGGCAGTCCGTGCACAACCCGATCCGCCACGCGGCGCACGCCGTGGAGGAATTCTTCGAGGCGTTCTGGCATCTCGACGGGCGCGTCTTCCGCACCCTGCGCGACCTGATGTCGCCAGGGCGGGTCGGGATCAACTACCTGGCCGGGCATCGTGCGCGCTACATCGCGCCCCTGCGCCTGTTCGTGATCCTGAGCCTGCTCACGTTCTTCATCGGTGCGCTGGCGGTGCACGTGGAGGAGAGCCCCGTCAGCGCCAGCGGGCTCAGCGAAATCAACGCCGCGGGCACGGTGGACGAGGTCGAACGCATCCGCGACCAGGCGGTTGCCGACATCGAGCAGGCGCGTGCCGATGCCGGCAACACGCCCGGGGTAGATCCCTCGCTGGTAGCGGCGGAGGCGCGGATACGTGGTGCCGCCGCCAGCCGCGTGGTCGAGCTGACCGGCAGGCCGGCATCCGAGCGCGCGGCAGGCGCACCAGCGGAGGCCGAGCGCCGGCGCATGCAGATCAACCTGTTCGGCCACAAGGGCGAATGGGACGCAAAAACCAACCCGCTGGTGATCGGCTGGTGGCCGCAGTTCGCAAATGACTGGCTCAACCGCAAGGTCGGCAACCTCGAGACCAATATGCAGTCCTTCGACGGCGCCGCCATCGACGCATGGCTGCAGGGGGCGATGGCGGCGGCGCCCTCGGCGCTGTTCCTGCTGGTGCCGGTGTTCGCGCTGCTGCTGAAGCTGGCCTATCTGTTCACGGGGCGCCTGTACCTCGAGCACCTGGTGGTCGCCCTCTACAGCCACACCTTCCTGCTGATCATGCTGACGCTGGCATTCCTGCTGTCGGCGCTCGACGGCCTGGTCACGTCCAGGCCGCTTGGCATCCTGCTTGATCTCGCCTTCGCCGCCGTGGTGCTGTGGATGCCGGTCTACCTGCTGCTGATGCAAAAGCGCGTATACCGGCAGGCCTGGTGGCTGACCGTGCTCAAGTACCTGGTGATCGGCAACACCTATTTCGTGATGCTGACGTTCGCCACGCTGCTGGTGTTCCTGGCCCGGCTCACTTCGGCCTGACGCTCCACCCTGAAGTCGATCGGTTTGTAGCTGAAGTTGTTCGACTGCCCGGCCGAGCACGCCGTCATCGCCACCACCAGCGGCATCTCCGCACGCAGGCGCACGAAGTCGCCGGCGCGGCTCAACGGTGGAAGCACGGCGACCGCACCGGTGTCGCCGTCCACCGTCACGTTCATGAAAATGTTGAAGGCGACGGGAATGCGGTCGATGCCGATGCCATAGGGCTCCAGCGCCCCGGCCAGGTTGCCCTCGCAGCCGGGCCGGCCCTCGGCCTCGCCATAGAGGATCTCGAACATCCGCTTCGAACACGGCGTGAGTGTGAAGTCGTGCCGCCCGCAGGTGTCA
This sequence comes from Luteimonas sp. A537, assembly GCF_054052065.1. Lineage (NCBI taxonomy): Bacteria > Pseudomonadati > Pseudomonadota > Gammaproteobacteria > Lysobacterales > Lysobacteraceae > Luteimonas > Luteimonas renzhihongae. The sequence continues at coordinate 346,442 of NZ_JBSVRH010000002.1, forward strand.
TCGATGATGGTGAACATCGGTCGGCTGCGGTTGGAATGCAGCACGTCGCCGGTACTCAACCAAAGCTTCGATGCGTAGTCGATCGAGCGGCCGGACGAGAGGTACTCCGCCAAGTCGTCGCGGGCGAACGCCGTCAGGTCGCTGACCTGCTGGCCCATCGGGTCGATGACGATGAGCTCATCACCCGCGTCGAGTTCGATCGCACGCCCCGAGCATGGCGGGATGCGCTGCGTGGCCTGGTCTATGGTCAACGCGATCCCCTTACTCGAAGTGGACAGGTCCAGTTTGGCTCCACCTCGCGGCCGCTGTACTGGCGCGTCTCGCTGGCCATGCCGAAATCAGCCAGGTTCGGATTGATGGTTCCCTGCAGCGCGATGTCCCGCTCGCGCGTTGCCGCTTGCATCTTCTGGTAGCGGCCATCGGCGCGCAGGCGCTCGAACTGTCGATGCGAATTGAAGACCAGTGCCGGCCAGCCGAACCTGCGCGCGGTGCGCGAAGCGCCGGGATGCAGCCCGATCAGGAAGAACGGATGCCCGGCAAGGCTGAGGCTGAACTTCGGGCTGTCGGGGCTGCGGCTGACGTCATCGGCCCAACGCGCGCCGCGACGCACGTCAAGGTCGTGCAGGCGCTGCAGCTGGGCCCACAGCAGGGCTTCAAAGCGGCGCTCGTCGGTATCGCGCGGGCCTTCGAACACAGCCACGAACGAGTGGACCGTGGAATCCTCGGGGTCGGCCGCGTCCAGCATCGCCGCGAAGGCACTGAGTCCATCCAGCAGCGGCGCGTCATTGGCGCGATCACCGAGCGACCTGAATTCGTGCGCCTGGATCGCGTCGCGCGCCAGCGCGGCCTTGGACCCGACGCAGGGGAATGACGCCTCGCCCACGTATTCAAGGAATGCGGCGGCAAGGCGGCCGCCGCTTCCTGCAGGTGCTTGGGGGCACCGGGAATCGGCGGGCCAGGAGTTTGCATCGGTGGAGCTTCGCGCAGCGGCGAGGGACTTCATTGGACGGCATGCTCCTGTCAGCGGGCGTCTTTGGCCAGGTTCGGCCATGACCCCAACCCTACAGATCCGTCCGACAAAGCCGCGTGCACGCGCGGCCCCTGCGCTGCGGCAGAGGCCGAGTCGCGGCATCGGGCAGTCGCTTGTCCGGGCGACTGCGCGATGTCACTCAGAACCGGACTTCGGCGCCCAGCATCAGCGTGTCGGCGCTGTTGATGTCTTCGTACCGGTAGCCGTAGCCATTGAAGTAGGCATAGTTCGTGTAGACCAGGTTCATGTTGAAGTGGCGGTTGAAGTCCACGCCCAGGCCCACGCCGAAATAGCCGCCATCGGCATCAGCGTAGCCCGACTCTTCGGCGTTGAAGTAACCCGCGCGGACCAGGGCATACACCGGACTGCTGCGGCCAAAGTTGAAGCGCGCGTTCGCCCCGATGCTGGCGTAGTCGACCTTGGCATAGGGCACGTCGCCGTCGGTGGTGCTGTCCAGCTTGCCGCCGGCCACTTCGATCCCCACCAGCGTCACCGCGCCGGCCTGCCAGCGGTAACCGGCGTTCACCGCAAGCGCGGACTGGTCGACATCGTCGTACACCCAGCCCTTGCCACCCTGCACGCCGATGAAGAAGCCACCGCGGCCGTCTTCATGGGACGCGCGGGCCGGCTGCGGTCCGGAGTTCGGCTGCGGCGCCGCGTACGACTGCGCCTGTGCAGCTGGCTGCGGCTGGGCGGGCTGCGGGGCCGTCTGCGGCGCGTGCTGATGGCCGGCCGGGGGCGGCACGCGCTTGGCCGGATCCAGCTCGCGCGGCTGCGGCGGCGCGGTGTTGACCGGCTTGGTCTGTGCGTGTGCAGCGGTGGATGCCAATACGGCACTCGCGATCACGGCAGCCATTGCAACCGTCGACAGGGTCTTGCTCATGTGTCCTCCTTGATGGACGTGATGGGCGCGCTCCTGCGCGCCCTCGATCCGGAGGACAGTGAGCAGGTTGCGTGCCACATCCACGGGCCGCGCGGGCGGCTGGATGACGCACGCGCGCAGGGCCTTTCAAAGGCAAAGCGTGACGCTTGGCGTCGCAACTGCGCCCCAAGACCTGCAAATCGGCTTGCCGCGGGGTTGGCGTGATCCCCATGCAGCGCGAACCCGGGTCGATTTCCGTCTTGCCGCTGCCCGTTGCCCGCTGCCGGGTTGCCGTTGCCATACCATGCGGCGTGCCCTCCACGAAGCATCGCCACCATGCGTCGATTCCCTGCCCTGCTCCTGCTTCTCTTCCCGCTCCTGCTGCTGTCGCCACCGCTCACCGCGTCCGCGATGCCGCCTCCGCCCACGTGGCTGGACGAACTGGACGCGCTGTACGACAGCCACATCCGCGTGCCGGGACTGGAAGACCGCAGGTTTTCGCCAGAGCACTGGTGGGATGTGGCGGGGCCGCTGGCCTCCGGCGCGGCCGGCTTCCAGACCGAAGCCCTTGGCAACAGCGTGGAGGGCCGGCCCCTGCGCCACGTGTCATGGGGCAAGGGCGACACCCGCGTGCTGCTGTGGTCGCAGATGCACGGCGACGAGAGCACCGCGTCGATGGCGCTCGCCGACCTGTTCAACTTTCTCGGCGGGCAACCCGCGCATCCGCTGGTGCAGCGCCTGCGCCAGGGCACCACGCTGCACGTCCTGCCGCTCGTGAACCCCGACGGCGCGGCGCGCTTCCAGCGCCGCAACGCGCAGGGGATCGACATCAACCGCGACGCACGCGCACTCGCCAGCCCCGAGGCGCGCGCCCTGCATGCGCTGCGCGAGCGGGTGAAGCCCGCGTTCGGATTCAACCTGCACGACCAGCGGGTGGGCTACCGCGCCGGCGATTCCGATCGCGGCACCGCCATCGCCCTGCTCGCCCCCGCCTTCAACGCATCCCGCGAGGTGGACGCCACTCGCGCCCGCGCCATCGAAGTAAGCGTGGCCATCCGCGCGGTGCTCGAGCCCTACATCGCCGGCCATATCGCCAAGTGGGACGACACCTTCAACCCGCGCGCTTTCGGCGACCTGACGGCGAAGTCAGGCGTATCGACCGTGCTGATCGAATCCGGCGGCATCGAGGGCGACCTGCAGAAGCAGCAGCTGCGCAAGCTGAATTTCATCGCCCTGGTCGGGGCGCTGGACGCTATCGCCACCGGAGCGCATGCCGGCCTGCCGCGCGAGCACTACGACGAGCTGCCGGAAAACGGCAGGGTCTGGCCGGACCTGCTGGTCGCCGGCGGCACGCTTGCACTGCCCGGGCAGCCGCAGGCGCGGGTGGACCTGCTGGTGGACTTCGAACAGCCGCTGCTCGAACGCGGCGGCACCATCGCGGACATCGGCGACCTGGATGGCGTGCAAGCACGGCGGAGCATCGATGCGTCGGGGCTGTACATCGTGCCGTTCGACCCGTCGGGAGAGGCCGCGGGCCAGGCGCACAGGGCGCTGGCGCCGGACATGCCGGCGTACTTCCACCTCAGCCGCGACCCGCAGGGCCGCGACGTGGTCTGGACCCTGGCGGGCGACGTGGATGCGGCAGGGCCCTGAGCCCAGCGCCACCCTATTCGCGGAACAGCGGGACCAGGCTCTCGCGCGACAGCGGCACGAACACGTGGCTGCGCTCGCCGAAGCGCAGCGTCACCTCATAGCGGTCGGGCTGCTGCCACAGGGCGTCGTCGATGGCGGCCCTGGCGCCAGTATCGCGGTGGGCGACCGACACCTGCAGCGCCGGCGCGCCGGCCTGTTCGTTGCGGCGCAGGAACGCGATCACTTCATCGCGCTGCGCCTGTGCATCGGATGCCTCGCGCACCCGCTCCCATGCGCTGTCGAACTCACTGGCTGTGGTCATGCTGCCTCCGGCTGCCTGGTTCCCGCAGGCTAGCAGCAGGGCCAGTGCACAGGCGAGTGCAATCGATTTCATGCGTTGCGTCCGCGACGTGCGTCAGGTGTTGTCCTCCACCCAGTCCTCAACGAGGTCAAGGTGGCGGTCGCGCACTTCCATGCCCGAGTTCATGATGCTGTTGTCGTCGCCCTGGTGTTCGTGCCCGTCGTGGTATTCGTCGGGCAGGCCGATCATGTGGCCGAACTCGTGCGCGGTGCCGACCTGCGGCATGTCCGCGCCCTTGTTGACGGCGCGGTTGTCCTCGCTGTCGAGGTGCGAGATGTTGCCCGGGCCGACCGAGCTACGATGGAAGTCGCCATCGGGGATCCGCAACACGTTGATGTTGTAGTTCTCGCTCGGGTCCATCATGTCGCGGAAGCGGCCCATGAACCCGCTTTCCTGCTCGCTGACGTCGAGCTTCACGTCCAGGGTGACGTCCATGCCGTCATCGGTGGTGAAGGTGCGCCCGCTCCAGGCCTTCTCAACCTCGGCCACGTAGTCGTCCATGAAGGCCTGCTTTTCCTCGGGGGTCCAGTTCAGACCGTCCGCCCCATCCTCGAAGTTGAACTCGATCTTCATGTGCAGCTCGAGCGTGTAGCTGCCGTCCGACTCGCGGTACAGGTGCAGCTCGTATGCATCGCGATGCCCGCCAACGTCGACGCTGTCCTCGGTCGCCACCAGTTCGCGCTCACCGGACGCGCCGCTCTTGCCACCAAACCGCTCGGGGCCCAGGGCATCGGCGACGGCCTTGCCGGCCTCGCGGACCGTGTCGAACATGCGTTCGACGCCATCGGCCACCGGCGCGCGCTGCAAGTTGGTCTGCATCGCGTCCGGGCGCCCGTTCGCCGCGTCAAGCGCGGCATGGGAGATGCGGCTGGAAATGTCGACGAAGGTCATGGCGGGCCACGCAGGTGAGGAGACGACCCGAAACTAGGAGTGACCGGAGGAGCGGGCAATCCGGGGCCGACCCTAGCCCGCCCTGATCCTCATTCGCCTTGCGCAGCCCCTTCCGGGCCCGCATAGGTCCCCACCAGCACGCCCTTGTCCACCACGTGCTCCCGCATCGCTCCGAGCAGGGCATCGCGGCCTGCACCGGGGTCGACCTCGAGCATGGTGTCCAGGGCGAAGACCTGGACGTGATAGTGGTGTATGCCGCTTCCAGCCGGCGGCCTCGGCCCGAAATAGCCGACCGATCCGCGGTCGTTGGTCCCCTGCAGCATGCCATCCGGTTCGGCCAGGCGCGGGTCGGTCGCGAGGCCTTCCGGCAGCGAGGTCACGCCGGCCGGGATGTTCCAGGCCAGCCAGTGCAGATAGGGCTCGGGCCGATCGGCATCGGGATCCTCCATGAGCAGGGCGTACGACTTCGCGCCCTCCACCGGCTGCCAGGCCAGCGGCGGCGACACGTCGTCGCCATAGGCGCTGTAGCGCAGCGGGATCGGCTGGCCGTCCGCGAACGCCTGCGATTGCAGCGCCAGGGCGGCGGCAGTGGCTGTACGGGTTTCCGCGCGTTCGAAGGCGACCGGCGAGTCACCGGCGCGGCAGGCTGCGAAGGTTGTCGCGACAAGCGCGAGCGTGATCAGGAAGGTGCTGCGCTGGAGCAGGGTAGCCATGGCGTGATCCTCTGGAGATGCAGGTTTGGCACGGAGCCATGGTGTCCGGATGCGGGCACGCTGTCGACAGACCGGGGCCAGCCGCGAACCTGAACCCGCCCGCAGCCCGGAAGGCCGCGGCTGGCGCATACTGCCCGGGCCGACTGCAGCCGCAGTCCAACGCTGAGGCGCCGAGGAGACCGGGATGAGCAAGGGACTGGACAAGAAGAAGGAACAGAAAAAGAAGCCGCTCAAGACCATGAAGGAAAAAAAGGCCGAGAAGCGTGACAAAAACGCCTCCAAGCCATTTGCACCGGCGTGAGCGCGCGCCACCCGAAGGACGAGAAAAGGCCCGGCATTGCCCGGGCCTTTTTCATTGGATGACCAGCGCCACTGACGCCGCCGGCCCGCCCCGCGCTTACGGCAGCAGCGCAGTCCATTCGGCGGTGGCGAATTTTTCGCGCGCCAGCGCCTCGGCGCGTGCCAGCTCATCCGCGCGCAGCACGTCCGGCACCAGGCCGCCGTGGCGGCTGCGGAAGGTTTCGATCATGTGTTCGATCACGGCGCTGCGCGGCAGCCCCGTCTGCCGGCGCAGGGGATCGACGCGCTTCGCCGCGCTGGTCGTCCCCTTGTCGGACAGCTTCTCGCGGCCGATGCGCAGCACATCGAGCATCCTGTTCGCATCGATGTCGTAGGCCATCGTGACGTGGTGCAGCACCGCGCCGCGGCGCCTGGTCTGGGCCGCACCGGCAATCTTGCCGTCGCTTGAGGTGATGTCATTCAGGGGCTGGTACCAGGCCTTGACCCCCAGGCCGGCAAGCGCCTCGATCACCCACTGGTCCATGTGCGCATAGGCCTGCTCAAACGTCATGCCCGCCACCAGCGTTTCCGGCGCAATGATCGAGTAGGTGATGGTGTTGCCAGGCTCGATGAACATCGCACCGCCACCGCTGATCCGGCGCACCACCTGGATGCCATGGCGATGCGCCGCCTCGGCATCGACCTCGTTGCGCAGCGACTGGAAGCGGCCCATCACCACCGCGGACCCGCCCCACTCCCAGATCCGCAGCGTGGGCGGGCGGCGTCCGGCGGCCACGTCGTCAAGCATCACATCGTCCAGCGCCATGTGCAGCGCGGGCGCTTGGGGTTCGGCATGGACCAGGTGCCAGGCGTGGTCGTCCCAGCCGGTGCGATCCGACCCGTTCAAGGTGCGTCGCCTTCGCCTGCATCCATGGCGGCATCCGTGGCCACGGAATCCAGCGCGCGGCGCACCGCGATCGCGACGCCTTCGGGCGTGATGCCGAACAGCTGCGGCGCCGGCCCCAGCGCCGCGGTCACCGCAGCGGCCAGCGCGGCCTCGCCGGTATCGATGGGCTGGCCTTCAAGGGCTGCATCAATGGCATCCAGCGCGCTGGCCGGTTCCAGGAAGAAGTCTCCGCTGACCTGCACAGCCGCCATCCGGCCGTCGACGATGGCCAGATCCACCACCACCAGCTTGCCGCCGGAGACCTTGTATTCGCCGTGCGCGGTGTTGCCTGTCGTATCCATGCGCGCAGTCTATCCAAACTTCCCGCGTCTACTGCAGCCGCCTGGCGTTCGAGCAGGCCGAATCTTGCAATCTGCGGATGCGCGACGGGACGAGTGCGGCAGGCAGCCCGGCGCGGTCAACCGGTACACTGCATTCCTTATTTTCCGCGGCGCTGATCCATGTCCGAACCGGTTCGCCTGGCCAAACGTGTCACTGACCTCGCCCGCTGCTCACGCACCGACGCGGAGCAGTACATCAAGGGTGGCTGGGTCTCGGTCGACGGACGCGTAGTCGAGGATCCGGCGTATCCAGTGTCGACCGAGGCCGTCGAAATCGATCCCGCTGCACGGCTGGAAGCCGTCGAACCAGCCACCGTCCTGCTGCACAAGCCGGTGGGCTACGACGCGATCAGCGGCCCCGCCCCCGCCGCGGACCTGGTGTATCCCGAGACCCGATGGCCCGGGGATTCCTCGGGCGTGCGCATGTTGGAGCGGCACTTCAACCGCCTGACGCCGCTGGTGCCGCTGGATGCCGAAGCCAGCGGCCTGATGGTGCTGACCCAGGACGGCCGCGTGTGGCGACGGCTGACCGAGGACCGCGACGAGATCGAGCAGGAATACGTGGTCGAGGTCAGCGGCGAGATCGCGCCCTACGGCCTGCAGAAGCTCAACCACGGCCTGTCCTATGGCGGCCGGGCGTTGCCGCCGTGCAAGGTCAGCTGGCAGAACGAGGTCCGCCTGCGCTTCGCCCTGAAGGGCGTGCAGGGCGGACAGCTGCGCGACGTGTGCGCCCAGGTCGGCCTGGACGTGGTCGCGATCCGGCGCATCCGCATCGGCAAGGTTCCCTTGGCGAAGATGCCCGTCGGCAGCTGGCGCTACCTGCCAGTCGGCGAACGCTTCTGAGCCCTGGACACCCGGCATAGCCGCCCTTTTTTGTGGGAGCGGCTATAGCCGCTCCCACAAAATGTCCGGTGACCCGTTCTCCACTGCGGCTGCGGCTGCGCTCACGGCTGCGCGCTTGACCTGGCTCAAGCACACGCCCTTTCGTGCTGGAGCCCCGCGATGCAATGGCGTATCTATGATGTCCCCGCGCCAGAGGTGCCCTGACCATGCGCTACACCGGCATTTCCAAGTCGATTCTCGACGCCATCGGCGACACGCCCCTGCTCGAGATCGACGGTGTGTTTGCCAAGCTCGAGTTCATGAATCCCTCCGGCTCGATCAAGGCGCGCATCGCCTGGTACATGGTCGAGAAGGCCGAGCAGCAGGGCCTGCTCAAGCCCGGCGACACCATCGTTGAAGCCACCAGTGGCAACACCGGCAACGCGCTGTCGATGGTCGCCGCTGTAAAGGGTTACCGGATGCTGGTCGTGATGCCCGAAGGGCTGTCGAACGAGCGCGTGGCGATTTCGCGCGCCTATGGCGCCGAAGTGAAGTTCGTCGGCCACTTCCACGTCAACGGCGCGCTGGATGAAGCGAAGCGCCTCGGCGCGCAGCCGGGATACTTCGCGCCCAGCCAGTTCGAATCCGAATATAACGTCGAGGAAAACCGGGAGATCCTGGGGCCGGAGATCCTGGCGCAGCTGCAGGGCCGCCTGCCCGATGCGCTGGTGATGGGCGTGGGCACCGGCGGCACCCTGATCGGCGTCGGCCAGGCCTTCCGCGCGGTCAACCCGAAGGTGCGCCTGTTCGCGATGGAGCCTTCGGAATCACAGACCATCCTCTGCGGCGAGATCAGCACCCACCACATCGAAGGCATCTCCGACGGCTTCGTGCCCGGCATCTTCGCCCGGCACTCCGAGCTCGTGGACTCGACGCTGTCGGTTTCCAGCGAGGATGCCATCACCGAGATGCGGCAGCTGGCGCGCAAACACGGCCTGCTCTGCGGCCCGAGCTCGGGCGCGCACCTGCTTGCGGCGCGCCGCGTACGCGAGCAGCATCCCGAGTTCGCCACCGTCGTGACCCTGTTCTGCGACGAGGGCGAAAAGTACCTGCAGGACCACTTCAGCCAGCCGGCGGCTGATATCGTCGCCGACGCGTTCAACTAGCCACCTACCGGGCGATACATGCGGACATTCGTACTCAGGGCGCGCGCGGCGCCCACCGACAGCCAGGCACTATTGGCGTCAGTCGGCAAGGCCGCGCATACGGAAATCCTTGCGCACACGCTGATGAACGCCATCTTCGTGGCCCAGTCGCACCGGCCGGACGTGGTCGTGTACCTGGTGCTGGAAAGCACGCAGGACTTCTCGCGCACCATCCGCTTCGATGCCAACGCGATGACCGACATCGGCGGCTTTGACGAGCGCGCCCTGCTGGGCAAGGTCGCGGCCGCGCTGGACGCGTCCCGCGGCATGGGCAAGGAAGACTCGCGGCCGGTCGAGCCCGGCGTCACCGTGCAGACGCTGAGCTTCGAGCGCCTGGTGCAGGCGCTGGCCGAAGACCACCAGCTCTACATCATGGACAGGAAGGGCGCGCCGATCCGCGAGCAGGCCTTCGAGGGCAATCCCTGCTTCCTGCTGACCGACCACATCCCGATGCCGAAGAAGGCCCTGCCGGGCCTCGAGCGCATGGGCGCCAGGAAGATCACCCTGGGCCGCACGATGCTGTTCGCATCGCAGTGCGTCGTGCTGATCCACCACGAGCTGGACCAGCGCTGACGAATCGCTGGAGCCCTAACCCTGCAGGAGCCATCGTAGGAGCAGCTATAGCTGCGACCGACCCTCTATCGCTGCGACCGACCGTCTATCGCGGCTATAGCCGCTCCTACAAGGTCGGGCGGCGGTGCAGGTGCGGTTCCACCAGCGCGCTCGCCTCAACCACCACGCACGCGCAGCGTCAGCCCCTTCAGGAAATTGCGCAGCAACTGGTCGCCACAGGCGCGGAAGTTCTTGTGCCCCGGCTGGCGGAACAGGGCCGACAGCTCCGGCTTGGACACCGGGAAACCCGCGTCCGCGAACACCTGGTGCATGTCCACGTCCTTCAGCTCGAAAGCCACCCGCAGTTTCTTCAGCACCACGTTGTTGCTGATGCGCTTCTCCACCGGTCGCGACGGCACGCTCTCGTCCCTGCCGCGCAGGTGGACGATCAGCCCGTCCAGGAAATGCGCCAGCACGGTGTCGCTGCAGGCCAGGTAGCCGGGCTCCTCCTCTTTCAGCAGGAAGGCGCGCACGTCATCCTTTTCGATGACGAAGGCCGGATCGGCCAACTGGGCGATCTCGACCACCTTGTTGTCGCTCAGGTCGAGCATGTAGCGGATGCTGCGCAGGACGTCGTTGTTGATCATGGATCCATCATGCGACCAAGGGGCCTGCAATTCTACCGCTGCCGCCGCCCTGCCTACCGCCCGACCGAGCGCTCGACGATGATGCGTTCGGCCAGCCACTGGTTGTTTCCCACCTGCCGCGCCTGGACCCGCACCAGGTCGCCACGCTCCAGGTCCTCCGGGCGATAGCTACGGCCCTGGTACTCGACCGTGGTGCGGCCGTCGTAGGCCAACTGCACGCTGTTGCCGTACCCATCGGCGTCAAGGCGTATCAACCGCGACCGGGTGTCGACATGAGCAACCGGACCGCGCAGGTCATTGCCGTAATCGCCTCCGTAGCCGCCTCCGTAGCCGCCCTCGCGGACGTTGCGCACGACCTCGATCGAACGCGCCCAGAGCTCGCGTCCTGACTCCGCCACGTCGATCCGGATCACGTCGCCACGCTCCAGGCCTTCCACCGCACTCTCGCGTCCCTGGTAGAACAGCCGCGTGCGCTGGTCGTAACGCACCTCCGTCTGCTGCGTGCGGCCGCTGCGCGGGTCGTCCACGACCACGAGGATGCGTTGATAGCCGCGATCAAGGCCGTTCACCGTGCCCTGCAGCTGGCTGCCGTACTGCGCCGGATAGCCTTGATCGGGCTGCCCATAGCCGCCGGCATACCCGCCATGGCCGCCCGGACTGACACAGCCGGCGAGCAGCAGCAGGACGCCTGTGGGAAGCACCATTGCGATGCCGCGGATCGTGTGGTGCATGGGACGCTCCCAAGGTCGTTGGAGAGTTCCATATGCCTCCGCGCCCGTGAACGCAGGATCAGTGGGCGATGAAGCCCGACGTCAGGAGCGCCTGCAACCTGCGAAGAACCGCAGCATCTGTGCCGATGCGCCGGGCCCCTGCGGATCGGTGTAACTGCCACCAGCATCGCCGCCGGACCAGGCGTGGCCGGCACCGTGGATGGCCCAGTGTTCGGCCACGATGCGGCCATCGCCGGTGCGGTGCACGGTGCGGGTCGCGCTGCGCACGCCCGGACTTGTGTCGCGCTCGACGGTGCTGGACGTGGCAACGCCCTCCGTCCCGCTACCGTTGCCGAGGCTCTGTTCGACCACCCCTCGGCCGTTGTTGGGTGCTTGCGAGCACCGCGGCCATCGCGCCACCGGCGGACAGACCGGCCACATACACGCGCGTGGCGTCCAGTCGGTGGCTGGCCACCAGCTGCCGGGTCAGCGCAGCCAGGATCGCCGGCATGCATCAGGCGCATCGCCTGGCGCATGGTGTCGTTGTCGGGGTTCATGGGTGTCCTGATCAGTGGATGCAGCCGGCCAGCGCGGCCTTGACCTTCGGGCTTGCCTGGAGCACGCCGAGCACGGTGATCGACTCGATCGCCTCCAGCGCCAGCTCCGGCGTGACGTCTTCGGCGATACGCACCAGGCCCAGGGCCTGGATCCGCAGGCGCTCGCCGGCATCGCGCGCGGCCTCGAGCTCGCGGCGACCGTAATCCTGCAGTCCCATCACCAGGGTGCGGCGGGCGACCGTATGCCGCAGCGTGTCCCCATGCGCCGTGAGCTGGTTGCGGATGGCGGTGCGGATAAGGTCGGTGCGGTTGGAATAGAAGCCCTCCTGCACCAGCAGGTCGATCTGGCCCAGGTCGACGACCCCGAGGTTGATGGTGATTTTCTCGCTGTCGGCAATGGCGCGGGCGCGGGGGTCGGCGGTCACAGGATGCGGTCCTTGAAGGCGTGCGCCATCCTAGCACCATCCACATGGATGGCGGCAATGCGCTTTCAGTCCGGGATCGCCATGAAGCCGTTTACCTGGCGCCGGCGGCCCAGCCCGGGATCCGTTGTACCTTGCTCCGCCCCGATCCCCTGGCACCGAGCACGCCGCGTCCATGAAGTCCACGCCGCCCATCCACGCACGCCCTGCCAAGGCGCAGGCACGCCCCCAGCTCCACTCGCGCAACCGGCACCAGGGCCACTACGACTTCGCGCGCCTGGTGGGGGCGTGCCCTGCCCTCTCTTCGCATCTGCTGACCACGCCGCGCGGCGATACCAGCATCGATTTCAGCGACCCCGCCGCGGTACGCGAACTCAACCGCGCCATCCTCCACTGTGACTACGGCGTCGCCCACTGGGACCTGCCCGACGGTGCGCTTTGCCCGCCGATTCCCGGGCGCGCCGACTACCTGCACGGACTGGCCGACCTGCTCGCCGAATCCGCCGGCGGTGTAATCCCGCGCAGCGCCTCGATCCGCGTGCTCGATGTCGGCGTCGGCGCCAGCTGCATCTATCCGCTGCTCGGCCATGCCGAGTACGGATGGCGCTTCGTCGGGTCCGACATCGATGCCACATCGCTGCAGGTCGCCGCGGCCATCGTCCACGCTAACAGGCTCGACAAGGCAATCGCACTGCGCCACCAGCCGCGGCCCGGCAACGTGTTCCGCGGCGTGGTGCGCGAGGACGACCGCTTCGACATGACCATGTGCAATCCACCCTTCCACGCGTCGGCCCGCGAGGCCGCAAGCGCCAACCAGCGCAAGCAGCGCCAGCTCGGCGTGGCATCCGCGCCGGCCTCCCGACCGACGCCGGCACCAGCGCTGGCGTCCAACTTCGGCGGCCACGACCACGAACTGTGGTGCCGCGGCGGCGAATCCGAATTCCTGCGCCGGATGATCCGCGAAAGCGCCGAAGTCCAGCATCAGGTGCGCTGGTTCAGCAGCCTCGTCGCCCGATCAGAACACTTGCCTGCACTGCGCAGGCAACTGCGCCAGGTGGAGGCCGTCGAGGTCCGCGAGGTGCCCATGGCCCAGGGCAGCAAGCAGAGCCGGTTCGTCGCCTGGACGTTCCAGCGCGGCGCTCCAGACGCCTGACGATCGACGGGCTGGCGTCAGCTGCCCGTCGGCCCCTTCTGCAGCATCGATTTCAGGCTGGCGAATGGATTGGACGTGGCCGAAGCGGGAGCATCTTCCACGTCCAGGGCACTGACCCCGGTGTGGTCGAGCTGGCGCGAGTGCTCGTTGTCGTGGCAGTACACGCACAACAGCTCCCAGTTGCTGCCGTCGGCCGGATTGTCGGAGTGGTTGTGGTTGCGGTGGTGGACCGTCAGCTCCTGCAGGTTGGCGCGGGTGAACTCACGCGCGCAGCGGCCGCAGATCCACGGGTACATCTTCAGCGCGCGCTCGCGGTACCCCTTGTCGCGCTGATCTGCACTGCGCCGCGCGTCGGCAACGATGCGGTCGAGCCGGTTGTTGTCCAAGGTGGCCATGGTCTCTTCCCCCTTTACGAAGACTGCGGCGCTCCCCCGACGCCTGCGGCAAGCATAGCCCTCCAACCCCGGCCCTGGCAGCCCGACCGGGCCCCGACCGCGGTCTGATCGAGGTCCGTCGCAGCGCACGACCACCCACGGGTTTACCTCAGGTCAGGGTCGCCCCCAATGGCCGGCGCCCCTCCACGGCGCCAAAAATGAGGCACCGTCCACGGATCGCGAGACCGCGCATGCCCATCTCCCCTGCTTCCGGCTTCATGAGCCCCGCTGTCCGCTATACCTTCGAGATCGCCTCCGGCGGTGCCAGCCGCACCGGCGCATGCTCCAGCAACGATCCCCAGGTCCAGGAAGCGCTCGACCGCACGATCGCCGTGAGCAGCGGCGGCCCGGAGCCGGACAAGGCCGTCGCTTACCAGATCAGCCAGACGATGAACGATCCTTCGCTCACGCAGGAGCAGAAGGACGAGTACATCGCCGCTCTGATCGGCATGGCGAACGGGGCCGACGGCTGCGAGACCATTTCGGGCGACCAGGCGGGATCGATCAACAGCGCCTTCAACCAGATCGGCACTGCCAATAACGGCGACAACGGACTGCGCCAGCAGGTGACGGACTCCATCGCCCGCGGCGTCGCCGATGGGCGCCTTGGCAGCGACGAAATCTACGGTCTGGTGAGGGAACCCGGCGCCGCCGGTGCGCGTGAACTGCTGACCGGGATCGGCGACGGCGACCTTCTTTCAGACGTCTCCCAGCGCCTGGTCGGTGATGCGCGCGGCGAAGGCTACGACATCAACAAGTACGAAAGGGGCCCGGCACTGCTGACCGCGGCGGCCGACATCGCGAACATGGCGGCTGCGCAGGGTAACAGCCACGCCGCCGACGCCGTGCTCGCCGAGATCGACCGGGTCATGGCGGCGGGCCCCGTGGCCGGCGACATGACCCTGGTGCAGGCGATGATGGCCACCAGCCTGGACGGCCAGACCAACCTGTCCGGGCGCGACGGCTTCAGCGCCCTGGCCGCCCTGCTCAACTCCAGCAGCAGCAACGCCGGCAACCAGGAAGCCCAGGATCGCCTGTTCGCCGCGCTAGTGCGCTCGGGCGACGACGCCTATGTCGGCGGGATCGACCAGCACGGCGAGCGTGCCCCGGCACTGAACGAAATTGGCGAGTATTTCGAGGACAACTTCTCCCGCCTGGCGGAAACCGACTGGCGCAAGGACAACACCGGCGACTTCCACCATGGCCTGGTCAAGGACTTCATGCGCCACGTGCTGCTTGACTCCGAATATGGTCGCGTTGACCAGACCAACGAGGTGATGGCGGAGGAGATGCACGAGTTGGCGGTGGAGATCGGCAATACCGACTCATCCTCGGAAGCGCGCGAAAACGCCGCCAGCACGCTGGGCACGATCATGGGATCGCTGCAGTGGGCCACCGCCGACTTCATCGCCAACGCCCAGGGCAGCGCCGCTGCCAAGATCGAGTTCATCCGCTTCTTCACCGACAAGCTCACCGACAAGCTGATCAGCAGGGGCGCGGAAGGCCTGCCGGCGGGCGATGTCCGCAGCACGGGCACGCAGGCAGGGAAGAACTTCGTGGACCAGATCTGGGGTGAGATCACGGACTGGCTGTCTTCGGGCGAGATCGCGCGCGGCGACGAAGTGACCGGCGGCACGCTCGACCTCAGCCGCATCTTCCGCAACGCCATGTCCGACGGTGACGCCTCGCTGCTCAATGCCTTCGATCTGCGGGTCGAGCTGTACTACGATCCGGATTGAGCTGCGCGCACGCGCCGGACCACGGTTTGAGCGATGATGGCAGCTCCCCGCCCGAGCTGCCGTCCGCGCCGTGCCCCCTTCCAATCCCTCACAACGCCGCGGCCTTGGCCGCAGGCCTTCGATCACCCGCGAGGACCTGATCGCCGCGGCGCTTGCGCTTCTTGGTCCCAACCGCAGCGTGTCCACCCTGGGCCTGCGCGAGGTCACCCGCGAGGCTGGGATCGCACCCAACAGTTTCTATCGCCACTTCCGCGACATCGACGAGCTGGCGGTCACCCTCATCGATCGCGCCGGCAGTTCGCTGCGCACGATCATCGGCCAGGCACGCCACCGCGCAAGCACCGGGCGCGGTGTCGTTCGCAGCTCCGTGGAAGCGTTCTTCGACCGGCTGCGCGCCGACGACAAGTTCCTGAACCTCCTGTTGCGCGAAGGCCTGGCCGGGTCGGACGCCTACAAGCAGGCGGTGGACGCGCAGCTCCGTTTCTTCGAAGAAGAGCTGCACGCGGATCTCATCCGGCTTGCCAAAACCACCGGTATCCCGCTGCACGCACCGGAGCTGGTGGCGCGCGCGATCACCCGCCTGGTGTTCGCGGTCGGTGCCAGCGCGATGGATCTCCCGCCCGAACGCGATGCGGAACAGATCGACGAGTTGACGTCGATGGTCAAGATGATCGTCATCGGTGCGCGCGGGATGCACGCCAGCGCCAGCGCCAGCACCGGCGCTTCCGCGACTATCGGTTGATCCCCCGACGCAACAGCGCCGGACCCTCGTCCGGCGCTGTCGTCCCGCCGCGATATCCCGGCGCAATCGCGGCCGGGAGTGCCGCGCTGCTTACTGCGCGCTGCAGGTCGGCGCGTACGTCCAGCTCGACCAGTCATTGCAGCGGCCGGAACTGACCGAATAGGCCTGCCCCCGCACCGCCCTGATCTGGACCGATGAATCGTCATGGCAGTTGTGGCGCCCGCCCATCGCGACTGCCCAATACCCCGTGGAACACGTGTGCCCGCCAGCATCGGATCGACGCGAGGGCACGCGGTAGTACGTCAGGCGCGGCCCGGTGAACGTGCATTTGTGGGTCATGGGGCTGGACGCTGCGCAGGTGCCGTGGTTGCAGTAGCTGGTCCAGCCCTGGTGGGTCTTCACGCTGGACGTCGCGCTGTTGTAGCGCCACTTGCCCACCCGGGTGCCCGAATGCTCGGCGATGACGACGAAGGGCTTGCGCCACACCTGGATGTAGGTCTGGTAGCGGCCGCCGGCCGCGCGCGCGACATCCCTGTCTGTCGCCTCGTCACGCACCGGCAGCAGATGCGTGGCCAGCCCCTGCGCCAGGCGCTGCATCGAGGCCTGTTCGTCGTCCTCGCTGAGCGCCGTGCCTTCGCTCATGGCGCCGTAGGCCAGCGCATTCAAGGCCGATGCCGCGCGGCCGAAGTCCGCGGCCAACGCATTGTGCTCGCGGCGGTTATCGAGCTCCATGGCCTTCGACCAGTCCTCGGGAATCGCGTCGCCGCCCAGCTCCGTCGCCATGACGTAGCCATCGCCCGCCGTCACCATCGAGTAGGTATCGAAGCGACCCATGCGGCCCTCGGCGTCGGGTTCGTCGGCGACGAACTGCTGCGAAGCCTGCAGCTCGATGCCGTTGCCAAGGCTTGCCACCAGCACGCCGTCCTTCTGGCGATCAAGCTTCACGTCCCTGGCCGACTGCAGGTAGAAATCGGACACCTGCGCCGCATCGGGCGCGGCGTATGTCGTGGCATCGACGGTGACGCGCAGCGGGAGGTCCGATGCACCGGCGGCCTGCCTGG
Organism: Luteimonas sp. A537; assembly: GCF_054052065.1. Lineage (NCBI taxonomy): Bacteria > Pseudomonadati > Pseudomonadota > Gammaproteobacteria > Lysobacterales > Lysobacteraceae > Luteimonas > Luteimonas renzhihongae. The sequence continues at coordinate 363,541 of NZ_JBSVRH010000002.1, forward strand.
CCAACGCGGCAAGCGCCGACCGCTCGGCTGACAACGAGGCATGCAGGTCGGATGTCCCCAGGGCCTCGCCCAGCCCGGACAACAGCTGCATATGGGCGGAACCCTCCTTGTCCGTGAACTCGCCCGCCTGCGGCACCCAGTGCTTCGCGTACGGCTCGCCGCCCAACGCCAGGGTGCGCGCCTCGGCGTCGATGACGCGAACGCTCAATGCGCCGGGCGCACCGGTCTTCTCGTCCAGCGACCTGCGCGCTTCGAAATACAGCTCGGTGCCGTTGACGTTGTAGACGCCAACCAGGCCCAACTCCGGATCGGCCAGGAAGAACTTGACGTTCCCCCGGGAAGACGCGGTGTCGATGCCGCCGCTGCCGACGTTGCCGGCGCCGGCGGCACCGGCCAGGGCCATGCCCGTGGCCAGCGTGATGCAGACTGCGATCCTGCCAATGCGATTCATGTGTGTTTCCCCAAGAGTGTGTTGTTGGACCACTGGAACGCGGACAACCAAGCAGCAACTCGACTTCGAGCTCCCGACACATGTCCCCGGACTGGCGTCCCACGGGGGGACTCACGGGAAGCTCATGAACGACTGTACACAAACTGCACAAGTGTGCATTTTGCACTGCAGCAGGCACGCGGCGCGGTCACCTTGCACACACCGCCGACGACGGTCTCCGAGGTTTCGCTACTCGGAGACCCGCTGCAGGCCGGCGTCCAGCCTGGCGTCGGCATCGGCGCCGCCATCCCGCGCCCACGCCTTCACCGCCCGGCCGAAGCGCGCGATCAGGACCATGTTGAAGAAGTGCATCACTCCCAGCACCAGCACGCTGATGCCCACGCGGGAGCCGACTTCGGGAATCAGGGCCACGGTGTCGACCTGCCAGTCGCCCAGCCGATAGCTGATGAAGCCCAGGTTGACCAGGTAGAAGCCGATGACCAGCAGGCGATTGGTGGAGGCGGCCAACTCCGTGTCCTGGCCGAAGCAACGGACCAGGAAGACCTCTCCGTTGGTGGACAGCGCGCGCGCCACCCAGATGGTCATTCCGATGGAGAGGGTGAGGTAGAGGCCGTAGGCAAGGTGGGTCATGACGAAGTCTCCGAGTTCAAGCATGGGTGTCGCTCCGGGTCTGGAACGACGCCAGCTTCAACCGGGCACCCGTCTCCGGGCCTCCTGAAAGATCATTCCGGAGCAGATCATCCGGAAAGAGCCGCCGGAACCACGCAGGATCAATGACTTGCCACTGTCCCGGATGATCAATCCGGAACGCCGCGCGCGCCCCCGCCCGCCAGCATCCGTTGCCGGTACGCGCCCGGCACCTCGCCCACCTGCTCCTTGAACGCCACGTAGAAGCTCGATTGCGAGTTGAAGCCCGAGGCCATGCCCACCGACAGCACCGACGCACGCGGCTCCTCCACCAGCATGCGTTGCGCGGTCTCCACCCGGTACCTGCGCACGAGCCGGGGGAAGCCCATGCCGAACTCGGTGTTGACCAGTTCCGACAGCTGGTGCGGGCTCAGGCCTAGCAGGTCGGCCACGGCAGCCAGGCTGAGCGCCTCGGCGCGGTGCACCTGGTCCTGCTCGAACACCTGCCGCAGCCGCGCGGCCATCGCCTCGCGGTCCACGCGGGCGAGCGTGGACTGGGCGTAGGCCACCGCCACCGCCTCGCGCGCCTTGGGCACCACGTCCGGCACCGCCAGCAGCAGCCAGCCGACCAGGCCGAAGCCGAGGGCGATCAGCGTCGCGTACGTGCGGGCGTAGATATCCCAGCCCAGCCCCCAGGGCGCCAGCACGCCCGCCGCCGCGACCACCACCGCCATCACCGCGAACAGCCCCAGCACCTTCAGCTCCAGCGCGAACCAGCGCCGCAGCGCGCGCAGGCGGTAGACGAGCGAGGACAGGTGCAGCGCGGCGGCGGCGCCCATCAGCAGCGCCGCCGGGATGGCCCAGGCAAGCGGCACCACGAGCGCGACCGCCAACACCAGCACCGGCTGTGCCCATTCGATGCGATGCCAGGCGCCGTCAGGTCGCAGCACACCCAGCAGCAGCCAGTAGAACCCCAGCGACTGCACGAACAGGACGACCACGTAGCGGCGCGCAGGCAGCGCCATACCCGCCTGCGCGACCATGTCCACGTGTCCCCACTGGGTCAGCGCGAGTCCTGCCAACATCACGAACCCGGCCACCCTCGACTGCCAGGGCAACGGCACGTCCCGGTAGCCACTGGCGAATGCGGCGGCGAGCAGCAGCGCCATGCCGAGCGAGAAGCCCACCATCATCTGCAGCATCGCAGTCCTGCCAGGACGGTCTGCACAAGGGATTGCTTCATTGTGCCGGTCCTTGAAGTCGGTCGCGGGAAGCGCCGGTGGGCGTCGCGACAGCCTAGCGGACCGTCATGCTTATGCCAGCACGCGATGATTCTCCAGCGTCACGACCCGATCGGGGCGACCGCCGCGCTGGATCAGTGCGGCCGTGCTGTCGCCCTTGACCACGACGCCGCGGGGGAACGCATAGCTGTCAAATGCAGCTGCGGGCGGCGACAGCATTGCAAGGGCGAACAACGCCATGAAGATCGGGATGCGCAAGGACATCAGTGCTTCCTTTTCGGAACGGAGCAGCCTGCAGCATGACGGTCTCATCGCGCGAGACGCCGGCTGGACGACCCCTTCCGTTTCCGGTTTCAGAACATCGACAGTCCTGTCATACGCGTGAAGCGATGCAGCGCATAGCGCCCAAGCAGTGAATTGCCCTTCTCGTCCAGACCAGGCGACCACACGCACAGGCCCATCACGCGTGGCACCACGGCGACGATGCCGCCGCCGACCCCACTCTTCGCGGGCAGGCCGACATAGAAGGCGAAATCCCCGGCGGCGTCGTACGTGCCCGCCGTCATCATCACCGAGTTGATGCGCGTGGCGCCTTCGGACGTGGTCACCTGCTCGCCCGACGCCCCGCAGCGGCCGCCATCGACCAGGAACTGCACGCTGCGCGCCAGGTCCACGCAGTCCATGCACAGCGAACACTGCAGGTAGTAGAAATCCAGCACGTCCTGCACGCTGTTGTGCAGGTTGTCGTAGCTGCGGATGAAGTTGGCCATCGCCACGTTGCGGTAGCCGCTCTCGCGCTCCGACTTCGCGACCACCTCGTCCGTACCGACTTGCGGATTGCCCGAGCGCGCCCGCATGAATTCCAGCAGCGTGCGCTCCGCATCCTTGAAGCTCGACAGGACCACGTCCGCGGTCACCAGGGCGCCGGCGTTCATGAACGGATTGCGCGGGATGCCCTTTTCGAGTTCCAGCTGGATCAGCGAGTTGTAGGGATCACCGGAGGGCTCACGGTCCACCCGTGTCCACAGCTCGTCGCCGATCGCTTCCAGCGCCAGCGTCAGCGTGTACACCTTGGAAATGCTCTGGATCGAGAAGCGCTCGCGGGCATCGCCCACCTCGTGGACCTGGCCATCGAGCATCGCCAGCGCCATGCCGAAGCGGTCCTTCGGCACGTCGGCCAGCGGCGCGATGTAGTCCGCCACCTCACCCTCGCCAAAGCGTTTCCGCACCTCCTCGTTGATGGTGCCGAGGATGTCGTCCAGGTCGAGGCGACCGAGCTCGTCGGGATTCGGTGGAAGCTTGCGCATACGGTGTCCGGTGGGTGCGGATCAACTAATGTACGGCAACGCGCCAGGCCGCATGCCGCGTGGACACGCGTGACCCAAGTCCGCGGAATACCACTGCCCTGCCGTCGGCATCCCATTCGAAGGGCGCTTCGTCACAGGGACTGCGCAATGACGCGTCGCGCACGGCGGCCGCCATGTCGTCGCGCTGGATGCCGGCGCCGCGCAGGTTCGCGGCCAGCAGCACGGCGCGCCGTTCGCCTTCGAGATCTGATGTCCGCGCGATGTAGTTCGCATAGGTCGGCGGCGCCACGGAGGCCAGGACGACACCGACCAGGTTGTATGGCCGCAACCACTGCATCCCGCCCTCCTCCGGCTCGGGCAGGCGCTCGAGGGCCTGGCCGACTTCCGGGTACGGTAGCTCGGACATCGCGCCCAGGTGCACCATGCGCGCGGCGAACAGGTTGAGCGTCGCCTGCTCCTGGAACAACGGGCGCTGCCGATCCGCTTCACGTGCATGCGTGCGGCGTTGGCCGGCAATGACAGCGAGTGGATGACCGCCTCGCGCCGCGTCGCCCCCGGGCTCGCCGTGCCTGTAGCGGTCAAGCCCGGCAACAGGGCGGGACCATGAAGCAGGCCCGGCGACCCGGGCCTGGTCGCGACCCTCGTGCTGGCTTCAGGGACCGCACTGCCACTGGCCGTCGAAGTCGCGACGGGCGCCGTCGGCGCGGTCATAGGTCAGCGTGGCGGGCCTGGGTGGCGACTCGCCGCCGGCCGTCGCAGGGCCCGTGGGCGTGATGCGCACGGTCTTGCCCGCGCCGCTGAAGCTCGCACCTTCGATCATGGCGTCGTAGCCACCGGGCGCGGCCACGGCCTCCACGTAGCTGCCAACCTTCACCACGCCGCGGCTCGGCGCGTCAGAAGCCACGTTGCCCTTCGCCAACAGCAGCGGCTCGCCTTCGATGAAGAAGCTGCAGCCAAGTTCACCGGCAAGCGCGGCCTCTTCGATCTCCGCAGCCGAAAGCGGGGTCAGCACGATGTCGGAGCCATCGCCCCCGACCGTCGCGTCGCCAGGCAGGGGCGTCGGCTGGCTGGCCGTGGTGTCGGCTCCGGAACAGCCGGCCATGAGCACTGCGAACACCGCGGCAAGCAGGGCACTGCGCGACGCCTTGCCCACGCCGATCAATCGCTGCACGTCTGACATCGGGCGTTCCGCTTCAGTACCTGGGGCATGGGAAGCTATCGCGCCATTCATTCCGGGAACGTGACGGCAGCTGTGCCGTCCACGATGTGTCAGAGCGGTATGATGCCCACCGGCGCGGGACGCCATCATCGTCAGGGGACTTCCATGTTGAGATCGATCGTATGGCTGGGGCTGGCCGGTGTCATCGTGGTCGGAACCTCGATGGGACGCGCGAAGACCGAGGCGCCGCCGCCCGCGACGCAGCCGGCGACGCAGCAGGCAACGCTTCCGCAAACGCTCCGGAGGCGTCCGCCGGTGACGCCTGTCATCCGCATCGACGGGGACGTGGTTGGCGTGGCGGCCGGAGAGAGCGGAACGCTGACAGTGCATGTCGACGGACAGGTCGTAGGACAGGTCGCGGCGACAGCCGACGGCTTTGTCGTCGACGTGCCGGCATCGCCGTCGGGCATGGTCACGCTCGAATATGCCCAGCCTGGCATCCACTTCATCTCGCCGCTGGGCTCGTACGCCCGGCTGGTCCGCATGGCAGGCGCCGATGGCAGGCTCACGCGGGACGAGTGCGAATGCACGCGCATCTCCGCGTTCAGCACCGCCCTGCAGCACGCCGCCGACATCGTGCTCGGCCATCCGCCGCGCAATGATGCGGAGTTCCGCAGGGCGGCGCGCCAGGTCGGGAATGACCTGACCAATGCGACGACCGCCCTGGCCCGCCTGGCCGCGGACCCCTCGCAGCTTCCGCCCACCCACGGCACCGGACTCGCCCTCCTGCGCGACCGGCCCGCCTTCGTGGAGTTTCTGTACGGCACGCACTTCATGCTGATCGATGACCCGGCGACCGCGCTGGAGTCGCTGCCGACCGCGGCGGTGAGCGGCCCCGACCTGCCCGAGCGCTTCGCGCTGCTGGGGCCGGCGCTGGACGTCGGCAGGCCGACAGCAACCACCGCCGTCGTGCTCGAGCGCGAAGGCAACGCGTTCCGGATGCACGCCGCCTCGGGCAGTTTTGGCGTCTCGCACGTGGGCACCGTGGACGACAATGCCCTGGTGATGGTGCCTGACGGCGAGATCGCCCTGGTCAACCCGAATTACATATGCCCCACCACGGGTGAAAGGACTGATCGACACTGGAAAGCAACCAGGGATGTCCTGCAGCGCCAGTGGGCGAGCGAAGGCCTGGAGATCTGGCGCCGGGTCGGCGAGAGCGAGGTCAGCTTCCCCGATTGTCCCGACATGCCGGGCTACGTCGAACGCTGGGCAAGCTTCATGCCGGCCTTCGACCTGGCCGACACCGGCGTCCTGACCAACGCACGCCGCTTCCTTGGCGACCGGGCCCTGCCCATGTTCTGCAGCACCGCGGGCGAGCACAACGGTGTTCCGCTGGGCGACTGCGGCTATGCCGTGCACCGCTTCTCGCGCGATGGCAGCGGCGAGGTCGTCGAACTGGGCAACAAGGTCGACTTCCACCTGCAGCCCGTCCAGGCCCACGGGCGGATGCCGTTCTCGTGGACGATGGGGACCGATGGCGCCATGCACGTCCAGGCCGGTGACGAACGCACGCGCTACTGGGTGCTCGATGGCGGTGACCGCACGGCGCTGGGCGTGGTCCATGTCGCCGATGCCGAACGCGAGACCGGCCACGCGAGCCTTGCCGGCTACAGCCCGATGATCCGCGTTGGCGTGACGGACAGCTACAACGCGGCCAACGTGCCAGGCGCATGGGGCTATGCCTCCTACGATCGCCTCACCACGCCGCATATCGACAGCGAGGCGAGCGAGGTGCGCATCCTGCGCGATGCTTCGGGCAGCTCCGTGCAATGGGAGGCCGGCTACACCGGATCGCTTGAGCGCTGGACGACCGCGGGGGGCCGCCTGTATTCCACCCGGTACTCCAGCTCGAACTGCCAGGCGCCGTCCGACGAGTGCCAACCGCAGATGGTGCGCTACTTCCGGCCGCTCGCGCGGGTCGGCGACCGCATCCATGGCATCGAAGAGATGTACTACTACGGCGGTACCGATAGCTCCGGCAACGCACTCCCTCCCACCGTCGTGTCGCGGCCGCAGTTCCACGAGCGCAGGGAGATGCCGGAAGACATGCCGGGCGACGGCGTGGTGACTCCGCGACCCGCGGCCGACAGGCGCGCGGTTCTGGCGAGGTAGCTGTGACCGCGGCTCGAACGGCGCGGCGCGAGCCCATGCGCTGGCCGTTTTCGGACCTGGAGTTGCCTACTGACAGTGGAGGACGTCGCCGGCGGCGGCGTCGATGGCAGGTTGCGGTTCACAGCCCGAACAGGCGGGCCGCGTTGCCGTGACGAACCTGCTCCTTCTCCGCGCTGGTCAGATCCAGCCGCTCCAGCGCATCCACCGCCGCGCCCAGGCCCATCTGCGGATAGTCGGAGCCCAGCAGCACGTGGTCGATGCCCACGTTGCGCAGGGTCCAGACGAACTCGTCCTCGATCGGCGAGCCCGGCGCCAGCAGCACCGGCCCGGAGATGTCGAAATACAGGTTGTCCATCGCGAACCCGTCGGCGGTCCGCGCCAGCGCCACGATGTTCCAGTAGCGGAAGTTCATCCCGCCGATGTGGGCGAGGATGAACTTCGTGCCCGGGACCCGCAGCACCAGGTTGAACAGCTTTTCGCTGTCGCCGGGCAGGATGTTGGCGTTGTCCGTCAGCACGACCATGTCCAGCTCCCCGGCCCGCCGCACCAACGTCTCAACCCTGGGATCGGAGACGTCGAAGTCCTGCGTGTGCGCGTGCAGCTTCAGCACCCGTACGCCTGCGGCGGCGACGCGCTCCAGCTCGGCGATCGCCGCGGCTTCGTCGTAGGGATGGACGGTGGCGATGGGCACCACCTGCGCATGCGCCTTGGCCAGTGCGATGACGCTGTCGTTGCCGGCGCGGATCGCATCCAGATCGCCCTGGCGGGCCTGGTGGGGTCCGCCGAACCACATCGCACCGAGGCCGGCCAGCTCCACTCCGGACGCCTCGACGCCCGCCAGGTATTCTTGGAGCGACGCTTGGCCATTGCGAAGGTGCACGTGTACGTCGAAGACGGGGCCTGACGCGGCCGCGCCACCAGTCAGCAGTATCAGCAAGAACAGCAGCACTCTTGGCATGGGTTTCTCCGGGATGGTCACGGGACGATACCGCAGGGCCGGCGCCCCTGATTTCACTGATTCGCGCCAAGACCTACAGCGAATTGCCCACAGGTAGCCGCTTCCCAGCGTCTGCAATCAGTGGGCCGGCATATCGACTCAAGCCTCGCCGGGTTGGCTGGCGAAGCAGAAGCAGCGATCAGGCGACCGCGCCGCGCCGCGAGACCCAGGCATGGATCAGCCCGGCCTGGAAGAACTGGACCGGCGTGTCGAAGCCGCCGGAAGCGATGATGGATGCCACCTCCGCCGGCGGCAGGACCGCCACGTCCCGGGTGTAGGCGACGCGGACGCGTTCGATGGCCTCTGCCGGCACCTCCGCCGCGGACATCATCCGCAGCCAGGCCGGCAGCAGCACCCCGTAAGCGGGCGAAGCCACGTCGGAGGCGAGGTCCGAACTCGCCAGCAGGCCGCCGGTGCGCAGGCGGGCGGCGATGTCGGCGAAGAAGCGCACGCGCTGCACGCGGTCGACAAGGAACTGCGACACCAGGAAACAGGTGGCGGCGTCGTAGTCCGCCCCGGCCGGCAGCGAGTCGACGAAGCCTTCGTGGAAGTGGCAGCGATCGGCAAACCCTTCCTCCGCGGCGCGCGCACGGCAGGCCTCGAGCATCCGACCCGATGGCTCCAGCGCGGTAAAGGTCCACTTCGGGAACGCCCGCGCCAGGTGCGCCATTTCCACGCCCGTGCCCACGCCCACGCACAGCACCCGTGCATCGGCAGGCAGCCCGGCGAGCATGGGATCGAGCAGGAAGTAGAGGCAGTCGCGGATGGCGGCGGTGCGCGACCACTGCTGGTCGTAGCCCGGCGCCTGCTGGTCGAACAGTTCGACGATCTGGGTAGCATCCATGCAGGCGATGTTAACCGCCCGCAGGCTACAGCCGGAACCGACCGGGGGGCGGGCTGGGCTATTCTCCAGTCGGGGAACGGGGTGTCGGCGGTGTTCGAGATCTCGCGGTGAGGCCGGGTGCAGGCGCGGGGGCAAGGCGGGCCGATGCCCGCCCTCCCCGGTGACGGTCAGTCGTCCTGCGTGCAGCCCAGCGAGACCCGGGCATGCGGATAGCCGGTCGCCGGGTCGATCCATTCATCGAGGACGGTGATGTCCTGGTCGGACTGGCCCCAGCTCAGGTAGCACTTCCTGTCGGCGTCGCGCCACGCGTTGTCGACCGCCTCTTCGGCGCTGCGACCGTAAGACTCGCCGATCACCTGGATGTAGTGCCGCGCAGCCATCGCGTCCGCGCTGTAGCCGGCGGCCATCAGGACGACCGCCGCAGAAAGGGTCCACTTGTTCATCGCACTCTCCTTGCTTGGTTGGGAGCCCCACCCTAATCCAGCGCCAATGGCGCGAACCGTGCACAACGCATGAAATATCGATGACAAGCATGACCCGGATCCCGTTTCCGGCTTCCGATACCAACACACTGGATCGATGCCGGCATCTAGTTTAATAACGCTCCGGCCTCCTTACACTCCGCGTCGGGCTAGCTCGGGCAATCAATCGTCATCCGGCTCCTGCCCGAGGACCGAATACTCGGCATCGCGCACGCACTTCTGCGCCTCATCAAGGCTGTCGAAGTCGTCGACGGTCAAAACGCCCCAGCCGTTGCCTGTCACCCCGACCCACAAGTAGCGGACTTCGCCCGGCTCGGTGTTGATGGTCATGAAGCCGCCGCTGCCCGAGCTCATTCCGTCATGACGCAGGAGCACGCCCTGCTGTCCCGGCTCGAGCTCGGCATGCACGAAGCTGTTCGTCTTCAAGGTGCCGATCGGGGTGTTGTTGACAAACACCACAGTCTTCACGCCGCGCGCTACCAGCAGCGCCGACTCGCGGCACACGTACAGGCTGGTCTTGCCGGCCACGGGCTCGAAACGCTTCAGGTGATCGGAACGACTGGCGTCGCCCGGCTGGTATGTCGCACAGGCAGACAGGGCAAGCGCGGCCGTCGTCACGGTGGCAATAGCAAGATATCGCATGATTTTCCCCATTGAGAATTGAAAGAGCCCGCGTAGAGGCAGAAGCAACAAAATCAATCACGTCGCTATGGCGTGCCATGCACACGCCGCCGCCGTGGATCCACCGGCAGCTCGGGCGTGGTTTCGCCAAGTATCTCCATGGACTCGGCATTGCGCCGACGCCACTCTTGAACATCCCGCGGAGCCGGCTGATGAACAATCGCCGCTTGCGCCTCCCGCTGCTGCATCCTTTGCCTGTCCGCTCTTGGCGGAGCTGATTCCTGCGGTGCAGAACGGCTTGTGGCAGCGTGCGACGCCGGCGCCATGTTCCGAACCGCCCGCTGCAGATACATGGTCCCGAAGTAAATGAGCGCCAATGCCAGAACGAATTTGATCAGGATCGCCCCCAGCCCCGCCCATGCACTGGCGGCAACAATTGACCTTCCACGTCCCTTTCCGCCGTGCCGGACCCGATCCTCGGCGGCCGAGATCAACCGCTCGGCGGCGTAGGAACCAAATGTGGCGGGCGAAGCCCGCCATCCATCGAGCTGCCCCCGTTCCTGTCCGGGCGCGCCTCGGCCATCTCCGTAAAGCGGCCCCAACATCTCGCGCAAGTCGTCGCCGTCGATCAGCTGGACGTGACCGTGGCGGCTTGCTGCCTCGATGGCGGCCTTTGTGAATTCGCCACTGGTCACCAGGATCGCGCCAGTGGCCTGCTCGTTCACCATGATGCCGAGCAGCTGGTGGACCTCGTTGTGCGGCACCTTGTACGCGTTCCAATGCTTGCACTGGACAACAATGATGTCCGCGTCCCGGCGCAGCCGGAGGTCCACCCCACCGTCGAAGCGCGTGCGCCGCGCCCCCGTTCCGCAGTGATCGACCGCGTAGCCCTGGCCGCGGTAATAGTCCGCCAACAGCTGTTCGATCCGCTCCCATGCTTCCCCTGCCAGAGCATCCTTGCGGCGCGCTTTGACGCGCTTCAGCCCGATGTCCATGCTTCCCCCCCGGTCTTCCCTTAGCGGGAAGCAGGCAACGTGCCAATGAGAGGGCCAGCAGAGTCGGAATCTCCCGCGCGCTCCAAGTCACGCCAGTGATGTCCGGCACCGTGGTTTCCTGCTCAATAGGGTGTCGCCCTGCGCTCCCTCTGCAGCCGCGCGGCCTCGGTCCACCACGCCAGGTCATCCGCGAAGCGGGCAAAGCTCCTTTCAAGCGACTTGCCGGCCGCATCGACTGGTTGCCCTTGATCGTCCAGGGTCTTTGCAATCGGTCCGACTTCCACGGTGCTTGAGATCACCACCATGCCCATTTCCGACAAGGTGCCGTGCCAGGCGACGTTCGCGCGCGCACCGGCCAGACGCCCGGCCGAATAGCTGACCACGCCGGCGGGACGCCAGAACCACTCCTCCAGGAAATGATCGGTCAGGTTCTTCAGGCCTGGCTGCATGCCCCAGTTGTATTCGCCAGTGACGAACACGAAGCCGTCGGCGCCGCGAATCTTGCCGGCCAGCGCCTCCATCGCCTCCGGCGCCTGGCCCTTCGGATACTCCTTGTACATGCGGTCGAGCATCGGCAGACCCACCACCTTGGCGTCGATCAGCTCGGCGTCGATGCCGCGTGCCTGCAGCGTGCGCACGCAGTAGTGAGCCAGGCGGATGCCCATGCGGTCGCTGCGGTAGGAGCCGTAGAACACCAGGATGCGTTCGGACATGAGCTTGCCTTGGCGGTAGTGAAAGCGTCCCAAAGCATGCCTGATGCGCGACGCCCGGGCGCGCCTTCAGTCCAACACCCCCGCAAATGGCTCCCGGCGAAGTCGATGCTGCCGACGTCATCAGATAGCGCAGCGCCGTGGCCCGTTTGAATCACGCGAGAACACGGCAACGTTGCCGGTGAGGTGACCACGGCGTTGGTTATGCTTCATGGGAGGCGTCGCTGCCGCCACGCCCTGCCCTGAGGACTACACATGGATCGTCGCCGCTTCCTTGGCGTGAGTGGAGCTGCCGCCGCGTCGCCGATGTTCGCCGTACTCGGCACACCCGCCACGGCAAACGCCACCGCGACATTGTTCAAGCGCGTGAACTTCGCGTCCGACGGGCTTGGGCTCAGCCCCGCCGAGTACGCAGCACTGTTGGGCGAGGTCGTGGCGGAGGACGGCTTCAAACCCGACTACTACTCCCAGGGCGGCGTCATCCGTGAACTGGAGCGCAAGTTCGCCCGGCTGCTCGGCAAGGAAGACGCGATCTACCTGCCCACCGGAACGCTGGCGAACCACCTCGCGGTGCGCAAGCTCGCCGGGGACGATCGTCGCGTGCTCGTGCAGGCGGAAAGCCACCTCTACAACGACAGCGGCGACTGCGCGCAGACCCTGAGCGGGCTGAACCTCGTGCCCCTGGCCGAAGGAGGCAGCACCCTCCCCATCGAGGACGTGGAGCGCTGGCTGGCGCGCTCCGACACCGGACGGGTCGAGACCCGCGTCGGCGTCATCGCGATCGAGTCGCCGGTGCGTCGGCGCCATCACGAAATGGCCGACTTCGATGAACTCCGCCGCGTCAGCAGCCTCGCCCGCGAGCGCGGCATCCGCCTGCACCTGGACGGGGCGCGGATGTTCAACCTGCCACTCCACTCGGGCAGGAGTCTCCACGACTACAGCGCGCTGTTCGACACGGTTTACGTCTCGCTGTGGAAGCACTTCAACGCCGCCTCCGGCGCGATCCTCGCAGGGGATGCCGGCTTCATCGAGGGGCTGTACCACCAGAGGCGCATGTTCGGCGGCGCCCTGCCCCATGCCTGGCCGGCGGCCGCGGTGGCCCTGCGGTTCATCGACGGCTACCTGGAGGACTACGCCACGTCCTGGCAGATCGCTGACCGGCTGATCGCACTGCTGCAGGAGGACCGCCGGTTCTCGTTCGAAAAGCTCCCCCACGGCACCAGCCGGTTCTTCATGACAGTGACGGGGCTCGCGCCGGACCTCCTCCGCGAACGTCTCGCAACGCAGCGTGTCGTCCTGTCGCGCGGCCATCCGGACACCGGCAGGTTTGCCATGGAGGTCAATGCGTCGCTGCTGCGGGTATCAGCGGAATACCTGGCTGGGAAGTTCATCGAAGCAGCTGGTGGTCGGACAGATTGATCAGAGCGGGAATGCGCCTCACAAGGTTGAACAAGCGGTATCGTTGTTGAACGATGCCCGCATATAGTTTAATAACGCCTTGGCCTATTAAACATTGGCCCACCCTCATGCGCAGATCCGACTTCGCCCCAAAGCTGCATCCCCACCTGGTCAAGTGCGACGACCTCCCGCACTGCCACGCGCTGGTCGCCCCGCCCACCCCGCGCCGGTTGCCCGAGGGGGCCGCGGTCGGCCGGGAGCTTTCAGAAGCGATGCTGGCGCTGGAACGGCTGAAGGCCACCGTCCGCCACCTGCCCAACGTGGACATGATCACGCGCACCCTGGCCCGTCGCGAAGCGGTGCAGAGCTCGCAGATCGAAGGCACGCGCACGCAGCTGCAGGAGCTGTTCGAGTACGAGGCCACGCACTCCAGCGACGGGCTGCCCGCCGACACCACGGTGACGGAACGCTACGTACAGGCACTGGATCTCGGCCTCGGCGCCGTCCGCCGGGGCGGCGCGCGTACTACGATGCCTTGGCGGACATCCAGCTGCGCTGGGACTGGACTCCCTGGCTGAGGCTGCTCGGCCGCGCCGTGCTCGAGTCCTGCGACAGCGCGATCACGATCGCCAACGACCTCGAATTGATCCGGGCAGACTGGGCGGGCCGACTCAGCGGACTGCGAGCCGATGCCACCGCGCACCAGCTGCCGACGTACCTGCTGGGCCACCCGGTCGTCACCGTCAACAAGGTGGCCGATGCGCACGGCATCTCGTTCGTGGCCGCCAGCCGCGCCATCAACCAGCTGGTGGAGCGGAAGATCCTGAGGGAACCGACACAGCGCAGGAACCGGGTGTTCCATGCGGCGGAGGTGCTTGCGCGGTTGGAGCGCGAGTAGGCCCTCAATCCGCCACACCTCCAAACGGCTTCGGCCCATCGATATCCACCCCCAGCACCCGCGCCATGCCCTCCTCGCTGCGGTCGGTCGCGAACTCCACCCACAGCGGCAGGTGGTCGCTGATGCGCGGTGAGACCTGGCTTCTCCTGCGCGGTGAAGCGGGCGATGCGCCGCAGCTCGGGCAGGCGGTCGGCGGGGACGTCGGTGAGCAGCACCGCCCAGTGCGGCCCGAGGAAGTGCGTCATCAGATGGTGCAGCGCGGTGGTGTCGCGCAGCACCTCCTGCAGCGCGATCACGTCGAAGCAGCGGACCACCTCGGCGATGAGGGCCAGCGCCCGCAAGTTGCGCTTGGGGCTGTCGGGGTTCTCCGACCAGTCGGGATGGAAGCCGCCGAACTTCTGGATGTTCCAGGTGCCGACGATGACGTTGGCATCGGTGCGGCGCGGGGGCAGCAGCGCTCGGCTTGGACAACGTGCCGGCGGATGGAAAGTGGCCGCGCGCTACGGACAGGCGGACAGTGCCGCCAGCGGACGCCCCATCGAAGGGCGGTATCCTTCCCGCAGGATCAGGGGAGTGGACGATGTCGATGAAGGACAGCAATCGCCTCAGTGGCGCGTACGCGGCGATAGCATGACGGATGATGACTTCAAGGCGCTGCACGAACGCGCCTACGCGGCGATGGACCGCGGAGCGCTGGTCGACGCATCGCGCGACTTCGACGCCCTGCTGCAGCTTGAGCCCAGCGACGTCCACTACCACTACATGCGCGGGCTCGCACACAAGTACATGCTGGATTGGGCGATATCGCTCAGGCACAACCTGCGTTCGATCGAACTGGCCGATGAGGCGAACCAAGCGCCGCTCTGGAACGCAGCGATCGCAGCCACAGGCCTTGGCGACTGGCCCGAGGCGCGAAAGCTCTGGGCTGCGTGCGGCATCAATGTTCCCGAGGGCGTAGGGCCCATCGAAGACGACTACGGCATCGCCGTGGTCCGGCTCAATCCATGGCACGGCGGAGAAACCGTGTTTGCCCGCCGGATCGACCCGGCGCGCGCGCGGCTGCTGAACGTGCCGCTCCAGGAGAGCGGCCACCGCTTCGGCGACATCGTATTGCACGACGGCGCGACCACCGGCCATCGTTTCGATGGACAACACCAGGTCCCCGTGTTCAATGAACTCTCTCGCCTGATCCCGTCTGATTTCCAGACATTCGTGGCGTTCGTCAACTGTGAAAGCAGTCAGGAGCTGCGCCCGCTGCTGGAAGCCACTGCTCCCGGCATCGGGTACACGGAGGACTGGACGGAAACCGTGCGCCATTACTGCATGCGCTGCAGCTACGGTGCCCCGCATCGACACGACAGAGACGACGAGAAGGACTGGCAGCCCGACCGGAACCTCGGTATCGCCTCGCAGAGCCGGAAATCGGTGGAGAAGCTGCTTGGAGACTGGGCCGCGTCGGGCCGGAACCGCTACATCCAGGGCATCGAGACTCGTGAAGTCGAGCCCCCATCGCGTGAGGACGGACATGTGTGGTGGCGCGGACCAGAAGAAGAAGATGAAGAAGAAGCTACGGACGCCTAAACACGGGGCAAGCCTCGCGTGACACACGAAGCCACCACACTGAGCGAAGCTCCAGTCTCCTAGGCACGCAATGCCTTATGAAATGCGCAGCACCGCCCGGATGCGTGCGGGAAAAGCGACAGGACAACGTGTAATCCCGCTACAACTCACAGTTCGGCGAAAGGGAGGCGTCCCAGCGGCCGGCGGCGATGCGCATCCGCGCCACCAGCACCTCGAGCGAGCCCCACGGCGGCGGCTTCGCCTCTCCCGCGTGGATCGCCCGCAGCCCAACGAACTCATGGAAGGCATGGTCGAGCTCCGACGGCCCCTCGCCCACCGCCTCCCAGTGCTCACCGCACAGCGACGGCACCCGCACCTGCTCCGCGACGAACTGGTCGCCCCACTCCAGGCAGCCGCGGATGGCGGCCTCTGCCTCATCGCTGGCCCCGGCCAGCAGCAGCCGTCCGTGCGTCTTGAAGTTGCCGGCGTCGCGGTACATGTATTCGAAGATGCTGAAACTCGCTGTCCCGATGACACCGCTCATTTCCATCCCCTTTGTCAGAACGGGCAAGCTTGGGCAGGTGCGGTCGCAGAACGTGCGACCCGGGGCTCGGCCCCGGGCCTTTTTCTATCCGCCGATCGGTGTACCCTGGCGCGGCGGCAAAAGGGGAGCGCCATGGGGTATTGGTGGATCAACCACAAGCAGACGCGCGAGCACGAAGCGCAAGGCGGCATTTGCCATGCCCAGCGCCCCCTGCGCGAAACACCTACCGATTCAAATCAGCAGTAGGACCTTCGCAGCGCCATGCAACGGCTTCAACCGCTCTTAGACCTGCCTTATGAAGTTGGCGCTCTCTACAACCGCCAACAGGAGATCCATGGCCGCCTTGGCGGGCAGATGCAGGGCGGAATCTCAACGCCTGCAAACTCACCGTTTGTCATCCTGTTCACCGGCGAGGCGGGCGCCCAACATGGGTACCGCGACCACTGGGAGGACGAATCGGGCGAGAACATTCTCCACTACTACGGCGAGGGCCAAGAGGGAGATATGCAGGATACGCGCGGCAACCGCGCGACCCGTCAGCATGTGGAGAAGAACCAAAGGCTGCTCACCTTCCAGAGCCTCGGGAAAGGACAGCCCTACCGATTCCTCGGCGAATTTCGTTGCATCCATACCTACGTGGAAGACAACGTCCCGGCGACCCGGGGTCCTCCGCGCAAAGCCATCGTTTTCAAACTGAAACCCGTAGAGGCGGATTTCAGCCCATTCCTGGACGTTGTGGCGGAGCAATCCCGAACTGGCATCGACCTCTCGGCAACCGTCTCCGTCCAGCTGAGCGCGATCAGAGTGAAGCAATCACTTTTCAAACGACGGCTTTTGGACGTTGAAAAGCGATGCCGTCTTACTGGCGTTGCAGACCTTCGCTTTCTCCGCGCGAGCCACATCAAGCCCTGGTCGAAATGCACAAGCGGGGACGAACGTGTGGATGGTGCCAATGGGCTGCTGCTAACCCCGCACGCAGATCTGCTTTTCGACCGGGGCTGGATCACCTTCGAGGACAGTGGCGCGCTTGTGCGTTCAGATCACCTTCCCAAAGAGGTGATTGAGCGCATCGGACTGGACCTGAACAAAGGTCGCCGCTGCGGCGGTTTCAGCGGCGAACAAAGGTCCTATCTCGACTATCACCGGAATGCGGTGTTTGAGAAGAACTTCAAGGAACCGCACGACGCTCTGTCGAACCTACTATCGTCGGAAGGGTACTAGTTAGTGGATTGATGCGGTGGCTACCGCGCTTTGGGCTACATATTCCGCCGATACTCCCCACCCACGTCATACAGCGCATGGCTGATCTGCCCCAGGCTATGCGTCTTCACCGCTTCCATCAGCGCCTCGAACACATTGCGCCTCTCCCGCGCCGTGTTCTGAAGGTACGCGAGGCCATGGCCGTCATGCACCACCTCCGGCTCTTCATCCGCCGCCGCCTGATGCGCATGTGACGTTTCGCCGGCCGGCGCCAGGGCGTTGCGCCCCTGCTGCCACAACTCCACGTTGGCGATCTGCTGACCCTTCTCTTCTTCCGTCGAGCGGATCAGTTCGATCTCGGTGGCGATCTCGCCGGCGTGCTCCTTCGGCAGGAACGTGTTCACGCCCACCAGCGGCAGGCTGCCGTCGTGCTTCTTGTGTTCGTAGTACAGGCTCTCTTCCTGGATCTTGCCGCGCTGGTACATGGTGTCCATGGCGCCCAGCACGCCGCCGCGCTCGCTGATGGCTTCGAACTCCTTGTACACGGCCTCTTCCACCATGCCGGTCAGGTAGTCGACGGCAAAGCTGCCCTGCCAGGGGTTCTCGTTGAAGTTGAGCCCCAGCTCCTTGTTGATGATCATCTGGATGGCCACGGCCCGGCGCACGCTCTCTTCGGTGGGCGTGGTGATGGCTTCGTCGTAGGCGTTGGTGTGCAGGCTGTTGCAGTTGTCGAACAGCGCGTACAGCGCCTGCAGCGTGGTGCGGATATCGTTGAACTGGATCTCCTGCGCGTGCAGGCTGCGGCCGCTGGTCTGGATGTGGTACTTCATCATCTGGCTGCGTTCGTTGGCGCCGTAGCGCTCGCGCATGGCGCGCGCCCAGATGCGGCGGGCCACGCGGCCGATCACGGTGTACTCGGGGTCCATGCCGTTGGAGAAGAAGAACGACAGGTTGGGCGCGAAGTCGTCGATCTTCATGCCGCGCGCCAGGTAGTACTCGACGATGGTGAAGCCGTTGCTGAGCGTAAAGGCGAGCTGGCTGATCGGGTTCGCGCCGGCTTCGGCGATGTGATAACCGGAGATAGACACCGAGTAGAAGTTGCGCACGCCGTTGTCGACGAAGTACTGCTGGATGTCGCCCATCATGCGCAGGGCGAACTCGGTGCTGAAGATGCAGGTGTTCTGCGCCTGGTCCTCTTTCAGGATGTCGGCCTGCACGGTGCCGCGCACGGTTTTGAGCGTCTCGGCCTTGATGCGGGCGTAGGTCTCGGCATCCACCATCTCGTTGCCGGTCACGCCCAGCAGGCCAAGTCCCAGGCCGTCGTTGGTGGGCGGCAGCTCGCCGTGGTAGCGCGGGCGCTCCTTGCCTTCAAACACCTTGGCGAGTTTCTGTTCGGCGGCGGCCCAGCGCGCGGGGTCGGCCTTCAGATGCTTTTCCACCTGCTGGTCGACGGCGCAGTTCATGAACATCGCCAGGATCATCGGCGCGGGGCCGTTGATGGTCATCGACACGCTGGTGGTGGGCGCGCACAGGTCGAAGCCGGAGTACAGCTTCTTCATGTCGTCGAGCGTGGGCACGTTGACGCCGGAATTGCCGATCTTGCCGTAGATGTCCGGACGCGGCGCGGGGTCCTCGCCGTACAGCGTGACCGAGTCGAACGCGGTGGAGAGGCGCGCGGCGGGCTGGCCGACGGAGAGGTAATGGAAGCGGCGGTTGGTGCGCTCGGGCGTACCTTCGCCGGCGAACATGCGGATCGGATCCTCGCCGGTGCGGCGGTACGGGTAGACGCCACCGGTGTACGGATAGGAGCCCGGCAGGTTTTCCTTGCCGAGGAAGGTCAGCAGCTCGCCCCAGGACTTGTAGGTGGGCGCGGCGATCTTGGGGATCTTCTGGTGGCTCAGGGACTCGCGGTAATTCTCGACGCGGATCGCCTTGCCGCGTACTTCGTATTCGGTGACCTCGTCGGTGATCGACTTCAGCCGCTGCGGCCAGGCGCGCAGCAGGTTCAACGAATCCGGCGTGAGTGACTGCAGCGCGTCGTTGTAGCGCTGGCGCAGCGTCAGGAGGCTGCGGTCACTCGCGCCTTCGGGCGCCACGTCGGCGGCGGCGTAAAGGTCCAGCGCGTTCGGCAGCCTTTCATCGCCGAGCTCGTGCAGCGACTGCCAGAACGCCTGCGCACGATCCGCGGCTTCGGCCTGCTTCTCGATGCTGGCGTTGATGGCCCTGCCCTGCTCGGCGATTTCGGCCAGGTAGCGCACGCGGGCGCCGGGAATCAGCACGGTGGCGCGCGGCTCTTTCAGCGTTGTGTCGAGGTTCGGGGTCCAGCGTTCGGCCGGCAGCGACAGCTTCTCGCGCAGCAGGCGGCACAGGTTGGCGAACATCCAGCTGATGCCGGGGTCGTTGAACTGGCTGGCGATGGTGGGATAGACCGGTACGTCTTCGTCGGCGGTCTTGAACGCCACGCGGTTGCGCTTCCACTGCTTGCGGATGTCGCGCAGGGCGTCTTCGGCGCCGCGCTTGTCGTACTTGTTGAGCACGATCAGCTCGGCGAAGTCGATCATGTCGATCTTCTCGAGCTGGCTGGCGGCACCGTAGTCGCTGGTCATGACGTACATCGGGAAGTCGACCATGTCGACGATCTCCGAGTCCGACTGGCCGATGCCGGCGGTCTCCACGATCACCAGGCCAAAGCCCAGGCCGCGCAGATAGGCGATGCAGTCCTTGAGCACGGCGTTGGTGGCCACGTTCTGCCGGCGCGTGGCCATCGAGCGCATGTACACGCGATGGGACCGCAAGGAGTTCATGCGGATGCGGTCGCCGAGCAGCGCGCCGCCGGTGCGGCGGCGGGTCGGGTCCACCGAGACCACAGCGATGCGCAGCTCGGGGAAGCTGGCCAGGAACCGGTTCAGCAGCTCATCCGTCACCGACGACTTGCCGGCACCGCCGGTGCCGGTGATGCCGATCACCGGCGCGTGCGTGCCGACGGCCCACTGCTTGCGCAGGGCGGTCAATTCGGACTCGCTGTAGGTGCCAGCCTCGATCGCCGACAGCGCGTGGCCGATGGCGACCTGGTCCGGGTCCGCGTGCGACGGGCCGATGCGGGCGATGACGTCATCCGCCGGCGGCAGGTGCGCCTGGCCGCGCTGCTCGCGGGCGGCGGTGACCCGCGCCACCACGTCTTCGATCATCTCCACCAGGCCCAGCTTCATGCCGTCGTTGGGGTGGTAGATGCGCTCGACGCCGTAGTCCTGCAGCTCGCGAATCTCTTCCGGAGTGATGGTGCCGCCGCCGCCGGCGACCACGCGGATATGGCCGGCGCCGTGCTCGCGCAGCATGTCGACCATGTACTTCATGTATTCGACGTGGCCGCCCTGGTAGCTGGACAGTGCGATGGCGTCGGCATCCTCCTGCAGCGCGGCGCGCACCACGTCTTCCACCGAGCGGTTGTGGCCGAGGTGGATCACCTCCGCGCCCTGTGACTGGATCAGGCGCCGCATGATGTTGATCGCGGCGTCGTGGCCGTCGAACAGGCTGGCGGCGGTGACAAAGCGCAGCGGTGCGGCTTCGGCGCGGGCGGTGGCGATCGGGTGGCTGGCGGGGACGCTCATGAGGCAGTTCCAGGGGCGAAAACGGATTCATTCGATTGTAACCCGCGCCCTCGCAGGCGCTTCCGCGTGACGATCGGCCCGGGAAACGGCCTGCCCCGTCTGCCTAGAGTGGCGCCTGCTCCCGTCCGGAACATGCCGATGACCCTCACGTCGCTCCTGCGCTCCCTTGCCGTAGCCGGCGCGCTCGTCACGGCCGCCTTTCCGGCGTCCGCCGCCCCGCCCGAGCCCCTGTCCGTGGAAGCCACCGAGGCGCTCGCCGCCATCGAACGCGCCGGGCGCGACAGCCACAGCGATGCGCTGCTGGTGATGCGCGATGGCGACGTCCTGCTCGAGCAGTACGGCGAAGGCGAGCGCGGGCCGATCGAGCTGATGTCGGCCACCAAGTCGGTGGTGGCGCTGGGCATCGGCCTGCTGCTGGCCGATGGCCATCTGGACTCGCTCGATGCGCCGGTGTCCACCTGGTATCCGGAGTGGCGCCAGGGCCGCAAGGCCGACATCACCGTGCGCATGCTGCTCGACCACACCTCGGGCCTGCAGAACAGCCCCAACGCCGGCGCCGAGATCTATCCCGCGCCGGACGTGGTGCAGCTTGCGCTCGCTGCCGAGCTCACCACCGCGCCAGGCGAGGCGTTCGCCTACAACAACAAGGCCACCAACCTGCTTGCCGGGGTGATCCACCGCGCTTCCGGGCAGCCGATGGACCAGTACCTGGGATCGCGCCTGTTCGCGCCTTTGGGCATCCAGGCCGGCGAGTGGCACCGCGACGACGCAGGCAACCCGCATGTCATGGCCGGCCTGCCCCTGAGCGCGCGCGATGCGGCGAGGCTCGGCCAGCTGCTGCTCGATGGCGGCCGACTTGCCGATGGCACGCGACTGCTGCCGGAAGGATTCGTGGACGACCTGTTCGCACCGTCCGCCCACTCCCAGCGCGTGGGCCTGTTGTGGTGGCGCCTGCCGGAATGGGAGCGCGTCACCCTGCGCGACGACGCCGCCGATCGCATGGCCGCGAAAGGCGTGGATGCCGGACTCATCACGGCCCTGGAAACGCTCGACGGCCGCATCTTCGGCAGCGTGACTGACGCCCTGCAGGCCGCGCTTGGGGACGACTACGCCGATCGCTACATGCCCGGTATCGCCGCGCGCGACCTGAAGCGGGCGGACCTGTTCGACGAGACCCTGGGCCCGGTGGTGGCGTACGAGGCCAATGGCTACCTGGGCCAGTACATCGTGGTGGTGCCGGAGCAACGCCTGGTCGCGGTTCGGCAGATCCGCAGCCGCGAAGCCAAGGGCACGCACCCGGCCGACAGCGGCTACGCACGCTTCTCCCGCGATGTGATCGCGCTGGGGCAGGCGCTGGCCGGCGACACGCTCAATGAGCTTGCCCAGGCCATGGGCGCTGACCTGCACCTGCCGGCGATCGCCCACGACGAGCACGACCGTGTCTACGCGATGCCGCTGGGCAAAGCCGCGACAGCGCGGGCGCAGGACGCGCCCGACGCTCGGTAGCCGCCGGCGCCGGCCAGAGCGCCCCTGACTGCACCCAACCCCGCCCCGCCTACGAACCCACCTCCACCAACCCCTCCAGCACCCGATTGCGATGCCCTTCCAGCGCACCCGCCGTGCGCTTCACGTCCACATCCGCATCCCCCGCCACCCGGCCGAGGATGAACGCGATCAAGGCCTGCACCGTCGCCGGATCATCATCGAAACCGCCGTGCGTGGTGGCGCGCGATGCACCGGCATCCCCCAGCGGCCGGTCGTTCGGCGCCTGCACCCACGCCAGCCGCCCGCGCGCGATCAGCTCGCCCACGCGCTCGTGGCCCCAGGCCTGGTCGGCGGGTGTCGCGGCCTCGATGAAGCGCGCCATGCCGGCGATCGGCGTGCCCTGGCGCAGGCGGCTGTCGATCCAGCTGCGCGGCTGCTTCTCGAACGCGCGCGCCACCAGGTACAGCAGCGACTTGTTGTAGATGCGCAGGCAGTGGTCGTCCTGCTCGGCGCTGTCGGTGAGGGTGAAGAGCGACGCCCGCGCCACCGCGCGTGATGAGATCGCCGGGACATAGGCCTGGATGAAGGTGTCCATGTCGACCGCCGGCGCCCACAGGGTGAGGCTGGCCAACCGCCCGCCCATGCCGAGCATGCCGCGCGCGGGGCCACCGATGACCTGGCCGGGGCGCGTGAACAGCTGCACCAGCGGCGCCATCAGGATGCTGCCGGCGCTGTGGGCTGCGACGTGGATCTCCACCGAGGGATCTTCGCGCCGCCATTCGTCGAGCAGGCGCGCGACCTGCGCCGCGCCACCGTGCTCGATGGTGCCGCCGCCGGCCTGCAGGCGCACGGCGGTGGTGGCCAGCAGCGCGTTCTCCTTCATCTCGTCCCACACCGCCTTGCCGCCGATGGCGCGCGCCAGCGGCTCGATGGTGTCGTCGAGGCGGTCGAACAGCAGGTCGCGGGCCGTGTCGAACAGGCCTTCGCTGCGCGGGCGCGCGGCGTCTTTCAGGATGTTGCCGAGCGTGGTCCAGAGATCGGTCTTCCAGACGAAGCACAGCGGGTAGATCTCCTCGCGCAGCATGGCTTCGCGGTAATCGGCCACGCGCTGGATGGCGGCGTCCTCGGGCACCAGGCCGCCGTGGGCGTACAGCAGCACGCGCTTCTTCTTCCAGCCGGCGGTGGCCGCGCGCATGTCGCGGCGCACGATGTTGCGCACGTCGTCCTGGGTGCAGGCGAAGCGGCCTTCGCAGCGCAGCGCGCCGTTGTTGCCCAGGCTGATGATGTGCGGGCGCAGGTCGGGCTGGGAATAACCCACCGACTGCCGGCCCAGCGGCGAGTTGCTGACCGCGGCGGAACTCGCGCGGTCGAGCTCTACCGGCACCGCCAGCCGCGCCACCCAGACGTCGCTGCCGCGCTCCAGCCACTCGTCGTAGCTGACGTGGCCGTAGCCGGCGTGGCCCCAGCTGGTGCCCCAGGAATTCTGGATCCAGAAGCCGCTGCGGTCGTAGCCGACCACGGCGAACGCGTGCCAGCCCACCACCGGCTGCCGCGCCCAGGCGATGCGGCCGCTGTCGGGCGGCGCGTGCCAGCCTTCGTGCACGGCGGCCGATGCGTACAGCACGCCGGTCTCGGCGAAGGCGGCGTGCATCGCGACCAGGTCGCGGTGGTTGACGCGCGCATAGGCGCCCAGCGGGTTGCGCAGGGCGTCGCGCGCGCGTTCGTCGGTATACGGCTCGACGTGCAGGCCCGGGGTCCAGGGCCAGAGGTCTTCGGCGCAGACACCATGGCGGTGCCAGGCCTTCATCGCGCCGCGGCAGCTGGAGCCGGAATAGCCTTCGCCCTCCCATTCGTCGTAGCGGCGGGCCATGTCATAGAACATGCGGGTGCTGACGATGCCGGGATCGGCCTGGGGGCGGCGGCGGCGCAGCAGCGCGTGGGCGACGGTGGCCAGGCCGAAGGCGGTGCAGGCGCCGTCGTCGCCCTGGTCGAGCACCGGCACCCCCTGGGCGATGAAGTCGTCCAGCGGCGCGGCGGTCGGCACGTCGACCAGGGTCGGCTCGAACATGCGGTCGCGGAAGTCCGCGGTGTCCGGCCGGGCGTCGAACAGCCGGCGGGTGCCGGTGTCGAAGCCGGCGATCGCCGGCGGCGGCGGAGCGCGGGGCGCGGCCTTGGTCGCGGCCTTGGTTGCGGTGTCGGTATTGGTCGCAGCCATGCTGTAGATCCTCCATCGGTTCCCGAAAACAACGCGCCCCCAGGCCCCCGAGGGCCACTCCCCCAGTAGGAGCAGCTATATAGCTGCTCCTACAATAGGGCGGCAGGCCGACGGCATCCACGGGGGATTACGGGCATGCAGGAGGTCAACGGATGATCAGCCGCGCGCGGCGCATCGTGCTGTGGGGCGCGTTCTCGGCGCTGGCGCTGGTCGGCAGCGGCCTGCTGCTGGCCGATCACCTGACCCCGCCCAACACGGGCGCGCCTTCATACGCGCTTCCGCTGGCGGCCGACCACACCGCGCTCGACCGCGAGCTGGTGCCGCTGCTGGCGCGCAACCCGGGCGAGACCGGCGCGCTGATGCTCATCGACGGCATCGACGCCTTTGCCGCGCGCGCGATGTCGGCGCGCCAGGCCGGGCGCAGCCTGGACCTGCAGTACTACATCTGGCACGACGACCTCACCGGCCGCCTGCTGGCACGCGAGGCCTGGCTTGCCGCCGAGCGCGGCGTGCGCGTGCGCCTGCTCCTGGACGACATCAACGCCGGCGGCAAGGACACGCCGCTGCTGGTGCTGGACGGGCACCCCAACATCGAGGTGCGGCTGTACAACCCCTTCCGCAACCGCGATGGCATCGCGCGCCTGCTGGAGCTGCTGCAGCGCGGCTTCAGCCTCAACCACCGCATGCACAACAAGGCCTGGATTGCCGATGGCCGGGTGGCGATCGTGGGCGGGCGCAATATCGGCCTGGAATATTTCAGCGCATCGGCGGCCAGCAACTTCCACGACCTCGACCTGCTGCTGTTCGGGCCGGAGGTGGCGCAGGCGAGCCGGATCTTCGACGGGTTCTGGAACAGCGAGGCAGTGGTGCCGCTGTCGGACCTCGGCCGGCTGGGCATGCAGGACATCCGCGACATGCTCGGCCTGATCGGTACCGAGGCCCGCACCGCGGAGGCGCAGCGCTACCTGCAGCGCGTGGAGGCCTCGCCCAGCGTCCGCGCCTACCTGGGCCAGGCGCTGTCGCCGTTCTGGAGCGACCGCATCCACATCGTGTCCGATCCGCCGGTCAAGCGCCGGGGCGACGACACCTCGGGCTGGCTGGTCGACCTGGTCGACGCGGCGCTGCGCGACACGCGCGAGGCGGCGCTGCTGGTCTCGCCCTATTTCGTGCCCGGCGACGACACCGCCGACCTCCTGACCGGACTGGCGGCCGGCGGCATGCACGTGGGCGTGGTCACCAATTCGCTGGCCGCCAACGACGTGGCCGCCGTGCACGGAGGTTATTCCGGCTATCGCAAGCGGCTGCTGGCCGGCGGCGTACACCTGTACGAGCTGCGCCCGGACGCGGTGGCCGGCCCCGGTGGAGGCGGCGATGCCCGCGGCGACGGCAGCGACGGCGACGGCGCCGTCAACGTGCGCCCGCGCACCGGGCCCGCGGGCAGCAGCGGCGCCAGCCTGCACACCAAGGCGTTCCTGGTCGATGGCAGCCGGGGCTTCATCGGCTCGTACAACCTCGACCCGCGCTCGGCCTACCTGAATACCGAGATGGGCGTGTTTTTCGACGACCCCGGCCTCGCGGCCGCGCTGCGTGCGGAATACCTGCACCTGGCCGGACCGGGGCTGAGCTGGAAGGTGGGCCTGGACGACGCGGGCGATCTGTATTGGCTGGATGCCGCCGGGCCGGAGCCACGGCTGCTGCGCAACGAACCCGAGGCCAGCCGCTGGCGGCGGATCCAGGCCACGGTGTTTCGCTGGCTGCCGGTGGAGTCGCAGCTATAGCTGCGATTGAAATCCCAACCCCACCGTCAACCCCGGCCGTGCCCGGATGCTGCACCGCGGCATCCGATTCCGCCGCCGTGGCGCGGGCAAATGCGGCGGCGGCGGCGTAGAATGCCGCGCCTGTCGCCCCCTGCCTGTGTGTCCTGCGGCCCGGCGACTGGAAAACCAGCCATTTACCCCTAACCACCGGCAGTCGCCCGCGTCCAGCGCGGCAGCGCGCGCCGGCTGCGGAGTCCGGAATGATCTTCGAGCACCTCGATACCTACGGCCACGAGCAGGTCGTGTTCTGCCACAACAAGGACGCGGGCCTGAAGGCCATCATCGCGATCCACAACACCGTGCTCGGGCCGGCGCTGGGCGGCACCCGCATGTGGCCCTACAAGACCGAGGCCGACGCGCTCAACGACGTGCTGCGCCTGTCGCGCGGCATGACCTACAAGAACGCGGTCGCCGGCCTCGATATCGGCGGCGGCAAGGCCGTGATCATCGGCAACCCGGCCACCGACAAGTCCGAAGCGCTGTTCCGCGCCTTCGGCCAGGCCGTGCAGTCGCTGGGCGGGCGCTACATCACCGCCGAAGACGTCGGCATCGACGTCAACGACATGGAATACGTGTACCGCGAGACCGAGTTCGTCACCGGCGTGCACCAGGTGCACGGTGGTTCGGGCGATCCCTCGCCGTTCACCGCCTACGGCACGCTGCAGGGCCTGATGGCCGCGCTGAACGCGAAGTTCGGCGACGAGGAAGTCGGCAAGTACAGCCACGCCGTGCAGGGCCTCGGCCACGTCGGCATGGAGTACGTGAAGCTGCTCAAGGAGCGCGGCGCGAAGATCTTCGTCACCGACATCAACCAGGCGCTGGTCGACAAGGCCGTGAACGAATACGGCTGCGAGGCCGTGGGCCTGGACGAGATCTACGACGTCGACGCCGATGTGTACTCGCCCTGCGCGCTGGGCGGCACCGTCAACGAAGAGACCCTGCCGCGCCTGAAGGCCAAGATCATCTGCGGCTCGGCCAACAACCAGCTGGCCAACAACGCGATCGGCGACGAAGTCGAGAAGCGCGGCATCCTGTACGCGCCGGACTACGCGGTGAACGCGGGCGGCGTGATGAACGTGGCGCTGGAAATGACCGGCTACAACCGCGAGCGCGCGATGCGCCAGATGCGTTCGATCTATCACAACGTGTCGCGCATCTTCGAGATCGCCAAGCGCGACGGCATCCCGACCTACAAGGCCGCCGACCGCATGGCCGAAGAGCGCATCGATGTCATGGGCAAGCTCAAGCTGCCGATGGGTCGCACCACGCCGCGCTTCCACGGCCGCATCCGCGGCGGCGCGTAAGCAGCTGCGGTTTCGACAAGACGACGGGGCCTGGTGCCCCGTCGTTGTTTCAGCACACCGCGCCGCGCGCAGGACGCGCCGGTCGCAACATATGGAGTGACCGACATGCGCACCTTCCCGCTGGGTGAGGAACTTGACGCACTGCGCGACGCCGTGCGCCGCTTCGCCGAGGCGGAAATCGCCCCGATTGCGGAGAAGGTCGACCACGACAACGCCTTCCCGCAGGAGCTGTGGCCGAAGCTCGGCGAGATGGGCCTGCTGGGCCTGACCGTGCCGGGCGAATACGGCGGCAGCGAAATGGGCTACCTGGCCCATCTGGTGGCGATGGAGGAGATCTCGCGCGCCTCGGGCTCGATCGGCCTGAGCTACGGCGCGCACTCGAACCTGTGCGTCAACAACCTGCACCACAACGGCAGCGAAGCGCAGCGCGCGAAGTACCTGCCGAAGCTGTGCAGCGGCGAATGGAAGGGCGCGCTGGCGATGAGCGAGCCGGGCGCCGGCTCCGACGTGGTCGGCTCGATGGCCTGCCGCGCCGAGCTGCGCGACGGCGCCTGGATCGCCAACGGCAACAAGATGTGGATCACCAACGGCCCCGAGGCCGATGTGCTGATCGTCTACATGCGCACCGCGGGCAAGGAGGCCGGCAGCCGCGGCATGACCGCCTTCATCGTCGAAAAGGGCATGAAGGGCTTCAGCACCGCGCAGAAGCTGGACAAGCTGGGCATGCGCGGTTCCAACACCTGTGAGCTGGTGTTCGAAAACTGCGAAATACCGGCCGAAAACGTGCTGGGCGAGGTCAACCAGGGCGTCAAGGTGCTGATGTCCGGCCTGGACACCGAGCGCCTGGTGCTCAGCGGCGGGCCGATCGGCCTGATGCAGGCCGCGCTTGATGCCGCCCTGCCCTACGTGCGCGAGCGCAAGCAGTTCGACGTGGCCATCGGCACCTTCGGCATCATGCAGGCCAAGATCGCCGACATGTACACCGCGCTGCAGTCCAGCCGCGCTTATGCCTACCAGGTCGCCCGCGACTACGACGCCGGCCACCGCTCGCGCATCGACCCGGCCAGCTGCCTGCTGCACGCTTCCGAAGCCGCGGTACAAGTGGCGCTGGAAGGCATCCAGGCCCTGGGTGGAAACGGTTACATCAACGAATACCCGACCGGCCGCATCCTGCGCGATGCCAAGCTGTACGCCATCGGCGCCGGCACCAACGAGATCCGCCGGATGCTGATCGGCCGGGAGCTCTTCGAAGGCCGCGACTGAGACCGTGCTCCATTGTGGGAGCGGCTCCCACGGAGGAAGAGGCGCGGCTCCGGACCAATGGGCAATGGCGGGGCCATGTTGCAGTGCGATAATGGCCGCACACATCCTCTCTGGAGTCTTCCCATGACCGACGTCGTCATCGTGGGTGCCAAGCGCACCGCCATCGGGTCCATGCTTGGCCAGTTCACCGGCGTCCCCACGCCCACCCTCGGCGCCGCGGCGATCGAAGGCGCGCTCGGCCACGGCGGCGTGGCTGCCGACCAGGTCGACGAAGTGATCATGGGCTGCGTGCTGCCTGCCGGCCTCGGCCAGGCGCCCGCGCGCCAGGCATCGCGTGCGGCCGGCATCCCGGACGCCGCCGGCGCAACCACCATCAACAAGGTCTGCGGCTCGGGCATGAAGGCGATCATGCTCGCCACCGACATCATCAAGGCCGGCTCCGCAAAGGTCGTCGTGGCCGGCGGCATGGAGTCGATGACCAACGCGCCGCACCTGCTCAACGGTTCGCGCACCGGCATCCGCTACGGCACCGCGCAGTTCCTCGACCACATGGCCCACGACGGCCTGACCAACCCCGACGACGGCCAGGCCATGGGCGTGTTCGGCGACGCCACCTGCGTCAAGTACGGCTACACGCGCGAGGCCGTCGACGCGTTCTCGGCCGAGAGCGCGCGCCGCGCGCAGAAGGCCATCGCCGACGGCGCGTTCAAGGACGAGATCGCCCCGGTGACGGTCAAGACCCGCAAGGGCGAGGTCGTGGCCGACACCGACGAGGAGCCCGGCAAGGTCAACCTCGAGAAGATCCCCGGCCTCCGCGCAGCCTTCGGCAAGGAGGGCGTGCTGACCGCGGCCTCATCATCGAAGATCTCCGACGGCGCCGCCGCCACGGTGCTGATGTCGGCCGACGAGGCCGCAAGCCGCGGCCTGCAGCCGCTGGCCCGCATTGTCGCCCACGCCACCCATGCCCAGGCCCCGGAGTGGTTCACCACCGCACCGATCCAGGCGATCGCCAACGTGCTGGACAAGGCGGGCTGGAAGGTCGAAGACGTGGACCTGTTCGAGATCAACGAAGCCTTTTCGGTGGTGGCCATGGCGCCGATGCAGGAGCTGGGCATTCCCCACGAGCGCTTGAACGTCAACGGCGGCGCGGTCGCGCTGGGCCACCCGATCGGAGCCAGCGGCGCCCGCCTGGTGGTGACCCTCCTGCACGCCCTGAAGGCCCGCGGCGGCAAGCGCGGCGTGGCAGCGCTGTGCATCGGCGGCGGCGAGGCCACGGCGATCGCGGTCGAGCTGGCCTGAACACCGGCCATGGCCGTTAACGCGCTCTTTACAAGTCCGGATTCAAACTATCGCTTGACAGTCGTTTGAGGCTTGTCATCATGCTATCCGGCGCACTTGTGTGCGTTCGCCAATTTCACGACGAGGAATGTATCCAATGAGCATCAACAAGCTGCTGATCGCGCTGACGCTGGGCCTGGGTCTGGCCGCCTGCTCGAACACCGACCAGGCTGCCAACGCTGCCGCCGACGCCGCCGAGGCCGCTGACCAGGCTGCCGCAGACGCCGCCCTGGCCGGTACCACTGCCGCCGACGCCGCTGCCGAAAGCGCCGCCGCTGCTGCCGACGCCGCCGCCGACGCCGCTGCCGACGCCGCTGTTGCGGTCGACGGTGAGGTTGCCGACGCCGCTGCCGACGTTGCCGGCGCCGCCGCCGACGCCGCCGACGAAGCTGCCGAAGCCACTGAAGAAGCTGCCGACGAGGCCGTGGACGGCCAGTAATACCGGCTGCTCCACTGTTCCAAGGCACCATGCAAGATCGGAGAGCCGCTGGATTCCAGCGGCTTTTCCGTATCCAACACCGGCTGCGACGCCGGTCCCTTCGATGACAAGGACATACCAATCATGAAGATGAAGACCGCACTTCTCGTTGCCGCCTGCACGCTGGTCCTGGCCGCGTGCCAGAACGAAACCGCCACCGCGCAGCAGGAGGCCAACGAAGCCGAAGCCGCCGTGGAACGCGCCGGCGACGCCACCCGTGACGCCGTGTCCGCCGCAGGCGATGCCGCTTCCGAAGGTTGGGACGCCGCCGCCGCCGCGACCGGCGAAGCCGCCGCCGAAGCCGAGGCCGCCGCCGACGAGGCCGCCGCCGACGCCGAAGCCGCCGCGCGCAACATGACCGAAGAGGCGCGTGCCGCCGCCGCCGAGGCCGAGGCCGCTTCGCGCGAAGCGACCGCCGACGCCCTGGAGAACACCTCCGAGGCCGCCGACAACGCCGCGGACGACATCCGCAACTGATCCACGCGCAATGCCCGGCAGGCCCGCTCCGGCGGGCCTGTCGCCACTCCCGGTATGCTTGGCGGCTTCCCACAGTTCGCCGGCCACCGCATGCCCGTACTCGATTCCAGCCTGGATCCGCGCTCGCAGGAGTTCCAGGACACCGTCGCCTACCACCGCGCCCTGGTCGCCGAACTCGACCGCCGGCTCGCGCGTGCCGCTGACGGCGGTGGCGAGAAGGCACTTCAGAAACACGTCGCCCGCGGCAAGCTGCCGGCGCGCGAACGCATCGCCGCCCTGCTTGACCCGGGCTCGCCCTTCCTCGAGATCGCACCGCTTGCCGCCGAAGGCATGTACGACGACGCCGCGCCCGCGGCCGGCATGGTCTGCGGCATCGGCCGCGTGATGGGCCAGGAAGTCGTGGTCGTGGCCAACGACGCCACGGTCAAGGGCGGCACTTATTTCCCGATGACGGTGAAGAAGCACCTGCGCGCGCAGGAAATCGCGCGCGAGAACCAGCTTCCCTGCGTCTACCTGGTCGACTCCGGCGGCGCCTTCCTGCCGCTGCAGGACGAGGTGTTCCCCGACCGCGAGCACTTCGGCCGCATCTTCTACAACCAGGCGCGGATGAGCGCCGAGAACATCCCGCAGGTGGCGGTGGTGATGGGCTCGTGCACCGCCGGCGGCGCCTACGTGCCGGCGATGTGCGACGAGAGCATCATCGTCAAGGAACAGGGCACGATTTTCCTGGGCGGCCCGCCGCTGGTGAAGGCGGCGACCGGCGAAGTGGTGGATGCCGAATCGCTGGGCGGTGCCGACGTGCATACCTCGGTCTCGGGCGTGGCCGACCATTTCGCCGAGGACGACCGGCACGCGCTGCAGATCGCGCGCGACATCGTCGGCACCTTCAACCGTCGCAAGATCCTTCCGGTGGCGACGCGGCCGGTGGTCGAGCCGCGTTTCGCGGCCGAAGAGCTGTACGGCATCGTGCCGAAGGACACCCGCCGCCCGTTCGACATCCGCGAGGTGATCGCGCGCATCGTCGACGGCAGCGAGTTCCAGGAGTTCAAGGCGCGCTACGGCAAGACGCTCGTCACCGGCTTCGCGCACCTGCACGGCTATCCGGTGGGCATCGTCGCCAACAATGGCATCCTGTTCGGCGAGAGCGCGCTCAAGGGCGCGCACTTCATCGAGCTGTGCAACCAGCGCGGCATCCCGCTGGTGTTCCTGCAGAACATCACCGGCTTCATGGTCGGCCGCAAGTACGAGAACGCCGGCATCGCCAAGGACGGGGCCAAGATGGTCACCGCCGTGGCGTGCTCGAGCGTGCCCAAGTTCACCGTGGTCATCGGCGGCAGCTTCGGCGCCGGCAACTACGCGATGTGCGGCCGCGCCTATGGCGCCCGCTTCCTGTGGATGTGGCCGAACGCGCGCATCAGCGTGATGGGCGGCGAGCAGGCGGCAAGCGTGCTGGCGACCGTGAAGCGCGACGGCATCGAAGCCCGCGGCGGCGAATGGAGCGCCGGCGACGAAGACGCCTTCAAGACCCCGATCCGCGATCAGTACGAGCACCAGGGCAGCCCGTGGTATTCCACCGCCCGCCTCTGGGACGACGGCATCATCGACCCCGCCGATACACGGCGCGTCCTCGGCCTCGCCGTCTCCGCCTCCCTCAACGCCCCGATCGAGCCGGCGCGCTTCGGCGTCTTCCGGATGTAGGAGCCAGCCCGGCGTTTCCTGGACACCAAAGCAGGCAGGGGGCTTGCAGCATGACGATCGTTGGAATCGACCTGGGGACCACGCATTCGCTGGTCGGCCAGTACGGGGAGTCGGGCGCGCAGCTGTTTCCAACCGCGCTCGGAAGCAGGCTGACGCCTTCGGTGGTCAGCGTCGGCGACGATGGCGGCATCCTCGTCGGCGAGGCCGCGCGCGAGCGGCTGGTCTCGCACCCGCAGCGCAGCGTTTCATCCTTCAAACGCTGGATGGGCACCGACCGCAACACCCGACTCGGCGACCACGAGTTCCGCCCCGAGGAGCTTTCGGCCTTGGTGCTGAAGTCGCTGCTGGCCGACGCCGAGGCGGCGCTCGGCGCGCCGGTGACCGAGGCCGTGGTCAGCGTGCCCGCCTACTTCTCCGACGCCCAGCGCAAGGCTACTCGGATCGCAGGCGAGCTGGCGGGCATCCGGGTGGAGAGGCTGGTCAACGAGCCGACCGCGGCGGCGCTGGCCTACGGCCTGCAGCAGCGCGAGGGTGGCCGCTTCCTGGTCTTCGACCTCGGCGGCGGGACCTTCGATGTCTCGATCTTGGAGCTGTTCGACGGCGTCATGGAGGTGCATGCCAGCGCCGGCGACAACTTCCTGGGCGGCGACGACTTCCTGCAGGCGATGGCCAACGCCTGCCTGCGCGACCTGGGCATGCGCCGCGAGGCCCTGTCGGCGACCGGGCTTGCCGGGCTGATGCGACGGCTGGAGCTGGCCAAGCGCGACCTGTCCTCGCGCGACTCCGTGGAGATCGAACTCCAGGCCGGCGACGACATCCACCGCTGGACGCTGGACGCGGCGCGCTTCGAATCGATCTGCGAACCGCTGGTGCAACGCCTCCGCGCCCCGCTGGAGCGCGCGATGCGAGATGCCCGGCTGCGGCCCGCCCAGCTCGACGAAGTCGTGCTGATCGGCGGGGCGTCGCGGATGCCGGCGTGCGCGAAGCTGGTGTCGCGCATGTTCGGCCGGCTTCCCATGCGCCACGTCGACCCGGACGAGGCCGTTGCCGCAGGGGCATGCGTCGCCGCCGGGATGAAGGCGCGGAACCAGCAGCTCGAGGAGATCGTGCTGACCGACGTCTGCCCGTACACCCTGGGCGTCGACACCTCGCGCGAAATCACTCCCGAACGCTTCGAGGAAGGGCTGTTCTCGCCGATCATCGACCGCAACAGCACGGTGCCGGTCAGCCGGGTGGAGCGCTACT
Source organism: Luteimonas sp. A537 (assembly GCF_054052065.1). Lineage (NCBI taxonomy): Bacteria > Pseudomonadati > Pseudomonadota > Gammaproteobacteria > Lysobacterales > Lysobacteraceae > Luteimonas > Luteimonas renzhihongae. The sequence goes on from NZ_JBSVRH010000002.1 coordinate 397,678, forward strand.
ACCCGGTCCGCGACGGCCAGCGCGAAGTCCAGTTCACGATCTACCAGGGCGAGAGCCCGCTGGTCTCCGGCAATGTCCGCCTCGGCAGCATCACGGTGCCGGTGCCGCCCAGGCGGCGGGAGGACAACCCGGTCGATGTCCGGTTCACCTACGACATCAACGGGCTGCTGCAGGTCGAGGCCAGGGTGGTCTCCACCGGCGCCATCCGCGAGGTCGTCCTGGAAAGGAACCCGGGCGTGCTCGGCCCCGACGAGATCCGCACTCGGCTGGCCGCCCTCGCCGCCCTGAGGATCCATCCGCGCGACCAGCAGGAGAACATCGCCCTGATCGCGCGCGCCGAGCGCCTCTACGAAGAGCTGCTGTGGGCGCGCGGGTCGCTGCAGGAGGCGCTTGCGAGGTTTCGGCACGTACTGGACGGCCAGGACCTGCGCCAGATCGCCGAACACCGCAACCACTTCGGCAGTTTCCTCGACGAAGTCGAACGTGAGGGGCACGCGTGAGCCCGTTCCACCGGCTTGGCCTTGGCCCGGAGGCAGGCGAGCGAGAGATCAAGCGCGCCTATGCCAAGGCACTCAAGCAGACCCGCCCCGACGAGGACCCGGTCGCGTTCCAGGACCTCAACGAGGCCTACCAGGCGGCGCTGGCGATGGCACGGGCGCAAGGAACGGAGGATGGCGCCGGGCCGTGGACGGCGGCGACCGGGCGGCCGGTGGTGCAGGTGCAGTTCCAGATGCAGGTGCCGGAACAGGGGCCGATATCGGTGCCGGTGGCGATGCCTGTGACCGCTTCGGCGACCCGGCCGGCCCCCGGACCCGCGCGCGACTTCGACATCGACGCCTTCCTCCGCGAGTTCGCCGTGCGCTGCCACCAAAGGCATCCCGCGGAGTTGTTCGACTGGCTGCATGCGATCGAAGCCCTGTACGACATCGGGTTCAAGCAGGAGGTCGCTGCGATCCTCCATGACTGGCTGGTCCACGACAGCCAGGCACCGATGCTGCGCTCGGGCTGGTACGAGGACCTGGACCGCTTCTTTTCCTTCGACTTCAGCAGCCGGCTGGTGCCCTTGAACGCGGCCCGCTGGGCCGTGGCCAGCGAGAAGACCACGCGCTACGGCGAACGCAGGCCGTTCGCGATCCGGCAGCTGAAACGACCCTTCGCACAGGTGCGCGAGCTGTTGCTGGGCGCCATGCCGGGCATGAACCGGAGGCTGGGCCTGCTGGCATGGGGCCTGGCGCGCGATTTCGGTGGGCTTCCACCTGGGATCGACCAGCGCCAGTACGAGTGGTACACCCGGCTCGCAGATCCGCAGTTCATGGGCCGCGAGCGCTGGCTTTCGATCGCGGTAACGGCCCCGGTCTGGGGCGTCATCATCGCCGGCGCCACCATCGCGGTGCTGGCCATGACCGGTAGCGAGACCCCGGCCGGCCTGATCGCGGGAGTGGGCGCGATCACCGCCGTGGTCGCGGCGGCGCTGCTGGCGGTGCTCGCGCTCAACCGCTGGCTGCGGGGAAACATGATGACCAGCGAGAAGCTCGACTGGTGGCTGGGCGCGGGAGTGCCGCTGGCCTTGGCGGTGCTGACCGTACCGGCGGCGCGGCTGCCCAATCCGGTTCCCGCGTGGCTGCTCGGCGGCTCCGCACTGCTGCTGGCGATGCGCCACCGCTCGCGCATCTTCGACGCCGTGCGCATGTATCTGGCTTCGTCGTGGTCGCTGCTGGCGCTGCTCCCGCCCGACGGCCAGGCGCCGGTACTGGGGACGGCTCTGGCCGCGACGGCCTTCTTGGCCCTCGACGCGGCCTATGCCTGGCGCCACTCGCTGCCGTTCAGGTCCACGCTCGGCAACCGCTGGACCCGCATCGGATCCTACGTCGCATTCCTGACCGTCCTGCTGGTGTCTTTCGCGCTTCCCGTATTGCACCCGTAAGTCCTTGTCGGACTTCGAATTTGGTGAGCCTTGTCACAGGCGCGTGAAGGCGCCTGCATGCTATGTTCGGCCTCCACGAATCCCCCGACCGTCCCTGAGGAACCCCCCGCGCCATGGCCATCTTCCCGCAAGGCTCCGCCAAGAAAGACAGCTCCCTGCCCTTCGGCAAGGATGCTTCCCCCGCACCGCGCGAGCCCAACCCCGCCGTGGCCGATTTCCAGCCGGTCGAACCGCCCTTCCAGCAGCAGGCCGCCAGCCGGCCGGCGCCCGCTCCGGCCGCGCCGCAGGCCAGGGAATCGATCATCGCCTCCGACCTCACCATCGAAGGCAAGATCTCCGGCAGCGGCCACGTCCGCATCGCCGGCAAGTTCAAGGGCGACGTCAACGTCGAGGGCGACCTGACCATCGATGGCGGCGCCCGCCTCAACGGAGGCGTCCGCGCCAAGCGCGTGACCGTGGCCGGCGAGCTCGAAGGCAATATCGAATCCGCCGACCGCGTCGAGCTGCAGCCCTCCGCCGTGGTCATCGGCGACATCTCCGCCGGCACCCTGACGGTCGCCGCCGGCTCGCGCATCCGTGGCAACGTGGAGTGCGGCTGGGACGACGGCGCCACCCCGGGCAAGGGCAAGGACGACAAGTCGCAGAAGGACAAGGACAAGGCCGGCCTCGACCTGGTCTCGTGAGTTCACGCCCCGGCGCGGCAGGTGCCACGCGCACCTGCCCGCACTGCAAGACCATGATCCTGGAGAGCGCGACGGTCTGCCCGTCGTGCCGCCATTACCTGCGCTTCGACGACAAGTCCGAGCCCAGCCAGGTCACCCGTGCGCTGCAGGTGGAGGGCGAGATCCGACACCCAGCCGAAGGCGGCGCCTGGGAGTACTCGGTGGTGCTGACCATCCGCGATGATGAAGGCACCGAGGTCTCGCACCAGGTGGTTGGCGTCGGCGCCATCCACCCCGGCGACGCCCGCACCTTCACCCTGGCGGTGGAGCTCATGCCCACCAACGACATGCGCCGCACGCCAAAGAAGCCCAACTCCCGCTCGCGGCACTGACCGCTCAGTCGCAGCCTCCACACGTCCCGCACCCCTGCCCGCCGTGCGTCACCGGCGGCGCGATCCGCCGGCCCATCGTCCGCATCCACTCCGGCCTCCCGTCGCGCACCAGCGGGATCGCCAGGGCCATGCGCAATCGCCGCGTGGCGGCCGGGAACTGCCGGCGCAGCACCATCCACGCGCTGAGCGCGACCACCGCCGCGACCACCACGTACTGCAGCATCAGCCCGGCATCCATCAGCCCGCCCCCAGCGCCGCGGCGAGCTGGTAGGTGAGCAGCGACGCCAGGTAGGCCAGCGCGAACAGGGCCGCCGCATTGCCCGCCATCAGCGCCCACGATCCGGTCTCGCGCCGGATCGCCGCCCAGGTCGCGATGCACTGCGGCGCGTAGATGAACCACACCAGCAGCGACAGCCCGGTGGCGAGCGACCAGCCGTCGCTGATGATCGACAGCAGGGCCTCGCTGGCGGCGTCATCGTTCACCGCCGACAGCGCATACACCGTGGCCAGCGACGACACCGCGACCTCGCGCGCCGCCAGCCCCGGGATCAGCGCGATGCAGATCTGCCAGTTGAAGCCGATCGGCGCGAACACCACCGCCAGCGCATGCCCGATGCGGCCGGCAAAGCTGTAGTCGATCGCCGGTCCCACCGCGTCCGCCGGCGCCGCCGGGAACGACAGCAGCACCCACAGCAGCACCGTCAGCGCGAAGATGATGCCGCCCACGCGCTTGAGGAAGATCATCCCGCGCTCGTGCAGCCCGATCAGCAGGTCGCGCGGGTGCGGCAGCCGGTACGAGGGCAGCTCGAGCATCAGCGGGTGTTCGCGCTGGTCGCGGCGCCAGCGCTTCATCGCCCAGGACACCCCCAGCGCGCTCAGGATCCCGGCCACGTACAGGCCGAACAGCACCAGGCCCTGCATGTTGAACAGCCCACCCACCTGCCGCTGCGGGATGAAGGCGCCGATCAGCAGCGCATACACCGGCAGCCGCGCCGAGCAGGTCATCAGCGGCGCCACCATGATCGTGGCGATGCGGTCGCGCGGGTCCTGGATGGAGCGCGTGGACATGATGCCCGGCACCGCGCAGGCGAAGCTCGACAGCAGCGGGATGAAGGAGCGCCCGGACAGGCCCGCCGCCGCCATCATGCGATCGAGCAGGAAGGCCGCGCGCGGCAGGTAGCCGGATTCCTCCAGCGCCAGGATGAAGGCGAACAGCACCAGGATCTGCGGCAGGAACACGACCACGCCGCCCAGGCCGGCGATGATGCCGTCGACCAGCAGGCTGCGCAGCGGCCCCTCGGGCATGGCGCCGCCCACGGTCGTGCCGAGCCACGCGGTGCCGGCCTCGATCAGGTCCATCGCCGGCGTCGCCCAGGCGTAGACCGCCTGGAAGATCAGGAACATCACCACTGCCAGCGTCAGCAGCCCGAACACCGGGTGCAGCAGCCAGCGGTCAAGCGTGTCGTCGATGTGCGCGGTGCGCGTGGGCATGCTGACGGCCAGCGCCAGCAGGCGGCGGGTCTCGGCGTGCAGCGCGTCCTCGCCGGCTGCCGCGTCCGCGCCACCCAGGTGCTTGCCGGGGGCGTGCGGGGCCTGCGCCATGGCCTCGATCCGCTCGACCAGCGCGGTCGTGCCGTCCTGGCGCACGGCGACCGTCTCGACCACCGGCACGCCAAGCTCGGCCTCCAGCGCGGCGCGGTCGATGTGCACGCCGCGGCGCTTGGCGACATCGACCATGTTCAGCGCCAGCACCATCGGCACGCCCAGCTCGCGCACTTCGAGCGCGAAGCGCAGGTGCAAGCGCAGGTTGGTGGCGTCGACCACGCAGACGATGACATCGGGCGCGGGCTCGCCGGGATAGAAGCCGCGGCAGAGATCGCGCGTGATCGCCTCGTCCAGGCTCGAAGGCGCCAGGCTGTAGGCGCCGGGCAGGTCCAGCACCGCGTAGGCACGGCCGGACGGTCCGAGCAGACGGCCCTCCTTGCGCTCGACGGTGACGCCGGCGTAATTGGCCACCTTCTGCCGGCTGCCGGTGAGCTGGTTGAACAGCGCGGTCTTGCCGCAGTTGGGGTTGCCGACCAGGGCCAGCCGCGGCACCGCCTGCGCGGGGGGGCTCATGCCGACGCGTCCGCGTCCGTGCCGATATCGGCCAGCACCACGCGCGCGGCCTCCTCGCGCCTCAGCGCGAATCGCGTGTAGCCGACCTGCACCAGCAGCGGTTCGGCGCCGAACGGGCCGGTCGCGGTGATCCTGACCTCCTCGCCCGCGACGAATCCGAGGTCGCGCAGGCGGCGTGCGGTGGCGTCGTTGTCCGAGCGCGCCTCGACGCGATCAACCACGCCACGGACCCGGCGCGGGAGTTCTGTCAGCCTCAAGGGCGGGTCCAAATGGGAACTGTTCTCATCATAACGCAGCCGCGGGCCACGGCTATCATTTGTTTTTTGCCCTTGGGGACCCACCGATGCCATCCAGCCTGACCCTTGCCCGCGAAGGCGCGATCGCCCGCCTGTGCCTGGACCGCCCGGCCCTGCACAACGCCTTCGACGACGTCCTGATCGCCGACCTGACCGCGACCTTGGAAGGCCTGGCCGGCGACCGTTCGGTGCGCGCCGTGGTCCTTGAAGGCTCCGGCGCCTCGTTCTCCGCAGGCGCCGACCTCAACTGGATGCGCGGCATGGCCGCCGCGGGCGAAGCCGCCAACCGCGAGGATTCGCTGCGCCTGGCCGGGCTGATGCGCACGCTGGACGAGTTGCCCAAGCCGACCGTCGCCCGCGTGCACGGTGCGGCCTTCGGCGGCGGCGTCGGCCTGGTGGCCTGCTGCGACATCGCGATCGGCGTGCCGGAGGCAAAATTCGGCCTGACCGAAAGCCGCCTCGGCCTGCTGCCGGCGGTGATCTCGCCCTACGTCATCACCGCGATCGGCGCGCGCAATGCACGGCGCTACTTCGCCACGGCGGAGGTGTTCGACGCGGCCGAGGCGCTGCGCATCGGCCTGCTGCATGAAGTCGTCGCCGCGGAAGACCTCGACGCCGCGGTCGACCGCCAGCTCGCCCTGCTGCTCAAGGCCGCGCCGCACGCCTCCGCCGATGCCAAGCGCCTGGTCCGCGAAGCCGCCGCCGCCACCGACCGCGACCGCCTGGACCAGGACAACGCCGCACTCATCGCCGCACTGCGGGTTTCCGCCGAAGGCCAGGAAGGCCTGGGCGCGTTTCTCGATAAGCGGAAGGCTTCGTGGGTGGAGTGAATCAAGAGCATTTTTTGCCACGGATTTACGCGGATAAACGCGGATAGGGCAAGAGCAGGAGAAAGAACCAAGAACCAAGGATGGGTGCGCATGGATGCGAGTGGGAAGGGATTGGTGCTTCGGGGGCTCAGTGAACGGTCATTGGGGCGTTCTTTGATTCGTACAACGAGTTGGGGCATGGGTTTCTGGAGAGCGTGTACGAGTCGGCGCTCGCGATACGGCTCAAGGAGTGTGGGCTCCGAGTCGAGAGGCAGGTGGCCATTGCAGTCCGCTTCCACGATCAGGTCGTGGGCGAGTTCCGCGCCGACATGCTGGTTGAGGGTTGCCTGCTCGTCGAAATCAAGGCCGCCCGCCACCTGACCCCGACCCACGACGCGCAACTCCTGAACTACCTCAAGGCCACCCGCATCCGCGTGGACCTCCTCCTCAACTTCGGCCCCCGTCCCGGGTTCCGCCGCCGCGTTTTCTCCTAGACTCTGCTCTATCCGCGTTTATCCGCGTAAATCCGTGGCCAAAAAATGCTCTCCAAAATCCTGATCGCCAACCGCGGCGAAATCGCCTGCCGCGTCATCCGCACCGCCCGCCGCATGGGCATCGCCACGGTCGCCGTGTACTCGGAGGCCGATGCCGATGCGCAGCACGTGAAGCTGGCCGACGAGGCGCATCCGATCGGGGGGCCGCGGCCGCAGGACAGCTACCTGCGCGGCGACGCCATCATCGAGGCGGCGCTTGCCAGCGGCGCGCAGGCGATCCATCCGGGCTACGGCTTCCTGAGCGAGAACGCGGACTTCGCCGATGCGGTCGAGGCGGCGGGCATGGTGTTCATCGGGCCGAAGGCGGAGTCGATGCGGCGCATGGGCAGCAAGGCCGGCGCCAAGGACCTGATGGCCGCGGCGGGCGTGCCGGTCGTGCCGGGCTACACCGGCGAGGACCAGTCGCCGGAGCTGCTGGCGCGCGAGGCCGGGCGCGTGGGCTTCCCGCTGATGATCAAGGCCGCGTTCGGCGGCGGCGGCAAGGGCATGCGCATCGTGCGCGCGGCCGATGAGTTCCTGCCGGCGCTGGAAAGCTGCCAGCGCGAGGCGCGCAACGCCTTCGGCCGCGACCGGGTGCTGCTGGAGCGCTATATCGAATCGCCGCGGCACATCGAGATCCAGGTGTTCGCGGATTCGCAGGGCAACACGATCCACCTCAACGAGCGCGAGTGCTCGGCGCAGCGCCGCTACCAGAAGGTGCTGGAAGAGGCGCCCTCGCCCTTCCTGACCCCCGAGCTGCGCGCGCGCATGGGCGATGCCGCGGTGCTGGCCGCGCGCGCGATCGGCTACCAGAACGCGGGCACGGTGGAGTTCATCGTCGCGCCTTCGGGCGAGTTCTTCTTCATGGAGATCAACACGCGACTGCAGGTCGAACATCCGGTGACCGAGATGGTCACCGGGCTCGATCTCGTCGAATGGCAGCTGCGCGTGGCCGCCGGCGAGCCGCTGCCGCTGGCGCAGGACGCGGTGCCACGGCGCGGCCATGCGATCGAGGTGCGCCTGTACGCGGAGGATCCCGACGCCGGCTTCCTGCCGGGCTCCGGCCGCCTGCAGCGCCTGCGCCTGCCGCGCGACGCCGAGGGCGTGCGCATCGACTCGGGCGTGGTCGAGGGGGACGTGGTCACGATCTTCTACGACCCCATGATCGCCAAGCTGATCGTCCACGCCGCCGACCGCGATGGTGCGCTGGCGCGGCTGCGCGCGGCGCTGGCGGCCTGCGTGATCGAGGGGCCGAAGTCGAACATCGCCTTCCTCGAGCGCCTGGCGCGGCATCCGGCCGTGGTCGAGGGGCGCATCGACACCGGCTACCTGGACCGGCACCTGGACGAGTTCATCGGCGACGACGGCGACGTCCAGGGCCACGCCGACGCCCGCGCCGCGGCGGCGGTGGCGATGCTGCTGGGCGCCGAGGCCGGGGCCTGCCGTGCCGCCACCGGCAGTAGCGACCCGGGCTCGCCCTGGGCGATCGCCGACGGCTGGCGCCTGGGCCATGCCGGCCTGCGCCGGCTGGTGCTGGGCGAAGGCGATGCGCGCCACGTTGCGATCGCACACGGCGCCGCCGGCGACTACCGGATCGGATTCGAGGATGCCGGGACGCTGGAAGTCGAAGGCGCGACGATGGCCTCTGGAATCCTGCAGGCACGTTTCAACGGCCGGGGCCTGCGTTTCCCGGTCGATATCGATGCCGCTGCCGTGCTCGTCCATGACGGGCGCCGGCGCTGGCGCTTCGAGCGGATCGCCGCCTATGAGGCCACGCGCGGCGGTGAAACCGGCGGTGGCAACCGGGTTGCGGCACCGATGCCCGGGCGTATCGTGGTCACCAGGGTGAAGCCCGGGGAACACGTCAGCGAGGGACAGGAATTGCTGGTGATGGAAGCGATGAAAATGGAGCTTGCGCTCAAGGCCCCGCGCGATGGCGTGGTCGCGGAGCTGCTTGCCGGCGAAGGCGACTTCGTCGAGGCCGACGCCGTCCTGGTCACCCTGGAAGACTGAGGGTGACGCTCCCCCGGCAGGTACGCATCGTCGAGGTGGGGCCGCGCGACGGCCTCCAGAACGAGTCCGCGATGGTCTCCACCGCGGACAAGGTCGAGCTGATCGACCGCCTTTCCGCCACCGGATTGCAGACCGTCGAGGCGACCAGCTTCGTCAGCCCGAAATGGGTCCCGCAGCTGGCCGATGCCGCCGAGGTCTACGCCGGGATCACGCGCCGCGCCGGCGTGCGCTACCCGGTGCTGGTGCCCAATCTGCAGGGCTATGAACGCGCCTACGCCGCCGGGGCCGACGAGGTAGCGGTGTTCACCGCGGCCTCGGAGGCGTTCAACCGGCGCAACACCAACGCCGGCATCGATGAGTCGCTTGCGCGATTCGCCCCGGTGCTCGAGCGCGCCCGCGCCGACGGCGTGCGCGTGCGCGGCTACGTGTCCACAGTGCTCGGCTGCCCCTACCAGGGAGAGGTGCCCCTGGCCGACGTGGTGCGGGTGGCGCGCGCGCTGCACGGCATGGGCTGCTACGAAATCTCGCTGGGCGACACCATCGGCGTCGGCACGCCGGGCAAGGCGCGCGAGATGCTGCTGGCGGTGGCCGCCGAGGTGCCGATGCCGGCGCTGGCCGTGCACTTCCACGACACCTGGGGACAGGCGCTGGCCAACGTGCTGGCCTGCCTCGAAGAAGGCGTGGCGGTGGTCGACGCCGCGGTCTCCGGCACGGGTGGCTGCCCGTATGCCAGGGGCGCCAGCGGCAACCTGGCCACCGAGGACCTGGTCTACATGCTGCAGGGGCTTGGCGTGGAAACGGGGGTCGACCTCGATGCGCTGGCCGACACCGGGGCCTGGCTGTCCGCCATCCTCGGCCGTGATACCGGCAGCAAAGTGACCAGGGCGCTGTCCGCGCGGTGAACAGGTCGCGGCCACCGGACCCGCCCCTGCAGCCATCAGCCGATGGTGCCAATGCGCAGGTCCTGGACGCGCTCGATGCCGCCGCCGGCGACCCCCTGATCCCCGAACGCGTGCGCGCACTGCTGTGCGAGGCCGCCGCGGCGCTGCGCGCGGCCAGCGCCGACGCCCAGCATGCGCAGCTGCGCTATCACGCCCTCTTCGACGCCGTGCCGGATCCGGTCAGCCTGATCAGCGCCGACGGCATCGTGGTCGACCTCAACAAGGCCGGCATGGCGGCCTACCGCCGTCCGCGCCACGAGATCGTGGGCCAGCCGATCCACGTCCTCAACCCGGACCTGCCCGAAGACCACATGACGCCGGTGCTGGAGGCGCTCGACCGCGGCGAGACCTTCGTCATCGAGGTCAGCAACATGCGCGCCGACGGCACGCGCTTCCCGGTGGAGGTGCACTCGGCCGGCTTCGACCACGGCGGCCAGCGCTGCGTCGTGGCCGTGGCGCGCGACCTCAGCCGGCGCCGCGAGGCGGAGGCGCGCTACCACGACCTGATGGAGGTGATGGACAAGGGCATCGTCATCCAGGCGGCGAACGCGGCAGTGCTGCACGCCAACACCGCCGCGCTGCGGATACTGTCCCTGAACCAGGGCGAGCGGGTCCCGCGCGACGGCAGCCTGCCGCAGCACTGGATGCTGCTGCGCGCCGACGGCAGCGAGATGCCGATGTCGGAATTCCCCGCGATGCGCGCGCTGCGCGAGGGGCGCCTGGTGGGCAGTACCCTGATCGGCCTCTACCACCGCGTGCGCCGGCGCCTGCTGTGGCTGGCGGTGACCGCGGTGCCGCACTTCGCCGCCGGAGCCGACAGCCCCGACCAGGTGCTGTCGATGTTTTCCGACGTCACCGAGCTCAAGCGCGACAGCGCCCTCTTCGACCGCGTGCAGTCCCTGGCCAGCATCGGCGGCTGGGAATGGGATCGCGCAAGCGGCCGGCTCTACCTCACCGACGAGGCCGCGCACATCCTGTCGCAGGCGCAGCGCCCTGCGTCCATGGACGCGGTGATGGAGTGCCTGCAGCCGGCCGACGCAGACCGTTTGCGCAGCGCGCTGGACACCTCCAGCGACGGCACCGGGTTCGAACTCGACCTGGAGGGCGCGCGTGCGAACGGCGCGGCGTTCTGGGTGCGCGTGATCGGCGAGAGCGGTTCCGGCGTAGCCGGCAAGGCGCGGGTCACCGGCACCCTGCAGGACATCACCACCAGCAAGCACGGCGAGCAGACCCTGCGCGTGCTGGCGCGCAGCGATCCGCTCACCGGGCTGCTCAACCGCGACGCTATGCTGGAGGAGATCGCCACGCACCTCGGCGGCGCCGACCTGGCGCCGGTGGCGGTGCTGTACATCGACCTGGATCGATTCAAGCTGGTCAACGACGTGCTTGGCCATGCCGCCGGCGACAGCCTGCTGGCCGCGGCCGCCGGACGCCTGCGTGCGGCGGTGGGCGACCAGGGCCTGATCGCGCGCTTCGGCGGCGACGAGTTCCTGGTCGCCTGCGACTGCGGCGGCGACCAGGGGCGCCCCGAGCGCCTGGCCGACGCGATCCTCGAGGCCTTCTCGGTGGGCTTCGGCTTCGACAAGGACGAGTTCGTGGTCACGGCCAGCATCGGCATCGCGCGCTCGCCGCAGGACGGCACCGACACGCAATCGCTGATCCAGCACGCCGACGCCGCGATGTATGAAAGCAAGCGGCGCACGCGCAACGGCCGGCTGTCGTACACGCCGGCGCTGGCGCAATCGCAGCGCGAGCGGCTGCAGTTCGAGACCCAGCTGCGCCACGCCGCCGACAACGACGAGTTCCATCTGGTCTACCAGCCGCAGGTGGAGCTTTACAGCGGCCGCATCGTCGGCGCCGAGGCGCTGATCCGCTGGCGCAACCAGCGCCTGGGCGAAATGCGCCCGGACCATTTCATCGCCCAGGCCGAGGGCACCGGCGACATCGTGCGCATCGGCCACTGGGTGCTGCGCGAAGCCTGCCGGCAGGTCGCGGCCTGGCGCGACGATGGCCTCGGCATCGTGCGCCTGGCGGTGAACGTGTCGTACCGGCAGCTGCTGGGCAGTGACCTCGTGGCGTCCGTGAAGGGCCTGCTGCGCGAATTCGGGCTGCCCGGGTCGGCGCTTGAGCTGGAGTTCACCGAGCGGGTGCTGATCGAGGACGCGCCGGAAACGCTGGGCAACTTCGCGGCCCTGCGCGCGCTGGGCGTGAGCCTGGCCATCGATGATTTCGGCGAGGGCTACAGCGCGCTCAACTACCTGCGCCGCCTGCCGATCCAGGGCCTGAAGCTGAGCCAGCTGTTCGTGGCCGGCGTGCCGCGCAACCAGTCCGACGTTGCCGTTTGCCAGGCGGTGGCCGGCATCGCCCGCAGCCTCGGCCTGGGGCTGGTTGCCGAAGGCATCGAGACCACGGAGCAGCGCAGCTTCCTGCTCGACCTCGGCGTGCAGGTGGGCCAGGGCTTCCTGTTCGCCCCGGGGCTGCCGCCGGAAGACCTCGCCAAGCGCCTCCGCACCGATCCACCGCTTTTGTAGGAGCGGGCACCGATCCCCTGTGGGAGCGGCTATAGCCGCTCCCACAAAATGCGGGGCCCGTCGTGACTTGCCGCAGTCCGGTAAAATCCACGGTTTCCGCTATCTTCGGACCCGCCATGCAAGCAGATTCGATCCGCGCCGTCGTCACCGGCGGTGTCTCCGGCCTCGGCCTCGCCGTCGCCACCCGCATCGTCGCCGACGGCGGCAAGGTCGCCCTGTTCGACGTCAACGACGACAAGGGCGCGGCCGCGATCACATCGCTTGGCGAGGCCAATGCGCGCTACTTCAGCACCGACGTCACCAGCGAAGACGCCGTGGTCGCAAACGTCGATGCGGCCAAGGCGTTCCTCGGCGGCCTGAACATGGTCGTCAACTGCGCCGGCATCCTCGGTGCCGGCCGCGTGCTCGGCCGCGACGGGGCGATGCCGCTGGGCCGCTTCCAGTCGACGGTGATGGTCAACCTGGTCGGCAGCTTCAACGTCGCCAAGGCCGGCGCCGCGCTGATGCAGCACAACGATGCCGGCGAGGACGGCGAGCGCGGCGTGATCATCAACACCGCCTCAGTCGCGGCCTACGAAGGCCAGGTCGGCCAGGCCGCGTACTCGGCGTCGAAGGGCGGCGTGGTCGGCATGACCCTGCCGATGGCGCGCGAGCTCGCCCGCTTCGGCATCCGCGTCAACACCATCGCCCCGGGCATCTTCTGGACGCCGATGATGGAAGGCATGCCCGAAGAGGTGCAGCAGTCGCTGTCGGCCTCGATCCCGTTCCCCTCGCGCTTGGGCCGCCCGGAAGAATTCGCCGACGTGGTCGCGTACCTCGCCCGCAACCGCTACATCAACGGCGAGACCATCCGCCTCGACGGCGCCGTGCGCCTCGCACCCCGATAAGGATCCGGCAATGAAGGCTTACGACGTCAAGAAGGGCAACGTGGTCGAGCACAACGGCACCGTCTACCAGGTGCGCGACATCGACCGCAGCTCGCCGCAGGGCCGCGGCGGCAACGTTCGCTTCCGCTTCACCATGTACAGCGTGCCCGGCGGCAACAAGACCGACGCCTCGTTCGACGGCGACGACGAGTTGAAGGAAGTCGAGCTGCTGCGCCGCCAGGCCAGCTTCTCGTACAGGGACGGCGAGGCCTTCGTGTTCATGGACGACGAAGACTTCACGCCCTACACCCTCGACCCCGACGTGGTCGGCGACGACGCGGGCTACATCAGCGACGGACTCGGCGGCTGCTTCGTGCAGATCATCGACGACATGCCGATCGCCGTGCAGCTGCCGCAGACGGTGGCGCTGGAAGTCGTTGAAACCCCGCCCGAGCTCAAGGGCGGCACTGCGACCAAGCGCCCGAAGCCGGCGCGGCTGTCGACCGGGCTGGAAATCCAGGTGCCCGAGTACATCGCCAACGGCGAGCGCGTGCTGGTCAACACCACCAGCGGCGAGTTCTCCGGCCGCGCCGACTGAGCGCCGCCGCTCTCACCTGTACGCCAAGGCAAAGCGAAGACACAAGCGGCTTTTACAGGAGCGGCTATAGCCGCTCCCACAGGTGGAGGGCGTGGACTGGCCGGGTCGCAGCTATAGCTGCTCCTACAGGTCGAGGCCGCCTTCGGCCTGGTGAAGCTCGCGCAGATGCGCGCCGAGTGCGGCGACGTTGGCTTCGGTCTGTTCCAGTGATTCGCGCGCCGTGGGCGGCAACCAATCGCGTGCGGCCGCGTGCAGGCGCGTGTCCAGGTCACGCAGGCGGGCGGCGCGTTCTCCGGCACTGTCGCGAGCCTGCTCGCGCTCCGCAGCCTGCGGCAGGCCGTAGCCCGGGAGCGACAGCAGTCCCGCGGGGCTTGCGAGCACGCCGCCCTCGCGCAGCGCCTCGGTCAGCAGGGGCAGCATTTCTCCCGCACCTGCACTCGCACTCGCACGTGCACTTGCATCCGCGTCCACACCCGCCTCCGTGGCGCCGGCCGCACGCTGGCTTCCGGCCTGGAACATGCGACGCTTGAGCGCATCACGCGCGCCCTGCTCCTCGCGCCGCAGCGCGGCTTCCTCCAGGAGCAAGAGCGCCGCCGAGACACGCATGTCGCCCCGCTGTAACCACCGCGCACGTTGCGCAGGATCGGTGCGCAGCCAGCCCTCCACGTTGGCCTCCTCCAGCCCCAGACCTTCGCGCGCGGTGTCGTACAACGCCTGGTAGTGCGCACTCCAGGGTTCGAAGCGATACCCCAGCCTGCGCGCCTCACCGGGATCGGCCGGCACTTGCGCGTCATCCACCAGGCCCTCGCGGCGCAGCCGCCGCAGCAGGCCCTTGGGCGTGATGCTGTCGAGGTCCGCCGCGGCCGCGCGCGGCAGGCCGTCATGCAGCAGCTTCCACGTTTCGACTGCGCAGTTGTTGCCCACGAAGCGATACCGCCCGTCATAGCTCCAGTGCACGCGTGCCGCGCGCTCGAGCAGTGCGGTGATCTCGTCGGCGGACAGGCGCAACGGGATCGAATCCAGCGGCCGCAGCTCCACGCGCGTGTACTCGTCCACCACCTGCTGCAGCGGCAGCACGAACAGCCGCGACGGATAGCCACCCGTCAGCCCCCGCCAGCTCGACAGCTGCAGATCGTCGACGAACGCCCGGAACGACAGCACCCGATGATGCTCGAGATCCAGGCGACAGTCCGGCCCTGGCGTCCTGCCCGGCGCACAGACCACCAGGCGCAGCATCGTGTGCCCCCAGCGGCTCATCATCGCCTCGCCGTTGCCGGCCAGCAGGTAGTCCACCGCCACCACGCGCGCCGGATCGAGCTCCAGCAACGGCTCCGCGTCCGCATCGGCCAGCGCGCCCGCATCGACGTAGGGCAGCGTGGCCGCGCAGTCCTGCCTCTCAGGCGCCCACTCGAAATGCGCAGCGAAATGCGCGTGCAACGCCGGCCGCCGACAGGCGTAGCCGGGATCGAGCAGGAAGTATTCGAGGTTCACCGCCACGAATTCCGCCGGCGAGTGCAGCTCGTAGGCATCCGGACTGCGCTCACCGAAGGCATTGGCCGCACTGCGCCCCGGCCACAGCGGACGCACCTGCCAGCCCGCCAGATCAAGCAGCCTCGGATCCCGTGACAGCCCCTGCTCCCGGTCCCAGTCGTGTGCAAGCTCGTGCACGAGCGCCGCCACGGCCGCGCGCGGCACGACATCGCTGCCCTTTCCCCCGACAGTGGCCTGTTCATCGACCCAGTCCCGGGCGATCAGCATGTCGTCGGGCAGCCTGCTGTCAGGCGGAATGCTGTCGACCAGCAAGCCGTCAAGCAGCGCCCGCGACAGCGCGATGCGGTCGCCCCGGATCCGCCCGTGCACATCCACCGGCAGGTCATCGCGCCAGGACAGCCGCAGCGCACGCTCGCGCGCACGCCAACGCGGCGGCAGCAGCCCCAGCACCTCGACCACCAGCATCTCCGTGGCGGCAGCCTCCGACACCGACAGCGCCGACACCGGCTCGATCCCGAGCCCAGCCGCGTGCTGCCTCGTGCCTTCCAACTGCACGTCCACCGGCTGCGCCACTGCCGGCTCCAAGCTCACCGACTGCGCGTACACGGGCATTGCCACCAGCAACAGCAAACCCGCTGCCACCAGCGCGGCTGCGGCTTCGACGAGACGTCGCGTCATGTGGAAAGCGCAGCTACAGCTGCTCCTGCAAAGGCAGGGGAAGCGATCCGGGCTGTTGCTTCCCAGCGGCCCGCGGGAAGGCGCCGCAAGGCGGGTTGGGGGGTGCGCAGTGGGCATAAAGGCCCGCGAAGCGGGACAGCCCACGGAGTACCCACCGACCCGCCGTACCGCGCGGCTTCGGCGAGACGTCGCGTCATGTGGGAATCGCAGCTATAGCTGCTCCTACAAAGGCAGACCACAAAGGCAGGGGCGATGTTGGAGGCAGGGGCGATGCCGGCTGTTGCCTTCCGGCGGCCCGCGGGAAGGCGCTGCAAGGCGGGTTGGGGGGTGCGCAGTGGGCATAAAGGCCCGCGCAGCGGGGCAGCCCACGGAGTACCCACCGACCCGCCGTACCGCGCGCCTTTGGCGAGACGTCGCGTCATGTGGGAATCGCAGCTATAGCTGCTCCCACAAAGGCGGACCACAAAGACAGGGGCGATGCTGGATGCAGGGGCGATGCCGGCTGTTGCTTTCCAGCGGGCCGCCAAATCAACGCGCCAGAATCGCCCGCGCCAGCTCGAGATCTCCGGCCGCCCGCGCCTCGACCGAATGCTCGCGCAGATGGCGCAATGCCGCCTCCAGCCGCGCCCCGCGGATCCGCCCATCACTGGCGACGAAGCCCGCCGCATCCTCGCGCGCCTGCAGCACGACCTTGTCGTTGCCCGAAGTCGACCCGGACGAAGCCCCACTGGACGCAGAGCCAGCACCCGCCGACGTACCGGCGAAACTGGACCCGTGGACGGGAGCGGCGATGGCGAGCGCGAACGCGCAGGCAAGTGCGATACGGATCATGCGTGGTTACCTGGATGGGGGATCGAAAAGTTTTCCGGGGTTGAGGATACCTGCCGGGTCAAGTGCTGCACGCAGCGCACGCATCACCGCGATCTCCGCCGTGCTGCGCGTGGAACCCAGGTACGACTTCTTGACCAGGCCGATACCGTGTTCCGCCGAGATGGTGCCCTCGTGGCGCTGAACCAACCCTGCCAGATGCGCGGTGACATCGCCGCAGCGCGCGACGAACGTGTCCTGGTCCAGAGCGGCCGGCTTCAGCACGTTGATATGCAGGTTGCCATCGCCGATGTGCCCGAACCAGACGACCTCGAACTCCGGATACTCCGCCGCCAGCAGCCCCCGTGCCTCGTCCAGGAAGGCCGGCATCGCCGACACCCGCACCGCGACGTCGTTCTTGTAGGGCACGAAGGGCGCCAGCGCCTCGGTGATGCCCTCGCGCAGGCGCCACAGCTGCGCTGCCTGCGCCTGCGACTGCGCGACCACGCCATCCTCCACCCAGCCCTGCTCCGCACAGTGCGCGAACGCCTCGAGCAACTGCGCGTCATCCGGCCCCGTGGCCGCCGCATCCAGCACCACGTAATACGGATACCCGCGCTCGAACGGCACCTGCGCCCCGTGCGCTGCCACGTGCCGCAGCGCCACGTCGGTGAAGAACTCGAACGCCTCCAGCGCCAGCCGCCCGCGCAGCGCCTGGAACACCTGCAGCAGCACCTCGAACGAGGGCAGCGCCAGCAGCAGCGTGGCCACCGGCGGCGGCGGCGGCGCAAGCTTCAGCGTGGCCTCGACCACCACGCCGAGCGTGCCTTCCGAGGCGATCGCCAGGTGCCGCAGGTCGTAGCCGCTGGAGTTCTTGACCAGCCCGCGGTTGAGATCGAGCAGCTCGCCGCCGGCAGTGACCAGCTTCAGCCCCGCCACCCACTCGCGGGTGTTGCCGTAGCGCAGCACGCGGATGCCGCCGGCATTGGTGGCAATGTTGCCGCCGATGGTGCAGGAGCCGCGCGCGGCGAAGTCGACCGGGTACTGCAGGCCATGTTCGCGCGCGGCCTCCTGCACGGCCTCCAGCGCCGCGCCGGCCTCGACGGTGAGCGTGCGATCGACCGGGTCGAAGGCCAGCACCCGGCGCATGCGCTCAAGACTCAGCACCAGCTCGCCGCTGGCCGCGACCGCACCACCGGACAGGCCCGTGCGGCCGCCCGAGGGCACCACCGCCACGCCTTCCGCGCTGGCCCATCGCAGCACGGCCTGCACCTGTCCGACATCGCCGGGCAGCGCAATCGCCAAAGGTGCCGGCGTCCAGCGCCGCGTCCAGTCGCGTCCGTAGTGCAGCAGTTCGTCGGGCGCGGTGAGCACCCGCAAGCCGGGCACCGCCATGCGCAGGGATTCGAGTTTCGCGTCGCTCATCGCAAACCGCCCGGGTAGGAACTGCAGCCTGCCAGCGGGACCGGCCAGCGTCCAGCGCTGCAGTGCAGCATGGCCCTGCCGCTGGCACACTGAGGGCCCGCCCACGGCCTGCTGCCCCCGATGAAGACCTCCTATCCCCGCAAGGACATCCGCGTGCTGCTGCTGGAGGGCCTGAGCCCGAGCGCAGTGGCCGCGTTCCGCGACGCCGGCTATTCCGACATCGAAACCCACGCCGGCTCGCTGCCAGAGGCGATGCTGCGCGAGCGCATCCGCGAGGCGCACATCGTCGGCATCCGCTCGCGCACGCAGCTGAGCGCCGATGTGCTGGGCGAAGCGCGGCGGCTGATGGCGGTGGGCTGCTTCTGCATCGGCACCAACCAGGTGGACCTGGAGGCCGCCGCCCGCCAGGGCGTGCCGGTGTTCAACGCGCCCTACTCCAACACCCGAAGCGTGGCCGAGCTGGTGCTGGCCGAAGTCATCATGCTGATGCGCGGCGTGCCCGCGCGCCACGCCGCCTGCCTGCGCGGCGGCTGGCTGAAGTCGGCCACCGGCAGCCACGAGGTGCGCGGCAAGACGCTTGGCATCATCGGCTACGGCCACATCGGCACCCAGGTGGGCCTGCTGGCCGAGGGCCTGGGGATGCGGGTGCTGTTCCACGACGTCGAAGCCAAGCTGTCGCTGGGCAACGCGCGCGCCGCCGCCGGCCTGGACGACCTGTTCGCGCGCGCCGACGTGGTCACCCTGCACGTGCCCGAGACCGCGGCCACGCGGATGATGATCGGCGCCACCGAGCTTGCGGCGATGAAGCCCGGCGTGCACCTGGTCAACGCGTCGCGCGGCACCGTGGTCGACATCGACGCGCTGGCCGCGGCGCTTGAAAGCGGGCACGTGGGCGGCGCCGCGGTCGATGTGTTCCCGGTCGAGCCCAAGGGCAACGACGAGGCCTTCCAATCCCCGCTGACCCGCTTCGACAACGTGCTGCTGACCCCGCACGTCGGCGGCAGCACCCTGGAGGCGCAGGACAACATCGGCCTGGAGGTCGCGGCCAAGCTGGTGCGCTACAGCGACAACGGCAGCACGCTGTCGGCGGTCAACTTCCCCGAAGTCACCCTGCCGGGCCATGAGGGCAGCCAGCGCATCCTGCACATCCACCGCAACGTGCCGGGCGTGCTGTCGCAGGTGAACGAAGTGTTTTCGCAGGCCGGGCTCAACATCGACGGCCAATACCTGCGCACCGATGCCAACGTCGGCTACGTGGTGATCGACGTCGCGGCGACGCCCGAGCAGGCCCGGGCGCTGCGCGCCCAGCTGGCCGAAGTCACCGGCACGCTGCGCACGCGGATCCTCTACTAGCCTGAAGGAGCGGCCGCGGCGGTGACCGCGCCAAAAGCTTTCTTGCCACGGGCGCAACCTTCTACGGAGATGTGCACGCAAGCCATTTGCGCGCCATCCGGCGCAGCGAAGGGTCCATCGTTTCGTCGGCGGCGATCACTTCAACCTCCAGCCAGGCCAGCGCGTGTGATTCCTCGCTGACCACGAAGTCTTCATGGCTTCCGGCGCGCACCACGTAGCGGACATCGTGGTGCCAGTGTCCTGGGACCTCCTTGCGCTCGGGGATCCAGTGGCGATCCAGGTCGAAGATGCCGCCTTCGATCCGCAGGCCCTGCAGTCCGCTCTCCTCGCCGGCCTCGCGCAGCGCCACCCGCGCCAGGTCGACGTCGCCGTCGGCATGGCCGCCGGGCTGCAGCCAGCGGTCGAGCTTGCGGTGGTGCGTGAGCAGCGCGCGCCGGCCATCGGCGCTGACCAGCCAGGCGGAGGCGGTGAAATGGCCGTCGAGCCGGTCGCGCACGAAGGGATCGCCGAGGTCGCGCAGCAATTCGATGAACAGGCGCGCCTCGCCCGCTTCGCCGGGGCAGGCCGCGGCGTGGATCATGAATGCGGATTCGAGCGAAGCCAGTGCCTGGTGCGTCATTCTGCACACCGCATCCGCGGCGCCATGGGAAGAAGCGGCACCCATTATGGGCTCCCGCGAATCGTTCGCGCCCCATCCCCACCGGCCGGCCCGGCCGAAGCATTCGCGCTGCACTGCCGCTTGTGTGTGCGCAAGCGCTTTGGCAAGGTACGGCGGCTACGGCGCGCTGCGCCTCCATAGCGGCACGGCTCCCGGGGATGCCGTTCCGGCAACAACCAACGAGGGGAGAAGCTGCGCATGCTGAAAGGGCTCATGAGGGTCAAGCCGGTCGAGGCCGCGCCACACGTCGATGCGGGTGAACCGGTCGAAGGCAGCCTCGATGGCGAGGCCACCCTCAAACGGACCCTGACCGCGCGCCACCTGATCCTGCTTGGCGTGGGCGCGGTGATCGGCGCCGGCATCTTCGTGCTGACCGGCCAGGCCGCCGCCAACCATGCCGGCCCGGCCATCATGCTCAGCTTCATGCTTGCCGGCTTCGCCTGCGCACTGGCCGGCCTGTGCTACGCCGAATTCTCGGCGATGATGCCGGTCTCCGGCAGCGCCTACTCCTACTCCTACGCCACGCTTGGCGAATTCACCGCCTGGTTCATCGGCTGGTGCCTGGTGCTTGAATACCTGTTCGCATCCGCGACGGTCGCGGTCGGCTGGTCCGGCTATCTCGTGAGCTTCCTGACCACCACCCTGGGGCTGCCGTTCCCGGCGGAGCTCGCCACGGCACCCATCACCTGGGCCGACGGCGGGTTCGTGCGCACTGCAGGCGTCATCAACCTGCCCGCGGTCATGATCGTCGCCGCGGTCACCGGCCTGTGCTACGTCGGCATGACCCAGTCGGCGTTCGTGAACGCGATCGTGGTCGCGATCAAGGTCACGGTCATCGCCGCCTTCCTGGCCTTCGGATTCCAGTACATCAACCCCGCCAACTTCACGCCGTTCATTCCGGAGAACGTCGGGCCGGGCCAGTTCGGCATGGATGGCGTGTTCCGCGCCGCGACCATCGTATTCTTCGCCTACATCGGCTTCGACGCCGTCTCCACCGCGGCGGGCGAAGCCAAGAACCCGCAGCGCGACATGCCCATCGGCATCCTCGGCTCGCTGGTGATCTGCACCGTGATCTACATCGCCGTGTGCGCGGTGCTGGTGGGCATGGCGCCCTACGCGGAACTCGGCACCAGCAAGCCGGTGGCGACCGCGCTGGAGCTCGCCATGCGCGACAACCCCGGCGCCAACCTGGGATGGCTCAAGACCGCGGTCGAGATCGGTGCCATCGCCGGCCTGTCGTCGGTGATCCTGGTGATGCTGATGGCGCAGCCGCGCATCTTCTATTCGATGGCACGCGACGGCCTGTTGCCCAAGGTGCTCGGCAAGGTGCATCCGAAGTTCCACACCCCGTACGTCGGCACGATCCTCGTCGGCATCGTCGCCAGCCTGCTGGCCGGCTTCATGCCGCTCAGCGTGCTTGGCGAGCTGGTGTCCATGGGCACGCTGATCGCGTTCGCCACCGTGTGCCTGGGCGTGCTGGTGCTGCGCTACACGCGCCCCGACCTGCATCGTCCGTTCCGGGTGCCGCTGTTCTGGCTGGTCTGCCCGCTGGGCGTGGTCGCCTGCCTGTTCCTGTTCATGCAGTCGTTCATGGAGCACTGGAAGATCTTCGTGCTGTGGACGGTCATCGGCCAGGTGATCTATTTCGGCTACGGCTACCGCAACAGCAAGCTCAACAAGGCCTGAGGCCGCACGGGAACAAGGCAGATGACGACCGAGCGTCCACACGGCTCCGCCCCACGCGAGCCCAGCCTGCTGCAGGCACTCACTCCGCTGCTGTTCCTGGTGGCGGCGCTGGTTTGCGCGGTCTACCTGTACGCCGACGACGCGTCCTACGGCGCCAACCAGGTCGCGCTGATGCTGGCCAGCGGCGTAGCCGCGATCGTCGGGCTGCGCAACGGCATCGCATGGGACGACATCCAGGGCAGCCTGGTCCACGGCGTGGCGCTGGCGGTGGTGCCTATCTTCATCCTGCTCTCGGTGGGCGCGCTGATCGGCACCTGGATCCTGAGCGGCACGGTGCCGACGCTGATCGTCTACGGCATGCACCTGATGCATCCGGCGTACTTCTACCCGGCCGCGTGCCTGATCTGCGCCATCGTCGCGCTCGCGATCGGCAGTTCGTGGACGGTCGCAGGCACCCTCGGCGTGGCCCTGATCGGCGTGGCCCAGGGCATGGACATGTCGCTGCCGATCACGGCCGGCGCGATCATCTCCGGCGCCTACTTCGGCGACAAGATGTCGCCGATCTCCGATACCACGATCATCGCGCCGGCCGCGGCCGGTGCCGAGCTGTTCGCGCACATCCGCCACCTGACCTGGACCACGATCCCCAGCCTGGCCGTGGCCCTGGTGCTGTTCACCGTGATCGGCCTGGCTGGCGGCAGCGGCGGCGGCACGGGCGAGGCCGGCTTCGGCAACCTGCCGGAGCTGCTGGGCGCCCACTTCACGCTTGGCTGGTACCTGCTGATCCCGATGGTGGTGGTGTTCGCGCTGGCGGTGCTGCGCTTCCCGGCCTACCCCACGATCATGGTCGGCGCGCTGCTGGGCGGCGTGTTCGCTTTGATCTTCCAGCCCGGCCTCACTGTGGCGCTGGCCGACAACGCGGAGATCTCGCGGCCGATGGCGCTGCTGTCGGGCGCGTGGAAGGCGATGTTCGAAGGCTACAAGGCCGCCACCGGCAACCCGGCCGTCGACGACCTGCTGACCCGCGGCGGCATGGTCAGCATGCTCAACACCGTGTGGCTGATCGTCTCCGCGCTGGGCTTTGGCGCGGTGATGGAGCGCACCGGCCTGCTTGAACGCATGATCCGCAGCGTGGTGGGCGCGGCCAAGTCGACCGGTTCGCTGATCGCCGCGACCATCGCCACCGCCTTCGGCACGAACATCGTGGCCGCCGACCAGTACATGGCCATCGTGCTGCCGGGCCGCCTGTACCAGCCGGAATACCGCCGCCGCGGCCTGGCACCGGAAAACCTGTCGCGGGCGCTGGAGGACGGCGGCACCATCACCTCGCCGCTGGTGCCCTGGAATACCTGCGGCGCCTACATGGCGGCCACGCTCGGCGTCGCCACGCTGGACTACCTGCCCTACGCCTTCTTCAACCTCGTGGGGCCGCTGATCGCGCTCGGCATGGCCTACGCGGGCTTCAAGATCCTGCCGCTGAAGGACGCCCCTGTCGCCGCGGCAGCGGCGGCTCCTGAGCCGCGGGCGGCAGGTTCCTGAAAAGCAGAAGAGCTTTTTGCCACGGATTTACGCGGATGAACGCGGATAGAGCAAAAAGCATTCTTTGCCACGGATCACGCGGATAAAAGCAGATGAAAAGCGGGTTGGATGTTGCGATGACCTATCTGCTCTTATCCGCGTAATCCGGCAAAAAAGCTCTTGATTCTGGACTTTCAGCATTGATTGGCTCTTCGCTCCAGCTCGTTGCTCTGGCTTGATCCGCGTTCATCCGCGTAAATCCGTGGCAAAAATGCTCTTCCAACCCACATCCCCGCCTGACAGTGTCATGCCAGCGGCCATCGCGGCGAGTGGGCCAACGTCGCCCGGCAGCGCTAAACTCGCGGGATGAACGATGCCCTGCCCTATGACAGCCACCGGCTGCGCGAGCTTGCCGGCGAGCTCATCGTCAACGTGCGTGAGCTGGCCGCGCTCGGCTGGACGCCGGCGACCAGCAGCAACTTCTCGCACCGGCTGGACGAGCGCCATGCCGCGATCACCGTGTCCGGCCGCGACAAGGGCAAGCTGTGCGAGGGCGACATCATGGTCGTCGACATGGATGGGCAAGCCGTGGGCAGTGACCACCGTCCGTCCGCCGAGACCCTGCTGCACACGCAGATCTACGCCCGCTTCCCGGAAGTCGGCTGCGTACTGCATACCCATTCGCGCGCGCAGACCATCGCATCCCGGCTGTATGCCGGCGTCGGCCACGTGCGCCTGGAGGGCTACGAACTGCTCAAGGCCTTCCGCGGAAACGCCACCCACGAAGCTGCGATCGACGTGCCGGTGCTGCCCAACTCGCAGGACATGCCGACGCTCGCCGCCCAGGTGGATGCCCTGCTCGACCGCGGCCCGATGTGGGGCTACCTGATCGATGGCCACGGCCTGTACGCCTGGGGCCGCGACATGGCCGAGGCGCGCCGCCATCTGGAAGCCTTCGAATTCCTGCTCGGCTGCGAGCTTGAGCTGCGCCGGCTGACCGCCGGCCACTGACTGGAGACCCCGCCATGAGCCGCCTGCGCATCTTCGCCGACGACGCCCCCGGCGCCGCCCTGCTCGACACCTCCGACGGTGACGCCATCGCCCGCGAACTCGGCGCCATCGGCGTCACCTTCGAACGCTGGCAGGCCAACCGGCCGATCGCCGCCGGCGCGTCGCAGGACGAGGTCCTGGCCGCCTACCGCGAGGACATCGACCGCATCAGCGCCGAGCGCGGCTTCACCACGGTCGACGTGATCAGCATCGCGCCGGACAACCCGAAGCGCGAGCAGATGCGCGCGACCTTCCTCGACGAACACTTCCACAAGGAAGACGAAGTCCGCCTGTTCGTCGCCGGCTCCGGCCTGTTCACCCTGCACGTGGACAAGCGCGTGTACGAGATCGAGTGCGTCAAGGACGACCTGATCGCCGTCCCCGACGGCACCACGCACTGGTTCGACATGGGTCCGGACCCCGAATTCGTCGCCATCCGCTTCTTCCAGCAGCCCGACGGCTGGGTCGGCCATTTCACCGGTACCGACATCGCACAGAAATTCCCGCGCTACGAGAAAGGCGCTCGCTGAAAGCCAAGAAGCTTTTTTGCCACGGATTTACGCGGATGAACGCGGATAAGGCGAAAAAGCATTCTTTGCCACGGATTACGCGGATCACGCGGATAAAGGCAGATAGGACATTGCCACATGAAACCATTTTCCATCTGCTCCTATCCGCGTGATCCGTGGCAAAAAGCTCTTCCTCCAATCTTCAACACCGCACGGTTCCCGACGCTCGCGGCTTTGGCTTGATCCGCGTCCATCCGCGTAAATCCGTGGCAAAAAATGGCTCTCCATGAAACCGACAATCCTCACCGACATCGAAGGCACCGCCGGCAGCATCTCGTTCGTGCGCGACGTGCTGTTTCCCTACGCTCGCCGCGAGCTGCCGCGCTTCGTTCGCGAGCATGGCAAGGACCCCGAGGTGCGGCGCTGGCTGGACCAGGTGGCGACCGAACACGGCGCAATGTGCGATGACGCGATGATTGTCGAGGTGCTGCAGGGCTGGATCGACGAGGACCGCAAGCACACCGCGCTCAAGGCGCTGCAGGGGCTGATGTGGAGCGGCGGCTACCGCAATGCCGACTTCACCGCGCATGTGTATCCGGACGCGGTCGACGCGCTGCAGGGCTGGCACGCAGCGGGCCATCCGCTGGCGGTGTATTCCTCGGGTTCGGTGCCGGCGCAGCACCTGTTCTTCGGCCACTCCGACGCCGGCGACCTGCGCCCGCTGTTCTCGGCATTCTTCGACACTGCGGTCGGCGGCAAGCGCGAGGCCGCAAGCTACGCGAACATCGCCGGCGAACTGGGCCGCCAGGCCCGCGACATCGTGTTCCTGTCCGATGTCGTCGAGGAACTGGACGCTGCGCGCGAAGCAGGCCTGCGCACCGTGCTGGTCGACCGCCGCGAGGACTACCCCGACGCGCGCACCGGTGAAGCCGCCAACGGCCACCCGCGCGCGGAATCCTTCGCCGACGTCGACGCCGCCTGAGCCATCAGCGCGGGCGCCAACCCGGCAGCCCGCGGCGGCCCGGCGCTCAGCCCCGCTCCCGCGGCAGCGGCCGCGGCCGGTCCACCGGCGGATGCAGGGGCACCATCAGCCGCTGCATGAAGAACTGGGTCACCGGACCGACGCCGAGCGCGAACACGATGGTGCCGACGCCGAAGACGCCACCCAGCAGCACGCCGGCGGCCAGCACCGCAAGCTCGATGAGGGTGCGCACCAGGCGGATCGAACGGCCGCTGCGGCGCGCCAGCCCGGTCATCAGGCCGTCGCGCGGGCCGGGCCCGAGCTGCGCACCGATATAGAGGCCGGTCGCGAACGCGCATACCAGCACTCCGGCGAGCATCAACAGGCAGCGCGGCAGCAGGCCGTCCGGGGTCGCGATCAGCCGCAGGTTGAGGTCCGCGAACGGCCCGACCAGGAGCGCGTTGGCCACGGTGCCCAGTCCCGGCATCTGCCGCAGCGGGATCCACGCCAGCAGCACCACGACCGACGTCAGGATCATGACCACGCCGAATGACATCGGCAGGTGCAGCGCCGCACCCTGGTGGAACACGTCCCAGGGCGCCGCGCCGAGCGCGCCCCGGATCATCAGCGCGACGGAAAGGCCATACAGCCACAGGCCGACCGCGAGCCGCAGCAGGCGCTCGGGCATCTTTCCGGCCCTGAGCTGATCAAGCGGGCCGAGATTGGCCGGCCCGGCCGGAAGAGGTCGCTTGTTGGGCATGCGATCGACTCAGCCGGCGTCCAGGCGGTACCCGGTGCCGGCGCGCTGCTCGCCCTGCCAGCGGTCGAAGGCGCGGACCTCGATGCGATGCTCGCCCGGCGCAAGGTCGGTCGGCAGCGCACCGCGCCAGAGGTGCACGGACGGCTCGGCTTCGGGCGAGCGGTCACGGCCGCGCAGCGCGGGCGCGGCATCGTCGCGTGCGTTCTCGGCCATGAGCCAGGGGTCGGGCCGTTCCACGCGCACCATCGCACGCCATTCGCCCCCGTCCACCCGGTACTCCACGCGCGTGTCCGCCTCGCCCATGTAGACGTTGGCGTACACGGCCCACGCCGGGTACGCGCCCTGCCGCAGCACGCGCGGCGCGTGCAGGTGCATGGCCTGCGTGCGCGCCGGGTCATCGGCCGCGAGACGCGCCGGATGCCATGACAGGCGGTAACCGCCGTCGGCATCGACCTCCAGCAGGGCGTGGCCGTTGGGCGTGCCGTCGGCCATGGTCGCGTCGGGGATGCCTTCGGCATCAGGTGCGCCCGACCAGAACGCGCCGCTGGCGGCACCGACGTTGAACTCGTGCAAGGGCGTTGATCCGTGCCAGCCTTCGGCGACGCCGTGGCGATGGTGGCGCTGCGTATGGCGATGGCCGCTGAGCACCAGCAGCTTCGGGAACGGACGCAGCAGGGCGAACAGGCGCTCGCGGTCGGCGCTGCGGAAGGTCTCCGCGCGCCCGGGGGCAGCGGTATCGAACAGCGGGATGTGCACGCCAAGCACCAGCAGGCGATCCTTCGGCACGCTCGGCAGCCAGGCTTCGAGGAACGCGAACTGGTCTTCGCGCAGGCCGCCGACATAGCCCGGCCGCTCGCCCGGCAGCTGTACCACGTCATCAAGCACGACGAAGCTCGCGGCGCCCTCTTCCCAGGCGAACGTGTCGGGGCCGTAGCTGGCGCGGAACGCCGACAGCGAGGCGTCGTCGCCCAGCGCATCCGGATCGATGTCGTGGTTGCCAGGCACGTGCAGCCACGGCACGCCCAGGCGCGTGGTCACTGCGTTGATCCCCGGGTACAGATCGACCACGTCGTCGACGATGTCGCCGAGGCTGATGCCGAAGTCGGCGCCATGCGCATCGCCACCCAGCAGCGGCGCGACGATATCGCGCGCGTAATAGTCGATGTCGGCGACCGACTTCACCTGCGGATCCGCGAACAGCAGTACGGACAGCGCGTCATCACCCATGCCGGTGTCGCGCAGCAGCGCGAAATCGCCCCGCTGCACGCCGAGCCCGGCCTGCGGCGCAAGCCAGGCCGCGGGCAGCCCGTCCGTGCGCAGCGGCATGCGCCAGCCCGCGGGCTTGACCACGAACACCGGCGCGCCGTCTTCCGCATCCAGGCGGTAGCGGCCTTCGCCATCGGTCCGCGCCAACGACCTGCCATCGGACACGATGACCCCCGCGATGCCCGCTTCGCCCGGGGCGGCGATACCGTCCCCATCGCGATCATCGAAAACCTGCCCCTGCCATTGCGCCGCGCCGGCAACTCCGGTGGCCAAAAGCAGCAGCATCGCGGCAAGGCATCGGATCCTTTGCATCAACACACCCGGCGGATTGAGATGGCCCATTATGCCGTCGTCCCCCGTTTACCCTGCGAGGTCCTGCAGGCATATGATTGGCCTGCGATGCTTTCCGTTGCAGTCATGGACGCGGTAGAGGGGACGTCTGGATGAACGTCGTGGTATCGGGAATGACGCGAATGGCCGTGCTTCTGGCGCTGCTGATGCTGTTCGCCCTGCCGCTCACCGCCAGCGCCAGCGCCAGCGCCAGCAGCGTGATCGAACTCTCCGCCGATACCGGCGAAATCGCGCTCTCGCCACATGTCACCTATCGCCACGACACCGCCGCGACGGACACCCTGGCCGATGCATGGCGCGCGCTTGAGGCTGGCGGCTTCAGGCCCTTGCCCGGTGGCAACCCGGCCTTCGGCTTCCAGGACGGCGCCTTCTGGGTCCATGCGCGCGTGGTCAATCGCAATCCGGACGAACCTCGCTGGCTGATGGTGCAGACCTATCCGCTCAGCGACCACCTCGACGTCTACCTGCGCTACCCCGACGGCCACGTCGAGCACCACGCCGGCGGCGACACCCTGCCCTTCAGCGAACGCGCCATCCGCTACCGGCATCCCAACTTCATGCTCGACCTGCCCCCCGGCCAGCCGGTGGACATCCTGTTCCGGGTGCAAAGCCAGAGTTCGATGCAGGTGCCGCTGGTGCTGTACACGCCAGGCGCGTTCACCGAACTCTCGCGCGACGCGCAGCTGGCGATCGGCCTGTACTACGGCATCCTGCTGGCGCTGTTCTTCTACAACCTGGTGCTGTGGCTGGTGCTGCGCGACGCCAGCTACTTCTGGTACCTGTTCCACATCAGCGCCTTCGGCCTGGTGCTGTTCTGCCTCAACGGGCTGGGCTTCGAATACCTGTGGCCCAACAACGTCTGGCTGGCCGACAAATCGGTGCCGCTGTCGATCAGCCTGGCGCTGATCGGCATGCACCAGTTCGCGCGCGTGTTCCTGGGGCTGGGCGACCGCTGGCCGACGGGCAACCGGGTGAGCATCATCGCCATCTCCGCCTTCGCCTGCTTCGGCATCGCGGCGGTGTTCGTGCCCTACCGCCTGATCACCCCGGCGGTGTCGCTGGCGGTGCTGGCGAGCATCGTCTGGATCACCGTGGTCAGCGTGGTGGCGCTGCGCAAGGGCTACCGGCCGGCGCGGCTGTTCCTGCTGTCGTGGTCGATGTTCCTCGCCGGCACGGCGGTCTTCACCCTGGTCGCCTTCGGGGTGATCCCCAAGACCTTCTACACCGAGTACGGCGTGCAGATCGGCTCCGCCCTGGAGATGCTGTTCCTCTCGGTCGCGCTCAGCTACCGCTACGCTTCGCTGCGCAACGAGAACGAACGCATCGTCAGCCAGGCCAACGTGCAGCTCGAGCGCACGGTGGCCACGCGGACGCGCGAACTGCAGCGCACGCTCGACCAGCTGGAGCAGGCACATTCGCGCCTGCGCGAGTCCTCGCGCCGCGACGGCCTGACCGGCCTGTACAACCGCTCGCACTTCCACGACGCCTTCGAACGCCTGCTGGTGGCCTGCAACCAGGACCGTCGGCCGCTGTCGCTGCTGATGGTCGACCTGGACTTCTTCAAGGCCATCAACGACGAACACGGCCACCTGGTGGGCGATGACGTGCTGCGCGCGGCGGCCCGACGGATCGGCCAGGCGCTGCGGCCCCACGAGGCGCTTCTCGCGCGCTTCGGCGGCGAGGAATTCGTGATCGTGCTGCCCGGCATCGACCTGCGCGCGGCGGTCGCCGTGGCCGAGGAGGTGCGGCGCGCCATCTCCTCCGCGCCCTGCGAGTCGCAGCAGGGCCCGAACGTACGCATCTCCGGGAGCGTGGGGGTGCACACCGTGGTCCCGGGCACCATCGACGACATCGACGACGCGCTGCAGGTCGCCGACCAGGCGCTGTACGCGGCCAAGGCCAACGGCCGCGACTGCGTGCGCACTTCGATCTCGGCGGCCTGAGCAAGCGGCGCCTCAGCCCGCGCGCTCCGCCAGCACGCGCTCGACGTCGGCCAGGCCCAGGCCACGGGCACGCAGCAGCACCAGCAGGTGGTAGGCCAGGTCGGCGGCCTCGCCCAGCAGCGCCGCGTCGTGCTGGGCCACGGCGGCGAGCGCGGTCTCCACGCCTTCCTCGCCGACCTTCTGCGCCACGCGGTGGACGCCGGCGGCCAGCAGATTCGTCGTGTAGTGGCCCTCGGGCATCGTGCGTGCGCGCTCGGCGACCACGGCATCCAGCGCGCCCAGCCCGCTGCCGGCGGCGCCGGGGAAACAGCTGGTGCGGCCGAGATGGCAGGTGGGACCCGCGGGCACCACGCGCAGCAGCAGCGCGTCGGCGTCGCAGTCGGCCTCCAGCGCGACCACGCGCAGGTGGTGGCCGCTGGTCTCGCCCTTGGTCCAGAGCCGCTGCCGGCTGCGGCTGTGGAACGTGGCAAAGCCGGTGGCGAGCGTGTGTTGCAGCGACTCCGGGCTCATGTAGCCCAGCATCAGCACGCGGTGGCTGCCCGCGTCCTGCACCACGGCCGGCACCAGGCCGCCCTGCTTGCCCCAGTCGAGCGTCGGCATGGCGAGCGGTTCAGTCATCGCGCACCTCGATTCCGCGGGCGCGCAGCCCGCGCTTGAGTTCCGGGATCCGGACCTCGCCGGAGTGGAAGACGCTGGCGGCGAGCGCCCCGTCCACGTCCGCCTCTTCGAATACGGCTGCGAAGTGTCCGATCGCGCCCGCGCCGCCGGACGCCACCAATGGCACGTCGCAGCGCGCGCGCGCGGCGCGCAGCTGCGCGATGTCGTAGCCGGCGCGCACGCCGTCGCTGCCCATGCAGTTGAGGACGATCTCGCCCGCGCCCAGCGCCTGCAGCTCGTCGATCCAGTCGAGCGTGGGCCGGCCGCTGTCGCGCATCACGGCGGCGTCGCCGGTGTGGCTGCGCACACGCCACTGGCCGTCGGCGTCGCGCAGCGAATCGACGCCGGCGACCACGCACTGCCGGCCAAAGGCGGCGGCCAGCTCGGACACCAGCGCCGGGCGCTCCAGCGCGGGCGTGTTGACCGAGACCTTGTCGGCGCCGGCCTGCAGCACGCTGCGCGCATCCGCCACGCTGCGGATGCCGCCGGCGACGCAGAACGGGATGTCGAGCAGGCGCCCGAGGCGCTCGACCCAGGCGACGTCGACCGTCCGCCCCGCGGGGCTGGCGGTGATGTCGTAGAACACGAGTTCGTCAGCGCCTTCGCGCGCGTACAGCGTAGCCAGCTCGACGATGTCGCCGGCGTCGACGTGGTCGCGGAAGCGCACGCCCTTGACCACGCGGCCGTCGCGCACGTCGAGGCAGGCAATGACGCGGCGGCTCAGCACGGCGGCCGCCCGAAGCCGGCGTCGCGGCCGACGGTGGCGGGCGCACCCGCGGCCAGCGCCTCCGCCAGGTCGACGCGACCTTCCAGCAGCGCCTTGCCCAGCACGATGCCCGCGCAGCCGGCGCGGCGCGCGGCGGCGACGTCGGCGGCGTCGCGGGCGCCGCCGCTCGCCTGCACCTGCAGCCCCGGCACGCAGGCGCGAAGCGTGTCGTACAACGCGAGGTTGGGTCCGGCCAGCATGCCGTCGCGTCCGATGTCGGTGCACAGCAGGTGGCGCAGTCCCGCCCGGGCATGGAAACCGGCGAGGTCCTCCAGCCGCTCCGTGCCCTCTTCCGTCCAGCCGTGCACGCCCGGGCGCCAAGCGCCGTCGGCACCGCGGCGCACGTCGAGCGCGACCACGATGCGCTCGGCGCCGAAGCGCTCGATCCAGCCGGCGACGCGCTCGCGCTCGCGCACGGCCAGCGACCCCACCACCACGCGCGCGGCGCCGGCGTCGAGGATCGCGGCGACGTCGTCCTCGTGGCGCACGCCGCCACCGGTCTGCACCTGCAGCGCGCTGTCGGCGCGGATGGCGCGCAGCAGCGGCGCCTGCGTGTAGCCGCCCGCGCGCGCAGCGTCGAGGTCGACCAGGTGCAGCCAGCGCGCGCCGCGGCCGGCATAGGCCAGCGCCTGCGCCAGCGGGTCGGCCGGATAGCGCGACTCGCGCGCATAGTCGCCCTGCGCCAGGCGCACCACGCGGCCTTCGCGCACGTCGATGGCGGGATAGACGGTGAAGCTCATGCGGCCTCCAGGAAATTGCGCAGCAGTCGCGCGCCGGCGGTGGCCGACCGCTCCGGGTGGAACTGTGCGCCAGCGACGCGGCCACGTTCGACGACTGCGGAGAAGGCGGACCCGTGCATCGCATAGGCGACGCAGTCGGCACCCGGCGCGGCCGCATAGCCGTGCACGAAGTAGGCCCAGGCGCCGTCGTCGATGCCTGCCATGAGCGGCGAGGCGCGGCGCGCGCACAGGCGGTTCCAGCCGATGTGCGGCACGCGCAGGCCCGGCGCCGGCCGCATGCGGCGCACCACGCCCGGCAGCAGACCGAGGCACTCCACGTCGCCTTCCGCGGAGTGTTCGAACAGCAGCTGCATGCCCAGGCAGATGCCGAGCAGCGGGACCTCGAGCGCAGGCAGCGCCTCGACGAAGCCCTGGTCGCGCAGCAGGCGCATCGCCGGCGCCGCGGCGCCGACCCCCGGCAGGATCACGCGCGCCGCGCCGCGCAGGCCATCCGCGTCGCGCACGATGCGCGGCATCGCGCCCAGGCGCTCCAGCGCGTAGCAGACCGAGCCGAGGTTGGCGCCGCCGGCGTCGATCACCGCGACCGGCGCGCTCACAGGGCGCCCTTGGTGCTGGGCAGGTCGCGGCCGGTGCGGGCGACGGCCTGGCGCAGCGCGCGCGCAAAGGCCTTGAAGCAGGCCTCGACCATATGGTGGTCGTTCTCGCCGCGGACCTCGATATGCAGGTTGAGCGCAGCGGAATCGCACAACGAGCGGAAGAAGTGCGGCACCAGCTCGGTCGGCAGGTCGCCCACGCGCTCGCGGCGGAAGCTGCCGGTGAACTGCAGCCAGGGCCGGCCACCGAAGTCGAGCGCGGCGCTGGCCAGGGCGTCGTCCATCGGCAAGGTGAAGCCGTAGCGGCCGATGCCGCGCTTGTCGCCCAGCGCCTCGCGCAAGGCCTGGCCCAGCGCCAGCGCCGTGTCCTCGACGGTGTGGTGCTCGTCGACATGCAGGTCGCCGTCGGCCTCGATGGCCAGCGCGATGCCGCCGTGGGTGCCGATCTGTTCGAGCATGTGGTCGAAGAAGGCCAGCCCGGTGCGGATGCGCGGCGGCGCGGCGGCGTCGAGGTCGAGTTCGACGCGGATGCGGGTCTCGCGCGTCTCGCGTTCCACGCGCGCCTGGCGCGGCGCGTCGACCAGCGCGTGCGCGATTGCCGGCCAGTCCCAATCGCCGCCGAAGCGGCCGCGCAGCTTGAAGCCGCGGATGCCGAGGTTCCCCGCGAACTCCAGGTCGGTGTCGCGATCGCCGACCATCGCCGCGCGCGCCCAGTCGATGCCGCGGTCGCGCAGCAGCGGCACCACCAGGCCCAGTCCCGGCTTGCGGGTGGGCGCGTTGTCACCTGGCAGGCTGCGGTCGATGAGGACCTCGCGGAAGCTGATGCCCTGGCTCTCGAACACCTGCAGCATCAGCGCCTGCGGGCCATCGAAGTCCGCCTGCGGATACGCCGGCGTGCCGAGGCCGTCCTGGTTGCTGACGATCACGAAGGCATAGCCGGCGTCGCGCAGCCTGAGCAGGGCCGGGACCACGTCGCGGCAGAAGCGCAGCTTGTCCAGCGCATCGACCTGGAAGTCCTCGGGCTCCTCGATCAGGGTGCCGTCGCGATCGATGAAGAGGATCGGGGTCATGCCGCCACCTCCAGCGCCGACAGTGCGGCGAGCACGCGCGCGTTCTCCGCGGCCGTGCCCACGGTGATGCGCAGCGCGTCATCGAGGCCAGGCGCAGCGCGCTGGTCGCGCACCACCACGCCGGCGGCCAGCAGCGCCTTGAGCGCCGCGCCGGCGTCGGCGAAGCGCAGCAGCAGGAAGTTGCCCTGTGACGGATACACCCGGCGCACGTTCGGCAGCGCTGCCAGCGCCGAGCGCATCGGCTCGCGCTCCGCCACGGCATCCGCGGCGCGCGCGCGCGTGGCGGCGAGCGCATCGGGCGCAAGCGCGGCCAGCGCCAGCGCGGCGCAGGGCGCCGGCACGGGATACGGCGCCTGGCAGGCGCGCAACGCGGCGACCAGGGCCGCGTCCGCGATCACGCAGCCGATGCGGGCCGCGGCGAGCGCGTGCGCCTTGGACAGCGTCCTCAGCACGGCCAGGTTTGGCAGGCGTGACAGCAGCGCCACCGCCGACGGCTGATCCGTGTATTCGACGTAGGCTTCGTCGACCACCACCAGCGCGCGCCCGTCCAGCGCGCGTGCGATGGTCTCGATGTCCACGTGCGACACCAGTCCGCCGGTGGGGTTGGACGGCGAGCAGAGGAAGACGATGCGCGCGCCCGAGCGCAGCGCCTTGCCGATGACCGCGCCAGGGTCGAGCACGAAATCGCCGCCGGCCTCCTCCAGCGGCACCTCGACCAGGCGCGCGCCCTGCAGCCGCGCGCTGACCGCGTACATGCCGAACACCGGCGGCGTCACCAGCACCGCGTCCTCGCCCGGGCGGCACAGCGCGCGCACCAGCAGGTCGATGGCCTCGTCGCTGCCGCGGCCGACCAGCAGCTGCCCGGGCGCGCAGCCATACAGCGCTGCCAGCACGGCGCGCAGGACGTCGGGCTGCGGCTCCGGATAGCGCTGGCAGCGCCCCGCGGGATCGGCGGCGTTGGGCCAGGCCGACTCGTTGGCGTTGAGCCACACCTCGCCTCGAGCGATGTCCGAGCGCGCGGAGCGGTAGCCGGCGAACCCGCGCAGGTCCGGGCGCAGCAGTCCGAGCGCGCTCATGCCGCCCGCTCCAGGCGCAGGCGCACGGCGCTGGCGTGCGCCTCGAGGCCCTCGGCGGTGGCCATGGCGAGCGCGTCCGGGCCGATGGCCGCGATGCCCTCAGCCGTCGCCTCCTGCACGCTGATGAAGTTCTGGAAGCTCGAGACCGACACGCCGCTGGTCGCGACCGCGGCGCCGGCCGTGGGCAGCACGTGGTTGGTGCCGCTGCAGTAGTCGCCCAGCGCCTCGGGCGTGTGGTCGCCGAGGAACACCGAGCCCGCCACCTGCACGCGGTCCAGCCACGCGCGCGGTTCGCGCAGGGCGAGGATCAGGTGTTCGGGCGCGTACGCGTTGCTGACGTCGAAGGCCTGCGCAAGTCCGTCGACCTTGAGCAGCCGCGAGCGCGACAGCGCCTCGCGCGCGATGGCCGCCCGCGGCAGGCGCTCGAGCTGCGCGGCAATCGCCACGGCCACGGCGTCGAGCAGCGCGTCGCTGTCGGACACCAGCAGCACCTGCGAGTCCGGCCCGTGCTCGGCCTGCGACAGCAGGTCGGCGGCGACCCAGGCCGGGTTCGCGCCCGCATCAGCGACCACCAGCACCTCGGACGGCCCGGCGGGCATGTCGATCGACGCCAACCCGCGCTGCGCGACCTGGCGCTTGGCCTCGGTCACCCAGGCATTGCCGGGCCCGAACAGCTTGTCGCAGGCCGGGAAGGTGGCGGTGCCGCAGGCCATCGCCGCGATCGCCTGCGCACCGCCAACGCGGTGCACGCGCGTGATCCCGCACAGGCGCGCAGCGGCGAGCACGGTCGGGTCCACGCTGCCGTCGGCGCGCGGCGGCGTGCACATCACCACCCCGGCGCAGCCCGCCAGCCGCGCCGGCACGCCCAGCATCAGCACCGTCGACGGCAGCGGCGCGCTGCCCGCGGGCACGTACAGGCCGACGCGGCGGATCGGCCGCGCCATGCGCGCGCAGCGCACGCCCGGCGCCGTCTCCACCGCGTAGTCGGCCTGCATGCCGGCGCGGTGGAAGGCCTCGATGCGCGAGGCGGCGGCGCGCAGCGCATCCAGCAGGGCCGGCGGCACGGCTGCCATCGCGGCCTCGAACGCGTCCGCGCCGACGCGGGCATCCTCGAGGTCGACGCCGTCGAACCTGCGGCCCAGGTCGCGCACGGCCGCGTCGCCGCCGTCGACCACCGCATCGATGATCCGGGCCACGGTCGCGGTCACTTCGACCGCCATGTCCTGCACCGGCCGCCGCAGCGCCTCCGCGCGCCCGATCGAATCGAGCGCATTCCAGTCCAGCCGCTTCATGCCAGCGTCCTCTCGATCGGCAGCACCATCAGTCCGCGTGCACCGGCCAGCTTCAGGTCCTCCAGGCGCTGCCAGCCCATCGCGCCGTGGCACAGCGCCTGCAGCGCGAGCGTGTCCTTGCCGTCGACCTGCATCACCGTG
Organism: Luteimonas sp. A537; assembly: GCF_054052065.1. Lineage (NCBI taxonomy): Bacteria > Pseudomonadati > Pseudomonadota > Gammaproteobacteria > Lysobacterales > Lysobacteraceae > Luteimonas > Luteimonas renzhihongae. Next base: position 434,152 of record NZ_JBSVRH010000002.1, read on the forward strand.
GGCGGTTCGGCGTCCGGCAGCAGCGCCAGCAGGCCGGGGAGCGCACTGCGGGAGGCCTGGAACATCAGCAGGCGGCTGTCGCGCAGCTTCAGCACGCCGTCCAGGCGTCGCCGCAGCATCTGCGCGAGGTCGTCGCGGGCGTCGCCGAAGGCGTGCAGCGGTCCGGCCAGCACCGCCTCGCTGCGCAACAGGGTCATCACCGGCACCAGCCGGTTGGCCGCCAGCGTCGCGCCGCTCGACACCAGGTCGCAGACCGCGTCCGCCTGGCCCAGCCGCGGCGCGATCTCGACCGAGCCCGACAGCGTCACCGCGCCCGCAACGATGCCCTGCACGTCCAGCCACTGCTTCAGGAGCGCCGGATAGCTGGTGGCGATGCGCAGCCCGGCGAGCTGCTCCGGCCCGGTCCACTCGACGCCATCGGGGATGGCGATGTCGAGCCGGCAGTCGCCGAAGCCCAGCGGTCGCAGCTCGCTCGCCGCGGCGGCCGCACCCAGCGCCTCACGGCCGGCATTGGTCTCGTCGAGCACGTTGCGCCCGACGATGCCGAGGTCGCAGACGCCGTCGGCGATCAGGCCGGGGATGTCGTCGTCGCGCACCAGCAGCAGGTCGACCGGCAGCGATTCGCCGTGGCAGAACAAGCGGTCGCGGCCCTCGCGCCAGGACAGGCCGCAGGACGCCAGCAGGGCGCGCGCGGGTTCGCCCAGGCGGCCGGATTTCTGGATGGCAATGCGCAGCCGCTCGCGCGGTGCCGCGGAGGAGATCGGACTCATGGCGGGGACTTCAGTGTCGGTCGAGGAGGCGCGGGAACTGCTCGCGGACGGCGGCCGCGTAGCCGCCTTCGCCGTGCTCCAGGGTGCGGGCGACGCGGCCCACGGTGGTGACGCTGACGCCGGTGCGCTGGTGGATCTCGCGGTAGGGCACGCCCTCGAGCAGCAGCGGCACCACGCGCCAGCGGTCGGTCATGGCCTCGAGTTCGGCCGGGGTGCACAGGTCGCGCAGGAACGCCGCGACCTCGGCAGGGTCCTGCAGGGACGCAAGCGCCTTGGCCAAGGCCTTGAAGCCGGCATCGGCATCCTTCTTCGGCACGGGAGCGGGGCGCTGCTTCATCTAGACCAATGTATTAATGCGTTAGCACATTAACGCACGTCGATCGCGGGCGCGCAACCCCTCCCGGCGCGGGCGGGCAGCCAAGACAGGTAACGGGTTCAAGGGACCGGCGGCCTCGGCGGACGCGGCGGACGCGGCGGTCGCGGCCCTCAGGCCCGGCGGCGCTCCGCCAGCATCCAGCCCAGGGCGACACCGGCCAGGGCGCCGATGACTTCCATCAGCACGCGGATGCCAAGCCCGTCGGGGTCATGGATCTTCGACAGCGCGATGCGCGCGTACACCGGCGACTCGAGCTTGACCACGCCCATGTAGAACAGGTGCCAGGTGTCGATGCCGGCGCTGATCGCGATCGCGGCCAGGCAGGCCCAGCCGATCGCATGCCCCTCCGGCCAGCGCGCACGCAGGCCGATGGCGTGGAACAGCGCGTAGGCCAACAGGCCGACCAGCAGTGCGATCAGGCCCGCTTCCAGTGCACCCGGCCAGCCCAGGTGCAGGGGCAGGTTCAAGCGCCCTGCCCCGCGTCGCGCACGGCGGCCAGCAGCACGCCGTCGCAGACCAGGCGCACGGCCTCGGCCACGTCGCCGTCCATCGCGCGGTCGCGCTCCATGCTCGCGATGCGGCCGCGGATCACGCCGTGCGCCACATCGACGGCGCGGCCGGGATGGAAGGGTTCGCTCTCCGCGAGCTCCACGCGCAGCGCTTCGACTTCCTCCATGAAGCATGCGTGGTCCGGCGTGCCCGCGGCCGGCGCGCCCGACACCTTGGCCGCCAGCGCCGCCGCATCGCCGCGCCGCGCCAGGTCGCGCGCGGCGTTGATCATGTCGCGGCGCAGGTCCAGCGCCTGCGCGGCGGTGTAGAGCTCCAGGCCCAGAACCTTGCCCAGGTCGTCGGCCATGGCCAGCACGTGGCGCGCCTCGTTGGCGCCCATCGACACGTGGTCTTCCGCGTTCGCGCTGGTCGGCACCGAGTAGACGCTGGCCGGATGCGCGCGGCTGGCGAGGTCGTTGACGATCGCCGCGGCGGTGTACTGCACGATCATGAAGCCCGACTCGGTGCCGTCCTCGTTGCCGATCAGGAAGGCCGGCAGGCCGTCGCTGGTGGCGGGGTCGACCAGCTTGTTGAGCCGGCGCTCGCTGATCGAGGCCAGCACCGGAAGGGCGGCCTTGAGGTAGCTCATCGCCAGCGCCAGCGGCATGCCGTGGAAGTGCCCGGCGGAGATCACCGTGCTTTCAACGAACGCGCCTCCGACGTGCCCGGCGGCCTTGTCGGGGAACACCAGCGGATTGTCGGTGACCGCGTTGAGCTCGACCTCGAGCACGCGCGCGGCCTGGGCCGCGGCGTCGCGCACCGCGCCGTGCACCTGCGGCACGCAGCGCAGCGAATAGCTGTCCTGCGGCTGGTGCTTCTTGCCGCCGCGGAAGGGCTTGAAGCGCTGGTAGAACTTCTCGCGGCCGTGGCGCTGGCTGGTCGGCACCCAGTCCCAGCCGATGTCGAAGGGCAGCGCCTGCGCGCCGGGCTCGTCCCAGCTGCCCGGCAACCACTGCCGGAAGCGCGGCACCAGGTGGTAGGCGATGTCGGCCAGCGTCGAACCGCCCAGCAGCGCGCGCAGCTGCGCGGCGGCCGCGACCTGGCCCGGATGCGGGCGCAGCGCGTGCACGTCCTCGGCGTAGGCGCCCAGGCGGCCGGCGAAGGCGTCGAGCGTCATCGCCGCGGCAAGGTCCGCGGTGTCGAGCAGGTCCTCCAGCTTCGCCAGTGCCAGCACGCCCATCGCCAGCATCTGCGCGGTGCCGTTGTTGAGGGCCAGGCCTTCCTTGTAGGAGAGTTCGACCGGCGCCAGACCCACGCGCTGGAGCGCATCGGCGCCCGGCATGCGCTCGCCCTCGACGAAGGCTTCGCCGCCGCCCAGCAACACGATCGCGAGGTGCGACAGCGGCGCCAGGTCGCCCGAGGCACCGACCGAGCCCAGCTGTGGCACGACCGGCACCACGCCGGCGTTGAGCAGCTGAGCCATCGCCTGCAGCGTGGACACGCGGATGCCCGAGTGCCCGCGCAGCAGCGTGTTGACGCGAATGCACATCATCGCGCGCACCACCGGCGCCGACATCGGCTCGCCCACGCAGACGGCGTGGGTGATGATCAGGTTGCGCTGCAGCTCGGCGTGCAGGGAGCGGCCGGAAGGCGCGCCACCCGGCAGTTCATCGCGCAGCGGATGGGCGCCGAGCAGCTTGTCGGCGTTGCTGCCGAAGCCGGTGGACACGCCATAGATCGGCTCTTCGCGCCGCACCTGCTCGGCGAGGAAATCGGCGGCGCGCGCCACTGCGCGCAGCGCGCCTTCGTCCAGCGACACCTGGGCGCCGTGGGCCACGGCCACCAGCTGCGGGCGGGTCAGCGACAGTCCGTCAAGAAGTACGGGCTTCATCGTGCGTCTCCTTTGGCGGATGCGATCGCCGGACCCGCGGCGGACCCGGCAAGCGCCCCGACGACGGCGTTGGCTTCATCCACCCGGCATCGCGCGAGCAGCGCATCCGCCAGCCCTTCCAGCGTGACCTCGACCTGCTCGCCGTTGAGCAGGTCCTTCACCGTCGCCACGCCGCGCGCGACCTCGTCCGCGCCGCGCACCACCACGTGGCGGATGCCGGCGCGGTCGGCGTACTGGAACTGCTTGCCGAGCTTGCGCGGCTCGAACTGGGTCTCCACGTTCAGGCCCGCCGCGCGCAGCCGCTGCGAGAGCGCCAGCGCATCGTCCAGGCCGGCGTCGTCGAACAGCGCCACCAGCACGTCCACCGGACTGCGCTCCGCGGCCACCAGGCCGGCTTCGCGCAGCTGCCAGAACAGGCGCGTCAGGCCGATGGAGATGCCGACGCCGGGGAGCTTCGACTTGGTGTAGTGACCGGCCAGGTCGTCGTAGCGGCCGCCGGAACAGATCGAGCCGATGCCCGGGTTCGCGTCCAGCGTGGTCTCGTAGACCATGCCGGTGTAGTAGTCCAGGCCACGCGCGATGGAGAGGTTGATCGCGTAGCGCGACTCCGGCACGCCCATCGCCTTCAGCATGCCGAGCAGCGCGCGCAGCTCGTCGCGTCCCTCCTCGAACTGCGGCGTGCCGGCGCCGAGCGCATCGAGCTTCGCGAGCGCATCGCCATGGCCGTTGGAACGGATGCGCGAGAAGGCCAGCAGCCGCTCGGCCACCTCCGGCAACAGGCCGAAGCCCTCGCCCTCCAGCGTCGCGCGCACGGCCTCTTCGCCGCGCTTGTCGAGCTTGTCGATCTCGCGCAGCACCAGCGGCTGCGCCGCGTCATCGATGCCCTGCCCGGCGAAGAACCCGCGCAGCAGCTTGCGATGGTTGAGCTGGATGGTGAATTCACCGATGCCCAGCGCATCGAACACGGCGTTGATCACCGCCGGTACCTCGGCCTCGAAGCGCGGCGACAGCGTGTCCTTGCCGATCACGTCGATGTCGCACTGGTAGAACTCGCGGAAGCGGCCGCGCTGCGCGCGCTCGCCGCGGTACACGCGCTGCATCTGGTAGCGGCGGAACGGGAAGGCGAGGTGGTGCTCGTGCTCGGCCACGTAGCGGGCCAGCGGCACCGTCAGGTCGAAGCGCAGCGCCATTTCCGGCACGTCCTGCCCGCCGCCGCCCTGGGCTTTCTCCAGCGCGCCGGTGGACTGCACGAAATACACCTGGCGCTCGGTCTCGCCACCGGTCTTGGTCAGCAGCACCTCGGAGAGCTCGAATACCGGCGTTTCCACCGGCAGGAAGCCCCATGCCTCGAAGGTGCGGCGGATGGTGTCGAGCATGCGCTGGAAGGCGACCTGCTCGCGCGGCAGCAGTTCGAGGACGCCCGGGGGCGTGCGTGGCTTGATCAAGGCGGGCTCCGGTGCAGGCCATGCGGATTGGCCCGCCATTCTAGCGACTGGCGCCGCCGCCCCGGCCGCCGGCGCACGCAAGGCTTGCCCTTCCGGCCCCGGAGTCCCTAAAATGCGCAGCTCACCTGTCGGGGTGTAGCTCAGCCTGGTAGAGCGCTACGTTCGGGACGTAGAAGTCGCAGGTTCAAATCCTGTCTCCCCGACCACTTGGTGACCACGCAAAAACCGGCCCCACGGCCGGTTTTCTGCTTTCAGCGCCTCCCGGGCGCGCCTGGACACTGCAGCATGCCGGCTTCCCACGCCGCCACCGGCGGCCCCCACGCACGCGGCTGGCTGCTGGCGCTTGCCGGCATCACGCTTGCGGCCTTCAACCTGCGCACGGCCGTCACCTCGATCACGCCGCTGCTCGATGTCGTGGGCCGGGAGTTTGGCTTCGGCGCCAGCATGGCCGGCTTCATCGGCATGCTGCCCGCCGCGGCGTTCGCGGCCTTCGGCGCCGGCACGCCGGCGATCACCCGCCGCATCGGACTCGAGCGCACCGTGCTGCTGGCCATGGCGCTGGCCGCGGCGGGCCTTGTGCTGCGCTCGCTGGCCGGCGGCATGCCCCTGCTCATCGGCGGTTCGCTGCTGGCGCTGGCGGGCATGGGCATCGGCAACGTGGTGCTGCCGCCGCTGGTGAAACGCCATTTCCCGCATCGTGTGGGCACGCTGAGCGTGGTCTACATCACCGCGCTCCAGGCGGGCACGATCATGGCGGCGCTGCTCGCGGTTCCGCTGGCGGATGCCTTCGGCTGGCGGCTGTCGATGGGCTTCTGGGCGCTGCTGGCAGTGCTGGCGATGCTGCCGTGGCTGGTGTTGCTGCGGCACGGATCCACGGCACCCTCCGACGCGACGTCCTCCGCCGGCGCCACCGGGCTCGAATCCACCCCGGGTTCGCGCAGCCGGGTCTGGCACACGTCCCTGGGCTGGGGCATGGCGCTGATGTTCGGCATGACCTCGCTGGCGACCTACGCCATGTTCACCTGGATGCCCCGGATCTTCACCGACGCCGGTGCATCGCCGGCCTACGGCGGCGCCATGGTGGCCCTGTACACAGGCTTCAGCCTGCTTGGCGGACTGGTGGTACCGGCGCTTGCGGTGCGCATGCCCAACACCTTCGCGCTGGCGGTGATCTGCGCGCTGGCGCAGTTCGCGGGCTTCGCCGGCCTCTGGCTGGCGCCGATGGCGGCGCCTTGGCTGTGGGCGACCCTGGTCGGAATCGGCGGCTGCACCTTCCCGCTCGGCCTGACCCTGATCAACCTGCGCACGCGCACCCCCGCGGGGTCAGCGGCGCTGTCGGGCTTCACCCAGGGCCTGGGCTACACGCTGGCCTGCCTCGGGCCGCTGCTGTTCGGCATCCTCAAGGATGCGAGCGGCAGCCTGGCCTGGCCGTTCGCGATGTTGGCCGTGAGCGTGTTGGTGATGCTGTGCGGCGCGTGGCAGGCGTGCCGGCCGAGGTGTCTGGAAGACATCTCGGCTGCGCGCGTACGCTGAAGCGAACGTCAGCGAAACGACGCGATATCCACCGTCGAGCGCTTCCCCACCTCGGCCGCGTGTGCGTCCAGCCATTCCCGCGCCCGGGCGCGGCCGTGGTCGCGCAGGGTTTCAAGGAACGGCAGGCTGGTGGTCGACTTCGAATCGTCGTCGAGCCGCGCCATCAGTTCATCGTCGGCGACCATGTGCATGCGCTTGCGACGCACCGGATGCTCCTTCACCAGCCACGGCACGATCGAGCGGCGCACGAACTCGCGCATCCGGACCAGGCTGCGCATCTCGGCGAGGAAGGCGGCGTTGAACGCCAGCGCCTGGGTGCGGTCACGGATGTCCGCGGCCGAACGCGGCAGTTCGCCGTGGCTGACCGGGCTCAGCAGCACCAGCAGCACGTCGTCGACCCTGCACTCCGCCAGCAGCGGAAGCACCGGCGGGTTGGCGGCGAAGGCGCCGTCCCAGTACGGCTCGCCGTCGATCTCCACCGCGGCATACAGCGCAGGCAGGCAGGACGAGGCAAGCACCACGTCGGCGCTCAGCTCCGGCGTGCGGAACAGGCGCAGCCGGCCGGTATTGGCATGGGTCGCGGCGATGAACAGATCGAACTTGCGCTGCGCGCGCAGGCGCTCGAAATCGACCTGCGCCTCGACGATGTCGCGCAGCGGGTCGTAGCCCAGCGGGTTGAACTGCGACGGAGCCAGGAAGCCGCTCCACTGCAGCATCAGCGACGCCATGGGCGAGGGCCGGCCATCGGCGGATCCTGCCCCCGCCTGCAGCAGCGGCGCACTGCCGCCGACCGCGGTCCAGAAGCGGGCCAAGGCTTCGCGCGCGGCTTCGGGGCCGCCTTCGAGCAGGCCATGGGCCAGCACGACTGCGTTCATCGCGCCGGCGCTGGTGCCGCTGGCGCCGCGGAGATCCAGGCGCCCGTCCTCGAGCAATGCGTCGAGGACACCCCAGGTGAACGCGCCATGCGCGCCGCCGCCCTGCAGGGCGAGGCTCACGCTGCGCTTTCGGGCACTGGTCCTGGCATTACTCACTGCGTCGGCTCCACGTAAGGCTTCCTTGGCTGCAACCCGGTGGGGGCTGACGCAACAGCATCACACGCCAGCCGCGTCGGCACGCTACACGGTGCCCGATGCTTCAAGTCGCGCGCGCAGCATTTCCAGCCGCAGATCGCCCGCAGCGCCGGGAGACGTGCGCGCGGCAAGGCTCGCGGCGGGATCACCTTCAGCCCAGCGCACCGGATCGGCGGCTTGGCGATAGGCCTCGCGGAACGGCAGGCCGTCGCGCGCCATATCGACGGCGAGATCGGTCGCATACATCGACGGCTCCAGCGCGGCGCGCATGCGCTCCGTGTCCCAGTCGAGGTTGCGCAGCAGGTCGGGCAAGAGCGCCAGCGCCTGCAGGCCCTTGCCGAAGCCGTGGAACAGCGCGCCCTTGGACAGCTGCAGATCGCGGTGGTAGCCGGACGGCAGCGACAGCAGCTGCTCGATCTCGGTGCGCGCGGCGGCGACACTGGCATAGGTCGCGCGCATCAGCTCGATGACGTCGGGATTGCGCTTGTTGGGCATGATCGAGCTGCCCGTGGTGTATTGCGCCGGTAGCCTGGCGAAGCCGTACTCGCCCGAGGTGAACAGGCTCAGGTCCCAGGCCAGGCGGCGCAGGTCGAGCATGGCGCTGGACAGGGCTTCCAGCGCGGCCATCTCGAACTTGCCGCGCGAAAGCTGCGCATAGGTCGCCGCCACCTGCAGGCGACCGAAGCCGAGGGCCGCGGTGGTGTGGTCGCGCTCCAGCGGCAGATTGACGCCATAGCCGGCGGCGCTTCCAAGCGGGTTGGCGTCGATCCAGGCCAGGGTGTCGCCGGCGCGTGCGGCGTTGTCGATGAAGGCCTCCGCCCAGGCCGACCACCACATGCCAAGCGAGGACACGACGGCGCGCTGCAGGTGGGTGTAGCCGGGCAGAGGAACGTCGGCCTCGGCGTGTGCGCGCTCCAGCGCGATAGTGGCGGTCTCGATGCACAGCGCGCGGGTCCGTGCCAGCTTCTCCTTCAGCCACAGCCGCGTGGCCACCAGCACCTGGTCGTTGCGGCTGCGGCCGGTGTGGATGCGGCGGCCGGCGTCGCCGAGGCGTTCGGTCAGGCGCGCTTCGATGGCGGAGTGGCCATCCTCGTAGCGTGCATCGAGCACGAAGCCGCCGCTTTGGAAGTCGTCGGCCAGCGCGTCGAGTTCGCGCGCGATGCCGGCCAGTTCGTCCGCGGCCAGGATGCCGATGCGCGCGAGGCCTTCGGCGTGGGCACGGCTGGCCTGGATGTCGTGCAGGAAGAAGTCGCGGTCGAGGATGACGTCGTCACCGGCCAGGAAGGCCTGGATGTCGCTGTCGACGGTGACACCGGGCTTCTGCCAGAGGAGGTCGGTCATGTCGTTCTCCATTTTTACTGCTGTTGTAGGAGCGGCTATAGCCGCGACCAAGCGCCGCTACACGGCGGTGTCGTGCCTTTTTTGCCCGACGAATCGCGGCTATAGCCGCTCCCACAAGGGGGCTGATGGTGGTCGCGGTGGTGAGGGCGTGGGGCGGTGGTCAGCGGCATGGGTGATCAGTCGAACGGGATGCCCTGGGTCTCGGGGTAGCCGAAGGCGAGGTTGAGGTTTTGCAACGCCTGGGTGGCGGCGCCCTTGAGCAGGTTGTCGAGCGTGGACACCACCACCAGCCGGCGACCGTCGGCCGACAGCGTGAAGCCGCCGACTTCGACGCCGTGGCGGCCGGCGATGGCGCTGACCCAGGGTGCGTCGTCGGTGACGCGCAGCAGCGGTTCGGCGTTGTAGCGCGCGTGGTAGCGGGCCGCGACCGCGTCGAGGGCGATCGGCTCGCGCAGGTGCATGTTCGCGGTCAGGGTGATGCCGCGGAAGTGCGCCGCGACGTGCGGCATGAACTCGACCGGCGTGCCCAGGTGGTGGGTGACCTCGCGCTCGTGCAGGTGGTCCACCAGCGCGTAAGGCATGAGGTTGTCGCGGAGCTTGTCGGCGTTGTTGCGGTCCGACGGCGTGGTGCCGGCGCCGGAGTAGCCGGACACGCCGAAGCACTGCACCGGGCCCTCGATCAGGCCGAGCATCGGCGCCACCGCAAGCTGCATGGCACTGGCGTAGCAACCGGGATTGGCGATGCGACGCTGGCCCGCGTACGTGCCGCGCGTGAGTTCCGGCAAGCCGTAGTACCAGGCGTCACTGAAGCGGTGATCGGCCGAAAGGTCGACGATCACCGGGCCATCGGCGTCGACGGCATCGGCCTGGACATCGACGTCGGCATCGGTATCGGCGTGAGCGCCTGCCGTGCCCAGCGATGCGATGCAGGCCTCCGACTTGCCGTTCGGCAGCGCCAGTATCCAGGCATCGAGCCCGAGGCCACCGAGTTCCTCATGCGCGAGGCTCCGGTAGCGCAGCTCGCCGCGATACTCGGGTACATGGTCGGACACGCGCTGCCCGTCGAGCTCACGCGATGACACCGCCGCGAGCTCGAAGCCGGGATGCGCGGCCAGCAGCCGGATCAGTTCGGCGCCGGTGTGCCCGCGCGCGCCCACGATGCCAACGGTCCTAGCCATCGAAGCCCTCCTCCTTCTCTTTCACATCCACCAGGGTGGCCGGGCGCGTGGCGCAGTGGGCGACCGCGCGCTCGATCTCCGGGAACTTGTCCATGCCGTACCAGAACACCTTCCACATGTCCTGCTTGAAGCATCCGTCGGACTCGGAATAGTAGAAGGCATTCGCCGCGTTGCCGTTGCGCGAGCGCCAGAACAGGCTCGGTGTTTCTTCGCGCATCACCTGCCAGACGGCGCGCCCCAGGCCTTCGCCCTGGGCATCGTCGAGCACGGCGAACTTGTCGAGATAGGGCACGCCGTCGACTTCGGTCAGGATCACGGCGGTACGGTAGTTCTCGCTGACATAGGCCCGCAGCAGCGGCGTGCGCTCGAAATAGTCCGGCAGCAGGCTGCGGCCAAAGGCCGACTCGATCAGCATCCGCAGCCGCGACAGGTCGAGCTCACTCCAGGCGGCCGCACGCAGCACGCGCTCGCCGCGACGCACCAGGGTGCCGGAGCCCTTGTGGGTGAACAGCTCGCGCGCCAGCTGGTCGGGCCGGGTGATCGACACCGACGATGACGGCGGCAGCACCATCAGCAGATCGTGGATCTGCTCGATCTTCAGGCGCATGCCCGAGTGCAGCCAGGGCTGCGCCAGCAGTTCCTCGTACTCGGTGCTGAGGTTGATCGAATCGATCACCTTGTCATCCGGACCCAGCAGGCCGCCGGTGCCGGTGAGGAAGACGATCTTGTAGGGCTGGATGGCCTTGATCAGCTCGTTGGCGGCCCAGTCGGCGTTGACATTGACGATCTGGCCTTCGGCGGTCTCGCCAAGCGAGGTGATCACCGGGATCGAACCGGCCTTGATCGCCGCGCCGATGCCGTCGGTGTCCACGCGCACCACCTGGCCCACCAGGCCGTAGCGCTCGCGGTCGAGGAAGCTGCACTCGAACACGCCCGACTGGATCGAGGTCGCGCGCACGCCCTCCACCTGCAGTGCCTCGACCAGGCGCAGGTTCTGCTGCCGCATCACCCGGCGCACGATCGCCAGCCCCGCGGCATCGGTATGCCGCAGGTTGTCGATGGTGCGCTTCTCGATGCCGGCCTCGCGCATCGCCTGGTCGAGCTGCGGCCCGGCGCCGTGGACCACGATCGGCGTCAGCCCCACCTGCTGCAGGAAGGCCAGCGACGAGGTCAGCGCCTCGAGGTCGTCGCGCAGCACCGCGCCGCCGACCTTCACCACCGCGAAGCGCTTCGCATCCAGCTGCGAAAAGCGCTTCAGGTACTGGCTGATCTCTTTCGCGCTGCCCATCCCCGACAACAGTCGAACGATGGTCTGGCGGGTCTGTACGTGTGCTTGCATGGGTTGCTGCTTCGTGGGGCTGGGAGAGAGGCAAAAGCTTTTTTGCCACGGATTTGCGCGGATGAACGCGGATAGAGCAACGGCCTTTATGCCACGGATCGTGCGGATGAACGCGGGTGGAGCAAGAGCCCTTTTTGCCGCGAATTTGCGCGGATTACGCGGATCATGGCGAGGCCAGCCGAATTATCGCGCCCTGCCCCACAACACATGTTTCACAGGGATTTCCTCTTCGAACTCGCCTTGACCCAATCCGCGTAATCCGCGCGAATCCGTGGCAAAAGAGCGCTCCTTTTCTGTCTTTGCTTTATCCGCGTTCATCCGCGCAAATCCGTGGCTGAAATGCTCTGGCTTTTAATGATCCCCACCACCGCCGCGGCATAGGTGCGCAGTTGGTCAAGCGACACCCATTCATCGGCGGTGTGGGCCTGGGCGATGTGGCCGGGTCCGAAGACGATGGCGTCGAGGCCGGCGGCGGAGAACAGCGAGGCTTCGGTCCAGAAGTCGACGGCGTTGCCGATGGGCAGGTCGAAGCCTTCCGCCAGGTCGCGGGCGGCCAGGCGGCGTTCTTCGGCGGCTGCGGTGTCGCCCGCGGGCAGCGAAGGGCCGTGGAAGGTGGCGGTGTAGTCGCTGCCTTCCGGCGCCAGGGCTTGGAAGCGCGCGTGCAGCTGCGCCACATCGTGCGAAGGCAGCGGACGAAATCCGAAGCGCACTTCGGCCGCGGGCGCGATCACGTTGGCCTTGATGCCGCCTTCGACGCGACCGATGTTGAAGCGCAAGCCGGTCAGGCCGCCGAAGCGCTGGTGGGCCTCGGCTTCGGCAAGCGCCAATGCATCCACGCCCCAGCGCATCGCCTTGTGCACGGCGCTCGCCGAGAGCGCCTGCGCGCCCGAGGCATGGCCGGCCTCGCCGTGGAAACGCAGCTGCACGGCGGCGATGCCGCGATGGGCGAGCACGGCCTCGCAACCGGTGGGCTCGGCCACCAGCACCTGGCGGAAGCCGTGGTCGGTGGCCAGGAAGGCAGCGATGCAGCGCGGGTCGTTGGCCTCCTCGTCGCTGGAGAAAAGGAAGGCGGCATCGCCGTCCACGGCCTGCGCAGCCGCGACCAGGCACGCGGCCGCGCCCTTGATGTCGCAGGCGCCGAGGCCGATCGCACGGTCGCCTTCGACGCGCAGCACGTGCGGATCGGCCGTCCACGCCGGCGAATCCGGCACCGTGTCCAGGTGCACGTTGAACAGCAGCGACGGAGCGCCGCGGCGCGCGAACAGCGACACCGCGCCGGCGCCGTGGTCGGTCACGGTCACTTCGAAGTCCGGCAGCTGCGCGCGGATGTAGTCGAAGATGCCGCCGGTGCCGATCGCCCGCGGCGGATTGCGGGTATCGAAAGACACCAGCGCGGCCAGGTGTTCAAGAACCCTGTCGATCACGACGCCAGACTCCTGTGGGAAGCGCTGCCAGAGAATCCGGTCACGACCTGTTGACCTCGGCCCACAGGGTGCTGCTCATGCCAAACAGCTTGATGAAGCCTTCGGCCTCTTCCACGCCCCAGTCGGCGGACTGCGCATAGGTGGCACCGCTGGCGTTGAGGATGTGCGGCGAACGCACGGCCACGGCGTCGACCCGCCCGCCGCGGGTTTCCAGCATCACCTCGCCGTTGACCATGCGTTGCGACGAGGCCAGGAAGGCCTCGAGGTCGGTCTTCAGCGGGTCGTGGTAGAAGCCTTCGTACACCAGCTCCACCCACTTGCGGCCGACGTCGGGCTTGAAGCGGTTCTGCTGCTTGCTGAGCACGGCTTCCTCGAGCGCGCGATGCGCGACCAGCAGCGCGGCCAATCCCGGCGCTTCGTACACGATGCGGCCCTTCAGGCCGATGGTGGTGTCGCCGGTATACATGCCGCGCCCGACGCCATAGGAGGCGAACATGCGGTTGAGCCGGGCCAGGATCTGTTCGCCCGGCATGTCCTGGCCATCGATCGCCACTGCTTCGCCACCGATGAAGCGCAGCGCGACCTGCAGCGGCTCGGCCGGCCAGGCGCTGCGCGGCGCGCACCAGCCGCGCGCGCCCTCACCCGGCGCTTCCCAGCGATCGATCTCGCCGCCGGACATGGTGATGCCCAGCAGGTTCTCGTTGATGGTGTAGGCCTTCTGCCTGGACTGCACGCCGAAGCCCCGCGCTTCCAGGTAGGCCTGTTCGTAGGCGCGCGTCTGCGTGTGTTCCTTCTGGATCTCGCGGATCGGCGCCACGATGCGGTAGTCGCCGCTGGCCTTGACCGCGAGGTCGAAGCGCACCTGGTCGTTGCCCATGCCGGTGCAGCCGTGGGCGATCGCGTTGGTGCCGAGGTCCTTCGCGCGCGCCAGCGCGGCGTCGACGATCAGGTAGCGGTCGGAGACCAGCAGCGGGTACTGGCCCTGGTAGGCCTCACCGGCGTGGACGAAGGGCTTCACGAAGCCCTCCCAGATCGCCGGGCCGCCGTCGATGGTGACGTGGCTGGCCACGCCCAACTCGGCCGCCCGCGCTTCGATCGCCTCGCGCTCGGCCGCGTCCACGCCGCCGGTGTCGGCGAAGACGGTGTGCACGGCCCAGCCGCGCTCCTGCAGCCACGGCACGCAGAAGCTGGTGTCGAGGCCGCCGGAGAAGGCGAGGACGATGTCTTTGGATTCGGAAGCGGAAGCGGTCATGTCGGATCTCTGGATGGGGGAACTGTGGGAGCGGCTGCAGCCGCGATCGTTGTCGCCGGATCGCGGCTATAGCCGCTCCCATAAGAGTCGGGGGATGGTGGGTAGACCGTCAGCGCGCGCCCACCAGCGTGCGCATCACCGCCTTCTGCACGTGCAGCCGGTTCCCCGCCTCCTGCACGGCGATGCAGGCCGGCGAGTCCATGACCGCGTCGCTGGCCTTGACGTTGCGGCGCAGCGGCAGGCAGTGGCTGAAGACGGCACCGTTGGTGCGCGCCATCTTGGCCTCGTCGACCATGAAGTGCCGGTACTGGTCGCGGACCGGCTTCTCCGGGGCCCAGTTGCCGAAGTACGGCAGCGCGCCCCAGCTCTTGGCGTAGACCACGTCGGCGCCGGCGTAGGCGGATTCGATGTCGTGGCTGACGGCCAGCGAGCCGCCGCTCTCGGCCACGTTGGCTTCGGCCCAATCCATGTAGCGCCCGTCCAGCACGTACTCCGGCGTCGGGCACAGCAGGGTCACGTCCATGCCCATCCGCGTGGCGATGGTCAGCGCAGAATTGGCGACCGCGGTGTTGAGCGGCTTCGGGTGATACGTCCAGGTCAGCACGTACTTCTTCCCGCGCAGGTCGCTGGTGCCGAAGTGCTCCTGCAGCGCCAGCGCATGCGCCAGCTCCTGGCAGGGATGGGTGATGGTCTCCATGTTGATGACCGGCACCGTGGCGTACTTCGCGAAGCCTTTCAGCACCCGGTCCTCGCGGTCCACCGCCCAGTCGATGAACTTCGGGAAGGCGCGCACGCCGATCATGTCGACGTACTGGCTCAGCACGCGCGCGACCTCGGCGATGTGTTCCTCGGTCTCGCCGTCCATCACCGTGCCCAGCTCGAACTCGATCGGCCAGGCATCCTTGCCCGGCTGCAGCACCACCGCGTGCGCGCCGAGCTGGAAGGCGCCGAGCTCGAAGCTGGTGCGGGTGCGCATCGATGGATTGAAGAACACCAGGGCGATCGACTTGCCCTTCAGCGCATCGCCGATCGGCTCGCGCTTCATGCGCGCGGCCTCGGCGAGCACAGCGTCGAGTTGGGCGCGGGTCCAGTCCTGGGTGTTGAGGAAGTGCTGCGGCGTGGGAGTCATGGCTTGGTCCATGGGAAACGGAAACGAAAAAGCCCGGCTCGGGCCGGGCTTCGAACGACGGAACACAGCTGCGGTCCGGTCTAACCCAGGGAAAGGTCGGATTCCGGTCGACGCGCGCGCGAGGTCATGCCTGCCGCCATGCGGGCGGAGGTCAGGAGGTCGTGGACTCGGGCGTCGGCGTGTTGCATTGCAGCGATCTTCCCATGCCGGCCAGCAGCGGGCAAGGCCTTCAGTCGTCGTTGCCTTCGGGCACGACCGGGGTGACCGCCACCTTCACCCGGAGCCGGTTGCCCGGGTCGCGCGGCAGCCGCGAGCGGTACTTCACCCCGCGGACCACGTAGTCGACGTCATAGGCGATCGGGCGGCGGAACTCGCGCTCCACCGGCACCATGCGGCAGTCGCCCTCGCCGTCACCGTCGGTATCCGGCGCCGCATCGCGGCGGTTCCCGGGGGTCAACACGTCGCGGACGGCGCCGACCACGCGCGACAAGCCGCGCCGCTCCTCGCTGTCCTCGGGCTGGACCAGGCTCGACTGCTCGCAGCGCTCGACCATGCTGGTGGCGCGCAGTGTCTGGTAGACCGGCTCCGCGCGCAGTACCTGGGCGTACTCGTAGCGCACGTTCTCGTCCTGGATCACCGTGTGCTGCGCCCACGCGGGTTGCGCCGCGAACACCGGGACCAGGAGCGCGGGGGCCAGAAGCAGCGGCAGCCACCGCTTTGCGGGAAAGTAGGCAGGCATGGTGAACGCGGAGTGTAGGCGCTGGGCCTGCCGGAGGGCTGAATCGTGGCTGTCACGGCGCCCCGCCGGTAGAATCCCGGGTCTGCCAAGCGGCCCGCGAAATGACCCTCCGACTCTTCAACAGCCTCAGCCGCACGCTCGAGGCCTTCCAGCCACGCGACCCCGCCCGCACCACGATGTATGTCTGCGGGCCCACGGTCTACAACTACGTGCACATCGGCAACGCCCGCGGGCCGGTGGTGTTCGACGTGCTGGCCGGCGTCCTGCGCCGCCGCTTCGGCGCGCTGGCCTACGCCCGCAACATCACCGACGTCGACGACAAGATCAACGCCGCCGCCGCCGCGCAGGGCGTGCCGATCTCGGCCATCACCGACCGCTTCGCCGCCGCCTACCGCGAAGACATGGCCGCCCTGGGCGTGGCACCGCCGGACATCGAACCCGAAGCCACGGCGCACATCGCCGAGATCATCGCCATGATCGAACGGCTGGTCGAAAGCGGCCACGCCTATGCCGCCGAAAGCCACGTGCTGTTCGCGGTCGCCAGCTTCGACGGCTACGGCAAGCTCTCCCGCCGCGAGCTCGATGACATGCTCGCCGGCGCGCGCGTGGACGTGGCGCCGTACAAGCGCGACCCGGGCGACTTCGTGCTCTGGAAGCCCTCCACCGGCGACCTGCCCGGCTGGGACTCGCCCTGGGGCCGCGGCCGCCCTGGCTGGCACATCGAATGCTCGGCGATGGCCGCCGCCCACCTGGGCGAGACCATCGACATCCACGCCGGCGGCGTCGACCTGCAGTTCCCCCACCACGAGAACGAGATCGCGCAGAGCGAGTGCGCCCACGGTGGCGCGCCCTTCGCGCGCTTCTGGCTGCACAACGGCATGCTCAACTTCGGCGGCGCCAAGATGTCGAAGTCGGTGGGCAACATCGAGAAGGTCCACGACCTGGTGCAGCGCCATCCGCCCGAGGCGCTGCGCCACGCGCTGATGTCGGCGCACTACCGGCAGCCGCTGGAGTGGTCGGACGGCCTGGTCGAGCAGAGCGTGCGCACGCTGGACCGGCTGTACGGGACGCTGCGCGACGTCGATGCGCTGCTGGCGCAGCACGGCGCCGTGGACGGCGGGATCGCCGCCCCGGTGGACGTCGCGATCCCGAATGCCATCGAAGCCGCGCTCGACGATGACCTGAACACCCCGCAGGCGCTGGCGGAGCTGGCGGCGATCGCCGGCAACGCGCGCGTGCTGCGCAGCACGATCGCCAACGGTGACGCCAGCGGCGACGGCCCGCTGCTGGCGCTGGCCACGCTCGGCGCCAGCCTGCGCGCCGGCGGCCGCGCGCTCGGCCTGCTGCAGCAGGCACCGGCAGCCTGGTTCGCCCGCGGCACCTCCGGCGATGACGACGCCCGCATCCAGGCCCTGGTCGACGAGCGGGGTGCGGCCAAGCAGGCGCGCGACTTCGCCCGCGCCGACGCCATCCGCAACCAGCTTGCCGGCGAGGGCATTCTTCTTGAAGACACGCCGCAGGGCGTACGCTGGAAGCGAGGCTGAACCCATGGATGCCAGGACACACTTCCCGATCGAAACCACCGCCGCCGAAGCCCAGGCCACGATCCGCGACGAATTCGCCTTCTTCAGCGACTGGTCCGAGCGCTATCAGTACCTGATCGACCTCGGCCGCAAGCTGCCTGAATTCCCCGCTGAATTCCGCACCGAGGCGCACCGCCTGCACGGTTGCCAGTCGATGGTCTGGATCGTGCCTTCGGGCGATGCCTCGCGACTGGACTTCGCCGCCGCCAGTGACTCGGCCATCGTCTCCGGACTGGTGTATCTCGCGCTGCGCGTCTACTCCGGGCGCAGCGCGCAGGAAATCCTGGCCAACGACCCGTCCTACATCGCCGACATCGGCCTGGCCAAGCACCTGTCGCCGACCCGCAGCAACGGCCTGGCCGCCCTGCTCGCCTTCATCCGCGACGCGGCGCAGCGCGCACAGGCGTAAGCGGAAGCGGGCCGGGTTCCGTCGCCCCCACCCACGGGGCGACGCCGGGCGCGCCGGCCCACTGACACGGTACGCGATTGCCTAGAGACCGACTTCTTGGTGGACTTGCTGGCCGAAGTAGTTGATTTCCATGCCAGGCCTCAGCGCACAGCTGATGCTTGCGGCACTGAACGGGAACTGGGTTGCCGGCAGCACCGGATCCCAACCGATCACGCTGAATCCACCGGCCGGCACGCTGATCGTGGCCGGAGTGGAGACCGAGCCGTAGAACTCGTTCCCATTGACGAACGTGCACGACAGGGTGGCCGCTGCAGTGCCGCGATTGGTCACGCTTGCCGCCACCTTGAATGGGTTGGAGGGGTTTGCGTCGTCCCACACGGCGGAGCAGGTGACGAAGGCGATGCTTGCTCCCTCGTTGGCAATGGCTTTCGGACGTTTGCGAAGTGCGCCTTCGTAAGTGGGCAGCGCACCTGTGCAGGCACTACCGCCGTTGTGTACGTAGGCGCGCTCCACCGTCGCCGCGTCGGCCTGTGCTGGCATCGCGGACGCGCAAACGCCCACCGACAGCATCGCTGCGAAACAACAGGTGCTGGAGAACTTCATGCGTGGCATCCTGATCGACTGCCCCCGGGACAACCCGCGGGAATGGACCGTTGCCCCGCCTGACATAGACGACGCTGCAACCTGTTTCAGGACATTTGCGCGCGGGACACGCTTCTCTCCCAGCCGGGAGAAGGGCCAAAGAAAAACCCCGCCTGCGCGGGGTTTTCCGTGGGACTCGATGACGCAGCAGCCTCAGTCGCCGATCTGCTTCTGCAGGTGCTCCCAGCGCTCCTGCTCGTCGATGGTGCGCTCGGCGGTCAAGCGGGCCTCGAGGCGATCCAGGCCGATTTCTTCGCCGGAGTCGACGCTGAAGCCGTAATCACCCGAATCCACGCGTTTGAGCGTGCTGTCGATCTTGCCGATCAGCTTGCGGTAGCGATCGCGGGTACGCAGCTCCAGGGAATTCTCGGTTTCGCGCGTGGCACGCTCCGCGTCGTCGCCAACGTCGCGCACTTCGTCCTTGAGGTTCTCGATGGTCTGCTTGGACTCGTCCACGAGGTCGGCGCGCCAGTCCGCCAGGCGCTGGCGGAAGTACTCGAGCTGCAGCGCGCTCATGTATTCCTCGTCCGGGCCGGGCTTGTAGCCCGCCGGAAGGATCGGACGGCCGGTGGCCTCGTCGATCTTGTGGGGAATGGTCTTGTAGCGGGTCTTCGGCGCCGGAGTGGTGGCGGGCCTGTTGGTCACGGCGACCGCCACCTTACCCGCCGGACGTGCCGGGATCTTGCGTGCCGGTGGCACCTGGCCGACCTTGGTCGAAGGCTTGGCGGTCGCCTTCCGGGCCGCGGGCGCGGCCTTCTTCGCGACCGGCGCGCTGGCGGCGACCTTCGTCGCAGCCGCCTTCTTCACCGGCGGAGCGGCCTTCTTCGCCACCGCCTTCTTCACGACAGCCTTCTTCACGACGGCCTTTTTCGCCACCGGGGCGGGCTTGCTGGCCGCGGCCTTCTTTTCCACGACCTTCTTCACCGGAACTTTTTTCACAGCCACCTTCTTCACTGGGGTCTTTTCAACCGACGTTTTATTCACTGCCGCCTTCTTTGCCGCAGGCTTCGCGATCTTCTTCACCGCGGCCTTCACCGGCGCCTTCTTCACCGCGGCCTTCGCCGGCGCCTTCTTCGCGGCGCCCTTGGCCGGCGCTGCCGCGAGGGCCTTCTTCGGGGCGGCCTTCTTCGGGGCGGCCTTCGTCGGCGCAGCCTTCTTCGGGGCCGCCTTCTTCGGGGCCGCCTTCTTCGGCGCGACCTTCTTCGGCGCGGCCTTCTTTGAAGCGGCCTGCTTCGAAGCGCCATTCTTCGCTGTGGGCTTGACGGCCTTCGCGGCCTTCTTGACGGTCTTCTTCACTGCCACGTTCGGCGATCCTTCTTGTAGAAGTGGGTTGCCGGTCCGCTCCACGCGGCCGGCCACCGGCCAATGCAGCGGAAGTGGGGCATCCAGCGGTACGTGGCCGCATCGCGGCGACGACTGACGTGTCCGGCCACCGGTAGCGTTTTTGAGGACGCGCTCGTGGCCGGCGCCACACTCCCGGCGCTTGGACGGGAAAGCGGGCTGTTATACCCTGCCCTGACTGCAGCGGCAACCGCGGCGCGCCGCGCACCCCACTTTTATCCGGCGCCCCCTTGATCGACCGCATGCTCATCGCGCTGCTGCGCGGCTATAAACGCTGGCTCAGCCCGCTGCTCGGTCCGCGCTGCCGTTTCCTGCCGACCTGCTCGGAATACGCCATGCAGGCCATTGCGCTGCACGGCGCCCTGCGTGGAAGCTGGCTGGCCGCGAAGCGCGTCGGGCGCTGCCACCCCCTCAACCCCGGCGGCATGGACCCGGTCCCGCCGCGCGACGACGGAAACCCGCCATGACCGACACCCTCATCCTCAATGCGCGCCTGGTCAATGAAGGCCGCGAATTCGATGCCGACCTGCGCATCCGCGACGGCCGCATCGACGCCATCGGCAGCCTGGCGCCGCGCGCCGGCGAAACCATGGTCGATGCCGAGGGGCGCCGGCTGCTGCCGGGCATGATCGACGACCAGGTGCATTTCCGCGAACCGGGCATGGAATACAAGGCCGACATGGCCACCGAGTCCGCGGCGGCCGTGGCCGGCGGCCTGACCAGCTTCATGGACATGCCCAACACCAGCCCCCCGACCCTTGATGCCGCGGCGCTGGAGAACAAATACCAGCGCGCCGCCGGCCGCGCCCACGCCAACCATGGTTTCTACATGGGCGCCAGCAACGACAACCTGGAGGCCGTGCGCGCCATCGACCCGCGGGCCACGCCGGGGCTGAAGGTGTTCATGGGCGCCTCCACCGGCAACATGCTGGTGGACGATCCGGAGACCCTCGACGGCATCTTCCGCGACACCCCGGTGCCGATCATCACCCACTGCGAAGACACCCCGATGATCGACGCCGAGCAGGCGCGCTACCGGGAGAAGTACGGCGACGACATTCCCGCCGCCTGCCATCCCGACATCCGCTCGCGCGAGGCCTGCATCAAGTCCACGCGCCTGGCGCTGGAGCTGGCGCGCCGCCACGACACCCGGCTGCACGTGCTGCACATCTCCACCGCCGACGAGCTGGCGCTGTTCGAGGCCGGCCCGCTGGTCGACGCCGACGGCCGGCTGCGCAAGCGCATCACCGCCGAGACCTGCATCCACTTCCTGCGCTTCGACCGCGCCGACTACGCGCGCCTGGGCCACCAGATCAAATGCAACCCGGCGATCAAGGACGCCAGCGACCGCGAAGCGCTGCTGCGCGCCCTGGCCGACGACGTCATCGACGTGCTCGCCACCGACCATGCCCCGCACACCTGGGAAGAGAAGCAGGCGCCGTATACGCGCGCGCCCAGCGGCCTGCCGCTGGTGCAATACGCCCTGGTGGCGGCGCTTGAATGCGTGCACGAGGGCCATTTCGACGCCGCGCGCGTGGTGCAGAAGTTCGCCCACGCCCCGGCGCAGCTGTTCGACGTCGCCGAGCGCGGCTTCCTGCGCGAGGGCTACCACGCCGACCTGGTGCTGGTGGAGGACGTGCCGTTCACCGTGAAGCGCGAAGACGTGCTGTCCAAGTGCGGCTGGTCGCCCTTCGAGGGCACGACCTTCCGCTCGCGCATCGCCTCGACCTGGGTCAACGGCGAACTGGCCTGGGATGGCGCCCGGCTGGTCGGTGCGCCGAACGGCCGCCGGCTGGAATTCGCGCGATGAAGGTGACCGCAGCGCTGTTCGTCGGCCTGCTGTCCTCCCTGCCCTGGGCGCTGGCCATGGCCCAGGCGGTGCCTGCGGTGGCCGCGGCCGACACGGCGGCGGACCTGCGCGTGGCGTTTCCCGAACGCGTGCAGCAGGGCGCTCTGGTCCTGGGCAAGGTGCCGCCGGGAAGCCGCGTCGAGTACGACGGCCGCACCCTGCGCAGCACCGGCTACGGCACCGTGGTGTTCGGCGTCGGTCGCGACGCCAGCGGCCCGCTGCGGGTGGCGGTGACCCGCCCCGACGGCAGCCGCACGGAGGCCAGCATCCTCGTCGACCCGCGCGACTGGCCGATGGAACGCGTCAACGGGGTGCCGCCAAAGACCGTCGACCCGCCACCGGCGATCGCCGAGCGCATCCGCCGCGAGCAGGCCAAGGTGACCGCCGCACGCACCCGCGACGACGACCGCCCCGACTTTGCCCAGCGCTTCACCCGTCCGGTCGAGGGCCGCATCAGCGGCCGCTTCGGCAGCGGCCGGATCTACAACGGCAAGCCAGGCGCCGGCCATTCCGGCATGGACATCGCCGCCCCCACCGGCACCCCGGTGAAGGCCCCGGCCGCCGGCATCGTCACCTTCGCCGACCCGGGCCTCTACCTGACCGGCGGCACCGTGGTGATCGACCACGGCCACGGCGTGAGCTCCAACTTCCTGCACCTTTCACGCATCGACGTCACCGTGGGCGACCGCGTCGAGCAGGGCCAGGCCTTCGCCGCCGTCGGCGCTACCGGCCGCGCCACGGGACCGCACCTGCACTGGGGGATGAACTGGTTCAACGTGCGGGTGGATCCGTTGCTGGTGCTGGAGAGGCCTTGAAAGCTAGGACAATCTGCTTTTCCGCGGGCTCTCAACCAGGGCGTTGCATCAAGCGGCCCAGAAGCCCCGCACCGGGCGAGTTCGCAAGGTCCTGCGGAGAGACCAGGCGCGGGTTCGGAGCGTGGGCCAGGCTGGCGCCAGCGCCTGCGCTGCGCATCAGGCCGTGGTTGTCCGGCTGCAGCTGCGAGAGGACCCGCCGGCTTGCCTGGTCCAGGGCCTCGTCGGAAATATCTTCGCCCTCTTCGAACAGGGCTTCGGCGCTGCGGAATCCCGGGCCGGTACCGCGGGCAACCGCTTCCGCGGTGCCTGTGCCCAGCAGCGGGCCCATCTCGTCGATCAGCCTTTTCCAGTCGATTTCGGGGAACGGCGCCCTGCCGCGTTCGCCCTCGATGATCCGCGGCGCCAGCCGGCCGCGCGGCTCCACCGCGCACTCGGCCCAGCTGCGATAGACGACTTCGCTGCAGAGCATCGCCGGGGATTCGGACGGGACGGCGTGGTCCAGCGCCAGGCGCACGAGTTGGCGTGCCCAGGGGTGGACGGGCCACTTCCCGCGCAGCGCCATGATCGCGCCGAACAGCGCCAGCTGATCGACCGGGTACGGGGCACCCAGCAGGGCCTGCGCGTGTTCGCGAACCAGGCGGCGCTCGCCGGAATCGAAAGGACGGCCCTGGTCATCATGGGCGCGGAAGGCGTCGATCCAATGGTAGTGGTCGACCTCGCCCAGGCGCTTCGCAAGCGGATAGCGCCGCACCCCGGACAGCGAGGCCTCGATCAATTCGCCCTGGTCCACGACCATCGCCGCATGGCTGTACGTGCCGTCGCTGGCCCAGGCGATCAGGTCCGACAACGGCCCATCACCCATCATCAACAGGATGTCGCCTTCCTGCAGGCTGTCAATCGCGATCGTGTCCATGCTGTCTCCGGTTGTCTTGCTGGTCATGATGTGGCCGTGGCCGGCTGGCCGTCCCCTGCACTCGAGACGCGGTTGCGCCCGCCCTGCTTGCTGACGTACAGCGCGGCGTCGGCGCGCTCGACCAGCGCCTCGGCGGATTCGCCGGCCACGTATTCCGCCACGCCGATGCTCAGGCTGCCGTCCAGCCGCAGCATGTCGATCAGCAGCGGGCGGCCGTTGACTGATGCAAGCATGCGCCCGGCCACGTCCAGTGCCTCGCCGAGGCCGGCGCCTGGCAACACCGCCAGGAACTCATCGCCGCCATAGCGGCCAATGACATCCCCCAGGCGCAGCTGGTTGCGCACGCGCTTGGAGACGATGCGCAGGCCCTGGTCGCCGATGCCGTGCCCGTGCACGTCGTTGATCGTCTTGAAATTGTCGATGTCGAGGAAGGCGATGCTCACCGGCTCGTCCTTTTCCATCGCCCCCTGGATCGCCCGGCGCAGCTCGACCTCGATGCCGGTGCGGTTGAGCAGGCCAGTAAGTTCGTCCGCGCGTGCCAGCGCACTGGCCTGGTCGCGGTCACGGCGGAGCTCGAGCAACTTGTCCGCCAGACCGATGGTCAGCAGCAGCCCGGCGAGGGCAAAGGCGCCGGCCAGGCCTTGGGGCAGCCACGTCGGACCCGCCCACAGCCCCATCATCTCGCTCGCCATCAATGTGGTGAACAGCATCAGCGGCAGCCAGGACGCCATCACCACGCGCCCGGGACGATCGCCGCGCAGCGCCAGCACCGTGCTCCCCGACAGCAGCACGGTTGCGGACAGGATCAGTCCAACGTTGCCGAGGCGCCCCAGCCACACTGCGTCGCCAAAGATGCTGCCGATACCTGCTACCGCCGCCATGGCGGTGGTCGCCCACAGCATCCGGTCCAGGCGTGGCAGCTTGCCGCGAAGGTCGAGATATGCGCGCTGGAAGAGGTTGCTGCAGACGATGCCGAGCCCTCCGGCGACGCGGTTGACACGATTCGTACTTCCGAAAAGCGCATCGGCACCCGGCAGCAAGCGGAAATCGCCGCTCAGCGAGACCATGTACAGCACCGCGAAACAAAGCATCGCACCGAACCAGGCAAAGCTTGGATCACCGGTTCCGAAGCGGAACGCGAAGGCCAGCAGGGCAAGGACCAGCAGCACCGACAGTACGGACGCCCGCCAGCTGGCATGGAACAGGTCGTCGCGATGCACGACATCGAGCGGTTCGATCGAAACCGGCATCTGCAGCGAGGATGCGGTGGAGATCCGCAGCCACACCGCCTGCCCCGCCGGGATGCCCTGCGGCAGGTCCACGACGAGGGCGCGGGGCGAGTGGCTGGGGTCCGCGTGCCTGCCGTACAGCGCATGGCGCGCGGGCTGGTCGCCGCCGGGCGCCCACGCCTGCACCTGGTTGAGGTAGGGCGCGCGCAGCATCAGCTTCGGCTGGCCGTCGGTGCCCAGCGGTTCGCGAGTCGTGAGCCGCCACCAGCTCACCTCGCCCCTGGACGCCCTGATAACGGGTGCCACCGGCGGGCCGAGGCGGTCATTCAGGGCGCCGGACAGAACCTCGCTGGAGTCATGTTCGCCGGGCAGCGGTTGCAGCACGATCACGGGATTGGCCGCGGCGCCCGTCCACGCGCACAGCAATGCGATGCACAGCCAGACGCTGCACGACCAGGACTGGCGTTTGACTCCCCGGATCCTCCCCATGGCGCAATCCTACCCCGGGCCGCGGCTGCAGAAGAGCTCTTCAGCCGTGGCAAAAAAGCCTTCGCCTATCCCACCACACCCGTCACCCGCGCAACGGCGTCATGGGCATGCAGGCTCTCGAAATGCGACACGGTCACGTCGAAGCGGGCGACGCGCGGACTGGTCGAAACGACAGCGGCGACGCGGCGGGCCGCGTCCTCGCAGAACATGAGGTTTTCCGCATTGGCGCGGGCGAAAGCCTGTTCGTCCTCGCGCTTCACCGCCGTCTGCACCGGGGTGCCGAGCGCGGCCTCGATGGCGTCGACCAGTTCCAGCAGCGGCAGCGCGTCGACGTCGTCGCGCAGGGTCACACGCACATCGGCGCGGCTGCGCTGGGCGTGCGGCGTGGCGGCCATGCCGCGGCCGGAGCCGAGCCATGCGTGCACGTCGACCTTGGACGGTGCCTGGTCATCGGCGAAATCGGTTTCGAAGACGTCGGCATTGGCGCGGCGCGACAGCGCAGCCGAGGCCGGGCAGGTGCTGGAATATTCGACGCCAAAGGCGAGCACGATCTCCGCGCCCGAAGGCGACAGGCTGGCGTCGACCTCCACCGGATAGGACTTCCAGCCGGCGTTGTCACTGGCCAGCGCGCGGCGCTTCAGCAGCTGCTCCCAGCGCAGGCCCAGGCGCGCGGTGGTGGCAACGCCCGCCTGCGAATCGATGCAGTCGCGCAGCAGTGCGCGCAGCGAGGATGCGGTCAGCGGCTCCACCGGAAGCCGGTCCTGCAGCAACAGGTACAGGCGCGACATGTGGATGCCGCGGGTTTCGGCGCTGGCCAGGTCCACGCCGATGTCGGCCCAGGCCGGCACCTGCTGCGGTTGCCCGCCCTCGCCGGCCACGCACAGCGGCAGCGCGACGCGGCGCATGCCGACCCAGTCGAGCGGACGGGCCGCGGCGGCACGATCGTAGGCGACGTCGGGCAACGCCGGGGACGGGCTGGAAGAAGTCACGCGGAACCCTGCAAATGAGAACGGTCCGCAATTCTAACCGCGCACCGGTGCCGGACCGGCGAAACGCTGCATGTCGCAGGCGTTGATCCTGGCCGCGATTCAGCCGGCCCTGCGCGCGCCGCGCCAGGCCGCGAGCAGCACGCGCAGCGGCGGCAGCGCCGCGCCGGGACGCGCAAGCCGCGCCTCCACCAGGGCTGCCTGCACGCCACGCGCCCTGCATCCCGGACGCGGCGCGGGGGACGATGGATCAGCCGTGGCTATCGGATCCATTGGCGCGCCGCGCATCAGGCTTCGTTCGGCCAACAGGCTGCGCAATACAACAGCGGCGGCCTCGACGTCGGAGGCGCGACCATCGAACAGCACCGCTTCGCAGTCTGCGACGGCGGCGGCGAACGCATGGCCGGCGTTCCCGGCATCGCTGCCCTGCGCCGGGTCCGCTCCAACGGCCGCGGCGCCGGGACCCACGATGTCATCGACGCCATCGCCTCCACGCAGCGCGCGCAGGTCCGGCAGCGCCCGGCCCAGCTGCAGCCAGGGCGCGGAACGTGGCTGCAGCAGCGCGCCCAGCGGATGGCGTCGCGCACCCTTCGCCCAGCCGCCCAGCTCCTCCTGCCACCAGGCGAGCTTGGCCAGTCCCGGCGTCGGATCGCCGCCGCCCCAGGCCGCGTCGATGAGCTCCTGCAGCAGGGTGAACCAGGCTTCGGCCAGCGGCTGCCGGTCCTTCGCCACGAAGGCCATCGCCACCGACCACTCCGGCCAGCGCGCGCGCCACTTGTCGACGAAGCTCGCCGCCTCGTCGCGGATGTCGACGTCGATGCTCACGGCCAGATGTCCGGATCAAGCAGGTCCGCTGGTGTTTCCGCCATCGCATCGGCCTGCCAGGCGAGCGGATCGTCGTGCTGCAGGCGGTAGCCCCAGAGCGCGACCAGCGAACGCATGCCAGCGGCGCGCGCGGCGAGGATGTCGCGCTCGTCATCGCCGACGTAGACGCAGTCGGCCACTGCGAAACCCATCGCTTCGGCGGCGTGCAGCAGCGGCAGCGGATGCGGCTTGCGCTCGGCAAGGGTGTCTCCACCGATCAGCACGCCGCTGCGCGTTTCCCAGCCCAATGCCGGCATCAGGCCGCGCGCGAGGTACTCGGGCTTGTTGGTGACGATGCCCCAGCGCGCGCCGTCGGCCTCCAGCGCGGCCAGCATCGCTTCGATGCCGTCGAAGGCCGCGCCGTGGCGGCCGAGTTCTTCGCCGTAGACGGCCAGGAACTCCTTGATCATGTCGGGCGGCACTTCGCCGGCGAGCTCCGGAAAGGCCGCCGCGCTCATCGCGCGTGCACCCTTGGAGACGTGCGGCCGCAGGTCGGCCAGCGGCATCGACGGCGCACCGCGCGCCGTGCGCATGCGGTTCACCGTCGCGGCCATGTCCGGCGCGCTGTCGAGCAACGTGCCGTCGAGATCGAACAGCACGCAGCGCGGGAAGCGGGTGCGGGCGGCGATGCCGCTCATGCCGCGTCCGGCTTGCGCGCCGCGGCCAGGTAGTTGACGTCGGTCCGCGACGACAGCCGCGCGCGGTTGGCCCAGGGTTCGTAGGCGATGCCGCGGACGTCCTCGAGCTCCAGCCCCGCTGCGCGCAGCCAGGCACCGAGTTCGGAAGGCCGGATGAAGTCGCGGTACTGGTGGGTGCCGCGCGGCAGCAGGCGGGCCACGTACTCGGCACCGACGATCGCCAGCGCGAACGCCGCCGGGGTGCGGTTGAGGGTTGAGACGAACAGCCGGCCGCCCGGCTTCAGCAGCCGCGCACAGGCTTCGATGATCGCGCCCGGGTCCGGGACGTGTTCAAGCATCTCCATGCAGGTCACTGCATCGAAGCTGTCGGCGGCCTCGGCGGCCAGCGCCTCCACCGCCTGCACCCGGTAATCGACCGATACGCCCGACTCCAGCGCATGCAGCCGCGCGACCTTGATCAGGTCCGGCGCGAGGTCCAGCGCGGTGACTTCGGCGCCGTCGCGCGCCATGGCCTCGCTCAGCAGGCCCGCGCCGCAGCCGACGTCGAGCACCCTGGCACCGGCCAGCGGGCTGCGCGCGGCCACATAGCCCAGGCGCACCGGGTTGAGCGCGTGCAGCGGCTTCTGCGGGCCTTCGGGATCCCACCAGCGGTTGGCGAGCTCGGCGAATTTGTCGAGTTCGGACTGGCGGAAGTTCTGCGTGCCCTGGGGCGAGGCGGTCATGGCGACGTGCTCTGGATGATCGGGGTGGTTCGCGCCGGCGCGGCTCAGCCGGCGCCGGTGCGGATGCCGGCCATGCGCGTACGCCACTGGCGGGCGTTGGCGACCACGGCGGCGGTGTCGATGTCGACCAGCTCGCGCTCGCGCAGCTTGGTGACGCCACCGATCCAGACGTCGGAGACCTGGTGGCGCCCGGCGGCATAGACCAGCTGCGACACCACATGGTGCAGCGGCTGGGTCTCGAGGTCGCTGAAGTCGAAGCAGGCCATGTCGGCCTGCTTGCCCGGCTCCAGCGAACCGACCAGATGGTCGAAGCCCATCGCCTTCGCGCCGCCAAAGGTCGCTGCACGCAGCGCGGTGAAGGCATCGAACGCCGCGGCGTCCTGCGCCACCGCCTTCGCAAGCTGGGCCGCCGTGCGCGTTTCGCCAACCATGTCGAGGTCGTTGTTGCTGGCGCAGCCGTCGGTGCCGATGGCGAGGTTGACCCCGGCCCGCTCCAGCGCGCAGGCCGGGCAGAAGCCGGACGCGAGCTTGAGGTTGGACTCCGGGCAATGCACCACGCTCACGCCGCGCTCGGCGCAGAGGTGGATCTCGGCCTCGGTCAGCTGGGTCATGTGCACCGCGATCAGGCGGTCGTTGACCAGGCCCAGGCGATCCAGGCGCGCGAGCGGGCGCTGGCCGTAATCCTTGATCGACTGCTCGACCTCCTGCGCGGTCTCGTGCAGGTGCAGGTGCACCGGGATGTCGAGCTGGTCGGCGAGCATGCGCACGCGCTCGAAGTTGGCGTCGTTGACCGTGTATGGCGCGTGCGGCACGAAGGACATGGCGATCAGCGGGTCGCCGCGCCACTGATCGTGGACCACGCCGGCCTTGTCGAAGTATTCGTCGTCACCCGAGGCCCAGGCGGTCGGGAAGTCGATCACCGGCAGGCCCACGCGGGCGCGGAAGCCGTGGCGCTTGTACACCGCGGCCTGCACGTCGGGGAAGAAGTAGTTCTCGTTGCAGCAGGTGGTGCCGCCGCGCAGCATCTCGGCGATCGCAAGCGTGACGCCGTCGGCGACGAAGTCCGGCGCCATCACCGCGGCCTCGATCGGCCAGATGTGCTGCTGCAGCCAGGTCTTGAGCGGCAGGTCGTCGGCGATGCCGCGCATCAGCGTCATCGGGTTGTGGGTGTGGGCGTTGACGAAGCCCGGCACCAGCACCCCGTCGGGACGCGACACCACCTCGGCCGGCGCGAAGCGCGCGCGCGCTTCGGCCCGTGGCAACACGGCGACGATGGTGCCTCCGTGCACGGCCACCGCATGGTCCTCGAGGACCACGCCGTGCGGTTCGACCGGGACGACGTATCCGGCCTCGACCAGCAGGTCGCAGGCTTCAGGGGCAGTGGAATTCACGGGATATCTCTCCATTCGCGAAGGCCGGGAGGGCCGGACCAGAACGCGTCGTCCTCACCAAGGAGCCGGTACTGCCGGCCGTCATATCGCAGCATGCCGCGTTCGGTGCGCAGCGCGGTCGCGTCGGATCCGCTCGACGCCCGGCTGATCCGCGCGGACAGGCGGATGTCCCGGTAGCCGGCATGCAGCTGTTCGCCCATCGCCAGCATGATGTCGGCCTGGTCGGTGACCAGCGGCGCCATCGAGGGGGCACAGGGCTCGCCCTCCACCCGCATCCATGCATCGAGGTGTTGACGCAGCACCGGCCGCAGCCGGCCGCCATCCACCACGAACAGCCGCAGTTCGCGGTCGTAGCGGTAGTCGGGGCAGCCGCGCCCCGCGGCCGCGTTCCCGACGATGACGCCGAAGGCACGGACGCCAGGGGCCAGGTCGTAGCGGGCGGTATCCAGGGTCAGGGCGTGGTCGAGAAGCTTGAAGCCGGCATCTTCCGATTCCTTCCAGGCGTGGCCGGCCAGGAAGCGGAGGTCCTGCGCATCCAGCACCGCCACCCGGATCTGCAGCTCCCTGTTTCCGGAAAAACTCTCGTCGGTCGAATAGGCCGCCGCCACCAGCAGGCGGCCCGGATCGTACGGCCAGGCCTTGCAGGCCTCCGCCACGATGTTCATCAGGTACTCCGACGCGAAGGGTTCGCCGAAGGCATCGGACGTCCGCATCGACTCGACGACGCCGTCCGGGCAAGCGCCGGGCGCGGCCAGCGCAGGGACCCAGGCGGCCGCAAGCGCGGCGGCCAGGACCCAGGCGGTGCTGCTCCGGATACGCCGTGTCGGACCAGGCCCGGCCGTCACGGTTTTACTTGACCCGGCCGACGTATTCGCCAGAGCGCGTGTCGACCTTGACCAGCTCGTCCTGGTTGACGAACAGCGGCACGCGAACCACGGCGCCGGTCTCAAGCGTCGCCGGCTTGCCGCCGCCGCCAGAGGTGTCGCCGCGCACGCCAGGGTCGGTCTCGGTGATCTTCAGCTCGACGAAGTTCGGCGGCGTGACCTGGATCGGGCTGCCGTTCCAGAGCGTGACCACGCAATCTTCCTCGCCCTTGAGCCACTTCTCCGCGCCGGCCATGCCGGCCTTGTCGGCCTGGACCTGCTCGAAGCTCTCCGGGTCCATGAAGTGCCAGTACTCGCCGTCGGCGTACAGGTAGCGCATGTCGGTATCAACCACGTCGGCCGCTTCCATCGAGTCGGTCGCCTTCATGGTCACTTCCTGCACCCGGCCCGACTTGATCAGGCGGTATTTCACGCGGGTGAACGCCTGGCCCTTGCCCGGCTTGACGTACTCGGTGTCGGTGATGATCGCGGGTTCCCCGTGGACGAGGATCTTCATTCCGTTCTTGACGTCGTTCATGCCATGGCTGGCCATGCGTGCTCCTGCGAAGTGTTCGGCGGGGTCGGCCGCGCGAGCGGCTAGACTATGTGGGAAATGATACCCGCAGCCCCCCTTTCCATGCAGCCACCCGGCTGGCAGCAGGCGTGGCGCGCCTCGGTGCGCGACCCGCGCGAGCTGCTGGGCCTGCTCGGGCTGGATGCGGAGGCGGCGGCGGTACCGGAGGCGGCGATGGCCGCCTTCGCCCTGCGGGTGCCGCGCGGCTTCGTCGCCCGCATGCGCCATGGAGACCCCGACGACCCCCTGCTGCGCCAGGTGCTGCCGCGCGTGGACGAGCTGCGCAGCGTGCCCGGCTTCGGCCTGGACGCGGTCGGCGACGCCGCCGCGAAGACCGCCCGCGGCGTCATCCACAAGTACAACGGTCGCGCCCTGCTGGTCGCCACCGGCAGCTGCGCCATCAACTGCCGTTACTGTTTCCGCCGCCACTTTCCCTATGCCGAAGAAACCGCGGCCGCCGGCGGCTGGGCCGACGCCGTGGCGGCGATCGCGGCCGATCCCGGCATCACCGAAGTGATCCTGTCCGGCGGCGATCCGCTGTCGCTGGCGACCCGCAAACTGGCCGACCTCACCGACCTGCTGCGCGCGGTGCCCCACGTCCGCCGCCTGCGCATCCACAGCCGGCTGCCGGTGGTGTTGCCCGAGCGCGTGGACGACGAACTGCTGGCCTGGCTGCGCGGATTGCCCTGGCCGGTGGCGGTGGTGGTCCACGCCAACCACGGCAATGAATTCGACGCCACGGTGGATGCCGCCATGGCCGCGCTGCGCGGCACCGGGGCCAGCCTCCTCAACCAGGCGGTGCTGCTGGCCGGGGTCAACGACTCGGTCGACGCCCTGGCCGGGCTCTGCGAGCGCGGCTTCGAGGCCGGCGTGCTGCCCTACTACCTGCATCAGTTGGACCGCGTCGCCGGCACCGCCCACTTCGAGGTCGACGACGCCCGCGCCCTCGACCTGCACGCGGCCCTGATGGCCCGCCTGCCGGGCTATCTTGTCCCGCGCCTGGTACGCGAGGTCGCCGGCGATGCGTCCAAGCGCGCGCTGTGACCGCGGTCGCCATCAACCGCGACCTGCGCCCTGTTGCCATGCCCCCGCCGTGGACGCCGCGAGCCGGCGCATGGCATAACGCGGCTTCCACGGAGAACCCCATGTCGAAAAGCCAGGACACCGCGCTGCGACTGATGATCGTCGACGACAGTCCCGAGTCGGCCGAAGCCATCGTCAGCACCCTGCGCAACGCGGGCATCGCCGTGCGCCCGCTGCGCCCGTCGTCGGCGGACGAGTTCGCCAGCCTGGTCGGCGCGCAGGCGCTGGACCTGGTCGTCGCCCAGCAGGACTCGCGCATGCTGTCGCTCGCCGCGGTCGTGCAGCAGGTGGCGGCCACCGGCAAGGACGTGCCGGTGGTGGCGCTGGCCGATGCGATCGACAGGGACAGCTACATCCAGGCCAAGAGCGATGGTGCACGCGCGCTGGCGCTGCGCGAACCGTCCGCGCTGCTGCTGGCCGTGCTCCGCGACGCCTGGGCCGATCTGGAGGCGCGGCGCGCACAGCGCCGGCTGGAGGCACGCCTGCGCGAGACCGAGCGCCGCTGCGACGCGCTGATCGACTCTTCGCGCGATCCCATCGCCTATGTCCACGAGGGCATGCACATCCGCGCCAACCAGGCCTATCTGGAGATGTTCGGCTACGCGGATTTCGAGGACATCGAAGGCATGTCGCTGCTGGACATGGTCGCCCCGCAGGACGTGGAGGCATTCCGCCAGCTGCTGAAAGGCCTGGGCCAGGGCGAGGCGCCGCCGCCGCGCCACGAGCTGCAGGCACGGGACATCGACGGCAATGCGTTCCCGGCGGCGATGGAATTCGCCCAGGCGCAGTACGAGGGCGAACCCTGCGTGCAGGTGGTGATCCGCCGCCAGGAGCTCGATCCGGAGC
This sequence comes from Luteimonas sp. A537, assembly GCF_054052065.1. Taxonomy (NCBI): domain Bacteria; kingdom Pseudomonadati; phylum Pseudomonadota; class Gammaproteobacteria; order Lysobacterales; family Lysobacteraceae; genus Luteimonas; species Luteimonas renzhihongae. The sequence goes on from NZ_JBSVRH010000002.1 coordinate 467,365, forward strand.
TGGCGCAGGAGATCGAAGAGCTGCGCCAGCGCGACCAGGCCACCGGCCTGTACAACCGTGCCACGTTCCTGCTCGCGCTCGAAAACGCGGTGGACGCCGCTGCCCAGGGCCGCGCGCAGCACGGACTGCTGCTGGTCGAACCGGACCACTACCAACACCTGCTGGCCGACATCGGCCTGGACTCGGCCGACGACCTGCTGGCCGCGGCAGCCACCCGCCTCGGCGGCGTGGCCGAGGGCCTGGACGCGGTGGCCGCCCGCTTCGGCGAACACACCCTGGCTCTGCTGGTGCCCAACAGCGACCACGCCGGCACCGAGGCCGCGGCGCGCAAGGTGCTGGAGGCGTTCTCCGCCGACCTGTTCGAGATCGGTTCGCGCTCGAGCGTGATCACCGCCAGCATCGGCGCGGTCCAGATCGGCGAGAAGATCGCCAGCGTCAGCCAGGTCCTCGCCAAGGCCACCGAGGCCATGGCCTCGGCCAGCGCCACGGGCGGCAACCGCTTCGAGCTCTTCGACCCGAGCGCGGTGGATCGCGCCGAGGAGGAGCACATCCAGGCCTGGGTTTCGCGCCTGCGCGACGCGCTCGACCACGAGGGCTTCGTCCTGCACTACCAGCCGGTGATCAGCCTGCAGGGCGATACCGGCGCCGTGTACGAGGCCTTCCTGCGCCTGCAGGGTGCCGACGGCGAGCTGATCAAGCCGCTGAGCTTCCTGCAGATCGCCGAGGAGCACGGCCTGCTCTGGGAGATCGACCGCTACGTGGTCGGCCGCGCGATCGCGGTGATCGGCGAGCGCATCCGCGCCAACAAGCCCACCACCCTGCTGGTCAAGGTCAGCCAGGCCTCGCTGGCCGACGACAGCCTGCCGCGCTACATCGGCGAGCAGCTGCTGGCGCACGGCGTACCCGGCGAATACCTGGTGATCGAACTCGCCGAGGCCAAGGTGTTCACCCACCTCAAGGCCGCGCAGGAATTCGCGGCCGCGGCCGCGCGGCTGGACTGCCGCATCGCGCTGGAGAACTTCGGCGCCGGCCTGGACTCGTTCCAGCTGCTCGCGCACCTGAAGCCGAACATGCTCAAGATCGATCCCGGCTTCATCGAAGAGCTGCCGGCAAATGCCGACAACCAGGGCCGGGTACGCGAGATTGCCGCCAAGGCGCGTGAACTCGGCATCCAGACCATGGCCGACTTCGTCGGCGACGCGGCGACGATGTCGGTGCTGTTCGGCACCGGCGTGGACTACGTCTCCGGCAACTTCCTGGCCCCGTCGGGGCCGGACATGGGCTACGACTTCGAGTAAGGCCCGGGTGGCACCGCACGCGCGGTGCCACCGATGCCATCAGGCCAGCAGGCCCTGGCGCAGAGCGGCCTCGCCGTCCACGCTGCCGGCCTCGAGCGCGCGGATGCGCTCTTCCAGCGGCGGGTGGCTGAGCATCAGCCGGCGCAGGCCGTGGCCCATCGCACCGCTGATGCCGAAGGCCGCGACCTGCTTGGGCAGGGTGTTCTGGCCCTGGTTGAGCGACAGGCGCTTCAGCGCGGCGATCATCTTTTCCCGCCCCGCCAGCGCGGCGCCACCGGCATCGGCGCGGAACTCGCGATGGCGCGAGAACCACATCGCGATCATGCTCGCGAACAGGCCGAAGACCATGTCGAGCGCGAATACGATGGCGAAGTACGCCAGCCCGCCACCGCCGTTGTCACGGCCACCGCTCAGGTAGCCGTCGATCACCCGGCCGACCAGGCGCGCAAGCACGATCACGAAGGTGTTGAGCACGCCCTGCAGCAGCGCCATGGTGACCATGTCACCGTTGGCGACGTGGCTGACCTCGTGCGCCAGCACCGCCTCTGCCTCGTCCTGGTCCATCGAGCGCAGCAGGCCGGTGGACACCGCCACCAGGGCGTTGTTGCGGTTGGCACCGGTGGCGAAGGCATTGATCTCCGGCGCATCGTAGATCGCGACCTCGGGCATGCCGATCCCGGCCGCCTGGGCCTGGCGGGCGACGGTGTCGACCAGCCAGCGCTCGACGTCGCTGTTCGGCTGGGTGATGACATGCAGGCCGGCCGCGCGCTTGGCCACCCACTTGGACGACAGCAGTGAGATCAGCGAGCCGCCGAAGCCGAACAGGGCCGCCATCACCAGCAGGCCGCCCATCGACTGCGGGTTGATACCGAACACCGACATGATGATGCTGAGCAGGGCCAGCACCGCCATGTTGGTGGCGAGGAAAAGGACGACGCGCTTGAGCATGGGAACGGTTCCTGCAAGGTTCGTGGTGCAATGCCATGAAGTGTGACCGGCCATCATTGAATTCAAGATGACGGCGCAGAGCCCGCCATGACGACCAGACCAGCCCCTCCGGACAGTTTCCAGCCGCCGCCCGCCACCCCGTCCCCGGTGCGCGGCCGATTCGCGCCCTCGCCCACCGGGCCCCTGCATTTCGGCTCGCTGCTGGTCGCCTTCGGCAGCTGGCTGGCCGCGCGCAGCACCGGCGGCGAATGGTGGATCCGGATCGAGGACGTCGACCAGGGCCGCGAGGTGCCGGGCGCCGCCCGGGCGCAGTTGCGCACCCTGGCGGCCTTCGGCCTCGACCATGACGGACCGGTGGTCCGCCAGTCCGAACGCAGCGGGCTGTACGCCGCCGCGCTCGACCGCCTGCTGGACGGGGACCGGGCCTTCCAGTGCCACTGCAGCCGCAGCGACGTCGCCCTGTCGGGCGGCATCCATCGCGCCTGCCGCGCCGGTGCGCGCCGCCCGGACCCCGCCATGCGCCTGCGCGTGCCTGACGGCAGCCACGCGGCCTTCGACGACGCTGTCCACGGCCACGTGGCACAGGATGTGGCGCGCGAAGCCGGCGACTTCGTGCTGCGCCGCGCCGACGGCTGGTGGGCCTACCAGCTCGCCGTGGTCGTGGACGATGCCGCGCAGGGCATCACCGACGTGGTGCGCGGGGCCGACCTGCTCGACTCGACGCCGCGCCAGCTGTTCCTGCAGCGTGCGCTTGGCCTGCCGCGGCCACGCTACCTGCACCTGCCGCTTGTCCTCGACGGGGACGGCCGCAAGTTGTCGAAGTCGCGGGCATCGCTTCCGGTGGACGACGCCGACCCGCTGCCCGCGCTGCGCACCGCATGGAATGTACTCGGCCAGGATCCGCGCAGGCTGCCCGCTTCCGCCACGCTTGCGGCGACGCTCCAGGCCGCAGTGCACGGCTTCGATCCGACCCGCATCCCGCCCGGGCCCGTTCCTGCCACCGCACTGCACAATGCCACTGCAATGCCGCGCGCATAGAATCGAACGCAGCGGGCGCACGCCGCGCCTGGCATCGGGAGCGATGACATGACGTCACGGGTTGCGTTGGTTACCGGGGGAACCGGCGGCATCGGCACTGCCATCTGCAAGCGCCTGGCAAAGGCCGGCCACAGGGTCGCGACCAATTACCGCAACGAGGAGAAGGCGCGCGCTTGGGAAAAGGCGATGCGCGACGAGGGCTTTGAATTCACCCTCGTCCAAGGCGACGTGTCTTCGGCCGAGGATGCCGAAGCCATGGTGCGCAAGGCGGAGGAGGCATTGGGGCCGATCGAGATCCTGGTCAACAACGCCGGCATCACCCGCGACTCCACCTTCCACAAGATGGCGCCCGAGCAGTGGACAGACGTCATCACCACCAACCTCAACGCCTGCTACAACGTCACCCGCCCGGTGATCGAAGGCATGCGCGAACGCAAGTGGGGCCGCATCGTGCAGATCAGCTCGATCAACGGCCAGAAGGGCCAGTACGGCCAAGCCAACTACGCTGCGGCCAAGGCCGGCATGCACGGCTTCACCATCTCGCTGGCGCAGGAAAACGCGAAGCTCGGCATCACCGTCAATACCGTCTCGCCCGGCTACATCGGTACCGACATGGTGATGGCGGTGCCTGAGGCGGTGCGCGAGAAGATCGTCGCCCAGATCCCGACGGGCCGCTTGGGCATGCCGGACGAAATCGCCTACGCGGTGGCCTTTTTCCTGCCCGATGAAGCTGCCTGGATCACCGGCGCCAACCTCGCCGCGAACGGTGGCCAATACATGGGCTGGTAGCCTGCGCGAAGCCTCGCGCAGGCCGGTTGCAAGCGCTGTTGCACTGCGTCATGCTGCGGTGAGTCAGGAAAATCGAGCACCGCAGCATGGCCATGCGCGTCATCAAGAAGTATCCCAATCGCCGCCTGTACGACACCGAGATCTCGAGCTACATCACCATCGAGGACGTGCGCCAGCTGATCGTCGACGGCGAGGATTTCGAGGTCCGCGACGCCAAGAGCGGCGACGACCTCACCCGCCAGGTGCTGTTGCAGATCATTTCCGAGCAGGAGCAGGACGGCCAGCCGATCCTGTCGACCGAACTCCTGAGCCAGATCATCCGCTTCTATGGCGATTCACTGCAGGGCTTCATGGGCTCCTACCTGGAGCGCTCGATGCAGACCTTCCTCGAGCAGCAGCAGCAGTTCCGCCAGCAGATGGGCGGCATGCTCGGCCAGACCCCCTGGTCGATGATGAGCGGCATCACCGAACGCAACATGGCCATGTGGCAGGAGTTCCAGCGCACCATGGCTGCCGGCGCCAAGCCTGCTGAAAAGCCGCGCGAACCGGCCACCGGCACCAAGCGCAAATAATCCTCCGCCCCGGATGGAGCAGCTATAGCTGCTCCTGCAACGGCACGCTTCGGGCGATCGCGGCTATAGCCGCTCCTAAAAAAGCCCCTGTGGGTCAGCCGCGAGGCGCCGTTGCCGCGTCGGCGCAGAAGCGCTGGCGGTACTCCATGGCCTTGGGCATCAGTGATTGCAGGTTCTCGATCCGCGTGCCCGGGTTGGGATGCGTCGACTGGAATTCAGGCGGTGCCTGGCCGCCGCTTGCCGCGCTCATGCGCTCCCACAGCGGCACCGATTCCTGCGGGTCGTAGCAGGCCGCGGCCGCCAGCATCAGGCCCACGTAGTCGGCCTCGGTCTCGTGCTTGCGCGCATAGGGCAGCAGGTAGCCGTAGCCCATCGCGGCCATCACCATCTGCTGCTGCTGCGGATCCATGCCGCTCATCGCGCCGGCCATCTGCCCGACCTGCGACAGCTTCTGCTGCGCCATGCGCTGAGCGCCGTGGCGCAGCAGCGCGTGGGCGATCTCGTGGCCCATCACCACCGCCATCGCGTCCTCGTTCTGCGCCACCGGCACCAGGCCGGTGTAGACCGCCATCTTGCCGCCCGGCAGGCAGAAGGCGTTGGCCTGCTCGGACTGGATGACCTGGACATCCCATTCAAAAGTCGACGAAAAGCCGGTCGGCTGCTGGCCGTTCTCCGCCGCCAGCGCGGCCTCGATCTCGGGCACCTTGGCGATCAGCCGGCGCGCGATCTCCTGCACCTCGCGGGCGATCGGGGTGTCGGGATCGACCGGCCGCTCCTGCGACAGGATCTCCTCGAAGGCCTGCAGGCCCAGCGCCTTCTCGTCCTCGACCGACAGCGAGCGATCGATCAGGACCTTCTCGCCGGTCACCGGGTCAAGGGTCTGGTTGGAGAAATAGTAGTAGGCGCCGTAGCCGATGAACGCGACGAGGACCAGGATCCTGGGGTTGAAGCCCCGCTTCCGCGGTCGCGCCGCCTGCTGCTGTTGCCGACGCCCCAAAGGATTCTGTCGCATGTGTCGCCCCTGCCTTGTTTTCAGATGTCGCGCGCAACCCGGAAGCCGACGCGCGCGTTGGTGTTGTCGACCGGCGATGGCGCGCGCCAGGAGCTGCGCGTCTGCGGCGGCGAGCTGGCCCAGGCACCGCCCCGCACCACCTGCATGCGGCAGCCCGGGTTGACCCAGGCGGAGCCGGAAACCGGTGCGCGACGGTAGCTGTCGTGCCAGCAGTCGGCGACCCATTCGCTGACATTGCCCTCAAGATCGTGCACGCCGAATGCATTCGGCGTGAAAGTGCCCACCGGCGCCGGCCCCCAGTGGTCGTCGCCATAGTCCTTGAAGGCGTTGCTCCAGCCGCGGCCGCCGGGTGACCTGTCCTTGCTGCCGGTCAAGTTGCCGGCGCGCGCAGGCGGGGCATCGTCACCCCAGGGGTAACGGCCTTCGCCACCGGCACGCAGCGCGTACTCGAACTCGGCCTCGCTGGGCAGCCGGTAGCGCTGGCCACTGACCTCGGCCAGCCAGTCGGCGTAGGCCTGGGCGTCGCGCCCGCCGACGTGGACCACCGGCAGGTCGGCCGCGGCCGGTGAACCCGCGAAGTCCGAGCGCCAGTCGACGCCGCTGCGGCGCACGAAGTTGCCGCTGCGTTCGTCATATGCCATCGAGAAGCCGCGGCGCTCGGCGCGCGTGCGGTAGCCGGTGGCGTCGACGAAGCGGCGGAACTCGCCGACGCTGACTTCGTTGAGCGAGAGCGCGAAGCCACGATCGAAGCGGAGGTAGCGCCGCGGCCGCTCGTTGTCGTCGGCGTCGCCGTCGTCGTCCGCCGCGCCCATGCTGAAGCCACCGTGCGGCACCACCACCATCTGCGGCCCGCGGCCGCCCGCGGCGGCGTCGGTGAAGCGCTGCCCGGGACGATGGTTGCCGTAATGGACGGCCAGGTCGATGCGCTCGCGAAGTTCGGCGACCGCGGCGTTGCCGGGCTCGGCCAGCACCAGCATGCGCGCCAGCAGCGCGCGCGCGCGCTCGATGCCATCGGCCTGCGGCAGCGCCGCGATGCCCTCGTCGCGCAGGCGCAGGATCCAGGCCCGGCGCTCGATGCCGATGCGGGCGCGGGCATCGGCCACCGTGGTGGCGTCTTCGCGCACCGCGCCGGCGTGGCCAAGCCAGGTCCCGGCGCCCTCGAAGTCGCCCTTGGACGCGGCTTCCTCGGCGCGCCGGATCAGGGCGCTTTCCACCGCTGCCCGGACCTGCAGCGCGCGCGGCTGGGCTTCATCAAGCGCCAACGCCTTGCGCACCAGGGCCAGGGCACCGCCGCCCGACTCACCCAGGCGTCCGGCGCGGAGCTCGTCACCGGCGGCGCGATTGATCTCGGCCAGCTGTTCGGCGCGATCCACCCCGGCGAGGTACGCGCGCACCTTCCCATCGGCCGGACGCAGGCTGCGTGCCACCGCCGCGACCTCCCGCGCACGGCGCAGCGCGGCATCGTCGTCGCCCGCGTTGTCCAGGGCAGCGACACCCTGCGCGAGCAAGCCCTCAAGCGCGCGCTCAAGGCCTGCAGCGGCTTCCGCGCTGTCGGGGTCGCGTGCAAGCACCGCCTGGTACAGGGGAATCGCGGACTCCGGCCCCGTATCAAGGTTGTCGGCCTCCAGCGCCTGGTCGGCGCGCTCCAGGGCGTCGGGCAGCGCCGTCTCGTCGTCGCCCAGGTCCACCCGTGGCGCGTGCCAGGTCAGGCTTTCGGCCAGGCGGTCATCGCCGCTGATGGTGACGCTGCCATCGCCGCGGCTGGCGATGGCGGCCTCCGGTGCATCGGGAGCCTGGGCCTCGTCGCGCGCGCAGCCGGCGGTCAGCAGCATCGCAAGCGCGGCGGCGATACCGGCCCGGCGCGACCAGGCGGCGTGCGTGGAAAGCGTCTGTTGGGTAGTCACGGCCGCCAGATTACGGCAAGCAGGGCGCGTCGCGCAGCCGGGTGGTCCGCCGGCCGACGATTGCCGGGGATGCACGGCGGCCGGTAGGCTGGCGCCGATGGAACACGACTTCACCTGGGTCAGCGACCCCGCCGCACTGCTCGCCCGCTTCGAGACCCGCCCGTCCCGCATCGGCCTGGACACCGAATTCATCCGCGAACGCACCTGGTGGCCACACCTGGCGCTGGCGCAGATGGCCGTGCACGACGAGATCCTGCTGCTCGACATGCAGGCGCCCGGCATGCCCGATGCGCTGCGAGGCATCCTGCTCGACACCGGCATCACCAAGGTGATGCACAGCGCCAGCGAGGACCTGATCGCTTTCCTGCACGCCTGCAAGGCGGTGCCCGAAACACTGTTCGACACCCAGGTGGCCGCGGCAATCGCCGGCATCGCGGCGGGCGCCGGCTACCAGCGCCTTGTGGCCGACATAACCGGCGTGGCGCTGGGCAAGGGCGAGACCCGCTCCGACTGGACGCGCCGGCCGCTGTCCGACGCCCAGCTCGCCTATGCCGCCGACGACGTGCGCCACCTGTTCCAGCTCCACGACCACCTGCAGGCCCGGCTTGAAGCCCTGGGCCGCGAGGCCTGGCTGCGCGAAGACTGCGAGCGCATGGTCGCCAACGCCCGCGACGAGAGCCTGGAGCGCTGGCCGCACCTGCCGATCCGCGCCGCCCAGTACTTCAACCAGGCCGGCCAGCACCGCCTGTTGCGCCTGCTGCGCTGGCGCGACGCCTGGGCGCGTGAACACGACCGGCCACGCAGTTGGGTGCTCGACAACGACCTGGCCACGGCCATCGCGCGCAGCGAGCCGACCGACCAGGCCGTGCTGAAGACCCTGTTCGACCGCCACCCCAAGGCCCCGCGCAAGCTTCTGGCCGAGGTCTGGACCGCCCTGTTGACCCCGCTGGCCGACGAGGCCGACGCCCCGCCCATCCGCACCGAAGAGCGCGACAAGCGCGCCGTGCGCCGCCTGCAGGACGCGGTCGCCGCACGCAGCGCCGAGCTCGGCCTGCCCGACGGCGTGCTGGCCTCCCGCCGCCGCCTCGAGGCCCTGCTCGACGACCACGACTGGACCACGCTGGGCCGCTGGCGACGCGCCCAGCTTGAACCGGTGCTTGCGCCGCTGCTCGCCGCTGACGCGGGGGAATTGCCGACCGGGGACGCGCACGCGTAGAATGGTCCGCCTGATGGGGCGGTAGCTCAGCTGGGAGAGCGTCGCGTTCGCATCGCGAAGGTCAGGGGTTCGATCCCCCTCCGCTCCACCAATCAGACGTGTCACTCGCCGCAGTGATATCCACGCAAAAAGGCTGGACGGGAAACCGCTCCAGCCTTTTTTGTGGCTCTTCTCCCGACTAAGGGAGAGGCGTATGGCCGGCCCGGCTGAGTGGCTGGTTCTTCTCGAGGCTCCGGGGTGCTGACGTGACAGCTGGGGCCGGGAGCTTCTCCGCTGGGGTCCGCGCTGCACGTCCCGCGCATTTCTCCGTTGTAGTCCGCGCTGCCCGTCCCGCACACAGGGGGTGTGCTCCCCCGGCAGTCTCCGCGTCCTGCTCCCACTGCCGGCCGCCGGCCATCCATGGCCGGCTGTACGCACACCCCCTGTGCACGGGACGGGCCGTGGAGCTTCTTGGCTTCGGGGCGGAGATCAGGAGCGGGCGCGCTCGCGCTCGTGGACGAAGCCGTGGCGTGGCTGTGCCGCTTGATCCGGGGCGATCCGCCCAGTTGCGACGTCGGCGTCGACGTTGCCTCCGTCCACGACCGCGCAAAAGGTTCGAGCCCGCCGTGGATGCAGGGGGGATGCCCAGAGCCGGCCATGGATGGCCGGCGGCCGGATCTGGGAGCAGGACGCGAATAATCCGGCTGGGCATCCCCCCTGCCTCCACGGCGGGCAGCGCGCTCCCTCCCGGAGGGCACTCACGCGCACCCGCATTCTTTGCCCGTCCCGGAGGCACCGTGCGAGAATTGCCGGCTGCTGCCTCCGTAGCTCAGCTGGATAGAGCGTCCCCCTCCTAAGGGGAAGGTCGTGCGTTCGAATCGCGCCGGGGGCACCACATTTCGCCTCAAGGAGTTTTCCCCATGCCCCATCCCGTCCTCACCGCCCTCGGCCTTTCCGCCACCGAATCCGGCACCTACCTCGGCAATGGCGAGTGGTCCAAGACCCGCGATGCCGGCGTGCTGGAGCCCGTGAACCCGACCGATGGCGAAGTGCTGGCACAGGTGCACGCCACCTCGGCCGAGGACTACGAAGTCATCGTCGAGCGCGCCCAGCGCGCGTTCAAGACCTGGCGCACCACGCCCGCGCCGCTGCGCGGCGAAGCCGTCCGCCTGTGCGCGAACGCGCTGCGCGCCAACAAGGACATGCTGGGCTCGCTGGTCGCGCTTGAGATGGGCAAGTCCAAGCCGGAAGGCGACGGCGAGGTCCAGGAGATGATCGACATCGGCGACTTCGCCGTCGGCCTCTCGCGCCAGCTCTACGGCCTGACCATGCACTCCGAGCGCCCCGGCCACCGCATGTACGAGCAGTGGCAGCCGCTGGGCATCGTCGGGATCATCTCGGCCTTCAACTTCCCGGTCGCGGTCTGGGCCTGGAACGCGCTGATCGCGGCCGCCTGCGGCGACATCTCGATCTGGAAGCCCTCGGGCAAGACCCCGCTGTCGGCGATCGCCTCGATCCGGATCTGCAACGAGGCGCTGCGCGAAGGCGGCTTCCCGGACCTGTTCTTCCTGTTCAACGACACCGACAACGCGCTTGCCGAGCGCATGGTCGACGACCGTCGCGTGGCGCTGATCAGCTTCACCGGCTCGACCAAGGTCGGCCGCCAGGTCGGCGAGCGCGTCGCGCGCCGCCTCGGTCGTTCGCTGCTCGAGCTCGGCGGCAACAACGCGATGATCGTCGACGAGACCGCGGACCTGAAGCTTGCGATCCCGGCGATCGTGTTCGGCGCGGTCGGCACCGCCGGCCAGCGCTGCACGAGCACCCGCCGCGCCTTCATCCACGAGTCGATCTTTGATGACGTACTGGCGAAGCTGAAGGCCGGCTACGCCCAGGTCGAGACAAAGATCGGCGATCCGACCGACCCTGCAAACCTGATGGGCCCGCTCAACAGCCAGTCGGCGGTCGATGCATTCCTGGCGGCGATCGAACAGGCCAAGGCCGCCGGCGGCACGGTCGAGAGCGGCGGCACCGCGTTCACCGACCGCAAGGGCTTCTTCGTGCGTCCGGCCATCGTCACCGGCCTGGCCCACGACGCCGAGGTGGTGCAGACCGAGACCTTCGCGCCGATCCTGTACGTGATGAAGTACTCGGAGCTCGAGGACGCCATCGCCATGCAGAACGACGTGCCGCAGGGCCTGTCGTCGGCGATCTTCACCACCAACCTCAAGCGCGCCGAGGCCTTCCTGTCGGCGGCGGGCTCGGACTGCGGCATCGCCAACGTCAACATTGGCACCTCCGGCGCCGAGATCGGCGGCGCGTTCGGCGGCGAGAAGGACACCGGCGGCGGTCGCGAGTCGGGCTCGGATGCGTGGCGCGCGTACATGCGCCGCCAGACCAACACCATCAACTACTCCGACGCGCTGCCGCTGGCCCAGGGCATCAAGTTCGACCTCTGAGGACAGCATGTACGGCCTTGCGCGTCCCTTCCTCTTCGCACTCGACGCGGAGCGCGCGCACGGCCTTGGCCTGTCTTCGCTCGACGCGCTGCACCGCATGCGGGTGCAGCGCCTGCTGGGGGGCGTGCCACGCGCGTTCCCGACCAAGGCCTTCGGCCTGAGCTTCCCCAACCCGGTCGGCCTCGCCGCCGGGCTGGACAAGAACGGCGAGCACATCGATGCACTGCTGGGGCTCGGCTTCGGATTCGTCGAAGTCGGCACGGTCACGCCGCGGCCGCAGCCGGGCAACCAGAAGCCGCGCATGTTCCGCCTGCCGAAACACCGGGCCATCATCAACCGGCTGGGCTTCAACAACGATGGCGTCGACGCCCTTGTGCGCAACGTCGGCCGCGCGCGCCGCCGCAACCAGGGCCTGCTGGGCATCAACATCGGCAAGAACAAGGACACGCCCAACGCGTCGGCGCACGTCGACTACCTGCACTGCCTCGAGCGGGTGTATCCGCTGGCCGACTACGTCACGGTCAACATTTCCTCGCCCAACACCGCCGGCCTGCGTGAATTGCAGGAAGAGCAGTCACTGCGCCACCTGGTGGGCGAACTGCGCGAAGCGCAGGAGCGGCTGGCATCGCGCCACGGCCGCCGCGTGCCGATGCTGGTCAAGGTCGCGCCCGATCTCAGCGACGAGGACATCGACGCCGCCGCGCGCGTGCTCGGCGACCTGGGCGTGGACGGCGTGATCGCCACCAACACCACGGTGTCGCGCATCGCAGTGCAGGACCATGCGCACGCTCACGAGTCCGGCGGGCTGTCGGGCGAGCCGCTGATGAACAAGTCCACCGCGGTGCTGCGCATGCTGCGCACGCGCCTGCCGGAGGGCATCCCGCTGATCGGTGTTGGCGGCATCCTTTCCGGCGCCGACGCGGCAAAGAAGACCGCCGCCGGTGCATCACTGGTGCAGCTCTATACCGGCCTTGTCTACCGCGGCCCGGCGCTGGTCGGCGAGTGCGTCGAAGCCATCCGCCGGCGCAAGGAAGCGCCGAGCCGCGGCAACCTCCCGAACCTGTGAGTGCCGCCGCCATCGACGCAGACCCCGCGGTGCGCTGGACGCGCGACGCCGACCTCACCGCGCGCACCAGCTTCCGCGTGCCCGCGCGCGCGGCCTGGCTGGTCGAGGTGGCCGATGCCGATGCCCTGTCCGGCGTCCTTGCCGACCCCCGGGTGGACGATGGACTGCTGGTGTTCGGCGGCGGCAGCAACCTGCTGTTCGCGGGCGACTTCGGCGGCGTCGCGCTGGCGCTCACCGGCGATGCGATCACGCACGACGGGCACGACGGGCATGACATCGATGATGACGGCGATGGCGATGGCGATGGCGATGGCGATGGCGACACCGTCATCGTGCGCGCCGAAGCCGGCTGCGGCTGGCACGACTTCGTGCTCCACACCCTGGCGCTGGGACTGTCCGGACTCGAGAACCTCTCGCTGATCCCGGGCACGGTCGGTGCCGCGCCGATCCAGAACATCGGTGCCTACGGCGTCGAGCTCGACCGCCGCGTGCACGCCGTCGAGGTCTGGGACCGCGAACGCGACGCCGCCGTGCGCCTGGCCGCGGCCGACTGCGGCTTCGCCTATCGCGACAGCCGCTTCAAGCGCGAGCCCGGGCGCTGGGTGGTGACCGCGGTGGAATTCATGCTCTCGCGCACGCCGCGGCTGGAGCTCGGCTACGCGGGCCTGGGCGCCGAGCTGGAAGCGATGGGCATCGATGCGCCCACGCCGACGCAGGTCTCCGACGCCGTCTGCCGGATCCGCCGGCGCAAGCTTCCAGACCCGGCACTGCTCGGCAATGCCGGCAGCTTCTTCAAGAACCCGATCGTGCCCTCGGCGCAGGCGGACGCCCTGCTCTCCGAACATCCAGGACTACCCTGCTTCGAGGCCGGTGCGCCCGGCCTGCGCAAGCTGTCGGCCGCCTGGCTGATCGACGCCACCGGCTGGAAGGGCCATCGCGATGGCGACGCCGGCGTCGCGCCCGGCCACGCCCTGGTGCTGGTCAACCATGGTGACGCCAGCGGCGCGGACCTGCTTGCGCTGGCGCGACGCATCGCCGATTCGGTGCAGGCGCGTTTCGGCGTGGCGCTTGAGCCGGAGCCGCGCATCATCGGCGCCAGCTGGTGAGCGCGGCGGCGCCGAACCCGCAGGCACGCGCCGCGCTGCTGATGCTGGGCAGCACCAGCTTCTTCGCAGCGATGGCGGTCACCATCCGCCTCGCCTCGGCCGATCTTTCGACGTACCAGGTCGCGTTCTTCCGCAATTTCTTCGGCCTGCTGTTCCTGCTGCCCTTCCTGTTCCATGGCCGCTGGCAGCTGCCGCGCACCACCCAGCTACCCCGCTACGTGCTGCGCTGCGCGATCGGCGTCGGCTCGATGCTCTGCGGCTTCTGGGCGCTGGGCCACCTGCCGATGGCGCAGGCGATTGCGCTGTCCTACGCCACGCCGCTGTTCGCGACGGTGGCGGCGGTGTTCATCCTTGGCGAAGTCGTGCGCATGCGGCGCTGGTCGGCGGTGCTGATCGGCCTGGTCGGCGTGCTGGTGATCGTGCGCCCGGGCAGCACCGACTTCAGCCTCGGCACCCTGGTGGCCCTCTCCGGCGCCCTGCTCGGGGCCCTGGTCGCAATCCAGATCAAGCAGCTCTCGCGCGTGGATGCGGCCGACACCATCGTCTTCTACACCTACGTGTTCTGGGTGCCGATGTCGCTGGTGCCGGCGCTGTTCGCCTGGCAGTGGCCGCAGGGCATCACCTGGCTGTGGCTGCTCCTGCTGGGCGCGTTCGGTACCGGTGGCCAGTTGCTGTGGACGCGCGCGCTGAAGATCGGCGAGGTCTCGGCGCTGCAGCCGATCAGCTTCGTCCAGCTGCCGCTGGTGGCGCTGGCCGCGTGGCTGCTGTTCGGCGAGGAACCCACGCGCTGGACCCTGCTCGGCGCCGGCATCATCCTCGTCGCCAACGCCTATATCGCGCACCGCGAGGTGCAGCTCGGGCGGCGCGCGGCGACCACGGCGCCGGCCGAGGCTGCGAAGCCGGCGGAATAGCGTCGCCGCGTAGTCAGCCGCGGCGCCCGGGGTCGGCCAAGTCCTCGGCCAGCTTGCGCAGCGGCGGCGACAGTCCCTCGGGGTCGGCGGCCAGCAGCGGCGCGACCAGTTCCCTGCGCACCGCCGCGGCCTCGTCGACGCGCCCGACGGCATCCAGTGCGTCGGCCAGCTGCGCCGCGGTCCCGATCGTCACGTGGTGGTCGCCACCGAGCGACTCGCGCCGGTCGGCCAGCAGCCGCGCGAACGTCGTCGCGGCCGCCGCGTGGCTGCCGGTCTCCGCCTGGGCTTCACCCAGGATCTGCAGCGCCGCCTGCGCCTGGGGATGGCGGGCACCCAGGACTTCCCGCGCCAGTGGCGCCAGGGGTGCGACGGTCGCCAACGATTCCTCCGGTCGACCCGACTGCAGCAGCGTGCCCGCCCGGTTGATCGCGATGAAGACCGTGTCCGGATGCCCTGCCCCATACAGCCGCGTCCGCGCGTCCAGCACCTCCGCCTGCAGGGCGAGCGCGCCCTCGTGATCACCGATGCGCGCGAGTGCGGTCGACCGGTTGACCTTGGCGCGCAGCGTGGCCCGATGGCCGGGACCATGCGCGCGCTCCAGCGCCGCGATCACCTCCTCGCCCAGCCTGAGCGACGCCTCGAACTCCCCCGCGTCGGCGAGGAACGCGACCAGGTTCTCTCGCGCGCCAAGGGTCGTGGCATGTTCCGCGCCGAGCTGCCGCGTGCGCAGTTCGACGACCCGGCGTTGCAGTTCGATCGCGCCTTCGGGGTCCCCGGTCATCATGCGCATCGGGGCGATGTTGTGGAGGGCGTTGGCCGTCTGCGGCGCTTCGGGTCCGGACACGCGCTCATGGATCGCCAGCAACTGCTCCATCGATGCCAGTCCGGACTGTGGGTCGCCCATCCGTGCCTGCAGCACCGCGAGTCCGCCCAGGATCGAGGTGGACTCGGGCGCCTCGGCCCCGAGTGCGGCGACTGCGCGAACGTGCAGCGCTTCCAGCCGACTCCGGGCCCCTGGGCGATCGCCCATCGAAGCCAGGACGTCCGCATCGGTCTGCTCGATTTTCAGCCGGAGCGGATCACCGGCCGGCAGCATCGCCGCCAGTGCCAGCGCGTCGTCGATGACCGTGCGCGCAGCCTCGAACTCGCCTGACGCCCGCAGCGACTCCGCCTGTTCGCGGCGGGCAGCCAGGGTGGCCGGCGCGCCCGGACCGAGTTCACGCGCGCGGATCGCCGCGGCCCGGGCGTAGCTGCGCGCCGCCGCCGCCTCCAGGCCCAGGGCCTTGCGCACCCCGGCGACCGATTCGGTCAGGTCGGCTTCGAGCAGCGGCTGTCCGGCGAAATCACGCGCGATGGCGTCCTCGGCGCGGGCCAGGATGTTGCCGTCAACCAGGCCCCGCGCGATGTCGGTGGTATCGGCATGGAACAGCACCGCGTCCAGCGCCGTGGCTGCATCGGGCCCGGCGCGTTCCAGCTGCTCGCGCAGCCCGGCGGCCAGCGCACCGCCCATGGCCTCGATGTCGACGTCCTCGAGCATGGACTGCTGGAACGCGGCCACGGTTTCCAGCTGCGCGCTCCGCTCTTCGGCGATGGCGCGCTGCGTACGCGCCTGCACCAGGCCGTGCACCGACATCGCCAGGCCGGCGACGAGCGCCACCGCGGCCACCGAGGCCGCCGCAATGCCCGCGCGATGCCTGCGGATGAATTTCCCGGCCACGTAGCGGCGCGAGGCCGGCACCGCGGCCAGCGCACGGCCATCGAGGAAGCGGCGGAGATCGTCGGCCAGGGCCGAGGCCGACGCGTAGCGGTCGCCGCGGTCATGCGCCATCGCGCGCGCGACCACCCAGTCCAGCTCATGGCGGAGCAGGCGGCGCATCCGCGGCACGCTCACGCCCTGCCCGCGCGCCAGGCGCTTGCCTTCGACCGGAGGTAGCGTCGCGAGCTGATGCGAAGGCAGGCGCTGCGTGTGCGCGGTGCCGGCCACGGTTTCGCCGGCAAGCGTCGGGCGCTGGCCGGTCAAGAGTTCGAACAGCACCACGCCCAGCGAGTAGACGTCGCTGCGCGTGTCCACGCGTGCCTGGTCGCCGGCCGCCTGCTCGGGGCTCATGTAGTCCGGCGTGCCCGCGACTTCCCGGCCCGCGACCCCGGCGCCCGCCGCCGCGGTGGCGATGCCGAAATCGATGATCTTCGGCATGGGCCGGCCGTCGACCTCGTCCACCAGCAGGTTGGCCGGCTTCAGGTCGCGATGCACCACGCCCTTCTGGTGCGCGTGCTGCACGCCTTCGCAGATGCCGACCAGCAGGCGCAAGCGCTCCGCGAGCGGCAGCTGCTTTGCTTCGCAGTAATCGGTGAGCGCACTTCCGGCGA
Organism: Luteimonas sp. A537; assembly: GCF_054052065.1. NCBI lineage: Bacteria > Pseudomonadati > Pseudomonadota > Gammaproteobacteria > Lysobacterales > Lysobacteraceae > Luteimonas > Luteimonas renzhihongae. The sequence goes on from NZ_JBSVRH010000002.1 coordinate 484,027, forward strand.
TGAACTCCATCGCGAAATAGGGCTGGCCGTCGGGCGTGGTGTCGGCGTCGAAGACCTGCGCGATCGCGGGGTGGCGCATCTGCGCCAACATCTGCCGCTCGACCTCGAAATACGCCAGGTGCCGCGCCTCGAGCCGCCGGCCGCGCATCAGCTTGAGCGCCACCGTGCGGCGCACCGGCTCCAGCTGCTCCGCGCGGTACACCTCGCCCATGCCGCCGCGACCGAGCAGCTCCACCACCCGGTATCGCCCGATGCGGGCGCCCGGCGGCAAGGCCGCGGCGTCGACCACGACGGCGCCGGAGGCGCGCGTGGCCAGCAGTTCGGTGCGGTCCGGATCCTCGTCAACGCCCTGGATCATGCTGTTTTCCCCCTTCTGCCCATGCTACCGCGGGTGCCCGCCTGCGTGCGGGCGGCTACACTTGCGCGCTCACGAGAGGGGACGCCGTCGATGGCGGACGAGACCACGCAACGCACCATGATCAGCGCAGGGCCCACGCGGCCTGCGCCGCGCACGGCGTGCCTGGTGGTCATCCATGGCGAAGGCCTGGGCCGGCGCGTCGACGTGGAGGATGCGCCGGTGCTCATCGGTCGCTCCCACGACGCCGACCTCTCCATCAGCCACAAGAGCGTGTCCCGGGAGCACTGCCGGGTGTGGCGCGAAGGCGACGCATATCGCATCCGCGACCTCGGTGCGACCAACCCGGTGCAGGTCAACGACCAGCGCATCGACGAGTGCGGGCTGGTCGACGGCGACCACGTCACCGTCGGCGAGAGCATCCTCAAGTTCATCAGCCAGACCAGCGTCGAAGCCCGCTACCACGAAGAGATCTACCAGCTCGCCACGCACGATGCCCTCAGCGAGCTGTTCAACCGCCGCCACTTCTGCGAGCTGGCCGACAAGGAAATCGCGCGATCGGTGCGCCATGGCCGCCTGCTGGCGCTGTGCATCATCGACGTCGACCTGTTCAAGCCGGTGAACGACCACTACGGCCATATCGAGGGCGACGAGGTGCTGCGCCGGCTGGCCGCGGTGGTGCGTGCCCATGTGCGCGACGGCGATATCGCCGGGCGCATCGGCGGCGAGGAGTTCGCAGTGCTCCTGTGCGAAAGCGATACCGCGGCCGCGGAGGCATTCGCCGAGCGCCTGCGCCTGGCCGTGGCCGCGACCCGGTTTTCCCCGGGCGGCGACCCGCGGCAGGTCACGGTGAGCATCGGCATCGCCACGGTGTCGGCGGCACGCGCCACGCGCGCCAGCCTGATGGCCGCGGCCGACGCTGCGCTGTACCGCGCCAAGGCCGAGGGCCGCAACCGGACGCGCGTGAGCGCCTGAGTTCGCCGCGGGCGTGAATGTCCTGCGCGGCAGGGCTTGCACGTTTATGTTCCTGACCCGTCAGCCACAAGGAATCGGATTCATGCAGCTTGCTTCTGTCACCACCCTGTTCTCCGCCGCTCTGCTCCTCGCCAGCACCGGCGACGCACTCGCCGCCGACATCACGCGCTACCAGATCCGCGCAGCCGTCAATGTCTGCCAAGGCTCCCTGCCAAGCTTCGAAGGCGCGCTGCGCAAGCGGCCGCTTGCCATCGCGAACGAAGGCACGACGGGTGCATTCGTCGGGTGCTCGCTGGAAGCCAACAACATGTTCAATTACGAGCGCACCTCGGTGACCGCTATCTTCGTCAACCGCGGCGCTGCGGCGGCAACCGTGAACTGCACGCTCGTCAACGGCCTGCTGAACCGGCTCACGCCCACGTACTTCCCGAAATCGGCCACGATCGCCCCAGGGGGCGAGGCTGTCCTGAACTGGAGCGCCCCCGAGTTCCCGGACGGCTTCGAATTCCCGAACCTCAACTGCTCGCTGCCGCAGGGCGTGGAAATCGGCTGGATCAGCGACGTCTATCCGGAGCCGGTGGGCGAGTAGCGGCCAGCGGGCCGGCACGCCGCCGCGGCATGCCGGCTACTCCCGCGGGGGGCGTCGCCAGCGGTGGCAGACCAGCACCCACGCCGCAGCCGTCCATGCCATCGCCGCGGCCCATCCCGCGAGGATATCCGACGGGTAGTGCACGCCCAGATAGACCCGCGAGAACCCGACCAGTGGCACGAAGACCAACATCGCGGCCAGCACCGGCCAGCGCCAACGCGTCTGCCAGCACAGCAGCACCAGCACCATCGCCAGCGTCATCGAGCCCATGGCGTGGCCACTGGGAAAGCTGAAGTTGTGCTCGGGCGCGATCGATTCCCACAGCGTGGGGCGGTCGCGCGCGAAGGCCTGCTTGGCGGCGACATTCAGCAGGCCGGAGCCCGCCAGGGAGACGCCCGCGAACAGGCCGTCACGACGCCGCCCGGCCAAGGCCAGGCCCAGCACCAGCAGGATGTCCACGGGGACCACGCCCCACTCGTAGCCCAGCTTCGAAGCCAGCAGGAACACGCGATCGAACCCTTCGCGCGCCAGTCCGTGCGCGAACAGCAGGATCGGCTCGTCGAAGGCGAACGGTTCGCCCTCCAGCACCTCGTCGGCCAGTTCGGCGAATCCCCAGAGCGGCAGCAGCAGGCCGGCGAACACCAGTACCAGGCGCCAACCGTGGCGCTGCAGGAAGCCGGCGCCGAAGCGGGCTTCCGACATCAGGTTCCCGACGGCCTCAGCCGGCGTGCGCGGCCCGGCCATACCGCTGGTCGACGTAGGTGTCGATGAGGCCTACGAATTCGGCGGCGATGTTGTCACCGCGCAGGGTCACGGCCTTCTGGCCATCGATGAACACCGGCGCCGCCGGTGCCTCGCCCGTGCCCGGCAGCGAGATGCCGATGTCGGCATGGCGCGACTCGCCCGGGCCGTTGACGATGCAGCCCATCACCGCCAGCGTCATATGCTCGGCGCCCGGCCGCGTGATCTTCCACTCCGGCATCTTCGCGCGCACGTGCTCCTGCACCACCTTGGCCAGCTCCTGGAAGAACTCGGACGTGGTGCGGCCACAGCCCGGGCAGGCGGTGACCATCGGCGTGAACGCGCGCAGGCCCATGGTCTGCAGCAGCTCCTGGGCCACGATCACTTCCTGGGTGCGCGACGCGCCCGGATCGGGCGTGAGCGAGATGCGGATGGTGTCGCCGATGCCTTCCTGCATCAGCACCGCCAGCGCCGCGCTGGACGCGACGATGCCCTTGCTGCCGATGCCGGCCTCGGTGAGCCCGAGGTGCAGGGCGAAATCGCTGCGCATCGCCAGGTCGCGATACACCGCCACCAGCTCCTGCACGCCGCTGACCTTGGCCGAGAGGATGATCCGCTCGCGCGGCAGGCCAAGCTCCACCGCACGCTCCGCGGAATCGATCGCCGAACGGATCAGCGCCTCGCGGAGCACGCGGCCGGCGTCGCGCGGCTCCGCCAGCGCGGCGTTTTCGTCCATCAGCGCGGTCGCCAGCGACTGGTCCAGCGAGCCCCAGTTGGCACCGATGCGCACCGGCTTGCCATACCGCATCGCGAACTCGATCAGCTGCGCGAACTGCAGGTCCTTCTTCCTTCCGAAACCCACGTTGCCCGGATTGATGCGGTACTTGGCCAGCGCCTCGGCGCAGGCGGGCTCGCCGCCGAGCAACTGGTGCCCGTTGTAGTGGAAGTCGCCGATGATCGGCACTTCGATGCCCATCATCGCCAGCTTGTCGACGATGCGCGGCACCGCCGCCGCCGATTCGGGGTTGTTCACCGTCACCCGCACCAGCTCCGAACCGGCGCGCCAGAGTTCGGCCACCTGCTTCACGGTCGAAGCGACGTCGGCGGTGTCGGTATTGGTCATCGACTGCACCACGACCGGCGCATCGCCGCCCACGGTGATCCGGCCGACCAGCACCTGGCGCGTGGCGCGGCGCGGCGAGGGGCCGAACGCCCATTCCTGGAGGCTCTGGGATGTACCGGTGTGTGCGGTGCTGGGGATGGCGTTCATCGTTCCATTTTAGTCCCTGGCGCGGCGGTTGTTCGGTTTCCGGTCGTCCCCAGTTCATGACCACGCCCACCCGAGGAACCTCCATGCCCTCTTCCACCGCCCACATCGCCACCGCCGACGGCAGCCGCCTGATCAAGCGCCTGTGCACCCATTGGGCCCACAAGCTCGAGGTCGAATTCGACGAAACCAGCGCGCGCGTGGTGTTCGACGCCGGCACCAGCACCGATCTCGCCGCCACTGCGGACACCCTCAAGGCCCGGGTCACGGCACCCGACGCGGCAAAGCTGGCGCAGTTCCAGGAGGTCGTCGCTTCCCATCTCGAGCGCATGGCGCGCGATGAGACCCTCGAGATCACTTGGCAGCTGGACAGCGACCGCGGCTGAGGCGGGGGCGGAGGGTGGTGCGTAGTGAACATTCAGGGGCCGCCCAGCTGACCTGTTCACGGAGTACCCACCAATTCGCCGTTCCGCGGACCCTGCGGACCCTGCGGACCCTGCGGACCCTGCGGACCCTGCGCCCGCGCCCCGGTATCCTGAGCGCATGCCGATGCCGCCCAACGACAACGTCCTAAATCCCAGCCAGCTCAACGCGCTGGCGCGCAGCCTGCTGGAAGACGCGTTTCCGGTGGTGCTGGTGGAAGGCGAGCTCGGCAACGTCTCGCGCCCGGCCTCCGGGCACATGTACTTCACCCTCAAGGACGCCCGCGCGCAGGTGCGCTGCGCCCTGTTCAAGCCCAAGAGCCAGTGGCTGAAGTTCCAGCCGCGCGACGGACTGAAAGTGCTGGCCCGCGGGCGCCTGACCCTGTACGAAGCACGCGGCGACTACCAGCTGATCCTGGACTCGCTGGAGGAGGCCGGAGAGGGCGCGCTGCGCCGGGCATTCGACGAACTGAAGGCGAGGCTGCAGGCCGAGGGCCTGTTCGATGACGCCCGCAAGCGCCTGCTGCCGGCGTATCCGCGGCGGCTTGGCATCATCACGTCACCGTCGGGCGCGGCGGTGCGCGACGTCCTGAGCGTGCTGGCGCGGCGATTCCCGCTGGTCGAGGTCGAGGTGCTTCCGGTGCCGGTGCAGGGCGATGCGGCGGCGGCGCAGGTCCGCGCCATGCTCGATCGCGCCGGGGCCAGCGGTCGCTACGACGTGCTGGTGCTGGCCCGCGGCGGCGGCTCGCTGGAGGACCTGTGGGCGTTCAACGACGAAGCCCTGGCGCGCGCGATCGCGGCGTCGCCGGTGCCGGTGGTGTCGGCCATCGGGCATGAGACCGACTTCACCCTGGCCGACTTCGCCGCCGACCTGCGCGCGCCCACGCCCTCGGTGGCGGCGGAGCTGCTGGTGCCCAACGCAGTCGACGTCGGCACCCGCGTGCGCGGGCTGCACCAGCGCCTCGAGGCACTGCATTTGCAGCGCATGCGCGACCGGATGCAGCGTGCCGATCGCGCTTCGCTGCGGCTGCAGGCGCTGCGGCCGCAGGCGCGGCTGCAGGCGCTGGGCGAACGCCAGCAACAGGCGCTGCGCCGGCTGCACGCGGCCTGGCAGACGCACGAGGCGGGGCTGCGCGCGCGGCTGCGCCACGCCGACGCCGTGCTGCGTGCAACGCGGCCCGATCGTCGGCTCGCCATGCTCCGCGAGCGCCTGGCCATGCTTGCACCGCGCCCGCAAGCTGCCGTCGCGCGCAGGCTGCAGAACGACGCGCTGCGATTGCGCGGCATCGCGCGCTCGCTGGAAGCCGTCAGCCCGCTGGCCACCGTGGCGCGCGGCTACGCCATCCTCCAGCACGAGGATGGCCGAGTGGTCCGCGGCATGCGCGACGCCGCGCCCGGCGACCACCTGTCCGCGCGCGTGGGCGACGGCCAGCTGCGCCTGCGGGTGGAGCCCGGCGACGCCTGACTCCTGCCGCGCGAGCGACCACGGCCCGCTGTTGTGGGAGCGGCTATAGCCGCGATCGCTGCGTGGCGGTATCCATCGTCGTAGAGCGATCGCAGCTATAGCTGCTCCTACTGTCGATGGCGATGGCTGCAGCTGTTGGCGATGGTCGTCAGGTGGCGGGCGGGGTGCATGCTCGCCTGTTGCTAACGTCTCGGCTTCCATACTGCCTGCACCGATGGCAGTCGAAGGAGGCAGCACCCCCATGGCCAAGGCGTCTGATCTGTTCGTCGCCGCGCTCCAGGCCGAAGGCGTGGAGTATGTGTTCGGCATTCCGGGCGAGGAGAACCTCGACCTGCTCGAGTCACTGCGCACTTCGGGCATCCGCCTGGTGCTGACCCGCCACGAGCAGGCCGCGGGCTTCATGGCCGCGACCTGCGGCCGGCTCACCGGCCGCGCCGGCGTCTGCCTGAGCACGCTCGGACCCGGGGCCACCAACCTGGTCACCGCGGCGGCCTACGCCCAGCTGGGTGCGATGCCGATGCTGATGATCACTGGCCAGAAACCGATCCGCAGCAGCCGCCAGGGCCATTTCCAGATCATCGACATGGTCGGCACCCTGCGCCCGCTGACCAAGTACACGCGCCAGCTGGTGTCCGCCGACAGCATCCCGGCACGCGTGCGCGAAGCCTTCCGGCGCGCGGAGGAAGAGCGCCCCGGCGCCACCCACCTGGAGCTGCCGCAGGACGTTGCCGGGGACCCGACCGATGCGGTACCGATCGCGAAGTCGTACTCGCGCCGGCCGGTGGCCGAGCACAAGGCGATCGCCCACGCCGCCGAAGCGATCCGCGCCGCCCGCCATCCACTGCTGATGATCGGCGCCGGCGCCAACCGCAAGACCACCGCGCGCGCGCTGCGCACCTTCGTCGACCGGCTCGGCATCCCATTCTTCAGCACCCAGATGGGCAAGGGCGTGCTGGATGAAACCGACCCGCTGTGGATCGGCACCGCGGCGCTGTCCGACCACGACTATGTGCACCGCGCGATCGACGCCGCCGACTGCATCGTCAACATCGGCCACGACGTCATCGAGAAGCCGCCGTTTTTCATGCGCGAGGGCCGGCGCACGGTGATCCACGTCAACTACGACGGCGCCGCGGTCGATGCCGTGTACTTCCCGCAGGTCGAGGTGGTCGGCGACATCGCCGATGCGGTCTGGCGCCTGTCCGAGGCCGTCGAGCCGCAGGCCCACTGGGATTTCGCCTTCTTCGATCGCGTGCGCGCGGCGCTGTGCGAGCAGCTGCAGGAGCGCAGTGACGACGGGCGCTTCCCCATGATCAGCCAGCGCATCGTCGCCGACCTGGCGCAGGCGCTCGGTCCCGACGACATCACCTGCCTCGACAACGGCCTCTACAAGCTCTGGTTCGCGCGCAACCACCGCTGCCGACGGCCGAACACCCTGCTGCTGGACAACGCGCTGGCAACGATGGGCGCCGGCCTGCCTTCGGCGATCGCCGCGGCCATCGTGCATCCCGGGCGCAAGGTGGTGGCGGTGTGTGGCGACGGCGGCTTCATGATGAACTCGCAGGAGATGGAGACCGCGGTCCGCCTTGGCCTGGACCTGGTGGTGCTGGTGCTGCGCGACGACGCCTACGGCATGATCAAGTGGAAGCAGGCGCACGAGGACTATCCGAACTTCGGCATGGACCTCGGCAATCCGGATTTCGTGAAATACGCGGAGAGCTACGGCGCGCGCGGCCACCGCCCCGCATCGGCCGATGAATTCCTGCCGCTGCTGCGGAAGGCGCTGGCAAGCCCCGGCATCGACCTGATCGACGTGCCGATCGATTACAGCGACGACGACTGGCTGTTGAACGAGGAGATCCCGCGGCTCAGCGCAGCGGTGGAGTGAGCGACCGGCACAAGGATTCGAGGAGGACAGCAACCATGCCCAGGCAGAAGAAGACGAATGCAGGAAGCCCGGCAGCCGGGACAACCGGCACTTCGGGAAAGACCGGCAAGACCAACAAGTCCGGCAAGGCTGGCAAAGCCGGCGGTACTGCCACGCCCGGCAAGTCCGGCACATCGGGCACATCCGGCAAGCGTGACGGACTTGCCGCCAGCTACCCCTATTACCTGGCCAACCGGCCGGTCGCGGCCAACACCGACCTGGACGTGCTGGACAAGTACAGCGGCAAGGTCGCCACGCGGGTCGCATTCGCCGATGCCGGCGCCGTGCGCAAGGCGATCGTGGCAGCGCACAAGGCGCGCCCGGCGATGGCCGCGTTCCCGCCCGATGCGCGCCGCGACGTGCTCGAACACTGCGTCCGCCGGTTCGGCGAACGTGCGGAAGAGCTTGCGCTGGCGCTGTGCATCGAGGCCGGCAAGCCGATCAGCGACGCCCGCGGCGAGGTCGAGCGCCTGGTCGACACCTTCCGCATAGCCGCCGGCGAAGCCACGCGCATCGGCGGCGAGGTGCTTGAGCTGCAGCTGTCCGAGCGCACCCGCGGCTACCGCGGCATGGTCAAACGCGTGCCGATCGGTGCATGCAGCTTCATCACGCCGTTCAACTTCCCGCTCAACCTGGTCGCGCACAAGGTCGCGCCGGCGATCGCGGCCGGCTGTCCCTTCGTGCTCAAGCCGGCGGCGAAAACCCCGATCGGCGCACTGATCATCGCCGAGGTGCTGGCCGAGACTGACCTGCCCAAGGGCGCGTTCTCGGTCCTGCCCTGCAGCAACGACGACGCGGCGCAGCTGGTGGAGGACGAGCGCATCGCCCTGCTGAGCTTCACCGGTGGCCTGGTCGGCTGGGAGCTGAAGGCGCGCGCGGGCAAGAAGAAAGTGACCCTGGAGCTCGGCGGCAACGCCGCCTGCATCGTCGACGCCGACCCCGGCGTCGATCTCGACCATGTGGTCGAGCGTCTGGTCTCCGGCGCCTATTACCAGTCGGGCCAGAGCTGCATCAGCGTGCAGCGCATCATCGCCCATGCCGACGTCTATCCCGCCTTGCGCCGCAAGCTCAAGGCTGCGGTCGCGAAGCTGCGCACCGGCGACCCGCGCAACGAGCGGACCTTCGTCGGCCCGATGATCGACGAGGCCGCGGCAACGCGCGTCGAGCAGTGGATCCGCGACGCGCGCAAGGCCGGCGCGAAGCTGGTCGCCGGCGGCGGGCGCGAGGGCAACATGCATCCGGCGGCATTGCTGGAAGGCGTGCCGCGCGATGCCGACCTGTACCGCAAGGAGGCGTTCGGGCCGGTGGCATGCATGGAATCGTTCGACGATTTCGACGACGCCCTGGCGCGCGCCAACGACAGTGATTTCGGCCTGCAGGCCGGCGTGTTCACTGCCAGCCTCGCGCACGCGATGCGCGCCTGGGACCGGCTGGACGTTGGCGGCGTGGTGGTGGGCGACGTGCCGAGCTTCCGCGTCGACAACATGCCCTACGGCGGCGTGCGCGACTCCGGCCTCGGCCGCGAAGGCGTGAAGAGCGCCATCGAGGACATGACCGAACCGCGCCTGCTCGTCATCCGCGACCACCCCGCGCCGTTGTAAGAGCAGCTACAGCTGCGACCGCCCCGATTTGCAGGAGCAGCTACAGCTGCGACCGTACCGGTCGTGGTGGAAGAAAAGGCCATAGCCGAGACCATCCAAGCCGTTGTGGGAGCGGCTATAGCCGCGATTGCTGTTTAGCGGCAAGCGCCGTGGAAGAGCGGCCGCAGCTATAGCTGCTCCTACAGGTAGGGGCGAGACGTGGAACCGCGGGAACCCCGATCCGCGCCGCGGCGCGTTGTCGCTCCTGCCCAACGACGGAGTCCCGCCCATGAACCGCCTCGCCTTCACCGCCACGCTCGCGGCCAGCCTGCTGCTCGCCGCCTGCCAGACCTCGCAGCACACCGTCGACACCCTCGACGCCCGCGCGCCGGATCCGTCCACGCCGCACGCGCCGATGCACGCGCCACCGCCCGCACCGCCCGCGCCATCCACCACGATGGCCCTTGAAACCACCGCCATGTCCGTGCAGGCGGATCGCGCCGCCGGCGCACAGGTGCGAAAGCTCCACGCCGCCTCACCGTTCCACCCCGGTCACCAGGTGATGCCCCCGCCGCGCCCCTGGCCGGCCGAACCCGCCAACACCGAGGAATACGCCGAGGTCGAGGACAACCCCGTGCGCCGCGCCTCCGAGCATCCGGTATCGACCTTCTCCGTCGACGTCGATACCGGCAGCTACAGCAACGTGCGCCGCATGCTGCGCATGGGCGTGCGCCCGCCGCCGGATTCGGTGCGCGCGGAGGAGTTCATCAACTACTTCAGCCATGGCCATCCGGCACCCGCCACGCGCGAGGTGCCGTTCCGCGTCACCACCGAAATCGCGCCCGCGCCCTGGGATCCGGCGCGGCACCTGCTGATGGTCGGCATCAAGGGCTATGACGTGTCCAAAGCCGAACTGCCACCGGCCAACCTGGTGTTCCTGGTCGACACCTCGGGCTCGATGCATTCGCCCGACAAGCTGCCGCTGCTGCGCCAGGCGTTCGCGGCGCTCACCGACCAGTTGCGCGCGCAGGACAAGGTCTCGATCGTGGCCTATGCGGGTTCCGCCGGCCTGGTGCTGCCGCCAACCCCGGGCGACCGCAAGGGCGAGATCCTGGCCGCGCTCGAGCGCCTGCAGGCCGGCGGTAGCACCAACGGCGGCGCCGGCATCACGCTGGCCTACGCCATGGCGCGCCAGGGCTATGTCGAAGGCGGCGCCAACCGCGTGATCCTGGCCACCGACGGCGACTTCAACGTCGGCACCATCGAACGCGGCTCGCTCGAGGCCCTGGTCGCCGACCAGCGCACGTCCGGCATCGCCCTGACCACGCTCGGCTTCGGCACCGGCAACTACAACGACGCCATGGCCGAGCGCCTGGCCGATGCCGGCGACGGCAACCACGCCTACATCGACACCCTGCTGGAGGCGCGCAAGGTGCTGGTGGAAGAGATGTCCTCGACGCTCCTGACCATCGCCCGCGACGTCAAGGTGCAGGTCGAGTTCAACCCGGCCGTCGTCGCCGAATATCGGCTGGTCGGCTACGCAAACCGCATGCTGCGCGAAGAGGACTTCGCCAACGACCGCGTTGACGCAGGCGACATCGGCGCCGGACACGAGGTGACCGCGCTGTACGAGATCGCGCTTGCCGGCTCCGGCGCCGAACGCCTGCCGCCGCTGCGCTACGGCGCAAGCGATTCGCAGGCCAAGGCCCGTACTAGCGAACTGGCCCACCTGCGCCTGCGCTACAAGCAGCCCGACAGCGACACCAGCCGCCTGATCGAAGTGCCCCTGCGCCGCGAGGACATCCGTGCCCAGGCCGGCCCTTCACTGCGCTTCGCCGCCACCGTCGCCGCCTTCGCCGATGCCCTGCGCGGCGGCCACAACCTCGGCGTCTGGGACTGGGACGCGATCTCGGCCAGCGCACGCGGCAGCCGTGGCGACGACCGCTGGGGCCTGCGCGCGGAATTCGCCGAACTGGTCGAGGCCGGGCGCGCGGTCACCCGCGGCGACAGTGATCGCGAACATGGCCGCGATGACGGCGGCCGCGACGAGGGCCGCGACACCCACGGTCACACCGGCGGCTGATCGATGCCCGCGCCCCGCCGCCGCTCAGGCCGCGCCGCGGCTCCCGGCGGCGGCCGCGGGCTTCGGTTGCCCGAACAGGAAGCCCTGGCCCATGGTGCAGCCGAGCTGGCGCAGGACCGCCGCCTGCCCTTCGGTCTCCACGCCTTCGCCGATGGTGTCGATACCGAGCGTGCCGGCCAGGGCCAGGATCGCGCGCACCAGTGCCAGGCTTTCGGGATGCATGGCATCGTCCAGGCCGGCGACGAAGCTCTGGTCGATCTTCAACGCGTGGATCGGGAACCGGTGCAGGTAGGACAGTGCCGAGAAGCCGGTGCCGAAGTCGTCGAGCAGCGCAAGGATGCCGCGTGCGCGCAACGTCTCGAGCATGCGCAGCGCGCGCGGGGCGTCGTCCAGCAGCGCCACCTCGGTGATCTCGATGCGCAGCCGCGCCGGTTCCGCGCCGCTGTCCTCGAGCATCTGCAGCAGGCGCTCGGCGAAGTTGTCGGAGTGGAAGTGCCGCGGCGACACGTTGATCGACACATAGCCCTCGCGGTGCTGCGCCATCCACGCGAACGCGCGCCGGTACACCAGCCAGTCGACCTGCTCGATCAGGCCGCTGTCCTCGCCCACGCCGATGAACTCCCCCGGCGGCAGCGGGCCACGCAGCTCGTGGTTCCAGCGCAGCAGCGCTTCGTGGCCAACCACCTGGCCGGTATCAAGATCGATGATCGGCTGGAACCAGGGCTCGAAGTCATCGGCAAGGATCGCGCGCCTGAGGTCGGCCTCGAGGTCCAGCAGGCGCGTGGCCTCGGCGCGCATCTCTTCGTCGAACAATTCGCTGCGGTCGCGCCCGCGGGCCTTGGCGCGGTACATCGCGGCGTCGGCGTCGCGCAGCAGGTCCTCGCCGTGGTGGTAGCGCGGCTGCCACATGGCGATGCCCACCGAGGCCGAGGGGAACAGTTCGCGGCCGGCGACCCACATCGGGCGGCCCAGCTCGGCGAGGATCCGCGCCGCCACGGCCTCCGCCACCGATTCGTCGCCGGCGTGGGCGAGCATGACCGCGAACTCGTCGCCGCCAAGGCGCGCGACCACGTCGTCCTCGCGCAGCATCCGCGCGATCCGACGCCCCGCTTCGACCAGCATCTCGTCACCGGCCGCGTGGCCGACGCTGTCGTTGACCAGCTTGAAGCGGTCGAGGTCGAGGAACAGCACCGCGAACGGCCCGCGCGCCTGCGTGCGGGTTTCGGCGATGGCAGCGTCGAGCCGGTCGAGCAGGTGGATGCGGTTGGGCAGCCCGGTGAGGTGGTCGTGTCGTGCCTGGTGGATCAGGCGCTCTTCGGCGCGCATGCGCTCGGAGACCTGCGCGCGCAGCTCGCGGTTGGTGTCCTCCAGCTCGCGCGTGCGCGCATCGACCCGGTGCTCGAGTTCGGCGTGGGCCGCCTTGAGGTGGTCCTGCGAACGCTTGCGCGCCAGCGCGCCGCCGATGTGGTGGGCGACGAAGGTCAAGAGCTTCTGGTCCTGCACCGTGAAGGCGATGTCCTGCGAATAGCTCTGCACCGCGATCACGCCCACCGCGATGCCGTCGCGCAGCAGCGGCACGCCGAGCCAGCAGTGCGCCAGCGTGCCGTGGTGGCGGAGCTCGCCGGAGGACTCCAGCCGCATGATCACTTCGCGATCGGCGAGCAACGCACGCCCGCTGTTGATCACGTATTCGCTCAGCCCGTGGATCATCCGCCGCGGCCGGCGCACGATGTCGCGCTCGTCCACCGAGTACGGGAACTCGATCCGGCCACCATCGCCCGACACCATCGCGATGTAGAAGTTGCGCGCATACAGCAGCTCGCCGACCACCGCGTGCAGGTCGCCATAGAAGCCTTCCATGCTTTCGGCGGTGAACGACAGTTCGCTGATCCGGAACAGCGCGCGCTGCAGGCGCTCGGCGCGCTGGCGTTCGATGATTTCCGCCTGCAGCACCTGGTTGGCCTGCTGCAGTTCGCGCGTGCGCGCATCCACCCGGCGCTCCAGCTCGGCCTGGGCGTGCTTGCGGTCCAGCGCGGTCAGGATGTGCTGGGCCACGAACTCGAGCAGCGCGCGGTCTTCGTCGGTGTAGCAGTCCGGCTGGTCGTAGCTCTGGACCACGATCGCCCCGCTGACCCGGCCCTCGCGGCGCATCGGCACGCCCAGCCAGTCCGCGGCATCCGGGCCGTGGGCCAGGTCGAGATCGACGGCCAGCTGCTTGCGGATCCGCTCCGTGGCCCCACGCAGCGGATGTCCGTGGCGCAGCAGGGCCACGGTCAGGCTGTTGGGCATCGTCGCGATCGGCGTCTCGATGCTGGCATCGGCAAGCCAGGGATCCAGCCTGTCGGCGAAGTACAGGAAACGCATGGTGTCGCGCACATCGTCATACAGGACGATGTAGAAATTCGCGGCCGACATCAGGCCGCCAACGATGCCGTGGATGCGCTTGAGCACCTCGGCCATCTCAAGGCCCGATCCGGCGAGGTCGGCGATCTCGTACAGGCTCTGCTGCAGCCGTTCCGACTTGCGCAGGGACTCGATCCGGGCCTCGGCCTGGGCCGAGGCGATGGTGGCCGAGACCAGGCGCCGCGCCAGCGCGCGCCAGGCATCGCGCGAGGACGGCGTCAGCGGCTCCGGCAGGCGTGCGGCAATGGCGACGCGCGCCTCGCCTTCGTTCCAGCATTCATCGATCATCGCGCCCCTGGACCCGCCCACGGCGGGCTTGCCGGCCATGAGGGCGGCCGCATGGGCCCTGAGCTGGCCCGGCACGCCCTCGACCTCCGAGGAACCCTGCCCCAGCCGCTCGTCGTCCCAGCACACGACCACGCCGGAGCCGGTGGGCAGCGATTGCGCAAGCATGCCCGCAAGCGCGGCCAAGTCGACCTCGCGCGGCGGCGATGTGAGCGCTATGTCCAGCATGACCTGCACCTGCGACGCCCTCTTCTCCAGTCAAGCACCATGAGGAAAACGGCGTATGCGCCGAGCGACGGCAAGACCGCGAGCCCACCCCCCGCGGGCACGGCTGCCATCATGCCCGCTGGACCCGGCCCGCGCACGGACTTCCCGCGATGTCGCCCAGGGCTTAACCTCATGCCGATGGACGCCTCACGGGGACATGGCCACGTCGATGCCAGCGACGCGGCCGACGACGATGCGCTGATGCTGGCCTGGGCGCAGGGCGACATCGGCGCGTTCGAAACCCTGTATGCGCGCCACCGTGAGCGCCTGTACCGCTTCCTGCGGCGCCAGCTGCGCGACCCCGGCCTGGCCGACGAGGTCTTCCAGGACACCTGGCAGCGGGTGGTGGCAGCCGGCCGCGACTGGCGCCCGGAGACCGCGTTCGCATCCTGGCTGTACCGGATCGCACGCAACCTGGTGGCCGACCATTGGCGCGCCCGGCAGTATCGCCCGCCGGCGCCCGTCGACGCCGAGGAGCGCACGCTGCGGGTCGAAGACCCGGACAGCCCGGAGCTTCAGATGGATGCCTTCGAGCGCCGCCGTGAGCTGCAGCAGGCCCTCGACACCCTGCCCGACGAGCAGCGCGAGGTGGTGCTGCTGCGCCTGGAGCAGGAGCTCAGCCTTGAGGAAATCGGCGAGATCACCGGCGTTGGCCGTGAAACGGTGAAGTCGCGCCTGCGCTACGCCATGGACAAGCTGCGCGCGGCCCTGGCCCCGCCGGCCGCTGCCACCGCGCAGGAGGAAGGACGATGACGCGCCCGACCGGCCCCGACCCGCTGCAGCCGACCGAGCGCGAGCTGGCCGATGCGCTGGCGCAGACGGCGTCGACGCGAGGTCCGTCGGCAGGGCTGGACGCGACCATCCTGGCGGCTGCGCGCGAGGCTGCAGGCGATAGGATGACTGCGCAGGCAGCGGACGTGGCGGCCGAAACGGTGCGATCGGGAACGACGGCCGCGACAGCAACGGCAACGGCAACGACGTCGACGTCAGGCGCCGGGCATCACCGCCGGCGGCGCAGTCCCGCCTGGCTGCGCGGTGGCGCGCTGGCCGCGACCCTGGTGATCGCGGTCGGCGTGGCGTGGCAGATGAGGTCATCGCTGGAGCCGCCCGTAATGACGGTTGAAACCGAAGCGCCCGCAGCGTCGATCCGTTCCGTGCCGGAAGCCGCCCCATCACCGGCGGAGGCTGCACGAGCGCGCACGGCCGCGCAGGATGCGGCCAGCGAGGCGATGCCGGCCTCGGAACCGGCTGCGCCTCCACTCGAACCATCCGCCGCTCCACGCCCTGCCGTTCCTTCCCGAATTGAAACGACATCGGCCGCGGTCGATGCCCGCGATGCCGCCGCCGCAGGACAGGCGCGCCGCGCAGCGGCATCATCGCGCCCCGACGCCGCATCGGAAGCGCTGAAAGCACGGGTAGAACGCCGCGAAGCGCCACCCGTGGTCTTCGACGCACCCTCGCCCATGGACACGCCGGCAGCCGCTCCGCCGCCCGCACCGCCTGCGCCCCCGGCCCCACCAGCCCCCTCGCCGCAACGACCCGCGTCGATGCTCGTGCTGCCACCCCCGGCCGATTCCGCAGCCCGGCCGGAAGCCGCCGCCACGCAGTCCGCGGACATGGCTGAAGACCACGACCACGTCGAGGACTGGTTCGACCAGCCGCTGGACGACACGCCACCGGCCTCGGTGGACTCACCCGCCGTGCGCGAAGCCTGGCTGGCCCGGATCCGCGAGCTGGTCGCCGCCGAACGCTATTACGAGGCACGCGAAAGCTTCGCCGAGTTCCGCCGCCGCCACCCCGACGCCCCGCTGCCCGAGGGGCTGCGCTCCCTGCTGGAAGAATGAGCACCACGCTGGCCGCGGCCGCCGCGCACGAACTCGTGATCAAGCACAGCCGCTTCCTGGCCAACGCGATGCCGGTGGAGGATGTCGACGCCGCCGCGGCCTTCATCGCCGCGATTTCGGTGCCCGACGCCACCCACAACTGCTGGGCCTGGCGCCTTGGCAGCGCCTACCGCTCCAGCGACGACGGCGAACCCGCCGGTACCGCCGGCCGCCCGATCCTGGCCGCGATCGACGGCCAGGGCCTCGATGGCGTGGTGGTGGTGGTCACGCGCTGGTACGGCGGCATCAAGCTCGGCGCAGGCGGCCTGGTGCGCGCCTACGGAGGCACCGCGGCCGAATGCCTGCGCACCGCCGAGCGGCGCGAAGTGGTGGAGATGGCCGAAGTCGAGGTCACCTGCCCCTTCGCCGACCTCGCTGCGGTACACGCCGCGCTGCCTGCATTCGATGCAGAAAAGCTGAGCGAGGACTTCGCCGTCGACGGCGTCCACTTCCGCCTGCGCCTGCCGGCCAGCCGCCTGGCGGACCTGGTCGGCCACCTGCGCGACGCCACGCGCGATCGCGCACGCGTAAGCGACCCATAGGCCCGGGGCATCGGCGACAATGGCCGGATGGCCCAGTTCGCGAACACTCCCACACCGCCCCCTGCGCAAGGCGCGCGCGAAGACGATTCCACCGGCAAGACCAGGGTCCCGCTGTCGACCCTGCGGCCGCTGTGGCCGTTCCTCGGCCGACACAGGGCCCTGCTGGCGGCATGGCTGCTCGCCCTGCTGGCATCCAGCACCGCGACCCTGAGCCTGCCGCTGGCGGTGCGGCGCATGATCGACGACGGCTTCGCCAGCGGTGCCGGCATCGATGCCGCGTTCGTGCTGCTGTTCCTGGTGACGCTGGCGCTGGCCATCGCCACCGCGGCGCGCTTCTTCTTCGTCTCCCTGCTCGGCGAGCGCGTGGTCGCCGACCTGCGCACGCAGCTGTTCAGCCACCTCATGGGCCTGGACCAGTCCTTCTACGAACGCAGCCGCACCGGCGAGCTGGTCTCGCGCCTGACCGCCGATACCGAGCTGCTGCGCGGCGTGGTCGCGACCAGCATGTCGGTGGCCCTGCGCAGCGTGGTGATGGTGCTCGGCAGCGTGGCCATGCTGATGGTGACCAGCCCCCGGCTGGCAGCCTGGACGCTGGTCGGGATCCCGCTGGCGGTGCTGCCGCTGGTGCTCGGCGGGCGCCGCCTGCAGAAGATCTCGCGCCAGAGCCAGGACCGCGTGGCCGACGCCAACGCCCTGGCCACCGAGACCCTGGGCGCCGTCGACACCGTGCAGTCGCATGCCCGTGAAAACCATGAGCGCGGCCGCTTCGGCACGGCCGTGGCGACCGCGGTGGCGGTGGCGCGCAAGCGCATCGGCGTGCAGGCGCTGGTGACCGCGGTCGCGATCTCGGTGATTTTCGGCGCCATCACCCTGGTGCTGTGGCTGGGCGCTCACGACGTCGCCGACGGCCGCATGAGCGCGGGCACGCTGGGGCAGTTCGTGCTGTACGCGATGTTCGGCGCGGGCTCGGTGGGCGCGCTTGCCGAAGTCTGGAACGAGCTGCAGAAGGCGGCCGGCGGCATGGGCCGGATCGGCGAACTGCTGGATGAAGAGGCCGCCGTGGTGGCACCTGCCGCGCCGAAGACGCTGCCGCAGCCGGTGCGCGGCGCGGTGGCGATGCGCGACGTCGTATTCCACTACCCCACCCGACCCGACGCAGCGGCGTTGGAAGGCTTCACGCTTGAAGTCGCGCCTGGCGAAACCGTGGCCCTGGTCGGCCCCTCAGGCGCCGGCAAGAGCACCGTGTTCTCGCTGCTGCAACGCTTCCGCGATCCACAGTCGGGCAGCGTCTCGCTCGATGGCATTGACCTGCGCGAACTCGAACCCACCGCCCTGCGCGAGGCCATGGCCCTGGTGCCGCAGCGGCCGACGATCTTCGCCGCCAGCGCCGCTGACAACATCCGCTACGGCCGCCTGGATGCGACCGACGCCGAGGTCGAAGCGGCCGCGCGCGCCGCCGAAGCGCACGAGTTCATCGCCGAGCTGCCCGAAGGCTATGCCTCCGAGCTGGGCGAGCGTGGCGCCCGCCTGTCCGGCGGCCAGCAGCAGCGCGTGGCCATCGCCCGCGCCCTGCTGCGCGACGCACCGGTACTGCTGCTGGACGAGGCCACCTCCGCGCTCGACGCGCAAAGCGAGCGCGCGGTGCAGCACGCACTCGAGCGCCTGATGGAAGGTCGCACCACGATCGTGGTCGCCCACCGCCTGGCCACCGTGCTGCGCGCCGACCGAATCGTGGTGATGGACCACGGCCGCATCGTCGCCGAGGGCACGCACTCCGAACTGCTGGCGCAGGGTGGGCTGTATGCCGAACTTGCGCGCCTGCAGTTCCTCGACGCCGCGCCCGCCTCTGCGCCATAGGCCGGCAAACCCATCTGCAGGAGCAGCTATAGCTGCGATCCGCACAACGGCATCCCGCACCCTGTGGGAGCGGCTATAGCCGCGATCCGTACAACGACGTCGCAGCTGTGGCTGCTCCTGCAACAGCCGAATCTTCCCGGCCGCTTCACCTCTGCCATCGATTTTTCCGCTCTATCCGCGTAAATCCGCTCTGATCCGCGTAAATCCGTGGCAAAAAAGGCTTTTCAACCAGGTAACGCCCGCGCAATGACCTCGCCATGGCCAACCCCGACCGGCAGCGTTCCCAACGCCAGACCATGCTCGCATCCCAGGCGGCTGCGGCAGAAATCTTCAGCCACCGGGCTACCGGCGCGCAGCAGCACCGAGGCCTGCAGCGCCAGCGCCAGGCGTTCGACCAGCATCCTTGATCCCGCCTCATCCGCGGCGCCGAGCAGGTCTTCAAGCGTTGCGGCCACGGCATCTAGCGCAGGATGCATTCCGCGCGCGGCTTCGATCTCGGCGCGCAGCGCGTTCGCGGCCGCCGGCTCGCGCTTCAGCGCGCGCAGCACGTCCAGGCACTGGATGTTGCCGCTGCCTTCCCAGATGGAGTTCAGCGGCGCCTGCCGGTACAGCCGCGGCAGGAGCGACTCCTCGATGTAGCCGGCGCCGCCCAGGCACTCCTGCGCCTCGTTCACCACCGCGGGCGTACGGCGGCAGATCCAGTACTTACCGATGGCGGTGGCGATGCGTGCGAACGCGGCTTCGGCAGGATCGCGTTCCGCGGCGTCGACCGCGCGCGCCACGCGCATTGACAGCGCCAGCGCGGCTTCGGTCTCGATCGCGATGTCGGCCAGCACGTTGCGCATCAGCGGCTGCGCCGACAGCGGCCGCCCGAAGGCGCTGCGGTGGCGTGTGTGGTGGACCGCCTGCGCCAGCGCCATGCGCATGCAGCCGGCGGAGCCCAACATGCAGTCCAGCCGCGTCAGCATCACCATCTGCAGGATGGTCGCCACGCCGCGGCCCTCGTCGCCGACACGCCACGCCAGCGCATCCTGGAACTCGACTTCGCTGGAGGCATTCGACCAGTCGCCGAGCTTGTCCTTCAGGCGCATCAGGGTGAAGGCGTTGCGTTTGCCGTCGGGCAGCCTGCGCGGCATCAGCAGGCAGGTCAGGCCGCCGGGCGCCTGCGCCAGCACCAGGAAGCCGTCGGACATCGGCGCCGACATGAACCATTTGTGGCCGACCAGGGTGTAGGCATCGCCGCCCTCACCGCTGGGCGTGGCGATGGTCGCGTTGGCACGCACGTCGCTGCCGCCCTGCTTTTCGGTCATGCCCATGCCGAGCGTGACGCCTGGCTTGTCGCCGATCGCCACGTCGCGCACGTCGTAGCGGCAGGCGGCGACCTTGTCGGCCCACTCGCGCAGCGCGGGCGCCTGGCGCAGCACGGGCATCGCGGCGTGGGTCATGGTCAGCGGACAGCTGCTGCCGGGTTCGGCCTGGTAGTGCAGGTAGGCCAGCGCCGCGCGCGCGACGTGTGCGCCGGGTTCCGGCCGCGCCCACGACAGCCCGGCGACGCCGTGCGCGATCGCGGTCTCCATCACGCGGTGGTAGGAGGGGTGGAATTCGACGCGGTCGATGCGGTGCCCGGTGGCGTCGTGCGTGAGCAGTCGTGGGCGGTCGCGATGTGCGTCGTGCGAAAGCGCCAGCAGCTCGCCGCCGGCGAGCGCGCCGTAGGTCGCAACCTCATTGGCGAACGCCTGGCCACCTTCGCGGGCCAGCGCCTCGCGCAGCGCGACATCGTCATGCCAAAGGTCGCGCGACGTGAACGGCGGCGGCTGATTGACGACCTTGTGCGTCTGGAATGGCTTCATCGCACAGCTCCCGGCGGGTCCATCGCGAACGTTAGCACCCTGTGGAAGCGGCTATAGCCGCGATGCTTCTACCGGCTTGGATCGCGGCTATAGCCGCTCCCACAAAAACCGGGCATGGTCTGCGACGCTGCGGCGCTACCAGTCGGTCGGGCGGTAGTCCTTCAGGAACTGGCCCCAGACGTGCTCGCCGGTGTTGAGGCCGGCGATGATCGGGTCGACGATGCGCGCGGCGCCGTCGACGATGTCGAGCGGCGGGTGGAAGCGCTCTTCGATGGTCTTGCGCGCGGCGATCTCCACCGGGTCCTCGTCGGTCACCCAGCCGGTGTCGACCGAGTTCATGTGGATCCCGTCGCCGTGGTAATCGGCGGCCGAGGTGCGCGTCATCATGTTGAGCGCGGCCTTGGCCATGTTGGTGTGCGGGTGCCGGGTGGTCTTGAAGTTGCGGTAGAACTGCCCCTCCACCGCCGACACGTTGACGATGTGGCGGTCGGGCGCGGGCGGCGAGCCGTCCGGCGTGCGCAGCATCAGCGGCTTCAGGCGCGCGTTGATCAGGAAGGGCGCGATCGCGTTGACCAGCTGCACTTCCAGCAGCTCCACCGAGGGCACCTCGTCCATCTGCAGGCGCCAGGAGTTGCGCCCGCGCAGGTCGACCTGCTGCAGGTCCTGGTCCAGGCGGCCTTCGGGGAACAGGTGCGACTGGCCCAGCAGCTCTTCGGCCAGCAGCGGCACCTGCGACAGCTCCGCGGCGCGGGTCAGGCCGGCGGCGGCCTCGTGCCGCGGCTCGCGGCCGGCAAGCGCGGTGGCCGCGCCGTCCGGCAGCAACGCGTCCGCGCGCAGGCCTTCATAGCGGCCCAGCAGCCTGCGCAGGTGCTCCGGCGCGTCGTGCAGCGCCGCGGTCTCGGCGGCCATCATGTGCGTGTAGAAACCCGGTGGGCGGCGCACGGTCTGGCAGGCGTTGTTGATGATGAAGTCGAGGCGGTCGTGGGTGGCCAGCAGCTCGCTGCAGAACGCCTCCACGCTCGGCGTATGCCGCAGGTCGAGCCCGAAGATTTCCAGGCGATCGTGCCATTCGGCGAAGTCCGGCTCCTCGGCGTAACGCGCCGCGGAGTCGCGCGGGAAGCGCGTGGTCACGATCAGCCGCGCGCCGCAGCGCAGCAGCTTCAGCCCGGCCTGGTAGCCGATCTTGACCCGGCCGCCGGTCAGCAGCGCCACCCTGCCGGTCAGGTCGGTGAGCTCGGTGCGCTTGGCGAAGTTGAAGTCCGCGCACTCCGGGCACAGCTGGTCGTAGAAGTGGTGGATGCGCGAGTACTTCTGCTTGCACACGTAGCAGTGCTGCGGCTCCAGGGTCTCGTGGTGCGCGGGCACGTCGGCGTCGAGGTCGCGCGGGGTGAAGTCCGCCGGCGGGAAATAGTTGGGCGTGGTGAACACCGGCTGGCGGCGCAGGGTGCGGATGCCGGTGGCGTCGAGGATCGCATCGTCGCGCTCGTTTTTGGCCTGCACGCGGCTGCGCTTCTGTTGCTTGCGGCGCTGGCGGCGCGCGACGGCATCCACCGGCGCGCCAAGTGCTGCGACCGCGCGGTGCAGGCGCTCGCGGGTGGCATCGTCCAGCGCGTCGAGCAGCGCATGGTCCGCGGCGACGGTTTCAAGGGTGTCGGTGGCAAGCTTCAGCCGCGCTTCGATGGATTCAGCGGGCAGCTGCGGGCGGGCGCCAGGAGCGCCCGGTGGGTTCGTGGTCATGCGCATAGTTTGCGGGCTGGGCGGCGCAAACGACAGCGCGGGCTTGCGCCACCGGGCGGCCAACGCCGTTACCGCCGTCACCGCGCCGGGCTTATCCTGTGCGCCCCGCCCCCTGGCCGCACCCCATGCACGCCCCCGACAGTGAGTTCGACCCCGACGACAACTACGCCGGCGGCTTCGACCCGGACCTGGAGATCGACGAGGACGCCGGCAGCGAAGCGCTGGTCTGGCAGCTGCTGCTGCTCATCAACCCGGGCGACGAAGAAACCGCCCTGCAGCAGTTCAGCGCCTACCAGGACACCACCGCCGACGCCGGCGAGGACGAGTACGAGCCGGCCTGGGTGCTGAAGGACATCATCGACTGGAAGTCCGGTTTCCAGGTCCACGACGACGATGCCGCCGCGTTGGTGGAAAGCATCAACGAACTGGTCGCCCGCTGGAACCTCGAGCTGGACTGGGGCGTGGAGGATCCGACCGATGCCGAGTTCCTGGACGACGCCAGAATCCCCGATCTGGTGCACGTGGCCTACGACGCGCTGCGCGCCTATGGCTACACGCTGTGGGTGTGGGAGACGGGCACCGAGACCACGGCGGGGTGGATTGCGCTGAGTCGGGATGACGAGGCGATGCGCGTGATTGCGCCGGCGCTGGGAATCGAGCTGCGGCCGGGTGGATTGGCCTGACGCGGCCGACTGACCCGGGGAGCCTTCGGCCAGGTCTTCCGCCAGGCGCGTGCGCGCGCAGCCGCGACACACAGTTCCAGGCCGGATTCGCCCAAAAGCCGGGACTTCGCGACCTCCGGGGCCACAATGGCCAATGGACCGATGATGGGCGATAAGAGGACGCGAACATGAAGGCTTACCGGATCCCGCATGGCGGGAAGATCGACGGACTGCGGCTGGAAGACATTATCGAGCGGCCGCTTGGAGCCCACGAAGTGCGCGTCAGGGTGCGTGCCGTGTCGCTGAACTATCGCGACCTGATGGTCGCCAACGGTGTGTATCCGGTCAAGGTCGATGACCCTGTCATCCCCTGTTCCGACGGCGCCGGCGATGTCATCGCGGTCGGCTCGATGGTCAGCCGGGTCAAGCCGGGTGACCGGGTGGCGGCATCCTTCTTTCCTCATTGGCTTGAAGATGCGCCGGATCAAAACAAATTCCGGAGCGCACTCGGTGGCGACATCGACGGCATGCTCGCCGAGGAAGTCACCCTGCATGAAGACTCCCTGGTGCAGTTCCCGGACGCGCTGGACTACTTCGAGGCCTCCACCCTCCCCTGCGCAGGCGTCACCGCATGGAACGCCATCTTCGAATCATCCGATCTCCGCCCCGGCGATACCGTGCTCCTGCTGGGCACCGGTGGTGTTTCGATCCTGGGCCTGCAGCTGGCAAAGGCCGCGGGCCTGCAGGTGATCATCACCTCGTCCAGCGATGAAAAACTGGCGCGCGCCCGTGCCCTGGGTGCGGACGTGGCGATCAACTACCGCACGAACCCCGAGTGGCAGGACGAGGTGCTGCGCCACACTGGCGGCAAGGGAGTCGACGTGGTGCTGGAAGTGGGCGGCCAGGGCACCGTCACCCGTTCAGTCGCATCCACCGCCGTGGGCGGCACCATCGCCATCATCGGCGGCGTCAGCGGTTTCGGCGGCGAGCTCAACCCGTTCACTTTGGCGACCACCGCCAAGCGCATGGTCGGCATTTACGTCGGCAGCCGCGCCATGCTGGAACAGACGGCCCGTCTCGTGGCCGCGAACGGCATCAAGCCGGTGGTCGATCGCGTGTTCCCGTTCGCCGAGGCGAAGGAGGCGTACCGCCACCTGGAGTCCGGCACGCATTTCGGGAAAGTGGTGATCGAGGTGGCGAAGGCCTAGAGCAGCACAAAACAAATCCGGTGCCAGCGCCGTTGTGTTCTCGGCGGGCGCCGGCGGTGGGAGCCCGCAGCGCACGCATGCCGTCGACTACCAAGCCGCGACCCGCGCCATGCAAGCGGCGGAGCAGGCCGGCGTCACCCGCTTCGTCATGGTGTCCTATGCCGGCGCCAACATGCACGTCAACCAGCTCGACCCGACGGACCCGTTCTACTCCTATGCCAAAGCCAAGCATGATGCGGATGCGAAGCTGCGCGAGACCGGGTTGGACTACACCATCCTCGGGCCCGGCCTGCTCACGCTGGAACCGGCAACAGGGAAAATCCTGCGAGCGGTAATGGCAGGCGCGGACTGGCCGGAAGACAAACGCGTCACCTCGCGGGCCAATGTCGCCGAAGCGATTGCACACGTCATCAAGACCGGCGCTGCCAGCCGCCAGACCGTGGATTTCTACGACGGAGATACCCCGCTCGCCGAGGTGATGGATCAAGGCTGATCCATGGCGAGTCCGACACTATCGCGTGAGCATCTCGGGGGTCAGGGTAGTTCAGCGCACCTGCTTGTTGAGGCCGCGTGCGTCGGACGCCTCGTCCACCGCAATGCGCCCAACGCGGACATCATCGGTAAAGAAGCCATCGATGCCGGCTTCAAGCAGCGCGCGGATATGCGCGATGGCACCCTCCTCGCTGCGGCTGCGCGGGTCGTCGCCCTCCCACAGGCTGCGCGGCAGGAAATGATTCTCGGGGCGGAACGTGTACGGCATGACCTGCAGCCCCGCGGCGTGCGCGTCGGCGACCAGCGTGGTCGCCTTGGCCAGGCGGCCGTCGGCGTCCACCGGCACCACGTACTGCAGGTGCGGGCCGAGTACGTCGGCGTAGGTTGCTACGTCACGCAGGCCGGCGGGCGTTGCCAAGTCGGCATAGGTCTGGCCGCCGGCGGGGACGTCGGCCGGCAGAGCGTCCGGCGCACCGAGCAGTTGCGCCAGGCGGATGTTCGCCCTGCCCTCGCCGAGCTGCGTGCGCAGCGCGCGCAGGTTGCCGACTTCAAAGGACTGGATCACCACCGGCGCACTGCGGGTGTAGGGATGCGCAACCAGCGCCGCGAGCACGCGGCTTTCCATCGCCAGGCCGAGCGCGCTGAAGTGGCTGGGGTGCTTGATCTCCGGGATCAGGCCGATCACCCGCCCGCGCGCCGCGGATTCGTGCGCGACCAGTTCGATGATCTCGTCGAAGGATGGCACCGGGTGCAGGCCGTCAGCGGCGGTGCTGCGCAGCTGCGGGATGCGCTCGCGGGCGCGCAGGGTGCGCAGCTCGTCGAAGCTGAAGTCTTCGACAAACCAGCCTTCGATCTCGTGGCCATCGACCGTGCGCGTGGCCTTGCGGTCGGCAAAGGCCGGGTGCGCGGCGACATCGGTGGTGCCGCCGATCTCGTTCTCGTGCCGTGCCACCAGCACGCCGTCGCGAGTGGAGACGAGGTCGGGCTCGATGTAGTCGGCGCCGTCTTCGATCGCGCGCAGGTAGGCAGCCAGGGTGTGCTCGGGCAGCACGGCGCTGGCGCCGCGGTGCGCGATCACCACCGCCTTGCCGTCATGCGGCGCTGCGATGGCGGCGGCGGCTTCCGGGTTGTTGCCGGTTTCGGCGGCGGGCGCGGGAGCGATGGCCATGGCGAGGGCGAGCGAAATCCAGTGCAGCATGCGGAACTCCAGCGGACGGAGGCAGACCGGCATCATCGCAGCGGGGTTTGACCTTCGCATGACCCGGGGCAATGGCCCGGAAAGAAAAGGGCCCCGGAAACACTCCGGGGCCCTGGAACAGGAAAATATTGTTGCGATGTCGCTTATGCGACAGGCGCCACCCCTGCCGCCTGTGCGCCCTTCGGACCCTGGGTGACTTCATAGCTGACGCGCTGGCCTTCCTGCAGGCTGCGGAAGCCTTCGGAAGAAATCGCCGAATAGTGCACGAACACGTCGGAGCTGCCGTCTTCGGGAGCGATGAAGCCGAAACCCTTGGCGTCGTTGAACCACTTCACTGTGCCGTATTGCATGACTCGTTCTACCTCGTCTGGATACGATTGCGCGCGCCGACCTGCAAGGGACCGGGCACACGCGAGCCGAGTATGCAAAGCCCGGCGCCGCCGTGCAAATCAGCCGGCGAGCAGCGCCTCGACCAGCGCGGGCAGCCCGGACGATGCCGCGGCCACGTTCGCAAGCACGTCGTCGAGCGTGATCACCTCGTCCACCTGCGGCCCCGCGCCCGCCGCCCAGTTGGCAACGATGGCGAGGCAGGCGTAGTCCAGGCCGAGTTCGCGCGCCAGCCCGGCCTCGGGCATGCCGGTCATGCCGACCAGGTCGCAGCCGTCGCGTCGCATGCGCGCGATCTCGGCGCGGGTCTCCAGGCGCGGCCCCTGGGTGGCGCCGTAGCAACCGCCATCGACCACCGCGACAGCGGCACGTGCGGCAGCCGCCAGGACGTCGCGACGCAGCGAGGGCGTATAGGGATCGCCCATGTCCACGTGCAGCACCTCGGTGCCCGGCTCCTCGCAGAAGGTCGAGATGCGGCCCCAGGTGTAGTCGATGAGCTGGTCGGGACAGGCGAGCACGCGCGGGCCGAAGGCATCGGTGATGCCGCCCACGGTGTTGAGCGCGAGCACCCGGCGCGCGCCCAGCGCGTGCAGCGCGGAGAGGTTGGCGCGGTAGTTGACCAGGTGTGGGGGCACCGAATGGCCCTCACCGTGGCGGGCCAGGAAGGCGACCTGCCTGCCTGCGATCCGGCCGATCCGCACCGGACCCGACAGCGCGCCGTAGCGGGTGGGCGGCTGCTGCGTTTGGACGTCTTCGAGGCCGGCGAGCCGGTACAGCCCGGTGCCGCCGATCACCGCCAGGGCGATCAGCTCATCGGCGAGCTTTGGCGTATTGGTTTCGGGCGACATGTCCGTTTCCTGCGTGGCGCGCGCTCAGTCGGCCAGCGCGTAGATGGCGGGCAGGTTGCGGCCCTGTTCGTTGTAGTCCATGCCGTAGCCGAAGACGTAGCGATCGGGCACGTCGACGCCCGCCCAGTCGGCGCAGACGCCGTCCACGCAGCGGTCGTGGACCTTGGTGGCGAGCACCGCGACCCGGATATCGGCGGCGCCTTCGTCTTCGCACCAGCGGGTGACGGCCTTCAGGGTGTGGCCTTCGTCGAGGATGTCGTCGACCAGGATCACGCGGCGGCCGCGCATCGGCGTTGCCGGGCGGTGCAGCCAGGCCAGGCGCGAGCCGCTGGTGCCGCCGCGGTAGCGGGTGGCGTGCAGGTAGTCGAATTCGAGGTCCAGGCCGCGCTCGCCCAAGGCAAACGCCAGCTGCGTCGCGAATGGCATGCCGCCGTTCATGATCGTCACGAACAAAGGCGGGCGCTCGTCATCGGCGTACTCGGCTTTGATGGCATCGGCCATGCCCTCGATCGCGTCCTCGAGCACGTCGCGGTCATGGATCAGGTCGGCATCGACCATGACCTCGGCCAGCCTCGGCGCGTTCATGCCGCCACCCCGCCGCCCTGGCGCGCGGATGCGGCGCCATGGCGCGCGTCGGCCAGCAGGCCGTCCCAGCCCAGCGCGCCGCGGCCGACCAGCCCGGCCAGGGCCATGGTGTTGAGGCTGCGGCCTTCGACCGCGGCCAGCGATTCCTCCACCAGTTCCGGGTGGCAGACCAGGACCACGTCGCAGCCGGCGTCCAGGTGCGCATCGACGCGCGCCTTGATGCCGCCCACGCCGTGCGCCGCGGCCATGCCGATGTCGTCGGAGAAGACCACGCCGCGAAAGCCCATTTCCTTGCGCAGGATGCCGTTGATCCACAGCGGCGAGTAGCCGGCGGGCTCCGGCGCCACCTGCGGGTAGACCACGTGCGCGAGCATCACCGCGTCGGCACCGGCGTCGATGCCGGCGACGAAGGGCACCAGATCATGGGCGCGGATCACGTCCAGCGGGCGGTCGTCGACGGCGTCGTCGAAATGCGTGTCTTCGCGCACCGAGCCGTGGCCGGGGAAGTGCTTGAGCGTGGCCGCCATGCCGGCCTCGTGCATGCCTTCGACGTAGGCGCGGGTGAAGGCGGCGACCACCTGCGGATCGTCGGAAAACGCACGGTCGCCGATGGCGAGGTTGCCGCGGCCCAGGTCGACCACCGGGGCGAAGCTGAGGTCGACGCCCGATGCGCGGACTTCGCTGGCCATCAGCCAGGCGTGTTCGCGGGCGCGCTGCAGGGCGCCTTCGGCATCACAGGCGTAGTCGCGGCCGAAGGTCTCCAGCGGCGGCAGCGCGCTGTAACCCTCGCGGAAGCGCTGCACGCGGCCGCCCTCCTGGTCGACGCTGATGAGTTGCGGACGCGGCGCGGCCTCGCGGATGGCCTGCGACAGCTCGGCCACTTGGGCGCGCGAGGCGAAGTTGCGGGTGAACAGGATCACGCCGGCGCAGGCATCGTGCTGCAGCCAGTCGCGTTCCTGCGCGTTGAGTTCGGTACCGGCGATGCCGATGACAAGCATGGTGGTTCTCCTCAGGCGGCCGGTCCCGCGCGTTCCGCATCGCTCCACAGCGAGTACGGCCGCGCGGCCAGGGCCAGATTGTAGTAGCGGGGGCAGTCGGTGGCCTCGACGCCCAGCCAGGCGGGGTGTTCGAAGGTTTCCGCGGCGCTTTCGAGCTCGATCTCGGCGACCACCAGGCCGGCGTTGTCGCCGAGGAACTCGTCGACTTCCCACAGATGATCCCCATGGCGCACCAGGTGGCGGCGCTTCTCGACCAGACCGCCGACGCACAGCGCGAGGAGCTCGCGGGCTTCGGTCACGGGCAGCGGGTATTCGAACTCCTGCCGGGTGTGCCCGAGCTCGCGCGACTTGATGTTGAGGAACGCCCCATCGCCCTCCAGCCGCACGCGCACCGAAGCGCGCTGCCGCCCTTCGTCCATCGACGACTGGTCGTTGAGGTAGCCCTGCGCCATCGGCACCACGGCGTGCGCCGCGTCGCGCCAGCCTTCGCCGGTCACCATGAATTTCCGCTCTATCTCGATACCCATGAACCCTCACGACCCTCTGTAGGAGCAGCTATAGCTGCGATCCCGGCCAGACAGCTTATCGCGGCTATAGCCGCTCCCACAGGTGAAGGTGAGGCTGGTCGCAGCTATAGCTGCTCCTACAGGGGGTGGGCGTGAGCTGGCGGGTCGAAGACGGCGATGGATTCGACGTGGGCGGTGTGGGGGAACATGTCCATCACCCCTGCGGCGCGCAGGTGCCAGCCGCGCTCGTTGACGAGGTAGCCGGCATCGCGCGCGAGCGAGCCGGGATGGCAGCTGACGTAGACGATGCGCTTCAGGCCCTCCAGCGGCAGCTGCTGCAGCACTTCCAGCGCGCCGGCGCGGGCCGGGTCGAGCAGCAGCCTGTCGAAGCCGGCCTTCATCCAGGGCTGCTCGCGCAGGTCGGTGGTCAGGTCGGCCATGTGGAAATGCACGTGCGCCATGCCGTTGCGCGCCGCATTCGCGCGCGCGCGCTCCACCAGCCCGGCATCGCCTTCCACGCCCACCACTTCGTCCGCGACCCGCCCCAGCGGCAGGCTGAAGTTGCCCAGGCCGCAGAACAGGTCGAGCACGCGCTCCCCGGGCTGCACGTCGAGCAGCTCAAGCGCGTGCGCGATCATCGATTCGTTGAGCGCGGCGTTGACCTGGATGAAGTCCAGCGGCTGGAACTCCAGCTCGACGTCCCAGCGGGCGAGACGGAACGCCAGCCTCGGGCTTTCGGGCCACAGCGGCGCAACGGTCTCGAGCCCGCCCGGCTGCAGGTACACGGCAAGATCGTGTTCCTGCGCGAACGCCACCAGCGCCGCGCGGTCGCGCTCGCCGAGCGGTTCAAGATGGCGGAACACCAGCGCGGTGGCGTCGTCGCCGGCTGCGAACTCGATCTGCGGGATCGCGCTGCGCGCGTCCATGCCGTCGACCAGGGCTGCGAGCGCCCCGAGACGGCTGCCAAGCTGCGGAACCAGGGTGTGGCATTCGCTCAACTCCGCAACGAAGCGCGCATCGCGCTCGCGGAAGCCGACCAGGGTCCTGTCCTTCTTCTCCACGCGCCGCACCGAGAACCGCCCCTTCCGGCGATAGCCCCAGGGGCTCGCGGTGAGCGGCGGCAGCGTTGCCTCCGGCCGCACCTGCCCGATGTGCTCGAAGTCCGCGGCCAGCATCCGCGCCTTGGTGGTGATCTGCTGGTCCCCGGCCATGTGCTGCAGGCTGCACGCGCCGCAGGTGCCGAAGTGCGGGCATTGCGGCTCCACGCGTTCGGGCGCGGCCAGCAGCACTTCCACGACTTCGGCTTCGTCGAACCGCCGTGCGCGACGGGTCTGCACCGCCATTACCCGTTCGCCGGCGAGCGTGCCGGCGATATGCACGGACTTGCCAGCGTGCGGATGTCCTTCCGGTCGACGGGCAATGCCGCGGCCGTCGGCGCCAAGTTCGAGGATTTCGGCCTCGAACGGAGTCCTGTCAATGCGTGCCAATGAAAAATACCCGGAACAATCTATCGAACCCCCATTCTGACCCTGCAGGAGCCGCTGTAGCCGCGACCGCTGTTGTGGGAGCGGCTATAGCCGCGATCAAGGGCATGGTTCGGTTGAAGGATGATCGCGGCTATAGCCGCTCCCACAAAAAAAGGGGGGATTATTTCTGGCGCCAGGCGCCGCCCTGCTGGTACCACCAGCCAGAGCGCGCGCTCGCCACCCACTGCTTCGCGAACACGTCGCGGATCTGCGACTCCCACTCCGGATGGCCGTTGGCGACGGCGATCTCGCGATAGACGGCGTTGCGGTCGCGGTTGTCGTCGGCCACCGCGGCGTTCACCGCCACGCGGTCTTTCAGCGGCAGCTTCGCGGCATCGCGCACCACCAGCAGGCCGTCGCTGCCGAAGCCCAGCGCGCCACTGTCGAAGTGCGGGCGCAGGGTCGATGTGAAGCGCGACTCCATCCGCTGCTGGATCGCCTGGATCGCCGGCGTGCGGATGCTGATGTCCGGCGTCTGCGCGTGCGCCGGTGCGATGCCGAGCAGGATCCACGGATCGAAGTCCAGGCGGCGCGATTTCGCGTCCGGAAGCTGCGCCACGGCGCCTGCCTGGCCATTTCCGGGGACGTCATGCCCTGGGACGTCATTCCCGGGAACATCGCGTTCTGGAACATCAGTCGCAGGGCTGTCGCTCGCCGGAGCGTCACCCTCCGGAACACCCGGCGCCTGGGCCGCGCCCTCGTCCCCGTCCCCGATCACCTTCTCGACGAACTCGCGCGCGGCTTCGCGCGCCTCGGCCGCGGGGAAATACACGTTGATGGTGACGCAGGCGGTGAGCACCAGCGCGGCGGCGATTGGCAGAGTGTACGAACGCATGCAGTCCTCCTGGGACGGGTCAATCGAACACCGGCGAGACCTCGCCGGAACCTGCGGCGGCCAGGCGTTCGACCAGGGTGTCCCAGTCGACGCGCCGGTTGAAACCAACGATGTCCAGCCGCGGCAGCCCGGACCCTTCGACGATAACAAACCCGCTGCCACGCGGCTGCAATCCGGCCATCGTGCAGACGCCGTTCACCAGTCGGCACGACAGGCCGATCCGGCGGTAGCCGAAGTCGTCGAACAGCGCCAGCAGCTGGCCCTGCAGGCTGGCGGTGAACGAGGCGTCGCCGACGCTGGAGATGTCCTGCACCGCGCGCTGGCTGATCCGCTGGCGAACGCCGCGGCGCGGTTCGGTGTGCAGCTCGGCATCGAAGGCCACCGGTTCCCAGTCGACCAGGCGCAGGCCTTCGACGTGGCCGTGCAGCCGCCCGCTGATGCCGCCGACCTCGAACACGCCGGTCAGCGCCCGCAGGTCCAGGCCGTCGAAGCCGATGTCGGCCAGCAGCGTGGGCGCGACGCCGAAGGGCCGCTCCATCGCCAGCGACGACACCCGCACTTCGCCATCGAACGCGTGCATGACCAGGCCGCCGTCGAAATCCAGGCGCTCGCCGACGTAGCGCACGCCGGGGATGCTTCCGGACAGCGTGCCCGGGAAGGCCGGCAGGCCAAGGGCCGGCATCAGCCGCGCCATGTCCAGCGCCTCCACCGTGAGCGCGCCCTCGATCAGCAGCGGCCCGCGCTGGCCGGGCGGGCGCAGGTGCAGCGCCGACGCCGAGAGCCGCCCGTCGAGCAGCGGGATGTCCGTGGCCTCGCGCAGGTGCAGTTCGCCGCCGCTGCTCCGCCACGGCAGCCGCGCCGCGCCAAGCGCGATCGCGCCGAGCGCGCCGCTTCGCCACTGCAGGTCGCTCTGCGCGCTGCCCTCGGATACCAGGTGGACGCGGCCATCAAGGCCTTCGAAGCGGAAGCGGTCGCCGGGCGCGGCAAGGTCGAGTGCACGTGGCCGCAGGTCGAAGCTCGACAGCACGCCGTCGCGCAGCGCCAGGTCGATGTCCAGCGCCCCGTACATCGTCAGCCCGCCGAGGCCCGCCACGCCAAGCCATCCCGAGAGATAGCGCTCCGGCAGCAGCGAAACGTCGGCGCTGCGCAGCGACAGCGCAAGATCGCGCAGGCCGGATTCGCCCAGGAATGCGCTGCCGCCGACCTCGAGCACGCCCGGGTCACTGGCCGAAAATTCCGTCAGCGCCCAGCCGTCAAGCGCACGCTGCGCCCCCAAGTGCAGCGGCAACGGCGCGTCGGGGAGCACGAAATAGCCGTCGCCCAGCAGCAGCTCGCCGCCGCGCAGTTCACCGTCGAGCGCCAGCAGCGGGCCGTCATCCAGCGCCAACCAGTCGAAGTCCAGGCCCGCGGCAAGGCCGGCACCGGCAACGCGGCCGTCGGTGCTGTCGAAGGCTGCGTCGGCAAGCGCCAGCCGACCCTGCAGTCGCAGCGGTCCGGCGTCGGGAACGCGCACCTGCAGGTTCCCGTCCACGCGGCCCTCGCCAAGCTGGACCTCGCTCCAGGCCTGCGCCGCCAGCGCCTGCGCCCAGGCCACCGGGACGCGCGCAAGGTCGATGGCGAAGAGGTCCGGCTCCGCCTCCGTGCGCAGCAGTGCCAGGCGCGTGCCGTCGGCACCGGAGAGCGCGGCCTGGATGTCGCCATGCGGCAGTGCCAGCGCCAGCCGCAGCGGTGCACCCTGTCCCTGGCGGACTTCGCCCTCGCAGCGCCAGCCTTCGTCGCCATCGCGGCGCAGCGGGCAGCGCCAGGACAGCGCGTGGAAGCGATAGCCGAGATCCAGGGCCTCGGCGCGCCCGGCGCTGATGCGCAGGTCGCCGCTGTCCGCCCCCGCCGGCCAGTCCAGCCGCACCTCCACATCGTGCAGGGTCGCGACCGGCGTCGACACCTCGGCCACGCGCGCGGTCAGCGTGCGCGCATCGGCGCCGCCGGCGTGCAGCAGCGCGAACAATCCAAGCAGGGGTAAGATCCACGCTGACATGGCTGTCAGGTTAGCGACAGGAGCGTACGCGTTGATGAAGCCCCGCATCCTGCTGGTCGAGGACGACCACACCACCGCCGCCTTCCTGGCGGCCGCCACCGAAGCGCTGCCCGCCAGCGTGGATATCGTGGGAACCCGCGCGGCCGCCCGCGCCCAGGCCAGCAACATCGCCTACGCGCTCTGGCTGGTGGACGCCCACCTGCCCGACGGCGATGGAGCCAGCCTGCTGGCCGACCTGCGGGCGCTGGGCCTGGTCACGCCCGCGATCGCACACACTGCCGCGCGCGAAGACGACGTCCACCGGTATCTGCACCAGGCCGGCTTCGATGCGGTGCTGGTGAAGCCCTTGGCCGCGGCCGCGCTGCGGGCCGCGATTGCCGGAACCCTGGCTGGACGGACGCCGTTGCGCATCGCCGAGCCCGGGCCGGGGGTTGCGGAAGCCGCGGCTGCGCATCGGTCGGCGGAATCGGCATGGGACGACGCCGCAGCGCTGCGCGCGCTCAACGGCGAACGTGCGCATGTCGATGCCCTGCGCCAGTTGTTCCTGGCCGAACTGCCGGCCGCCCATCGCCTGGTCATGGCCGCGGGGCAGTCCGGCGACCAGGCGACGATGCAGGACGCCCTGCACCGCCTGCGCGCGAGCTGCGGATTCGTGGGCGCGGCGCGGCTGGAGCAGGCGGTGATCGCACTCCAATGCGCCCCGACATCGGCAGGAGCGCGCGCGCACTTCGACGCCGCGGCTCAGGAACTCTCACCGCGGCCCTGACGCACGGGCGTCGCGGTCATCCGGCCCAGGTCGCCCAGCAGTTGCCACGAGGCCAGCGGCCGACCGCCAAGATGCGACTGCAGCACTTCGCGCATCACCCGGCGCAGGCCGCCCAGGTCCTCCGCCGGCGGCACGCTGTCCGCGGCCAGCGCCAGCAATGCGCGTCCGGTGGCGGTGCGCGCGCGATCGCCACCGCCGCGATCGCCATGCACGCGCAGCGGTCCCTGTTCCGCGTCCAGCCGGTACCGCGCGGCCGGGTCCACCGGGCTGCCGTCCCCTTCGTGCGCGTAGTCAACGCCGACGCCGAGCGCGTCCAGCAGGTCGCGTTCGAATCGGCGCAGGGTCCAGGCCAAGGGTTCACCGGCGCCCAGGCGCGCGCGTAGTTCGCCATAGGTGGCGTAGAGCTCGGGCTGGGGATCCTGGCGCGGGGCCAGGCGCAGGATCAGTTCGTTGGCGTAGAAGCCCGACAGCATCGCGTCGCCCTGCAGCCGCGGAGCGGCGTCCAGCGCCTCGGCCGTGGTCAGTTGCGCGAGTTCACCGCGGAGAACGGCGTCGAAACGGATGTGCTGCATCGGCTGCAGCGCCGCGCGCAGCGCCTGCCGCTTCGGCCCGCGCACGCCGCGCGCGACCAGGCCGATGCGCCCGTGTTCGGCACACAGGACCTCGAGCAGCAGGCTGGTCTCGCGCCAGGCCCGGGCGTGGAGGACATAGGCGGGTTCGCCAAGGATTCGCATCCCGCCATTGTAGGAGCGGCCATGGCCGCGAACGCTCCTCGTGCCGGCCTTTGTGGGAGCAGCTATAGCTGCTCCTACTGAGAGATCACACCTAGTCGCCGTAGCCGAGGGTGCGCAGGGCGGCTTCGTCGTCGGACCAGCCGGCGCGGACGCGGACGAAGGTCTCGAGGAAAACCTTGCAGTCGAACAGGCGCTCCATCGACAGCCGCGCCTTGGTGCCGATCTCGCGCAGGCGCTGGCCGCCCTTGCCGATCACGATCGCCTTCTGGCCGTCGCGCTCCACCCAGATCACGGCACCGATGCGCAGCAACGGGCCGGACTTCGAGGTCTCTTCGGTGAAGGATTCGATCTCGACCGTGGTCGAATACGGAAGCTCGGCGCCAAGCTGGCGCATCAGCTGCTCGCGCAGCAGCTCGCCGGCCAGGAAGCGCTGGCTCTTGTCGGTGATGGCGTCCTCGTCGTAGGCCGGCTCGCCTTCGGGCACCAGCGCCAGCAGCTCGGCCACCAGCGCGTCCAGGCCGGTGCGTTTGAGCGCGGACACCGGGTGCACTCCGGCGAATTCGCGGCCCTCGGTGGCCTGCTGCAGGTAGGGCAGCAGGCTGGCCTTGTCCTTGATCCGGTCGACCTGGTTGACCACCAGCACCACCGGCACCTTCGCCTCGCGCAGGGCCTCGTAGGCGAGTCCGTCCTCATCGTCCCAGCGTCCGGCCTCGACCACCAGCACGGCCGCGTCCACGCCTTCGACTGCACCGCGCGCGGCGCGGTTCATCATCCGGTGCATCGCGGTGGCCGATTGCCTGCGTTCGCCGCGATGGATGCCGGGGGTATCGACCAGCTGCAGCTGGCCGCCGGGGAAGGTGGCGATGCCCAGCAGCCGATGGCGCGTGGTCTGCGGGCGGTTGGAGACGATGCTGACCTTGACGCCCACCAGCGCGTTGACCAGGGTCGACTTGCCGACGTTGGGCCGGCCGACGATGGCGATCGCGCCGCTGCGGCTGGGGGCTTGGGTGTTCATGGTTTCACTGGTTCCAGTTGGGCGAGCACCGCGGACGCGGCCTCCTGTTCCGCCGCGCGGCGGGAGCTGCCGCTGCCTTCGGCGTCGGTCGCGGGATCGCTGAGCTGGCAGCGGACCAGGAAGATCCGCGCGTGCTCTTCGCCACCTTCCGACAGCAGTTCGTAGGTCGGCAACGGACGTTGCCGCGCCTGCAGCCACTCCTGCAGCCGGGTCTTGGGATCCTTGCCGATGCCGCCGGCCGGGAGGCCGTCGATCTCGGGTTCGAACCAGGGCAGCACGGCGGCGCAGCAGGCTTCGAAGCCGGCGTCGAGGAAGATCGCGCCGACCACTGCTTCAAGCGCGTCGGAAAGGATCGAGTCGCGGCGATGCCCGCCGGACTTCATCTCGCCAGGCCCCAGCGTGATGCGCGCGCCGAGCTCAAGCGCGCGCGCGATCCGCGCCAGCGACGATTCGCGCACCATCTCGGCGCGGGCGCGGGTCATCGCGCCTTCGTCGGCCTTGGGCCAGCGCAGGTACAGCGCCTCGGCCACGATCAGCCCGACCAGGGCGTCGCCGAGGAACTCCAGGCGTTCGTTATGCGGTGCGCCGGCGCTGCGGTGGGTCAGCGCCTGCGCCAGGAGCGCGGGATCGCGGAACACGTGTCCCGCGATGCGCGCAGGGGCATCAATCGACCGCACCGGCCCGGGTCAGCATCTGCGTGGACTCGAACTTGCCGACGACGTCGAGGTTGCCGATGAGTTCCTTGCGGACCTCGTACTTGACGTCCATCTGCCAGCCGGCGCCCACGCGCTTGAGCTTGACGTGCTCGGGCTTCACGTTCTCCGAGTAGCTGATGTACAGCCGACGGAAGAACAGGTCCTGGATCTTGCGCGGCTCGGTGTTGGCGATGCCCGGTTCGTTGGCCAGCCCCTTCATCGCCGAGCGCACGCTGTAGTACTCCGAATACATCGGGAACAGCTTCATGCCGACGTAGGCGAACAGGCCCACGACCGCCAGCACGATGATGAATCCGAGCAGGGTGATGCCGCGTTGTGAATTCCTCATTTCCCCTCTCCCCTTGGTCCGCGATGCGTTGGTTGTCGCGCCGGCCGGTGCGGCCGTGGTCACAGGCGCGTGCCGATGCGCTTGAAGTCGACGCCGCCGGCGGCGCTATCGAAGTTCATCCACACCAGGAACGCCTTGCCGCGCAGCTGCGCCTCCGGCAACGTGCCCCAGAAGCGGCTGTCGTCGCTTCTATCACGATTGTCGCCCATCACGAAATACTCGCCCGCGGGCACGGTCCATTCGCCCACGCCGTGGCTGGCGAACAGCGGGCTTTCGATCTCGAGCACTTCGTGCGGACCGGTGCCCAGGTCTTCGGCCAGGAGCGTCGCGCCGGTCATCTCCTCGCCGCGGCCCTTGCCGACGTAGTCGCCGACCGGCTGGTAGGCCGCCGGCTCGCCGTTCACGTACAGCACGTTGTCGCTGTAGGCGATCCGGTCGCCCGGCAAGCCGACCACGCGCTTGATCCAGTCCTGGTCCGGGTGCGCGGGCGGCCGGAACACGACCACGTCGCCACGCTCGGGCAGGCCGATCTCGATCACCTTCCTGTTGTTGACCGGCAGGCGCAGGCCGTAGGCGAACTTGTTGACCAGGATGAAGTCGCCGATCAGCAGCGTCGGCATCATCGAACTGGACGGGATCCGGAAGGGCTCGGCGATGAAGCTGCGCAGCACCAGCACCACCAGCAGGATCGGGAAGAAGGCGCGCGCGTAGTCGACGACGACCGGCTCCCTGTCCTCGTCCAGCAGGCCTGCACGCGCCTTGCGCGCCTTGGCGAAGAACAGCCGGTCCAGCAGCCAGATGATGCCGGAGGCGAAGGTCAGGGTGACCAGCCCGAGTTCGAACCACTTCATCATGCGCGTACCTCGCCCGTGGCACGCCCGTTGGCCGCCATCACTTGTTGTCCACCTGGAGCACCGCGAGGAAGGCTTCCTGCGGAATCTCGACGCGCCCGACCTGCTTCATGCGCTTCTTGCCTTCCTTCTGCTTTTCCAGGAGCTTCTTCTTGCGGCTGATATCGCCACCGTAGCACTTGGCCAGCACGTTCTTGCGCAGCGCCTTGACCGAGCTGCGGGCGATGATCTGCGAGCCGATGGCGGCCTGGATCGCGACGTCGAACTGCTGCCGCGGGATCAGGTCCTTCATGCGGTCGGTCAGGTCGCGGCCGCGGCGGTCGGCGTGGCTGCGGTGGACGATGATCGACAATGCGTCGACCTTGTCGCCGTTGATCAGCGTGTCCACGCGCACGAAGGGACCGGCGTCGAAGCGCACGAAGTGGTAGTCCAGCGAGGCGTAGCCGCGGCTGACCGACTTCAGGCGGTCGAAGAAGTCCAGCACCACTTCCGCCATCGGCAGCTCGTAGCTGATCTGCACCTGGCTGCCGAGGTAGTTGATGCCGATCTGGCTGCCGCGCTTCTCTTCGCAGAGGGTGATCACGTTGCCGACGTAATCCGGCGGCGTGAGGATGTTGGCGCGGATGATCGGCTCGCGCACTTCTTCGATCTTGTTCGACGGCGGCAGCTTGGCCGGGTTGTCGAGCGTCATGACTTCGCCGTCGGTCATCAACACTTCGTAGACCACCGTCGGCGCGGTGCTGATCAGGTTGAGGTCGTACTCGCGCTCAAGGCGCTCCTGCACGATCTCCATGTGCAGCATGCCGAGGAAGCCGCAGCGGAAACCGAAGCCCATGGCCTCGGAACTTTCCGGTTCGAAGCGCAGCGCGGCGTCGTTGAGGCGCAGCTTTTCAAGCGCCTCGCGCAGGTCCGGGTAGTCGTCGGCATCCACCGGGAACAGACCGGAAAACACGCGCGGCTGCATTTCCTGGAAGCCCGGCAGCGGATGCGGCGCGGGATCGCCGGCGAGGGTGAGCGTGTCGCCCACCGGCGCGCCGTGCACGTCCTTGATGGACGCATTGATCCAGCCCACTTCGCCCGCGCGCAGGGCCGCGGTTTCCTTGCGCTTCGGCGTGAACACGCCGACCTTGTCGACCTGGTGGGTGCGGCCGGTGGACATGACCAGCATCTTGGCGCCGGCCTTGATTTCGCCCTGCATCACGCGCACCAGCGAAACCACGCCCAGGTAGTTGTCGAACCACGAGTCGATGATCAGCGCCTGCAGCTTGTCGGTGTCGCGCGGCTGCGGCGGCGGGATGCGGTGCACGATGGCCTCCAGCACCTCTTCCACGTTGAGCCCGGTCTTGGCGCTGACCGCGACCGCGTCGGTGGCGTCGATGCCGATCACGGCTTCGATCTCGGCCTTGGCGCGCTCGATGTCGGCGGTGGGCAGGTCGATCTTGTTGAGCACCGGGATGACTTCCAGCCCCTGCTCGACCGCGGTGTAGCAGTTGGCGACCGACTGCGCCTCGACGCCCTGGGCCGCATCCACCACCAGCAGCGCGCCCTCGCAGGCCGCCAGCGAGCGGCTGACTTCATAGCTGAAGTCGACGTGGCCGGGGGTGTCGATGAAGTTGAGGTGGTAGGTCTCGCCGTTGCGCGCCGTGTACGGCACCGACACCGACTGCGCCTTGATGGTGATGCCGCGTTCGCGCTCGATCGGGTTGTTGTCGAGGACCTGCGATTCCATCTCGCGCGCGGTCAATCCGCCGCACAGCTGGATGATGCGGTCGGCCAGCGTCGACTTGCCGTGGTCGACGTGCGCGATGATGGAGAAGTTGCGGATGTTCCGCATTGATTCGGGGGGCATGGGCGGCAGTCTGGTGGCCGCGTCGGGCCGGATCGTCGAACGGGATATTGTCGCACAGCCGCCGCGAGCCGCCGCGGCCCCTGCAGGAGCCGCTATAGCGGCGATGCTTTGCGACCATGGCGGCGAAAAGCATCGCGGCCATGGCCGCTCCCACAGGGGTCGTGGCATCGCGGCCATGGCCGCTCCCCAGGGGTCGTGGCGGCCCCTACTTCGCGCTCTCGCGGGGCGTCACTGCGATGAACTGCGTCCCGCCGCTGCGGTTGCGGACCAGCAACATGACCGTTTCTCCAGTCTTGACCTTGCCCAGCTCGCGGTCGAGCGCGGCCGGGGTGGCCACGTTCACGCGGCCCACCTGCAGGATCACGTCGCCCGGCTGGATGCCGGCGCTGCGCGCGGCCAGTCCTTCGACGCGTGCCACGGCCACGCCCTCGTCCGGCTTGAGGTCCAGGCGGCGGCGCTGTTCCGCGTTCAGCTCGCTGCCGACGAGGCCCAGCGGATTGCTCTGCTGCGCCGCCGGCGGTCGCGCCGCCGGGCGGGAACCCGCACCCGCGATGCCTTCGTCAAGCTCGCCCAGGGTCACGGTGATGTCGCGGGTGCGCCCTTCGCGCCAGATCTTGACCCGGACCTTGCTGCCCGGTGCCTTGCCGCCAATCATCGGCGGCACGTCGCTGGACTGGTTGACGCTGACACCGTCGACCTCGCGGATCACATCGCCGCGCTCGATGCCGGCCTTCTCGGCCGCGCCACCCTGGATCACGTCGGCGACCAGCGCGCCGCGGATGTCGGGCAGGTCGAGGCCCTTGGCGTCGTCGGGCCCGATCTCCTGCACCTGCACGCCCATCTGGCCGCGACGCACCTGGCCGGTGTCCTTGAGCTGCTCGGCCACGTTCATCACCACGTCGATCGGGATCGCGAAGCTGACGCCCATGTAGCCGCCGGAATTGGAGAAGATCTGCGAGTTGATGCCGATCACTTCGCCGCTGGTGTTGAGCAGCGGGCCACCGGAATTGCCGCGGTTGATCGCGACGTCGGTCTGGATGAAAGGCACGTAGCGCTGGTTGGAATAGCGGTTGGCACGCCCGACGGCGCTGACGATGCCGGCGGTGACCGACTGGTCGAAGCCGAACGGCGAGCCGATCGCGACCGCCCATTGCCCGGGCTTGACGCTGTTGGCGTCGCCGGCGCGCAGGAAGGGCAGGTTCCTGGCATCGATCTTCAGCACCGCCACGTCGGACTGCTCGTCGCTGCCGATCACCTCGGCGTTGAACCCGCGACGGTCGGGCAGCGTCACCCGGACATCGCTCGCGCCGGCAACCACGTGGTGGTTGGTGATCACATAGCCGTCGCCGGAGATCAGGAAGCCGCTGCCCATCGACATGCCGCCGCGACCGGCACCCGGATCCTGCGGCGCGCCCGGGAACGGCGTGCCGGGACCGAAGAAGCGACGGAAGAACTCGGGCATGTCATCCGGCATCGCCTGCGCCTGGCGGTTGCCGCGGCCGTCGATGGTGACCTCGATGTTGACCACTGCCGGCGCCACGCGGTCGACCAGACGGGTGAAGTCCGGCAGTCCGGTGACCAGCGGGGCCGATGGCGGCGCGGACACCGCCGCCGGAGCCGGAGCCTGGTCCTGTGACTGCGCGGTGGCGGCCGGAATCACGACCGCGGCGGTACCGGCGGCGGTCAGCGCGACCAGGGCCAGGGCAAAGACGGGGGTTTTCATCGGGGATCGGCCTCGGCTTGGTGATCGGGAAGTTGTACGCCTGCCTCGCGTGGCGTTTCCAGCCGCGGCTGGAACGGCGCGAAACTGTCGGCCTGCTGCAGTCCGTAGCCGGCCGCGAACGGCCGCGTGGCCGACAGGCCGGACAGCGTGGCACGTGGCCAGGGGCGCGTGGCCGCGGCCGGCGGTGCGCCAAACAGGGCCTCGCCATCCGCAGCGGGCGAAGGCACTGCGGCCAGGATCGGCAGTCCGGCATCAATGGCGGCCGGCCGCGCTGCCTGCGGGACCGAGACCTCGAGCGCGGGTAGCAGCGGCGCCACGGGCAGCCGTGGTGCTGTCGCCACCGCCCGGGCCGGGGCGTCGACCGCGGCCTGCGAGCGGCGCACCGCGGCGCGCTGTGCCTGGCTGCGCGTGCTGCTGCGGTCACCGGCGCGACGGGGGACCTCGGCCACGGCGATTGCCAGCGGTGCGGCGGCGGCCAGCAGATCCGATGGGGCATCCGTCGCGGATGCGGGCGACGCGGGATCTATACCGACGCCATCGGTCTCCGCGGTCTGCGCAAGCGGAGCCGCTGCAGCAGCGCTTTCGACAAGGACCGGCGCGGACAGCGAAGTACTGGAGGCCGTGGCGAGCTCCGGCGCCTGGGCGTCGGGCATCTGCCGGGCCATGAACAAGGCCACCAGCGCAACCGAAGCGGCCAGCGCGCCGCCGCCCCAGCGCAGCAGGCGCTGCGGTCGTGGCCGCGCGTTCCCGGCTGGCGCTGCGGCCGCGGCCGCAGGGCCGGCGATGGCAGCCGCCACCCGCTTGGAGAAGTCCGCCGGCAGCAGGGCATGGCCGCGGCCGCGCAGTACGTCGCCGCTGACCTGCCAGCGCTCCCAGCACGCGGCCAGCTCGCCGTCGTGCTGGAGGCGGCGCAGCATGAAGCGCGCCTGGTCCGGTGAAAGCTCGCCGTCGAGCATCGCCGACAGCTGCCGGCGATTGTGGGCATAGAGCTTGTCCGGCGGCGCCGGTTCAAAATCGATGTTGTCGTAGTCGTTGGTCATCAGTGTGCTCATCGCGCCGCGCGTGCGGGCGCGGATCCGGTATCCATCAGTGGTTCGAGCTCGATGTCGATCGCTTCGCGGGCGCGGAAGATCCGCGAGCGGACGGTGCCGATCGGACAGTCCATGCGCGAGGCGATCTCCTCGTAGCTCAGGCCCTCGACTTCGCGCAAGGTGATCGCCGTGCGCAATTCCTCGGGCAGTGCTTGGACCGCGCGAAGCACCGTTTGTTCCATCTGCTGGCGCATCAGCTCGCGTTCCGGCGTGTCGTTGTCGCGCAGCGCGGTTGCGGAGTCGAAGTGCTCGGCGTCGCCAACCTCGATGTCATCGGTCGGCGGACGGCGGCTGTGCGCGACCAGGTGGTTCTTGGCCGTGTTGACCGCGATCCGGTGCAGCCACGTATAGAACTGCGCGTCGCCGCGAAAGCTGCCGATCGCGCGGTAGGCGCGGATGAAGGTCTCCTGGGCGATGTCCTGGCATTCGCTCCAGTCGCGCACGTAGCGCCCCACCACCGCGGCCACGCGATGCTGGTACTTGCGCACCAGCAGGTCGAACGCTGCCATGTCGCCCTGCTGGACGCGGCGGACAAGATCCTGGTCGAGCTGCGTGTTGTCGATTTCAGCCATCGGCCGGTGCTCTCCTCGGGACCGGCCCTGGGGACCGGATATGACCTTCACGCAGGGCAAAAGTTCCCTGCTGCAGGATCATCTGGGGTCGCGTTCAGCCGCGTGCAAGCCCGATACGCCGAAGCGGGCCATTTGACGCCGGTGAAACAGACTCTGGATCATAGGCAATTCCCCCGTACCCGCACGGATGGTTCCGCATGATTCCTGGCCTCGATGGTCTGCGCTTCAGCCACTGGCAGGTGGAGCAGCGC
Source organism: Luteimonas sp. A537 (assembly GCF_054052065.1). NCBI lineage: Bacteria > Pseudomonadati > Pseudomonadota > Gammaproteobacteria > Lysobacterales > Lysobacteraceae > Luteimonas > Luteimonas renzhihongae. The sequence continues at coordinate 527,431 of NZ_JBSVRH010000002.1, forward strand.
GCAGACGGCGTTGTCCTGCTCACGTTCGACCGCCAAGGCGAGTCGGTAAACACCTTTGCCCAGGACGTCCTGGTCGAGCTCGACGCCCTGCTCGAGCGGCTGGCACTCGATCCGCCAAAAGCACTGGTGCTGCGTTCGGGGAAGGCGAAGGGCTTCATCGCCGGCGCCGACATCCGCGAGTTCGCCGAGTTCGATGCCAAGGGCACCATCGGCGATTCCATCCGCCGCGGCCAGCAGGCGTTCCAGCGCCTGGCCGAACTGCCCTGCCCCACCGTCGCCGCGATCCACGGCTTCTGCATGGGCGGCGGCACCGAGATCGCGCTGGCCTGCCGCTACCGCGTGGCCAGCAACGATCCCTCCACGCGCATCGGCCTGCCCGAAGTGAAGCTCGGCATCTATCCCGGCTGGGGCGGCAGCGTGCGCCTGCCCCGCCTGGTGGGCACGCCGGCTGCGATGGACATGATGCTGACCGGACGCACGCTGCCGGCGTCGGCGGCGAAGACCATCGGCCTGGTCGACGAGGTGGTGGAGCCGGCGCAGCTGGTGGACGCCGCCGCCGGGCTCGCGCTCAAGGGCGTGATGCGCCCCTTCAAACAGCGCTTCACGGGCTGGCTGACCAACCTCGGGCCGGTGCGCCAGGTGATGGCGCCGATGCTGGTCAAGCAGGTCGCACGCAAGGCCCGCAAGGAGCACTACCCCGCGCCTTACGCGCTGATCGAGACCTGGCGGCGCACGGGCGGGGACATCCAGAACCGCTTGGCCGCTGAGCGCAAATCGGTGGTGAAACTGGCGGGCACGCCGACCGCGCGCAACCTGACGCGTGTGTTCTTCCTGCAGGAGCGGCTGAAGGCCCTGGGCGGAAAGGACAGCGGCATCCAGCGCGTGCACGTGATCGGCGCAGGGGTGATGGGCGGCGACATCGCGGCGTGGGCGGCGCTGAAGGGCTTCGATGTCACGCTGCAGGATCGCGAGCAGGGCTATATCGACAAGGCGCTGGCGCGTGCGCAGGAGCTGTTCGCGAGGAAGGTCAAGGTCGATGCGAAGCGGCCGGAGGTTGCGGCGCGACTGAAGTCGGATCTGGCAGGCGACGGCGTGGCCGGCGCGGATCTGGTGATCGAGGCGATCATCGAACAGCCGGAGGCCAAGCGTTCGCTGTACGCGGGCGTGGAACCGAAACTCAAGGCCGACGCCCTGCTCACCACCAACACCTCTTCGATCCCGCTGGACGAACTGCGCACCGGTCTCGCGCGCCCGGCGCAGTTCGCCGGCCTGCACTACTTCAATCCGGTGGCACTGATGCCGCTGGTGGAGATCGTGCGCCACGACGCGATGGACGCCGACACCGAGCGCCGCCTGGCCGCGTTCTGCAAGGCGATCGACAAGCTGCCGGTACCGGTGGCCGGCACGCCGGGCTTCCTGGTCAACCGCCTGCTGTTCCCGTACATGCTCGAGGCCGCGACCGCGTATTCGGAAGGCATCCCGGGCGCGGTGATCGACAGGGCGGCGGTGAAGTTCGGCATGCCGATGGGTCCGATTGAACTGATCGACACCGTGGGCCTGGACGTGGCCGCCGGTGTCGGCGCGGAGCTCGCGCCCTTCCTCGGCCTGCCGATCCCGGCATCGCTGGCGACGCCGCCCGAGATGGGCAAGCGCGGCAAGAAGGACGGCCAGGGCCTGTACACCTGGGCGGACGGCAAGGCGAAGAAGCCGGACGTGCCGAAGGATTACAAGGTGCCGGCGGACCTCGAGGATCGCCTGATCCTGCCGCTGGTCAACGAAGCGGTGGCGGCGCTGCACGAAGGCGTGGTGGCCGACGGCGACCTGCTGGATGCGGGCGTGATCTTCGGCACCGGGTTCGCGCCGTTCCGCGGCGGCCCGATCCAGTACGTGCGCGAATCGGGGGCGGATGCCCTGCTGCTGCGGCTCAAGGCGCTGCAGGCAACGCACGGCAACCGGTTCGCCCCGCGGCCGGGCTGGGATTCGCCGGCGTTGAGGCGCTGACAGAAAGCCCAACCGCTCATGTAGGAGCAGCTATAGCTGCGACCCACGCCCAGGCAAGACCCGGCGGTCGCAGCTCTGGCTGCTCCTACATGGTGTGCGTGGGCTTTTCGGCGGTGAGGCTGCCCGCCAGCAGGGTTTCGATCTTGCCCTTCACGTTCTCGCCCTCGGTGGTGTCGGCGAACTGCACGCCGATGCCGGCGGTGCGGTTGCCCTGGGCGCCGGGCGGGGTCACCCAGACCACCTTGCCGGCAGCCGGCAGGCGCTCGCTGGATTCGGGCAGGGTCAGCAGCACGAAGACTTCGTCGCCGATGAAATAGCGGCGCGTGGTCGGCACGAAGATGCCGCCGTGCTTGAGATACGGCATGTAGGCCGCGTACAGCTGGGCCTTGTCCTTGACCGCCAGGGACAGGATGCCCTGCCGCGCGCCGCCACCGGTTGCACTCATCGCGTGACTCCCCTTGCCTTGTCGCCCGCCGCGTCGCGCCATGCGAGCAGCAGTTCCACCACCGCGAGATCGGCGCGGACCGTGCTGCGCAGCAGTTCGCGGGTGCGATTCGCGGCGTCGAACCAGGCGGCCAGCTTCCGGATTCCGGCGGGGTCGGTCAAGCCGGCGGCGTGGTCGCGGGACAGGTCGGCGGCGTGCAGCAGGCGCTGCATCGCCAGTTCGTCCGTGGTCCAGGCCTTGGCGACCTCCAGCGGCGAAGCCGCGTTGGATGCGACCTTGGCCAGGTCCGTGGCAACCTCGCGGCGCAGCGCCATGCCACCGTCACGCAGCCAGGCGTCGGCCAGCCCGGGATGGCCCCGCGCCGCGGCAAGCGCCTCGATGGCCGACGCCGGCGCATGGCCCTGGGACTGCAGCCAGACCGCGGCCTCGTCGGCCGGCGGCAGGCGGAACTCGAGGCGCTGGCAGCGGCTGCGGATGGTCGCCGGCAGGCGCGCGGGGTTCGCGCTCAAGAGCCACAGGTAGCGCCCGGGCACCGGCTCTTCCAGCGTCTTGAGCAGGGCGTTGGCGGCGGCATCGTTCATGTCGTCGGCGGGATCGATGATCGCGACCTTCGCGCTGCCGTACTGCGGCGTGGTGGCCAAGCGCGCGGAGAGTTCGCGCACCTGGTCGACCGGGATCACCGCCATCTGCCGCGGCGGCGACGGCGTGTGGCGCCAGGCGTGGCCGACGAAGATCGCATCAGGGTGCCCGGGGTGGCCCCAGGGCTGCGACAGCGAGCCGTCGGGACGCTGCTCCAGCGGATCCTTCTGCGAGCGCGAGCGGTACAGCACGCAGGGGCGGCACTGGCCGCAGGGCCGCGCCGCGCCATCGCCGGCCTGGCACAGGACGCGCCCGGCGAGGCGTTCGGCCACCGCACGCTTGCCCAGCATCGCCGGTCCGGTGAACAGCAGCGCGTGCCCCATGCGCCCGCCATCAAGCGCGGCGGCGGCATGGTCGTACGCGCGCTGCTGCCAGGGCGCGAGTGGGGCGTCGAAACTCATGGCCCAATCCGCGATGCGCGCAGCGCGGCCAGCGCCGCCGCCACGACCTCGTCCACCGGGCGTGACGCGTCGACCACGCGGAAGCGCGCGGGCTCGGCCGCCGCGCGCGCGAGGAAGGTCGCGCGCACACGCTCGAAGAACGCATCGCGCTCGCGTTCGATGCGATCGGGCTGCGGGTCACGGCTGCGGATGCGCGCACGGCCCTGGGCCACGTCGATATCGAGCAGCAGCGTCAGTCCGGGGCGGATTCCGACCACGCGGCGTTCGAGCCCGGCGATGAAGCCTGCGTCCAGGCCACGACCGCCGCCCTGGTAGGCGTAGCTGGAATCGGTGAAGCGGTCGCACAGCACCCAGGCACCGCGCTCGAGCGCTGGCTGCACGATGGCGCGCACGTGCTGCGCGCGCGCGGCGAACATCAGCAGCAGCTCGGTTTCGGCCGCCACCGCTTCGTCGCCGGGATGCAGCAGCAACTCGCGGATTTTCTCCGCCAGCGGCGTGCCGCCGGGCTCGCGGGTGACCACCACTTCGCCACCGTCGGCCGCGAGCGCCTCGCGCAGCGCGGCCAGCACCGTGGTCTTGCCGGCGCCCTCGCCGCCTTCCAGCGACACCAGGCGCGGATGCATGGGCAGCACGCTCATCGACAGCCGACTCATCGCGGCCCGTGCTGTTCGCGGTAGCGGCGCACGTACTGGCGCACGGCGGCGTTGTGCGCCTCGAGCGAGGGCGAGAATACGTGCCGGCCGCTGCCGTCGCCGATGGCGACGAAGTACAGCGCGTCGGTCTCCTCCGGCTGCGTGGCCGCGCGCAGCGCGGCGGCGCCGACCATGGCGATCGGCGTCGGCGGCAGGCCGTCGCGGGTATAGGTGTTGTACGGCGTGTCGGTGAGCAGATCGCGGCGGCGGATGTTGCCGTCGTAGCCACTGCCCATGCCGTAGATCACCGTCGGGTCGGTCTGCATGCGCATGCCGATGCGAAGGCGGCGGGTGAACACGCCGGCGATCATGGGCCGCTCTTCGGCGATGCCGGTTTCCTTCTCCACGATCGAGGCCAGCACCAGCGCCTCCTCGGGGGTGTCGATCGGCAGGTCGTCGGCGCGCGCCTGCCAGGCGGCGTCCAGCGCGGCATCGAGGTCGGCGGCGGCGCGGCGCAGCAGGTCGATGTCGCTGTCGCCGCGGTCATAGGCATAGGTTTCCGGCAGGAAGCGGCCTTCGGGATGCACGCCCTCGCGGCCCAGCATCGTCATCAGCGCGGCGTCGTCGACCTCGTGCAGGGTCTGCACCAGGGGCGTGGCGCGGGCCAGCGCGGCGCGCAGCTCGCGGATGGTCCAGCCCTCCACGATGGTGAAGCGGTGGTGCACCACCTTGCCGTCGCGCATGTGCGCCAGCAGCTGCGTGGCGGTGATGCCCGGCTCGAGCGCGTACTCGCCCACCTGGATGTGGCCGCCGGTGCCGAGCTGGCGCGCCAGCAGGCGCCACTCAAGGTCGCGGCCGGCGTCGATGCCCTGCCCGCGCAGGCGCGCGACCACCCTGCGCAGCGTGTCGCCGCGCTCGACCATCAGGTTGTCGCCGGCCTCGACGCCCGGCAGCGGCCCGGTCGCGAAGCGCTGGTAGCTGGTCCAGGCCTGGTAGCCGGCCGCGCCGGCGACGACGGCCGAGAGCAGGAACAGGACGAGGACGATGCGCTTGAACGCCTTCATGGCGCGCGCCCGCCGATCTGGCGATGGTGGTCGGGATGCATGCGTCGAAGGATACCGTGCCCGCCGCGGCGCCGGTCAGGCACCGATGGCCTGCAGCATGCCGCGGGCCTTGGCGCGGGTCTCGTCGAGTTCGTGCGCGGGATCGGAATCGGCCACGATCCCGGCGCCGGTGCGGAAGCGCAGCACGTCGCCGCCGACCTCGGCGCTGCGGATCAGGATGTTGAGGTCCATGTCGCCGCTGCGGTCGAGCCAGCCCATGGCGCCGGTGTACGCGCCGCGGCCGACGCCTTCCAGCCCGGCAATGATCTCCATGCAGCGCACCTTCGGCGCGCCGGTGATCGTGCCGCCGGGGAACACCGCGCGCAGCACCTCGCCCGGCGTCGCATCGGCGCGCAGGCGGCCACGCACGTTGCTCACGATGTGGTGCACGTGCGCATAGCTTTCCACCACCATCAGCTCGTCGACCTCGACGCTGCCGGCGCGGCTGACGCGGCCGAGGTCGTTGCGCTCCAGGTCGACCAGCATCACGTGCTCGGCGCGCTCCTTGGCATGGCCGACCATCTCGCGGATACGCTCGATGTCGTCGTCACCGGGCAGGCGCGGCCGGGTGCCGGCGATGGGCCGGGTCTCGACCAGGTCGCCGCGCACCGAGACCAGGCGTTCGGGCGAGGCGCTGACCACCGCGCCGTCATCGCCGAGATCGAACAGGCCGGCGAACGGGGCCGGGTTGGCGCGGCGCAGGCGTTCGTACAGCGCGGCGGGTGCGACCGGTGCATCGAAGCGCGCTTCCCAGGCCCGCGACAGGTTGACCTGGAACACGTCGCCGGCGCGGATGTACTCGAGCGCGCGGGCGACGGCGGCGAGGTAGTCGCCGTCCGGGTCTTCGCGACAATCGAGCAGCGTCGGCCAGTGCGGCGCGGCGATCGAGGCGGCCATTGGCTTCACGTACGGCCGTGATGTCGCCATCGGCTCCGTCGATACGAAGGCAGCAGACGATACCGGACCCGGAAATGTCGCGACAGGGATCGCTGCGATATCCGCCAGCACCTGCTCCAACAACGCCTCGGTGCCCTCTTCCGCCAGCACCACCGTTTCGCCGCTGGTGCGGTCGCGCAGCACCGCAGCCGGGCAGCGGCAGGCCACGGCCACGGGCAGCACACCCGGGGCGGGCGGCAGGCGCAGCACCGGCTCCACCTGCGCGCCAAGCTCATAGCCCAACAGCAGCGCCCAACCGCCCTGGAAGGGCCACGGCGAAGGCGCGCGCGGCCGGCGCAAGGCGCCCCAGTCGGCGTCGAGGGTACGCAGGAAGTCATCGCCCGCGGACGCGCCCTCAGCAGGCAAGCAGTCGCTGCGCCGTGTGATGCCGTCGCGGTCGAGCGTGATGCGTGCACCGTCAGCGATGAGCAGCATGTCCCAGCGCCCGAGCGCAGTGCCCGAGGCCACCGATTCAAGCAGCAGTGGATAGCGCGCGGACGCACGCTGCTGCAGCGCGAGCAGGTCCAGGCCGGGCGCCAGCTCGCGGACGTGGGTCATATGCGGGTTCCGCCGCCCTGCGGCGGCACCGTGCTCAGATGCGGCGGAAGACCAGGCTGCCGTTGGTGCCGCCGAAGCCGAACGAGTTCGACATCGCCACGTCGACCTGCTGCTCGCGCGCGGTGTGCGGCACGTAGTCGAGGTCGCAGCCTTCGGAAGGATTGTCGAGGTTGATGGTCGGCGGGATCACGCCGGTGTGCAGCGCCATCGCCGAAAACACCGCTTCGACGCCACCGGCCGCGCCCAGCAGGTGGCCGGTCATCGACTTGGTCGAGCTGACCATGACCTTGCGCGCATGCTCGCCGAGCACGCTCTTGATGCCCATGGTTTCAGCCAGGTCGCCGGCCGGGGTGGAGGTGCCGTGGGCGTTGATGTAGCCGACCGCGGACGGGTCGATGCCGGCGTCGCGGATCGCGGCCACCATGCAGCGCGCGCCGCCCTCGCCGTTCTCGCTGGGCGCGGTCATGTGGTACGCGTCGCCGCTCATGCCGAAGCCGGCGAGCTCGGCGTAGATGCGCGCGCCACGCGCCTTCGCGCGCTCGTACTCCTCGATTACCAGCACGCCGGCGCCATCGCCCATGACGAAGCCGTCGCGGCCCTCGTCCCAGGGACGCGAGGCGCGCTGCGGGTCGTCGTTGCGGGTCGACAGTGCCTTCATCGCGCAGAACCCGCCGAGCGAGGTCGGCGTGGTGGCGAACTCGGCGCCACCGGCGATCATCGCGTCGGCGTCGCCGTACTGGATCATGCGCATCGCCAGGCCGATGTTGTGGGTGGCCGTGGTGCAGGCGGTGACCGCGGCGATGTTCGGGCCCTTGGCGCCGGTCATCATCGACACCTGGCCGGCGATCATGTTGATGATCGTGCTGGGCACGTAGAACGGCGAGATCTTGCGCGGGCCGCCCTCGTGGAACTTGACCGTGGTTTCCTCGATGCCCTTCAGGCCACCGATGCCGGCGCCGATGGCGACGCCGATGCGCTCGGGATCATCCGCCGCGACGTCCAGGCCGGCGTCGGCCAGGGCCATCATCGCCGCTGCCACGCCGTAGTGGACGAAGGGGTCCATCTTCTTGACGTCCTTCGGCGCGATCCACAGCGTGGGATCGAAGCCCTTCACCTCACCCGAGATGCGGGTGGCGAAGGCCGAGGCGTCGAAATTGGTGATCGGGCCGATGCCCGAACGGCCGTCCACGATGCCCTGCCATGACGAGGCCAGGTCATTGCCAAGCGGCGACAGGATGCCGAGGCCGGAGATGACGACGCGACGCTTGGACATGTGGACTCCTGGACGGTTGTGCACGCCGCCGCGCGGCGCGCCGGAAACGCCCGAGGCCGCATGAGCGGCCCCGGGTTTTTTACTCGGTGCGGCGCGCTGCGCCGCCTGGCGAGTCAGGCCTTGACGTGCGTCTTGACGTAGTCGATCGCCTGCTGCACCGAAGTGATCTTTTCGGCTTCTTCGTCGGGGATCTCGCACTCGAACTCTTCTTCGAGCGCCATCACCAGCTCGACGGTGTCGAGGGAATCCGCACCCAGGTCGTCGACGAAGGAGGCGCTGGCGCTGACCTCGTCTTCCTTGACGCCCAGTTGTTCGACGACGATCTTCTTGACGCGCTCTTCGATGCTGCTCATAGGTATCCGGCTCCGGTGGAGGCTGTTGCGGTGGGTAGTGTAAGGGATTCGGGTGGAGGTGGTACCGGCCGGTTCGGCCCCTTTCCGTTCAGGGACCTGGCGGCCGCTTCCGTCACGGCATGTACATGCCGCCGTTGACGTGCAGGGTTTCGCCGGTGATGTAGCCGGCGTCCGGGCCGGCCAGGAAGGCGACGGCGCGGGCGATGTCGGCGGGCTCGCCGAGGCGGCCCAGTGCGATCTGCGCCGCCATCGCGGCCTTGGCGTCCTCGGGCAGGTCGCGGGTCATGTCGGTGCTGATGAAGCCCGGGGCGACCACGTTCACGGTCACCCCGCGGCTGCCGATCTCCTTCGCCAGCGACTTCGAGAAGGCGATGATGCCGGCCTTGGCGGCGGCGTAGTTGGCCTGGCCGGCGTTGCCCATCACGCCGATCACCGAAGCAATGTTGACGATGCGGCCCTTGCGCGCCTTCATCATGCCTCGCATCACTGCCTTCGAGCTGCGGAAGACGCTGCTCAGGTTGGTGTCGATGACAGCCTGCCAGTCTTCATCTTTCATGCGCATCAGCAGGTTGTCGCGGGTGATGCCGGCGTTGTTGACCAGGATCGAGATCGGGCCGATGTCCTTCGCGATCGAATCGACCAGGGCCTCGATCGCACCAGGCGTGGTGACGTCAAGCACGCGGCCATGGCCGCCCTGCGCGGCGAGCCGCTCACCGATCGCCTTCGCCCCGCCCTCGCTGGTGGCGGTGCCGACGACCGTCGCGCCACGCGCAGCCAGTTCGTCCGCGATCGCCGCCCCGATGCCACGGCTTGCGCCGGTCACCAGCACGATCTCGCCTTTCAGTTCCTGGGTCATTCTGCTTCTGCCTGTATCAGTAAGAGCTTTTGCCGCGGATTTACGCGGATTGTTCACGGATTTACACGAATAAAACAGGAATGGGCCGCAGCGGAACCTCGCTTGTGCCTTTTCATCTGCACTTGCCCTATCCGCGTAGATCCGCCCTTATCCGCGTAAATCCGTGGCAAGAATCAGCTTTTCCATTCCGCCACGGCGGCGTCGAAGTCTGCGACGGTACCAAGGGCGCGGGCTTCGAGGGACTTGTCGATGCGGCGGGCCAGGCCGGTGAGGACCTTGCCGGGGCCGCATTCGCCGATGCGGGTGGCGCCACGGGTGGCGAGGGCCTGCACGCAACCGGTCCACTGCACGGGGAGGTAGAGCTGGCGCACCAGGGCGTCGCGGATGGCCTGCACGCCGTCGTGGACTTCGGCGTCGACGTTCTGCACCACCGGCAGCGAAGGCTCGCTCCACGCCAGCCCTGCCATCGCCTCGGACAGGCGGTTGGCGGCCTCGCGCATCAGCGGCGTGTGCGAGGGCACGCTGACGGCGAGCTTCACCGTCTTGCGCACGCCCTTGGCGGCAAGCAGTTCCAGCGCACGGTCGACCGCAGCCGCATGGCCGCCGATCACCACCTGGCCCGGCGAATTGAAATTGGCGGGCACCACTACCTCGTCACCCGACGCCTCGGTGCAGGTCTCACGAACGAGGGCGTCCTCGGCGCCGATGACGGCGGCCATGGCGCCCGTACCGGCCGGGGACGCGGCCTGCATCAGCTGGCCGCGCAGGCGCACCAGGCGTGCGGCATCCGCCAGCGGCAGCGCACCGGCCGCGACCAGCGCCGAATACTCGCCCAGGCTGTGGCCGGCCAGCAGCGACGGCGCCGGCCCGCCCGCGGCCTGCCAGGCGCGCCACACGGCCACGCCCGCCGCCAGCAGCGCCGGCTGGGTGAACTCGGTGCTGTTGAGCTGCGCGTCGTCGACATCCTGCGACAGCGCCCAGAGATCGACCCCTGCACCTTCGGACGCTTCGGCGAAGGTATTTCGCACCACCTCTCCGCGCGCGGCGAGGTCGGCAAGCATGCCCGACGACTGCGAGCCCTGGCCTGGGAAAACGAATGCGAGCTGCGAAGCGGTCAAGTGATGGTCCAGATCAAAAAAGCCGGGCGATGATAAGCCCGAACCACCCGCTCCGTCTGTACCCGCCCGTATTGAGCTTGGCCGCCGAGCGACAGCGACCCATCCTGCCCGCTCCCCGATGACCCTCAACGCAGCCGGGAAAGGTCGAACAAAAGCTTTCTGCCACGGATTTACGCGGATTTACACGGATAGAGCAAAATCAGGAGTGCAGCGCGGCCACTCGATGCTCTCGCTTTATCCGCGTGTATCCGTGGCAAAAAAGCTCTTCCAGAATCCCCGGGAAACGCAAAAGGGCCGCGGTTTCCCGCGGCCCTTTCGCCATGCAGCGTGCAGTTGCTCAGTAGCGCAGCAGCGCCGAGCCCCAGGTGAAGCCGCCGCCGAAGGCTTCGAGCAGCAGCAGCTGGCCGCGTTCGACCTTGCCCGAGCGCACCGCTTCGTCGAGCGCCAGCGGCACCGAGCCCGACGAGGTGTTGCCGTGCTTGTCGACGGTAACGATCACGCGGTCCATCGGCAGGTCGAGGCGCTTGGCCGTGGCTTCGATGATGCGCAGGTTCGCCTGGTGCGGGATCAGCCAGTCGATCTCGCTGCGGTCGATGCCGTTGGCCTCGAGCGTCTCCTCGACGATGCTGTCGAGCGCCTTGACGGCGTGCTTGAAGACATCGCTGCCGGCCATCTGGATGCGCACGCCGGCGTTCTTCTCGTTTTCCTTGAACCCGACCGAGACCCCGACCGGGTTCCACAGCAGTTCCTTCTTGGCGCCGTCGGCGTGCAGATGGGTGCTGAGGATGCCGGTCTCGGTATCGGCCTTGAGCACCACCGCGCCGGCACCGTCGCCGAACAGCACGCTGGTGGTGCGGTCGCCCCAGTCGACCATGCGGGTCAAGGTTTCCGAGCCGATCACCAGCGCGGTCTTGACCGAGCCCGAAATGATGAATTTCTCGGCCACGCTGAGCGCGAAGATGAAGCCCGAACAGGCGGCGTTGACGTCGAACGCCGGGCAGCCGGCCACGCCCAGGCGCGCCTGCACCAGGCAGGCGGTGGACGGGAAGATCAGGTCGGGCGTGGTCGTGCCGACGATGATCAGCTCGACCTCGGAGGCCTCGATGCCCGCTGCTTCCAGCGCGCGCACTGCGGCATGGAAAGCCAGGTCACCCGTGGTCTCGCCCTCGGCGGCGATGTGGCGCTGGCGGATGCCGGTGCGCGCCGCGATCCATTCGTCCGAGGTGTCGACGAACTTCGCGAGGTCGTCGTTGGTCAGGACCTTGGCCGGCAGGTAGCTGCCGGTCCCTGCAATGCGCGCGTACGTGCGCGGTGCGGCGGACTCACTCATTACGAAGACGGACCTCGCGTGTTGCTGGGCGCCACGCATGGCGCCGACGGCTGCGTGGCGCACGGGGGCGCCACGGCCAGGGCATCGCCCGCGATGGAAGCGGGCGCGCTGAGGATCAGTCTTCTTCGGCCACGCGGGTCTTGGGCACGATCACCTGGCGGCCGCGGTAGAAGCCGTCGGCGGTCATGTGGTGGCGCAGGTGGGTCTCGCCCGACACCGGGTCGGTCGCCAGCTGCTTGGCGCTCAGCGCGTCATGGGCGCGGCGCATGCCGCGGCGCGAGGGGGAAACACGGGATTTCTGTACAGCCATGGGAGTGCTCCAGCAGCAGGAATAGTCAATCAGGAACCAGGGCTGATCGGACCAGGGTCGATCGGATCAGCTTGATCAATCTTTTTTCTTCAGCGCCGACAACGCCGCAAACGGGTTGATCTGCGCCTCTTCGTCGGCGGCGACCGGCCAGTCGCGTTCGACGCTTTCCGACCCGGGCGACACCGGTACCACCGGCACCGCCAGGATCAGCTCATCCTCGACGAGGTCGATGGGGCGGATGGCGCCGTCGTCGGCCACGACCAGGGCTTCATACCCTGGTGGCAGCGCGGCTTCGGCGGCCTCGCCTTCATCATCCCCCGATCGCAGCAGCCCCAGCCGCTGCACCAGCGACACCGGGAACACGAAGCGCTGCAGCGTGCGTTGGCACAGCAGCGGCAGGCGTGCTTCGATACCCAGCTCGACATAGGGCACCTGCAGCGAGTCGCGGTCGAAGGAGACGGTGTACGCCACCTCGCCCTCGTCGTCTGCCAGCGCCTCGCGCAGGCGCGGGAGCGCGGACAGCGGCAGGCGGCCCACGAACTCCCGCCGGGCCGCAACCATGCGCCAAGCGTCCACTACCTCGGGCACGTCTACGGACATAAGCCGCAAAATGTTAGGCCTCGGACCCGCCCGTGTCAAACCCGGCCCCGCCCGGGAATTCCATGCCGCGGCCCGCGCGGCGACAGTTTGCCACCGGCTCCGGTTCCCCGGCAGACTGCGGCCCCGCACGCGAGGTCCCCGACTTGACGCCAACACTGCTGTGGAGCGCGTTCCTGGCGCTGGTCGCCCTGGTGGCCGGGCTGTTGCTGCGCCGTCGCGCCGGCCAGGGCCGGCACCGGCGGGCGATGGCCGGAGTCCTGGATGCCGCCGATGCCCTGGAGACGAGGTTGCGCACCGCACGCGGTGAAATCGAGGCCGTGGCGGGCGAAGGCGACGATCCGGTGCGCGCGGCTCTGCAGGAAATGCTGCGCCAGCGCCTGTGGCTGCAGCAGCATGGTTCCGCGGCTTCGCCCAGCCAGCTCGATGCCGTCCGCACCTCGATCGACGACGCGCGTGCGCGCATCGACCAGCAGCTCCTGCACATCGAGCGCGCCAGGGCGCCGCAGCCGTGAGCAGCGACGCCAATCTGGTGCTGGCCTCGACCTCGCCCTACCGCCGCGAGCTGCTTGCCAGGCTGCGGCTGCCGTTCGACACCGCCCGCCCCGAAGTCGACGAAGCGCCACTTGCGGGCGAGACCCCGTCCGCACTGGCCCTGCGCCTGGCCGAAGCCAAGGCCCGGGCCGTGGCCACGCTGCATCCCGGCGCGCGCGTGATCGGTTCGGACCAGGTCGCGGACTTCGACGGCGTTGCCCTGGGCAAGCCCGGCAGCCGCGAGGCGGCGATCGCGCAGCTGCAGGCGATGTCGGGACGCGCAGTAGCCTTCCGCACCGCCGTGGCAGTCGTCGGCAGCGGCACGATGGCCACAGCGCTCGACACCACGCTGGTGCGGTTCCGCCAGCTTGGCCGCGGCGAGATCGAGCGCTACGTCGACTGCGAGCAGCCCTTCGACTGCGCCGGCAGCTTCAAGTCCGAAGGCCTGGGCATCACCCTGTTCGAAGCCATCGAAACCCGCGACCCGACGGCTCTGGTCGGCCTGTCGCTGCTGGACACCGTGCGCCTGCTGCGCGAGTCGGGCCTGGTCCTGCCCTGAGGTTCAGCGCGCGGCCGCATCCACGATGATGCGCTGCTCCGACCAGTCCTCGACGCTGCCGTCCCGGCCATGGAGCCGCAGGCCCAGCCAATGCTCGCCGGCGCTGCCGGCCGGCAGCTCGACGCGGGCGGAGAAGCCGACTTCGGGGTGGCCGGCATCGGTCGAGATGCCCCAATACGTCGCCACGCCCGGACTCTCGATGCCGTAATCGGCCTCCGCCACCAGGGTGCCGTCGAGCAGTACCTCGACCCGCTCGATGCCGACGCCATCCTTGAACGCCCAGCCGCCGACATCGAACGCAGTGCCGACCCGCGCATTGGCGGCGGGCGTGTCGATCCAGGCCATGGCTGGAAGCGTGCAGGCCGCGTCCGCGGCGCGCTCTTCGATCGCAAACAGCAGGAAGCGCGTGCGCCCGTGGTCGACGTTGAGCACGCGTGGCGGCGGCAACGCGCCGAAGCGCCCGCACAGTGCGTGGTAGCGCAGCAGCAGGTGCTTGTATTCGACCTCGCTGGCCGCGATCACCAGCAGTACGGGCCCGCCGGGGTCGGTCGCGCCGGCCGCCTCCAGGCCCCACAGGCGCAGCTGCGGCGCGCGCCCATGCTGGCGGTTGGCCGGATGCTCCAGCACCTCGATCGAAGCATCGCCGAGCGCAAAGCCGAGTTCGGCGCCGATCTTGAAGTTGTCCGCCACGAGCCGCGTGCCTTCCGGCATGTCTTCGCGCAGCTCGCGCACGGCATCGGCAAGCACGTCCCATCCGGCGAAGTTGGACGGATACCATTTCAGCGAAGCGGTCCGCGCGCGCAGCTCCGGCACCGAGACCAGTGCGTGGTAGCCCAGCACCGCGGCCAGGCCTACGCCCGCGGTGGCCCATGTCAGCACGCGCAACCAGCGCGGCCATCGCACGAGCAGCGCCGGCAGCAGCGGCAGCAGCGCCACCAGGCCAGGCAGCGGCCAGTGGAAGCTCACCCGCTCGGTATCGGCGAAAAAGCCGAGCACGAAGAAGCCGAGCACGACCAGGCCGCCCGACAGCGCGATGAAGCGCACGGGCTCGCTGGGCGCGCGTGCGCCGCGCCAGCCCGCCCACAGCAGCGCCGCGAACAGCAGCGGCGTTGCCAACAGCGTCTGGATGGCGATGAACCAGGTGCCTTCCGGATGCCAGGCCCACGGGTGGCGATCGACCAGCTGGAAACGCAGGCCGGCCTCGGCGTTCTCGAAGTTCCAGGCCAGGAGCGGTGTCCAGGCCGCCGCGCCGAAGGCAATCGCGATCCACAGGCGCGGGTCGCGCAGCGCCTGGCGGCCCTGCGGCAGTGCAAACAGCGCCATCACGCCGACGCCGATCACCGCCGCGAAGCGGTAGTGGCTCAGCGCTCCGATCGCCAGGCCGACGGCCAGCTGCAGCGCGGCGCCGTACCCGACCTCGCGCAGCAGGCGCGTGCCTGCATCCAGGCACAGCAGCGTGGCCACGACCATCGCCGCGTCCGGCAGCGCCATCAGGCCCAGGGTGCCCGACAGTGGAAGCAGCAGCGCGGCGATACCGGCCACCCAACCCTGCCTCTCACCGAACTCTCGCGCGGTGATCCGCACCACCAGCCAGGGCACCAGCGATGCCAGCAGCAGGAATGGCATGCGCAGCGCCAGCGTGCCTTCGCCGAACACCGCGGTCCCGATGCGGATCAGCCACGCGGTCAGCCCCGGCAGGTCCGAGTAGGCCCACGCCAGGTGCCGGCTCTCCTGCCAATAGAAAGCCTCGTCCACGAACAGCGGCAGGCGTGCAGCCACCACCGCCTTGAGCAGCAGCAGCGCACACCAGAGGGCGACGAAGGTCGCACGTGCGTCGATCTTTTCCCGCATCCGGCAGCGACCTCGTTACACTTCGGTGGACTCTTACGGAGCCCGGCATGACTGCCCAGTCCGCAAAACAGGACATGCTACCCGACGCCCTGCGCAAGTCCCTGCATCATGCCGAAGCGCAGGTGAACTCACTGGTACTGGGCAAGGCGCAGGCAGTCCGCTTCGCCTTCACCGCCCTGCTCTCCGATGGCCACCTGTTGATCGAGGACCTGCCCGGCCTCGGCAAGACCACGCTGGCGCATGCGCTGGCGGCAACGCTGGGCCTCGGCTTCCAGCGGGTGCAGTTCACCTCCGACCTGCTGCCCTCGGACATCGTCGGCGTGTCGGTGTACGACGCGCAGGCCGCGAGCTTCACCTTCCATCCCGGGCCGGTGTTCGCGCACGTGCTGCTGGCCGATGAGATCAACCGCGCGCCACCGCGTACGCAGAGCGCCCTGCTCGAAGCCATGGCCGAGCACCAGGTCACCGTCGACGGCAGCACGCACCTGCTGCCCGACCCGTTCTTCGTGATCGCCACCCAGAACCCGGTCGACCTCGCCGGCACCTATCCCCTGCCGGACTCGCAGCTGGACCGCTTCCTGCTCCGCCTGCAGTTGGGCTACCCGGACGCCGAGGCCGAGCGCGCGCTGCTGGCCGGCAGCGACCGGCGCCACCTGATTGCCCAGGCCATGCCGATGCTCGGCGGCGATGATGTGCTGCGCCTGCGCGAGGCGGTGCTTTCGGTGCACGCCAGTGACGCCCTGGTCCGCTACGTTCAGGCGCTGCTTGAACGCAGCCGCCACCACGCCGGGGTCCGCGTGGGGCTGTCGCCGCGCGCCGGCATCGCCCTGCTGCGTGCGGCACGCGCGCACGCGCTGCTGCTCGGGCGTGGACACGTCCTGCCCGACGACATCCAGGCACTGTTCGCCGCTGTGGCCGCGCATCGACTGGTGGCCGACGCCGACGCCGGCGACGAGGCCGCGCTGGCGCAGGCGATCCTGCACGCCGTCGCGGTCGACTGAGCGTGGCGGGCGGGCGCCTGGCCAGCCTGCGCGCACGCCTTGGATCGCTCGCGCGGCCGCGGCGGCCCGAACCCTTGCCGGTCATCTTCAACCGCCGCCGCATCTACGTCCTGCCGACCGCCTTCGGCGCCTTCTTCGCCACGCTGCTGGCGGTGATGCTGCTCGGGGCCCTGAACTACAACAACAACCCGGCCCTGCTGCTGGCCCTGCTGCTGGCCGGCGCCGGCAATGCCAGCCTGTTTGCAGCGCACCTGCAGCTGTCCGGGCTGCGCGTGGTCGCGGTCGATGCCGAGCCCGTGCCGGCCGGCGCGCCGATCACGCTGCGCGTGCACCTGCGTGCCGACACAGCACGCCCGCGGCGCGGCCTGCGCCTGCGCGTGGGCGACGTCGAAGCCACCAGCTCGCTGGTCGACGGCGCCGGCGAGGCGCGCCTGGTGCTGCCCACGCAGCGCCGGGGCTGGCTGCATCCGGAGCGCATCACGATATCGACGACGCGGCCGCTCGGCATCGCCCGCGCCTGGGGCCATGCCTGGCCAGCCGAACCGCTGCTGGTCTATCCGCGCCCGGAAGCCGACGGGCCGCCGCTGCCGCACGGTGCCGGTGATGCGCCGCAGGCGCGGCTGCATCCGTCGGGTGACGACGTGCACCACCTGCGTGCCTACCGCCGCGGCGATTCGCGGCGGGCGATCGCCTGGAAGCCCTCGGCGCGACGCGGCTCGCTGCTGGTGCGCGAGTACGAGCAGGCGCAAGGCGCGGACGTGGTGCTGGACTGGTCGCTGGTGCCGCTTGCGTACGAGGACCGCATCCACCGCCTGGCACGCTGGGTGGACCAGGCCGAACGCGAAGGCCGTCGCTACCGGCTGCAGCTGCCGCAGCAGGCGATCGGTCCGGGCCGCGGCGCCGTGCACCGGCATGCCTGCCTGCGCGCACTGGCACTGATGCCCGCGTTGGCCGTGGAATCCGGTGGCCGCCGTGGCTGAGGCGCGCCGCCGCAGTCCGACGCTGGATCCGCAGGCGCGGGCCTGGACCCTGGCCGCGGCAGGCGCGTGCCTGCTGCCGCTGCTGCTGCAGCTGCCGGGGCCGCTCGCCGCCGGACTGGCCGCGGTCGCCGCCGCGGTCGGCGCGCTGTCCTGGCGCCGCCGGCTGCCTGCCGTGCTGCGCCTGGTGCTGTCGGTGGCGCTGGTCGCCCTTGTGCTTGCCAACTCCGGCTTCCACTTCGGCCGCGATACCGGCTGCGCACTTCTGGCCGCCATGCTCGCGCTCAAGCCGATGGAGCTGGTGACCCTGCGCGATGCGCGCAGCCTGCTCGGCTTCGCCCTGTTCGCGCCGTTCGCGACCTTCCTCCTCGACCAGGGGCCGCTGAGCCTGTTGCTCGGGCTCGGCGCCGCGCTGCTGGCGCTTGCGTCCATGCTGCGCCTGGCCGAGTTCGAGAGCGGGGATGACGCCGGCATGCCGCCGCGCGAACGCCTGCGACGTGTCGGCGCGATGGTCGCCATCGGCCTGCCGCTGGCGCTGGCCGCCTTCTGGCTGTTCCCGCGCATGGCCACGCCGCTGTGGGGCGTGCCGGAGCGTGCGATCACCCGCACCGGGCTGTCGGACAGCATGTCGCCCGGCGAGTGGATCGACATGCTGGTCGACGACAGCCCCGCGCTGCGCGTCACCTTCGACGGCGCCACGCCGCCGACCTCGGAGATGTACTGGCGCGGCCCGGTGCTGTGGAACTACGACGGCCGCGAGTGGACGGCCTCGCGCTGGTTCAGCGCGCTGCCTCCGGCCGCCATCGAGCACGGCGCGACGCGCTACAGCTACCAGGTCGACGTCGAGCCCACGGAGCGCCGGATGCTGGTCGCGCTGGAGCTTCCGGTGGCGACGCCCGACGGCGCGCAGCGCGCGTACGACCACACGCTGACCACGCGCCGGCCGCTGACCTCGGTGACGCGCTGGCGGATGACATCGGCCGCGCCCACCACGTTCGAACCCGAGCTCCGGCAACTCCTGCGCAGCGCCGCGCTGCGGCTGCCCGAGGGCTTCAATCCGCGCACGCTTGCCCTGGCCCGGCAGTGGCGCCTGGATGCCGGCGAAGGCGCCGCCGCCGACGCGGCCATCGTCGACCGTGCGTTGTCATGGATCCGCGCCGAGTTCGGCTACACCCTGGGCACGCCCCTGCCCGGCCGCCATGCCGTCGATGAATTCCTCTTCGAGCAGAAGGAGGGCTTCTGCGAGCACTTCAGCCAGGCCTTCGTGGTGCTGATGCGCGCGTCCGGCATCCCGGCGCGGGTGGTGACCGGCTATGTCGGCGGCTACCGCAATCCCGTGGGCGGCTACTGGATCGTGCGCAACTCCGATGCCCACGCCTGGGTCGAAGCCTGGCTGCCCGGGCGCGGCTGGGTGCGCGTCGACCCGACCGCGGCCGTCGCGCCCGAACGCATCTACGACACCATCGCCGACCGCGCCTCGCGCAGCCCCGGCGGCCTGCAGGCGCTGGGCCCGATGCTGGGCGTGGGCGACTGGATGCGGCGCGGCTGGAACGACCTGGTGCTCGGCTTCGACGCCGATCGCCAGCAGCGCATCCTGCACGCGTTTGGCGGACGCGACCTTGGCGGCGGCCAGCTGGCGCTGCTGTTCGCGCTGATGGCGGGGCTGGCGCTGGCGGCGATGCTCTGGCTGGTGGCGCGCGGCGAACGCGAACGCGACCCGGTCCTGCGCGCCTGGCACCGACTGGCCGCGCGCTACGCGCGGATGGGCCTGGGACGGCACCGGCATGAGACCGCGAATGCCTGGGCGGCGCGCGTGGTGGCGACCCGCCCGCAGTCCGCCGCACTCCTCACCCTCGGCACGCGTTTCGACAATTGGCGCTACGCTCCCGGGCAGGAGGGCGAGCACCGCGCCCTGTTGCGCGACCTGCGCGCGCACCGCCCCTGACGCCCGGCGCACGCCGACATTCCGGAGACATCCATGCGCAACCACATCCTTCTCGCACTGGCTTCCGCGGCGCTGCTGGCCGCATGTGCCTCGCAGCCCAAGCCGCTGCAGGGCGAGTACGCCCCGCTCACGCCGCGGGTGGCGGCCGAATCCGACGCCAGCGGCAGCCTGGTGCGTTGGGGCGGACGCATCGTCCAGGTCGAGCCGCGCGCCGACAGCACCTGCTTTGAAATGGTCTCGACCCGCCTTGACCACTACGGCCGTCCGTACTGGGCCGACGACGACACCGGCGGCCGCTTCATCGCCTGCCGCTCCGGCTTCTACGACCCGGCGGTGTTCGAACGCAACCGCGAGGTGACGTTCACCGGGCGCTTGGCCGGGCACGAGAGCCGCGACATCGGCGGTTACAGCTACCGCTTCCCGCTGGTGGATGCCAACGTGGTCTACCTCTGGCCCGAGCGGCCGCGCAACCTGGTCACGCGTCCTGCGCCGTGGCCGTGGTGGGGTTACTGGTAGGGCTTATTCGGGGCTTCTATCCCGACTGAGGGAGAGAGGTACGGCCACGCCGTGGATCCAGGGGGGATGCCCAGAGCCGGCCATGGATGGCCGGCGGCCGGATCTGGGAGCAGGACGCGCATAATCCGGCTGGGCATCCCCCTGCATCCACGGCGGGCAGCGCGCCTCCTCCCGGAGCAATCAACCGAACCCCGGCAATCGGGAGAAGAACCCTATTCGGGCGTACCGAAACGGCCGAGGGGCGCGCCGGCCAGCAGGTGCAGGTGGATCTGGAACACGGTCTGCCCGCCGTCTTCGTTGCAGTTCATGACGATGCGATAGCCGTCCCCGTCGAACCCCTCCTGCTTGGCATACGCCGCCGCGGCCAGCGCCAGCCGGCCTACGACCGCGGCCTGGTCGGCCTGCAGGTCGTTGAGCGTGGCGACGTCGACCTTGGGCACGAACAGCACGTGCACCGGCGCCTGCGGCGCGATGTCGCGGAAGGCGATGAGGTGTTCGTCTTCGTAGACGATGTCGGCGGGAATCTCGCGCTTGATGATCTTGTGGAAAATGGTCATGGGGCTCCTAGGCCATCTCGCCGCGGCTGCCGAAGGCGTGGGACAGCGTGCCGCGGTCGACGTACTCGAGTTCGCCGCCCAGCGGCAGGCCGTGCGCGGGGCGGCTGGGGCGCACACCGTGCTTGCGCGCGAGCTGCGCCAGGTAGTGCGCGGTGGCCTCGCCCTCGACGGTGGGGTTGGTGGCGATGATCAGCTCCTGCACCTCGCCTTCGGCCAGGCGTTCACCAAGCACGTGCAGGCCGAGTTCGCGCGGGCCAATTCCGTCGAGCGGACTCAGCCGGCCCTGGAGCACGAAGTACAGGCCGCGATAACCCGTCGCCTGTTCGATCGCCAGGCGGTCGGCGGGCGATTCCACCGCGCACAGCAGCTGGGCATCGCGCGACGCGCTGGCGCAAGTCGCGCACAGCGGCGTCTCGCTGAAGTCGCGGCAGCGCTCGCAGTGGCCGATCTTCTCCACCGCTTCGCCCAATACTTCGGCCAAGCGCTTGCCACCGTCGCGCCCGCGTTCAAGCACGTGGTAGGCCATGCGCTGCGCGGTCTTCTGGCCCACGCCGGGCAACACGCGGAAGGCCTCGACCAGCTGCTCGAGCAGGGGCACGCTCACGATGTGGCGGCGTGCCGGTTCAGAACGGCATCTGCATGCCGGGGGGCAGCGGCATGCCGGCGGTGGCGGCACCCATCTTCGCCTGCGATTCGCTGTCCACCTTGTTGCTGGCGTCGTTGAACGCGGCGGCCACCAGGTCCTCGGCCATCTCCGGATCGGCCAGCACGCTGGGATCGATGCGCACCTTCCGGCACTCCTTGCGGCCGGTCAGCGTGACCGTGACCATGCCGCCACCGGCGCTGCCGGTGACTTCGATGTTGGCCAGTTCGGCCTGCGCCTTCTGCAGGTTCTCCTGCATCTTCTGTGCCTGCTGCATCAGCTGTGCGATGTTCCCGCGCATGTCAGTGCTCCTGTTCTTGTATGGGACGGATGGAGTCCGGGACCACGCGTGCGCCCTGGCGCTCCATCAGGCGCTGCACGTCCGGATCATTGAGGAAGGTCGATTCCGCGGCGCCCTGGCGCTCGTCGCGCGCGCGTTCGTTGCGCGCGTGCAGGGTTTCGCCGGTGGTGGCAGCGCCGGACTCGAAGCGGATCTGCGGCGCAGCGCCCCAGGTGGGAGCCAAGGCATTGGCGAGCTGCTGCACCAGGAGCGGCGCGCGAAGGTGGTCGTCGGCCTCGGGCAGCGACAGGCGCAGCACGCCGTCGCCCACGGCCACGAAGGCGGAGCTGGCCGCAAGTTCGCGCGCCGGGCCGCGAAGTCCGAGGCCGGCGACGAAGTCGGGCCAGGACGCAGCGTCGATCGCGGCCGGCGACGCGCTTGTACGTGGCGCAGCCGCCGGAGTGGCCGGAGGCAGCACTGTCGGAGCGGCGGCTGGCGCCACGGACGGAGCCACCGATGGCGACGTCGAAGGCCGAGCCGACGATGCGGCGCGCACGGGCGGCGCTTCGGGCCACGGCGGTGCGTCAACAGGCACCGGCGCCTTAGCCGGCCGCGGAGCCGGAGCCGGAGCCGGAGCCGGAGCCGGAGCCGGAGCCGGAGCCAGAGCCGGAGCCGGAGCCGGAGCCGGAGCGAGGGTCGGCGTGGTCGATGCAGGCGTCGATGCGGATGTCGGTGCCGATGTCGGTGCCGCTGCGGGTGCCACCGGCGCCACTTCCGGTGTCGCCCTGGCGGCACTGACGGCCGGCACCGCGGCAGCCCCCTGCAGCGCCGCGCGCGCCGCAGCCGCGGCCGAGCGCCCGGTGCCTGGCGCCGCGGCCTGGCCACCCGCGCCACCGCCAGAGGCTGCGCCGCCTTCGCCGGGCCGGAACGCCAGCATGCGCAGCAGGCTCATTTCAAAGCCCACGCGCGCACTCGGCGCGAGGTTGATGTCGCGGCGGCCACCGACCGCCATCTGGTACCAGAGCTGCACCAGCTCCGGGCGCAGCGTCGAGGCCAGCGCGCCGAGGTCGACACCGTCGGCCTCGCCCACGCTCCCCGGCACCAGCTGCCTGACCTGGATGCGATGCAGGGCCTCGGCCATCGCGTCGAGCACGCCCGCCCAGTCGGGCGAGAAGCCGGCCAACACCTCGATCGTTGCCATCAGCGCCGCACCATCATCGTCGGCAAGCGACGCGAGCAGCCCTGCCACCTGGGTGCGGTCGACCGAACCGAGCATGGTCGCCACGGCCTGGTCGGTCAGCGCAACGCCTTCGCCGGCGCCGCAGTAGGCGATGGCCTGGTCGAGCAGCGACAGGCCGTCTCGCAGGCTGCCATCGGCCGCCTTCGCCATCTGGCGCACCGCGCCGGGCTCGGCGCCGATGCCTTCGGCGGCAAGGATCTTCGTGATCTGCCCGCCGATCTGCTCCTCGTCCAGGCGCTTGAGGTTGAACTGCAGGCAGCGCGACAGCACCGTCACCAGCAGCTTCTGCGGATCGGTGGTCGCGAACAGGAACTTGACGTGCTCCGGCGGCTCCTCGAGCGTCTTCAAGAGCGCGTTGAACGCCGGCTTGGAGAGCATGTGCACCTCGTCGATCAGGTACACCTTGTAGCGCCCGCGCGAGGGCATGTACTGCGCGTTTTCGATCAGGTCGCGGATGTTGTCGACGCCGGTGTTCGACGCGGCGTCGATCTCCAGCAGGTCGATGTAGCGGCCGGCGTCGATCGCCTGGCAGGTCTCGCACTCGCCGCAGGGGTCGCTGGAGGCGCCACGCTCGCAGTTGAGGCTCTTGGCGAAGATGCGCGCAATCGTGGTCTTGCCCACGCCCCGGGTACCGGTGAACAGGAAGGCGTGGTGGACGCGGCCGGAATCGAGCGCGTTGACCAGGGCGCGGACCACGTGCTCCTGGCCCACGAGTTCGGCGAAACGCTTCGGGCGCCACTTGCGGGCGAGGACGAGGTAGGACATGGCGCCATTCTGCCATGCGAGCGGAGGCGGTCGATGGTCGAGGAGGCGGAGGATGGGCAGGTACTCCGCCGGCGTCGCGGTGGAGCTGCTCCTTATTGCCGGCGGAGTACCTGCCCACCCTCCGCTGCCACCGGCGCGGCGGGGTGGTGGGAAAGGCAGGGGCGTCGCGCTTTTGATCTTTCCGGGCCGCGGGAAGGCGCTGCGAGGCGGGTTGGGGGGTGCGCAGTGGGCATAAAGGCCCGCGCAGCGGGACACCCACGGAGTACCCACCAACCCGCCGTACGGCGGGCCATGCCACGTCCCTGCCACGCCGATCCCGAACTCCACCAACCCGCCGATGTTCCTTGTCGTCACAACCCGAGGAAGGCTAGAATTGCGGGTCCCGTGCGGCCGCGCCAAGGCAGGCAAGACGCAAGGGCAGGTGCGGAGAGGTGTCCGAGTGGTTGAAGGAGCACGCCTGGAAAGTGTGTAAGCGTCTAAACCGCGCTTCGGGGGTTCGAATCCCCCTCTCTCCGCCAGTTCCAAGCGCGCGCCGCGCATCGGCCGCGTTCGCAGGTTTCCATGGTGGCCCCGTCGGCCCCTCGCGACGCTAGATCGAAAACTCCGCCAGGGCCGGAAGGCAGCAACGGTATTGATCGACGCGGGTGCCGAGGCAAGTTGGCGGGGCCGCCTCCATTCAGGGCGCCAACGCCGGATGCGGCACCGGATCGGCCAGCGCGATCGCCTCGCCAGGGCGCGCCACGCGATGGCCGCGAGCGCGGATGGCATCACCGTCGGCCTCGCTTGCGTAGTGATAAAGCACGCAACGCTCCAGGAGCCCGGGTGCGTACTCGCGCTCCAGGTCGTCGATGCCGCTGTGCGAGGGATTGCCGAGCAGACCGCAGTCATGGGCGATGAGTTCGCCGGCGCTGGCGACCGCGGCCAGCACCCCGGGGATCGGCCGCGTGTCGCCGCTCCATACCAGGCTGCCACGCAGGCGCAGTCCGAAGGCGGTGCGCGGCCAGTGGTGGCGGGATTCGAATACTTCCAGGCGCACGCCGTCGTGCCAGAAGGCATCGCCCACCGGGACCACCCTGAACGCGTCCCAGAAGTTGGCACCACCTTCGGCCAGCGCGTTGGGGTAGTCGGCGACGCGCCGGTGCAGCAGCGGAAGCACGTCCACCGGCACGTACAGCGGCGTGCGCCCACGGCGCGCGGGATCGAAATAATTGGCCACGAACAGGCGCTCGAAGCCGGCGACATGATCCAGGTGCACGTGGGTGACGAACAGCGCCGGCGGCGGTGCCCCGTAGTGCGCAAGGTAGCTGGTCAGGCCTTCGGCGCCGCAGTCGATGGCGAGCCACGGCGCGCCATCGCGTTCGATGGTCGCCATCGGCGAGCCCAGGGCCACCGCCGAAGCGCTGCCCACGCCCTGGAACCTCAGTGTCCAGGCCATGCTCAGGTGCCCCGTTCCCAGCGCTTGTCGTAGCTGCGGCGCAGGCGCGCGAAGTCCTCGCGGACCTCGGCCTCGCTGCGCGCGCCGCGGAGCTTGATCAGCGAGCGCTCCAGCCGCGCCAGGTTGCCCATGCGCCAGCCGGTCGCCGGGATGTGCATGCGGCCGCGGTCCAGGTCGATGAGCCAGCCCTGGCCGGTGGCGTCATAGAGGATGTTGTGGGCGTTGAGGTCGGCGTGGTCGAAGCCTTCGCGGTGGAAGCGCGCCAGCAGGCGACCGGTCTCCTCCCAGGGCGTCGTTGCCGGATCGCCGCCCGCCCAGTCCGCCAGCGAACGCACGTCCAGCAGGCGCTGCATCAGGATCGCCGCGCGATAGGTGGCGCCGTTGCGCACGTACGAAGCCGCGATCGGCTCCGGCACCGGCAGGCCGCGCTTGCGCAGTTCGCGCAGCAGCCGGAACTCGGCGAAGCTGCGGACGCGGTCGACGCCGCGCCACAGGTGGCGATCACGGTTGAAGCCGGCAACGAGTCCGCCGCGCAGGTAGTGGCGCAGCACGCAGGGTCCGTTGCTGGTGTCCTCGATGAACCAGGCTCCGCCGCGGCCGCTGCCCGACACC
Source organism: Luteimonas sp. A537 (assembly GCF_054052065.1). Lineage (NCBI taxonomy): Bacteria > Pseudomonadati > Pseudomonadota > Gammaproteobacteria > Lysobacterales > Lysobacteraceae > Luteimonas > Luteimonas renzhihongae. The sequence goes on from NZ_JBSVRH010000002.1 coordinate 552,898, forward strand.
GCGATGGCACGCGGCCCCCAGGCCTCGGGATCGAACCAGCGCGGATCCGCTTGCCGCAACTGCGTCTGGTCGAACAGAATCGAGCCGAACCCGCCCTCGGGTCCGGCGCGGAACGGCGTCAGGCTCTCTGCGGCGTCGAAAATTGCCATCCTTCCGAGTCTAACAAGCTTGTCGCAGCCTGATACCGCTCCACCGCGTTCGATTTGCCTGCTGCGCCTGTCGGCGCTGGGCGACGTGACCCATGTCCTGCCCCTGGTGCACACGCTGCAGCGGGCCTGGCCCGACGTCGCGCTGACCTGGATCATCGGCAAGGGCGAGCAGCGGCTGCTGGAAGGCCTGCCGGGCGTGGAGTTCGTGGTCTACGACAAGAAGACCGGGCGCGAGGGCATGCGCACGCTGCGCCGCGAGCTGGCCGGCCGCGAATTCGATGCGCTGCTGCTGATGCAGCTCGCGCTGCGCGCCAACCTGCTGTCGCGGGCGGTGCGGGCGCGGCGACGGATCGGCTATGACCGCGCGCGCTCGAAGGAGCTGCACGGGATGTTCGTGAACGAACGCATCCCGGCCGATGCGGGCCCGCACGTGCTGGACGTGCTTGGCGCGTTCGCGCGCCCGCTCGGCCTGCGCCAGGACCGCGTCGAATGGGCCCTGCCGGTGCCCGACGACGCCCGCGCCTGGGCGCAGGCGCAGTGGCCCGAGGACGGCCGGCCGACACTGGTGGTCTCGCCCTGTTCCAGCCACGTGCTGCGCAACTGGAGCGCCGGGCGCAACGCGGCCGTGGCCGCGCACGCCGTGGCCCAGGGCTGGCGGGTGGTGCTCTGCGGCGGCCGCAGCGAGCTGGAACGCGCCACTGCCGACGCCATCATCGCCAATGCCGGCGTCCCGCTGCTGGACCTCGTCGGCAAGGACACCCTCAAGCAGCTTCCGGCGCTGCTGGAGCGCGCCGACCTTGTGATGACGCCCGATTCCGGCCCGACCCACATCGCCAACGCCATGGGCACGAAGGTCCTGGGCCTGCATGCGGCGACCGATCCTTCCCGCAGCGGGCCCTGGTCGGACCGCCGCTATTGCGTGGACAGGTATGACGATGCGGCGCGGCGCTTCCTCGGCAAGCCGGCCACGGCGCTGCGCTGGGGGACGAAGATCGAGCGAGACGGGGTGATGGACCTGATCAGCGTGGACGACGCGATCGCGGCCTTCGAGCGCTACCGCGGCGATTATCCGAAGTAATGACGTGACAGGTGGGGCGTTGTTGCGCCCAACAAAAAGGCCACCCCGAAGAGTGGCCTTTTTGCTTCAATCACTTGCAACTCAATATGGCGGAGAGGGGGGGATTCGAACCCCCGAGGCGCTATAAACGCCTGCCTGATTTCGAGTCAGGTACATTCAACCGCTCTGCCACCTCTCCGGTGCCCGGCCACAGGGGCCGGGGGCGCAATGATACGGGTCGCCGGCAGGGCCGACAAGACGAGGCGCTACACTGGCCGGCCCCCGTGCCCGGTTGAAGCGATGTCCGAGATCACCGTCCCCGTGTCCTTCGGCGAGCTGCTCGACAAGATCGCCATCCTGCAGATCAAGTCCGAGCGCATGACCGACGCCGCCAAGCTGGCCAACGTCCGCAACGAGCTCTCGGCGCTGGAGAAGACCTGGATGGCGCATCCCGTGGCCGGCACGGACATCGTCCGCCTGCGCGCCGATCTCAAGGCCGTCAACGAGCGGCTGTGGGTGATCGAGGACGACGTCCGGCTGAAGGAGAAAGCGCAGGCCTTCGACGAGGAGTTCGTGCGCCTGGCGCGCAGCGTCTACGTGCAGAACGACGAGCGCGCGCGGATCAAGAAGGAGATCAACCTCGCGCTCGGCTCGAGCTATGTCGAAGAGAAGTCCTACCAGGACTATGGTGCCGACCCGGTGGGCTGATGCCGCAACCGGACGCTGTGTCTCTCTGCCGGAGCGGCGCCATACGCGCGCCGCTCACAGGCACGTATGCCATCATTCCGTCACATCAACATTCGCCGCAATTGCATGCCTGCTGACCTCTCCGACCGGCCGTCGCCGTTATCCCATTCAGCCTCTCCGGGAACCGCCGCGGCCCTCGCATGATCGAATTCGGCCACCTCACCCATGTCGGCTTGCGGCGCGAGCTGAACGAAGACACCTATTACGGCGACAGCGACCTCGGGCTGTGGCTGGTTGCCGACGGCATGGGCGGCCATGAGTACGGCGAGGTCGCCAGCGCGCTGGCGCGCGAAGCGATCGTGCGCGAGACGCGCCAGGGCACGTCGCTGGCGCAGGCCATCCGCATCGCCGACGAAGAGATCATCGGCGCCTCGCGCAAGCGCCAGGACGCCCTGCCCATGGGCACCACCGTGGTCGCGGCGCGGATCAACGGCAATCGTTTCGAGGTGGCCTGGGTGGGCGACAGTCGCGTCTACCTGTGGCGCGACGGCAAGTTGGCCCAGCTGTCCCAGGACCACAGCTACGTGCAGGAGCTGATCACCCAGGGTGCGATCAGCATCGACCAGGCGCGCAGCCATCCGCACCGCAACGTCGTGACCCAGGCGCTGGGCGTGACCGATCCGCAGACGCTCAACGTCGAGACCATGTCCGGCGAGCTCGCGCCCGGCATGCAGCTGCTGCTGTGCAGCGACGGGCTGACCGAAGAAGTCGACGACAAGGACATCGCCCGCGTGCTGGCCCACGGCGAATGCAGCGCGCAGGAGTGCGTGGATGGACTGGTCGCCGCGGCGCTGGATGGCGGCGGTTCCGACAACGTCACCGTGCTGCTGGTGCGCCGCCACTGACGGCAACGCCCCGCCCTGCCGCAGCCGGCGATCAGGCCGGCTCGGCGACTCCGGCGCCCTCGCCCACCGCTTCCCACAGCGCCTGCCCCGCGCGCGCCCTGATCGCGTCCACGCGCGTGCGGTGCGCCTCCATGTCGGCGGCGTCCACCACCACCAGCGGTCGCGGCGCCAGGGCCACGGCGCGCGGCAGGTGGACGGCGAGCGCTTCGGCTTCGGTCAGCGACGGACCGGCCAGGCCCAGCTCGGTCTGGCCCGAGGTCAGCGCGAGGTAGACCTCGACCAGCAGCTGGGCGTCGAGCAGCGCGCCGTGCAGCTGGCGGTGCGTGTTGTCCACGCCCAGCCGGCGGCAGAGCGCGTCGAGCGAATTCCGCTGCCCCGGGAAGCGCTGGCGCGCCAGCTCCAGCGAGTCGAGCACGGCGGCGCGCTCGGCGATCCGGCCGCGGCCGCCACCATCCAGGAGCGACAACTCGTAGTCGAGGAAGCCGACGTCGAAGGCGGCGTTGTGGATCACCAGCTCGGCGCCGTCGATGAATTCCAGGAACTCGTCGGCGATCGCGGCGAACTTCGGCTTGTCGGCAAGGAAGTCCAGCGTAAGGCCGGTGACCTCCTGCGCGCCTGGCTCGAACTCGCGCTCGGGATGGATGTAGCGCTGCCAGGTGCGGCCGGTGGGGCGTCGTTCGACCAGCTCGACGCAACCGATCTCGACGACGCGGTTGCCCTTGCGCCATTCCAGGCCGGTGGTTTCGGTGTCGAGGACGATCTGGCGCATATGCGGGGGTCGGGCCTGGCTTGGAGGGATGGATGGACCGGACGGTGCGCTCAGCGCGCGGCGGCCTTGAACCGGATGGCCTCGTTGCGCGCCAGGTCATCGACGCGCTCGTTGCCGGGGTCGCCGGAGTGGCCCTTCACCCAGCGCCAGTCAATGGTGTGGCGGCCAGCGGCGGCGTGCAGGCGCTCCCAGAGGTCGCGGTTCTTGACCGGGTCGCCACCGGAGGTCTTCCAGCCCCGGCGGACCCAGTTGGCCATCCACTGGGTGATGCCCTGGCGGACGTATTGCGAGTCGGTGTGCAGGGTCACCTTGCAGGCTTCGGTCAGCGTTTCCAGGGCAACGATGGCCGCCATCAGTTCCATGCGGTTGTTGGTCGAAAGCAGCTCGCCACCGACCAGTTCGCGCTCCTGTGCGCCGTAGCGCAGCAGTGCGGCCCAGCCGCCGGGACCGGGGTTGCCGAGACAGGCCCCGTCGGTATGCACTTCGACCGCCTTCATGCCGTGGCGGCCCCTTGCGGCACCAGCAGGCGGCGCGGGCGTACCGGCGTCATCGGCAGGCTGCGCCGGTCCGCACGCACCAGGTAGGCCGCGCGCAAACCCACGCCACGCTGGCGGCGCGCATTGACCTCGGGCTCCCAGCGCGGACCCAGCCCTTCGGAGACGACATCGGGCTCAAGCCCCGCCCTGCGCAGCATCCGGCGGCAGGACAGCGGCTCGACCGCGCGCAGCCCCTGCCCGCGCCAGCGCCAGCGGTAGGGCGAAAGCGGGTTGAGCCCGAACAGCAGCACGCGCCCTCCGGGCACCAGCAGGCGCACGACTTCGTCCAGCAGTGCGACGCCGCGCGCATCGGACACCACCACGTGCTGCAGTACCACGGTGCCGCAGGTCTCGCTGGGCAGCGGCAGCGGCAGCCCGCAGGTCACGTCGCCGGCGAACCGGCTGCCGCGCGAGTACAGGGCCAGGCCGCGACCATCGGCGAGGCGGGGCTGCGGCAACGGCGCCAGCCACAGCCAAGGCTGCGCCGGTCGCTCCGCAAGGGCGTCTTCGATCACATCGTGTTCGCTGGCGAGCAGCGCTGCGCCCTCGCTGGATGCGAACCAGGCCTGGACTGCGTCGGGTTGACCGGGGCGGGAACGGAGGGGCATGGTCGCCATTCTAGACGCCCTGCCCCGCCACGTCCCTGCCCATGCAACCGGTTGCGCTCCCGGCATTCGCCGACAACTACATCTGGATGCTGCCGGCCGGCGACGGCCGCGGCACGCTGCTGGTCGATCCGGGCGACGCCGCACCGGTGCTGGCCGCCGCCGCGGCCGGTGGCTGGCGCCCCGACGCCGTGTTGCTCACGCACCACCACGACGACCATATCGGCGGCGTCGGCGCGCTTGTTGCGCACTGGCCGGACCTTGAGGTGCTCGCGCCCGCCGACCGCCGGATCCCGGTCGCTACCCGGCGGGTCGACGGCGGCGCAAGGGTCGAAGCTGCCGGCTACGCCTTCGACGTGATCGCCGTACCGGGCCATACCGTGAGCCACATCGCATTCCACGGCCACGGCCTCTTGTTTTGTGGCGACACGCTGTTCAGTCTCGGCTGCGGTCGCATGTTCGAAGATACGCCGGCGCGGATGCTGGCCTCCCTGGAGCGGCTGGCGGCCCTGCCCGGAGACACCCTGGTGTGCTGCGGGCACGAGTACACGCAGTCGAATGCCGCCTTTGCGCGCGTGGTCGACCCTGACAATCCGGCGCTCGCCCGCCGCAGCGAAGAGGTGACCGCCATGCGCGAAAACTCCCTGCCCACGCTTCCATCCACGCTGGCCGATGAGCGCGCCTGCAATCCGTTCCTGCGCGTGGACGCGCCCGGCGTGCGCGCGTCGGTGGCCGCATGGTCCGGCACCGACAGCCTGTCGCGCGTCGACACGTTCGCCGCAATGCGGCGCTGGAAGGACGGGTTCCGCGCATGACGGTCGGCGCAGGCGCGACGCTGGCGCTGCTGCTGGCATTCGCTGCGGGGCCGGCGCATGCCGCCGGGGGAAGCAACGAGATCGCGCCACCAGCCGGGGACATGCTCGCGGCTGAGCCCGCCTCGCCGGCACTCGCGCCCGCCGGGCAGGACCGGATGGCGAATGGCGCAGGCATCTACCAGCGCTTCGTCGATGGCCTGGCGCAGCCCGGCTGCGACGACGCCAGCCCGCGCTGGCGCGCGCACTTCGCGCACGTGCCCGGGCAGCTGGCATCTGCCGAAGACGAGGTCCTGCCGCTGTTCGGCTACGTGGTCGACGCATTGCGCAGCGCGCACCTGCCCACCGAATACGCGCTGATCCCGTTCGTCGAAAGCGGCTACCGCCCCGGCACACGCAGCAGCAGCGGCCCAGCCGGCCTGTGGCAATTCATCGCGGTCACTGCGCGCAACCACGGCATCCCGATCCGCGGCGGCTACGACGGCCGCCTCTCGCCGGTCGACGCCACCCGCGCGGCGGTCCGCTACCTCAAGACCCTGCACGGCATGTTCGCCGGCGACTGGCGACTGGCAGTGATGGCCTTCAACGCCGGCGAATACCGCGTGCTCGGCGCGCTGCGGCGCCATGACCAGCGCGCCGCCGCCGCCGAACCCCAGGCCCTGGACAGTCTCTCCGGAATCACCCGTGCATACGTGCGCAAGCTGCACGCGCTGTCGTGCCTGATGGTCGAAGCAGGTGCCGACCAGGCGTGGCGTGAATCCCTGGAGCGGCCGGTGCCGCGGCTGGTCGCGATCGACCTGGCGGGCGAGCCCGGGGGACTGGACGGCTACGCGCGGCGCAACGGCCTGGACGCCGCCCGTCTCCGTCGCCTCAATCCGGCGCAGGCGGGTGCACGGCCCGCCGGCCGCCAGATCCTCGTGCCCGCGACCGGCGCCGCGGCGACCCCGGCGGCGGCGCCCATGGCAAACTAGCCAGCTCCCGTCCATCGAGTCGAACACCACCATGGGATTCCTGCAAGGCAAGCGCGCGTTGATCACCGGCATCGCCAGCCAGCGCTCCATCGCCAACGGCATCGCCGAGGCGATGCACCGCGAAGGCGCGGAACTGGCTTTCACCTATCAGAACGAAAAGCTCAAGTCGCGGGTCGAGGACGTAGCCTCGCGCCTGGGCGGCGGGCCCGTGTTCCCGCTCGACGTCAGCGACGACGCGCAGATCGAGGCCCTGTTCGCCGACCTTGGCAAGCACTGGGACGACGGTTTCGACATCCTCATCCACGCCATCGCCTTCGCCCCGCGCGAAGCGATCGCCGGCCAGTTCCTGGATGGCCTGACCCGCGACGCCTTTTCGGTGGCGCAGGACATCTCCGCCTATTCGCTGGCGGCGCTGGCCAAGGGCGCGCGCCCGCTGATGAAGGGCCGCAACGGCGCGGTGCTGACGCTGAGCTACCTGGGCGCCGTGCGCACCCTGCCCAGCTATAACGTGATGGGCGTGGCCAAGGCCAGCCTGGAAGCCACGATGCGCTACCTGGCCTACAACCTCGGGCCCGAAGGCACGCGCGTCAACGCGATCTCGGCCGGCCCCATCAAGACCCTGGCGGCGGCGGGCATTGGTGGCTTCCGCAAGATCCTCGGCCACGTCGAGTCACATGCGCCGCTGCGGCGCACGGTGAGCATCGATGATGTCGGCAACGTGGCGGCGTTCCTGTGTTCGGACCTGGCCGCCGGCATCACCGGCGAAGTGACCTATGTCGACGCCGGCTACAACATCGTCAGCATGACCGGCCTGGAAGAGCCCGCGACGGACGCCAGCTGAGCGATCCGCCAGCGCGACGGCAAGGCCGGACGCAAGGCGCAATGGAAAAAGCCCGGCATTGCCGGGCTTTTTCGTGGACGGGCGATGGCGGGACTCCGTGGCAGCGGCTACAGCCGCGATGCCAGCGCCCCGATCGCGGCCATGGCCTCTACCCGACGATCATCCAGGTGCTCCCTAGAGGCGCGCCTCGACCGTGGTCACCCGCACCCCTTCGCGCAGGGCACGCAGCAGCGCCATGGCGTCTTCATCGCCAGCCAGGCGCGTGAGCTGGGTCGCGATCATCGCGCGCTCCTCGGCATTGGCGGCTGATCCGGCATCGCCGGGCACGACCTTGTTGACCGCATAGACCACGATGCTGCCATCGTCCTGCAGCACCCGCCCAGCGGACACCCCGCCTTCGACCGGCTGCGGAGCGGCAAAGATGGCCTTGTTGGCCTCGGCCGACGGCATCGGCATGCCGCGACGCATGTCCGGCAGCGCCAGATGCTGCCAGCCCTTGGCCTCGGCGACTTCGGCCAGCGCCTTGCCTGCCGTGACTTCGGCCACTGCGGCATCGGCCTGGGCAAGCACGGCCAGGCGCGCGCGATCGGCGCGGATGGCCGCCACCACCTGGTCCCGAACCTCGGCCAGCGCACGCTCGCGCTCGGGCTCGTGCCCGGTCACCCGGATCAGCACGCTGTGGCTGGTGCCGAGTTCGATCGGATCGCTGACGGTGCCGTCCTGGACCAGGGCTTCGGAGAATGCAGCCCGCTGCACGGCCGGATCGGCGGCGATGCCTTCGCCGCCGCCGCGGACGAACGGCCCGGCCTTGAGCACCGGCAGGCCGGCCTCCCGCGCGGCCGGGGCCAGCGAGCTCGGGTTGCGATAGACCTGGTCCACCAGACGGCCGATCAGGTCGTTGAACGCACGCTCCCGGTCGGAGATGGCCTGCGCCGCGGCGAGCTCGACACGCGCGACCTCGAACGGCACTTCCTTGCCTTCACGCACCTCGCGCACCAGCAGCACGTGCCAGCCGAAGTCGGTCAGCACCGGCTCGGTGGCGACGCCCGGCGCGGCCGCATGCACGGCATTGTCGAAACTCTCGCCCATGATTCCACGCTCGAGCCAGCCGAGGTCGCCGCCTGCGCCCTTCGAGCCCTCGTCATCGGACTCCGCGCGCGCGATGGCGGCGAAGTCGGCGCCTTCGGTCCGCGCCTTGGCGGCGATATCGTTCGCCTCCGCCTGGGCGGCGTCGCGCGCCGCAGCGTCGGCGCCCTCGGGCACGCGCACCAGGATGTGCGACACAAGGCGCTGTTCGGGCTCGACGAAGCGCCCCTTCTCGAGTTCGTAGCGCGACCGCAGCGTGGCCTCGTCGGCCGGCTCGGGCTCGGGCACGGTGTCGGCGATGATCTCGACGTATTCGATCGAGACTTCTTCCGGCGCACGGTACTCGTCGCGGTGGCCGTCATACCAGGCCTGGATGTCGGTGGCGCCGATCGCACCGGTGTCCGGCGCAGGTGCCGGAATCACGGCCATGGCGACATCGCGCTGTTGGCCGAGCAGCTGCATCGTGCGCTCGACCTGCCCCGGGCTCGCGAAAGCCGTGCTGGCGACTCCACCAGGCAGCAGCACCATCTGCAGGCGCTCCCGGATCTCTTCCTGATGCTGGCGCGGCGTCTGCGCGGGCACGCGCGCCTGCAGCAGCATCTGGTAGCGCTGCGGATCGAAGCGGCCTTCCACCTGGAACTCGGGCATCGTCGACACGACTTCGGCGACGCGGGCATTGCCGACCGCGACCCCTGCGTTTTGCGCTGCCAGCGCCAGCACGGTGCGGTCGACCAGCTGGTCGAGGACGCGCAGCTTGTTGTCCATCTGCTCGAAGGCGCGCGCATCGTAGGCTTCGCCCCCGGTGGCGCGCGCCTGCTGGCGCGCGGCCTCGAATTCGTTGCGGAACTCGTCCGGCGAAACCTCGCGCGACACCCAGAACGCCTTGCGCACGGGCCAGATATCCGGCGCCGAACGCCACCAGGACGGCGGTGCCTCGACCTTCGCCGCGTAGTTCGCGGAGTTCTGGAACAGGTATTGCTCCATGCCGAAGAACGCGAACGGGATCGCGAGCAGCATCACGATCACGAGAGCGATCCAGCCGGAGGTTTTTTCTCGAAGTGCTTGCAGCATGTCGGGGGGTCGCGCGTTGGACGTAGCCGCGCAGTTTAGCGCATGGCTTGCCGCAGCGGCTCCGCGGGGCCGGACGACCTTGAAGCGCCGGCAACTGCAGGTCCCGCGTCGTCGGAAAAAAGAAAGGCGCCCTTGCGGGCGCCTTCCTGGTGTGACTGGCGGAGTGGACGGGACTCGAACCCGCGACCTCCGGCGTGACAGGCCAGCATTCTAACCAACTGAACTACCACTCCGCGTTGTCGAACCTGTTGCGAACGTCAGACCCTGGTGGGTGCTGAGGGGATCGAACCCCCGACCCTCTCCGTGTAAAGGAGACGCTCTACCGCTGAGCTAAGCACCCAAGCGGGTCGCTTAGTTTACAGCATCCTTCAGCGCCTTGCCAGCCTTGAAGACCGGATTTTTCGACGCGGCGATCGCGATCTCTTCGCCCGTGCGCGGATTGCGGCCGGTACGGGCGGCGCGATCCTTGACCTGGAAGGTGCCAAAGCCGATCAGGGCAACGGTGTCACCCTGCTTCAGGGCCTCGCCCACCGAGGACAGCACGGCGTCGACAGCACGCGCGGCATCGGCCTTGGACAGGTTGGCCTCGTCGGCAACGGCCTGGACCAGATCGTTCTTGTTCATTTAATCGGTGCTCCTGCGCGACCAAGGGTCGCTCGAATTGGTGACGGGCCTGCGGGCGGCCTGGCCGCCGCGGCTCCGGAATCGCTGGCGGCTACAAGTCGCGCAGCGAGCGGGAATTTATACCAGTGCGCTTGGTGCCGCGCAACAAAAAGGCGGCGCGGTCAGTGCTTGACATCAGCCCTGGGCGACGATTTGCGCGACGCGCGCGCCACCGGCTCGACCGGCGCGGGGGGCGGCAACGCAGGCAGCGGCCGCTCAAGCGCAAGGTCAAGCACTTCATCGATCCACTTCACCGGCACGATCTTCATGCCCTGAGTGACGTTCTTCGGGATGTCGGCGAGATCCTTGCGGTTCTCTTCCGGGATGATCACCGTGGTGATGCCGCCCCGCAGCGCCGCCAGCAGCTTTTCCTTGAGCCCGCCGATGGCCGTGACCTTGCCACGCAGGGTGATCTCGCCGGTCATCGCCACGTCGGCGCGCACCGGGATCCGGGTCAGGGTCGACACCAGCGAGGTCGCCATCGCGATGCCCGCGCTCGGGCCGTCCTTGGGCGTGGCGCCATCGGGCACGTGCACGTGGATGTCACGCTTCTGCAGGAAGTCGGGCTCAAGGCCGAACCGCTCGGCGCGCGCGCGCACCACCGACAGCGCCGCCGACGCCGACTCCTTCATCACGTCGCCAAGCTGGCCGGTGAGCGTGAGCTGCCCGCCCTTGCCGGGAACCAGGGTGGACTCGATCTGCAGCAGGTCACCGCCGACCTCGGTCCAGGCCAGGCCGGTGACCAGGCCGATCTCGTTGTCCTGCTCGGCGCGACCGAAGTCGTAGCGGCGCACGCCGAGGTACTTGTCGAGGTTCCTGGAGGCGACGCTGAGCGCGCGCGACTTCTTTTTCTGCGGCCCCGCCAGCGCGATCTCCTTCACCACCTTGCGGCAGATCTTTGCGATCTCGCGCTCCAGGTTGCGCACGCCGGACTCGCGCGTGTAGTAGCGCACGATGTCCTGTACCGCGCCCTCCGCGATCCTGATCTCGTCATCGCGCAGGCCATTGGCCTTGATCTGCTTTGGCAGCAGGTAACGCATGGCGATGTGGATCTTCTCCTCCTCGGTGTAGCCGGGAAGGCGGATCACCTCCATGCGGTCCAGCAGCGGACCGGGGATGTTGAGCGAGTTCGACGTCGCGACGAACATCACTTCCGACAGATCGAGGTCGACTTCAAGATAGTGGTCGTTGAAGGCGTTGTTCTGCTCGGGATCCAGCACTTCCAGCAGCGCCGAGGACGGGTCGCCGCGGAAGTCCATCGACATCTTGTCGATCTCGTCGAGCATGAACAGCGGGTTCTTGACGCCGGCCTTGTTGAGGTTCTGGACGATGCGTCCCGGCATCGAACCAACGTAGGTGCGGCGATGGCCGCGGATCTCGGCCTCGTCGCGCACGCCGCCGAGCGACATGCGCACGAACTTGCGGTTGGTGGCCTTCGCGATCGACTGGCCAAGCGAGGTCTTGCCCACGCCCGGCGGGCCGACCAGGCACAGGATCGCGCCCTTCATCTGCTTCACGCGGGTCTGCACCGCGAGGTATTCGAGGATGCGTTCCTTGACCTTCTCAAGCCCGTAATGGTCCGCGTCAAGCACGTCCTGCGCAGCATTGAGGTCCTTGCGCACCTTGCTGCGCTTCTTCCACGGCACGCCGAGCAGCCATTCCAGGTAGTTGCGCACCACCGCGGCTTCCGCAGCCATCGGCGACATCTGCTTGAGCTTGTTGAGCTCGGACTTCGCCTTGGTTTCCACGGGCTTGGGCATGCCGGCAGCGGCGATCTTCCGCGCCAGTTCCTCCAGGTCGTTGGGCGCGTCGTCCATGTCGCCCAGCTCTTTCTGGATCGCCTTCATCTGTTCGTTGAGGTAGTACTCGCGCTGCGACTTCTCCATCTGGCCCTTCACCCGGCCGCGGATGCGCTTCTCCATCTGCTGCACGTCGATCTCGCCGTCGACCAGGCCGACCAGCATCTCAAGCCGCTCAGCGGTGCCGAAGGTTTCAAGCAGGCGCTGCTTCTCGCCCAGGCGCACGCCCAGGTGCGCAGCGACGGTGTCGGCCAGGCGCGAGGGCTCGTCGATGCCCGCAAGCGTCTGCAGCAGCTCCGGCGGCAGCTTGCGGTTTGTCTTGACGTATTGCTCGAACAGCCCCATCAGCGAGCGTGCGATGGCTTCGACCTCGCGCGGTTCGCGGTCCTCGACGGGGTCCACCGCGGTGCCGGTGCCGACCAGCGCGCCATCGACCTCGCGCACGGCGTCGACCGAGGCGCGCTGGACACCCTCGACCAGCACCTTGATGGTGCCATCAGGCAGCTTCAGCAGCTGCAGCACCTGCGCCAGCGTGCCAACCGGGTGCAGGTCGTCGGCGCCCGGATCGTCGGTTTCGGCGGATGTCTGCGCGACCAGCAGCACCTGCTTGTCGCCCTCCATCGCCACGTCAAGCGCGCGAATGGACTTGTCGCGGCCCACGAACAACGGGATGACCATGTGCGGGAACACCACCACGTCGCGCAGCGGCAGGACCGGCAGGTCAAAAGTGGTGGGCTGGGTGCTCATCTGGACTCCTGGAATACGGGCGGCCGGGCGCCGCATGGTTCTGGTTATGGGGTCCGGCGGAAGTGGATGCAAGCGCTGCGAGCCGGTCCGCGCTGAACGCCCCGACGCATGGCGCGGTACCCGTTCATGGACAGCAGGCAGTGGCGGACAGGCGGCCGCAAGCCGCGGCCAAGCGACGCTCCCGGGGAGCGGTCGTGACGCGAGCCGCGATTGCATGGAAACAACCACGGCCGCGAGATCGGCGGGCGTGCAACTGTGGGGAGCGGCCACGGCCGCGATGCCGGCGGGCGGGATTCGCGGCCATGGCCGCCCCCACAAAAGCCTGGACTCGACAAAGGCGGACGCCAGCCCCGGCTGCCGCCCCGGGGCGGCCTCACCCGGAGGCCGCGTTCAGTCGCCCGAGGCGGCCTTCGCCGGCGGGGCGGCTGGGGTTTCGTAGATCAGGTAGGGCTCGGACTTGTGCTCGATCACCGACTCGTCCACCACCACCTTGCTCACGTTTTCCTGCGACGGCAGGTCGTACATCGTGTCCAGCAGCACCGATTCGACGATGGTGCGCAGGCCACGCGCGCCCGTCTTGCGCTTCAGCGCCTTGCGGGCGATGGCGGCCAGCGCGTCGGGGCGGAACTCCAGTTCGACGCCTTCCATCTCGAACAGCTTGCGGAACTGCTTGGTGATGGCGTTCTTCGGCTCCGACAGGATCTTGACCAGCGCCGCCTCGTCCAGCTCCTCGAGCGTGGCGACCACCGGCAGGCGGCCGACGAACTCGGGGATCAGGCCGAACTTGATCAGGTCCTCGGGCTCGACCGCGGCCAGCACCTTGCCGAATTCGACCTTGCGCTCGGAGCTCTTGAGCTTGGCGCCGAAGCCGATGCCGCTGGCGTCGGTGCTGCGCTGCTGGATGACCTTGTCCAGGCCTGCGAACGCGCCGCCGACGATGAACAGGATGTTGCGGGTGTCGACCTGCAGGAACTCCTGCTGCGGATGCTTGCGCCCGCCCTGCGGCGGCACGCTGGCGACCGTGCCCTCGATGAGCTTCAGCAGCGCCTGCTGCACGCCCTCGCCCGACACGTCGCGGGTGATCGACGGGTTCTCGCTCTTGCGCGAGATCTTGTCGATCTCGTCGATGTAGACGATGCCCTGCTGTGCCTTCTCGACGTCGTAGTCGCACTTCTGCAGCAGCTTCTGGATGATGTTCTCGACGTCCTCGCCGACATAGCCGGCCTCGGTCAGCGTCGTGGCATCGGCCATCGTGAACGGCACGTTGAGCATCCGCGCCAGCGTTTCCGCCAGCAGCGTCTTGCCCGAGCCGGTCGGGCCGACCAGCAGGATGTTGGACTTGGCGAGCTCGACCTCGTCGTTCTTCTGCCGGCTCTCGATGCGCTTGTAATGGTTGTACACCGCCACCGCGAGCGTCTTCTTCGCCCGCTGCTGCCCGATCACGTACTGGTCCAGTACCTCGAGGATCTCCTTCGGCTTGGGCAGCGAACTGCGCGCGCTCTGGGCCTTCTCCTCGAGTTCCTCGCGGATGATGTCGTTGCACAGCTCGACGCATTCGTCGCAGATGAACACGCTCGGGCCCGCGATCAGCTTGCGGACCTCATGCTGGCTCTTCCCGCAGAACGAGCAGTAGAGGATCTTGCTGCTGTCGCCGGAACGGCCCTGTCTGTCTTCGGTCATGCGTTCGCCAATCGGTGTTTCGGGGGGGTCGGGGTCGAGAATAGCACCCGGGCCCCGGGCCGCAAGCGCGGCGGGGTCCAGGCTGCGATGGCCGGGGCCATGGCGTGGGTCAGTGGCAGGCCTGCCTGCTCAGGCTGGCTGGATGGAGTCTTCGGGTCGCCGTTCGAGTACTTCGTCCACAAGGCCGTACTCGCGCGCGGCCACGGCACTCTTGAAGTTGTCGCGTTCAGTGTCGTGGGCGACGGTCTCGATCGACTGGCCGGTGTGGCGGGCCAGGATCTCGTTCAGGTTCTTCTTCATCGAGAGGATTTCGCGGGCGTGGATCTCGATGTCGGTCGCCTGGCCCTGGAAGCCGCCCAGGGGCTGGTGGATCATCACCCGCGAGTTCGGCAGCGCGTAGCGCTTGCCGGCCGCGCCCGCGGCCAGCAGCAGCGCGCCCATGCTGGCCGCCTGGCCGACGCAGATGGTGCTGACGTCGGGCTTGATGAACTGCATGGTGTCGTAGATCGCCATGCCCGCCGTGACGATGCCGCCCGGCGAGTTGATGTACAGGTTGATGTCCTTCTCGGGGTTTTCGGCCTCGAGGAACAGCATCTGCGCCACGATCACGTTGGCAACGTGGTCGTCGATGCCGCCGACCAGGAAGATCACCCGCTCCTTCAGCAGGCGCGAATAGATGTCGTACGCGCGCTCGCCGCGGCTGGTCTGTTCGACCACCATCGGCACGAGGTTGAGGGCCTTGGTCTGGATGTTCATTTGATTCCCGTGTCGGTCGGACGCGCTCACGCCTGCGGCGCGATCGCTTCCTGGAAGGTCAGCTGGGTGTCGGTGTGCTCGGCGCGCTCGGCGATCCAGTCGATCACCTGCTCCTCCATCACCCGGTTCTGCAGCCCACTCATAAGCTGGGGATCGTTGCGGTACAAGTCAATGACCTGCTGCGGCTCCTCGTAGGTCGAGGCGATCAGGCGCAGGCTTTCGTCCAGGCGCTTGCGGTCCAGGATCAGCTGGTGCTTGCGGGCGACCTCGCCGACCAGCAGACCGACCAGGACACGCTTGCGCGCGGGCTCCATGAAATTCTCGTGGGCATTGGCCGGCGGCTCGGAGGGGCGGCCCTCGCGGCGGGCCTGCTCGGCCACCTGGGCAACCAGCGCACGCGCCTCCCGCTCGATCAGGTTCGGCGGCAGCTCGACGTCGGCATAGGCGGCCACCAGCTGCTCCCCGACCGCGCGGCGCAGGCGGTTCATCAGCGCGTGCTTGAGTTCGCGCTCGAGGTTGGTGCGGATGTCCACGCGGAACTGGTCCATCTCGCCGCTCTTGACGCCGAAGCTGCGGATGAACGCCGCGTCGGCCTCCGGGAGCACTTCCTCGGACACCTGCTCGGCGCGCAGGTGCACCTTCGCCGACTTGCCGGCCAGCTGCGGCACGCGCCAGCCTTCCGGGAAGGTCACCTCGACCTCCTTCTCGTCACCGGTGGACATGCCCACCAGCGCCGCTTCGATATCGGCGAACATCGCGCCGGAACCGATCACCGACACGCCGCGCTCGGTGCCCTCGGCAGGCATGCGCTCGCCGTCGACCTCGGACCAGGTCTCGACGTCGACCGCATCGCCCTGCTTCGCGGCGCGGGTCACGGCGGTCCAGCTGCGACGCTGCTGGCGCAGGTTCCCGATCATGCGGTCGATGTCTTCCTCGGTGACCTCGGCCACCGCGCGGTCGACCTTGAGGCCGGAGACGTCGATCTCGCCGAAGTCCGGCACCACTTCGAAGGTGGCGACGTACGACAGGTCGTTGGCATCGTCTTCGCGTTCGATGCTGGGCTGGCCGGCAATGCGCAGTTCGTTCTCGCGCAGTGCGTTGTCGAAGCCCTCGCGCAGCAGGCCGTCCAGGACCTCGCTGCGGACCTGCGCGCCGAAGCGCTGCTCGATCACCTTCGCCGGCACCTTGCCGGGGCGGAAGCCCTTGATACGCGTCGTACGTGCGATTTCGCGCAGGCGGCCGCCCATCTGGTCCTGCAGGCGCTCGGCCGGCAGGCTGAAGGTCATCTTGCGTCCGAGGTTGCCGACGGTCTCGACTGAAACTTGCATACCCACTCCTGCCACCGCGGCCAGGGCCGCGGGCGTTGATAGTCTGGTTTGGCCGAACCGCGGGCTGGCCCGGATCCGGCGACGGAACGGGACATTTTGGCGGAATCCGGCCGCTGCCGCCAGCACCACGCGTTGACACCGTCCGGAGGCCTCCCGACAATGCCCCGGACCAGCCGCGGCGGCACCGGCTGTCCGCATTCGTCGGGGTATAGCGCAGTCTGGTAGCGCGCCTGCTTTGGGAGCAGGATGTCGGGGGTTCGAATCCCTCTACCCCGACCATTCTTCTGCGCCCGTAGCTCAACCGGATAGAGCACCGGCCTTCTAAGCCGGGGGTTGCAGGTTCGAGTCCTGCCGGGCGCGCCAGATCTCCAGATGCCTGCAACCCGTCGCACTTCACTTCCGACCGCGCTACAATGCGCGGCCCGTCGGTTCGACGCGGGACCCAATGGTGGATGTAGCTCAGCTGGTTAGAGCACCGGATTGTGATTCCGGGGGTCGCGGGTTCAAATCCCGTCTTCCACCCCAGCTTTCGCCGATGACCTGCAGTGTTGATCTGCCGGCCATCGTTTTGCTAAGATTTCCCGCTCGGGGCCGTTAGCTCAGTTGGTAGAGCAGTTGACTCTTAATCAATAGGTCCAAGGTTCGAATCCTTGACGGCCCACCAAGACCCGAAGCGCCCGGCCCCGCCGGGCGTTTTTTTGTTTGCGGGGCGCTCCGGCGGATGGCCGGCCCAGCACGATGCGAAAGTGGCGGAATTGGTAGACGCCCTGGTTTTAGGTACCAGTGCCGCAAGGCGTGGGGGTTCGAGTCCCCCCTTTCGCACCACCCCGGGGCCGCGCAGGCTCCCGCCCAGCCGGCCCGTGTATCCTTCCGCGCAGGCAAACGCACACTGAACCCTTGGGGAAATCCATGCGCAGCGGCAACCCGGTCCTTTCCGACTCCACCTTCCTCGATCTTGGCAGCGGCACCGTCGTGACCCGCGATGGCGCCGGGACCATGACCATCAACGGCACGATCAACAAGACCGCGTTCCTGCTGTTCCTGACAGTGTTGACCGCGGCGTTCGCCTGGAGCCAGGCGTTCACGCCGGGCGGCGAGATCGCCCCGGGCTTCTCCGTGTACATGTGGGGCGGCCTGATCGGCGGCTTCATCCTGGCCATGGTCACGGTGTTCAAGAAGGAATGGGCGCCGGTGACCGCGCCGCTCTACGCGCTGGTCGAAGGCTTTTTCCTCGGCGCGATCTCCGCTCTGTACAGCCATATGTACGAAGGCATCGTGGTCCACGCCGTGATGCTGACCTTCGGCACCCTGTTCGCGATGCTGTTCGCTTATCGCGCGGGCTGGATCCAGGCCACCGAGAAGTTCAAGCTCGGCGTGGTCGCGGCCACCGGCGGCATCTTCCTGGTGTACCTGGCGACGATCGTGCTGGGCTTCTTCGGCGTCAACATCCCGATGATCCATGACAACGGCATCGTCGGCATCGGCTTCAGTCTGTTCGTGATCGTGATCGCGGCGCTGAACCTCGTGCTCGACTTCGATTTCATCCAGTCCGGCTCCGAGCAGGGCGCGCCGAAGTACATGGAGTGGTACGGCGCCTTCGGCCTGATGGTCACCCTGGTGTGGCTGTACATCGAGTTCCTGCGCCTGCTGTCCAAGCTGCAGTCCCGCTGACGGTTGCACCACGCAGCACGCATCAGGAGGGCGCCCCGCGGGGCGCCCTTCGCGTATGGGCTTCAAGGGGAACAGCAAGAGCCTTTGCCACGGATTCGCGCGGATAAGCGGATCTACGCAGATAGAGCGAAAACAGGGAAAAACGGGTGCTTCATGCCACACGGACCTGCTCCTCTCCTGCCTTATCCGCGTAGATCCGCGAAAAATCCGCGTAAATCCGTGGCAAAAAAGCTCTTGGCTTTTCCCGGCTAGGCAGCACCTGGCCCCGCCGCACCCGCCGCATCCGCCGCAAGCGCCGGTTCGCGCCGCGGCCGGGCCATGAAGCCGATCGCCACCAACGCCAGGATCCAGCAGTAGAAGACGCTGCCCGAGAGCGACAGCGGGGAGACCGAGGCCAGGCCGGCGGCAAGCAGGATCTGCGCGCCATAGGGCAACACGCCTTGCGGTACGCAGGCGAAGATGTCGAGCACGCTCGCCGCGCGCCGGGGGCTGATGCCGTGGCGGTGGGCGATGTCGCGGGCGACGTCGCCGCTGACCAGGATCGCGACGGTGTTGTTGGCGGTGAACACGTCCGCGGTCGCCGAGAGCGCGGCGATGCTGAACTCGCCCGTGCGCCGTCCCTGATGGCCGCGCGCGAAGCGGGCGATCGCACGCGCCAGCCAATCCAGGCCGCCAGCGGCCTTCATCAGCGCGCCAACGCCGCCGATCAGCAGCGACAGCAGCAGGATTTCCGTCATGCCCTCGAAGCCGGTCCAGATATCGCCGGCGTACTGCACCAGGTCGTAGTCCGGGCCCAGCGCCAGCCCGAACGCGCCGGCCAGCGCGAGACCGATGCCCAGCACCAGGATCACGTCCAGACCGCTGAGCGCGAGGGCCAGCACCAGCACATAGGGCAGCACCAGCCAGGCCGACGCCGGCTGCTCGGTGGTCACCGGCGCCGGGTCGCCGAGGAAGGCGAGCAGCACCATCGTCGCCAGTGCCGCCGGCAGTGCGATCCTGAAATTTTCGCGGAACTTGTCGCGCATCTCCGCGCCCTGGCTGCGGGTGGCGGCGATGGTGGTATCCGAAATCACCGACAGGTTGTCGCCGAACATCGCGCCGCCGATCACCGCACCCACGACCAGCGCGCGATCCAGGCCCGACGCATCCGCCACGCCCAACGCGATCGGCACCACCGCCGCGATCGTGCCCATCGACGTGCCTATCGCCAGCGAGATCAGCGAGGCGACGACGAACAGTCCAGGCAGCAGCAGCGCTGCAGGCACCGCACCGACGCCCAGGGCAACCACCGCATCGACCGCGCCAATCGCCTGCGAGACATAGGCGAATGCGCCCGCCAACAGGAAAATCAGGCACATCGTCATGATGTTCGGGTCGCCCATGCCGCGCAGCAGCACCTCGCCCGCCTTCACCCCCCGGCGGTGGGCGAGCCACGCGGCGAGCGCGAGCGCCGGGAGGATCGCGACCGGCGCCCGCAGCTGGTAGAAGCCCATCGCTTCGCCCTGCAGGGTGAAATAGAGCCCGGATCCGAAGAACAGCGCCAGGAACAGCAGCAGCGGGGTCAGCGCCAGGGCGCTGGGGCGGGTATTCATCGCTTTATCCGCATGAAAGGATTTGCGATTGTGGGCCGCACGACCCGCACTGTCGAGGCGAGCGTCGGGACAGCGGTGTTCCAGAAACGAAACGGGCGCCGAAGCGCCCGTCTGCATTGCCATCCCGCCTGCCCCGCGGCAGGCCGCCGGCTCAGGCCGCGGCGCGGCCTGCGATCGCCCGGGCGAAGCCCATGGTGGTACCGGAGCCACCCAGGTCGGGGGTGAGCGAGTCCTTGGCTTCCAGCGTGGCCACGATCGCCGCGCGCAGTTTGCCGGCCTGCTCGACCATGCCGAGGTGCTCGAGCATCTGCACCGCGCCCAACAGCAGGGCGCAGGGGTTGGCGACGCCCTTGCCGGCGATGTCCGGCGCCGAGCCGTGCACGGCCTCGAAGATCGCCGCGTCCTTGCCGATGTTGGCGCCCGGGATCAGGCCCAGGCCACCGATCAGGCCGGCGCAGAGGTCGGAGATGATGTCGCCGAACAGGTTGGTGGTCACGATGATGTCGAACTGCTCCGGGCGCATCACCAGCTGCATGCAGGTGTTGTCCACGATCATCTCGTTGCACTCGATGTCCGGGTATTCCTTGGCCACTTCGCGCGCGGCGTTGAGGAAGATTCCCGAGGTCGACTTCAGGATGTTGGCCTTGTGCACCACCGTGACCTTCTTGCGGCCGACGCGGCGCGCAAGGTCGAATGCGTAGCGCACGATGCGCTCGGAGCCATTGCGGGTGTTGCGGGTGACCGACACCGCCCAGCTGCCGTCGGGCGCGGTTTCCTGGCCTTCGGCGCTGTAGGCACCCTCGGTGTTCTCGCGCACGGTGATGATGTCCACGCCCTCGGTGTAGCGCGAGCGGGTGTTCGGGAACGAGGTCGCCGGACGCACGTTCGCGTACAGGTCGAAGTGGCGGCGCAGCTGGACGTTGATCGACGAAAAACCGTCGCCGACCGGCGTGGTCAGGGGGCTCTTGAGCGCGACCCGGTTGCGGCTGATCGAGTCCAGCGTGGCCTGCGGAAGCAGTTCGCCGTGTTTCTCGAGCGCCATCAGGCCGGCGTCGGCTTCTTCATACGCAAGGTCGAGGCCCATGGCGTCGAGCACGTGCAGGGTGGCGTCCATGATCTCCGGGCCGATGCCATCGCCGCGGATGACCGTGATTGTCTGGGTCATTGTTTGGGGTCCATACAGGGGGGGACGCCGGGCGCATGCGCAGGCGTCGGGGAAGCGAAATGCAGCCCCCGATTATGCCGCAAGCGGTCCGGCACTGCGCGCAGCCGCCCCTGAACGCAGTGATGAATGCGTGGCGGCCCGTGGGCCAGCCGCCTTGCGCCCTACGCGTCCTTGCCCGTCACCAGGGGCTCGAAGCCCCCTGCCCGGTGCAGCGCCATCATGTCGTCGTAGCCACCGACGTGGGCGTCGCCGACGAAAATCTGCGGCACCGAGGTGCGACCGGCAAGCGACACCATGCGCTCGCGCTCGGCGGGGTCGGTGTCGATCCGCACTTCGGTCCACTCAAGGCCCTTGCTGCGCAGGAAGTTCTTGGCGGCGACGCAGTAGGCGCAAACCGCGCTGGTGTAGAGGGTGATCTCGGGGGAAGTGTTTTCGTTCAAGGGATTCTCCGGAAACTTGTGGCGCCAGACGCGGTCAATGGTGCGGTGGGCGCGGACGCGGATATCGCGCGGGCCGATTCCGCACGGGTCGGCTGCATTTTCGCCGATCTTGCACGGCGCGTCGTGCACGCGCCGCAACGGTCCGGATCGAGGGCCCGGATTAACGAGGTGTTCACGCCTGCCGTCCGCGTCGCCCCCATCCTGTCAGCCCGCCCTCCCCCTCTACGACCTGGCCTCAGCCCATCCGATCCCGCATGCGCCTGCTTCCCGCCACCATCGCCTTCGCTCTCGCAGTGGCCGCCTCCGCGGCACCTGCGCAGCAGCGGCTGCCCGATATCGGATCGTCGGCGGACACCATGCTCGGACCCGCACAGCAGCGCGAGTACGGGCAGATGCTGTTGGCGCAGCTGCGCCACTACGACTACATCCTCGATGACCCGTTGATCGATTCGTGGCTCCGCCACATGGGCAACCGGCTGGCCGAGGCCAGCGACCAGCCCGAGCAGCCGTTCACTTTCTTCATGATCAAGGACCGTTCGGTCAATGCGTTCGCCACCCTGGGCGGGTACATCGGTACCAACGCGGGCCTGGTGCTGATCGCCGAAAGCGAGGACGAGGTCGCCGGCGTGCTCGCCCACGAAGTCGCGCACGTGACCCAGGCCCATGTCCTGCGCGGGGCCGAGCGCGCCCAGCGCGACAGCATTCCGATCCTGCTGGCGATGCTGGGCGCCATGGCCGTGGCTTCGCAGACCAGCAGCGACTCGGCGGGAAACGCCGCGGTCGCGGCGGTTGCCGGCGCCCAGGGCCTGCTGCTCCAGCGCCGGATCGACTACACGCGCGCCAACGAATCCGAGGCCGACCGCGTGGGCATGCGCACGCTTGCCCGCAGCGGCTACGACACGACTGCTATGGCAAGGATGTTCGAACACATGCAGGCGCTGTCACGCACGAACCAGGGAGGCGAGCGCGAGCGCATGCCGGACTACCTGCGCACCCACCCCGTCACCACCGTCCGGATCAGCGAGGCCCGGCAGTTGGCCGAGCAGCATGCCGACCGGAACAAGGGCAGCTTTTCAACCGTCGGGCTTGCCGGCAACAACCCCCTGCTGCCGCCGCTGTTGCGCCCGGGCGCTCCCGGCGCCGCCAGCGGCAACCAGTTCGGTTGGGCTCGTGAGCGCCTGCGTGCGCTGAGCGCGGAGACTCCGGCACGCGCCATCTCCGAGTACGCCCGGCTTTCGCGCAGCGGCGAGCTCACCGACCCCCAGCGCTACGGATTGGCCGTGGCGCAGCTGCTTGCGGGCCAGGGGGCCGAGGCCGCACGCGGCTTCGAAGCGTTGCTGGCCTCGAACCCCGGCGACACCTGGCTGCTGCTTGGCCTGGCACGGGCCGAGTCGCGCCAGGGCCTGCACGCCGCAGCCGATGCCCGCTACGAAGACCTGGTGCGGCGCATGCCGCGCAACCGCGCCGTGGTGCTGGGCTATGCCGAAACCCTGGTCGAACGCAACAATGCCGAATCCGGGCGTCGTGCCCAGGACATCCTGCGCCCGCTGATGGCCGCGTCCGGCGAAGATCCGGTGTTCCACCACATCTTTGCCCGCGCCAGCGACAGCGCCGGCGACCCGATTCGCGCCGGCGAGGCCTGGGCGGAAAACGCCTTCCTCAACGGCCGCGCCGAGCAGGCCCTGCTCCAGCTCAATACCCTGCGCAAGCGCGACGACCTCGACTATTACGCCCGCGCCCGGATCGATGCGCGGATCGCCGCGATCACCCCGACCGTGCTTGAACTCCGCCGCCAGGGCATCCGCGACCCCGACCTGCACCGGCGGTGAGACCGCGCCGCCGCGCGGCGCTGTCACCAAACAGTCACCAAACCGTCGTCTAATGGCCGCCATGGCCAAAAGTGAGCGGTAGCAGCGTGCAGAAGCGCATCCTGATCGTCGACGATGAACCCGCCATCCGCGACATGGTGGCTTTCGCCGTGCGCAAGGGCGACTACGAACCGGTCCATGCGGCCGATGCCCGCCAGGCCCAGGAGGCGATCGCCGACCGCGTGCCCGACCTGATCCTGCTGGACTGGATGCTGCCAGGCACCAGCGGCATCGAGCTGGCCCGCCGCTGGCGCCGCGAATCGCTGACCCGCGAGATCCCGATCATCATGCTCACCGCCCGCGGCGAGGAAAACGACCGCGTCGGCGGCCTCGAGGCCGGCGTCGACGACTACGTGGTCAAGCCCTTCTCGTCGCGCGAGCTCCTGGCCCGCATCCGCGCGGTCATGCGCCGCTCCCGGGAGGACGACGAGGACGGCAGCGTGAACGTCGGCGGCCTGCGCATCGACGGCGCCGCGCACCGGGTGTTCGCGGGCGAGGAGCCCGTGTCGATCGGACCCACCGAGTACCGCCTGCTGCACTTCTTCATGACCCATCCCGACCGGGTGTATTCGCGCTCGCAGCTGCTGGACCACGTCTGGGGCGGCAGCGTCTACGTCGAGGAACGTACGGTCGACGTGCACATCCGCCGCCTGCGCAAGACCCTGGAGCCCTTCACGCTCGACGGCATGGTGCAGACGGTGCGGGGCGCGGGTTACCGATTCTCCGCCTCGGTCTAGACTGGCGGCATGCCGCCGACCCTCAAGACTTCGTGGCAGCGGACCCTGGCAACGCTGGCAGGGGTCCTGGTTGCCGCCCTGATCATCGGCCTGGCCGTGGGCCAGCCCTGGCCCGCCGTGGCGTTGGCCGCGCTGGCGCTGCTGGCCGCGCACCTGCTGCGCCTGCACCGGATCATGGGCCACCTGGACGCACGCATGCGCCTGCCGCCACCCAGCGCGCGCGGTGGCGCCTGGTCGGCCGTTGAGCGCCTGCTGCATCGCGCCCGCCAGGAGGTCCGGACCCGCGAGCGCCGGCTGGTGGAGATGATGCGCGCCTATCGCGCGGTCGCCACCGCCCTGCCCGATGCGCTCGTGGTCGTCGACCGCAACACCCAGCGGGTGATCTGGTGCAACGCCGCCTCCGGCAGGCTGCTTGGCCTCGGCTACCCGCAGGACCGCGGCGCCAGCCTCTGCGAACGGCTGCAGCCGCTGCCGATCGCGCACTGGCTGAGCGCCGGCCGCCACGCCGAGCCGATCGTCGACGCCGCGTCGCCCGCGGATCCGGCGATCCGCATCAGCCTGCGCCTGATCCCCTACTCCGACGCGCTGTGGCTGCTGGTGGCCCGCGACGTCGGCAAGCTGATGCGCTTGGAGAAGATGCGCCGCGACTTCGTGGCCAACGTCTCCCACGAGCTGCGCACGCCGCTGACGGTGATCCACGGCTACCTGGACATGCTCGACCCGGCCGAGGCCGCCGAAACCGCCGAGTGGGAGCCGATCATCAGCGAGATGCGGCGCCAGTCGCAGCGCATGACCCAGCTGGTGGAGGACCTGCTGATGCTGTCCAGGCTGGAGGCGCAGGAGGCGATCGAAGACGATGAAGTCGCGATGGCGCCGATGCTTGCCACCCTGCGCCGCGAGGCCGAAGCGATCAGCCAGGGCCGCCACCAGGTCAACGTCGACGACCTGGCCGGGGTCGACCTCCTCGGCTCCACGCGCGAACTGCACAGCGCGTTCTCCAACCTCGTCGCCAACGCGGTGCGCTACACGCCCAGCGGCGGCACGGTATCCGTGCGCCTGCAGCCGGCCGCGCACGGTGGCGTCTCGCTGGTGGTGGAGGACAGCGGCTACGGCATCCCCGAAGCGCACCTGTCTCGCCTGACCGAGCGCTTCTACCGGGTTTCCAGCAGCCGCACCCGCGAAACCGGCGGCACCGGCCTGGGCCTGGCGATCGTCAAGCACGTACTGCAGCTCCACCAGGCGCGGCTGGACATCAGCAGCGAAGTCGGGCGCGGCAGCACGTTCTCCTGCCATTTCGGCGCCGAGCGCATCCTGGCGCGAACGCAGGACCATGATGAAGAGCCACATGACCAGACCCACACCAGCCAACCCGCCTGACGCCGGCGCAGCCCGCACCCTCGCCGCGCGCGCGCAGGCCGCCACGGCGAAGGCGAGAGCCGCGACCGACCCGGCCGCGGACTCGCTCCGCGACCCCGCGCTGTACCTCAACCGCGAGCTGTCCCAGCTCGACTTCAACTTCCGCGTACTCGCACAGGCGCAGGACGCGACCATGCCGCTGCTCGAGCGGCTGCGCTTCCTTTGCATCTCCTGCACCAACCTCGACGAGTTCTTCGAGATCCGCGCGGCCACCGTGCGCCACGCGCAGGATTTCGACGTGCCGCTGCCGGCTGACGGGCTGTCGCCCGGCACCGTGCTGCGCAGGATCCACGAGCGCACCGCTGAACTGGTGGCCGCGCAGTACGCCTGCTGGAACGACGTGCTGCGCCCCGCGCTCGCCGATGCCGGGGTGCGAGTGCTCGCTCGCGAAACCTGGAACACGCGCCAGCGCCGCTGGCTGCGCGCGTATTTCCGCGAAGAGATCCTGCCCATCCTGTCGCCGCTGGGCCTGGACCCGTCGCACCCGTTCCCGAAGATCCTCAACAAATCGCTCAACCTGGTGGTGGTGCTCAAGGGCAAGGACGCGTTCGGCCGCAGCGGGCACTTGGCCATCGTCCGCGCCCCACGTTCGCTGGCGCGGATCATCCGCCTGCCGCCGCGCGTGTCCGGCGGTGACCATGACTTCGTGTTCCTCTCGGCGATGCTGTCGGAATTCGTCGAAGACCTGTTCCCGGGCATGAAGGTCCAGGGCGCGTACCAGTTCCGGGTCACCCGCAACTCCGAACTGATCCTCGACGAGGACGAGGTCGAGAACCTGGCGCTGGCGCTGCGCGACGAACTGCTCGGCCGCGGCTACCTGCGCGCGATGCGGCTGGAGATCGCCGCCGATTGCCCGGCACCGATCGTGCAGGACCTGCTGCGGAACTTCGACCTGCCCGACAACGCCGTCTATCGCATCAACGGGCCGGTCAACCTCAACCGGGTGATCCACGTCTACAACGACGTCGACCGCCCCGAGCTCAAGTTCCCGCCCTTCCAGGCACGCCACCTGCCCGGCGGCGACGCGATGTTCGAACGCATCGCCGAAGGCGACATCCTGCTCCACCATCCCTTCGACGCCTTCAGCCCGGTGCTCGAGCTGCTCAAGCAGGCGGCAGCCGATCCGGGTGTGCTGGCGATCAAGCAGACGCTGTACCGCACCGGGCGCGACTCGCCGATCGTCGAGCACCTGGTGCAGGCCGCGCGCAACGGCAAGGACGTGACCGTGGTGGTCGAGCTGCGTGCGCGCTTCGACGAAGAAGCCAACCTCGGCCTTGCCGACCGCCTGCAGGATGCCGGCGTGCAGGTGGTCTACGGCGTGGTCGGCTACAAGACCCATGCCAAGATGCTGCTGGTGGTGCGGCGCGAGGGCCGCCGCCTGCGCCGCTATGTGCACATGGGCACCGGCAACTACCACAGCGGAACCGCGCGGGCGTACACCGACATCGGCCTGATGACCGCCGATGCCGACATCGGCAGCGACGTGCATCAGATCTTCCAGCAGATCTCCGGGCTGGCGCCGGCGATCCACCTCAAGCGTCTGCTGCAATCGCCGTTCACCCTGCACGCAGCGGTGCTGGCATCGATCAGGCGCGAGGCCCGGTTCGCCGCCGCCGGCCGCCCGGCGCGGATCGTCGCCAAGATGAACGCGCTCAACGAGCCGCAGGTGGTGCGTGCCCTGTACGCCGCCTCGCAGGCGGGGGTGCAGATCGACCTGATCGTGCGCGGCGCCTGCACCCTTCGCCCCGGCGTGCCCGGCGTCTCCGACAACATCCGCGTGCGCTCCATCGTCGGCCGCTTCCTTGAACACAGCCGGGTGTACTGGTTCGGCAACGATGGCGCGCCGGAAACCTGGTGCGCCAGCGCCGACTGGCTGGAGCGCAACCTGCTGCGCAGGGTCGAGACCTGCTTCCCGATCCTGGACCCGGCGGTCGCCGCGCGCGTTCGCCACGAGACGCTCGAAACCTATCTTGCCGACAACACCAACGCCTGGGAGCTGCAGCCGGACGGCAGCTATCGCGAACTCGCGCCGGCCGAGGGCGAAGCCGCGCATTCCGCGCAGGCGGCGCTGCTTGCGGACATCTGCGGATGAGCCCGTTGGCGGCGCCTCCGGCTTCGCAGA
Organism: Luteimonas sp. A537; assembly: GCF_054052065.1. Classification (NCBI taxonomy): domain Bacteria; kingdom Pseudomonadati; phylum Pseudomonadota; class Gammaproteobacteria; order Lysobacterales; family Lysobacteraceae; genus Luteimonas; species Luteimonas renzhihongae. The sequence continues at coordinate 580,371 of NZ_JBSVRH010000002.1, forward strand.
GCCAGCCGCTGGTCGACGGCGACATGCTCGCCGCGATCGACCTCGGCTCCAACAGCTACCACATGGTCGTGGCCCGCTACACGCTGGGCCAGCTGCGCATCGTCGACCGCCTGCGCGAGACCGTGCGCATGGCCGAGGGCCTGGACGCCCGCGGCGGCCTGGTCACGGAGGTGCGCCAGCGCGCACTGCAGTGCCTGGCGCGCTTCGGCCAGCGCATCCGCCACATCCCGCCGCATCGCGTGCGCGCGGTCGCCACCAACAGCGTGCGCAAGCTGGCCGCGCCGCAGGCCTTCCTGATGCCTGCGGAGACCGCGCTCGGCCATGCCATCGAGATCGTGGCGGGACGCGAGGAAGCGCGCCTGGTCTACCTGGGGGTCGCGCACGCGCAGCCGCCGAAGGCCGGACACCGCCGGCTGGTGATCGACATCGGCGGCGGCTCGACCGAATGCATCATCGGCCGCGGCTTCGAGACCCTGGAGCGCGAGAGCATGCAGCTGGGCGCGGTGGCCAGCACGATGCGCTATTTCAGCAGCGGCCGGCTGTCACAGAAGAAGTGGCGCGACGCGCTGATCGAAGCCTCCGTGGAATTCCAGCAGTTCGCGGCGACCTATCGCAGCCTTGGCTGGCAGGAGGCCATCGGCGCCTCGGGCACCAACAAGGCCATCGGTGAGATCTGCGCTGCGATGAAGCTCACCAAGGGCGCGGTCACCGCCGCGGCGCTGCCCGTGGTCCGGGACGAACTGCTGCGCGCGGGCCATATCGACGACATCAAGCTGCCGGGCCTGTCCGCCGAACGCCGGCCGATCATCGCCGGCGGGCTGCTGGTGCTCGAAGCGGCCTTCGGCAGCCTGGACCTGGAGCGGATGGCGGTAAGCAAGGCCGCACTGCGCGAAGGCGTGCTGTACGACATGCTCGGCCGTGCCGGCGACCAGGACCCGCGCGATGCTTCGGTCGATGCGCTGGTCCAGCGCTATGGCATGGACCGCGCGCAGGCGCTCCGGGTCGAGGCCACCGCGGGCATGCTGTTCGACCAGGTCGCGGCCGCGTGGGCACTCACGCCCGACGACCGGGTCATGCTGTCCTGGGCGGCCCAGCTGCACGAACTGGGACTGACGATCGCGCACAGCCATTACCAGGTGCACGGCGCCTACATCCTGGCGCAGTCCGACATCGCCGGCTTCTCGCGCCAGGAGCAGCAGTTCCTCGCCGCCCTGGTGCGCGCGCACCGGCGCAAGGTGCCGAAGACCGTGTTCGAAGCCCTGCCCGACCGCCTGCTGCCTTCTGCGCGCAGGCTGTCGGCCCTGCTGCGGCTGGCGGTGCTGCTGCACCGCGGCCATGAGAGTCCCGACATCCCGGGGCTGGACGCCGTGGCCCGCGACGACGCGCTGCAACTTCAGCTGCCGGCGCGCTACCTCGAAGAGCGACCCTTGCTGCAGGCCGACCTTGCGGGCGAGCCTGCGGAAACCGCTGCCCTGGGCATCGCGCTGCGCTTCAGCCAGCGCGCACCCGCCGGGCGATAACGACCTGTCCGCTCAGCCCTTCGCGCGCTCCGAATAGATGCGCACTTCGGTCTTGCCGTCGGGCTTGGGCACGAACACCATCCGCGTCTGCGACAGTACGTTGCCGCCTGCGGCCGTGATGTAGAACAGGCCCCAGTCCTGGGCGTCGCCCATCTTGTCGAAGCTGCCGACGATGCGGCAGCTCGACTGCTTGCAGGCGATGTCGACGTTGCCGGGGCGCAGGCCGGTGCCGGCCATGGTTTCACCGGAGATGGTCTCGACCAGGAGGTTCTCGGTGCTCGGGCCGCTGACCGGATCGGGCACGTCGCGGGCGAAGCTGGCCTCGAGCTCCTTGAGCTGCTGGTCGCGCGCCGCGGCGATCTCTTCGGGCGTCTGCGGCTCCCCGGTGCCAATCCTGGCATCAAGGTCGCCACCGATGCCGCCGGCCGGCCCGGGCCGGATGCCCGCCGGTGCGCGTCGCGCAGGGGTTGGCGGCGTGTTTTCCAAGGCGTCCAGGCGTTCGGTCAGCTGGGCCAGCGTCGCGTCCGCGTCCGCCTTGTCCGGGCGGTCCCAGACCAGGCTCGCCACCAGCGCGACCACCGCGATGGCGGCGATGGTCCATGGCAGGCGCTCTTTGAAACCGTTCCGGGTGTGATCGGCACTCATCTCTGTTGCAGCTCCGTGATGTCTTCGACTCACTGTAAACGCTAAACAGCGGCAGTTCCCGACAGGCAGCAGGACCATCCGCCACCGTATCGAGCGATGCTATGCTCCGGACAATCGTTCAGGAGGCAGCAATGGGCCGTCGAATCCTCGCGTTCACGTCGCTGGTTGTGCTGCTTGCGACCGCCTGTTCCAGCGGTCCGGTGCGCCGCATTTCAGAGCCTGCGGCAAGCATCCAGCAGCTGACCGTGCAGGCCGACGGCAGCTGGTCGATCAACCTGCGCCTGCAGAACTACAGCAGCATCCCGATGCGCTTCGACTCGGTGGACCTGGAGGTCACCGTCGGCGGCCAGGACGCCGGCGCGCTGCAGCACGCACCGGCGCTCGAGATCGGCCCCGAGTCGGCGGACGTGGTCGCGGTCGCGATGGTGCCGGCCTCCAGCGCGCGCATGGTGCTGGCCGACGCGCTCGCCGCGGGCCGCGGCGTCGACTACGGGCTCGAAGGCAGCATCCAGGCCGCACCGGCGGACAAGGGGTCCGCCCGCGACTACAAGGTGACGCGCAAGAGCGCGCTCAGCCCCGCACCGGGGCTGCCGGGCGTATTGCGCTGAATCCCGCCACCCCATTCCAACCAATCGCAAGGACACGTCCCCGGACATGAGCCAGTACACCGCCCCGCTCGACGACATCCGCTTCGTCCTCAACGAGGTGCTCGACGCACCGACGCAGTTCGCCCGCCTCGGCCACGCCGATGCCACGCCCGACGTCATCGATGCGGTCCTCGAGGAAGCCGCGCGCTTCAGCGGCAGCGTGCTCGCGCCGCTCAACGCGATCGGCGACCAGCAAGGCTGCCACCATGACCCGGCCACCGGCGACGTCACCACGCCGGACGGCTTCAAGGCCGCCTATGCGCAGTACGTCGAAGGCGGTTGGCCGGGGCTGACCGCGACGCCGGAATACGGCGGCCAGGGCCTGCCGCACCTGGTGGGCACGCTGGTGAGCGAGATGATCAACTCCGCCAACCTTGCCTGGGGCAACTTCCCCCTGCTTTCGCACGGCGCGGTCGAAGCGCTGCGCCAGCACGGCGAGGACTGGCAGCGCGAGGTCTTCCTGAAGCCGCTGCTCGAAGGCAGCTGGACCGGCACCATGTGCCTGACCGAGCCGCACTGCGGCACCGACCTGGGCCTGCTGCGCACCCGTGCCGAGCCCGTCGACGACGGTGCGTATTCCATCACCGGCACCAAGATCTTCATCACCGCCGGCGAGCACGACTTCACCGACAACATCATCCACCTGGTGCTGGCCAAGCTGCCGGATGCGCCGCCGGGGGCGAAGGGCATCTCGCTGTTCGTCGCGCCCAAGTTCAAGGTCGCCCGCGACGGCACCATCGGCGAGCGCAACGCGGTGCGCTGCGGTTCGATCGAACACAAGATGGGCATCAAGGGCTCGGCCACCTGCGTGATGAACTTCGACGGCGCCCAGGCCTACCTCGTCGGCGAGAAGCACGGCGGGCTCAAGGCGATGTTCACGATGATGAACTCCGCGCGCCTGGGCGTCGGCCTGCAGGGGCTCGGGCTGTCGGAGCGCGCCTACCAGAACGCACTGCGCTACTCGCGCGAGCGCCTGCAGTCGCGCGCGCTGACCGGCCCCAAGTTCCCCGACAAGCCGGCCGATCCCATCATCGTGCACCCGGACGTGCGGCGCATGCTGCTGTCGGTCAAGGCGCTGACCGAAGGCAGCCGCATGCTGGCGATGCACGCCGGCAGCCTGCTGGACGAAGCCGCGCACGCCAGCGACCCGGCCGCGCGCGAACGCGCCGAGACCCTGGTCGGCTTCCTGACCCCGATCTCCAAGGCCTGCCAGACCGAATGGGGCATCGAGAACACCTACAACGCGCTGCAGTGCTTCGGCGGCCACGGCTACATCGCCGAGCACGGCATGGAGCAGCTGGCGCGCGACGCCCGCATCACCACGCTTTACGAGGGCACGACCGGCATCCAGGCGATGGACCTGATCGGGCGCAAGACGGCCTCCTCCGGGGGCGCGGGCCTGAAGCTGTTCCTGGCCGAGGTGGAGGCGTTCTGCGCGGCCAACGCCGGCGACGGCGAACTCGCCGACGACATCGCCACCCTGCGCGCCAGGTGCGCGGAATGGGGCGAGCTGACCACCGGCGTGCTGGGCCGTGCGGCCGGCAACCCCGACGAGCTCGGGGCGGCCGCCTGGGACTACCTGTTCTATTCCGGCTACGTGGTCCTGGCGTACTGGTGGCTGCGCGCGGCCGTGGCGGCACGCGGTTCATCGCGGCCGGCGGCGTTCAAGGAGGCGAAGCGCGAGACGGCCCGCTTCTACTTCGCCAGGATCCTGCCGCGCACGCTGGCCCACGCCGCCGCGATCCGGGCCGGCGCCGGGTCGCTGATGGCGCTGGAGGCCGATCACTTCGGCGCCTGAGCCCGCCCCTACACAAGCCGCCGTGGGGAGCGTATAAACTGCTGTTCCCATGGAACCCGGCAGAGCGCGACTTCGCCTTGTCAGCGGCATGGAACCCCCGGCACCACCGGCGATCCCGCAGTCCGTGGGCATGGGGGTCCCGGCCCTGGGTCGCGTGCGCCTGCTGGCCCTGGATGCCCACGGCCGCGCGCTTGACTGGATGAGCTGGCAGGAAGCCACCTGCCTGTACGTGCGCGGGGCAGTTGCCTGGACCCTTGGCGAACCCTGCCTTGCGGTCCGCGGCGGCATCAGCCGCGCCACCGGGGCGCGCAGCCTGGTCGAACTGCATCCCATCGTGGCCGCCCGCGGCCATGCCAGCGCGCGGGCGCTGGACCCGACCCCCGCGCTCACCAACAACGCACTCTTCGCCCGCGACCAGCACCTGTGCATGTACTGCGGCCACGCGTTCCCGCGCCAGAAGCTCACCCGCGACCACGTGCAGCCGGTGTCGCGCGGCGGCGTGGACACCTGGGAAAACGTGGTCGCCGCCTGCTTCGCCTGCAATTCGCGCAAGGGCGGCCGCAATCCGGCGCAGGCGTCGATGCCGCTGCTCGCGATCCCGTACCGGCCAAGCTGGATCGAGCACCTGATCCTGTCCAACCGCAACATCCTCGCCGACCAGATGGCCTTCCTCTCCAGCCAGTTGCCGAAGCGCCGGCGCCACTGAGGATCCCGGGCCCGTCACGCGCAGCACGTCGCAGGGCGAACGCGACCGACGTCACCGAACACAGGGGAAAGTGACGCACCGCAGCCGCAAGTGCCGTCCTGTGCGCGTTGACGGCCGTGACCCGCTCCGCAACACTTCGGTCAATTCAACGTCAGGAATGCTGCGCGATGTCGCTGACCCTCGGCCTGACCGGGATGGACCCCGCCACCGAAGCCGCACTCAAGGCCGCCTTCATCGAGGCGAACACGCACCTGGGCGAGCGCTGGTCGCTGGTCCCGGACGCCGATGCCGGGCACATCGTCGTGGACATGGACAGCATGTACGGGCCGATGAGCTGGCTGCGCCTGCACGCCGCCGGCCGCAAGGTGATCGGCCTGACCTCCGCACCGCGCACCCAGACCGACTACCGGCTCGGCCGTCCCTTCGATACCGCGCAGCTGGTGGAGCTGCTGGCGGATGTCGCGCGGGGGATGGGCATCGAGCTGCAGCAGGCGGGGGACAGCGCCGCGATGACCCCGCCGGCTCCCGCCCCCGCAGTGCCGCCGGAGACTGGACCCCCGGCTGCGGCTCCGGCAGTGGCACCCGCACCCCTCGTCTCCAGCTTGCTGCGCGCAGCAGCCGAAGCCGAACCCGAGCCGGCGCCCGTGGCCGAGGCCGCCCCGGCTGCTGCAGCCGTTCCGCCGGGCGCTGCAGCCGTTCCGCCGGTTTCGGCACCCGCGAACGAACCGGCGGCCACCCCGCCTCTTTCCGTCGAAGGCTCATTGGCCACGTGGCTGCAGCCCGGCGCCCTCACGGGCAAGCTGCGCTATCGCCAGGACGGGCAACCCGGCCTGTTGATCGATGCGTCGAACGACAGCTGGTTTGGCCCGGCGCAGCTCAAGCCACTGGCTGCCTGCTTCGAGCGCGGCATCGAGGCTTCGGACTTCGAGCCCATGGGCGCGGAGGAATGGGCGCGTGAGACGGCGTCAGCCGGCGCCCCCCAGCCACTCTCGCGACTGCGCTGGTTCGACGGCCTGCTTGCCGGTGGCGGCGCGCTGCTGCCGGGCCTCGACCCGATGGGCCTGTTCCAGCTCAACAAATGGCCGCAGACCGAACGCGAATACCCGCGCCACTTCCGCATCGCCACCCAGATGATGAAGGGGCCGGCCACCGTGGCCGAGCTCGCCGCCGCCAGCGGCGTTCCGGCAGCCGATGTCGCCGACTTCGTCAACGCCAACCTGGCCACCGGCTTTGCCGAGCCGGTGCGCGACGAGCCCGTGCACGCGGAAGAGCCGGCAAAGCCGCGCGGCGGGCTGTTCGGCCGCCTCCGCAACCGCTGAACGGGGCCTGCGGGTGGACGCCGGCCCCTCAATGCGCCGCAGTACGCCACGGCGTCCTACAATGCGGGGATGATCGACTCCACTCGCCATCCGCGCCTTGCGCGCATCGACAGCCCGGCCCGCCTGCGCGAGTTCGACGAAGCGGAACTGCCCGCCATCGCCGACGAGCTGCGCGCCTACCTCATTGAATCCGTCGGCAAGAGCGGCGGCCATTTCGGCGCCGGCCTGGGCGTGGTGGAGCTGACCACCGCCCTGCACTACCTCTACGACACCCCGCGCGACCGCATCGTCTGGGACGTCGGCCACCAGGCCTATCCGCACAAGATCCTGACCGGCCGCCGCGACAGCATCCACACCGTCAAGCAGAAGGACGGCGTCGCGCCGTTCCCCAAGCGCGAGGAAAGCGAGTACGACACCTTCGGCGTCGGCCACTCCTCCACCAGCATCTCGGCCGCGCTTGGCATGGCCATCGCCGCCGCCCGCGCCGGCGACGAGCGCAAGGTGGTCGCGGTGATCGGCGACGGCGCGATGACCGCGGGCATGGCCTTCGAGGCCCTCAACCACGCCGGCGGCATGGAGCCCGAGCCCGACATCCTGGTGGTGCTCAACGACAACCGCATGTCGATCAGCGAGAACGTCGGCGGCCTGACCAAGATGCTTGGCCGCGCCACCGGCAGCCACACGCTCAACGCCCTGCGCGAGGGCGGGAAGAAGCTGCTGGGCGACAAGAACAAGTCGCCGGCGCGCTTCGTGCGCCGCTGGGAAGAACACTGGAAGGGCATGTTCGTGCCGTCCACGCTTTTCGAGGAAATGGGCTTCCACTACACCGGCCCCATCGATGGCAACGACATCAAGGCCCTGGCCTCGGCGCTGAAGCTGCTCAGGACCCTCAAGGGACCGCAACTGCTGCACGTCATCACCACCAAGGGCAAGGGCTACGAGCGCGCCGAAGGCGACCAGATCGGCTACCACGCGGTGTCGCCCTTCGATCCCGACCAGGGCCTGGTGGCCAAGCCCGGCGCGGTGAAGAAGCCGACCTACACCGACATCTTCGGCGACTGGCTTTGCGACATGGCTGCGGCGGATCCCAAGCTCATGGCCATCACCCCGGCGATGCGCGAAGGCTCCGGCCTCGTGCGCTACAGCCGGGAGTACCCCGAGCGCTACTTCGACGTCGCGATCGCCGAGCAGCACGCGGTCACGCTTGCCGCCGGCATGGCCTGCGAAGGCGCCAAGCCCGTGGTCGCGATCTACTCCACCTTCCTGCAGCGCGGCTACGACCAGCTGGTGCACGACGTGGCCCTGCAGGAGTTGGACGTGCTGTTCGCGATCGATCGCGGCGGCGTGGTCGGTCCCGACGGCGCCACCCACGCCGGCAACCTCGACCTCAGCTACCTGCGCTGCGTGCCCAACATGGTGGTCATGGCGCCCGCAGACGAAGACGAGTGCCGGAAGATGCTGTCCACCGGCTTCCGCTTCGACGGTCCGGCCGCGGTGCGCTACCCGCGCGGCAGCGGCCCCGGCATCGCGATCGATCCGGGGCTCGAGACGCTGCCCATCGGCAAGGCGCAGCTGCGCCGCGAGGGTGCGCGCATCGCGCTGCTCGCCTTCGGCGCCACGGTACCCGCGGCCGAGGCCGTGGGCGCCGAGCTCGGCCTCACGGTGGTCAACATGCGCTTCGTGAAGCCGCTGGACCGCGAGCTGCTGCTGGAGCTGGCGCGCACGCACGAAGGCTTCGTGACCATCGAGGACAACGTGGTGATGGGCGGCGCCGGCTCGGGCGTGTCCGAACTCCTCGCCGCGGAGGCCGTGCTCCTGCCCGTGCTGCACCTTGGACTGCCGGATGCGTTCCAGCACCACGCCAGCCGCGAGGACCTGCTGGCCGAGGCCGGCATCGACGCCGCGGGGATCCGCGCATCGGTGCTGGCTCGCTGGCCGCAGGCAGGCCGGACCGAGGCGCCGGGACCGCGCAGCGCGGCCGGCTGAAGGCCGGCCGCAAGGCCTATACTCCGGGCATCCGGCGCGTCTGCGCGGGGCGGCCGACCGGTGGGGAGGGCCAGTGAAGACAGGACCACTGAACGGAGAGGCCGCCCACGCGAGCGTGTTCAGTTCGCCGCGCGCGCGCGCGGCGCTGCCCCGGCGCGTCTACCGCTATCGCATACTCGGCATGGGGTTCGGCGCCCTGGCGATGGCGATGGTGCTGTGGGAGCTCCAGGCCGGACCGCTGCGCTGGACCCTGTGCGCGCTCACCGGCTTGGCCTGGCCGCACATCGCCTACCTGCTGGCCAGGCGCAGTGCCGACCCCTTCGCGGCCGAGCAGCGCAACCTGCTGGTCGACTCCGCGATCGCCGCGTTCTGGGTGCCGCTGATGCACTTCAACCTGCTGCCCAGCGTGCTGCTGGTCGCGCTGTCCGCGGCGGACAAGGTCAACTCCGACGTGCCGGGCATCTTCCGGCGCACGCTTCCCGTGTCCTTGGCCGCGCTGCTGCTTGGTGGCCTGGCGACCAGCTTCGCCTTCCAGCCCGCCTCCAGCACCGCCGTGATCCTGGCCTGCCTGCCGATGCTGCTGATCCACACCGGCATGGTGAGCCTCGGCCGCCAGCAACTGGTGCGCAAGGTGCTGCAGAAGAACCGGGAGCTCGACCTGCTCGGCCGCGTCGACCGGGTCACCGGGCTGGCGCTGCGCGGGCATTGGGAGCGCGACGCCGCGGCGGCGCTGCATGACGTCCACGCCCATGCCCGGCCCGCGGCCCTGCTGTTGATCGACGTGGACGGATTCAAGCGCGTCAATGACGACAGCGGCCACGTCGCGGGCGATGCCCTGCTGCGCGCGGCCGGCGCCGCGCTGCGCACGCTGCTGCGCCCGGGGGATATCGCCGGCCGCTATGGCGGCGACGAGTTCGCGGTGGTCTGCCCCGCCACCGGACTGGACGAGGCCGCCCGGCTGGCCGAAGCCTACCGGGCCGCGGTCGAACGCATCGCACTGGCCGAAGCGCCGGGCGATGTGTACTCGGTGAGCATCGGCATCGCGCAGGCGCGCGCCAACCATGCGCGCATCGAGCACTGGATCGGCGCCGCCGATGCGGCGCTGTACGCGGCCAAGCGCGGCGGCCGCAACCGCCTGGTGCTGGCCCCCGGCGAGGCCGAGGGCGCGAACGGCTGAAGCTCGCCCGGGGCGCTACGGTGCTTCGATGGCGTAGCCGCGCGCCGCGAGCTTCTCCAGCATGCCGTCGGCCCCCAGCAGATGGTGCATCGGCAGCATGGCGAAGCTCGAGCCGTGCTCGGCCAGCGCCCGGTCCACGTTCTCCAGCCAGGCCTCGCCGGCGCGGCGCGGCATGTCGTCGATGCCCAGCCTCCGAGCCAGTGCGCTGCCGGTCAGTGCGTCCTGGCAGCTTGTGTAGTGGTTCTCGTAGGGCAGCGCACGCAGCCCTTCGATGTCGCCCAGCGCCCAGGCATTGGCACGCGCGCGCATGTTGTCGAGGTCGGTCTCGATCCGGTCCATGGTGCCGGCGAAGCACTCGCGGTCGGCCAGGTCGCTCTCGCCGAGCTCCTTGAGCACGGCCTTCGGATCCTCCACCGTCAGCCGCACCGTGGTCGCGACCAGCGGGACATCGCCGGCCTTGCGCGCCTTGCGCACCACCGGACCGACCACGCCGCTCATCCGCAGTCCGGACTTGTCCAGCGCCGCCTCGTACAGCGCTTGCGCCGCCAGCAGCGGGCGTCGCTTCTCCACGCCACGGTCGCGGCCCATGTAGCGCGCCTTCAACACCTGCCAGCGCGCGTACAGCTGCGGCGACACGACCTCGCTCAGCGGCCGCTTGCCCGGGTTGTTGCGGGCGCGCAGCATCGCCGGCACCAGAGCCATGCCGCGGAAAAAGCCGAGGTCGGCGCCGACCGCGATCGACGGCGCGCCGATCACCACCTGCGACCCGGCGATGACGGCTTCGACACCGGCCGAGCTCCACTCCATGCGCCGCGGCAGCGGCGACACCGTGCCGAGGATATGCAGCACGTGGTCGCCGCTCCGGACCGTCCACATGCCCGGACCCGGCTGCGCGCCGGAGACGACCATGGTGTCGAGGTCGACGATGGCCCGCTCCGGGCCATCCACGGATTCCGGTGCGCCGGCCAGCGTGGCCGCGGACTCCGTTGCGACCGGAGTATCCATCAGCTCCGCGCGCTGCGGCTGCGCCTGTGCACCCGCCGCAGCCATCGCGAGGAGCACCGCCAAGACGACCGGGATCCCTGTCTCTTTCGCGCGCATTCCACACCCTCCATGTTGGCGATGAAGCGATTGGAACATGGCGCGACCGGAAGGTTCCCGCGCCCGGAAAAGCACGAAGCCCGCACAAGGCGGGCTTCGTGTTGGAAATGGTCGGGGTAGCCGGATTCGAACCGACGACCACTTGTCCCCCAGACAAGTGCGCTACCAGGCTGCGCTATACCCCGGTCGGAGAATTATAGCCGCCGCGGCGCCACGATGGGAGCCGTCCGGCGTCGAAACTTCGGATGTGCTCAGCGCCGCAACAGAAGCAGCACGTCCTCCAGCTCCATCCGCACCTGGCGGATGATCTGGCTGCTGAGTGCGGACTCCTGCTTCGCATCGTCGCCCTCCAGCCGCAGGCGGGCGCCACCGATGGTGTAGCCCTGCTCGTACAGCAGGCCGCGGATCTGGCGCACCATCAGCACGTCGTGGCGCTGGTAGTAGCGGCGGTTGCCGCGGCGCTTGACCGGGCTGAGGCTGGGGAATTCGGTTTCCCAGTAGCGCAGCACGTGCGGCTTGACGTCGCAGAGCTCGCTGACTTCGCCGATGGTGAAGTAGCGCTTGGCCGGGATCGGCGGGAGTTCGCGGTTGCTGCCGGGATCAAGCATGGGTGCCTCCGGCGTAGGCCTCGACCCGCTCCTTGAGCTTCTGGCCGGGGCGGAAGGTGACCACGGTGCGCGCGGAGATCGGGATCTCCTCGCCGGTCTTGGGGTTGCGGCCAGGGCGCTGGTTCTTGCGGCGCAGGTCGAAGTTGCCAAAACCCGAAAGCTTGACCTGGCGGCCGCCCTGCAGGGCCTCGCGCAGCGCGGTGAAGAAGGCATCGACGAATTCCTTCGCCTCGCGCTTGTTCAAACCCACTTCTTCGTAGAGCCGCTCAGCCATTTCAGCCTTCGTCAACGCCATGCCAGCCCCCTGGTCAATTCCTGATCCTTGCGCCGTGCGCCGCAGCGACCGCATCGGTGACCGAAGCCACCGCCGCATCCACATCGCGGTCGGTCAGCGTGCGCGAATCATCCTGCAGAATCAAGCCCATGCCGACACTCTTGCATCCCGTTTCCACGCCCTTGCCGGCATAGACGTCGAACAGTCGCAGGCTACGCAGGAAGGGTCCGGCGGCGGCCACCGCCGTGGCCTCGAGCTCACCCCAGGCAACGGAGTCGGCAACGATGAATGCGAGATCGCGGCGCACCGAGGGGAACTTCGACAGCGCGCGCGCGCGCGGCAGGCCGCGTGCCAGCAGCGCGGCGAGATCGAGTTCGAACGCCACCACCGGGTGGTCCAGATCCAGCGCCTGCTGCAGCCGCGGATGCAGTTCGGCGATCGATCCCACCACCACGCCTTCGCGCAGCACGTCGGCGGCGCGGCCGGGATGCGCCCAGGACGGCGTCGCGGGACGGAACTCAAGGCGCGTGCCGGACAGCGCCGCCAAGGCTTCCAGGTCGCCCTTCAGGTCGTGGAAGTCGACGCGGCGCGCGGGCACGCCCCACTGTTCGGCGGCAGCATTGCCGCTGGCCACCGCGGCAATGCATGGCGTCTCCCGTGGTGCCTTGCCGGCCGCAGTCGCGGTGAACACCTTGCCCAGCTCGAACAGGCGCACGCGGTCCTGCTGGCGCGCGGCGTTGCGCGCCAGCGCGTCCACCAGCCCGGGCAGCAGCCGCGGCCGCATCACGCCGAGCTCGGCGCTCAGCGGGTTGGCCAGCCGGACCAGCGCCTCGTCGACCTGCCAGCGCTCCAGCAGAGCGGCATCGACGAAGGCGTAGTTGATGGCTTCCAGGTAGCCGCGGCCCGCCAGCACGCGGCGCAGGTCGTGCTCGGGCACGCGCCCTTCGGTCGGCGCCACCAGGCGGGTCGAGCCGCCGGGAAGCGTGGTGGGCACGGCGTCGTAGCCGTGGATGCGTGCGACCTCTTCGATCAGGTCCTCTTCGATGGCCAGGTCGAAGCGGCGGGTCGGCGCGATGACCGTCCAGCCTTCGCCTCCGGCCTCGGCCTCGACGCCCAGGCCGAGGGCGCGCAGGATGCGCTCGACGTCGGCATCGGCGATGGCCACGCCGAGCACGCGCGACAGGCGGGCGCGGCGCAGCGTGATCGTGGTCGGGCGCGGCAGCGCATCGGCAATCACCGCCTCGCTGACGGGCCCGGGCACGCCACCGGCGATATCCAGGACCAGACGCGTCGCGCGTTCGATGGCGGTGCGCGGCAGCTCGGGATCAACGCCGCGCTCGAAGCGGTGCCCCGCTTCGGTGTGCAGGCCAAGGCGGCGGCCACGGCCGATGATCGCGGCCGGCGCGAAGTGCGCGGCCTCGAGGAACACCGTACGCGTGGCATCGGTGACACGGGTGTCGAAGCCGCCCATCACCCCGGCCAGGCCCACGGCGCGGTCGGCGTCGGTGATGACGAGGAAGCCGTCGTCGAGCGCGGCATCGCGGCCGTCGAGCAGGACCAGCGACTCACCGGCGCGCGCGCGGCGAACGCCGACGGGACCCCTCAGCAGGGCTCGGTCATAGGCGTGCATCGGCTGGCCCAGCTCCAGCATCACGTACTGGGTGATGTCGACCAGCAGCGATACCGGGCGGATGTCGCTGCGGCGCAGGCGCTCGGCCATCCACACCGGCGTGGCACGGGTGGCGTCGATGCCTTCGATGACGCGGCCGAGGTAGCGCGGCGCATCGCCACCGGCTTCCAGGCGCACTTCGACCGCAGCGTCGCCGGTTGCCGGCACCGGAGCTGCGTCGAGCTCCACGACCGTTCCGCCACAGGCCGCGGCCACGTCATAGGCGATGCCGCGCACGCTGAAGCAATCGGCGCGGTTGGGCGTGAGCTTGAGCTCGAGGCTGGCGTCGGGCAGGCCGAGGTGGTCCGCCAGTGGCGTGCCCACGGGCGCATCGTCCGCGAGTTCCAGCAGGCCGGAGGCATCGGCGTCGATGCCGAGCTCCTTCGCCGAACACAGCATGCCGTTGGACTCGACGCCGCGCAGCTTCGCGGCCTTGATCGTGAGTTCGCCGACGGTCGTTCCGATGGTCGCAAGCGGCGCCACCAGGCCCACGCGCGCATTGGGCGCGCCACACACGATCTGCAGCATGCCGGCAGCGCCCGCATCAACCTGGCAGACCTGCAGGCGGTCGGCCTCGGGATGCTTCCCGGCCGACACGATGCGCGCGACCACGACGCCGCCCAGCGCCTCGCCCAGCGGCGTGACTTCTTCGACCTCCAGGCCGATCGCGGTCAAGGTCGCGGCCAGCTCCTCGCGCGTGGCCGTAGTGGGGACGTGCTGGCGCAGCCAGTTCTCGGAAAATTTCATCGCAACACCCGGTTGTCAGGGTCGAGGGACTGACGCAGCTGCGTCAGGCGAACTGGCGCAGGAAGCGCAGGTCGTTGTCGAAGAAGCTGCGCAGGTCGTCGACGCCGTAGCGCAGCATCGCGAAGCGCTCCACGCCCAGGCCGAAGGCGAAACCGGTGTAGCGCTCGGGATCGATGCCGACGTTGGCCAGCACCTTCGGATGCACCATGCCGCAGCCCAAGACCTCCAGCCAGCGGGTGCTGCCGTCGGGCTGCGCCCAGGCGATGTCGACCTCGGCCGAGGGCTCGGTGAATGGGAAGTAGCTCGGGCGGAAGCGCATCTCGAAGTCGCGCTCGAAGAAAGCGCGCACGAATTCAGACAGCGTGCCCTTCAGGTCGGCGAAGCTCGCGTGCTCGTCGACCAGCAGTCCCTCGCACTGGTGGAACATCGGCGTGTGCGTCTGGTCGGAGTCGGAACGGTAGACCTTGCCCAGCGCGATCATGCGCAGCGGCGGCTGGCCACCGCGGGCGAGCAGGTCCTGCATGTAGCGCACCTGCACGCCCGAGGTGTGCGTGCGCAGCACCCGGCGCTCGCCGCTGCCGTCGTCGGCGGTGTAGAAGGTGTCGTGCATGGCCCGCGCCGGATGGTGCGGCGGGAAATTCAGGGCCTCGAAGTTGTGCCAGTCGTCCTCGATCTCGGGGCCGTCGGCGAGCTCGTAGCCCAGGCGGCCGAAGATGTCGGCGATGCGCTCCATGGTGCGGCTGACCGGGTGCAGGCCACCGGCCTCGGCGTCGCGGCCAGGGAGCGTCACGTCGATGGTCTCGTTGGCCAGGCGCGCGTCGAGCGCGGCGGCGTCGAGATCGGCCTTGCGCGCCGACAGCGCGGCGCCGATGGCATCGCGCGCGCGGTTGATCGTTTCACCGGCCGCCTTGCGCTGGTCGGCGGGAAGCGCGCCCAGCGTCTTCAGCTGCGCGGTGACGCTGCCGCTCTTGCCCAGGAGCGCCACGCGCAATGCCTCGATGGCGTCGGGGCTCGCGGCTGCTGCGATGTCGGCGAGCGCCTGCTCGCGGACGGATTCGATATCGGTCATCGGGGCACCATCGGAAGGCCTTCGGGGGCCGTAAACGAAGCATGGGGAAGGACTTGCGCCCTTCCCCATGCGTGTATCGCGATGTCCGCCTGGCGCGGGTGCCGGGGGCACCGCGCGCGGGCGACACGTCTTACGCTGCGAGCGCGCCCTTCGCCTTCTCGGCCAGCGCGGCAAAACCCGCCGCGTCGTGCACGGCGATGTCAGCCAGCACCTTGCGGTCGAGGGTGATGCCGGCCTTCAGCATGCCGTTCATGAAACGGCTGTAGCTCAGGCCATTGATGCGGGCCGCGGCGTTGATGCGGGTGATCCACAGCGAGCGGAAATTGCGCTTCTTCTGCTTGCGGCCGATGTAGGCGTACTGCAGGGCCTTGGTGACGGCCTGCTTGGCAACGCGGAACACCTTGCGGCGCGCGTTGTAGTAACCCTTGGCCTGCTTGAGGACCTTCTTGTGACGACGGCGTGCCTGCACACCACGTTTGACTCGTGCCATTGTTCAGTCCTCCTCAGAGATACGGCAGCATGCGGTCGAGGCGACCGCTGTCGCACGCCCGGATATGGTTCGTCTGGCGGAGATTGCGCTTCCGCTTCGTCGGCTTCTTCGTGAGGATATGGCTGCGGTTGGCGTGGCCCGCCTTGTACTTGCCGGAAGCAGTCTTCCGGAAGCGCTTGGCCGCGCCCCGATGCGTCTTGATCTTGGGCATTGCGATGTCCTTGTTGGTAGCTCTTCTACTGGCCCGGGCGGTGGCTGGCGCCACTCTTTCCGTCCTGCCCTTGCCTGCTTGATGGCCCCGGGTGCCGAAAGCAGCCGAGGCGGGTCCAACCGGCCCACCCGCAACGCGGGCGAACCGAGCCGCGCATTATGCACGGAGAGGGGTTCATGTGGCAAATCACGCCTCCCCCGCAAAACAAGAGGGGAAGTCACGCGCCAGCGGCGCGCGGCATCACTTCTTCTTCGGCGCGATCATCATCACCATCTGCCGGCCCTCGAGGCGGGGCCTGGACTCGACGACGATGTCTTCGCCCAGGTCGGCCTCGATGCGCGAAGCCATGCCGCGACCCAGCTCCTGGTGGCTCATCTCGCGCCCACGGAAGCGGATGTTGACCTTGATCTTGTCGCCATCCTCGAGGAAGCCGCGCATCTTGCGCAGCTTGATCTGGTAGTCGCCCTCGTCGGTCACCGGACGGAACTTGACTTCCTTGATCTCGACCTGGCGGGTCTTCTTCTTGGCTTCGTTCGCCTTCTTCTGCGCCTCGAACCTGAACTTGCCGAAGTCCATGATCTTGCAGACCGGCGGATCGGCGTTGGGCTGGATCTCGACGAGGTCCAAGCCCTCTTCAACGGCCATGGCGAGGGCTTCGTCGCGCGAAAGCACGCCGATCATCTCGCCATCCGAGCCGATCACGCGTACGCGGGGTACGCGGATGTCGAGGTTCCTGCGGTTCTGCTTGTCCGGGGTACTGATATTGCGATCTCCGTGGGTGGCACTTCTGGCAAGGCCCCGTGTCCGGGACCCACTGCGCCCGCCGCAAGGGCAGGCACCGGGTTACATGATACTCAGGGACCCTGTTCCGCGTGCATCCTGGCCGTGAAATCGGCCAATGGCATCGAACCCAGGTCTTCCCCTGCACGCGTGCGGACGGCGACCGTGCCCTGTTCCTTCTCGCGGTCCCCCACCACGAGCAGGTACGGTACGCGCTGCAGCGTATGCTCGCGGATCTTATATCCGATTTTCTCGTTCCGCAAATCCGATTCCACCCGGACGCCTTGATCTGCAAGGGTTTTCCGGACTTCGTCGGCCCAGTCGGCCTGGGCATCGGTGATGTTCATCACCACCGCCTGGACCGGCGCCAGCCAGGCCGGGAACGCTCCGGCGTGGTTCTCGATCAGGATGCCGATGAAGCGCTCCATCGAGCCGACGATGGCGCGATGCAGCATGACCGGGGTGCGCTTCTGGCTGGCCTCGTCGACGTATTCCGCGCCAAGACGGCCCGGCATCATGAAATCGACCTGCATGGTGCCCAGCTGCCAGGTGCGGCCGATGGCGTCCTTCAGGTGGTACTCGATCTTGGGGCCGTAGAAAGCGCCCTCGCCCGGCAGCTCCTCCCACTCCACTCCCGCGGCGGAAAGCGCATTGCGCAGCGCGGCCTCGGACTTGTCCCAGGTGGCGTCGTCGCCCAGGCGCGGCTCGGGGCGCAGGGCCAGCTTGACCTGCACCTCGGTGAAGCCGAAATCGGCGTAGACCTTCATCGCCTGGGCGTGGAAGTCGGTGACCTCCTGCTCGATCTGCGATTCGGTGCAGAAGACATGGCCGTCGTCCTGGGTGAAGCCGCGCACGCGCAGGATCCCGTGCAGCGCGCCGGAGGGCTCGTTGCGATGGCAGCTGCCGAACTCGCCGTAGCGGATCGGCAGGTCGCGGTAGCTGTGCAGGCCCTGGTTGAACACCTGTACGTGGCCGGGGCAGTTCATGGGCTTCAGCGCGTAGGTCCGCTTCTCGGACTCGGTGAAGAACATGTTTTCCTTGTAGTTGTCCCAGTGGCCGGACTTCTGCCACAGGCTCACGTCCAGGATCTGGGGGCAGCGCACCTCGCCGTAGCCACTGCTGCGGTACACGCCGCGCATGTACTGCTCGACCACCTGCCACAGCGCCCAGCCCTTGGGGTGCCAGAACACCAGGCCCGGCGCTTCTTCCTGCAGGTGGAACAGCTCCTGGGCCTTGCCGATGCGGCGGTGGTCGCGCTTCTCGGCCTCCTCGATGCGCAGGACGTAAGCCTTGAGCTGCTTGGCGTCGGCCCATGCAGTGCCGTAGATGCGCTGCAGCTGCTCGTTCTTCGCGTCGCCGCGCCAGTAGGCGCCGGAGGTGCGCAGCAGCTTGAAGGCCTTCAGGAAACGCGTGTTCGGCACGTGCGGGCCGCGGCACATGTCGACGTACTCCTGGTGGTGGTACAGGCCCATGGCCGTGACCTCGGGCCCCATGTCATCGATCAGGCGCAGCTTGTAGTCCTCGCCGCGTGCCTTGAACGTTTCAATGACCTCGTCGCGCGGGGTCATGCGCTTGATGACGTCGTACTCGGTGTCGATCAGCTCGCGCATGCGCTGCTCGATCGCGACCATGTCTTCGGGGGTGAACGGCTGTTCGCGCCAGATGTCGTAGTAAAAGCCCTCGTCGATCACCGGGCCGATCACCATCTTGGCGTCCGGGTAGAGCTGCTTCACCGCGTGCCCGACCAGGTGCGCGCTGGAGTGGCGGATGATCTCCACGCCCTCGGCGTCCTTCGGGGTCAGGATCTGCAGGCTGGCGTCGTGCTCGATGAGGTCGGATGCATCGACCTGGCGACCGTCGACCTTGCCGGCGACGGTCGCCTTGGCCAGGCCCGGACCGATCGACTCGGCGACCTGCATGACGGTGACGGGGGCTTCGAACTCGCGGCGGCTGCCGTCGGGGAGCGTGATGGTGATCATGTGGGCTGGCGTTCTGGTCTGGCGGGTGGCCCCGCGGGCATGAAAAAGGCGCCACGCGGGCGCCTTCCGGATCGGCCGCGGGCAAGGATCAGCAGTGGGCGGTGGTAGTGCTCATGTCGCACGCTCGGCCGGCGCGTTGGCGCGGGCCACCTGTCCGGAAACGGTGTCGCCCATGATTCTAGCCCATTGCCTGTCCCGTGCGGACACAGTTCCCGAACCGCACGGGAACACCATGCAGGCGACCTGCAGCGGGATCGGGCGGACCATGAAAATGGCTGAACGCAACCGGCCTGCAGCATGTCGTTCAATAGCATTTGCCAATGGATATGTGACCGCGTCCAGAGAGCAGAAAGCTCCGAGCGCACTTTCAGCGCCTCGGCTCGCGATTGCAGTGTCATCCTCGCGCCGTACCATTCGCCAATGCCATTACATACCCGACCCGCGGCGCAGTTCGCCGCCACTCTCGCCGCCCTGTTGATACTCGGCGCCTGCAGCAGCCCCGGCGTGCCCACCACGACGAACGCTCAAGCTGAGGCCATTGCCAGCACCGGCACAGCCATCGGCGCCAGCACCAACCCGCTGTTGCTCATCTCCATCGACGGCCTGCATCCGGACCGCATCAACGCCACCGACTCGCCCAACATCGTCCGGCTCGCCGCGGGCGGCGTTCAGGCACGCTGGATGACGCCGTCCTACCCCACGCTGACCTTCCCCAACCACTACACCCTCGCCACCGGCCTGCGCCCTGATCGCCACGGCATCGTCCACAACTCGATGCTCGACACGGAGCTCGGCGCCTTCCGCCTGTCCGACCGCGATGCGGTGGGCACCAGCGCGTGGTGGGGAGGCGAGCCGATCTGGGTGGGCGCCGAGAACGCCGGTCTGTCCACCGCAACCATGTTCTGGCCGGGCACCGAGGCCGAGATCAATGGCGTACGCCCCACGCGCTGGAATCTCTACGACGAGTCGATCACGCCACTGGAGCGCGCCCACACGGTCGCAGGCTGGCTGCTCGAGCCCGAAGCCACCCGCCCGCACCTGGCCACGCTCTACTTCCACAACGTCGACACGGCGGCCCACACCTTTGGCCCCGATTCCGACGAGGCGCGCGCGGCGCTGGATGAAATCGATGCCGCCATCGGCAGCCTGCTCGCGAACCTGCAGCGCGGCGGGCGCCTGCAGCACACCAATATCGTGCTGGTCTCCGACCACGGCATGGCGCCGGTGCCGCCGGGCAACCAGGTGTCGACCAGCGACATGGTGACGATGGAACAGGCGCGCATCGTCAGCATCGGCCAGGTGATCCAGGTCCAGCCCAATCCCGGCTTTGAAGCCGAGGTGGTTGCACGCCTGCCCGGCCGCCACGATCACTACGAATGCTGGCGCCGGGACGCGCTCCCGGCGCGCTGGCACTACGGCACGCATCCGCGCATCCCGGCCATCGTCTGCCAGATGGACGAGGGCTGGGATGCGCTGGCGCCGCAGATGCTGGAACGCCGCTCCGCCGGCGGCATGCGCG
The DNA here is from genome assembly GCF_054052065.1 of Luteimonas sp. A537. Lineage (NCBI taxonomy): Bacteria > Pseudomonadati > Pseudomonadota > Gammaproteobacteria > Lysobacterales > Lysobacteraceae > Luteimonas > Luteimonas renzhihongae. Next base: position 600,616 of record NZ_JBSVRH010000002.1, read on the forward strand.
GCTCGCACGGCTACGACCCTGCGCTGCCGTCGATGCGCGCGGTATTCATCGCGTCCGGCCCGGCGTTCCGCAGCGGTGCGGTGATCGAGCCGATCGACAACGTCGACGTCTACCCATTGCTGGTGCGGCTGCTGGGTATCCCCGCGGCCGACCATGACGGCGATCCGGCGGCGCTGCTGCCGGCGCTTGAGGGCGATCCCGCGCACTGAGCCGAGCGTGGCGGGAGCCTCCCGGGGGGCTTCCGCCCTGATGTCCGAAAGCGGCGAGTCAGGTCATGGCGGCGGTGCTAGCCTGCATCCATGGCTACGCCCCTGCTCCCCGACGCCGCGGTCTGCGACCAGGCCCGACGCAGCCGCGATCCGCGCTTCGACGGCCTGTTTTTCACCGGCGTCCACAGCACGCGGATCTACTGCCGCCCGGTGTGCCCGGCGCCGTTCGCGAAGCGGGTGACCTATTACGCCAGCGCGGCGGCTGCCGAGGGCGCGGGCTTCCGCCCATGCCTGCGCTGCCGTCCGGAACTGTCGCCGTCAGATGGTGCCTGGCGGCGCGGTGACGCGGCGGTCGCGCGCGCGCTGGTTCTGATCGATCAGGGCGCACTGGCCGATGCGCCGCTGTCGGCGCTGGCCGAGCGCATCGGCATGGGTGAGCGCCAGCTGCGTCGCCTGTTCGTGGAGCGTGTCGGCGCGCCGCCGGTCGCCGTGCACGGCACGCGGCGCCTGCTGTTTGCCAAGCAGCTGCTGACCGAGACCGCGCTGCCCGTCACCGAGGTCGCACTTGCGGCCGGCTTCGGCAGCCTCCGGCGCTTCAATACCAGCTTCAAGGATGCGTATCGGATGGCGCCGCGGGACCTGCGCCGGCAGCCAGGTGCGGCACGCCAGGCGCCGGGCGATGCGCTGGTGCTCCGCCTGGGCTATCGGCCGCCCTACGACTTCGCGGCGATGCTGGCGTTCCTGCGCGGCCGCGCGCTGCCGGGCGTGGAGTCGGTGGGCGATGCGCACTACGCGCGCGTGATCGCCGGCATCGATGGCGCGCCGCACGGGTGGCTGCGGGTCTCGGCATGGCCTGGCGACGAGCATGCGCTGCGGCTGGAACTGCACGCAGCGCAGGCGGCGCGCCTGCTCGACATCGTGCAGCGGCTGCGGCGCATGTTCGACTTGGATGCCGATCCCCAACTGATCGCCGCCACGTTGTCAGTGGACGACCGGCTGCGCCCCCTGCTGCACGCGCGTCCCGGCCTGCGCCTGCCCAGCGGCTGGGACGGCTTCGAAATCGCGGTGCGGGCCGTGCTTGGCCAGCAGGTCAGCGTGGCCGCCGCGCGCACTCTGGCCACGCGCCTGGTGCAGCGCTTCGGCGAGGTGATGTCGGAACCGTTCGACGAAGGCCTCGACCATCTGTTCCCGACGCCCGACGCGCTTGCCGAGGCCGACCTCGGCAGCATCGGGCTCACCCGCGCGCGTGCAGAAACGGTGCGCGGCGTGGCGCGGGCACTGCTCGATGGCCGGGTCGACTTCCAGCCCGAGCGCACGCTTGAAGACTTCGCCGCGCGGTGGGTGGCGCTTCCGGGCATCGGTCCATGGACGGCGCAGTACATCGCAATGCGCGCGCTCGGCCACCCGGATGCGTTCCCGGCGGAAGACCTGGTGTTGCAAAAAGCGCTGCCGACGGACGGCTCCCGACTCACGGCCAAGGCGCTCGGCGCCCACGCCGAGGTCTGGCGCCCGTGGCGCGCCTACGCGGTGATACATCTGTGGAAGGACGCGATGGAGCGCGCCGCCACGACACCTCCAGCGACGCGGGTCCGCGCCGCGACGCCGCGCACCCGCGCGCGACCCACAACGCATGAGGCAAGCCCATGACCATCACCTGCCTGCATATGGACACGCCCATCGGCGTGCTGACCCTGGCCGCCGACGAAGACGGACTGCGCCGCATCGACTTCCCGCCGCCGCACGGCCCATCGCCGGGCGATGGCTGGCAAAAAGGCAGCAACGACGTGCTGCTCGAAGCGCAGCGACAGCTTGGCGAGTACTTCGCTGGCAAGCGCATGCAGTTCAACCTGCCACTGTCGCCGCATGGCACCGACTTCCAGCGCGCGGTCTGGACCACGCTTGCGGAAATTCCGTACGGCGGGACCTGGAGTTATCGCGATCTCGCGCACAGGATCGGCAGGCCAACCGCGACCCGCGCAGTCGGCGCCGCCAACGGCCGCAACCCGCTGCCGATCGTGCTGCCCTGCCACCGCGTGATCGGTGCCGATGGATCGCTGACCGGCTTCGGCGGCGGCCTGCCGACCAAGCAGTTCTTGCTGAAGCTGGAGGGCGCGCTGCCGGCCGGCTACGACCTGTTTGGCTGAGGAGCCTTCGGCACCAGCCCCGACCGGTAATCGTGTGCGGGAGCGACTACAGCCGCGATTGGCGATATCGCGGCCATGGCCGCTCCCACAGGTTCTTCAGGTCTTGCCTGGCACCGGCGCGCTCAGTTCCGCTTGCCGGAGAGCACCTGCCCGCCCTGGTGCAGCTCCAGCGACTCCACGCTGCCGTCGGCGCCGCGCTTGAACATGATCTCGACGCCGAACGCCGGCGCCTCGAACGTGTCCTTGCCTCGCGCCTGGAGCGGGAACTCGCCCTGCCCCGTGGCTTGGGCATGCAGCGTGCCGTCGCGCGCACGCACGGTCAGGGCGAAGCCTGGCATCAGCGGATACTCGCCCGCATAGACCGCGAGATCCCCGTCCGACAGCGCAGCCACCTGTGCGGCCTCGCCAGCCTCGCCAGCCTCGCCGAGACGCGTCGCCGGAATCGCGCCACCGCCCTGCATCCAGGTAAACGCGTAGCCGCCGTCCGCCTTCTCCTGCGGCCGCAGCACGGCATCCACCACCGTCGGGAAGAAATCCCCGGCGCTGTCGTGGAACAGCTCGAATTCGCCCTGGCCCTCGGCCTGGCCAAACAGCTTGCCGTCGCGCTGGCGCTGGCGCAGGCTCATCTTCATCATGCCCTGCAGCTGGTATTCGCCGACGAGCCCGTCGAGCAGCTCCTGCGGCGGTGCCACCAGCTTGCGCGGTTCGCCCATCGGGAACGAAGCGTCGACCAGGTGCAGGCCGAGGCTGCCCAGGCCATCGATGGAGTTCCAGTTGGTGTCGGACAGGATGACGACGCCGCGCTGCTGCGCCTTGTCCACCGACACGAACGACGAGAACCCTCCGGTTCCACCCTCGTGCGCCAGCACGCTGCGCTCGTCCACGGGCAGGATCATCCAGTTCATGGCCATCGGCGGCTGATCGCCGACCTGCGTTTGTGCAAGTTCGATCGCAGCTTCCAGCGGCGTTCCCGAAGGATCGAGGTTGGCCTGCACGTAGCGCACCATGTCATCCAGCGTGGCGCGCACGCCGCCGACGCCGGCAACGTCCACCGGGAAGGTCCACGCCGCGGTCGGCACGCCGTTGGGCGTGTGCCCGTCCGCGGCGCGCACGCCCTCGGGGCGCTGGCCGATGTAAGCCGTGTCCATGCCCAGCGGCGCGAGCAGCTTCTGCCTGAGCAGGGTTTCGAAGTCACTTCCGGCGCGACGCGTCACCGCATAGGACAGCACCATCGAAGCAAAGTTGGAGTACGCGAACTGCGTGCCCGGAGCCTGCGCCAGCGTTACGTCACCAAGCGAGGCGAGCAGGTCATCCACCGTAAGCGCGGCATACGGGTCGGCGGGATTGGTGACCGCCATTCGCGCAGGCAGCGCCGGCAGTCCGCTGGTGTGCGTGACCACGTGACGCAGCAGGATCGGCGCACCTTCGAACTGCGGCACCACCGTGCCTTCGGGCAGGTAGTCGGCCAGCGGATCGTCCAGCGAAGCTTTGCCCTGCACGATCAGGTCGGCCAGCAGGGTGGACGTCATGGTCTTGGCGACCGAACCGATCTCGAACGCGCTGTCGGGGCCTACGCGTGCGGTGGCCTTGGGGTCGGCGCAGCGGAACGCGCGCGCGACGTCACCCTTGTCGATCACCGCCACCGCCATGCAGGCGCCGGTGCGGTCACCGGCCAGTCGCTGGTCGATGAGCGTCGCAAGCGCGGCGTTGTCAGCGGCATGGACACTGCCGCTCACGGCCAGTGCGAGCCCGGCAAGCACGGGGAATACGGAAGCAGGACGGGTTGGCATGGCGCTCTCCTTGGCATGGGTGGCATCCACGGGCACGGAGGGTGTTCCTAGAATGACGCTGTCCGTTGTCACGTGTCGTCCCTCGCCAGCCTGTCGATCTGGCGTTGCAGTGTTTCGGCGTGGGCACGGAACTGCGTCCGCGCCACCCGGCGGTTGATCCAGGCCAGGGCCGCGTACAGCACCAGCATCACCGCAAGATAGCGAAGTGCGCCAGCGGTCGCACCGTCGCGCGCCAAGGTCAGCCCGGTCAGCCCGATCGCTGGAGGAGTCAGGTACCAGAGCCAGACCTGTTCGAGCATCCGCGCCTGCGCCAGCGTGGCGTCGCGCTGCCGCTGCAGGTAGGCCAGCAGTGGAACGCCATGGTCGGGATCCGGTGCCAGCCGCCTGGACCGGCGCAGCCGGAACGGCAGCGCCACGCCCCAGGCTGTGATCAGCAGGGCGAACCCCGCCTGCAGCCACTCGCCTTCCACGAGCGCCGCCAGCGTGATCAGGGCGAAGAAGATGACGACGAGCACCGCCGCGACCGTCTCCACCAGGTCGCGCCGGCGCACCTTCTTCCACAGCGCCTGGTCGCGCGTTCGAAGCTCTTCCATCGGCAGCAGGCGCACAGTCGGCGCGTCGCCGCGCCACGCGTTCCTCATCTTGTCCCAGTCCATGCTCAGCCCTCCAGGAATCGCTGTTCGAACAGTTGGCGCAGGCGCGTCATGCGCACCGCCACCGCGTTGACGCTGAGGCCCAGCACGTCGGCGACCTGCTCGCGGGGCAGCCCTTCAAGGTCGAGCAGGAGGACGCTGCGCTGCAGCGGATCGAGCATCGCGAGGAACTCGTCGAGCACGCCCATGGGATCGACCGCATGGCCGGTGTCGCCCTGTTCGGGCACGTCGTCCAGCGAACGGTGGTCGCGACGCGGCTTGCGCACGTGGCTCAGCGCGGTGTTCAGCGCCACCCGGAAAAGCCAGGTGGAGCGCTGCGCGCGCCCGTCGAAGCCGCCGAAGCTGCGCCAGAGCTGGAGCTGCATTTCCTGCAGCAGGTCCTGCCAGTCGTCAGGACCGGCATATCGCCGCGCCAGGCGCACCAGCGCCCCGCGGTTGTCCTGGACCATGGCGGTGAACGCCCTTTCGATTTCCATCCCGGAAAGATGCCTGCTGCTTGGGTCTCAACGTATTAGTCGCAGCGCCCGACGGAAATTTTCATCGGTCGCGCAGCGCGACCGGAACATGGTGCACGGGGAAGGCGGCGGCCGGCACGCGAATGCCGGCCGCCGCGGATCAGGCGATCGTGTTCACTCCGCCCAGACCCCGCGCTCGGGCGTCCAGTACAGCGTCTTGCGCTCGAACTGCTGCTTGCGGCCGTTGCTGCCGTGCGCCTGCTCGTCGGTCTTCGGATAGCCGAGCGCCGCTTCGCGCCCGTTGTTCTCGAAGTGCGCCAGGATCGCGCCGTGCACCGCGTGCGCGCCGGTGGCCGGCGTCCACAGGAACAGGCCATCCTCGAAGTACTGGAACTTGCCGCGCTGCCCCGACACCGGGGACACGGCGGCGTTGAGCTCGTCGATCATCGCGAAGCCCCAGCGTGTTTCCGAACCGGTGGCCCGGTAGTGCTCCAGGATCTTGCCGGCGACCGCGAACGCGCCGGTGCGCGAATGCCACAGGATCATGCCGTTCCGGAACTGCTGGTAGCGACCACCCGCCTGGGCCGCCATCTCGGCCAGATCGGGCACGCCCAGGTGGCTGCGCACGCCGCCCATGGCGTAGTACTTCCTGCCAATCTCGCCATGCGGCAGGACGTCGCAGCGCGGCAGGTCGTAGCCGTCGTTGTCACGCGCTTCGTCATTGCCCCAGCGCGAGAGGTAATAGGCGGACACCCACTGCCCCGCCGGCCCCACGTCGAGGTCGGTCTTGAGCCACCAGCGGTTGAACGTCGCGCCGCTGCGGATCTCGCGGCCCCAGGCCTTGCAGTACACATAGTTGGTGCCGGCGTGCAGGCTGCCGCTCTGCGAGCCACCGGTCGGCGACGGAAAGCCGGGCGCGCTGGCGTAGGTGTCGACCCAGTAGGTCGGTGCCGTGGCCGGCGGCGGTGCGCCGTTGTTGATCAGGTTGTAGAAACTTGCCCAGGGGAAGTACCGGCCCGGGTCGTAGCGGTTCTGGTTGCTGGTCAGCATCCCGTGGCCCTTGATGCGAACGCTGTCAGGGACCACGTGCCAGTAGTCGTAGCCGGGACCCTGCCATGCGGACGCGCAGTTGACCGGCTGGCGCGCGCAGATGCTCCGGGTCAGGCGCGCCGAAGCGTTGATCATCGCCGAGGTCCAGTTGCCGGCGTCACCGGCGCGCCCATCGTGTTCGATGCCGATGGTGTAATAGTTGTGATACGCCGCATGCCAGGCTTGGTGGTGCTCGCGCACCATCTGCGTGACCTGGCCATCGGACCTGCGGATCACGTAGTGCGCCGAGACGTTCGATGCGGGGTTCTTGAACCAGGAGATTCCGCCAGCGTAGCTGCCCTCGATCGTATGCATGATCACGGCAGAGCGGCCGTTGCCGGCCGTGCTGTAGTTGCTGGAATGCGCCGGGTTCCAGATCGCCTCGCCGAAATCCATGGCGATGCCCACGTCGGATGCCTGCGCTTCCACGCGCCCTGCTGCACGCGCCGGGTGCTCCTCCACCAGCTCATCCGTGGCACCGATGGTGTCGGTGCCGTAGTCCAGCCTTAGTGCCGGGGCGCCGAGCAGCCGGAGGCGATCGGCGGGAAAGGCGAGTTCCATTTCGATGGGCATGGCGGAGATGCGGATGCCCTTCTCGTCCACTCCACGCGCCAAAGTCTGCAGCACCTCGTAGGCGAAACTCTGCCGTGCGAAGCCGTGGATGTTGCCATCGCCGCTGCCATAACCGGCATAGCGTGCGAGCGCACCGGCCATGGCTTCCACACCACCGCCGGCCCGGCTGGTGCCACCATCCTTCTTCAGTGCACGGTCCAGCAGCGCCGCAGCGGCCAGGATATTGGTCTCCGGATCCACCACGACCAGGCGCTCGCTGACACCAAGGACCTTTGCGCCCTCCGCCACCTGGTTGTCGAACCCACCGCCGCGATAGAGGCCCATCACGCCGTACGAGGCCGGCATGTGGTGATGCCCGGCCTTGCCGTGGGCATCGGGATCAACGTGGACCCAGCGGGTTTCCGTGTAGGCGATCGCCTCGAGCACGCCGCGTGGAATGGCCGGGTAGCGCTCGTGGGCGCGCTGGAAATACATCGGATAGTCCGCCCGTTCCTGCGCCTGCAACGCCATCGCCGACTCGCGTTCGGCTTCGGTGGTTTCCATCGCGGCGACTGGCCCCGCCAGCGCGATCAGCAGCGTGGCCGCGGCCGTCAACATCACATTCTTCTTCATCAGACTCTCCCGTCCGGTCATGTGGTCCATCCCCTGGCCAACAAGTCTGGCCACATCCATCCGCTCGGCGTCATTGGGGCCAGCCCCATGCGACGCACGGCCTGCGACGCCATGGTCGTGAAACGTGACCGCGGTCATCGCCACCTGCAGTCAGCCCTAGGTTGTCCGCACCGGGAACGGACACGAGACTCGCTGCATCCTGCGTTCCACGCGCGCCGCCGAGGTCCGTCCCGACATGTTCCAGCCCCTTATCAACAACGCGCTGCACGCGGCCGATCTCTTCTTCCGCCAGGTCCACGAAGCCCTGAACCCGAACACGGGGAGCGTTCCGGGACGCGACGGCGGCTTCGACCAGGCCGTGGGCGGCACGGGGATGGACCAGGCATTCGACAGCGCGATGGCGGGCGTCGCGGAGGCCGTCTACCTGCGCCAGGACGCGGACGGCTGGCAGCGGATGGGCGACGGCGAACTGGCCGCGGCGGGGATCGATCCCGGCCTCCAGTACAGCCACGGCATGGAGGCCGGCGTCTACACCGATGGTGTCGGCAACTACGTCGTGGCCTATGCCGGAAACGACACCGGAGGCGTGGAGGACGTGGGCACGGTGATCGCGCAGTCGGCGGGCTTCCAGACCCGGCAGTACGACACTGCGGTCACCCTCGCGCATCAGGCCGAGAACGCCTTTGGCGGCGACAACGTGGTCTACACCGGGCACTCGCTTGGCGGCGGTCTCGCGTCCATGGCAGCGGCGGCGACCGGCAGCACCGCGATCACGTTCAACGCGCAGGGCATCCACGACAACACGCTGCGCCAGCATGGCCTTGACGCCGGGGCCATCCGCCATGGCGCGGAAAACGGCCAGATGCGCCACTACAGCATCGACGGCGACTGGGCGACCGGCGTGCAGCGCCAGGTCCCGGTCCTCGACATGTTGCCCAACCCGCTGGGCACCCACATCCAGTTCAACGATCCGGCGGGCATCCTGAACATCGGCAGCAATCACTACATCGGGCCGGTGAAGGCGGCGATCGAGCAGGGTGCGTCGTATCGCATCGAGACCACCGACCCGCTGGAGCGGGCCTTGCAGGACGTCTATTCGGCGGTGACCTCGGTCATCGCGAACGCGTGGCGCATTGTCGCGCCGCCGATCATCTGAAGCCCTTCATGAGTGCAAAGGCCGGCTGCGCCTGATCTGCGTGGGCGCGCGGGATACCAGCCGCTTCTGCTAGCGGCTGGTGGCGTGCCCGCCGGACAGCGTCGCAAGCGCCGTCCGATACCGCGCAAGCACCGCATCACTGTCCGCATGGCGGCCGTCGGCCACCACCCGACGGCCGGCCACATGCACTTCGCTGATGCAAGGCCGGTTTCCGCTGAACAGCCAGCGGTCGGCAACGTCGCCCGCGGTTGCAGCGGCAAGCAGCGGCGCCTCCGCATCAAGCACCAGCATGTCACCGGCGGCATCGAAGCCGGCGGCGTTGGCCGCGCTCGCGTACGCGCCGCGCAGCAGGGTCTCGCCGACGCTGGACGATGCAGCGCCCACGGCGATGTTGCGACGCCGCTTCAGCAGCCGCTGGCCGTACTCCAGCCAGCGCAGCTCTTCGACCGGCGACACGGAGATATGTGAATCCGAGCCGATGCCCCAGGCGCCGCCGGCATCGAGATAATCGCGCAGGCGGAACAGGCCGTCTCCGAGGTTGGCCTCGGTGGTCGGGCAGATGGCGACGGTGGCGCCGCTCTTCGCGATGCCCGCGACTTCCCAGTCGTTGAGGTGGGTCGCGTGCACCAGTGTCCAGCGCGCGTCGACGTTGGCGTTCTGCAGCAGCCATTCCACCGGGCGCAGGTCGCGGATGGCGAGGCAGTCCTGCACCTCGCCCACCTGTTCGGCGATGTGGATGTGGATGCGCGCGTCGGCGGGCAGCGCCGCCAGCACCGCGCGCATCGCCTCCGGCGGCACGGCGCGCAGGCTGTGCAGGGCGCAGCCGACGCGCAGCATGTCGCCGGTCTGTGCATGCATCGTCTCGAAGAGGCGCAGGTAGCCATCGACGTCGTGGCCGAAGCGCTTCTGGCGCTCGCCCAGCGCGCGGCCGTCGAAGCCGCCGGTCATGTACAGAACCGGCAGCAGGGTCAGGCGGATGCCGGTGTCGCGCGCGGCGGCCACCAGCGCCTGCGACATCGCCGCCGGATCGGCGTAGGGCCGGCCGTTGGGCGCGTGATGCAGGTAGTGGAATTCGCAGACGCTGCCGTAGCCGGCCTCCAGCATCTCGACGTAGAGCTGGCTTGCGACCGCATACAGCGAATCAGGATCGAAGCGCGCGGCCATGCGGTACATGGTGTCGCGCCAGGTCCAGAACGAATCCTCGGGATGCGTCTGGCGTTCGGCCAGCCCGGCCATCGCCCGCTGGAAAGCGTGCGAATGCAGGTTGGCGATCGTTGGCAGCTGCCAGCCGCCGGCCACCGCGCGCGGCGCGAAGGCGCCATCGCGCGCTTCGCCTGCGACGGACATGCCGGACGCTTCGGGGATCGGGTTCGGGGACATGGCGGCACGCTCCGGCGGCGGGGTGCGATAGGCTACCGCGTCGATGCCAGCCCGAGGTCCTGACATGCCCTGCACTGCAGCCACCACCCCCGTCCGGGCGCTCGCCGATGGCCACTGAACGTTGGGACGGCCTGCTGCTCGATGCGCGCCTGGCCACGCTTGACGATGGCGGGTTGGACGGCGACACGGCTGAAGACGGCCCGGACGCTTACGGCTTGCTCGAGAACGCCGCGCTTGGCTGGCGCGACGGACGAATCGTGTTTGCCGGGGCGGCCGATGCGCTGCCCGCGCGCGCCGATGAGCTCGCGCACGAGGTGATCGACGCCGGCGGCGATCTTGTCACCCCCGGCCTGGTCGATTGCCACACCCACATCGTGTTCGCCGGCGATCGCGCCGCCGAGTTCGAGCAGCGCCTGACCGGCGCCAGCTACGAGGACATCGCGCGTGGCGGCGGCGGCATCGTCTCCAGCGTGCGCGCCACCCGCGCCGCCGACGCGCAGGCGCTGCTGGCGCAAACCCTGCCACGCGCCCGCGCCCTGGTCGCCGATGGCGTGACCACGCTGGAAGTGAAATCCGGCTACGGCCTGGACTTCGACAACGAGCGCAAGATGCTGCGCACCGCGCGCGAACTCGGCGACGCGCTTGGCATTGGCGTGCGCACCACCTTCCTTGGCGCCCACGCGCTGCCACCCGAATACGCCGGCGATCCCGACGGCTATATCGACGCCGTCTGCGACTGGCTGCCGCGACTGCACGCTGAAGGCCTGGTCGATGCCGTGGACGCCTTCTGCGAACGCATCGGCTTCAGCAACGCGCAGACCCGCCGCGTGTTCGAGGCCGCACGCGCACTCGAGCTCCCGGTGAAATTGCACGCCGACCAGCTCAGTGATGGCGAAGGCGCGGCGCTGGTGGCGGAATTCGGCGGCCTGTCCGCCGACCACGTCGAACACACCTCCGATGCAGGCGTGCGCGCGATGGCGGCCGCCGGCACCGTGGCGGTGCTGCTGCCGGGCGCCTTCCACGTGCTGCGCGAAACGACATTGCCGCCGATCGATGCGTTCCGCACGCACGGCGTGCCGATGGCGGTCGCCACCGACTGCAATCCCGGGACCTCGCCGCTGCTGTCGCTGCGCCAGGCCATGCAGCTGGCCTGCACCCACTTCCGCCTGACGCCGGCGGAGGCGCTGCGCGGCGCCACCATCCACGCCGCACGCGCGCTGGGCCTCGGCGACCGCGGCATGCTGCGCACCGGCCTGCGCGCGGACTTCGTGCGCTGGCGCGTGCGCGAGCCTGCGGCGCTGTGCTACTGGCTGGGCGGGGAGCTTGCCGCCTCCGTCCATTCCGGTGGCCGCCGGGTGGCCTGATTGCGGGACCATGAGATGTGTTGCCGGCACGAAAGGCGTCGCGGCTATAGCCGCTCCCACAAATGCCGCTACGAAGTGCCATCGCGGCTGTAGCTCCCACGAATGCCACCAGGACATGCCGCTATGAGAATGCCGCCCACGGTTGCCGAACCCCCCTGTGGCAGCGCCTACAGCCGCGACAAACCCTTCCGTCCGACAAGGAGCCTCCCGATGCCCCAAAGCCCACGCCGCCACGCACTCGCACTCGCTTTCGCCCTGAGCTTCGCCCTGCCCGCCACCGCGCTGGCCCAGGCCACCGACGCCGCGCGCGCGCTGGCCGCCGACGCGATCATCGTCGATACCCATATCGATGCGCCCGGAGTGCTGGTCTCCAGCTGGGCCGACCTCGGCGAGGCCGCGCCCGACCGCGAGTTCGACTACCCGCGCGCGCGCGAAGGGGGCCTGGACGTCGCCTTCATGTCGATCTACACCTCCGCGCGCCAGGACGAGTCCGGCAGCGCCTGGCAGGCGGCCAACATCCAGATCGACGCGGTGGAGGCGCTGGTCGCGCGACACCCGGACCGCTTCGCCCTGCTGACCTCGCCGGGCGACGTCGAACGCCTGCGTGCCGGTGGCCGCGTGCTGCTGCCGCTGGGACTCGAGAACGGTGCTCCGCTCGGCGAAGACCTTGCGCAGCTCGCCTTCTTCCGCGACCGCGGCGTGAGCTACATCACCCTGGCGCACAGCGGCAACAACCGCATCGCCGACTCCTCCTACACGGTGGAGAAGCGCTGGAACGGCCTGAGCCCCTTCGGCCGCGAAGTGGTGCGGGAGATGAACCGGCTCGGGATCATGGTCGACGTCTCGCACCTGTCCGACGACGCCGTGCACCAGGCGATCGAACTCAGCAACGTGCCGGTGATCGCCAGCCATTCCGCGCTGCGCCACTTCACTCCGGACTTCGAGCGCAACCTCAGCGACGAACTGGCCAGGGCCATCGCGGCGAAGGGCGGCGTCGTGCAGATTCCGTTCGGCACCGCGTTCGTCAATCCGACCGCCGCGGCCAATACCCGCGACTGGTTCCGTGAGTCGCTCGCCTTCGACCGGCGCAGTGCGGCGGCGGTGGCCGCCGGCGAACCGGCGCTGGACCGCAAGGCCTTCGAAGCGCAGTGGGAGCTGGACCATCCCAAGGTGGAGGCCCCGATCAGCGACGTGCTCGACCAGATCGACTACGCGGTCAAGCTGATCGGCGTCGACCATGTCGGCATCGGCTCCGACTTCGATGGCGTCGACGGCGAGCTGCCCGAAGGCCTGCGCACCGTGGCCGACTTCCCCAACTTCATCACCGGGCTGCAGGCACGCGGGCATTCGGACGAAGACATCCGCAAGATCCTGGGCGACAACCTGCTGCGGGTATGGGCGGTGATCGAGGCGGGGGCCGCGACCCGCTGACCGGAAACGACGAAGCCCCGCTTCTGGCGGGGCTTCGTACGTCAACGCTGGCGCAGGACGTCAGTCCTTGGCCACGGTCTTCTTGGCCACGACCTTCTTTGCCGGGGCCTTGGCCACGGTCTTGGTGCCAGCCTTCTTCGCAACCGGCGCGGCGGTGGCGCCGGTCGCCTTCGCGGTGGCGTGGCTGCGGGCGTTGCCGTAGCTGGAGTTGTAGCGCTTGCCCTTGGCCGTCTTGCGATCGCCCTTACCCATCTGTCGCTCCTGGAGTTCGTTCGGTGGGGCGCGCTTTTGCACGCCACAGGGCGCGCATCCTAGCACGCGCGCCGGTTTCACGGCGTCGCGCGGGCCGCCGCGGCAGCGTGGGTCAGGCGCAGGTTCAACAGGTGCGCGCCGGCGATCATCAGGCCGCCCAGGGTCATCACCGCAGCGTGGACCATACCGTGGTCATGCAGCGGGCTGAACGCCCCCAGCCAGACCAGCACCAGGCCCGGCACCAGCAGCGCCCACGCCCGGAACGCGCGGTGGCGGCGGAAGCCGATCGCCAGCGTGGTGGCGCCCAGCAGCGTGGCGAACACCGTGACCGCCTGGTCGATGTCCACCCAGCCGCCCACCGACAGCCCGAACGTGGGCAGCACGGCCAGCGCCAGCGGCAGCAGTGCGCAGTGCAGCGCACAGAGGAACGACGCCGCGAAACCAACCCGGTCCGCTCGATTGAGGTTGCATGAAGTGGTCATGACTTTCGTTGGGGTGGCGTCGGGATTGAAACAGTATAACATTTCAATCGACTTCACCACACTTGCCCCCATGACCACCAGACCACGCGATTCACGCACCACCCCGCGCGCCGCCGCCTTCGCCACGCTCGCCGGCGCGATCCTTTTGGCCCTGGCCCTGCCTGCGTCGGCCGAGGACGCGCCCGGCCACGAGCACGGCGTGACCGACCTCGATACGCTCAGGGTCCGCGCCAACCCCATCGCCCGCACCGCCGAGGACCTTGCGCGGCCCGTAGCGGTGCTTGCCGGCGAGCGCCTTGACGATGCAAAGGCCAACTCCATCGGCGAAACGGTCGCGCGCCTGCCCGGCGTCCAGTCCTCCTTCTTCGGCGCCGGCGTCGGCCGCCCGATCATCCGCGGCATGGAGGGCGCGCGCGTCCAGGTGCTCAGCGACGGCCTTTCCGCCGGCGACGTGTCAACGGTCAGCGTCGATCATGCGGTGAGCATCGAGCCCTTCCTCGCCAACCAGATCGAAGTCCTGAAGGGTCCGGCCAGCCTGCTGTACGGCAACGGCGCCATCGGCGGCGCGGTCAACGTAGTCGATGGGCGCATTCCGGAAGCCGCCACGTCGCGGCCGCTGGAGGGCCGCGCGGAACTGCGCGCCGGCAGCGTCAACGACGAGCGCACCGGCATGCTCCGCCTGGACGGCACCGCGGCCTCGGGGCGGCTGGTGTTCCATGTCGACGCGCTGCACCGCGAAACGGGTGACGTCGAGATTCCCGGCCATGCGGAAAGCGCCGCCCTGCGCGCGGAACATGACCACGACGACGACAACCACGACGACGCCCGCGGCACGCTGTCCAACAGCTTCGTGCGCACCGACAGCGGCGCCCTGGGCCTGTCCTGGGTCGGCGACCGCGGCTTCATCGGCGTCGGCCAGAGCCTGTTCAACACGCGCTACGGCGTACCCGGCCATGTCCACGCCGGGGAAGACCATGGCCACGGGCACGGCGGGGAGGAAGACCACGACCACGACCACGACCACGATGCCGACGACCATGGCGGCGTCCACATCGTGATGGACCAGCGCCGCACCGAGCTCCGCGGCGGGCTCGACGACATCGGCCCCTTCCAGAGCCTGCGCGCGCGGATCGCGCACACCGATTACACCCACACCGAATACGAGGGCGACGAGGTCGGCACCGTGTTCGACAACGAAACCATCGAGGCCCGGCTGGAGCTCGCACACCGGCCGCTCGGCGGCTGGGAAGGCGCCTTCGGCCTGCAGTGGTCGCAGCGCGACTTCGCCGCGGCCGGCGCCGAGGCCTTCGTGCCCGATTCCGAATCGCGCGACGCCGGCCTGTTCTGGATCGGCGAACGGGACTTCGGCCCGGCCAGCCTGGAACTCGGCCTGCGCCACGACCGCAACGCCATCGACATCGCGGCCGACGCCGGGCCTTCGCGTGACTTCAGCACCACCAGCCTGTCGCTGGCGTCGCGCTGGGACCTGACGCCTGACGTGCACGTGTCCTTCGGCCTCGACCGTGCGCAGCGCTCCCCCACCGCCGAGGAGCTGCATTCCAGCGGCATGCACGTGGCGACGCAGAGCCACGAATTCGGCGATCCGGCCCTGGACGTCGAGACCGCCAACCGCGCCGAGGCCGGACTGCACTGGCACCGCGGCCCGCTGCGCGTGGGCGCGGCGATCTACCACGTGCGCTACGACGACTTCATCTACCTGGCCGATACCGGGATCGTCGACGGCGGCCTGCCGGTGCGGGCCTGGACCCAGGCGGACGCGCGCTTCAGCGGCGGTGAACTGGACGCGGAATGGACCTTCATCGACAACGACAGCGGCGCGTGGACCCTGAGCGCCTTCGCCGACGTGGTGCGCGGGCGGCTTGCCGGGCAAGGGACGCGCGCGATCGAGGTGTCCGTGCCCCACGGAGACCACGCGCACGACTACGCGGCCGAGCTGGCGCTCGACGGCAACCTGCCCCGGATCGCGCCCGCGCGCATCGGCACCGACCTGCGCTGGGCCGGCAACCATTGGCGCGCGGGCATCGGCGCAGTGCGCTACGCGCGGCAGGACGACGTGGCCGGATTCGAGGACGCCACGCCCGGCCACACGCTGGTGCACGCGAACCTGGCCTGGCACATGGACACCGCCAGCGGCAACGCAGTCGAGCTGTTCATCAACGGCAACAACCTGCTCGACAGGGAGGCCCGGGTGCACACCTCGTTCCTCAAGGACCTCGCGCCGATGGCCGGCCGTGGCGCGAGCGCCGGCGTGCGCGTGCTGTTCTAGCAGCCGGGCCGGCCTGCGGCGTCGCGTGCGATCGAGCGGCGCCGCCCGGGCGACCTAGTCCTGCGCGGCGCAGTCGGCGCAGGTGCCGTGCACCTCGAGCGTCTGCGCGCGCGGGCGGAAGCCGAGCCCGCGCGCGCGTTCGTCCAGCGCGGCCACGATCTTGCTGTCCTCGAGCTCGACCGCCGAATGGCAGCTGTCGCAGATCAGGAACGGCACCGAGTGCTGCGCGGTGCTCGGATGGTGGCAGGCGACGAACGCGTTGACCGATTGCAGCTTGTGGATGAAGCCGTTGGCGAGCAGGAAGTCCAGCGCGCGATACACCGTGGGCGGTCCCGCGGCCCCGGGTCCGTTGCCCTCGCGCACGCGGTCAAGCAGGTCGTAGGCCTTGATCGGCTGCCCGGTCTCCGCGATCAGGCCGAGCACATGGGCGCGGATCGGCGTCAGCCGCAGGCCGCGCTCGCGGCAGGCGCGCTCGACCGCGGCCACGAAGGCCGAGGCGTCGTGGACGTGGTGCTTGGGATCGGTGCAGGCATGCGCTGGCATGCCTTGATGATGGTGGCGAACGGCCGGGGACTCAAGCCGGGCGCCACCCGCCGGAACGCAAGGATCTGCGTCGTCAGGCGGCCATGGCGATCGCGGCGTCGATCCGCTTCAGCGCTTCGTCGCGGCCGGCGAGGTACACGGTGTGCGCGATGTCCGGGCTGACCTGGGTGCCGGTGATCGCCACGCGCAGCGGCTGCGCCACCTTGCCCATGCCCAGGCCGAGTGTTTCCGCGGTGGCCTGCAGGGCGCCGGCGATCGCTTCGACGTTCCATTCCGCAAGCGCGGCCATGCGGTGGCGCGCCTCGGCCAGCGGCGCCTTCGCCTCGGGCTTCAGGTGCTTGGCAACGGCCTTGTCGTCGTACTCCGCGAGCGGCTGAAACCAGACCGCGGCGCGCTCGGCCATGTCCTTCAGCGTCTGCACGCGGTCGCGCAGGGCGAGGACAACGTCGGCCGGCGCCGGGCCGGCGGCAAGGTCGTACCCGGCCTTGCGCAGGTGCCACTCGAGATGCGTCGCCACATCCGCCGGTGCGTCCTCCTTCAGGTACTGCTGGTTCAACCAGCCCAGCTTCGCCATGTCCAGGCGCGCGGCCTTGGCATTGACGTCCTTCAGGTCGAACAGCTGCTGCATCTCGGTGATCGAGAAGATCTCCTGGTCGCCGTGCGACCAGCCCAGCCGCACCAGGTAGTTCAGCAGCGCGTGCGGCAGGTAGCCGGCGTCGCGGTACTGCATGACGTCGGCGGCGCCGGTGCGCTTGGAAAGCTTGGCGCCCTGCTCGTCGAGGATCATCGGCAGGTGCGAGAACGCCGGCACGTCGGCGCCCAGCGCGCGGTAGATGTTGATCTGGCGCGGGGTGTTGTTGACGTGGTCGTCACCGCGGACGACGTCGGTGATGCCCATGTCGAGGTCGTCGACGACTACGGCGAAGTTGTAGGTCGGGTAGCCGTCCGGGCGGAAGATGACCAGGTCGTCGAGCTCGGTATTGCTGATCTCGATGCGACCCTTGACCTTGTCGTCCCAGGCCACGACGCCATCGAGCGGGTTCTTCAGGCGGATGACGCGATTGGGGTCGTCGCGGTACGCGGCGCCCTGTTCGCGGTAGGCGCCGTTGTAGCGGGGCTTGTCGCCCTTGGCCATCGCCGCTTCGCGCATAGCGTCGAGCTCTTCCTTCGACTCGTAGGCGTAGTAGGCGTTGCCGGAGGCGACAAGCTGCTCGGCGACCTCGCGATAACGCTCGGTGCGGGCGGTCTGGTAGACCGGGCCTTCGTCGTAGTCGAGGCCAAGCCACTCCATGGCCTCGAGGATGGCGTCGATGGCGGCCTGGGTGCTGCGCTCGCGGTCGGTGTCCTCGATGCGCAGGATGAAGCTGCCGCCGCGGCGGCGCGCCTCCAGCCAGCAGTACAGGGCGGTGCGGGCGCCGCCGATGTGCAGGTAGCCGGTGGGGCTGGGGGCGAAGCGGGTGCGGCAGGTCATGGCATCGAGGGGCTTGCTGGGATGACCGGCGATTTTAGCCCACCCGGGCACAGCCTCACGGCTGCCTGGGCGATCGCTGCTTGTGAGGCCGGGGCCTTGAGAGGCCTCGCGAAGCGACGCCACAACCCGCCACGACGATGGGAGCGTCGGGCGCGTGGGGTACGCAGCCGGCATAAAGACCACCACCGTGGTCAGCCGGCGGAGTACCCCACGCGCCCGGCGCCACCGCGACCCCACCAGCGCAGCCAATTACAATCCCCCGATGACCACCCTTCTCATCTCGGATCTGCATCTCGACCCGGCGCGCCCGGAGATCACCCGCCTGTTCGGGGAGTTCGTGGACGGCGAAGCGCGCGGCGCCGATGCGCTGTACATCCTCGGCGACCTGTTCGAGGCCTGGGTGGGCGACGACGACCCCTCGGAAACCGGCGCGTTCGTGGCGGAGCGGCTGGCGGCATTGGCGGGGAGCGGCGTGCCGGTGTACTTCATGCATGGCAACCGCGATTTCCTGCTTGGTACCGGTTACGCGCAGCGGGCGGGCATGACGCTGCTGGAGGATCCGACCGTGATCGACCTGCACGGGCGGCGCGCACTCCTGATGCACGGCGACACGCTGTGCACCGACGACGTGGCCTACCAGCAGTTCAGGGCGCAGACGCGTGATCCGGGCTGGCAGCGGCAGTTCCTGGCGCAGCCGCTGGCGGCCCGGCAGGCGTTCGCGCAGCAGGCCCGGGCGGCCAGCCAGGTTCGGCAGGGCGAACTGCGCGACGCCGGCAAGATGGAAACGATCACCGACGTGGCGCCCGCTGCGGTCGAAGCAGCGCTCCGTGCGCACGGCGTGGATCTGCTGATCCACGGCCATACCCATCGACCGGCGGTGCATGCGCTTGATGTCGATGGGCATGCATGCACGCGGGTGGTGCTGGGCGACTGGTACGAGCAGGGATCGGTGTTGCGCGTGGACGCGACAGGAGTCCAGTTGGCGAGCCTGTAAAGCCGCGCGTCCTCGACTCGCCTCAGAACGCAACTTCAAGATTGGCGCGAATGCTGAGGTGCGTCGGCCGCAGGCGTTCGATCCGCTGCCTGCCGCTGGCATCGAAGTATTCCGTATTGCTGGCGATGTCCTGCTGCAGCACGTTGGCCACGCCCAGCCGCAGCCGGGCCTTGTCCCACAGGCTGGCCAGCATGTAGGCATCGAGTTCGCGCCGCGCGGACTCGCCTGCGATCTGATGGATGCCGGTTCGCGTCGAACCACCGCTGCGATAGCTGTAGCTGGCACCAACCGACCAGGCGGGGCTGAAGCGGTAATCCGCGGCCAGGGTGGAGCTCAGGCTCGGCTGCTTGTCGATGCGGTTGTCCGGTCCCGGCAGATCGTCAATCCGTGACCAGTTGCGGGTCAGGTTGAAGCGAAGCTCCAGCCCTGACGCATCCTGAGTCTGCAGGAGCGAAAACCTGGTATCGAGTTCGATGCCCCAAGCGGTTGCGCTGCCGCCATTGGTCGGCATGGCGACCCAACGGTCACCGACCAGGCGTGTCTCCGTGCGGATGACGTCCTCGATGGTCCGGACATAGCCGCCGAGGCTGAACGTAGCACCGTCCTCCGGAAACGCCTCGTAGGCCAGGTCCACACCGGTGGCCAGCTCGGGCTTCAGCAGCGGGTTGCCCATGGTGTCGGGATCGAGTTCACGGTTGTTGGTGGAGGTGTACGGCCTTGGTACCAGCAGGCGGAGTTCCGGGGAGCGATAGGTACGGCTCAGCCCCAGACGGACCTGGTTCTTCGAATCCGGCAGTCGCCACCGCGACTGCAGCACGGGCGAAAATATGGCGGACCGGTTGCGGATCGGCTCGAAGCCGTTGCCGTCGCTGCGGGTTTCGATCTGCTCCCAGCGCGCCCCGAGGTACAGGGACCAGGCGGGCGTCACCGTCCATTCGTCCTGTGCATAGACCGCGGCTCGTCGGACCTGGGCATCGAATGAAAGATCGCTGAAGCCTTCCGGGATCCCATCGAAAGCCAGCAGGCGCTGCACCCGCGCTTCGCGCCGGCGATCCAGGCTGCCCTCCCATCCCGCCTCGAACACATGCGCTCCGCTACCTGGCCAGGTGTACTTCCCGAAGGAGGCGAAGTTCCGCACGCGCAGCCATCCGTGGGTGGCTTCGTCCAGGTTCTGCATGCCGTCGGCGCCATATCCCTGTTCGCGGAAGCGGTAGTCCTCGCGGTTGCCGCCCAGCCCCAGCTTGCTGGTGAATGTTCCGCCGCTGTCGAACTCACGGGCCCAGCTGAGATCGGTGCGGAGCTGGACCACGTCGATGCCGGTGGACTGGCGGTAACGCACGTGCCGCAGCTCCGGTCCGGACTGCGTCTGCCAGCCGATGTCGCCATGCTTGTTGTAGTTGCTGGCCTCCAGGAACGTCTGCCAGCCGAGGGTGTCGCCGTTCTCCAGGACGGCGTTGAAGTAAGGAGACAGCGAAAGCACATCGCGGAACCCTTCGACGCGCAGGTTCGTGCTGCGATGCAGGTCCTGCACACCTTCAGGGCTGAAGCCCCCTTCGATACCGGCTTCCTCCACCAGGAACGCGCGCCGTGACAAGGCGGCGTTCACCGTGTAGCCACGGTGTTCACCGCGACGGGACCGGCTCCAGTTGATGCCGGGCGTGGACCGGCCATTGGATTCCGCCAGGCTGATCTTGAGCTCGCTTGAATCCTGGCGTGCAGCCTTGGCCAGCACGATGTTGATCGTCCCGGCGATGGCCTCGGCGCGCATGTCGGCGGTGGCCGTGCGCAGGATTTCGATCCGCTCGACCATGTCCGGGGACAGCGAGCCCGGATCGAATCCCGCCGGGGCAGCCTGCCCGTCGACCAGGACCTGCGTGTATCCCTTGCCCATCCCGCGCAGGGTGATGCTGCCCGTGCTTCCGGGCGCAGCGGTGGTCACGGTCACCCCCGGCAGGCGCTTGATCGCGTCCACGAGGGTGGCATCACCATGCCGGACCAGTTCGTCCTTGCCGACGACCAGGCGGGAGGCCGTGTCGTCCCGACGCGGATCGTGGCGTTCGCCCCGGACCTGCACCTGCTGCAGGTCGGTCACGCCTTCGGACGCAGGTGCCTGCAGTGGCGCGTCAGTCGATGGCTCCGGTGCGGGATCGGTGGCAACGGCCGCCGCGCCAGCCTGGAAGCAGGCCAGCAACAGCGGAGCAGCAAGCCCCAGGCGCAGGCAGTTGCGAGGCGAAGACGATGCGGAGCGGGCTTTCATCTGCAGGAGCGGATTTTTCATGGTTCGCCAGGCAAGCACCGTCCCTCCCGTGAGCCGGGAAGCGCGGCAAGTGATGGATGTGGGGGAGCCAGCCGGGGATACGTCGACCGGGACTCCGGTGCAGCCGTGCTGCGTGCCTATCCGCTCATCGCAGCAAGGGCTCCGGATCGACGCGCTGCCCGTTCAACAGCAGCTCCATGTGCAGGTGCGGCCCTGTCACCTTGCCGGTGGTGCCGGCGCGGCCGATCTGCGTACCGGCCGCGACCCGTTGCCCGATCTGGACGTCGAAGCCGTCGAGATGCGCATGCAGTGACTGCCAGCCACCACCGTGGTCGAGCACGACCACCGTCCCGTAGTTGGGGCCATCCGGATAACGCGTGGTCGCCGCCGCGACGGTTGCATCCGCAGGTGCGTAGACGGGAGTGCCACGCGCTGCGGCGAAATCGATGCCCCTGTGCGGGCGCGTGTAGGGCCCGCCTTCGGCCCCGTAGCGGCTGCTGATCCTGGGCGCCGCCACCGGAAAACGAAAGTCGATGGCGGGCCTGGCAGTCACGCCGGCGGTGGCTTCCGGAGCCGCCGCTTCACTGCGCAAAGGCGCCACGACCGACACGACGGCTGCCCGTGGGCCGCCAGCAGCTTCGTCGATGCCGGCCTGGCCGCGGCCAGGCGTGACCGTGCCGATCTGCACTGCAGCCACCGCGCTGCCGGCCGCCAGCGCCAACGCAAGCAGCGCGATGCGCCATGGCAGGGCCAGGCGTCGCCGCGCATCCCCCTGCACCATGTGGCGGATCCTCAGCCTGTGGCTGCCGGGGTCATGGCGCGAGAACGCCGCGACCGGGGATGGCATCTGCGATCGTGCCGAGAGGCGCAAGGCTTCCAGGTAGGCCCTCGCATAGACATGGCGGGCTTCCGGCTCCACTCCCGCTGCCGCGGCGTCGCAGCACAGTTCCGCGGCGACCTGGACACGACGCTCGATCAGTCCCAGGAAGGGATTGAACCAGAGCACCACGCCCACCAGGCGCATCAGCGCCGCGCGCTGCGGGTCATGCCGGGCCAGGTGGCTCGCTTCATGGCGCAGGACCATCTGCAACTGGCGATCCTCCAGGCGAGCGGCCAGGGCAGCCGGGATGATGATCGCCCGCCGCGGCCAGCACACCGCGAAGGGACTGACCTGCCGCGTGGTCGACCGCAGTTCGATGCCAAGACGATGGAGGCGTTGCTGCTCCATTGCGGACAGGGGCCCCGGCAAGGCAGCCGGAACGACCAGGGACGACGCCCGGACGATGCGGCGAACGGCGAGCATGCCCCTGCCCCAGCGCAGGGCCGCCAGCCCGGCACCGGCCAGATACAGCATCGGCAGCAGTGGTTCCTGCCAGGCCCTGGCGCCAAGCGGCTGCGCTGCGTCCTGCCACGGCGCTTCAAGGCCGCTCGACCACCCACCCAGCCCGGCTACCGATGGCAGCGGCAGCGGCGTCGGCAGCGACCAGTTGGCACCTGCCGAGGCGAAGCCGTGGAAGGCGATCGCCAGCAAGGTCGGCAGGATCGCCAGGGCCCAGACGACAAGCCAGTAGCTGCGCGCCGCGTGAGAGATGCGCAGGCCGTGATGCAGGACAAGCCCCAGCGACCAGGCCAGCGCGCCGGCGAACAGGCAGGCGCCGGCGTGAAACCACCAGATATCCAGCACGGAGAGGCTCATGCCTGCCCATCCTGGTCGGGATCACGCAGCAGCGCCTCCAACTCGTCGACCTCGTCCTCGCTGAGCAGGCGACTGTCGGCAAATGCCTGTGCCGGAAGCGGCCCCTCGATCTCCAGCACTCTCCGCGCGAAGTCCATGCTCAACGCCGCCAGCGTCGAAACCTTGCCGACGGCCGCGCGGTAGACGTTCAAACCGTGCGAATCGAACTCTTCGACCAGACCCTTTTCCACCATCCGCTCCAGCGTCTTGCGGGTGGAAGAGTAGGACCAGCCGAGAATGGGCGTCACATGGTTGTGCACTTCGCGGGCGCTGCAGACAGCGTGTCGCCACAGGCACTTGAGCAGCTCAAGTTCGGTATTCGAGGGATGGATCATCGAAACTGTGCCCGCGACATGTCGTGAGTCGCAAACATACGACACTTGTCACACGCATGACAAGCCTCGTCCCATGAGCGTCACGGGCACTCCCGCCCCAACCCGCCACCGCGATGGCAGCACCGGGTGCGTGGGGTACGCAGCCGACATAAAGAGCGGCTTGCTGCTCAGTCGGCGGAGTACCCCACGCACCCGGTGCCCGCCGCCAAACCTTCAGCCCGAAAGCTGCTGCAACGCCGCCAACTCGTCCTCGCTGAACCCCGCCGCGCTGCGCGCATCGATGTTGAACGGGCCATGCAGCACCGCGCGCGCATATTCGGCAAGCAGCTCGCGGAACCTCGGTTCCGGATCGACGCCTGCACGCTCGCAGCACCAGCGGAACCAGTGGCTGCCGGCGGCAACGTGGGCTACTTCCTCGCGCAGGATCACCTCGAGGATTTCGACGGTGGCCTCGTCGCCCAGCGCGCGCAGCTTCACGATCATGCCCGGGGTCACGTCCAGCCCGCGCGCCTCGAGCACGCGCGGCACAAGCGCCATGCGCGACAGCACGTCGTGCGCGGTCTTCTCCGCCATCTCCCACAGGCCGTTGTGGGCGTCGAAATCGCCGTAGTCGAAGCCCTTCGCCTGCAGCCGCGTGCGCAGCATCGTGAAGTGCCGTGCTTCGTCGTCGGCCACCATCACCCAGTCGGCGTAGTACTGCGCCGGCATGCCGCGGAAGCGGTAGACCGCGTCCCAGCCGAGGTCGATGGCGTTGAACTCGATGTGGGCGATGGCGTGGATGAAGGCGGCGCGGCCTTCGTCGCTGCCGAAGCCGCGGCGCGGGAGCTCGCGTGGATGCACCAGGCACGGTCGTGGCGGCCGGCCGGGCATGCGGATGGGCTCCGGCCCCGAGCCGGCGGCGTCGATGGCGAGCTCGCCGCGCCTGAACGCCCTGGCAGCCGCATGCGTGGCCGCGACCTTGTCCTCCGGCGACGCCGCGGCAAGGCAGTCGCGCGCGGCGTCGAACAGCGAAACGCGCACGCCTCAGGCGCCCACGCGGCGCTTCTTCTTCGCCTCGTCCGAGCGCAGCTGGCGCAGGCGTTCGAAGTAGCCCGGCTCGATGCCGGTCACGTATTCGCCACTGAAGCAGGAGCTGTCGAACTTCTTGCCCGGGAACTTGTGCCCCGCCACCGCGGTCTCGAGGTCCGGCAGGTCCTGGTAGACCAGCCAGTCGCAGCCCAGGAAGGCCTCGATGTTCTTCTCGCTGCGGCCGTTGGCCACAAGCTCCTCGACCGAGGGCATGTCGATGCCGTAAACGTTGGGATACCGCACCGGCGGCGCGGCCGACGCCAGATAGACCTTGCGCGCGCCGGCGTCGCGCGCCATCTGCACGATCTGCTTGGACGTGGTGCCGCGCACGATCGAGTCATCGACGAGCAACACCACGCGGTTGCGGAACTCGAGCGGGATCGCATTGAGCTTGCGCCTCACCGACTTCGCCCGCTCGCCCTGCCCCGGCATGATGAAGGTGCGGCCGACATAGCGGTTCTTGACGAAGCCCTCGCGGTACTTCACACCGAGCACGTTGGCGAGCTCCATCGCCGAGTCGCGCGAGGTGTCGGGGATCGGGATCACCACGTCGATGTCGTGGTCGGGCCGCTCGCGCAGGATCTTCTCGCCCAGGGTCACGCCCATGCGCATCCGCGCCTTGTGCACCGAGATGTTCTCGATCATCGAGTCCGGGCGCGCGAAGTAGACGTATTCGAAGATGCACGGCGCGTGCTCGCCCGCCTCCACGCACTGCCGCGCGTGCAGCTCGCCGTTCGCGGTGATGACGATGCCTTCGCCCGGCTCGACGTCGCGCACACGCTCGAAGCCGAGGATGTCCAGGGCCACCGATTCCGAGGCGACCGCGTATTCGGTACCACCCTCGGCCTCGCGCTTTCCGAGCACCAGCGGGCGGATGCCGTTGGGATCGCGGAACGCGACCAGCCCCAGGCCCAGCACCAGGGCAATGCCGGCATAGCCGCCGCGCGCGCGCCGGTGCAGGCCCTCGACCGCCTTCAGCGCGGCTTCGGGGGTGAGTGCGCGCTCGCGGTCGAGCTCGTGCGCGAACACGTTGAGCAGCACTTCGGAGTCCGATTCGGTGTTGACGTTGCGGCGGTCGGTCTCGAAGACCTCGCGGCGCAGGGCATCGGTGTTGATCAGGTTGCCGTTGTGGGCGAGCGCGATGCCATAGGGCGAGTTGACGTAGAACGGCTGCGCTTCGTCATGACCCTCGCTGCCGGCGGTGGGATAGCGGCAGTGGCCGATGCCCACGCGCCCCTGCAGCAGCGCCATCGCCGCGTCGTCGAAGACGTCGCGCACCAGGCCATTGGCCTTGTGCACGCGCAGGCGCGTGCCGTATCCGGTCGCGATGCCGGCGGCATCCTGTCCGCGGTGCTGCAGCACCGTCAGGCCGTCGTACAGCGCGGCCGCGACTTCAGTGGTTCCGACGATGCCGACGATGCCGCACATGGGGTGGACCTGCGAGTGTCTGGAGTGGAAAGGCGATTTCGGCAAGACGGCGCCGGGCGCGCGACTTCGAGCGAGCGGCTACGGATGCGAACGCACGAGACCGTCGATGTTGAAGTTCGACTTGACCCGCGCCTTGAGCTGGTCGGCTTCGCCGCGCGTGACCACCGGACCGGCCTTGACGCGGGTCAGCGTGCCCTTGTCGGTCTGCACGGTCTCGGTGAAAGCACCGATGCCCGCGGCGCGCAGCCGGTCGCGCAGTGCATTGGCTTCGCTGGCGTTGCCATAGGCGCCAAGCTGCACGGAGAAACCGGTGCCGGCCGCGGTCGTTGGAGCCGGAGCCGGAGCGGATGGTGCGGCAGTCGGCGCCGGCGGCCGCGACGCCGCGCTGCCACCGGACGATGCCGGCGCTGCCGCGTCCAGCGCTACCACCGCGGCCGTGGCGCGCGAGCCGATGCTGCCGGCGCGCACGCGCGCGGACTCCGCATCGGCACGCGAAGCATAGGGACCGATGCGGACCCGCCAGGCATCACGATCGCCAACGCGGGTTTCTTCCACATAGGCAGGAAGGTTGGACTGGCGGAGGCGGTTGACGACGGTGCCGGCGTCGGCGCGCGAACCGTACGCGCCGAAGTTCACCGCGTAGTCGCCGCCGGCGGTGGCCGCGGGCAGGCGCGCCGGGGGCGTTGCGGGCTCGGGCTTTGAAGGTTCCGGCTTGGGAGGCTCGGGCCTTGCCGGCAGCGGAGCTTCGGGCGCCGGTCCGGCCGCCGCGACGGGGCGCTGCGGCGCGAGAGGCTCGGGCTGCGTGGCCGGTCGTTCCTGCGCCGGCAGGGGCGCCACGTCGGCCGCATCACCCTCGGCCAATGGAGCCACGTCCACGTCGGATGCGAGATCGGCCGCATCTTCGGCGCGCGCATCGCCTTGCGGCGCTGCGGTGGCTGTGTCCACGGTTGCCAGGCTGCCGTCGTCGGCGAGCAGGCCGGCGCTGCTCGTGGCGCTGGGCGCCACCAGCGGCAGGTCGCGGGTGACGTACTCGCCAGAGGGCGCGTCCGGGACGTGCAGCGAAAGATCCGACACGCCGCTGTCGGGGGCGGGACCCTGCACCAGCATCGGCAGGAAGATCACGGCCAGCGCAATCAGTACCGCGGCGCCGATCAGGCGCTGTTTCAGTCCGGAGTCCATGGAGGCTCGAGGCAACGGGGGCCGCTGAATTATACGGCCCCGCCGGGCTCCGCTTCTGAATCCCCGGCAGCGAGCCACGCGAGCGCCGCGCCGGCGACGTGGAAGGAGCCGAAGGCGATCACGCGTTCGCCCGGATGGGCCTGTGCCAGTGCCGCCGACAGCGCCCCGGCAGCGTCGGCGTGGCGCTGCGCGGTTCCGGCCGCGGTGCCGGCCAGGGCGTCGGCCAATGCATGGGCATCACGGCCACGAGCGCCGACCCCGGCAATGCCGGCGAGATGCCAGGCATCCACGCAGGGCGCGATCGCGGCGACCACGCCAACGGCGTCCTTGTCGGCCAGCGCGCCGTACACGGCCATGGTGCGCATCGCCGGCGCCTCATGCAGCCACTCGGCCAGCGCGCGCGCCGCCTGCGGGTTGTGGCCGACATCCACCAGCACCTCCACGCCCCCGCGTTCGAAACGCTGCAGGCGCCCCGGCACTTGCGCGGCCGCCACGCCGCACGCCCAGGCGCCGTCGTCGATCTCCACGTCCAGCGCGCGCAGCGCGGCGATCGCGGCCGCGGCGTTGCGCAGCTGTGCCGGCGCGGCCATGCGCGGCCGCGGCAGCGCCAGCTCGAACCCGGGCTCGCGCCACCACCAGCCATCGCCGGCATCATCGCGGCCGAATCGGTAGTCGCTGCCGGCCCGGATCGCGGAGGCGCCGATGGCATAGGCGTGGCCGAGAACGCTCGACGGCGGATCATCCTCGCCCAGCACCAGCGGCGTCCACGGCCGCGCGATGCCGACCTTCTCGGTGCCGATGGCCTCGCGGTCGGCACCAAGCCAGTCCTGGTGGTCGAGGTCGACGGTGGTGATCACCGCGACGTCGGGATCGACCAGGTTCACGGCGTCCAGGCGCCCGCCCAGCCCGACCTCGAGCACGGCGAGATCGAGCCCGGCGCGTTCGAACAGCCACAGCGCGGCGAGCGTGCCGTATTCGAAATACGTCAGCGTGGTCGCGCCACGCGCGGCCTCGACCGCTTCGAACGCCGCCACCAGGCCGGCATCGTCCACGTCTTCGCCATCGATGCGCACGCGCTCGTTGTAGGCCAGCAGGTGCGGCGATGTGTACGCGCCCACCCGCAACCCGGAGGCAGCGGCGATCGCCTCGATGAAGGCCACGGTCGAACCCTTGCCGTTGCTGCCGGCGACGGTCGCCACCAGGCGCGCCGGCCGGCCGAGGCCCATGCGCTCGGCCACGGCGCGCACGCGATCGAGGCCGAGGTCGACCTCGCGCGGATGCCGGCCCTCGATGTCATGGAGCCAGTCCTGAAGGCTGCGCGCTGCGGCCATGGTTCAGAGCGCCCGGTGCACCGCTTCGCCGAACAGCAGGGTGTGGTGCGCGCAGTCGTTCATGCGCACCACGTCCAGGTGCCCGGCATCGGGCCCTTCAAGCAGGTTGAGCGTGGCCGGCGCCTGGCGGAAGGTCCACAGCCGAAACAGCGGCAGGCCCAGCACCCGGCACAGCAGCACGCGGTTGACCGCGTCGTGGGACACCACCAGCAGGGTGTCCTCCGGACCCAGGCCTTCACAGGCCTTGGCGAACGCCGGCCAGGCGCGCTCGAGCACCTGCTTCAACGACTCGCCACCGGGCATCTGCACCTTGTCCGGCGTATCGCGCCACGCCGCCAGGCGCTCCGGGTCCACTTCACGGATCTCGCTGGCAAGCTTGCCTTCCCAGGTTCCGTGGGCGATTTCCATCAGCCCCTCGTCGACCTCGAGCATGTCCGCACGCGCCTCGCCCAGCGCCAGCCGCGCCGTGTCGTACGCGCGCGACAGCGGCGACGCCACGGCGCGGTCGATGCGCACGTCGTGCAGGCGCTCGCCCAAGCGCAGCGCCTGCCTGGCACCGGTATCGGAGAGCGGGATGTCCTCCTGCCCCTGGTAGCGGCCGGCGCGGTTCCACTCGGTCTCGCCGTGGCGAGCGAGGAGCACCCTCAACGCTTCGGCTCCAGCCCCAGCTCGGCCAGCACGCGCGGCGCCGGGTAGACCTCCTGCATGATCCAGCGCATGTAGCGCTGGTCGACCGAGATCATGCGCGTCATCACCGGGTCGAACACCCAGTTCGACGCCACCGACTCCCAGTTGCCGTCGAAGGCGAGGCCGACCAGCTTGCCCTGTGCATCGAGCACCGGCGAACCGGAGTTGCCACCGGTGATGTCGAGGTCGGCGAGGAAGTTGACCGGCACCGACTTCAGGCGGCGGTCCTGCAGGCCGCCGTACCGCTTCCCGGCCACGGCATCGAGCAGCGCCTTCGGGGCGTCGAACGGATCTTCGCCGGTGTCCTTGGCCGGGATCTCCTCGAGCACGGTGAACGGCTTCTGCGGCGTGCCGTCGAGCTTGGTGTAGGGCTTGACGTTGCCGAAGGTGATGCGCAGCGAGGAGTTGGCGTCCGGATAGACGAACTCGCCCTTGCTGGCCTTGTAGTCGGCCACCGCCTGCAGGTAGACCGGGCGCGCCAGCAGCGCGTCGCCGGCGCGGGCCTTGCGCTCGGCCTCCTGCGCCAGCAGCGTGGGCATGATCGCCACCGCGTAGCGGATCGCGGGATCCTTGCTTTTCTCGAAGGCCTTGCGGTCGGCCTTCAGCCATTTCAGGCGGGTCTCGGTGCTGTCGGCCAACTCGCTGCGCCCGAGGCGGTCGAGCACGCCGTTGATCGCCTTGTCATCGCTGCCGCCCAGCCAGGCGTCCACGGCTTCAAGGCGCTGGGCCTGCGGCAACTTGACGTACTCGGCCAGCCAGTACCGCTGCAGGCCGCGGTCCATTTCCGGCACGTAGCGGCGCTCCATCTGACGCACCGCGCCCTCGATCGTGGGCAGGTCGCGCTCCTGGTAGCCCTGCTCGCGCTCGGCGTCGGGCTTCTCGCGCTCGATCGCCAGGCGGTAGCCGCGGATCGCGGTCGACAGCACGCCGGTGCCGTTGAACTGGCCGAACACCAGGTCGCGCTCGCGGGTGGCGCGGCTGGCTTCGTTGAGCTCGAGAATGCGCGCGTAGGCGTCGAGCACGGCCTGGCCGGCTTCGCCTTCGTCTCGTGCCCAGGCCAGCACCTCGGCTTCCTGGCGCTCCTTGGTGGCCATCGCCTTGGTGCGCTCGAAGCCGGCGAGCTGGCTGTCGTAGTTCTTGTAGACGTTTTCCCAGCCGCGCATGGTGCTGGCGTACTTAACCTCGATGTCGGGATTGGCCGCGCCCGCTTCGGCGACCATCTTCTGCAGCGCCTTGTAGTGGCGGACCACGGTCGGGTACTGCCAGTCCTGGGTGTCCTTGAACTCGCTGGCCAGCGCATAGCGCGCGGTCCGGCCGGGATAGCCGGCGACCATCACGAAGTCGCCCTCGCCCAGCGGCTTGTCGGCGAACTCGAGCCAGCGCTTCGGCTGGTAGGGCACGTTGTCCTCGGCGAAGGCCGCCGGCTTGCCGTCCTTGCCGACGTAGGCGCGGTAGAAAGAAAAGTCGCCCGTGTGCCGCGGCCACATCCAGTTGTCGGTTTCGCCGCCGTAGGCGCCGACGCTGCCCTGCGGCGCGTAGACCAGGCGCACGTCGCTGATCTCGAGGTTCTTGAACAGGCGGTAGGTATTGCCCCCGGCAAAGCTGTACAGGCGGCAGCGATAGCCCTCGTCGGCCTCGCAGCCGGCGACCAGGGACTTCTCGATCGCGTCCAGCGCGTTGGTGCGGCCGATCGCATCGGGCGCCGCGGCCACGGCGGCCTGCACCTTGGCGGTCACGTCCTCGATCGACTCCAGCGCGAAGATGCGCGAATTCGGTCCGGCGCTGATCTCGTCGCCGATCGCCGCGGCATAGAAGCCGTCGCGCATGAGGTTGTTCTCGGGCGTGGAATTGAGCTGGATCGCGCCATAGGCGCAGTGGTGGTTGGTCGCCACCAGGCCCTGCGGCGAGACGAAGCTCGCGGTGCAGCCGCCCAGCGAGACCACGGCGCCGAGCGGGTCACCGGTCAGGTCGGCAAGCTGTTCGGGCTTGAGCTTGAGGCCGGCCTTCTTCAGCGGCTTGGCGATCTCGGGGAGCTGCTGCGGGACCCACATGCCTTCGCCGGAGTGGGCGGGGCTGGCGGCAGCGGCCGCGAAGGCCGCGACGGCGGCGGCGAGAAGTGTCTTGCCCATAGGTTCGGTGTCCTGGACGGTTGGATGATTCGGAGTTTAACGGCCGAGGCCGGCGGCGGGAGCCTGCCTGTCGGCCTGGTCGAGCGGCAGCCCCATCTCGCGCAGCAGCTGCGGCGCGGGATAGACGCGGGCCATGATCCAGCGCATGTAGCGGGCGTCGACGTGGATCGCGCGCTTGTAGCGCGGATCGAACTTCCAGCTGGCGCTGACCGCCTCCCAGTTGCTGTCGAAGTTGAGGCCGATCAGGCGGCCGCGCGCGTCCATCACCGGCGAGCCGGAGTTGCCCCCGGTGGTGTCGAGGTTGGTAAGCAGGTTCACGGTCTGGGTGCCGAGGCCCGGATCGACCGTGGCGCCGAAGTCGCGGCGGGCGATGGCATCGAGCAGCGGCTGCGGCGCGTCGAAGGGAGCAACGCCGGTGTGCTTCTCGACGATGCCTTCGACGGTCGTCAGCGGCGACCAGCTGACCGCGTCGCGCGGCTGCAGGCCCTCGATGCGGCCGTGGCTCACGCGAAGGGTGGAGTTGGCATCCGGGTAGACCGCCCTGCCCTCGCTGCGGGCGTGGCCGATCATGCCGCGCATGTAGGCCGGGCGCAGGCGCAGCAGCTCGCCGGTGCGTGCCTTGGCCTCGTCCTCGAAGCGCAGGTCGGCCTGCTGCAGGGTCGCGGCCGCCTGCATCAGCGGATCGGTCGATGCCTGGACCTCGGCCGGCCCAGCCGCGAACAGGCGCATGCGCTCGGCTTCGTCGGCCAGGGGGGCGCCGGTGTACAGGCGCTCCAGGCGCGAGGCGATCGTCGCTTCGTCGGTACCGAAGACGGCATCGATTTCGGGCACGCGCTGCTCCGCGGGCAGCGCGGCATGCCGGCCCAGCAGCTCGGCCAGGATCGCTCGCTCCACCGCCGGCGCGTAGCGGCGCTGGGCCTGGCGCAGGGCGGCCTCGATCCGGGCCTCGTCGCGCAGCTGGTAGCCGCTTTCGCGCTCGGCGTCGGGCTTGCCGCGCTCCAGGGCGAGGCGTTGCAGCCGCATCGCACCGCCCAGGAGTTGGGTCTGGGCCTGCATCAGGCTGAACAGCTGGTCGCGTTCGCGCGTGGCCCGGGCAGAGGCGATCACCTCGGCCGCGGCGTCGATGTCGGCACGCGTCGCGGCGGCGTCGGGCTGGCCGGACAGCCACGTCGCCATCGCCGCCTCTTCGGTGCGGCGGCCGGCGACGGCATCGCTGCGGCGCAGGCCGTCGAGCTCGCCCTGGGCGCGCTTGAGCGTGTTCTTGAGGCTGGCGACCTGGGCGGCATAGCGCACTTCGGCGTCGGCATCGCCGGCCGAGCCG
Source organism: Luteimonas sp. A537 (assembly GCF_054052065.1). Taxonomy (NCBI): domain Bacteria; kingdom Pseudomonadati; phylum Pseudomonadota; class Gammaproteobacteria; order Lysobacterales; family Lysobacteraceae; genus Luteimonas; species Luteimonas renzhihongae. The sequence goes on from NZ_JBSVRH010000002.1 coordinate 632,971, forward strand.
CGCTCGACCGCCGCCAGCAGCGCGGTCATCAGCTCCACGCGCGAGGGCAGCTGCCACTCGACCTGGTCGGCGAACTCGGCCGCGGTGCGGTGGCGGAAGGTGCGGCCGGGATAGCCCGCCAGCATCGCGAAGTCGCCTTCGGCCAGCGGCTCGGTCGAGACCGTCAGCCAGGCCGCGGGCTTGAACGGCACGTTGTCCGGCGAATACGCCGCGGGTTTGCCGTCCGGCCCGACATAGGCGCGGTAGAAGGTGAAGTCGCCGCTGTGCCGCGGCCACATGAAGTTGTCGATCTCGTCGCCGTAGCTGCCGATCGCATCCGGCGGCGCGTAGGCCAGCCGCACATCGCGGATCTCGAGCTGGCGCACCAGGTCGAAATCGGTGCCGTAGTACATGTCGACCACGCTGCAGCGGTAGCCGGGCTCCTCGGCCTCGCACTCGGCCACGGCGGCCTTGGATGCGGTCTCGACCGCGTCGTGGTAGGCGCGGCCGGTCCTGCCGCAGGCATCGGCCAGGATGCGATCGGTGATGCGCTCGAAGCGGTCGGTGACCAGCACCCGCGCGCCCGGGCCCGCCGACAGCTCTTCGGCCATCGTCGGCGCGTTGAAGCCGTTGGCGATGAGGTTGTTTCCAGGCGTCGAATTCAGCTGGATCGCGCCGTGTGCGCAGTGGTGGTTCGTGACCACCAGGCCCTGCGGCGAAACGAAGCTCGCGGTGCAGCCTCCAAGCGAGACCACGGCGCTCATCGGCGGCTTCGACAGGTCGGACAGGTCCTTGGGGTCGCCCTGGAAGCCGGAAGCGCGCATGGCCGATTCGATCTCCGGCAGCTGGGAGGGCAGCCACATGCCTTCGTCGGCAAGGGCGGCGGCGGGCAGCAGCAGGGCGGCGGCGAGGGCCGTGGCGATGGGGCTCGGGCGCATGGGATTACCGGTGGTCTGGACAGCCCGCGACCATAGGCCGCGGCGGCGGCCGGGTGCAAATGTCGCCGGTCATGCCCCGGGCTGCACGCCGCGGCGGCGGTACAATGGGCGTTTCGACCATCCGACCGGCCCAACCATGTCGCAGCCCCAGCAGTCCACCATTCCCGCCACCATGAAGGCGCTGGTCAAGCGCGAGCTTGCCCGCGGCATCTGGATGGAGGAAGTCCCCGTCCCCGAGCCCGGCGCCAACGAGGTCCTGATCCGCCTCGAGAAGACCGCCATCTGCGGCACCGACCTGCACATCTACCTCTGGGACGAGTGGGCGCAGCGCACCATTCCGCAAGGCCTGACCATCGGCCACGAGTTCGTGGGCCGCGTGGTGAAGCTCGGCCCCGGCGCGGCCGGCTACGAGATCGGCCAGCGGGTCTCGGCCGAAGGCCACATCGTCTGCGGCCAGTGCCGCAACTGCCGTGCCGGCCGCCAGCACCTGTGCCCGAACACGGTCGGCATCGGCGTCAACCGCAACGGCGCCTTCGCCGAGTACATCGTGATGCCGGCCAGCAACCTGTGGCCGATCCCCGACCAGATCCCGTCGGAGCTGGCCGCGTTCTTCGATCCCTACGGCAACGCCGCGCACTGCGCGCTGGAGTTCGACGTGGTCGGCGAAGACGTGCTGATCACCGGCGCCGGCCCGATCGGCGTGATGGCCGCGGGCATCTGCAAGCACATCGGCGCGCGCAACGTGGTGGTCACCGACGTCAACGACTTCCGCCTGAAGCTGGCCGCCGACATGGGCGCCACGCGGGTGGTCAACGTCAGCAAGACCTCGGTGAAGGACGTGATGGCCGAGCTGCACATGGACGGCTTCGACGTCGGCCTGGAGATGAGCGGCAACCCGGCGGCGTTCAACGACATGCTCGACTGCATGTACCACGGCGGCAAGGTCGCACTCCTCGGCCTGCTGCCCAAGGGCGCGGGCATCGACTGGGACCGGGTGATCTTCAAGGGGCTCACGCTGCACGGCATCTACGGCCGCCGCATGTACGAGACCTGGTACAAGATGACGCAGCTGGTGCTGTCGGGCTTCCCGCTGCACAAGGTGCTGAGCCACCAGCTGCCGGCGGACGAGTTCCAGAAGGGCTTCGACCTGATGGAGTCGGGCAAGTCGGGCAAGGTGGTCCTGAGCTGGTAGCCCGGTCGCGCGAAGGCAGGTGGCGCCGCCGAGGCGCGACACGCCGTGAATACGTCCATGTAGGCTCTCGGCGGCATCCATGCCGCCGAAGGTCGCGCCTCGACGGCGCCACCTGCCTTCCCCATCGTTGAGGTGTCCTGTGTCCCTGACCGAACGCTACAGCCAGACCCTGACAGAGATCCGCGAGGCGGGCCTGTTCAAGGCCGAACGCATCATCACCAGCCCGCAGTCGGCCGAGATCGAACTCGCCGACGGCCGCAGGGTGCTGAATTTCTGCGCCAACAATTACCTCGGCCTTGCCGACCATCCGGACGTCATCGCCGCCGCGCGCGAGGCGCTGGACACGCACGGCTTCGGCATGGCCTCGGTGCGCTTCATCTGCGGCACCCAGGACCTGCACAAGGAGCTGGAGCGGACGATTTCCGGTTTCTTCGGCAAGGAGGACACGATCCTCTATGCCGCCTGCTTCGACGCCAACGGCGGGCTGTTCGAACCGCTGCTGGGCGACGGCGATGCGATCATCAGCGACGCGCTCAACCACGCCTCGATCATCGACGGCGTGCGCCTGTGCAAGGCGAAGCGCTACCGCTACGCCAACTGCGACATGGCCGACCTGGAAGCGCAGCTCAAGCAGGCGAAGGCCGACGGCGCGCGCACGATCATGATCACCACCGACGGCGTGTTCTCGATGGACGGCTTCATCGCGCCGCTCGACGAGATCACCGCGCTCGCCGGCAAGTACGGCGCACTGGTCCACATCGACGAGTGCCACGCGACGGGGTTCATCGGCGCAACCGGCCGCGGCTCTGCCGAGGTCAAGGGCGTGCTCGAGAAGATCGACATCATCACCGGCACCCTGGGCAAGGCCATGGGCGGCGCGCTGGGCGGCTTCACCACGGCCAAGGCCGAGGTGATCGAGCTGCTGCGCCAGCGCTCGCGGCCGTATCTCTTCTCGAACTCGCTGCCGCCGCACGTGGTGGCCGCGGGCACGAAGGCGTTCCAGATGCTCGACGCCGCCGGCGGGCTGCGCGAGCGGCTGGCGGAGAACACCGCGTACTTCCGCGAGCGCATGACCACGGCCGGCTTCGACATCAAGCCCGGCACGCATCCGATCAGCCCGGTGATGCTGTACGACGCGCCGCTGGCGCAGCGCTTCGCCGAGCGCCTGCTCGAGGAAGGCATCTACGCGATCGGGTTCTTCTTCCCGGTGGTGCCGCAGGGCCAGGCGCGGATCCGCACGCAGCTGTCGGCGGCGCACACGCGCGAGCACCTGGACCGGGCGATCGACGCCTTTACCCGCATCGGGCACGAACTGGGCGTCATCAAGGACTGAAACGCGACGCCGCGGCGCAGCTGCGCCGCGGGCCGCGAGGAGGTCAGCGCGGCTCGGAGCCGTCGTCCGCGGGGACCTGGGCAGGCTGTGTTCCAGCGGCCGCGGCTTCGGGCGCGGCTCCCACGGGCACGCCTTCGACGGCCGGCACCGCATCGCCGGCCGGTGCGGCCACGGCGCCAGCCGCCGGTGCGGGAGTCCTGCCACGAGCGATCCGGACGCCGCGCGTCTTCATCCAGGCATCGAACTCGTCGGCGGTCATCTGCCGGCCGTTCTGGTTCATATCGAAGCGCCAGGGCGTGTTGTCGAATTCGGTCTTGGGCTTGTAGGCACCGGGGTCATTCGGATCCGCCACGCTCGCGGGCGCTGCGATCGCCACGTTGCGGCAGCCTTCGATGCGCCGGCGCAGCAGCACTTCGTCGACCGTCTGCGACTCGTCGTACGCATGCCCAAGCACGCCGCTGTTGGCGCCGAGCATGTACGAGGGCGCGGCCAGTTCGGTCGCCAGCGGCGCAAGCACCGTGACCCGCTGCGCGGCGACGCCCGCGCTCGGCAGGCTGCCGCAGTCGATCGCCGCCAGGGCCATTCCCGGAACCAGGAGGCCCACTGCCGCCACACTCATCAACGCTGACCGCTTCATTGCTCTTGCCCCGCTTCGTCTGCACAGGGCGAGAGTCTAGCAGCCTCCAAATGCACGAAGCCCGGCACAAGGCCGGGCTCCGTGGTGTCACCTGTGCCGACGTCCTCAGTTCTGGACGTTCAGCTCCGTGCGGCGGTTGCGCGCGCGGCCGTCCGGGTTGTCCGAACCGTCGTCATTGGTGTTCGGCGCGATCGGGCGGCTCTCGCCGTAACCGGTCGGACCCACCATGCGCGACGAGTCGATGCNTTGCGAACGGCGCATCGCGCGTACCGCGGTCATTGTCCTGCAGGTTGAAACCAGCGCCACCGGTCAGGTACCAGCGGTCGTCGAAATCCTGGGCGAAGGCGGCGGGGGCGACGCCCAAGCCAGCCAGCAGGGCTGCGCACAGCAACTTCTTGTTCATCATGGTGTCGCTCCTTGGAAAAGGTGCACGAATCCGGCAGCGCCGGAACCGCATCACTCGAGTTGTGGGGCACGACGGCCGCCTCCCGGGCCGCCATCGGAGTGCAGGTTAGATTCGAAGATGTGAAGATGGCGTTAACGCTGGTCTAACAAATCGTCCGGAAGCGGCCGAGCCGGGCTCTTGCCGTGGATGTCACATGCCCGCATCGTGACCCATCCCGTACGCCGACGAATGTGAATGACCGCCGCATCTCCGTACCCGCACCTTCTTTCGCCCATCGACCTTGGATTCACCACCCTGCGCAACCGCGTGCTGATGGGTTCGATGCACACCGGGCTGGAAGACCAGCGGCGCGATTTCCCCAAGCTCGCCGCCTACTTCGCCGAGCGCGCCGCCGGAGGCGTCGGACTGATGGTCACCGGCGGCTTTGCTCCGAGCCTGACCGGCTGGCTGAAACCTTTCGCCGGCAAGCTCACGCGGCGCGCGGAAGTGGCCCGGCACCGGCAGGTCACCGATGCGGTCCATGCGCATGACTCGCGCATCTGCCTGCAACTGCTCCACGCCGGGCGCTACGCCTACCACCCGCTCTCGGTATCGGCGTCGGCGCTGAAGGCGCCCATCAATCCGTTCCGGCCCCGGGCGCTGTCCGCGCGCGGCGTGGAGCGCCAGATCGACGCCTTCGCGCACGCCGCGCGGCTTGGGCGCGAAGCCGGCTATGACGGCGTCGAGGTCATGGGCTCGGAGGGCTACCTGCTGAACCAGTTCACGGTCGCGCGTACCAACCGACGCCACGACCGCTGGGGCGGCAGCGTCGAGAACCGCATGCGTTTCGCGGTGGAAATCGTGCGCCGCGTGCGCGAGGCCTGCGGGCCGGACTTCATCATCATCTACCGTTTGTCGATGCTCGACCTGGTCGAGGACGGCAACGACTGGCCGGCCATCGTGGCCCAGGCACGCGCGGTCGAGGCAGCGGGCGCGACCATCATCAACACCGGCATCGGCTGGCACGAAGCCCGGGTACCGACCATCACCACCTCGGTGCCCCGGGCCGCCTTCGCCGGGGTCACCGCCCGCCTCATGCCCGAGGTCTCGGTGCCGCTGGTGGCGACCAACCGGATCAACATGCCCGATGTCGCCGAATCGATCCTCGCCACCGGCCAGGCGGACATGGTGTCGATGGCACGCCCACTGCTGGCCGATCCGGACTGGGTGGCGAAAGCCGCCGCCGGGCGCGCGGATGCGATCAACACCTGCATCGCCTGCAACCAGGCCTGCCTGGACCACGTGTTCCAGAATCGCCGCGCGAGCTGCCTCGTGAACCCGCGCGCCTGCCATGAAACCGAGCTGGCCTATTCGCCAGCCACTGCGCCACGGCGGATCGCGGTGGTCGGCGCGGGGCCGGCGGGCCTGGCCTGCGCCACGGTGGCGGCCGGGCGAGGCCACGCCGTGACCCTGTTCGAGGCCGGAGACTCGATTGGCGGCCAGTTCAACCTGGCGCGGCGGATCCCGGGCAAGGAGGAATTCGAGGAGACCCTGCGCTACTACCGGCTGCAATTGCGCGAAACCGGCGTCGACCTGCGCTTGGGCACCCGTGCGACGCCGCGGCTGCTGGAAGGCTTCGATGCCGTGGTGCTGGCCACGGGCGTGGTTCCGCGCGTGGCGCACTTCGAAGGACACGACCATCCTCGCGTGGTGGGCTACACCGACGTGCTGCTCGGCAACGTCGTTCCCGGCGGCAAGGTGGCGATCATCGGCGCCGGTGGCATCGGCTTCGACGTCGCCGAGTTCCTGGTCCATGACGGACCTTCGCCCAGCCTGGATCCCGTCCGCTGGATGAAGGAATGGGGCGTCGATCCCGCTTCCGCTACGCCTGGCGGCCTGCAGCCGCCGCAACCGGAGCCGCCGGCGCGTGGGGTGTGGCTGCTGCAGCGCAGCGCAGGGCGTCCGGGCGCGAAACTGGGCAAGACCACTGGCTGGACCCACCGGGCAACGCTCAAGGCCAAGGGCGTACGCATGCAGGGCGGGGTCGAGTACCGCCGCGTGGACGATGCCGGACTGCACGTGACCATCGACGGCGTCGAGCAGGTGCTCGATGTCGACCATGTCGTGGTCTGTGCCGGACAGGAGCCGCGGCGCGCACTGCTCGATGAACTGGACGGCCGCGGCCTGGAGCTGCACGTGATCGGCGGCGCGGACGTCGCCGCCGAGCTCGACGCCAAGCGCGCGATCGAACAGGGAAGCCGGCTCGCCGCTGCGCTTTGACGCGTTTTCTTGCCGCGCTCGCAACAGCCCGCCGACCCCCTGTTCAGCTGGGATTGCGAAAACCGGCAGTACCTTGCGCGCACTTTCTCCGTCGCCACTTCGGCGGAACCGGCACGACCCGCACTCCCGCGGGCTTCGCGCCCGGGCAGCAAAGCGCCACAGAGTGCCGCCGCCCTCCCCAACACGCCAGGCCGATCCGCACTGCGGTGCCCGGACCCATGCAGGGATCCGGCGCCAAAGCCGTGCGGGCGGCGCAACGGAGCAAGGAGCCGCCATGAAACTCGCCTGGATCCTGTGGTTGGCATCGATCATGCCGCCACCGGCCGCAGATTCCCTCTGCCTCAGCACCACGCTGTACCTCGAAGCCCGCGACCAGTCCGTCCTCGGCCAGCATGCCGTGGCCGAAGTCGCCCTGCGGCGCGCCGACAGCGGCCTGTGGGGTGATTCGGTCTGCGACGTGGTCACCGCGCGCAAGCAGTTCGCGCCGACCATCGTCTCGCCGAACACGCGCCTGACCAACACCGAAGCCTGGTCGCAGGCCGTGACCATCGCACTCGAGTCGCAGAGCAACTGGGCGCTGCCGGCCGGTGAGCGCAAGGAAGTCGTGCCCGGCGCCAGCCACTTCCTGGCACACGCCATCGCCAGCCCGAGCTGGCGCAACGCCTACCAGGTGGCGACCATCGGCGACCACACCTTCCTGCGCGTGCAGCGCCTGAAGCCCAGGTCGTGACCCTGGGTTCCGCAGGCCTGCACTGATCGCGCCTGCACCCACGGCCCAGCCTTGAGCGGGGCACCGGCTGCGCCGATGATGACGGCCTACCCCCGCGCGGAGCCGCACATGAAACTGTATTCAAAGCCGGGCGCCTGCTCGACCGCCGTCCACGTCGCACTGCAGTGGAGCGGTGGCCCATTCGAGGTGGAAATCCTTGACGGGTCCTCGATGAAGGCGCCGGCATTCCTGGCGATCAATCCCAGCGGAGCAGTGCCGGCGCTCATCGACGGCGATTTCGTGCTCACCCAGAACGCCGCGATCATGGGTTACATCGCCGACCTGCGGCCGCAGGCGGGCCTGGCCGGCGACGGCTCGCCGCGCCAGCGCGCCGAGGCGGCACGCTGGCTCGCCTTCGTCAATTCCGACCTGCACCCGGCGTTCAAGCCGATCTTCGGACCATCGCGCTACATCGGTGACGAGTCGCGGCACGATGCGCTGAAGGCCGCGGCGCGCAAGCTGGTCCGGGGACTCATGGAAACCGCCGACAGACGCCTGGCGGACCATGAATGGCTGGCCGGCTTCCGCAGCTTCGCCGATCCCTACTTCTACATCACGGTGCGCTGGGCGCACGGCACCGGCGTGGACATGTCCGGGCTGGACAACATCGCGGCCTTCAAGGCACGGATGGAGGCCGACCCGGGCGTGCGCGCCGCGCTGGACGCCGAGGGACTGGAATAGACCAAAGCGGCGGGGCCGCAGCGCACTACCACCGCATCGCGGCTCCCACTCCGGAAAAAAAACGGCGCCCATCGGGCGCCGTCTTCGCTTGCAGCCTGGCCCCGCCTCAGCCGCGATCGGCCATCGGCACCCAGTCGCGGTTCTCGGGACCGGTGTAGTTCGCGCTCGGGCGGATGATCTTGCCGTCGATGCGCTGCTCGATCACGTGCGCGCTCCAGCCGCTGGTGCGCGCGATCACGAACAGCGGCGTGAACATCGCCGTCGGCACGCCCATCATGTGGTAGCTCACCGCGCTGAACCAGTCGAGGTTGGGGAACATCTTCTTGGCGTCCCACATCACCGACTCCAGGCGCTCGGCGATGTCGTACATCGTGTTGTCGCCCTGCTCCGCCGACAGCTCCTTCGCGACCTCCTTGATGATGCCGTTGCGGGGATCGGAGACGGTATAGACCGGGTGGCCGAAGCCGATCACGACTTCCCTGCGGCCAACGCGCTCACGGATGTCGGCCTCGGCTTCGTCCGGCGAGTCGTAGCGCTGCTGGACTTCGAATGCGACCTCGTTGGCGCCGCCGTGCTTCGGCCCGCGCAGCGCGCCGATCGCGCCGGTGATGCAGGAATGCATGTCGCTGCCGGTACCGGCAATGACGCGCGAGGCGAACGTGGACGCGTTGAACTCGTGCTCCGCGTACAGGATTAGCGAGGTGTGCATCGCGCGCACCCAGCTCTCGCGCGGCGGCTCGCCGTGCAGCAGGTGCAGGAAGTGCCCGCCGATGGAGTCGTCGTCGGTCTCGACATCGATGACCCGGCCGTTGTGGCTGTAGTGGTACCAGTACAACAGCATCGAACCCAGCGAGGCCATCAGCTTGTCGGCGATGTCGCGCGCTCCGGGATGGTTGTGGTCGTCCTTCTCCGGGGAAACGCAGCCCAGCACCGAAACGCCGGTACGCATCACGTCCATCGGGTGCGCCGAGGGCGGCAGCTCTTCGAGTGCCGCCTTGACCGCAGCCGGGATGCCGCGCAGCGACTTCAGCTTCGCCTTGTAGCCCGCGAGCTCGGCCTTCGACGGCAGTTTGCCGTGGACCAGCAGGTAGGCGACCTCTTCGAACTCGGCCGTAGTGGCGAACTGCGTGATGTCGTAGCCGCGGTAATGCAGGTCGTTGCCGCTGCGGCCGACGCTGCACAGCGCGGTGTTGCCGGCGGCGGTGCCGGACAGGGCCACCGACTTCTTCGGCTTGGGCAGGGTGCTGGGGGTCTCGCTCATCAGGTACTCCAGTGCAACGTGTGTGGTCGCGCAGCGCGCGTGCCGGCGTGGGTCAGTCCTTCGAGAACAGCGTGTCGAGCTTGTCCTCGTAGGCGTGGTAGCCGAGGAAGTCGTACAGCTCCGCTCGCGTCTGCAGGGTGTCGACGATGTTTTTCTGCGTGCCCTCGCGGCGCACGGTCTCGTAGAAGTTCAGCGCCGCCTTGTTCATGGCGCGATAGGCGCCGCAGCAGTAGAGCGCGATGTCGACGCCGGCCGAGCGCAGCTGGTCGGTGGTGAAGAACGGGGTGGAACCGAACTCGGTGAGGTTAGCCAGGATCGGCACCTTCACTGCGTCCTTGAACTTGCGGTAGTCCTCGAGCGAGGTCATCGCCTCGGGGAAGATCATGTCGGCGCCGGCCTCGACGTAGGCGATCGCGCGCTCGATCGCCGAGTCGATGCCCTCCACCGCCGCCGCGTCGGTGCGCGCCATGATCACGAAGCCGGCTTCGGTGCGGCCATCGACCGCGGATTTCACCCGGTCGACCATCTCGCCCTTCGACACCACTTCCTTGTTGGGACGGTGGCCGCAGCGCTTCTGGCCGACCTGGTCCTCCATGTGCACGGCGGCGACACCGGCGCGCTCGAAGCTGCGGACGGTGCGGGAGATGTTGAAGGCACCGCCCCAGCCGGTGTCGATATCGACCAGCAGCGGCAGGCCGGTGGCCTCGACGATGCGGCGGGCGTCGATCAGCACGTCCTCCATGGTGCTGATGCCGAGGTCGGGCATACCCAGGGAGTTCGCGGCGACGCCGCCACCGGACAGGTACAGCGCCTTGTAACCGGTGCGCCTGGCCATCAGGCCGGCATAGGCGGTGATGGCGCCCATCACCTGCAGCGGGGATTCGTCGGCGACGGCGGCGCGGAAGCGCGCGCCTGCGGAAACATGCTCGGACATGGGGAAGTCTGCGTTGGGGAACACCGCCATTCTAGCGGAGCGCGCGGGTGCACGGCCCCGCGACCGCCCCGGGCGCAGGGCGCGCAGGCGCTGCCAAGGCCTGTTCGCGAGTCGGCAGCCGGAGGCATCCCGGGCCGCCCGTCGCGGCAATTTCCCGGAACAGCTCAGCTGCCGGCGTCGGCGCCGCGTTCGATCGCGTCACGGATGTCATCGAGCGCGCCCGGATCATCAAGCGTGGACAGGTCGCCGGGATCGCGCGACTCGGCAAGGGCCTGGATCGAGCGCCGCAGCAGCTTGCCCGAGCGCGTCTTGGGCAGCGACGCAACCACGTAGATCCGCGCCGGGCGCGCGATCGCGCCCAGCTGCTCCACCACCCTGCCCTGCATCTCGTGCGCGGCCAGGGACGCGTCCGCGGCCTGCTTCAGCGTGGCGAACACCACCGGCACCTGGCCCTTGATCGCATCGTGCACGCCGATCACCGCGACCTCGGCCACGCCCGGATGGCCCGACACCGATTCTTCGATCTCGCGCGTGCCCAGGCGATGCCCGGCCACGTTGATCACGTCGTCGGTGCGCCCGAGGATGTACGCGTAGCCGTCCTCGTCGCGGATCGCCCAGTCCAGCGAGCTGTAGAGCGGCTCCCGGAAGTGGCTGAAGTAGCTGGCGATGAAGCGCTCGTCGTTGCGCCAGACCGTGCTCAGGCATCCCGGCGGCAGCGGCGGCTGGATCACCAGCACGCCCTTCTCGCCGGCCGGCGCGTCCTCGCCGGTGACCTCGTTGATCACCCGCAGCCTGTAGCCCAGGTTCGGCAGGCCCGGCGAGCCCAGCTTGACCGGCTTCATGTCCAGCCCCGGCATCAGGGTCAGCACTGGCCAACCGGTCTCGGTCTGCCAGTAGTTGTCGATCACCGGCTTGCCGAGCACGCCGGAGATCCAGCTCGCGGTGGGCTCGTCCAGCGGCTCCCCGGCCAGGAAGAGGTGCTCGAGCTTCGACAGGTCGCGATCGGTGATGTACGTGGTGTCGAACTTCTTCAGCACCCGCAGCGCGGTGGGCGCGGAAAACAGCGTGCGCACGCCGTAGCGTTCGCAGAGCTCCCACCAGATGCCCGGATCCGGCCGGGTCGGCATTCCCTCGTAGATGATCGAGGTGGCGCCCGCGATCAGCGGCCCGTAGACGTTGTAGGAATGCCCCACCACCCAGCCGATGTCGGAGGTGGAGAACATCACCTGCCCGGCGCGGATGTCGTAGACCGCCCACATCGACAGCACCAGCGCCACCGCGTAACCGCCGACGTCGCGCTGCACGCCTTTGGGGGTGCCGGTGGTCCCGGAGGTGTAAAGGATGTAGCTGGGTTCGTTGGACTCCAGCCACTGCACGGGCACCTGTGCGTCTTCGTGGCCGCGCCGCAGCGTCGCGTAGTCGAGGTCGCGGCCCTCCTGCATCGGCACCTCGGCCAGCCCGCGGCTGACCACCAGCACGCGCGCCGGCGGATGCGCGGCCTGGGCCAGCGCCTCGTCCACCAGCGGTTTGAAGGGGATGACCTTGCCGCCGCGGCTGCCGGCGTCGGCGCAGACCAGCACCTTCGGCTCGGCGTCGTCGATCCGCAGCGCCAGGTTCTTCGAGGCGAAGCCGCCGAACACCACCGAGTGGATCGCGCCGATGCGCGCGCAGGCCAGCATCGCCACCACCGCATCCACGGTGTGCGGCATGTAGATCACCACCCGGTCGCCCTTGCCCACGCCCAGCGAGCCGAGCACGGCGGCGAACACGTTCACTTCACGATGCAGTTCGCGGTAGCTCAGCTCGCGGACGCTGCCGGTCTCGGTGGAACAACCCACCAGCGCGAGCTGGTCGCCGCGCGCGTCGAGGTGCCGGTCGACCGCGTTGTGGCACAGGTTGGTCTCGCCGCCGACGAACCATTTTCGGAACGGCGGGTTGGAGTAGTCGAGGATCTTCTCCGGCGCCTTGTGCCAGTAAATGGCTTCGGCCTGCTCGGCCCAGAAGGCCTCCGGCTCCTCGACCGAACGCCGGTACACGTCTTCGTAGCGCATGGCGGCCTCCAATGGTTCGATCGAGGCTAGTCCGCCACGCCGCCACGCGCGCTACGACGTTGGTCGAATGCCTTCACCGCACCGTGGTGGTCAGCGCTGCCCGTCCGTACCCAGGGGGTGGGCTGTGGCGCTATTCGGCTTCGGACCGAAGATCAAAAGCGGGGCGTCCGCGTGGCCGGGCCGTGATCGTCAGGTCCGGTGAGGGCTCGATCGCTCCGGACGTAGGCGCGCTTGCTCCAGCCGACCGCCCAGAAGCTCCGGGTCCGCCGTGGATGCAGGGGGGATGTCCAGAGCCGGCCATGGATGGCCGGCGGCCGGATGATGGGAGCAGGACGCGGAGACATCCGGCTGGGCATCCCCCCTGCGTCCACGGCGGGCAGCGTGCACCCTCACGGAGAGCAGCGCGCGCGCCCACGGAAATCAGTGTGCCCCCGACGAAGCCACCACCTGGAAGCCCCTCAACCGGGAGAAGAGCCAAACGAAAACGACCGGGCCAGGCCCGGTCGCTTCGATGCGGCATGCGGGACGGGTCCCGCATCGATGTCAGCCCAGCAGGTGGGCGACGCCCGCGCGCTCTTCCTCGAGCTCGGCCAAGGTCCTGTCCATCGCCGCGCGGCTGAATTCGTCGACTTCCAGCCCCTCGACGCGGGTGTACTCGCCGTTCTCCGTGGTCACCGCCACGCCGTAAATCACGCCTTCGGGGATGCCATAGCTGCCGTCCGACGGCACGCCCATGGTCACCCACTTGCCGTTCGAACCCAGCACCCAGTCGCGGATGTGGTCGATGGCGGCGTTGGCGGCGGAGGCGGCCGAGGACAGACCGCGGGCCTCGATGATCGCCGCACCGCGCTTGCCGACCTGCGGGATGAACGCATTCGCGTTCCAGTCGGCATCATTGATGCGGTCCTTCAGCGACTCGCCCTTGACGGTGGCGAAGCGGTAGTCGGGATACATGGTCGGGCTGTGGTTGCCCCAGACCACCAGCTTCTCGATGTCGCCCACGGCCACGCCGGCCTTGTTGGCGAGCTGGCTCAGCGCGCGGTTGTGGTCCAGGCGCAGCATGGCGGTGAAGTTCGCAGCCTTCAGGTCCGGCGCCGACTTCATCGCGATCCAGGCATTGGTGTTGGCCGGGTTTCCGACCACCAGCACCTTGACGTCGCGGCTGGCGACCTTGTTCAGGGCCGCGCCCTGGGCGGTGAAGATCTTCGCGTTCTCCAGCAGCAGATCCTTGCGCTCCATGCCCGGGCCGCGCGGACGCGCGCCGACCAGCAGGGCGATGTCGGCGTCCTTGAACGCCACGTCCGGATCATCGGTGCCGACCATGCCGGCCAGCAGCGGGAACGCGCAGTCCTCGAGCTCCATCATCACGCCCTTGAGCGCGGCCTGGGCCTTTTCCATCGGCAGCTCGAGCATCTGCAGGATGACGGGCTGGTCACGGCCCAGCATGTCGCCGGAGGCGATGCGGAACAGGAGGGCATAGCCGATCTGGCCGGCGGCGCCGGTGACGGCAACTCGGACGGGGGTCTTCATGTGGGTGGCTCCGGATGCGTGGGACTGGAGGAAAACGGGATGCGCAATGGCGCTGTCGGCTGGCGGCCGGGACCGTGATCGGGACCCGGCCGCCGTGGGCGGACTCAGGACAGTTCGGCGAAGAATTCCTGGATGCGCGCCAGGCCCGGCGCCAGCTGCGGCGTCGGGCAGGTGTAGCTGATGCGCAGGCCGCGCGGCTCGCCGAAGGCCGAACCCGGCACGCAGGCCACGCCCTTGGCTTCGAGCAGCGCGTTGCACAGGTCGACGTCGTTGGCGATGAGCTTGCCGTCGTGCGACTTGCCGAAGGCGCAGCTGATGTCGGGGAAGGCGTAGAACGCGCCCTGCGGCACCGGGCAGACCACGCCGGGGATGGCGTTGAGCGCGGCCACGACCTGGTCGCGCTTGGCCTGGAACTCGGCGCAGCGCTCGGCCGGCACGTCCTGCGGGCCGGACAGCGCAGCCGTGGCGGCGGCGGCCACGACTTCGGGCAGGCTGGTGATGTGGTTCGAGTTCATGACCGTCACCGCCTGGGCCACGACCTCGGGACCGGCCATCAGGCCGACGCGCCAGCCCGGCATGCCATAGGTCTTGGACAGCGAATCGACGAAGATCACGCGGTCGCGCAGCTCGGGGCGCGCCTGCACGAAGTTGTGGTAGCCGAGATCGTCGAACACCATCTTGTTGTAGATGTCGTCGGTGATGATCCAGGTGTCGGGATGGCGCGCGATGACGTCCGCCAGGGCGGCGATCTCGTCCTTCGTGTAGACCATGCCCGTCGGGTTGGACGGGTTGTTGAACAGGAACACCCTGGGCTTCTTCGCCAGCGCGGCGTCGAGCTGGGCCGGGGTGAGCTTGTAATCCTGCTCGGGCGGGCACGGCAGCAGCTGGATGTCGGCGCCGACGATCTCGGCGATGTCCATGTAGCTGGTCCAGTACGGCGTGGCGAAGGCGAAGCCGTCGCCCTCGTCCAGCAGCGCCTCGGCCAGGTTGTACAGGATGTGCTTGGCGCCGACGCCGGTCGCGCAGTTGGCGCGCGTGTAGCCGGTGAGTCCAAGGCCGTCCATGTGCGCGATGAACGCGTCAAGCAGCGCGTTGGCGCCGCGGTTGTTGCCGTACTGGCCGGAGTCGGACTCCAGCGACTTGCGCGCGGCGGCGTAGACATGCTCGCCGGGCAGGAAGTTGGGGACGCCGATCGAGAAGCTGATGATGTCGCGGCCTTCGGCCTTCAGGCGCTGGGCCGTCTCGGCCACGACCATGATCGCGCTGGGCTTGGCGCGACCCATGCGCTTGGCAAGCTTGGGCATTGCGGGAACCTCGGGATTCTGGGAGGGATTCTTGGGAGTCCGGGACGCGACGCGCGGCTGTCCGCTGCACGCGCGGCAGCCGCCTATTCTAGCATCGCGCCCCCGCCCGGCCCGGCTCTCGGGCCGGCATGGGTCAGGCCGACATCACCTTGTTCCACTCGGCCACGCGGTCGGCCTTCGCGGCCAGCACCGCGTCGACATCGCCCTCGATCTTCACCGACTTGATGGCGTCGCCCTGCTTGACGGCGTCGACCACGTCCAGGCCCTCGGTGACCTTGCCGAACACCGTGTGCTTGCCGTCCAGCCAGTCGGTCTTGATGTGGGTAATGAAGAACTGGCTGCCGTTGGTGCCCGGGCCGGCATTGGCCATCGACAGCACGCCGCGATCATGCTTCACGCCGTTGTCGGTCTCGTCCTCGAACTTGTAGCCGGGACCACCGGTACCGGTGCCCTTGGGGCAACCGCCCTGGATCATGAAATCCGGGATCACCCGGTGGAAGCCCAGGCCGTCGTAGAAGCCCCGCTTGGCGAGATTGACGAAGCTGGCAACGGTCAGAGGGGCCTTGTCGGCGTAAAGCTCGACCTTGATCTGGCCACGGTCGGTGTCGAAAACGGCGTTCAGGGACATCTGGAACTCCTGCAATGGGGGTCGAAAAGGTGACCGGCGGGACATCCCCGCCGGCCTCGGGGCTGAGATGGAGCCGCTCTGGCTATTTGCAATACTTTTGCGCGGGCCTTGAACGCAGTATAATGATCGGCTCACCCGAACCAGGTCCCGCGCGCCCTGCCCCAAGAAGGCACGAGGTGCGGTTTTCCCGATGTCCATCGAACGCCTCCGCAACATCGCCATCGTCGCCCACGTCGACCACGGCAAGACCACCCTCGTAGATTGCCTGCTCAAGCAGTCGGGCACGTTCAATGAACGCACGGTCATGACCGAGCGCGTGATGGACAGCAACGACCAGGAAAAGGAACGTGGCATCACGATCCTCTCCAAGAACACCGCCATCAACTGGAATGGCAACCGGATCAACATCGTCGACACCCCCGGGCACGCCGACTTCGGCGGCGAGGTCGAGCGCGTGCTGTCGATGGTCGACTCGGTGCTGATCCTGGTCGATGCCATGGACGGACCGATGCCGCAGACGCGCTTCGTGACCCAGAAGGCGTTCGCGATGGGCTTCAACCCGATCGTGGTGGTCAACAAGATCGACCGCCCCGGCGCGCGCCCGGACTGGGTGATCGACCAGGTGTTCGACCTGTTCGACAAGCTCGGCGCCACCAACGAGCAGCTCGACTTCCCGATCGTCTACGCCTCGGCCCTGCATGGCTACGCCAGCCTGGATGACAGCGTCCGCGACGGCGACATGACCCCGCTGTACGAAGCGATCATGAAGCACGTACCGGCGCCGACGGTGGACCCGGACGGCCCGTTCCAGATGCGCATCAGCCAGCTGGACTACAACAACTTCGTCGGCCTGATCGGCATCGGCCGCATCCAGCGCGGCACGGTGCGGACCAACATGGCGGTGAGCGTGGTCGACCGCCACGGCAAGAAGCGCCAGGCCAAGGTGCTGCAGGTGCTGGGCTTCCTGGGCCTGGAGCGCGTCGAGGTCGAGAGCGGCAACGCCGGCGACATCCTTGCCCTCTCCGGCATCGCGGACCTGTCGATCTCCGACACCATCTGCGCGCTCGACACGCCCGAGGCGCTGCCCGCGCTGACCGTCGACGAGCCCACCATCAGCATGACCTTCCAGGTCAACAACTCGCCGTTCGCCGGCAACAAGGACCGCAGCGGCGGCAAGTTCATCACCAGCCGCCAGATCCGCGAGCGCCTTGAGCGCGAGACGCTGCACAACGTCGCGCTGAAGGTCGAGGAAGGTTCGGATCCGGACAAGTTCCTGGTCTCCGGCCGCGGCGAGCTGCATCTGTCGGTGCTGATCGAGACCATGCGCCGCGAGGGCTTCGAACTCGCCGTGTCGCGCCCGGAAGTCATCATCAAGGAGATCGACGGCCAGCAGATGGAGCCCGTCGAGCAGCTGGTGATCGACATCGAGGAAGTGCACCAGGGCGGCGTGATGGAGAAGCTCGGCATCCGCAAGGGCCAGCTGAAGAACATGGAGTCCGACGGCAAGGGGCGCGTGCGGCTGGACTACATGATCCCGGCGCGCGGCCTGATCGGCTTCCAGAACGAGTTCAAGACCCTGACCCAGGGCACCGGCCTGCTGTTCCACGTGTTCGACCATTACGGCCCGAAGGAACAGGGTGCGATCGCCAAGCGCAGCAACGGCGTGATGATCGCCAACGCGCCGGGTGCGACTCCCGCGTACTCGCTCGGGCCGCTCGAAGAGCGCGGCAAGCTGTTCGCGGCAGAGGGCGACAACGTCTACGAGGGACAGCTGATCGGCATCCACTCGAAGGACAACGACCTCACCGTCAATGCCATCAAGACCAAGCCGCTGACCAACATGCGCGCCTCCGGCAAGGACGACGCCATCAAGCTGACGCCGGCGATCAAGTACACGCTGGAGCAGGCCCTGGACTTCATCGAGGACGACGAGCTGGTCGAGGTCACCCCGAAGGAAATCCGCCTGCGCAAGAAGCACCTCAGCGAAACCGACCGCAAGCGGGCCAGCCGCTCGGCGTGAGCGGGGCGCTGTTCCCGGGGTGGAGGCCTGGCGCCGACGCCCGTGGGCAGCTGGCCACGCTCGTGGCCGGGATCGAGGCGGCGCGGCCTGCGGACGGACCGCGCCTGCAGCTCCGCCGCCCCGACCAGTGGCACGCCACCCTGTGCTTCATCGGCTACGACGCGATGGACATGTTCACGCCATCGCTGCGCGAGGGCCTGGCCGACGCCGCGCGGCGCATTCCGGCGCACGTGTTCCAGGTCGCGCGCGTCGCGTATTGGGCAGGCTCCGGCGCCGTGGTCGCGCTTCCACGTGATTGTCCCGAACTCCAGGCGCTGTGCGACGCCACGCGCGACGCCATTCGCCGCTGCGGCATCAAGCCGCTGCAGGCAACCACCCAGCCCCATGTGACCCTGGCCTACCTGGAACGCCAGCTGCCCGCGCAACCCTGGCTGGACGCCGTCCGTTGCCCGGACGAGGCATTGCGCGTCGACGGCTTCGAACTGCTGTTCAACCCGGGAGGGCGATACGAGGCGCTGGGCGAATGGCCGCTGACCGGCGCCGCGCTCCCCCAGGTGCCGCTGCAGGCGGGACTTTTCTAGCGCCCTTCCACCGCCGGTGGCGACCGCCGACCCGGCGGCCGCCCAGGCCGCTCAGGCCCTGGCCGGAACGTTCAACTGCTCGTGCTTGCGCACGATCAGCATCGCGATCTCGAGCGACTGCTCGTAGTTGAGGCGCGGATCCACCATCGTGCGGTATGCACGCTCGAGGTCGCACTCGGCAAGGTCGCGCGCGCCGCCGGTGCATTCGGTCACGTCCTCGCCGGTGAGCTCCAGGTGCACGCCGCCCAGCCTGGTCCCCGCGGCCGCGTGGAGGTCGAAGCTCTGCTCGATCTCGCTGCGGATGTTGTCGAAGCGCCGCGTCTTGTAGCCGTTGCTGGTCGACTCGGTGTTGCCGTGCATCGGGTCGCAGATCCACAGCACGCGACGCCCCTCCCGCTTGACGGCCTCCAGCAGCGGCGGAAGCCGCTCGGCGACCTTGCCGGCGCCCATGCGGCAAATCAGGCCAAGCCGCCCCGGCTCGTCCGCCGGGTTGAGCAGGTCGACCAGGCGAAGCAGTTCGTCGGGCGCCGTCGACGGGCCGATCTTCACCGCCACGGGATTGCGGATGCCGCGGAAATACTCGGCGTGGGCACCGCCGGCGGCCGCGGTGCGCATGCCAATCCACGGAAAATGGGTGCTGAGGTTGAACCAGCCCCACTGCCGCGGCACCTCGCGCGTCAGCGCCTCCTCGTAGGGCAGCAGCAGCGCTTCGTGCGACGTGAAGAAGTCGACGCGGTTGAGGTTGTGCACCTCGGTACCGGACAGCGTTTCCATGAAGCGCACGGCTTCGCCGATGTTGCCCACCATGCGTTGGTAATCCTCGGCCAGGGGCGAATGCGTCACCCAGCCAAGGTCCCAGTATTCGGGGTGGTGAAGGTCGGCAAAGCCGCCATCGATCAGCGAGCGCACGAAGTTCATGGTCATCGCCGAGCGCGCATGCGCCTTGACCATGCGCCGGGGATCGGGAATCCGGGAGGCGGGGCTGAACTCGGGGCCATTGACCATGTCGCCGCGATAGCTCGGCAAGGTGACGTCGCCGCGGGTTTCGGTATCAGCCGAGCGTGGCTTGGCGTACTGGCCGGCGAAGCGCCCCACCCGCACCACGGGCAGGCGCAGGCCGTGCACGAGCACCAGGCTCATCTGCAACAGCACCTTCAACCGGTTAGAGATCACTTCGGCACTGCAATCGCTGAAATTCTCGGCGCAGTCCCCGCCCTGCAGCAGGAACCGCCGACCCTCCTGGGCCTCCGCCAGCTGCTGCTTGAGCGCCATGATCTCCCATGACGTTACCAGCGGCGGAAGCGCCCGGACCTCGTCCTGGACGCGCGCAAGCTCGCCGGCGTCCGGGTAGGTGGGCAGCTGCAACGCGGCGCGGCCGCGCCAGGTTCCTGGCGCCCAGGCTTCGGGGATGTTCACGGCTTGGAGGTTTCGTTCTTTTACGGGCATTGGAGTTCGCGGTTGTTGCACTGCAGCGACAGCCATCATCCGCCGCCGCGCCGCGTATCGCAATGGTCGTCAGCGATGGCGTCGTGGACGGAAGGCCGCGACCACGAACAGGATCGCCAGCAGCACGAACCACACCAGGCTCCACGCCGGCATCGACAGGCCGAGGAAGGTCCAGTCGACGTTGCCGCAGTCACCGCTTCCCGTCAGCACCTTGCGGATCACGTTGCCGGTCGACATGGTTTCGCGCATGAACGACAGCGGCGGGCCGCAGCCGGGGATCTCCGGCGGGTTGTACTGCATCCAGACGTGACGCCCGGCGATCGCCATGCCGACGGCGGCGGCAAGGAAGCCGAGGCCCCCGTAGAACGCCCTGCCCCCTGCCCCGCGCGGCGAGTGCAGGGCGGCAACCAGAAAGACCAGGCCCAGCGCGGCGAAGGCGATGCGCTGGAAAATGCACAACGGGCACGGCTCAAGGCCCCAGGCGAACTGGGAGTAGATCGCAAAGCCGATCAGCGCTGCGCAGATCGCAAAGCCGGCGAAGCATTGCTGGCGGAACGACCAGCGGAACGGATTCAGGTTCATCGTTGGGCTCGCGCGAAACGGACGCCAAGATAGCAAAAACCCCGGCGCAGGGCCGGGGCTTTTGCATAGCGGACGACGGCGGTGATTACTCCGCCGCGGCCTCGGGCCGGTCGACGAGCTCGACGTAGGCCATCGGCGCGTTGTCGCCGTCGCGGAAACCGCACTTGATGATGCGGAGGTAGCCGCCCGGACGCTCGCGGTAACGCGGGCCCAGGTCGACGAACAGCTTGCCCACGGCTTCCTTGTCGCGCAGGCGCGAGAAGGCCAGGCGGCGGTTCGCGACGCCGTCGGTCTTGCCCATGGTGATCAGCGGCTCGGCGACGCGGCGGAGCTCCTTGGCCTTCGGGAGCGTGGTCTTGATCAGCTCGTGCTTGAGCAGCGACGCCGCCATGTTGGTGAACATGGCATCGCGGTGTGCGCTGGTGCGGCTGAACTTGCGGCCGGATTTCTGGTGGCGCATGGTCTTGGTTCCTGTCTGTCTGGTCTTAGCCGAGCATGCCGTGCGCCGAGACGCCGGCCGGCGGCCAGTTCTCGAGCTTCATGCCGAGCGAGAGGCCACGCTGGGCCAGCACTTCCTTGATCTCGGTGAGCGACTTCTTGCCGAGGTTGGGGGTCTTGAGCAGCTCGACTTCCGTCTTCTGGATCAGGTCGCCGATGTAATAGATGCTCTCGGCCTTGAGGCAGTTGGCCGAACGCACCGTCAGCTCCAGGTCGTCGATCGGGCGCAGCAGCACCGGATCAACACCCGGGGTCTGGACCTTCTGGTCGTTGCCCTCGCGGCGGGTGAAATCGCCGAAGACGCTGAGCTGGTCGGTGAGGATGTCGGCGGCGGTGCGCACGGCTTCCTCGGCGTCGATCGTGCCGTTGGTCTCGATGTCGAGCACCAGCTTGTCGAGGTCGGTGCGCTGTTCGACGCGGGCCGCTTCGACCTCATAGGCGACGCGACGGACCGGCGAGAACGACGCGTCCAGCATCAGGCGACCGATGGAGCGGGTCTCTTCGTCCGGGCGGCGGCGAGCGGCAGCCGGCTGATAGCCGAAGCCGCGCTCGATCTTCAGGCGCATGTTGATCGACGCATCCTTGGTGAGATGGCAGATCACGTGCTCGCCGTTGAGGACTTCGACGTTGTGGTCGGTCTTGATGTCGGCGGCGGTCACGACGCCCGGGCCGGACTTGGCCAGGGTGAGCGTGGAGCTGTCGCCGGTGCCCATGCGGATGGCGACGTCCTTGAGGTTCAACAGCACCTCGAGCACGTCTTCCTGCAGGCCTTCGATGGTGCTGTACTCGTGCAGCACGCCGTCGATCTCGACCTCGGTAATGGCGAAACCGGGGATCGACGACAACAGCACGCGGCGCAGGGCGTTGCCGAGCGTATGGCCATAGCCGCGCTCGAGCGGCTCGATCACGACCTTCGCGCGGTTTCCGGCGAGTCGTTCGATCTGGGGGCCACGCGGGCGCAGGACCTGGTTGGCGGTAACCGTCATGTTTGGTGTCTCCTGTGGCCTGCCGGGATGAACCGGCGGGCCGGGTGAATTACTTCGAGTACAGCTCGACGATCAGCGCTTCGTTGATGTCCGCGGGCAGGTCGCCGCGGTCCGGGACCGCCTTGAACACGCCGCTGAACTTCTTCGAGTCGACCTCGACCCAGGACGGCGAAAGGTCCATGGTCGCAAACACCGTCAATGCTTCCTGGACGCGCATCTGCTTCTGGGCCTTCTCGGACAGCGCGATCGCGTCGCCTGCCTTGACCTGGTAGGACGGCAGGTTCACGGACTTGCCGTTGACCGTGACGCCACGATGCGAAACCAGCTGGCGCGCGGCCGGGCGGGTGATCGCGAAGCCCATGCGGTAGACGACGTTGTCCAGGCGGGTTTCCAGCAGCTGCAGGAGGTTCTCGCCGGTGTTGCCCTTCGTGGTCGAAGCCTTCTTGTAGTAGTTGCGGAACTGGCGCTCCAGCAGGCCGTAGATGCGCTTGACCTTCTGCTTCTCGCGAAGCTGCAGGGCATAGTCGGAAAGCTTGCTGCGACGTGCACCGGTACCGGCGCCGTGCTGGCCGGGCTTCTGCTCCAGCTTGCACTTGGAATCCAGCGCGCGGGCGGGCGACTTCAGCGAGAGGTCGGCGCCTTCGCGGCGGGCGAGCTTACAGGTGGGTCCGATATAACGAGCCATTTCTTATCGCCCCCTTAGACGCGACGCTTCTTCGGCGGACGGCACCCGTTATGCGGGATTGGCGTCACGTCGATGATGTTGGTGATCTTGTAGCCCACGTTGTTCAGCGAGCGGACGGCGGACTCACGGCCCGGGCCCGGTCCCTTGATGCGGACTTCAAGCGACTTCACGCCGTAGTCGAGCGCAACCTTGCCGGCCTTTTCGGCGGCGACCTGGGCTGCGAACGGGGTGGACTTGCGCGAGCCGCGGAAACCCGCGCCGCCCGAAGTCGCCCACGACAGGGCGTTGCCCTGCCGGTCGGTGATCGTGATGATGGTGTTGTTGAACGAAGCGTGGACGTGGGCGATGCCGTCGGTGACGACGCGCTTGATCTTCTTCTTCGGTTTGGCTGCCGGCTTGGCCATGGTGGTGGTTCCTTATTTCCTGATGGCCCTGCGCGGACCCTTGCGGGTACGGGCATTGGTCCGGGTGCGCTGGCCGCGAAGCGGAAGGCCGCGACGGTGACGAAGGCCGCGGTAGCAGGCCAGGTCCATCAGACGCTTGATGGCCATGCCGATTTCGCGGCGGAGGTCGCCCTCGACCGCGAACTTGCCGATTTCGGCGCGCAAGCGCTCGACGTCCGGCTCCGAAAGGTCGCGGATCTTCGTGGACGAATCCACGCCTGCGGCATCGCAGACCTGCTTCGAACGGGTACGGCCAATGCCGTAGATGCTTTGCAGCCCAACCCAGACGTGTTTCTGGGCAGGCAGGTTGACACCTGCAATACGCGCCATGCGCGGATCTCCAACTGTTTGGGGCAGCCGAATGGGTATCCGGCGCAGTGAACAAGAAATTGTATCAGAATCCCGGCAGTCAATAAAGCCCGCGGCCGCTAAAAAAGCGTCCGACCGGCCCGGCATGGGGAGTGTGCCCATGCTCCGGCGACGGCTCCCTGGCTGGGCCGGCCCTTTGGGGGACCTGCCCGCCCGGCGCTACTCTGGCGCCGGGACGGCCCTGGAACCACCTGCGCGCGGGATCGCCGCGCAGGTCGCCCATCAAGGCCCAGCCGTGAAACGGCCGGGCCTGGATCCTTCGGCGCTGCCGGCAATGCCGGCGGCCCTCGGGATCCGTTCGAATCTTCAGCCGCGCGGCAAGCTGCGCGCGCCACCCTTGAGGTTGGACTTCTTCAGCAGGCTCTCGTACTGGTGCGACATCAGGTGCGCCTGGATCTGGGAGATGAAATCCATCACCACCACCACCACGATCAGCAGCGACGTACCGCCGAAATAGAACGACGCGTTGAGCTCGGTACGCATGAACTCCGGGAGCAGGCAGACCAGCACCAGGTAGGTGGCGCCGGCAGCCGTCAAACGGGTCAGCACACCGTCGATGTAGTCGGCCGTGGCCTTGCCCGGCCGGATGCCCGGGATCAGCGCGCCCGACTTCTTCAGGTTGTCCGCGGTTTCCTGGGAATTGAAGACAAGCGCGGTGTAGAAGAACGTGAAGCCCGCGATCAGACCCGCATACAGCAGGATGTACAGCGGCTCCCCGGGCGACAGCGCCTGGCTGACGCGCTGCAGCCAGGTGGCGGAGCCGGCCTGGCTGAACCAGGTCGAGGCCGTGGCCGGGAACATGATGATCGACGAGGCGAAGATCGCGGGGATCACGCCAGCCATGTTCAGCTTGAGCGGCAGGAACGAACTCTGGTTCATGTACGCGTTGCGACCACCCTGGCGGCGCGCGTAGTTGACCGTGATCCGGCGCTGGCCGCGCTCGACGAACACCACGAAGTAGGTGAACGCGACCACGATCAGCGCGATCATGATCACCGCGATCGGGCTCATGTCCCCGTTGCGGGCGGCCTCGAACGTAGTGATGACCGCGCTCGGAAGCCCGGCCACGATGCCGGCGAAGATGATCAGCGACACGCCGTTGCCAATGCCGCGTTCGGTCACCTGCTCACCCAGCCACACCAGGAACATGGTGCCCGCCGTGAGCGCGATGATTGCGGTCAGAACGAAGCCGATGCCCGGCGCGTAGACCACGGGGATGCCATTGCTGGCGCCCGAGCTCTGCAGGGCCACGGCGATGCCGGCCGACTGGAACACCGCCAGCGGGATCGAGCCGATGCGCGACCACTGGGTGATCCGGCGACGACCCGACTCGCCTTCCTTCTGGATCGCCTTCAGGCTCGGCACGATCTGCACCAGCATCTGGATGATGATCGATGCCGAGATGTAGGGGATCACGTTGAGCGCGAACAGGCTGAAGCGCGAAAGCGCACCACCGGAGAACATGTTGAACATGTCCACGATGGTGCCTTCCTGCTGCTCCATCAGGCGCAGCATGGCGTCGGGGTTCACGCCGGGCACCGGGATGTAGCAGCCGATGCGATAGACGATCAGCGCCCCGACGACGAACAGCAGGCGCTGGCGCAGCTCGGTGAATTTTCCGAGCCCGCCCATGCCACCCATTGCGCTGCCGCTGCGTGCCATGCGTCGCTTACTCCTCGACCTTGCCGCCGACGGCTTCGATCGCCGCACGGGCACCGGCCGTCGCAAGAATGCCCTTCAGCACCAGCGCCCGGGTCACGTCACCCTTGAGGACGATCTTCGCGCGCTTGGCCGTGGCCGGCACCAGCTTCGCGGCGCGCAGCGCCTTGAAGTCGATGTCGCCCTCGAGGCGGTCGAGGTGGTAAAGCATGACTTCGGCGGTGTCGCCGGCGATGCGCGAGCGGAAACCGACCTTCGGCAGGCGCTTGCGAAGCGGCATCTGGCCGCCTTCGAAGCCGGCCTTGATCTTGCCCTTGCCCGAGCGGGCGAAGGAACCCTTGTGGCCACGGCCGGCGGTCTTGCCGAGGCCGGAGCCGATGCCGCGGCCGACGCGCTTGCGATCGGTGCGGGCGCCCTCTGCGGGCTGCATGGTGTTGAGCTTCATGTGCTTATTCCTCGACCCGGACCAGATAGTGGACCTTGTTGATCAGGCCACGGACCTGCGGGCTGTCCTTCAGTTCGCGGACGGAGTTGAGCTTGCCCAGGCCCAGGGCCTTGACGGACAGGCGGTGCTTGGCCTGCGAGCCGCGCAGGCCCTTGACCAGGCGCACCTTGACGGTGCCGGTGCCGGCTTCGTTCTTAGCCATTGAGGATGTCCTCCACCTTCTTGCCGCGCTTGGCCGCGATGGCGCCAGGCGAATGCATGCCGGCCAGGCCCTTGACCGTGGCGCGGACGAGGTTGATCGGGTTGCGCGAGCCGACGGCCTTGGCCAGCACGTCCTTCACGCCCACCGCCTCGAGCACGGCGCGCATGGCGCCACCGGCGATCACGCCGGTACCTTCGGACGCGGGCATCATGAACACGCGGGCGGCGCCATGGCCGGCCTTGACCGTGTGGTACAGCGTGCCGCCGTTGAGCTCGACGTTGGCCATGTTGCGGCGCGCCTGCTCCATCGACTTCTGGATGGCCATCGGGACCTCGCGGGCCTTGCCGTAGCCGAAGCCGACCTTGCCGGCGCCGTCACCGACCACGGTCAGCGCGGTGAAGGTGAACTGGCGACCACCCTTGACGGTCTTGCTGACGCGGTTGACCGTGATCAGCTTCTCGATCATCCCGTCGTCGATTTCCTCGCGGTTGCGGTCGCGACCGCGCGGGGAGCGTTCTTCTGCCATTTTGATGCTGCCTGTGTTGTTGAAGGATGTACGGCTTTCAGCCGCTTATGGTTGTGATATGGATCGGTGGACCGCGTTCCCGGGCAGAAGCCGGGAGGCGTCCGATGCAGCCCGCATCGGCAGATAGGCTTGGGTGGGGACGGTGCCCCACCCTTTCAACACGTCGTGACGCTTAGAACTGCAGGCCACCTTCGCGCGCGGCGTCGGCCAGGGCCTTGATCCGCCCATGATACCTGTAACCGGACCGGTCGAAGGCAACCGAATCGATCCCGGCGGCCTTGGCCTTCTCGGCGATTGCGCGGCCGACCTTGGCGGCGGCCTCGGTATTGCGACCGTTCTTCAGGCCGTCGCGGACGTCGGCCTGGGTGGTGCTGGCCGCAGCCAGGACCTTGGAGCCGTCGGCGGTGAACAGCTGGGCGTAGAGGTGCTGGCCGGTGCGCAGCACCGACAGGCGCGGCACGCCGAGGTTGCGGATATGCGCGCGCGTGGATTTGGCGCGGCGCAGGCGGGCAATTTTCTTCTGCATGGTCTCGTTCTCCGAAAGCTGAAGGCCGGCTTAGGCCTTCTTGGCTTCCTTGCGGATGATGTTCTCGCCGGCGTACTTGACGCCCTTGCCCTTGTACGGCTCCGGCGGGCGGTAGCCGCGGATCTTCGCTGCGACCTCACCAACCTGCTGCTTGTCGGCGCCGTTGACCACGATCTCGGTCTGCGTCGGGGTGCTGATGGTGATCCCCGCCGGCGGCTTGAACAGCACCGGATGGGAAAAGCCCAGCGACAGGTTCAGGTCCTGGCCCTGCATCGCGGCACGGTAGCCGACGCCGACCAGCTCGAGCTTGCGCTCGAAGCCCTCGGACACGCCCCGCACCATGTTGGCGATGACCGAACGCATGGTGCCGGTGATGGCCATCTGCTCCGGGGTTTCCGGCGAAAGCACGGCCTGGCCGTCTTCCATCCTGAGTTCGACGCCGAGCGGCATCGCCATCGACAGGGCACCCTTGGGGCCCTTCGCGGCAACGGTGCCGTCCTGGATCTTCAGCTCGACGCCCTTCGGAAGGGCAATCGGCTTCTTGGCAATTCGGGACATTGCGGTTACTCCCTTAGGCCACGAAGCACAGAACCTCACCGCCGACGCCCTGTTGGCGCGCCTGCGCATCGGTCATGATGCCCTTCGAGGTGGAGATGATTGCGATGCCGAGGCCGTTGAGGACCTTCGGCAGATCGGCCTTGCCACGATACTGGCGCAGGCCGGAGCGGGAAAAGCGCTGCATGCGCTCGATGACCGGACGGCCTTCGTAATACTTGAGCTCGATCTCGAGTTCGGCCTTGGCGCCATTCTCGATCACGCGCGCCTCGGCGATGTAGCCCTCGTCCTGCAGCACCTTGGCGATGGCCACCTTGGTCTTGGAGGACGGCATCTTCACCGTCGGCTTGCCGACAGCCGCCGCATTGCGCATGCGGGTCAGCATATCGGCGATGGGATCAGTCATGCTCATTTGAAATCACCTTATGAGTGCACCGATATCCGCAGGATTGCGAATTCGTTGTAACCGGCCTTGCGGCCGGCCTGGAACCTGTTACCAGCTGGCCTTGCGCAGGCCGGGGACGTCGCCGTTCATCGTCGCCTTGCGCAGCATGTTGCGGCCGAGGCCGAACTTCTTGTACACGGCGCGCGGACGGCCGGTCAGGGCGCAGCGCGTGGTCTGGCGCGAAGGCGAGGAGTCACGGGGCAGCTTCTGCAGCTTGACCGCGGCATCCATCTTCTCTTCGTAGCTCGCGGACTCGCTGCTGACGACTTTCTTCAGTTCGTCGCGCTTGGCGGCGAACTTCTTCGCCAGCTTCGCGCGCTTCACTTCGCGGTTGATCATTGAAGTCTTGGCCATTGTCTCTCTGTCCGGTCAGTTGCGGAACGGGAAGCGGAACGCCTCCAGCAGGGCGCGGGCTTCCTCGTTGGTCTTGGCGGTCGTGGTGATGGCGATATCCATTCCACGCAGCGCGTCAACCTGGTCGAAGTCGACCTCCGGGAAGATGATCTGCTCTTTCACGCCCATGTTGTAGTTGCCACGGCCGTCGAACGAACGGCCCGACACGCCGCGGAAGTCGCGGACGCGCGGCAGGGCAACGTTCACCAGGCGATCGAAGAACTCGTACATCTTCGCGCGGCGCAGCGTGACCTTGCAGCCGATCGGCCAGCCGTCGCGGATCTTGAACGAAGCCACCGAAACGCGCGACTTGGTGACAAGCGCCTTCTGGCCGGTGATCTTGGCCATGTCGGCGGTTGCGTGCTCGAGCACCTTCTTGTTGGCCGCGGCCTCGCCCACGCCCATGTTGAGCGTGATCTTCGACAGGCGCGGGACCTGCATCGGATTGGTGTAGCCGAACTGCTCGGTGAGCTTCGGCACCACTTCTTCCTTGTAGAACTTTTCCAGACGGGTGGTCATTTCAGCATTCCTCAGGCGTCAATCGCCTCACCACTCGAGCGGAACACGCGTACGCGGCGTCCATCCTCGAGGACCTTGGTTCCGATGCGCTCGCCCTTGCCGGAGGCAGGGTTGAAGTGCATCACGTTCGAAGCGTCGATCGGAGCTTCACGCTCGATCACGCCGCCCGGCTGGTTGGCCTGGGGATTCGGCTTGGTGTGGCGTTTGATCATGTTGACGTTGGAGACAACGACCTTCTCGCCGAGCACGCGGACGACTTCGCCCTGCTTGCCCTTGTCCTTGCCGGCGGTGACGACGACGCGGTCACCCTTCTTGATGCGGTTCATGTCGGTTTCCTCTTCGTCCGGCTCAGAGCACTTCGGGTGCGAGCGAGACGATCTTCATGAACTTCTCGGAGCGCAGCTCGCGGGTAACGGGCCCGAAGATGCGGGTGCCGATCGGCTCCTGCTTGTTGTTGAGCAGCACGGCGGCGTTGCCGTCGAAGCGGATCAGCGAACCGTCGGGGCGACGAACGCCCTTGCGGGTGCGCACCACGACCGCGTCGTAGACCTCGCCCTTCTTGACCTTGCCGCGGGGGATGGCGGTCTTGACCGACACCTTGATGATGTCGCCAATGCCTGCGTAGCGGCGCTTCGAGCCGCCCAGCACCTTGATGCACATCACTTCCTTGGCACCGGAGTTGTCGGCCACGGCCAGGTGGCTCTGCATCTGGATCATTTCGGAGCCTCCTTATTCAGCCGAGCGCGCGACGATCTCGACGACGCGCCAGTTCTTGGTCTTGGACATCGGCGCAATTTCCACCACGCGGACGGTATCGCCCTCGTTGCAGGAATTCTCAGCGTCGTGGGCGTGCAGTTTGGTCGAGCGACGGATGTACTTGCCGTACAGCTCGTGCTTGACCTGGCGCTCGATGAGCACCGTCACGGTCTTGTCCATCTTGTTGCTGACAACGCGGCCTTCGACCGTGCGCAGCTTCTTTTCGGTATTTTCGGTCATGTCTGCCCGGTCCTTACTGCTTGGCGCCAAGGAGGGTGTTGACGCGAGCAATCTCGCGGCGCACCCGACGGGCGTCGTGGGTCTTGGAAAGCTGGCCGGTTGCCTTCTGCATGCGGAGCGAGAACGACTCCTTCTGCAGCTCGAGCAGATGGGCCTTCAGCTCGTCCGTCGACTTTTGGCGGAGTTCCTTGATTTCCATCAGCGCACCGTCCGGGTCACGAAAGTGGTGGTGACCGAGAGCTTGGCGGCCGCCAGGCGGAATGCCTCGCGTGCGGTCGCCTCGTCAACGCCCTCGATCTCGTAGATCATGCGGCCGGGCTGGATCTGGGCAACCCAGAACTCCACGCTGCCCTTGCCCGAGCCCATGCGCACTTCGATCGGCTTCTTGGAGATCGGCTTGTCCGGGAACACCCGGATCCACATCTTGCCGCCGCGCTTCACGTGGCGGCTGATGGCGCGACGCGCCGACTCGATCTGGCGTGCGGTCAACTGGCCGGTCTGAGTAGCCTTGAGGCCGAACTCGCCGAAGCTGACGGCATTGCCGCTCCAGGCAAGGCCGTCGTTGCGGCCCTTGTGCATCTTGCGGTATTTGGTTCGCTTGGGTTGCAGCATGACTTAGTCCCTCGCCTCGCGATCACGGCGCGGGCCACGCGGACGATCGCGGTCACCGCGGTCGCCACGCTCGCCACGCGGCGAATCGTCCTGCTTTTCCTGGCCGACCTGGGCGAAGTCGAAGATCTCGCCCTTGTAGATCCAGGTCTTGATTCCAATGATGCCGTAGGTGGTCTTCGCCTCGGCAAAGCCGTAGTCGATGTCGGCACGCAGCGTATGCAGCGGCACGCGACCCTCGCGGTACCACTCCGAACGCGCGATCTCGGCGCCGTTCAGGCGACCACCGACGTTGACCTTGATGCCCAGCGCGCCCAGGCGCATCGCGTTGCCGACGGCACGCTTCATCGCGCGGCGGAACATGATGCGGCGCTCGAGCTGCTGCGCGATCGATTCGGCGACCAGCTGCGCGTCGAGCTCCGGCTTGCGGACCTCGGTGACGTTGATGTGCGCCGGGACGCCCATCATCGCGCTGACTTCCTTGCGCAGCTTCTCGATGTCTTCGCCGCGCTTGCCGATCACCACGCCCGGACGGGCGGTGTGGATCGTCACGCGGGCCGACTTCGACGGCCGTTCGATCAGGATGCGGCTGATACCGGCGGCCGCCAACTTCTTGCGAAGCATCTCACGGACCTTCAGGTCCGAGATCAGGTACTCGGCGTAATCCTTCTTGCCGGCATACCACTTGGAGTTCCAGTCCTTGGCGATGCCAAGGCGGAAGCCGGTCGGATGAACTTTGTGACCCATATGCTTACTTCCCCTCGCCGACAACGACGGTGATGTGGCTGGTGCGCTTGAGGATGCGCGTGCCGCGACCCTTGGCGCGCGCCATGAAGCGCTTCAGCGTCGGGCCTTCGTCGACCATGATCGTCTTGACCCTGAGCTCGTCGACGTCGGCACCGAGGTTGTTCTCGGCGTTCGACGTGGCCGAGTACACGACCTTGTAGATCAGGTGCGCGGCCTTCTTGTCGCTGAACTTCAGCAGGTCGAGGGCACGCGAGGCCGAGAGGCCGCGGACCTGGTCGGCGACCAGGCGAGCCTTCTGCGGGGAGATGCGCACGGTGCGCAGGATTGCCTTCGCTTCCATTGTCATCTCCTTAACGCGACTTCTTGTCGCCGCCATGACCCTTGAAGGTCCTGGTCAGGGCGAACTCGCCAAGCTTGTGGCCGACCATGTTCTCGTTGACGAGCACCGGGACGTGATTGCGGCCGTTGTGCACGGCGATGGTGTAACCAACCATCTCCGGCAGCACCATCGAACGGCGCGACCAGGTCTTGATCGGACGCTTGGTGTTACCCGCGGCTTCCACCTTCTTGACGAGGTGATGGTCGACGAACGGGCCCTTCTTGAGTGAACGTGCCATGGTCTATCAGCTCCTGCGGTCGCGCACGATGAACTGCTGCGTCCGCTTGTTATGGCGGGTCTTGTAGCCCTTCGTCGGGACGCCCCACGGGGTGACCGGATGCGGGTTGCCCTGGCCGGCCTTCGCCTCGCCACCGCCGTGCGGATGGTCGACCGGGTTCATGGCCGCACCGCGCACGGTCGGCTTGATGCCGAGCCAGCGCTTCGCACCGGCCTTGCCCAGCTTCTGCAGGTTGTGCTCGACGTTGCCGACTTCACCGATGGTGGCACGGCACTCGGCCGGCACGCGACGCATCTCGCCCGAACGCAGGCGAAGCGTGGCATACACGCCTTCGCGGGCGACCAGCTGCACGCCGGCGCCGGCGGCACGGGCGATCTGCGCGCCCTTGCCCGGCTTCATCTCGATGCAATGCACCGTGGAACCGACCGGGATGTTGCGCAGCGGCAGGGTGTTGCCGGCGCGGATCGGGGCGTCGTTGCCCGCGATCACCTGGTCGCCGGCCTTCAGGCCCTTGGGAGCGATGATGTAGCGGCGCTCGCCGTCGACGTAGCACAGCAGCGCGATGTGCGCGGTGCGGTTCGGGTCGTACTCGATCCGCTCGACGCGCGCCGGAATACCTTCCTTGTCGCGCTTGAAATCGATGATGCGGTAGTGCTGCTTGTGGCCACCACCGATGTGGCGCGTTGTGATGCGCCCATGGTGGTTGCGGCCACCCGAGCGGCTCTGCTTCTCGAGCAGCGGCGCATAGGGCTCACCCTTGTGCAGCTCCGGGGTGACCACGCGGACCGCCGAACGGCGACCGGCGGAAGTTGGCTTGAATTTCATCAATGGCATGGGGGCTTCCTCAGGCCTTGGCGTTCATGACGTCGATCGACTGACCGTCGGCGAGCTTCACGTAAGCCTTGCGCCAGTCGGCGCGACGGCCGTTGCGATTGCGGAAGGCTTTCTGCTTGCCTTTCACGTTCAGCACGTTGACCGATTCGACCTTGACGTCGAACAGCTTCTCGACCGCGATCTTGATGTCGGCCTTGGTGGCATCGGTGGCGACTTCGAACGCGTACTGGTTGGACGCTTCCTGCAGGCGCGCGGTCTTCTCGGACACGCGCGGCGCACGGATCAGCGCATAGAGCTTGGCGTCGTTCATGCCAGCCACTCCTCGATCTTCTTGATGGCGTCCGCGGTGACCAGCACGCTGTCGGCACCGACCAGCGAAACCGGATCCAGGCCCTGGACGTCGCGGATCTGCACGTACGGCAGATTGCGCGCCGACAGGTACAGGCTGTCCGAGGCCTCCTCGGTGACGATCAGCGGACGCTTGCCGAGGTCGAAGCCCTTGAGCATCTCGGCGAACGCGCTGGTCTTGGTCTCGGTGACGTCGAAGGACTCGACGACCTGCAGACGGCCCTGGCGGTTGAGCTCGGACAGGATCGCCGACATCGCCGCGCGGTACATCTTGCGGTTGACCTTCTGCTCGAAGCTGCGCGGCTTGGCCGCGAAGGTCACGCCACCGCCAACGAAGATCGGAGCCGTCAGTGCGCCGTGACGCGCGCCGCCGCCCTTCTGCTTCTTCGACTTCTTGGTGGTGCCGCGGACTTCCGAGCGCGTCTTCTGCGCCTTGGTGCCGGCACGGCCGGCGTTGCGGTACGCGACCACGACCTGGTGAACCAGGTCACGGTTGAATTCGCGGCCGAACACCACTTCGGAAACCGACACCTTGCTGCTGCTATCCCTGATAGAGAGTTCCATCGTCATCTCTCCTTAACCCTTGCTCGCGGGACGCACGATCACGTCTCCGCCCGGTGCGCCAGGAACCGCGCCCTTCACGGCGATCAGGCCGCGCTCGGCGTCGACCCGGACCACTTCGAGGTTCTGCGTGCTCTGCTGCACCGCGCCCATGTGGCCGGACATCTTCTTGCCCGGGAACACGCGGCCCGGCGTCTGGCGCTGGCCGATCGAGCCCGGCGAGCGGTGCGACAGCGAGTTGCCGTGCGTCGCGTCGCCCATGCTGAAGTTCCAGCGCTTGATCGTGCCCTGGAAGCCCTTGCCCTTGGTCACGCCCTGGACGTCGACCATCTGGCCGACCTCGAAGATGTCGGCCTTCACTTCGCCGCCAACCTCGAAGCCACCGACCTGGTCGTCGGCAACGCGGAATTCCCAGAGGCCACGACCCGCCTCGACCTTGGCCTTGGCCAGGTGACCGGCCTCGGGCTTGTTCACCAGCACGGCGCGCTTGCTGCCGACGGCGACCTGCACGGCGCTGTAGCCGTCGGTTGCGCTGGTCTTCACCTGCGTGATGCGGTTGGGGGTGGCTTCGATCAGGGTCACCGGCACGGACTGGCCGCCTTCGGTGAACACCCGGCTCATGCCGGCCTTGCGACCGACGATACCCAGCGAATATTTCTTCGCAGTCATGTCAGTGGCCTCAGGTCAGCTTGATCTGGACGTCGACGCCAGCCGCGAGCTCGAGCTTCATCAGCGCGTCCACGGTCTTGTCGTTGGGGTCGACGATGTCGAGCACGCGCTTGTGCGTGCGGGTTTCGTACTGGTCGCGCGCGTCCTTGTCGACGTGCGGCGACGTAAGGATGGTGTAGCGCTCGATCTTGGTCGGCAACGGGATCGGGCCGCGCACCTGGGCGCCGGTCCGCTTGGCCGTTTCGACGATCTCGCTGGCCGAACGGTCGATCAGTCGATGATCGAACGCCTTCAGCCGGATCCGGATCTTTTGGTCCGCCATGACGGAATTCCTTCGTTAAAAGAGCGACAGGCCCGCGGCTGGGTGCGCGGAACCCCAAATGGATTCATTGGCAACCAGGACTGACGACCCGCGCCCTGGCGACCTTCCCTGCAAAAAACAAGGCAGACCGGTGACCCGGTCCGCCCAGACGGAGAAGCGAACGTGACAATTCCCCTGGTCCGCTATGTCCCGAAGAACTTCGGGAGGGACCGGGGTACTGCCGCGCGACGTGTTCCCTGTCTGGCGAAAACGAGGTGCGTCCTGCTCCTCATTTCGCGGTTCCGGCGCGCCCCCGAAGGGACTTGCCGAAGTAGTCGGACATTATAGACACCTATCCGCCAGCCGCGCAACACCTTCGGCCAACAAATTGCGAGGAGCCCGCGCCCCGCCGGCATCGTCAAGACCGTCGGCGTGAGCCGATGGCCGCTGGCGTTATCCGGCCTGCTGGCAGGCCGGATCAACGTCAGCACATATCGCGGCGGCCAACGGCCGCCGGGATATGACTCTTTACTTGATGATCTTGGCAACCACGCCCGCGCCGACCGTACGGCCACCCTCGCGGATCGCGAAGCGCAGGCCCTCGTCCATCGCGATCGGGTTGATCAGCGTCACCACCATCTTCACGTTGTCGCCCGGCATCACCATCTCGACGCCTTCCGGCAGCTCGCAAGCACCGGTGATGTCGGTCGTGCGGAAGTAGAACTGCGGGCGGTAGCCCTTGAAGAACGGCGTGTGGCGACCACCCTCGTCCTTCGACAGCACGTACACCTCGGCCTCGAACTCCGTGTGCGGCTTGATCGAACCCGGCTTGCACAGCACCTGGCCGCGCTCCACGTCGTCACGCTTGGTGCCGCGCAGCAGCAGGCCCGCGTTGTCGCCCGCCTGGCCCCGGTCCAGCAGCTTGCGGAACATCTCGACGCCGGTGACCGTCGTCTTGACCGTCGGGCGGATGCCCACGATCTCGATTTCCTCGCCCACCTTCACGATGCCGCGCTCGATGCGACCGGTCACCACCGTGCCGCGACCCGAGATCGAGAACACGTCCTCGACCGGCATCAGGAACGTCTTGTCGATGTCACGCTCCGGCTCCGGGATCCAGGTGTCCAGCGCGTCCACCAGCTTGATGATCGCCGGCACGCCGATGTCCGACTGGTCGCCTTCCAGCGCCTTCAGCGCCGAACCATGGATGATCGGCGTGTCGTCGCCCGGGAAATCGTACTTCGACAGCAGCTCGCGCACTTCCATCTCGACCAGCTCAAGGAGCTCGGCGTCGTCGACCATGTCGGCCTTGTTCAGGAACACCACGATGTACGGCACGCCGACCTGGCGCGCCAGCAGGATGTGCTCGCGCGTCTGCGGCATCGGGCCGTCGGCGGCCGAGCACACCAGGATCGCGCCGTCCATCTGCGCGGCACCCGTGATCATGTTCTTCACGTAGTCCGCGTGACCCGGGCAGTCGACGTGCGCGTAGTGGCGCGTCGGCGATTCGTACTCGACGTGCGAAGTCGAGATCGTGATGCCGCGAGCCTTCTCTTCCGGCGCCTTGTCGATCGCGTCATAGGCATGGAACTCGCCGCCGAAACGTTCCGCGCCGATCTTCGTCAGCGCCGCCGTCAGCGTCGTCTTGCCGTGGTCCACGTGACCGATCGTGCCCACGTTCACGTGGGGCTTGGTGCGCTCGAACTTACCCTTGGCCATGATTGCAGTCTCTTCGAAAGTTGGTTGACTTGGTTGCCGTTTCCGGCGCCGCTTATTTCTTCTTCACCACTTCGTCGGCGATGTTCGCCGGCGCGTCCGCGTAATGGTCGAACTCCATGGTGAAGGTCGCGCGGCCCTGCGACATCGAGCGCAGGGTGGTGGCATAGCCGAACATCTCGCCCAGCGGGATCATCGCGTTGATGATCTTGCCCGACGGGCTGTCGTCCTGGCCCTGGAGGATGCCGCGACGGCGACTGACGTCACCCATCACGTCACCCAGGTAATCCTCGGGGCTGACGATCTCGACCTTCATGATCGGCTCGAGCAGGACCGGCGAGGCACGATTGAAGCCTTCCTTGAAGCCCATGGAACCGGCGATCTTGAACGCCATTTCCGAGGAGTCGACCTCGTGGTAGGAGCCGTCGTACAGCTTCACCTTGATGTCGACGATCGGATAGCCGGCAAGGATGCCGTTGGCCATCGCTTCCTGGATGCCCTTGTCGACGGCCGGGATGTAATCCTTGGGCACCACGCCGCCGACGATCGCGTTCTCGAACTCGTAGCCCTTGCCCGCTTCCTGCGGCGAGATCTCCAGCCACACGTGGCCGAACTGGCCCTTGCCGCCGGACTGGCGCACGAACTTGCCTTCCGACTTGACCGTCTTGCGGATGGTCTCGCGGTAGGCGACCTGCGGCTTGCCGACGTTGGCTTCGACGTTGAACTCGCGCCTCATGCGGTCGACCAGGATATCCAGGTGCAGCTCGCCCATGCCGGCGATGATGGTCTGGCCGGACTCTTCGTCGGTGCGCACGCGGAAGGAAGGATCTTCCTGCGCGAGGCGACCGAGCGCGACGCCCATTTTTTCCTGGTCGGACTTGGTCTTGGGCTCCACCGCCATCGAGATCACCGGCTCCGGGAACACCATGCGCTCCAGGGTGATGATCGCGTCCTGCGCGCAAAGCGTGTCGCCGGTCGCGACGTCCTTCATGCCCACGGCCGCGGCGATGTCCCCGGCGCGGACTTCCTTGATCTCGGCGCGATCGTTGGAATGCATCTGCAGCAGGCGGCCGATGCGCTCCTTGCGCGACTTGATCGGGTTGTAGACCTGGTCGCCGGCGTTGAGAACGCCCGAGTACACGCGGAAGAACGTCAGCGAGCCGACGAACGGGTCGGTGATGATCTTGAACGCCAGCGCCGAGAAGGGAGCCTTGTCGTCGGCGGGACGGGTCTCGATCTCTTCGCTCTCGTTCAGGCCCTGCACCGCCGGACGGTCGATCGGCGACGGCAGCAGCTGGATCACGCCGTCGAGCATCGCCTGGACGCCCTTGTTCTTGAACGCGGTGCCGCAGTACACCGGCACGATCTCGACCTTGATGACACGCTCGCGCAGGCCGCCGATGATCTCTTCGATGGAGAGCTCGCCGCCCTCCAGGTACTTGTCCATCAGCTCTTCATTGGCCTCGGCCGCGGACTCGACCATGAACGCGCGCGCCTCGGCGGCCTTGTCGGCCAGCTCGGCGGGGATTTCGCTGACTTCGAACACCATGCCCTGCGAGGCGGAATCCCAGCGGATC
Organism: Luteimonas sp. A537; assembly: GCF_054052065.1. Classification (NCBI taxonomy): domain Bacteria; kingdom Pseudomonadati; phylum Pseudomonadota; class Gammaproteobacteria; order Lysobacterales; family Lysobacteraceae; genus Luteimonas; species Luteimonas renzhihongae. The sequence continues at coordinate 670,728 of NZ_JBSVRH010000002.1, forward strand.
GCCTTCATCTTCAGCAGGTCGATGACGCCCTCGAAACCGTCCTCGGCACCGATCGGCACCTGCATCGGCACCGGGCTCGCGCCCAGGCGCGACTTCAGCTGGCCGACGACCTTGTCGAAGTTGGCACCGGTGCGGTCCATCTTGTTGACGAACGCCATGCGCGGCACCTGGTACTTGTTCGCCTGGCGCCACACGGTCTCGGACTGCGGCTGCACGCCGCCGACCGCGCACAGCACGAACACGGCACCGTCGAGCACGCGAAGGCTGCGCTCGACTTCGATCGTGAAGTCGACGTGCCCGGGGGTGTCGATGATGTTGAAGCGGTGCTGCGGCAGGGACTTGTCCATGCCCGACCAGAACGCGGTCGTGGCCGCCGACTGGATCGTGATGCCGCGCTCCTGCTCCTGCTCCATCCAGTCCATGGTGGCGGCACCGTCGTGCACTTCACCCAGCTTGTGGCTGACACCGGTGTAGAACAGGATGCGCTCGGACGTGGTGGTCTTGCCGGCATCGATGTGGGCCATGATGCCGAAGTTGCGATAGCGGTCGATGGGAGTGGTGCGGGCCACGGCGATCTCTCTGTATTTGGTCCACAGGCTGCGGACGTGCGAATTGGTTCGAAAGGCCGAATGCCGCCCTGCGGCGGCACCCGGTTACGCAATCACTTGGCCGGCACGCGAAGCGTCCCGGCCGCGCGCCATTACCAGCGGTAGTGCGCGAACGCCTTGTTGGCCTCGGCCATGCGATGGGTTTCCTCGCGCTTCTTCACCGCGCCACCGCGGCTCTCGGAGGCGTCGATCAGCTCGGCGGCCAGCTTGCGCGGCATGCTGTTCTCGCCGCGCTTGCGGGCGGAGTCGATCAGCCAGCGCATCGCCAGCGCCATGCGGCGCGAAGCGCGCACTTCGACCGGCACCTGGTAGGTGGCACCGCCGACGCGACGCGACTTGACCTCGACCGTCGGCGAAATGTTGCCGAGGGCCTTCTCGACGACCTCGAGCGGATTGGGGTTCTTCTCGCCAATCACGTCCATGGCGCCGTACACGATCTTCTCGGCGACCGACTTCTTGCCGCTGTACATCACCATGTTGATGAAGCGGGCGATGGTTTCGCTACCGTGCTTCGGGTCGGGCAGCACCGAGCGCTGCGGGGTATTTCCTTTACGCGACATTGTTCGATTCTCTGTAGGGCGGGCACTGGCCCGCCGTTTGTTCCGGATGGCGGGACATTACCCGCCTCGCGAAAACCCTCCCGGGCAGGACGCCCGGGACACTCAAGCCTTCGGACGCTTGGCGCCGTACTTGGAACGGGCCTGCCTGCGCTTCGCAACGCCGGCGGCGTCGAGCGAGCCGCGGACGGTGTGGTAGCGCACGCCGGGCAGGTCCTTGACGCGACCGCCGCGGATCAGCACCACCGAGTGCTCCTGCAGGTTGTGGCCTTCGCCACCGATGTAGGAGATGACCTCGTAGCCATTGGTCAGGCGCACCTTGGCGACCTTGCGCAGGGCCGAGTTCGGCTTCTTCGGGGTGGTCGTGTACACACGCGTGCACACGCCGCGACGCTGCGGGCAGTTCTGCAGCGCAGGCGAGTTGCTCTGGTAGGTTTCCGGGCTGCGCGGCTTGCGCACAAGCTGGTTGATCGTTGCCATCAGTGTCGGGTCTTCTGCTCCGGGCACGCGGCCCGCGGTGGTGTGTGGCGGGCCTGGGCCCGGCTCTGGTAGCGCTCCCCGAAGGGATCCGCCGGCCGCACGGTCCAGGTTCCGTACGCGAAAAACGAAGGCAGGCGGATTCAACCCGGCCTGCCGAGACGGAAAAGTATAGCTTGCGCCGACGGCCAGCGTCAACGCATGCAAGGACGCGGCAGGCGGCGCCCCGTCAACCGGGACGCGGCCAAGGCCGCAGTCTTCTTTCCCGCCCTTCCTGGGCCGAACACGAAGCGCCTCCATGGCACCTCATTTCGGGATCTGGGACGGCCCCCTTGGGGGCCGTCACTAACGGTGTATCAGTCTTCCGCGCCCTCGCCTGCGGCGGCGGCGTTCTCGACAGGTGCATCCTGGACCATGACCTCGTCGGCCACGGCGACCCCGGACAGGGTCTCCATCTCGGACTCAGTCAGCCCCGAGGCGTTCTTGCGACGCTGTGCATGGTACGCCATGCCGGTGCCCGCAGGAATCAGGCGGCCGACGATGACGTTCTCCTTCAGGCCGCGCAGGCTGTCACGGGTGCCGCGGACGGCGGCCTCGGTCAGTACGCGGGTGGTTTCCTGGAAGGACGCGGCCGAGATGAACGACTCGGTCGCAAGCGAGGCCTTGGTGATGCCCAGCAGCACCGGGTCGTAGTGCACCGGCAGCTCGCCCTTGGCGTTGTGCTTCTCGTTGGCCTCGATGACGCGCTGGCGCTCGGCCTGCTCGCCGTTGAGGAAACGGGTGCTGTCGCCAGCGTCGGTGACCTCGACCTTGCGCAGCATCTGGCGGACGATCACCTCGATGTGCTTGTCGTTGATCTTCACGCCCTGCAGGCGATAGACGTCCTGGATTTCCTTGGTCAGGTACGACGCAAGTTCCTCGACGCCCTTCAGGCGCAGGATGTCCTGCGGGCTCGGCTCGCCGTCCACCACAGTCTCGCCCTTCTCGACGTGCTCGCCTTCGAACACGATGATCTGGCGGTACTTCGGGATCAGCTCTTCGTGATCGTCGCCATCCACGCCCTTGATGATCAGGCGCTGCTTGCCCTTGGTGTCCTTGCCGAAGCTGACCACGCCCGACTTCTCGGCGAGGATCGCCGGGTCCTTGGGCTTGCGCGCCTCGAACAGGTCGGCCACGCGCGGCAGACCACCGGTGATGTCGCGGGTCTTCGACGCTTCCTGCGGGATCTTCGCGACCACGTCGCCGACGCCGACCTCGGCGCCGTCCTGCATGTTGACGATCGAGCGCGGCGGCAGCATGTACTGCGCCGGCAGGTCCGTGCCCGGGATGTTGAGGCCTTCGCCGGTCTTGGCGTCGACGATCCGGATGGTCGGGCGGAGGTCCTTGCCCTGCGAACCGCGACGCTTGGGATCGGTGATCTCGCGCGAGGCCAGGCCGGTCAGGTCGTCGGTTTTCTCGATCACGGTCACGCCGTCGATGAAGTCGACGAAGCGCATCACGCCCTTCACTTCCGACACGATCGGGTGATTGTGGGGGTCCCAGGTCGCGATGGTCTGGCCGGTCTTCACCGCCATGCCGTCCTTCGCGTTGATGGTCGCGCCGTAGGGCAGCTTGTAGCGCTCGCGCTCGCGACCGTGCTGGTCGAGCACCGAGATCTCGCCCGAGCGCGACACGCCCACCAGGTGGCCGGCGGAGTGCGAAATCGACTTGACGTTGTTGAACTTCACCGAGCCGGTGGTCTTGACGGTCACGTTGTCGATCGCCGCCGCACGCGAGGCCGCGCCACCGATGTGGAACGTGCGCATCGTCAGCTGGGTGCCGGGCTCGCCGATCGACTGCGCGGCGACCACGCCCACGGCTTCGCCGAGGTTCACCAGGTGGCCACGGCCGAGGTCACGGCCGTAGCAGTGCGCGCACACGCCGAAGGACGACTCGCAGGTGATCGTCGAGCGGACCTGGATGGTCTGCACGCCGGCGTCCTCGAGCTTCTGCACCCAGGCTTCGTCGAGCAGGGTGTTGCGGGTCACGATCGGATCCTCGTCGTCGCCGGGCAGGAACACGTCCTCGGCCACGATGCGGCCCAGCACGCGATCCTTCAGCGGCTCGACCACGTCGCCGCCTTCCACGATCGGAGTCATGGTCAGGCTGTCGAGGGTGCCGCAATCGGTCTCGGTGATCACCACGTCCTGGGCCACGTCGACCAGACGACGGGTCAGGTAGCCGGAGTTCGCGGTCTTCAGCGCGGTATCCGCCAGGCCCTTTCGGGCACCGTGGGTCGAGATGAAGTACTGCTGGACGTTCAGGCCCTCGCGGAAGTTCGAGGTGATCGGGGTCTCGATGATCGAGCCGTCGGGCTTGGCCATCAGCCCGCGCATGCCGGCCAGCTGGCGGATCTGCGCCTGCGAACCACGCGCGCCGGAGTCGGCCATGATGAAGACCGAGTTCATCGACTTCTGCTCGATCTTCTCGCCCTTGGCGTTGGTCACGATCTCGGTGCCGATGGTCTTCATCATCGCCTGGGCGACGCGTTCGTTGGTGCGCGACCAGATGTCGACCACCTTGTTGTAGCGCTCGCCGGCGGTGACCAGGCCCGACTGGTACTGCTGCTGGATCTCCAGCACCTCGGTCTCGGCTTCGGCCAGGATGCCCTTCTTCTCGTCGGGGATGATCATGTCGTCGATGCCGATCGAGACGCCGGCGCGCGTGGCGTACGCGAAGCCGGTGTACATCAGCTTGTCGGCGAACACGACCGTGTCCTTCAGGCCCAGCATGCGGTAGCAGCTGTTGATCAGGCGGCTGATGTTCTTCTTGGTCAGCTCGGTGTTGGCCAGCGCGAACGGCAGGCCGTCGGGCAGGATCTCGGCCAGCAGGGCGCGCCCGACCGTGGTGTCCACGATCGAGGTCTTCTTCTCGCGGTTGCCTTCCTCGTCGGCCACGGTCTCGGTGATGCGCACCTTGACCTTGGCGTGGAGGCCGGCGGCCTTGTTGTCATAGGCGCGCTTGACCTCGGAGACGTTGGCGAACGCCATGCCTTCGCCCGGGGTGTTCTCGAGCGCGCGGGTCATGTAGTACAGGCCCAGCACCACGTCCTGCGACGGCACGATGATCGGCTCGCCGTTGGCCGGCGACAGGATGTTGTTGGACGACATCATCAGCGCACGCGCTTCCAGCTGGGCCTCGAGGCTCAGCGGGACGTGCACGGCCATCTGGTCACCGTCGAAGTCGGCGTTGAACGCTGTGCAGACCAGCGGGTGCAGCTGGATGGCCTTGCCCTCGATCAGCACCGGCTCGAACGCCTGGATGCCGAGGCGATGCAGGGTCGGCGCACGGTTGAGCAGCACCGGGTGCTCGCGGATCACCTCTTCGAGGATGTCCCAGACCTCGGCCTCTTCGCGCTCGACCAGCTTCTTCGCGGCCTTGATCGTCGTGGCCAGGCCACGGCGCTGCAGCTTGGCGAAGATGAAGGGCTTGAACAGCTCCAGCGCCATCTTCTTCGGCAGGCCGCACTCGTGCAGGCGCAGGGTCGGGCCGACCACGATGACCGAACGGCCCGAGTAGTCGACGCGCTTGCCGAGCAGGTTCTGGCGGAAGCGGCCCTGCTTGCCCTTGATCATGTCGGCCAGCGACTTGAGCGGGCGCTTGTTGGTGCCGGTGATGGCGCGGCCACGGCGGCCGTTGTCCATCAGCGCGTCAACCGATTCCTGCAGCATGCGCTTCTCGTTGCGCACGATGATGTCGGGCGCGTTGAGTTCGAGCAGGCGGCGCAGGCGGTTGTTGCGGTTGATGACGCGGCGGTAGAGGTCGTTCAGGTCGGAGGTCGCGAAGCGGCCACCGTCCAGGGGGACGAGCGGGCGCAGGTCCGGCGGCAGCACCGGCAGCACGGTCATGACCATCCACTCGGGGCGGTTGCCCGACTCGAGGAAGGCTTCGACCAGCTTGATGCGCTTGGTGAGGCGCTTGAGCTTGGTCTCCGAACCGGTGGCGGCGATGTCTTCCTTCAGGCGGACCAGCTCGGCCTGCAGGTCGATCGTGCGCAGCAGGTCGAACACGGCCTCGGCGCCCATGGCGGCGTCGAAGTCGTCCTGGTGCTCCTGGCGCATCTGCATGTACTGCTCTTCGTTGAGCAGCTGGCCACGCTCCATCGGCGTCAGGCCCGGCTCGGTGACGACGAACGCTTCGAAGTACAGGATGCGCTCGATGTCACGCAGGGTCATGTCCAGCATCAGGCCGATGCGCGACGGCAGCGACTTGAGGAACCAGATGTGCGCGGTCGGGCTGGCCAGGTCGATGTGGCCCATGCGCTCGCGGCGCACCTTGGCCAGGGTGACCTCGGTGCCGCACTTTTCGCAGACCACGCCGCGGTGCTTCATGCGCTTGTACTTGCCGCACAGGCACTCGTAGTCCTTCACCGGCCCGAAGATGGCGGCGCAGAACAGGCCGTCGCGCTCGGGCTTGAAGGTGCGGTAATTGATGGTCTCGGGCTTCTTCACTTCGCCGAAGGACCACGAGCGGATCAGGTCCGGGGAGGCGAGCGCGATCTTGATCGCGTCGAAGTCCAGCGCCGGGCGCTGCTGGTTGAACAGGTTCAGAAGGTCTTTCATGAGTTTCTCCGGGAACGGAAATCGAGGACGTGGCTGCGGTGCTTACCGGAGGCGGGCGCGTCGTGCGCGCCCTGCCCCGGGCTGCGTCCTCAGTTCTCTTCCAGCTCCATGTTGATCGCGAGCGAACGGATTTCCTTGACCAGCACGTTGAAGGACTCGGGCATGCCCGCGACCATCTCGTGTTCGCCGTCGACGATGTTCTTGTACATCTGGTTGCGGCCCTGCACGTCGTCGGACTTCACCGTCAGCATTTCCTGCAGGGTGTAGGCCGCGCCGTAGGCTTCCAGCGCCCAGACTTCCATCTCACCGAAGCGCTGGCCGCCGAACTGCGCCTTGCCGCCCAGCGGCTGCTGGGTGACGAGCGAGTACGGGCCGGTCGAACGCGCGTGCATCTTGTCGTCGACCAGGTGGTTGAGCTTCAGCATGTGCATGTAGCCCACGGTCACCTTGCGCTCGAACGCATCGCCGGTGCGGCCGTCGTACAGCTGCGCCTGGCCGCTGATCGGCAGGTCGGCGAGTTCAAGCATGTGCTTGATCTCGGCCTCCGCCGCGCCGTCGAACACCGGGGTCGCCATCGGCACGCCGCCGGTCAGGTTCTTCGCCAGCACCAGCAGCTCCTCGTCGGAGAACTGCTTGAGGTCGACGCGCTGCCCATGCAGCTTGTCGTCGTGGTTGTAGATCTGGTCGAGGAATTTCCGCAGGTCGGCGATCTTGGCCTGCGCCTGCAGCATGCGGTCGATCTTCTGGCCCAGACCCTTTGCCGCCCAGCCCAGGTGCACCTCGAGGATCTGGCCGATGTTCATGCGGCTCGGCACGCCCAGCGGGTTGAGCACGATGTCGACGGTCTCGCCGTTGGCCATGTGCGGCATGTCCTGCACGGGAACGATGGTCGAGACCACGCCCTTGTTGCCATGGCGGCCGGCCATCTTGTCGCCTGGCTGGATGCGGCGCTTGACCGCCAGGTACACCTTGACCATCTTCAGCACGCCCGGGGCGAGGTCGTCGCCCTGGGTGATCTTGCCGCGCTTGTCCTGGAAGCGGCGCTCGAACTCCGCCTCGTGGACCTGGAGCTGCTTCTGCGCGCGCTCGATCGCATCGGCTGCGTCGTCGTCCTTCATGCGCAGCTGCAGCCAGTCGGACTTCTTGACGCCGTCAAGCACCAGCGAAGACACGGTGTCGCCCTTCTTCACGCCGGGGCCACCGTTGGCGACCTTGCCCAGCAGCTGCTCGCGCAGGCGGCTGTAGATCGCGCCCTCGAGGATGCGGAACTGGTCGTCGAAGTCCTTCTTGACGCGCTTGATCTCGGACTCTTCGATCTGCTTGGCGCGCTTGTCCTTCTCGATGCCGTCGCGGGTGAAGACCTGCACGTCGATGACCGTGCCGTCCATGCCCGGGGGCACGCGCAGCGAGCTGTCCTTAACGTCGGACGCCTTCTCGCCGAAGATCGCGCGCAGCAGCTTCTCTTCCGGGGTCAGCTGGCTCTCGCCCTTCGGCGTGACCTTGCCCACCAGGATGTCGCCTGCGCGCACCTCGGCACCGATGTACACCACGCCGGACTCGTCGAGGCGGTTCAGCGCCTGCTCGGAGACGTTCGGGATGTCGGCGGAGATCTCTTCCGGCCCGAGCTTGGTGTCGCGGGCGACGGCGGTGAGCTCTTCGATGTGGATCGTGGTGTAGCGGTCTTCCTTGACGACGCGCTCGGACAGGAGGATCGAGTCCTCGAAGTTGTAGCCGTTCCACGGCATGAACGCGACCAGCATGTTCTGGCCCAGGGCCAGCTCGCCGATGTCGGTCGAAGGACCGTCGGCCAGCACGTCGCCGCGCGCGACCACGTCGCCCACGCTGACCAGCGGGGTCTGGTTGATGCAGGTGTTCTGGTTGGAGCGCGTGTACTTGATCAGGTTGTAGATGTCGACGCCGGCATCGGTCTCGCCGGAAATCTCGTCCTCGTTGATCTTGACCACGATGCGGCCGGCGTCGATCTGCTCGACCACGCCGCCCCGGTTCGCGTTCACCGTCACGCCGGAGTCACGCGCCACGGCGCGCTCGATGCCGGTGCCCACCAGCGGCTTTTCGCTCCTCAGCGTCGGCACGGCCTGGCGCTGCATGTTCGCGCCCATCAGCGCGCGGTTGGCATCGTCATGCTCGAGGAACGGGACCAGCGCCGCCGCGACCGATACGGTCTGCATCGGCGAGACGTCCATGTAATGGATCTCGCTCGGCGGCTTGAGGAGGTTCTCACCCTGGAAACGGCAGGCGATGAAGGGTGCGTCAAGCTTGCCCTTCGCATCCTGCGGCGCGTTCACCTGGGCGATGACGTACTCGTTCTCCTCGATCGCCGAGAGGAACTCGACCTCGTCGGTGACTTTGCCGTCCACGACCTTGCGGTACGGCGTCTCGAGGAAGCCGTAGTGGTTGGTGCGCGCGAACACGGCCAGCGAGTTGATCAGGCCGATGTTCGGGCCTTCAGGGGTCTCGATGGTGCAGACGCGGCCGTAGTGGGTCGGGTGCACGTCGCGCACTTCGAAGCCGGCGCGTTCGCGGGTCAGGCCGCCCGGGCCAAGTGCCGACACGCGGCGCTTGTGGGTGACCTCGGACAGCGGGTTGTTCTGGTCCATGAACTGCGACAGCTGCGACGAACCGAAGAACTCCTTCACCGCCGCCGCGACCGGCTTGGCGTTGATGAGCTCCTGCGGGGTCAGGCCATCGGTCTCGGCCATGGTCAGGCGCTCGCGCACCGCGCGCTCGACGCGGACCAGGCCCACGCGGAACACGTTCTCGGCCATTTCACCGACCGAGCGCACGCGACGGTTGCCGAGGTGGTCGATGTCGTCGACCACGCCGCGGCCGTTGCGGATCTCGGTCAGCACCTTCAGCACGTCGAGGATGTCGGAGCTGTCGCCGTTGGCTTCGCGCAGGCGCGCGGAGTCATCGTCCTTGCGTTCGGCGAAGTAGCGCGCGTCGTACAGCACCGGCGCGCCGGTGGTTTCCTTGCGGCCGATGCGGCGGTTGAACTTCATCCGGCCCACGGCCGAGAGGTCGTAGCGCTCGAAGGTGAAGAACAGGTTGTGGAACAGGTTCTGCGCGGCATCCTTGGTCGGCGGCTCGCCGGGACGCATCATGCGGTAGATCTCGACCAGGGCCTCGAGCTGGGTCTTGGTGGGATCGATGCGCAGGGTGTTGGACAGGTAGGGGCCGCGATCCAGGTCGTTGACCCAGATCGTGCCGACGTGGTCGATGCCGGCCTTGCGCAGCGCCTCCAGCATCTCCTCGGTGATCTCGTCATTGGCGGAAGCCACGAGCTCGCCGGTGGCGGCGTCGACGACGTCGTGCGACAGGATGCGGCCGACCAGGTACACGTCCGGAACAGCCAGGGCCTCGATGCCCGAATCGACCAGCTGCTTGACGTGGCGCGCGGTGATGCGCTTGCCCGCCTCGACGATCACGCGGTCGCCATCGGCCAGGTCGAAGTCCAGGGTCTCGCCGCGCAGGCGCTCGGGCACCAGCGCCAGCTGCACGCCTTCCTCGGGATCGATGTGGAAATGGTTGATCTCGAAGAACTCGTTGAGCATTTCTTCGTTGTTGTAGCCCAGCGCGCGCAGCAGCACGCTGACCGGCAGCTTGCGGCGGCGGTCGATGCGGGTGAACAGGGCGTCCTTGGGATCGAACTCGAAGTCGAGCCAGGAGCCGCGGTACGGGATGATGCGGGCGCTGTACAGCAGCTTGCCCGAGCTGTGGCTCTTGCCGCGGTCGTGGTCGAAGAACACGCCCGGCGAGCGGTGCAACTGGGACACGATGACGCGCTCGGTGCCGTTGACGATGAAGGTGCCGTTACCGGTCATGAGCGGGATCTCGCCCATGTAGACCTCCTGCTCCTTCACGTACTTGATGGTTTTCGACGACGATTCGCGGTCGTAGATCACCAGGCGCACGGTCACGCGCAGCGGTGCGCCGTAGCTGAGGCCGCGATTGCGGCACTCGCGCTCGTCGAACACCGGGTCGCCGAGCTTGTAGCCGACGTACTCCAGCGCTGCGTAGCCGTTGTAGCTGGTGATGGGGAACACGGACTTGAGCGCGGCATGCAGGCCACGGTCGTCGCGGCGCGCCGGGTCCTTGTCGGCCTGCAGGAACTCGCGGTACGAGTCGACCTGGATGGCAAGCAGGAACGGCACTTCGAGGATCGAACGGCGCTTGCCGAAGTCCTTGCGGATGCGCTTCTTCTCGGTGAACGAATATGACGTCGTCATGGTGGGCTACCGCCTTTGGCATCTGCGGGCCGCGCGCTGCGCGACCCAGGGGGAACAATGAACCGCCAGTTGGAAGTCGCTGGTATTGCCGGCACCAGCACGCCTTCTCCCGCCACTTCCAACTGCCGACTCGGTGTCGGTTCTATCCGGCCGCTTCAACGGCCGAAGGCCGGGGGCTTACGCCCCCAGCCCCGGTGGTCGCCGATCACGCTGGCGACGCGACAACGCTTACTTGACTTCGACCGTGGCGCCGGCCGTTTCCAGGTCCTTCTTGACCTTCTCGGCTTCTTCCTTCGAAGCGCCTTCCTTGACCGTGCCACCAGCTTCGGTCAGGTCCTTGGCTTCCTTCAGGCCCAGGCCGGTGATCGCGCGGACCACCTTGATGACCTCGACCTTCTTGTCGCCGGGCGACTTCAGGATCACGTCGAACTCGGTCTGCTCTTCGACCGGGGCGGCAGCGGCGGCCGGACCGGCAGCCATGGCGACCGGGGCGGCGGCGGACACGCCGAACTTCTCTTCCATCGCCTTGACCAGCTCCATCACCTCGATGAGGGTCTTGCTGCTGATCGCTTCGATGATCTCTTCGTTGGAAAGGGACATCTCGATACCTCTGGTTATCTAATGTTGGAAAACGTCTGTGGTCGGTTGTCGACCGAACTGTTGCCTCAAGCCGCCTTCTGCTGGCCAATCGCGCTCGTGACGCGGGCGACCTGCGAGGCCGGCTCTGCCAGCACGCGCACCAGCATGGTGGCGGGCTGGACCATGACGCTGAGCAGCATCGACAGCGCTTCGTCGCGGGTCGGGAGCGAAGCCAGGACATCCACATGGGAGCCCGGGTACTTCTTCCCGCCGATCGCAACGAGGCGCGGCTTCAGCTTGTCGTTCGCCTTGGCGAACTCCTTGATCAGGCGTCCGGCGGCGCCGGGGTCTTCTTTCGAGAATGCATACAGCAGGGGACCGGTCAGCTCATCCTTGACGATGGCGTAATCGGTGTCCTCGACTGCACGCGAGACCAGCGTGTTCTTCGCGACTTTCAGGTACACGCCTTCGGCGCGCGCCTTCTTTCGCATGCTGGTCAACTGCTCGACGGTCAGGCCCACGTACTCCGCGGCAACCAGCGAGTGCGCCGTAGCGGCGACCTCGGCCAGTTCGGCAACGACTTCCTTCTTCTGGTTCAGATTGAGAGCCATTGCACTTCCTCCGTACTTCGCAATCCAGCCTGGCGTGTCCACGCCGGGCTGGTCCTTTGGCAGCACCAGTCCCTTGGTGCCGGGGACGCCGCAAGCGACATCCCGGTGGTGGCCGTTTTCCGTTTGGATCGATGGAGCAATGATCTTCTGGAGGGTCGGCAACCATCTGCGCAGGCCCGTCGCCGCTCGCGCGGTTCGAGGATTAAGCGCCCTGCGGAAGCAACGACGGCGAATCCATGCCAGTTCGAGCATCCCTGCCCGTCGTCGTTGCCACACAGGCCGCGCCTGCGGTCTTTGACGGCCCCGCCTCCGGCTTCATGCCTTCGGCGACGCCCTCAAAACTTGCTGATTACTTCAACGTCAGCGTCGACTGGTCCACGGCAACGCCGGGGCCCATGGTCGAACTGACCGAGATCTTCTGCAGGTACTGGCCCTTGGCGGTGGCCGGCTTGGCCTTCACCAGATCGATCAGCAGCGCCTCGAGGTTTTCCTTCAGGCGGCCCGACTCGAAGTCGGCCTTGCCGATGGTGCAGTGGATGATGCCGGCCTTGTCGGTGCGGTAGCGGACCTGCCCGCCCTTGGCGTTCTTGACCGCCTCGCCCGGGTTCGCCGACACGGTGCCAACCTTCGGGTTCGGCATCAGGCCACGCGGGCCCAGCAGCGTGCCGAGCTTGCCGACGACGCGCATGGCGTCCGGGGTGGCGATCACCACGTCGTAGCTCAGGTCGCCGCCCTGCATCTTCTCGGCCAGATCGTCCATGCCGACGATGTCGGCGCCAGCGGCCAGGGCCTCTTCGGCCTTGGCGCCGGCCGGGGCGAACACCGCCACGCGCACCGACTTGCCGGTGCCCTGCGGCAGCACGGTCGAGCCGCGCACCTGCTGGTCCGACTTGCGGGCATCGACGCCCAGGCGCACGGCCACGTCGACGGCTTCGACGAACTTGGCCTTGTTGTTGTCCTTGACGATCGCCAGCGCGTCGTCAATGGCGTAGGCCTTGCCCGGGACGACCGCGGCCTGGCTGCTCTTCTGTCGCTTGGTCAATGCCATGTCCTCAGCCCTCCACCGACAGGCCCATCGAACGGGCGGAGCCCTCGATGGTGCGAACTGCTGCTTCGAGGTCGGCCGCCGTCAGGTCGGCTTCCTTCATCTTCGCGATCTCTTCGATCTGGGCGCGTGTGACCTTGCCCACCTTTTCGGTGTTCGGACGCTTGGAACCGGACTGGACGTTGGCAGCCTTCTTCAGCAGCACCGCAGCCGGGGTCGACTTGGTGATGAAGGTGAAGGTGCGGTCCGAGTACGCGGTGATGATGACCGGGGTCGGAAGACCCGGCTCGAGCTTCTGCGTGGCGGCGTTGAACGCCTTGCAGAACTCCATGATATTCAGGCCGCGCTGGCCGAGGGCAGGACCCACCGGCGGCGACGGATTCGCCTGGCCGGCCTTGACCTGCAGCTTGATGTAACCGATGACTTTCTTTGCCATTGTCCTCTCCGGGTGCGAACGCCTGTCAGGCTCCCCATCGGGCCGGGAATCACGCGTCCCGGTATCGCGTCGTCACGCGCAAAGGCCGCCAGGGCGGCGGCCATTGCGATTTGCCCGATTTCCGGGCAGGAAGCCGCCAACTATAGCAGCTCCGGGGCGCCCGGCCAAGCGGCCGGGATCAGGCCTTCTCGACCTGCCCGAATTCCAGCTCGACCGGGGTCGAGCGGCCGAAGATGAGCACGGCAACGCGCAGGCGGCTCTTCTCGTAATTGACTTCCTCGACCACGCCGTTGAAATCGTTGAAGGGGCCGTCGATGACGCGGACCATCTGGCCGGCTTCGAACAGGACCTTCGGACGCGGCTTTTCCACGCCTTCCTGGACGCGGGCGAGGATGGCATCGGCCTCTTCGTCCCGGATCGGCAGCGGCTGGGCGGCGGTACCGCCGATGAAGCCCATGACCTTGGGGGTTTCCTTGACCAGGTGCCAGCTTTCGCTGTCGATGCGGGGAATCCCGCCCTCGTCGTGGGTGGCGATCTGCACCAGGACATAACCCGGGAAGAACTTGCGCTCGGAACGGCGCTTCTGGCCGGAGCGCATTTCGATGATTTCCTCGGTCGGCACCATGACGTCGCCGAACTTCTCGTCCATCTCCATGCGCACGATGCGGTCACGCAGCGCCTGGGCCACCGACTTCTCGAAGCCGGAATAGGCATGAACCACGTACCAGCGCTTGATGATCTCGCTTTCCATCGACTCAGACATCTCCATCAGTTGCCGAGCAGCAGGCGGATCACCCACTGGATGACCAGGTCGAAGCCGGCCAGCAGCAGGCTGATGATCACAACGACCAGCATCACGACCCAGCTCATGCGCATCGCTTCCTGGCGCGTCGGCCAAACCACCTTGCGCAGCTCGAAACGGGCCTCGGAAAGGAATCCGCGGGTCTGGTGGCCCTTGGCGCTGGTCAGGAAGACCACCAGCGCGGCGGCAACGCCAGCAACAACGGCCAGCACGCGCAGGGGCGTCGGCCATTGGCCGTCGAACCAGTAGAACGCGACCAGCCCGCCAAGCAGCAGGAGGGATGCAGCCACGTACTTGGCAATGTCGGCCGCCGAAGTCTGGCTCTGCGTGTGTTGGACCCTGCTGTTCAAGTCGCTATCGCCTTCGTTGCGGCATGGCACGCCAGGAGGGACTCGAACCCCCAACCTGCGGTTTTGGAGACCGCTGCTCTGCCAATTGAGCTACTGGCGTGTACAAAAAAATTTGGCACCTCTTAGACGCCAACGGCGAGCCGCTCCCGACTCGCCCCGGCGTTTACCACAGGCCGTCGGCGTGAGCCGATGGCCGCTGGCGTTATCCGGCCTGCTGGCAGGCCGGATCAACGTCAGCACATATCGCGGCGGCCAACGGCCGCCGGGATATGACTCTTTACTTGATGATCTTGGCAACCACGCCCGCGCCGACCGTACGGCCACCCTCGCGGATCGCGAAGCGCAGGCCCTCGTCCATCGCGATCGGGTTGATCAGCGTCACCACCATCTTCACGTTGTCGCCCGGCATCACCATCTCGACGCCTTCCGGCAGCTCGCAAGCACCGGTGATGTCGGTCGTGCGGAAGTAGAACTGCGGGCGGTAGCCCTTGAAGAACGGCGTGTGGCGACCACCCTCGTCCTTCGACAGCACGTACACCTCGGCCTCGAACTCCGTGTGCGGCTTGATCGAACCCGGCTTGCACAGCACCTGGCCGCGCTCCACGTCGTCACGCTTGGTGCCGCGCAGCAGCAGGCCCGCGTTGTCGCCCGCCTGGCCCTGGTCCAGCAGCTTGCGGAACATCTCGACGCCGGTGACCGTCGTCTTGACCGTCGGGCGGATGCCCACGATCTCGATTTCCTCGCCCACCTTCACGATGCCGCGCTCGATGCGACCGGTCACCACCGTGCCGCGACCCGAGATCGAGAACACGTCCTCGACCGGCATCAGGAACGTCTTGTCGATGTCACGCTCCGGCTCCGGGATCCAGGTGTCCAGCGCGTCCACCAGCTTGATGATCGCCGGCACGCCGATGTCCGACTGGTCGCCTTCCAGCGCCTTCAGCGCCGAACCATGGATGATCGGCGTGTCGTCGCCCGGGAAATCGTACTTCGACAGCAGCTCGCGCACTTCCATCTCGACCAGCTCAAGGAGCTCGGCGTCGTCGACCATGTCGGCCTTGTTCAGGAACACCACGATGTACGGCACGCCGACCTGGCGCGCCAGCAGGATGTGCTCGCGCGTCTGCGGCATCGGGCCGTCGGCGGCCGAGCACACCAGGATCGCGCCGTCCATCTGCGCGGCACCCGTGATCATGTTCTTCACGTAGTCCGCGTGACCCGGGCAGTCGACGTGCGCGTAGTGGCGCGTCGGCGATTCGTACTCGACGTGCGAAGTCGAGATCGTGATGCCGCGAGCCTTCTCTTCCGGCGCCTTGTCGATCGCGTCATAGGCATGGAACTCGCCGCCGAAACGTTCCGCGCCGATCTTCGTCAGCGCCGCCGTCAGCGTCGTCTTGCCGTGGTCCACGTGACCGATCGTGCCCACGTTCACGTGGGGCTTGGTGCGCTCGAACTTACCCTTGGCCATGATTGCGTATCTCGTTGAACTGTTGGATGGAGGCCCGCGCTTTCCGCTGCGGGACGAAGATGGTGCTCACGACTGGAATCGAACCAGTGACCTCCTCCTTACCAAGGAGGTGCTCTACCGACTGAGCTACGTGAGCGTGAGTTGTACCCTGGCGCCGCGGTTCCAATGATACCCCGCGGTGGAGCGGGAGACGGGAATCGAACCCGCACCATCAGCTTGGAAGGCTGAGGTTCTACCGTTGAACTACTCCCGCGCCGGGATGAAGCTGGTGGAGGGAGGTGGATTCGAACCACCGAAGGCGTAAGCCAGCAGATTTACAGTCTGCCCCCGTTGGCCGCTTGGGTATCCCTCCAGCACATGGAACCTTTGAAATCAGCCCGCGATTTTGACGTGCCGGATCGAGGCTGTCAACGCCTGCGGCACATTTCCGCACGCCGTGCGACACCGGGGCGCCGCGCCGACGCCCGCCGGCTCAGACGTTGAAGCGGAAATGCAGGACGTCGCCTTCCTGCACCCGGTACTCCTTGCCTTCAAGGCGCAGCCGCCCGGCCTCGCGCGCGCCGGATTCGCCCCGGTAGCGCAGGAAGTCGTCGTAACCGATGGTCTCGGCGCGGATGAAGCCCTTCTCGAAGTCGGTGTGGATCACCCCGGCCGCCTGCGGCGCGGTGGAGCCGGCCTTGACCGTCCACGCACGGACCTCCTTCACGCCGGCGGTGAAATAGGTCTGCAGCCCCAGCAGGCTGTAGGCCGCGCGGATGACCCGGTTCAGGCCCGGCTCCTCCAGGCCCAGGTCGGCCAGGAAGACATCGCGGTCGGCGTCGTCAAGTTCGCTGAGTTCCTCTTCGATGGCGGCGGAGACCGGCACCACTTCGGCGCCCTCGCCCGCCGCCCGCTCGCGGACGACGTCCAGGTGAGGATTGCCGTCGAACCCGTCCTCGAGCACGTTGGCCACGTACATCACAGGCTTCAGGGTCAACAGGAACAGGTCGCGGACCGCGGCACGATCGTCTTCCGACAGGCCCAGCGCGCGCACCGGCCTGCCGGCGTCCAGGCCGGCACGCACCCGCGCCAGCACCTCAACGCGCGCCTTGGCGTCCTTGTCACCGGTCTTGGCCGAGCGCTCGGCGCGCTGCAGGGCCTTTTCGACCGACTCCAGGTCGGCCAGCGCCAACTCGGTGTCGATGGTCTCGATGTCGGCGATCGGGTCGACCTTGTTGTTGACGTGGATCACGTCGTCGTTCTCGAAGCAGCGCACCACGTGGCAGATCGCGTCGACCTCGCGGATATGGGCCAGGAACTTGTTGCCCAGGCCCTCGCCGCTCGCCGCACCGGCCACCAGGCCGGCAATGTCGACGAACTCGACCGCGGTCGGGATCACCTTCTGCGGGTTGATGATCTCCGCCAGCGCGTTCAGGCGCGGGTCCGGCACCGGCACCACGCCGACATTGGGCTCGATCGTGCAGAAGGGGAAGTTGGCCGCGGCGATGCCCGCCTTGGTCAATGCGTTGAAGAGGGTCGACTTGCCGACGTTCGGCAGGCCGACGATGCCGCATGTGATGCCCATTGTTCTGTCAGGTCCTGTTGGTGTGCAGCCGCTTCATGGCTTCGTTGAAATCGCCGGCCATGGCCAGCGGCAGCACGTCGAACGCCTCGTCGATGGCGCGTCCGATGAGAATGTCGTCGTCGGGCGACGGGCGCCCCAGCACCCAGCCGGTGACCCGGTCCTTGTGCCCGGGATGGCCGATGCCGACGCGCAGGCGGTGGAACCGGCCGTGCCCGAGCAGGCGCATGGTGTCGCGCAGCCCGTTCTGGCCGCCGTGGCCGCCGTCGAACTTGAGCCGGGCGGTACCCGGCGACAGGTCCAGCTCGTCGTGGACCAGCAGCGCCTGTTCCGGCTCGATCTTCCAGAAGCGAAGTGCGGCGACCACCGACTTGCCGCTGAGGTTCATGAAGGTGGCCGGCTTGAGCAGCCAGGCCTCGTGGCCCGCGATCCGGACCTTCGCAGTCTCGCCGTACAGTTTGCCGTCGACCTTGAAGCGCTCGCCCTCGCGATCCGCAAGGGCGTCGACAAAACGGAACCCGGCATTGTGCCGGGTCCGTGCGTGCTCGGTGCCGGGATTGCCCAGCCCGACGATGAGTCGAAGGCCGTCCATCGGGTCGACGCCGGCCGGCGCGCCCGGATCGGGGCGCCGGCGCGAAACGCCTTACTTCTCCTGGGCGTCGTCCTGCTTGCTGGTGGGGACTTCGGCATCGGCCGCATCCTCACCCGCTTCCGGCTCGGCCTCGACGCGCGCGTGGCGGGCCACGGCGACGGCGGGGTTGTGCTCTTCGTCGAGCTTGACCGCGAGCTCGACGCCTTCGGGCAGCGCGACGTCGGACAGGTGCACGGTATCGCCGAGCTCCATCTTGCCCAGGTCGACCTCGATCGATTCCGGCAGCTTGCCAGGCAGGCAGATGACTTCGACCTCGTTGAGCTCCTGGGTCAGGACCACGCTCGCATCCTTGCCGGCAGGCGAGGTTTCAGCGTTCACCAGGCGCAGCGGCACGTTGACGCGGATGGCTTCGTTCTCGTTCACGCGCTGGAAATCCAGGTGCATGATCAGCTGGCGGTACGGGTGGCGCTGCATGTCGCGCAGGAGCACCCGCTCGACCTTGCCGTCGACCTCGAGGTCGAGGATCGACGAATAGAACCACTCGTGCTGGCTGGCGACCCAGGTCTTTTCCTGGTCGAGCTGGATGCTCTTCGGGGCGGCTTCGCCACCGTAAACGATGGCGGGGACCTTGCCGGCATGACGCAGGCGGCGGCTCGCACCCTTACCTTCGTCCTTGCGGCTGGAGGCCGTGATCTTGTTCTCGTTCATCAGTTTTGCTCACTTGCTCTGGATTGATCGCCTCGCGGCGGATGGTGACTCCCCCGCGACCAGGGGAGCCTGTTGAAACGGGTCGGGATGCGGCCGGGGCCGTCAGTCCACGTACAGCGAACTCACCGATTCGCCGAAGGCGATGCGGCGGATGGTTTCGGCCAGGAGCTCGGCAACGCTGAGCTGGCGGATGCGGCCACAGGCGCGCGCCGCGTCGGAAAGCGGAATGGTATCAGTCACCACCAGCTCGTCGAGCTGGGAGCGCATCACGTTGTCGATGGCGGCACCCGACAGCACGGGATGGGTGCAATAGGCGACGACCTTGGTGGCCCCTTCCGCCTTCAGCGCCGCAGCGGCGGCGCACAGGGTGCCGGCGGTATCGACGATGTCATCGACCAGCACGCAGGTCTTGCCGGACACGTCGCCGATGATGTTCATCACCGTGGCCACGTTGGCCTTCGGACGGCGCTTGTCGATGATCGCGAGGTCCGCATCGTCCAGGCGCTTGGCGATCGCGCGGGCGCGGACCACGCCGCCCACGTCCGGGCTGACCACGACCATGTTGTCGGTGCCGTGCGCGCGCCAGATGTCGGCCAGCAGCAGCGGCGAGGCGTAGACGTTGTCCAGCGGGATGTCGAAGAAGCCCTGGATCTGGTCGGCGTGCAGGTCGACGGTCAGCAGGCCGTCCGCCCCGGCCGCGGTGAACATCCGCGCAGCCAGCTTGGCCGTGATCGGCACCCGCGAGGAGCGCATGCGGCGGTCCTGGCGGGCGTAGCCGAAGTACGGCACCACCGCGGTGACGCTGCTCGCCGAGGCGCGCTTGAGCGCATCGATCAGGGCCAGCACCTCCATCAGGTTCTCGGCGGTCGGGGCGCAGGTGGACTGCACCACGAACACGTCCTGGCGGCGCACGTTCTCCTCGATCTCGACCTGCACCTCGCCGTCGGAAAACGTGGACACCAGCGCCTTGCCGGGACGCACGCCGAGCTCCCGACACACGGCCTGGGCGAGCGGGCGGTTGGCATTGCCGGAGAAGATCAGCAGGTTGCCATCTTCTTTTTTCACGGGACTACTCCGCTGGGGACGCTGCAAACAACGATGTGATTGGCAGGGGCGGCAGGATTCGAACCTGCGAATGCCGGGATCAAAACCCGGTGCCTTGGGCCACTTGGCGACGCCCCTGCGGTGACCAGGCCGCAAGTGCATCCAGCAGCGGCGAGCGCGACACGCCGGCCACCACCCGGGCACGAAACCCGGCAGGCAGCGCGGCGAGCGCGGCTTCGGCGTGCCCGCGCGTGGCGAACTCGACGAAGCAGCCGCTGCCCGTCCCGGTCAAGCGTGGCGTACCGATGCGCGAAAGCACCTGGAACGCGGCCTCGACGGCAGGTTCCAGGGCACGCAGCACCGGCTCGAACGCATTGGCGAGCAGAGCACCCGAAGCGAAGTCGGACATTGTCGCGGGCGCGGCATCCCTCGTCAATTCAGGGGCTTGGAACAGGGTCGCAGTGGCGACGTGGACACCCGGGTCGGCGACCACGTACCAGGCCGGCGGCAGCTCCATCGGGGCCAACACCTCGCCGACGCCCTCGGCCCAGGCATTGCGGCCGTGGACGAATACCGGCACGTCTGCGCCAAGGCGGGCACCCAGCACCGCAAGCGCGTCGCTGCCGGCATCCAGGCTCCAGAGCGCGTCCAGCGCGCAGAGGACAGTGGCCGCGTCTGAGGACCCACCGCCGAAGCCACCTCCCGCGGGAATGCGCTTTTCAACGCAAATGTCCGCACCATGGGCGACGTTGAACGATTTTTGCAGAAGTTTTGCCGCGCGCAGACTGAGGTCCAGCGCTTCGGGAACGGCTCCGAGATCCTCGCCGTGGCGAACGATGCGGCCATCGATGCGCGGGCGCAGGTGCACGGAATCGCCCCAGTCGAGGATCCGGAACACCGTTTGCAGCTCGTGGTAGCCGTCGGCACGGCGCCCGGTGATGTGCAGGAACAGATTGAGCTTGGCCGGCGCCGGCCACGCAGACCAGCCGGGCGCGGTCATGGCCCGGCCTCGCCCCAATCGTCGACGACCAGGCGCACGCCGGCGTCGCCACGCCCGGCATCGATGCGCAGCGGCAGCGCCGGATGCCCGCCACCGGCTTCTCCCCACCTGCGGAACTCGATGGTCCAACCCGCCTGCTCCAGGCGTGCGGGCAGCAGGTCGGCGCCGAAGTCCATGCGCGCGGGACCATGCTCGGCTTCGTCGGCCGGCAGGCCGCGCAGCCACGCGCCCAGCGCGCCCACGGGCACGTCGAGGCCGGTGGCTTCGAGCAGCAGTCGCTGGCCATCCGGACCGGTCCGCGTGCCGCCCTCCATGCCCTCCAGACGTGCACCGCCGGCGTCCACGGACAAGCGCCAGCTTTGCCGGGTCACCGGTGCCGCCAGCGCGATCTCGATGGCCGCGCCGTCCTGGCGCCATTCAATGCGTCCGCTGCCGCCCCTGGCGCCGCGGGTGATTGCCGCGCGCCCGGCCAGCTGCCAGGCCGGCATCGCGGCGAGTGCCTGCGCGCGCCCGGCCTGGATGGCTTCCGCACGCTCCAACGCGGCCGCTTCAAGCGCCGGCAGCGTCGCTGGAGGCAGGGACCGCGTTGCGCAGGCGGCAAGCGCGCCGGCGCAGGCCAGCCCGAACAGGATCCGCGGATACCTCATGCGCCGACATCCTCCAGCGCGCGCTGCAGCGAGCGATTGTCGGGATCGATGCCGCGGGCATCCTCGAACCATTCCATGGCCTCGTCCCGACGACCCAGCTGCCACAGCACGGTGCCGACGTGCGCGGCGATCTCGGCGTCCTTCTCGAGCACGAAGGCGCGGCGCAGTTCGATCAGGGCCTCCTCATTGCGGCCCAGCCGGTGCAGCACCCAGCCATAGCTGTCGATGATCGCGGCGTTGGTAGGCTCCGCCACCCGCGCGCGCTCGATGAGTTCCAGCGCTTCGCGGTAGCGGTCGGTGCGGTCGGCCAGGGTATAGCCCAGCGCGTTCAGCGCGGCGCTGTTGTCGGGCTCGGCCACCAGGATGCGGCGCAGATCGGCCTCGGCGCGGGGAATGTCGTCGCGGCGTTCCCACATCAGCGCGCGCGAGTACAGCAGCGCGGATTCGTCGGGAAACGCGGCCAGGCCACGCGCCAGGACATCCAGCTCGGCGGCGGCGTGGCCGTCCTCGCGGCGCAGCTCCGACTCCATCAGGTAGGCATCGCGACGCAGGCGGTCGTCGGCGCCGGCATCCTGCTGCAGGGCGTGGAGCGCTTCGTAGGCCTCTTCGCCGCGCTCGAGATCGTGCAGCATCTTGGTTGCGCGCAGGCGCGCGGTGGCGCGCTGCTCGCCGCCAGGGACGCTGCGATACCAGTCCAGGGCTTCGCCCGGCCGTTCGAGGAATTCCGCGACCTGGGCCAGCAGCAGCCGCCGCGCCGGATTGGGCACCTCGGCACCCTTGGCCAGGTCGTCGTAGAGCGCGGCCAGCGCGACCTTGTCGTCGGCGTCGGCCAGCAGCGACGCGCGCAGCGCCACCTGGCCGAGGTCGTCATCGCCACCCGGGGCGACGGCAAGCAGGGCTGCGCCCGCCGCGGGATCACCGAGTCCGGCATAGGCCAGCGCCACGCGCGCACGGATCCGCGGCGCCGCGAGGGCGCCCCCGGCGGCCAGCGCATCCAGCACCGCGCGGGCATCGTCGCCATGGCCGGTGCGGTGCAAGTGCTGGACCCGCAGCAGGCCCATGGCGGGGTCGTCGGGATGCAGCTCACGCGCCACCGCGTCGATGCGACCGAACAATTCGTCGTCGCCCAGGCCGAGCGCAAGCTGCCCCGCCGCCGACAGCGGCATCGGCTCGGTGGGCAGGGCGCCGCGATCGAACAGCTGCCCGAGCACGCGCGCGGACAGCGCAGGGTCGCGGCTGCCGGTGCCGAGCACTCCGAAGGTGGCCAGCCAGCCGCGCGCGCCACCTTCGCGCAACATCGCTTCAAGCTCACGCCTTGCGGCCCGCGCCTTGCCGGTGCGCAGGGCCAGGGTGGCGTCCGCACCCTGCATGCCGAGCGACTCGGGGGCCCGCTCGCGCCACAGCGCCAGCGCCTCGCCGAGCGCCCGGTCATCGCGCCCCATCAAGGCGTAGCGGGTGGCCCGGGAGGCCAGCGCGGCATCCCCGGGCGCGGCCCGCGCAGCCTTGAGGTACCAGTCCACCGCTTCGTCCAGGCGCCCGGCGGATACCGCGAACTCGGCCGCCATGACCTCGCGCAGGGGAACTTCCGCGGAGCCATCGCCGGCCGCCGCCGGCGCCGCCGTGCACAGGACCGCGGCCAGCAGCGCGGCCAGCGCCCGAATGGGCGCGGAACGCCCGTTCCGGGCGCTGCGGGACGCGCGAGGCGCGGGCACCGTAAAATGTCGCCATGTCATGCCGGCACTTTATCGCAAGCACCTGAACGAATGAGCCTTGTCGCCATCGGCCTCAACCACCAGACCGCGCCCGTCGAACTGCGCGAACGGGTGGCCTTTGCCGACGATCGGCTGCGCCACGCGCTGGCGGACCTGCGCACCCTGCCCGGCGTGCGCGAGGTCGCGCTGCTGTCGACCTGCAATCGCACCGAACTCTATGCCGTGGCCGACGACGGCGGCCGCGCGCTGGCGAACTGGCTGGCCACCCACCCCGAAGACCCGATGGGCGATGCCGGTTCGCTGCAGGCCTATCTGTACCGGCACGCCGACGCCGACGCCGCACGCCATCTGTTCCGCGTCGCCACGGGCCTTGATTCGATGGTGCTGGGCGAGCCGCAGATCCTTGGCCAGGTGAAGCAGGCCTGGTCGATGGCGCGCGGCGCGGGCACGCTGGGCGGGCAGCTGGACCGCCTGTTCCAACACGCCTTCGTTACCGCCAAGCGCGCGCGCACCGAGACCCGCATCGGCACCAGTCCGGTCTCGATGGCGTCGATGGCGGTGCGCTTGGCGCAGGACAGCTTTGCCCGGCCCGAGGATTCGGTCGCCCTGCTGGTCGGCGCCGGCGAAACCATCGAGCTGGCCGCCCGCCACCTGGCCGCGGCCAAGGTCAAGCAGCTGATGGTGGCCAACCGCACCTATCGCCACGCCGAGGAGCTGGCGCACCGGCACGGCGGCATGGCCCTGCCGCTGGACGAGCTCGAGCACCACCTGCACCTGGCCGACATCGTGTTTTCCGCCACGGCCAGCCGCGAACCGGTCATCAACCGGGCCGCCGTGGAGTCGGCGATGCTCGCGCGGCGCCATCGCCCGATGCTGCTGCTCGATCTTGCCGTGCCGCGCGACATCGACCCCGAAGTCGGCGGCCTGCGCGATGTCTACCTGTATACCGTCGACGACCTCGAGCGCGCGGTCGAGGACAACCGGCGCAACCGCCGCGAGGCCGCCGACGCCGCCGAGTCGATCATCGACCTGCAGGTGGCGAGCTACGAGCGGATGCGGGCCACCGGCTCGCGCAGCGGCCCGATCCGGCGCCTGCGCGCCCACGGCGAGGCGGCGCGCAGCGAGGTCCTGGAACGCGCGCGCCAGCAGCTGGCCGCCGGGCAGTCGCCCGAGGCGACCCTGGAATTCCTTGCGCACACGCTGACCAACCGCCTGCTGCACGCGCCTACCGCGGCGCTGCGCGAGGCCGCCGCCGCCGGTGACACCACCATGCTGGAGGCCGTCGAGCGCATGCTGCCCCCCGGTCATGCGGGCGCCCCACCCGCCGCCACCCCTCGCCCGGGCACCGACGATGCTGCCGACCCTGCGCCGTAAGCTCGAGGCCCTGGCCGAACGTCGCGACGAACTCGAGCGGCTGCTCGCCGAGCCTTCGGTCGCTGCCGACCAGTCGAAATTCCGCGCCCTGTCGCGCGAATTCGCCGGCCTCGACCCGCTCGCTGCCGCCCTCGCCGACGAAGGCCGCGCGCGCGCCGACCTCGAGGCCGCCGAGGCGATGCGCGCCGATCCGGAACTGCGCGAACTGGCCGAAGACGAAGTCGAAGCGGCGACCGTGCGCCTGGCCGAACTCGACGACGTGCTGATGGCCCTGCTGGTGCCGCGCGACAGCCGCGACGACGGTGGCATCTACCTCGAAGTCCGCGCCGGCACCGGCGGCGACGAGGCCGCGATCTTCGCCGGCGACCTGCTGCGCATGTACACGCGCTATGCCGAACGCCAGGGCTGGCGGGTCGAGGTCGAATCCGCCAACAGCGGCGAACACGGCGGCTTCCGCGAGGTCGTGGCCCGGGTCGAAGGGGCCGGCGCATACGCGCGGTTGAAATTCGAATCAGGGACCCATCGCGTGCAGCGGGTGCCGGAAACCGAGTCCCAGGGCCGCATCCACACCTCGGCGGCGACGGTCGCGATCATCCCGGTCGCGGAGGACGGCGAGCCGATCGAGATCAACCCCGCCGACCTGCGCGTCGACACCTTCCGCTCGTCGGGCGCCGGCGGCCAGCACGTCAACAAGACCGACTCCGCGATCCGCATCACCCACCTCCCCTCCGGCGTGGTGGTGGAGTCGCAGACCGAGCGCTCGCAGCACGCCAACCGCGACAAGGCGATGAAGCGCCTGCGGGCGATGCTGGCCGAGGCCGAGGCCGAGCGCCGCGCCGCGGCGACGGCCGCCAGCCGCAAGCTGCAGGTCGGCAGCGGCGACCGCAGCCAGCGCATCCGCACCTACAGCTATCCACAGGGCCGGATCACCGACCACCGCGTTGACGGCCTGACCCTGTACGACCTGCCCAACGTGATGGACGGCGCGCTCGATGCACTGGTGGACCGCCTCACCCGCGAGCACCAGGTGGACGAACTGGCGCGCCTGTCGGAGCAGGCCTCGTGAACCCCGGGGTTCCCGCATGAACGCGATGCGGGACCCCCGCGACGAAGCGCGACGCGCAGTGGCGGCCGCTCCCGGCAATCCCATCGCCTGGGTCGTACTGGCCGACGCCGAGCTGGACGCCGGCGACGGCGCCACCGGCGAGGCCGCCGCCCGACGCGCGCTGGCGCTGGCGCCAGGGCATCCCGAAGCGCTTGCACGCCTGGGCCGCGCGCAGTGGCTGCGCGGCCAGCATCGCGCGGCCGTGGACAGCCTCGGCCAGGCCGCCCGCGCGGCCCCTGGCCACCCCGGCATCGCGCTGTGGCTCGGCCATGTCCTCGAGGATATCGGCGAGGCCGAAGCCGCGTCGGAGGCCTATGCCCGCGCCCACGCCCTTGCGCCCGGCTCGGCGCAGATCGCCGCCTATCTCCTTGCCTGGCGCAGGCGGCTCTGCGATTGGCGCGGCCTGGACGCGCTGTCGGCCCAGGTGCGCGGTGCGGTTGCCCGCGGGGAGGCGGCGGTGGAGCCGTTCGCTTTCCTCAGCGAAGACGGCGACGCCCTGGAGCAGCTCCGCTGCGCGCGCCTCAACGCCGCCGGCATCGCGCGCGCAGTACGACCGCTGCCACCGCGCGGGCATGCCGCCGGCGACGGCGCGCTACGCATCGGCCCGCTGCGCATCGGCCTGCTGTCCAACGGTTTCGGCGCCCACCCCACCGGCCTGCTCACGGTCGCCTTGCTGGAGGCGCTGCGCGCCGAGCCCGGGCTCGAGGTACACCTGTTCGCGCTCAATCCCGGCGACGGCAGCCTGGTTCGCCAGCGGCTCGAAGCGGCGACCACGCTGCATGACGTGTCCGGGCTGCCCCATGCCGCGGTGGCGCTGCGGATCCGCGAGGCCGGCGTCGACATCCTCCACGACCTGCGCGGCTGGGGCGGCGGCGGCACTCCCGCGGTGCTCGCGATGCGGCCCGCGCCGGTGCAGGTCAACTGGCTGGCCTACCCCGGCACGTCAGGCGCGCCCTGGATCGACTACGTGCTGGCCGACGGCTTCGTGCTGCCGCAGGCCCTGGAGGCGGGGTTTTCCGAAGCCGTCGCGCGGCTGCCGCGCTGCTTCCAGCCCTCCGATACGCGTCGCGCGCCGGCAACGCCGCCTGCGCGCGCCGAATGCGGCCTCCCGGACACCGGCGTGGTGTTCTGCTGCTTCAACAACAGCTACAAGACCAATCCGGCCAGCTTCATGCGTGCGATGGCGGTGCTCCGCGGCGTACCCGGCAGCACGCTGTGGCTGCTCTCCGGTCCCGGGCGTGGCGACGATCGCCTGCGCGCCGCCGCGACCTCGGCAGGCCTCGACCCGGCGCGCCTGGTATTCATGGCCAAGCAGCCCCACGCGGCCTACCTGGCGCGGCTGCAGCTCGCCGACCTCTTCCTCGACAGCAATCCCTACAACGCCCACACCACCGCGTCCGACGCGCTCTGGGCCGGCTGCCCGGTGCTGACCCGCCCCGGACGCACCTTCGCCGCGCGCGTGGCCGGCAGCCTCAACCACCACCTCGGCATGGACGAACTCAACGTGGCCGACGACCGCGCCTTCGTCGAGCTCGCCATCGCCCTGGGCAAGGACCCGGCCCGGCTCCGCGATGTCCGCGTCCGGCTGGAACAGCTTCGCGCGTCGTCCGGGCTGTTCGACATGGCCGGGTTCGCGCGCGACTTCGCAGCCATGGCCAGGGCCATGGCCGACCGCCACCGCCGCGGGCTGGCGCCGGGCCCCATCCAACTGCACGAGGAGTCTTCGTGACCCGGGAATTCCGTGGCAAGGATTACAAGCGCGAGATCAAGGCGCTGCAGCTGGAACTGGTCGCGATGGCGCGCTGGGCGCGCCATCGCGGCGAACGCATCGTCGTTCTGCTGGAAGGGCGCGACACCGCCGGCAAGGGCGGCACCGCCAAGGCCATCACCGAGCACCTGGACACCCGCCAGTACCGCGTGGTCGCGCTACCAAAACCGAGCGAACGCGAGCAGGGCGCGTGGTACTTCCAGCGCTACATCCCGCACCTGCCCACCGCCGGCGAGATCGTGCTGTTCGACCGCAGCTGGTACAACCGCGCCGGCGTCGAGCAGGTGATGGGCTTCGCCAGCCAGGACCAGGTCGACGCGTTCCTGCGGCAGGCTCCGGTGTTCGAGAAGCTGCTGGTCGACGACGGCATCCGCCTTTTCAAGTACTGGCTGTGCTGCGACCAGGAGCAGCAGGAGGAGCGCTTCGCCGAACGCCGCGAGGATCCGCTCAAGGCCTGGAAGCTGTCACCCATCGATCTCGAGGCGCGGCTGCGCTACGACGACTACACCCGCGCCCGCGAAGCGATGCTGGTCGCCACCCACACCCCGCACGCGCCCTGGACCCTGGTCGACTACAACCACCAGAAGTCGGGGCGCCTGGCCCTGATCCGCAACCTGCTCGACCACCTGCCCGACGTGACCGTGCCCGCGTGCCACCCGGAGTTCCCGCCGCTGCCGGGCAAACCGCTGAAGGAGCGCTACGGGGTGGTCGAGCCGATCCCGCCCTACGCCACCGGCGACGACTGAAGCCCCTCCGGACGACTGAAGCCCCGTGCAGGAGCAGCTGGGGAACGCGGGTCAGCTGCCTTGGCCGGGTGCCGGGCCGCCGGCGGCTTCGATCGCCTGCTCCAAGTCCGCGGCCGTCACCGGGCCGAGGAACGTCTTCACCAGGCGTCCGTCCGGCGCGACCAGGCAGGTGAGCGGCAGGCCGCGCGGGGTCGGGAAGTCGCGCGGCGGATCGTAGGTGTCGATGATCGCCACCGGATACACCACCGGGCGCTTCTGCAGGAACGCGCGCAGGGTCTCCGGATCGGTGTCCTCGTAGGCCAGGCCGATCACCTCGATGTGCTCGCGCATCGCGTCAAGCGCGGACAGCTCGGGCATTTCCTTGATGCAGGGCGCACACCAGGTCGCCCAGAAGTTCACCACCACCCAGCGTCCGCGGCGCTCGGCCAGGTCGTAGCTGTCGCCATCGAGGGTGGTCACGACGAGGGACGGATACCCGGCGCCTCCGGCACCCGGGGCCGAGTCGGCCCCTTCAGCCGCAGCCCCGGGCGCATCATCCGAGCCGTTGCCGGGTGCCCCGCTGCGCACATCGCCCGGTCTCGGATCAGGCGCCGTGGCCGGGGGCGGCGCCTCCAACGCGCCCGGTCCTTGCGCATCCTCGCGCTGGCAGGCGACAAGGAGTGCAAGGGCGAGGCAGGTGGCAAGGGCGTGGCGCAGTGGCATGTCGGTCATCCGGGCGGTGGTTCGAGGCAGTCACCGACGCGGCGGCGGAGCAGCTCGCGCAGCGGCAGCCGCAGCTGGTCGATGGTGGCGATCACCGCGGCGCCGCGGGCGTCATCGGCGCCCGGCAAATGTGCCTCGGAGATCGGGATGCGCAACTGGCCGGCTTCGTAGAGTTCGGCCAGGCTGAGGTCGTCGAGGTCGCGCGCCAGCAGCCATTCGCCGCCCTCCGCCCGGCGCACCACGCGGATCGACTCCAGCTGTCCGAGCGTCTCCTGCACCAGTGCATCGGTGAGCACAGGCTCGCAGTCGAGGATCTCGTCGCTGTGCAGCCCCCTGCCCTCCGCGCGCGCCTCCCGCAGGCGGGCGAGCAGGCGCAGCATGGCGTAGATCTCGTAGCCCTGCGGCAAGCGCATGTGTGCCGGCTGGTAGCGGAACGCCGACACCGAGGATGCGAACGAGGCACCCAGCAGCACGCTCACCCAGCCGAAGTACAGCCACAGCAGGAAGATCGGCACGAAGGCGACCGCGCCATAGATGTTCTGGTAGCCGTTGAAGCTGCCAAGGTAGATGCCGATCAGGCGACGGGCGGCCTCGAGCAGCAGCACCGCCACCACCGCGCCGGCGAAGGCGTGCCGCCACTGCACGGTGCGGTGCGGCACCACGCGGTAGATCATGGCAAACGCCAACAGCTCGATGACAACCGGAGCGGCGCCCAACAGGGTGTCCTGCAGCCATTGCCCGGCGCCGGTGCTGAACACCTCCAGCGCGAAGATCCGGCCAAGCACCGACAGGCTGGCCGCGGCCACCAGCGCACCCAGGGTCAGCACCGTCCAGTACACCAGGAAGCGCGAAAACTGCGGCCTTGCGGAATGGACGCGCCAGATCCGGTTGAAGGCGGATTCGATCCCGAACAGCGTCACCAGCACCGAAACCACCAGTGCGATCACGCCCACGGCAGTGAGCTTGCCGGTGTTCCCGGAGAACGACAGCAGCCAGTCGCGGATGCCCTCGGCCGAGCTGGGCACGAAGTTGGCGAAGATGAAGCCGGTCAGCAGGTCGCGCCATTCCTCGAACACCGGGAACGCCGACAGCACGCCGAACACCACCATCGACAGCGGCACCAGGGCGAACGTGGTGGTGAACGACAGCGCGCCGGCGGCCTCGAACAGGCGGTCGTCGAGGAAGCGCCGCCACAGGAAGCGGGCGAAGGTCGTGGCGCGCGCGCGGTCGCGCAGGCGCTCGCCCCAGCGGTTGAGCGAATCCAGTGGCTCCATCGTCGCGAGGTTAACCGATCGCGCGGCACGCGACGGCCTGCGGCTATGCTTGCCGGCCCCGGAGGAGAACCCATGGCCGAGATCCTTGTCCTGTACTACAGCCGCGGCGGCTCGGTGGCCGCGCTTGCCCGCCAGGTGGCGCGCGGCATCGGCGAGGTCGAGGGCATGTCCGCGCGCCTGCGCACCGTGCCGCCGGTGGCGCCGGTCACCGTGGTCGCGACCGCACCGGTGCCCGAGGAGGGCGCGCCCTATGTCGAAAGCCGCGATCTCGACGAGTGCGCCGGGCTGCTGCTCGGCAGCCCCACGCGCTTCGGCAACATGGCCGCGCCGATGAAGCATTTCATCGACGGCCTCGGCAGCGAGTGGGCCAGCGGCACCCTGGTCGGCAAGCCGGCCGCGGTGTTCACCTCGACCGCCACCATGCACGGCGGCCAGGAATCCACTCTGCTGACGATGATGCTGCCGCTGCTGCACCACGGCTGCGTGATCGCGGGCATCCCGTTCACCGAGCCGGGGCTGTCGGCGACGCGCACCGGCGGCACGCCCTACGGCGCCAGCCACGTCGCCGGCGGCGACAACGACCCGACGCCCAGCGACGAAGAGGCGCGACTGGCACGTGCGCTGGGGCGGCGGATCGCCAGTCTCGCAGCGAGGCTTTCCTGATGGCGTTGCCGGCATCCCGGGGCGTCCTCGGGGCCCTGCTGCTGGCCTTGGCGGCGCTGTTCGCCGCCTGGTTCGCCGATGACGCACGCTACCTGCAGGCGCTCGCGGTGTTCACGCTGCCGCCCCTGCTGCTCGGCATCGGCGTGCTCGCACGCCGGCGTACCGCCCCGTTCTGGGCCGGGGTGCTGGCCCTGGGCTGGTTCTGCCACGGCGTGATGCTGGCCTGGGAGCGGCCCGGCGACCGCGCCTGGGCGCTGGGCGAAGTACTGCTCGCGCTTGGCATCGTGTTTGCCGCGAACTGGCCGGGCCTGAGCGCGCGCTTCGGCGGGCCGGGCCGGGGGAAGGGAAACGACTAGAATGCGCAACCTGCCGACGCGCTGCTCCGGCCCGGCCGCATGCCTTTGAGGAACACCCGATGGAAGAACTCCTGATCGTCACCACCGGCGGCACGATCGACAAGGTCTACTTCGACGACAAGTCGGATTTCCAGGTCGGCGAACCGCAGATCGGGCGGATCCTCGAAGAGCTCGGGGTGGCGTTCCGCTTCCGGGTGATCCCGATCATCCGCAAGGATTCGCTGCACATCGACGATGCCGACCGCGAGCTGCTGCGCGCCACCATCGCGGCGCAGCAGGCGCGCCACGTACTGGTCACCCACGGCACCGACACCATGGTCGAGACCGCCAAGGCGCTGTCCTCGCTCGACGACAGGACCATCGTCCTCACCGGCGCGCTGAACCCGGCGCGCTTCCGCGGCTCGGACGCTGAGTTCAACATCGGCACCGCCGTGGGCGCCGTGCAATCGCTGCCGGCTGGCGTCTACATCGCCATGAACGGACGCATCTGGGACCCGCTCACCGTGCGCAAGAACGTCGCAGCCAACCGGTTCGAAGCAGCCTGACGCAGCAACGCGGCGGCGGCCTGTCGCGGCGCCGGTACCACGCAGGCTCCGATCAGGGTCGCGGCGGCATGGGCCGGGTGCGCGGCGGTCCGTCCGAAGGTGGCCGGGCCGGCGGCTGCGGCGTCCGCCGCACCCGCGTCTGCATGCCCAGTTCACCCATGAAGGCCAAGCCCAGGCGGGCGATGATGGTGGCATGCACTGCATCGCCGCCGAGGTTCTCGAGGGTGTCGTCCGGCGTGTGCAGGAGCGGGAAGAACGGCCCCTCGTCGTACATCGCCGCGGGGAACCCGGCCTGCGTCCAGGACGCGTGGTCGGAGCAGGCATAGCCGCAGCTCGAGTCGCTGCGGGTATGGCCCAGCGGCGCCAGGTAGACGTCGAACAGGTCCTTGAGGAACTGCACCAGCTGCGGGTGCGAGTTGTCGCTCATCACCCGGATGTCGCTGGTCGAGCCCGGCGCGCGGTAGTTGGTCATGTCCATCTGCAGCACGCCGACGACGTTGCGACCCTCGGCCGCGAAGTGCTGGGCGATGGCGCGCGAACCGCGCAGCCCGACTTCCTCAGCCGAGTAGCCCATGAACATCACCGTTCGCCGGGGCCGGTAGCCCTTGGCCATGGCGATGCGCAGTACTTCGGTGAGCGTCGCGATGCCCGACGCGTCGTCGTCGGCGCCCGGCGCGTCCATGTCGTCGCCGGAGCCGACGTAGGAAATCGAGTCCAGGTGGCCGCCCAGGACCACGATCTCGTCGGCGAGGTCGGTGCCCTGGATGGTGAGGATGACGGAAGGCTGGCCCGCGCAGTTGTTGCAGCTGGTGAACAGCTCGGCGCTGACATCGTCGCGGCCGGCGGCCAGCGCCAGCCACTGGTCGCGGATCCACAGCGGCGCGGCATGGCCGTGCGAGCTGGCGTAGTAGCGGTTGGGCCAGGCCGTGGACAGGTGCTGGATGGTGGCCCTGATCGCCGGCTCCGACACCTGCGGCAGCCAGCCCTCGATCAAGCGCTGCTGGTCGATCGTGTACTCCGGCAGCGCCGCCCGCTGGCTGCGCAGCGCGGCGTCCGAGGCCACGAAGGCTTCAGCCTCGGCGCGCGTGGCGAAGGCGAAGAAGCCGCCGCAGCGACGCTCGACCTCGTGCACATGCCGGCTCAAGTCCGCGACCTGGTGTTCGCGCAGGGTGGCCAGCACCAGTTGCCGACCAAGCGCGTCGCGTCGCGGCGCGACCTGCCCGCTGAAGTCGCGCAGCGCGGCCTCGAAGGTACTGCGCTCGGCGACCACGTGCACCGGCGCCATCGGATCGAATACCGACGCTCCATGGTCGTGCGCCAGCACGGACGTCGCCGCAAGCAGCAGGCCGGCGGCCGCAACCGTCTTCGCCAGAATCCCGGTATTCATGGTCCACCCCGTCGCCGATGCTCTTGAACGCGATCATTGCACGTCACGACCGACCGGCGCCCCCACCTGCGACGGACGCAAAAGAAAAGGTTCTTCTCCCGATTGAGGAGAGACGTACGGCCGGCCCGGCGGAGTGGCTGTTTCTTCTCGAGGCTCCGGGTGATGACGTGACAGTTGGGGCCGGGAGCTGCTCCGTCCCGGTGCGCGCTGCCCGTCCCGCACACAGGGGGTGTGCTCCCCCGGCCTGTCCGCGTCCTGCTCCCAAGGCCGGCCGCCGGCCATCCATGGCCGGCTGTACGCACACCCCCTGTGCACGGGACGGGCCGTGGCGTTTCTTGGCTTCGGGACGGAGATCAGGAGCGGGCGCGCTCGTGGGCGTAGCTGTGGCGTGGCTGTGCTTGATCCGGTGACGCCGCCGGGTTTCAACGTCGGCGTCGCCGCTTCTTCCCCCGACCGCGACAAAGGTCCGGGCCCGCCGTGGATGCAGGGGGGATGCCCAGAGCCGGCCATGGATGGCCGGCGGCCGGATCTGGGAGCAGGACGCGAATAATCCGGCTGGGCATCCCCCCTGCGTCCACGGCGGGCGGCGCACACCTCCCGGAGCAATCAACCGGAAGCCCTATGCAAATCGGGAGAAAAACCAAAAAAAAGCGGCGGGCGGGTCACCCGCCCGCCGCCGCTGCAAAGTGGACCACTCCGCTCAGTACGAACCGACCACCGACACGCCCGAATAAGCGCTGTAGCCGCGCACCAGCACGTGCCATGTGCCTGCCGCCGGACTGTTGAAGGTGCAGGTCTCGGCGTTGCCCGCCCGATACGGCCTGCAGCTGTAGGTCGACGTGGTCGGCGCCGAGCCCTGGCGCACGTACAGGTCGACATCACCGCTGCCACCGGACGTCTGCACCCGCAGCTGGCTGCGGCCCGCCGGAACCTGGATCGTGTAGCGGCGCTCGCTGTTCGCCGCGCCCGACAGGCCGGTCACCGGCACGCCGTTCTGCAGCTGGCTGCCGCCGCCACCGCCGCCACCGGTGCTGTAGCTGCCGCTGAGGGTGACGCCCGAGAACGCCGAATACCCACGCAGCATCACGTGGTACGTGCCTGCCTGCGGCGCGGCGAAGCTGCAGCTCTCGGCGTTTCCGGAGCGGTAGGGACGGCAGTCATAGGTCGATGTGGTCGGCTGCGAGCCCCGGCGCACGTAGAGGTCGAGGTCACCGCTGCCGCCGCTGGTGGCGATGTTGAGGTTGGTGGCGCCCGCGGGAACCGTGATCGTCCAGTACTGGGTGCTGCCGGAGCCACCGGAAATCCCGGTCACCGGCGTGCCGTTCGCAAGCTCGTTGTCGCCCGGGCCACCGGGATCCCCGCCACCACCGCCTGCCGCCGCGTCCACCGCCGCCTTGGCGTTGACGATGCCGGCACCGATCGGCTGCGACGGCGTGTTCGGGAAGGCCCTCGCCGTGCTCTTGATCAACGCCTCCACCTGGGCCGGGGTCTTGGCCGGGTTGGACACCGACTGGATCAGCGCGACCACGCCGGCCACGTGTGGCGCCGCCATCGAGGTACCGTCGTAGCTGGCATAGCTCTCGCTGCCCGGTCCCTGGCTGCCGGTATTGAGCGTGGAATAGATGTTCGAGCCCGGCGCTGCGATGTCGACGATGGCGCCGTAGTTGGAGAAGCTCGAGCGTGCGCCGCTGCTGGTGATCGAGCCCACGGCGATGACGTTGCTGCAGTTGGCCGGCGAGAAGCCCGAGGTGTTGGCGTTGCTGTTGCCCGCCGCGATCACGATGGTGGTGCCGCGGCCGACCGCGCCGTTGATGGCGCTCTGCATGGCGCTGCCGCAGCTGCCCGAGCCGCCGAGGCTGAGGTTGATGGCTTCCGCCGGGTTGGCATTGGCGGGCACGCCGCTGACCGAACCGCCCGAGGCCCAGATCACCGCATCGGCGATGTCGGAGTCGTAACCGCCGCCGCGACCGAGCACGCGCACCGGGACGATCTTGGCACCGTACGCGGTGCCGGCCACGCCCTTGGCGTTGTTGGTCACCGCCGCCACCGTTCCGGCAACGTGGGTGCCGTGCCAGCTGGACGCATAGCCGCCGGAGTAGTCGCCGGGATCGCTGGCGTCGTTGTCACGGCCGTTGCCGTCGCCGCCGACCGACGCCGAGGAGATGAAGTCGTAACCGGGCAACACGTTGGCGTTGAGGTCGCTGTGGTTGGTGATGCCGGTATCGAGCACCGCAACCACGGCGCCCGCGCCGCTGGTGGTATCCCAGGCCTGGGTGGCGCGGATGCCGCCGGAACCGGTGCCATAGCCCCACTGCTGGCTGAAATGGGTGTCGTTGGGGGTCATGACCAGCTTGTTGAGCTTGTCGACCTCGACATATTCAACGTTGGGATTGGCCGCGACCTGGCGCATCAGGCTCTCGGCCTCGACGCGGTCGAGCTTGCGGCTGGTGGTGATGACTTCGGCTCCCACCGCCATGCGGCGCTCGTGGCGCAGCATGAGCGGCGCGCCCCGTGCGCCTGCGGGCAGCATGCCGGCGGCCGACTTGAGGGCGGCATCGCGTTGCTTCGCGCTGGCCTGCTCGGGGCTGCCGTCGACATATTTGATGATGAAGCGATCGTGCTGTTCCGAAGCCTGCAGACCACTGAGGTTGATGCGCTCTGTGGCAAGTGCGGGTGCGGCGGCCAGAGAGACCAGGGCCACGGTCGTTGCAAGCGCGAGGGCGTGCAAACGCGCGCGGCGGAGCTTTTCGTCGGTCATGAGTGGTTTTCCCGGAGCGGTAGGCGTGCCGCACTTGGCGGCGTGGAGGCCGGCAGGGCACCGTTCCGGGAATCCCCTCCCCGTTGTGGCAGCCGCCGGACGCGAAACGGACTGACGCTTTTCGTCCGCAAAGTGACGCTAAGCGACACTCGCGCTGCCACGCAAGCGGAAACAGGACGCAATCGGCAGCACCACATGCGCCACCGGTCACAGTTCAGGAATTTATATGTGGAAACAGGAGGGACGGGCCTTGCGCTCGCCGTCCGGATCAGAACATTCCGGTTTCCAGGCGCGCGGCCTCGGACATCATGTGCCGGGTCCACGGCGGGTCGAACACCAGCTCGACGTCGGCCTCGACAACGGTCGGGATCATCTCCAGCTTGTTGCGGACGTCGTCCACCAGGATGTCGCCCATGCCGCAGCCGGGCGCGGTCAGGGTCATGCTCACCTCGACCAGGCGCTGGCCGTCGTCGCGATGGGTCACCTTGGCCTCGTAGACCAGGCCAAGATCGACGATGTTGATCGGGATCTCCGGATCGAAGCAGGTCCGCATCTGCGACCACACCAGGCGCTCGACCTCGGCGTCGTCGGCGCCCTCTTCCAGCTCCAGCGGCTGCGGCGGCTCCTTGCCGATGGCGTCGGCGTCCTCCCCGGCGATGCGGAACAGGTTGCCCTCGACGAAGATCGTGAAACTGCCGCCCAAGGCCTGGGTGATGTAGCCCACGCTGCCGGCGGGCAGGGTGACCTCGTCGCCCTGCGGAACGAGCACTGCGGCGCAGTCGCGCTCCAGGCGGACGGGTTCACTGTTGCGGGAATACATGTGGGTGCTCGCGACGTTCCGGTGCGGGTCCACCATTCTACCGCCGCGCGGGGCGCTATCCTGTACCACCCCGCAAGGCGCTCTGTTCCATGCCCCCACCCCGATCCCGGCCCGTCGCGGCGCTGGCACTGGCGCTGGCCGGAAGCATCGGCATCGCAGCGGCCTGGGTGCTCGTCGCCCAGGCCACCGGCCGCCAGTGCAGCTGGATGGCGGTGGTCGCGGCGCTGGACGCCGCGCTGCTGCTGCGCATGGGTCGGCAACGCCCGGGCCTTGCCCGCGCACTCTGGGGCGTGCTGGCCACGGCGCTGACAATTGTCCTCGCGAACTGGGGGATCATCGCCACCGAGGTCGGGCGCATGCTTGGCCTGGCGCCGTGGGCGTCGATGGGCAAGCTCGGGTTCGATCACGCCTGGCTGCTGGCACGGATGGCCAACGATGCGGTTGCGCTGGCCTGGCTGGCCGCGGGGATGGTGGTGGCCGCAGTCGCAAGCCGCTGACCGGGGCACTCGGCGCCCCAGCCCACCCACCTGCGGTCCCGGTGTCCGCTCCCGCGGCCCATCGACACCGGCCTTTTTGACGCCGCGTCCTCAGTGGCCGCCGTCGAGCGCCTTGAGTTCGCTGACCAGGGCGCTGGCCATCTCCGAGCCGTCGCCGTAAAGCATGCGCGTGTTGTCCGCATAGAACAGCGCGTTTTCGATGCCCGCGAAGCCCTTGCCCTTCCCGCGCTTGATCACGATGGTGTTCTTCGAATCGACCACGTCGAGTATCGGCATGCCGTAGATGGGGCTGGCCGGGTCGGTCTTGGCCACCGGGTTGACCACGTCATTGGCGCCGATCACCAGACTGACGTCGGTGTTCTTGAACTCGGGGTTGATGTCGTCCATGTCGGTGATCAGGTCGTAGGGCACGCCGGCCTCGGCCAGCAGCACGTTCATGTGCCCGGGCATGCGCCCCGCGACCGGATGGATCGCGAACTTCACCTTCACCCCGCGCTCGATCAGGCGCTGGCTCAGCTCCCAGATCTTGTGCTGCGCCTGGGCCACGGCCATGCCGTAGCCGGGCACGATCACCACGCGCTCGGCGTAGGCCATCATCGCGGCGACGTCGGCGGCCTCGATCGGCTTCTGGCTGCCGGTGATCTCCGCGGCTTCGCCGGTCGCACCGAAGCTCGAGAACAGGACGCTGCCGATCGAACGGTTCATGGCCTTGGCCATCAGCCGGGTCAGCAGCATGCCGGCGGCACCGACCATGGTGCCGGCGATGATCAGCGCCTCGTTGCCGAGCACGTAGCCCTCGAAGGCCACCGCCAGCCCGGTCAGCGCGTTGTACAGCGAAATCACCACCGGCATGTCGGCACCGCCGATGGGCAGCGTCATCAACACGCCCAGCGCCAGCGCGGCGACGAAGAACGCCACCACCAGGGGCACGCCCAGCGAATGCACCAGCATGCCGCCAAGCACAAGCGCGGCCACGAACACCGCGGCGTTGAACAGCTGCATGCCAGGGAAGCTGTAGCGCTTGTCCATGCGCCCGTCGAGCTTGGCCCAAGCGACCACCGAACCCGTCAGCGCCACCGAGCCGATCAGCGCGCCCAGCACCGCCAGCACCGGCACCACCACGCCGGGTGCCTGGCCCGCGTCCGTCCAGCGCAGCAGCTCGACCGCGCCGATCGCCGCCGCCGAGCCGCCGCCGAGGCCGTTGTACATGGCCACCATCTGCGGCATGTCGGTGATCGCGACCTTCTTGCCCGAGACCCAGGCCAGCACCGTGCCCAGCAGGAGCGCGACCACCATCAGCGCGACATTTTGCAGCCCCGGGATGAAGAAGGTGACCAGGGTCGCCAGCACCATGCCGACGCCAGCCC
This sequence comes from Luteimonas sp. A537, assembly GCF_054052065.1. Classification (NCBI taxonomy): domain Bacteria; kingdom Pseudomonadati; phylum Pseudomonadota; class Gammaproteobacteria; order Lysobacterales; family Lysobacteraceae; genus Luteimonas; species Luteimonas renzhihongae. The sequence continues at coordinate 709,135 of NZ_JBSVRH010000002.1, forward strand.
ACTGGATGCCGCTGCGCGCGGTGCGCGGCGAGGCCATGCGCTGCATTCCAAGCAGGAACAGCGTGGCGGCGACCAGGTAGCTGGCCTTGATCACCAGCAGCAAGATCTCCTGGCCGCTCATGCGCGGCCCCCCTTGCCGCCGGCCTTCCCCTTTCCGCTGGGCTTGAACATCTCCAACATGCGCTCGGTGACGACGTAGCCACCGGCGGCATTGCCGGCACCCATCATCACCGCAACGAATCCGATCGCCTTCTCCAACGTGGTGTCGGCGTGTCCCAGCACGACCATTGCGCCGATCAGCACGATGCCGTGGATGAAGTTGGAACCCGACATCAGCGGCGTATGCAGGATCACCGGCACGCGCGAAATGATCACATGCCCGGCGATCGCCGCCAGCATGAAGATGTACAGCGCCACGAATCCATCGGCCATGCGTGCTCTCCCCGGAACTGCCCGTCCCGATCATAACCGTCCGGGCCGCCGCCGCCACGGTTGTCAACCACGGGCCGCGACGTGCGTTGTCAATGCCGATCCCATTGGATGCAGGTGGATGGACGGCAGCGTACAAGTGCATCGCAGCGGCACCGGGGTGGCTATGCTGGACGGCATGCCTGCCGATGCCGCCGCCACGGCCGTCGTGCCGCCCGTCAAGGCGGCCGGCGATGCCGAGACCCTCGAGGGCTTCCTCGACGGCATCGCCGCGCGCGCCTTCCGCTTTGCCGAGGCCGGCCTGCGCCACCGCGAGGACGCGATGGATGCGCTGCAGGACGCCATGATCAGGATGCTGGGCTACCGCGACCGCCCGGCGCAGGAATGGACGCCGCTGTTCTGGACGATCCTGCGCAGCCGGATCGTCGACACGCAGCGCCGGCGCACGCTGCGCCTGGGCTGGATGACCTCCGCCGACGAGCGCCAGGAGGCAGGGGTGGAATGGGCCGGCGACGAACCGGACCCGTCCCGCAGCCACGACGGCCAGGAGGCCTACGGAGAACTGGTTGCGGCGCTGCGCGACCTGCCCCGGCGCCAGCGCGAGGCCTTCACCCTGCGCGTGCTGGAGGAGCTCGACGTGGCGACGACCGCCCGCGTCATGGGCTGCGGCGAAGGCTCGGTCAAGACACACCTGTCACGCGCACGCATCGCGCTGCAGAAGCGATTGGAGGATTTCCGATGAACGACCCGCGCCACGACGATTTCGACCGCAGGATGCGCCTGCTGCACGCGCGCGCCGTCGAACAGGTGCCCTCGCGCACCACTTACCAGCTGCGCATCCGCCGTGAGGCCGCGGCGCGTGCGCCGGCCAGCCGCGGTGGCAGCAGGGGTTGGTGGCTGGCCGCGGCCGCCACGGCGACCGCCGTGTTCGCACTCGCCATCGGCCTGCGCCAGCCCGAGCCTTCGTTCCTGCCCGCGGACGGCGACGTTCCGGCGCTGGCCTCGGCTGCCGAGGCGGTGCAGGCGGCGGACTACGAGGAAAGCTTCGCCACGCTCGACGAAGACCCCGACCTGTACCTGTGGCTCGCAGCCCAGGACAGCCTGATCCTGGCCATGGAGTGATGACCGTGCCGAACTTCCGCACCCGATCGATCGCCGCTGCCCTGCTGGCCCTGGCCCTGGCCACCGCCCTGCCGGCGGTGGCGCAGCCGGCACAGCCCGCCGCGGCGCTGCCCGCCTGGGACGAACTCACGACCGCCCAGCGCGAGACCCTGGTCGCGCCCATGCGCCAGCGCTGGAACGACCATCCCGAAAAGCGCGCCCACATGCTGTCCCATGCCGAGCGCTGGCAGGAGATGGACCCCGGGCAGCGCGAGCGCGCACGCCGCGGCGCCCACCGCTGGCAGCAGATGGAACCTGAAAAGCGCGAAGCGATGCGCGCGCTCTACTCGCGCATGAAGGCCCTGCCCGAGGCCGAGCGCGAGGCGCTCCGCACGCAGTGGAAGGCGATGAGCCCGGAGCAGCGCCGAGCTTGGGTGAAGATCAATCCGGCACCACCGGAGCGGTCGCGGGAGCGCTGAAAACCAGGGTAGCTGCACGCGGGATGGAGTCGCGGCCATGGCCGCTCCCACACGCGAATGGCGGCGCACACAAGCCGGTTGTTCAGGCGTCGCGGGGTGGCCAGACGGTCTTGGCCAGCAGCTCGTCGTCCCAGTCGAACGTCATCGCACCTTCCGACACCAGCAGGCTGGCGAAGTTGTACGCGTTGCGCGCGAACATCTCGCTGGCATGCAGCGCGCCGCTGCTGGCCAGGTTCAGCGGCCCGGCCACGGTGACGCCACCGGCATCCACGGTTTCACCCGGGCGGGTCAGCTCGCAGTTGCCGCCGGTTTCGGCGGCGAGGTCCACGATCACGCTGCCCGGCGCCATGCCCGCGACCATGTCCGCGGTAATGATCTTCGGTGCCGGGCGACCGGGCACCGCGGCGGTGCAGACGATGACATCGATGTTGCGCAGGTGCTCGCCCAGGCGACGCTGCTGCTCGGCGCGTTCCTCATCGGTCAGCGCACGCGCGTAGCCGCCCTCGCCCGCCGCACTCACGCCAAGGTCGAGGAAGCGGCCGCCCAGCGATTCGATCTGCTCGCGCGTCTCCGGGCGCACGTCGAAGCACTCGACCTGCGCACCCAGCCGGCGCGCGGTGGCCACGGCCTGCAATCCGGCCACGCCGGCGCCGACCACCAGCAGCTTCGAGGGACGGATGGTGCCGGCCGCGGTAGTGAGCATCGGGAAGAAGCGCGGCGCCAGCTGGGCGGCGATCAGCACCGCCTTGTAGCCGGCCATGCCGGCCTGCGAGCTGAGGATGTCCATGGCCTGCGCGCGCGTGGTGCGCGGCAGCCGTTCCAACGGGAAAGCAACCAGGCCCCGCGCGCGGATGGCGTCGGCGCGCGGCTGGTCGGCGTCGGGCTGCAGCTGGCCGATGATCGCCGCGCCCTCGCGCAGCGTCGCCAATACCGCCGTTGGCGGCGCCTGCACGCAGAGCACCAGGTCGGCACCGGACAGGGCGGCCGCGGTATCGTCGACCAGCGTGGCGCCGGCGGCGGCATAGGCGGCGTCGGGAAAATGCGCCAGCGCGCCGAGGCCGCGCTCGATGGTGACGGTTGCGCCGGCGGCGACCAGCTTTTTGCAGGTTTCCGGGGTCAAGGCGACCCTTCGCTCACCGGGCGCGGTTTCGCGCGCAACTCCAATGCCTACTGCCATGCCCGCTCCCCGGTGTCCGCTCCGGCCCATCCTAGCGAATGTCCCGGGCGTGCGCGATGCACCGCCTTCAGTCCGGCTGCGCGGCGCCCGCCAGTTCGCGCAGCACGGCTTCCACCGGCCTCGCCAGCAGGTGCCCGGCAGCGAGGGCCGCATCCAGTTCGTCCGCGGCCCTCGCTGCCCTGCACCAGCGACAGCATCGAAATGAATTCGTGGTAGCCATAGGCGCGCGGCCGGTCGCTGCCGTCGGCATCGGCCAGCGGCCGGCCCATGCGCTGACGCAGGACCAGACCGCACCCGGCGCCATGCGCGGCGTCGCTGCCTCCGCCCCGGCGCCACGAGGACGCCACCGGCTCCAGCGCTTCGTGTCCGGGCCAGGCCGGGGCGCCAGCCATGCGCACGCCCTGTGCGAGCAGGGCCGCACCCGTGCTGGCGCCATCAATCGCGTACCCGCCCTTGGCGAGCGCGGCGTTGAGCCAGGCATAGGCATCGGTGAGCGGAGCGATGCACAGACGTTCGTATTCGGCGGCGACGCGGACCCGCTGCCGTCAGCCGCCGCGGCGGCTATTTGCCGCCGACGGCCTGCTTTTTCGGGTTGAGGCGTTGCCAGACCTGTCGCATGGCTTCGTCGAAGGGCGCATCGGTCGAACGCACCACCACCAGGCCCGCGGCGATCAGTGCCGTGAGTTCCTCTGGCGACACCACCATCCTGCGCGCACCTCGGCGGTTGACGATCAGGAAACGTCCGGTCAGCGGGCTGATCCACGCGATCCGCCCCGCGGTTTCATGGCCATCCTCGTCCACCAGCCGAAGGCCCTGCCCCACCCGGAGCCGGCGCATGCGCGCAGCGACCTCGGGATCGAACTCAAGGGTATCGGTGCCACCGGCGAGCTGCAGGCCGGCCAGCGCCGGCTCGTCGGCACCGGGATCGACATCGTCCACTGCGGCTTCGGGATGATGGACCTGGCGCGGCGCGTCGGGCAGACCCAGCGCCGAGATGATCCTCGCCATCGCGTCACGGGCCCCGGTGGCGTCCATGCCGCAGTTGGAATAGCACTCGCCCAGTGGCACCTGCAGCGCCAGCAGCTGCTCGGCAACCACGCGCCCGCGGGCGTGGAAGGCGTCGGCATCCACCTGCACCATGGCGTCGCCAAGGGCGATGGCCTGGTGGTGGCGCGCGGTGCCTGCGCCGTCGCGCAGCCAGGACTGGGTGAGGTGGTGGCGCCAGTGGCGGTCGAGGAACTGTGCCACCGGCGCGGTCAGCGCGCGGTCCGACAGCCGCGACGCGACGAGGTCGGCGGCGTGCGCGCGCGCCTGCTGCAGCCGTTCGCGGCCGTGGATGGCCTCGCCTGCGCGTTTCTCGGCCAGGTCGGTGCGTCGGCGCTGCTGCTCGAGCTGGTCGCGCAGCTCGCTGGCGGCGAGTTCGAAGATCGCCTGGTCGTCGTCGTATTCGTCGACCACCCGGTCAACCGCACGTTCTGCGTGATCCAGGGTCTCGCGGTCCTGCGGCGTTTCGCCGACGTTGCCGTCGCAGGCCTCGGTCAGCACGTCGAGCAGGCGCCGCGCCGGGTGGCTGCGGCGGTTGAACATGGAATCGTCGGTAAGCGCGACCTTGAGATAGGGCACCACAAGGCGCCCGAAGAAGTCGCGCGCCCGGTCTTCGAGGTCATTGGCGTCGTTGATGGAGCTGAAGAGCATGCCGACAAGGTCGATCGCGTCCTCTTCGTCGACGCTGAAGTGGGTGGCGTCGGCGTCGAAACCCAGCTGGCGCACGCCGCCGAGGATCGCTTCGCGCATGACCCGGGTCAGTTCGCGGGCGTCGCTGGCGGCCAGCGCCCTGGCGTAGGGTGCGGTGTCATCGCCCTGCAGGATCTGGGCCACGTTCAGCAGGTCCTCGGTGCGCAGGACCTCGACTCCGTCGTCCACGGCCTGGTCCGGCTGCGACCCGTCATCGTCCACGGCCCCTGCGATATCCGCGGCACCTGCCGCCCGCCAGCTGGCCAACTGCTCGCGGACGACGTCGCGATAGCGCGGAGGACGACCTTCGGCGGGCGCGGCATGTGCAGCGGCCGCGATCGAAGAGCCGACGCCACCGTTGCCGTTGCCGTTGCCGTTGCCGACATTGCCTGCGCCGCCCGTCGCACCATTGCTGGCGTGGCCGAGGCCGTGGCCCTGCCCGTGGCTGTTGTTGCCGCCACCATTACCGCCCCGGCCGCCGCCGATGTGTTCCACCGTGCCGCCATCCGGCACCCAGCCTTCGCCGGGGTCGCCCGCATGGGACCTTGCCCCGGCCTGCCCTGCGACGGCAGCGCGCGAACCGACGGAGCCACCACCGGAGCCACCACCCGAACCGGCCTCCGCCCGTCCACGGCCGGAGCTGCCGGCACCACTGCGGGACTGGAAGCCGAAGCCGGCATCCTCAAGCATCTCGTTGAGCTTTTCATAAAGCTCGCCAAGCACCTCGGGCAGGCGCTTGTCGAAATGATTGAACACCAGCGGACGCAGGCCACGGGTGAGGTCTTCGGCACCGAACAGGCCGACGAAGGCCGCCACGGCCGCCGTCGGCCGCACCGGGCTGGCGCGCTTGCCCTCGACGCCCAGCGCTGCAGCCAGGGCTTGCAGGCGCTCATCAAGCTGCTCCAGCGGATGCAGGAACTGGTGGTCGAGAAGCTCGGTGGTGTGCTGGCCGGCGAGGTGGATCTCGAGTTCGCCTTCCGACATCAGGCTGAGCGACTTGTCCTCGCCCTGCTCGACCGGCGGCTTGCGCCAGGCGTCGAATTCGCGCTCCAGCGACTCCCGGTAGCGCGTGGCCAGGTCGAGCGCGCGGTGTCCGAGCGCCATGACCGCCATGCGATCGTCCTGCGCACCGCTGTAGTCATGGCCGGCCAGCGCCTCGAGGCGCACCTGCTCTTCGATCGTGCCCCAGAAGCCCGACAGCACTCCGCCCAGCGCGGTGACCGACTCGCGCCTGAGCGCGTCGAACAGGCGCACGGGGTCGCGCAGCGAGCCGTGGCGCGTCTTGGACAGGTAGGCGGAAGGTTCTTCTGCGATCATCAGGGGATGCGGCCGGTGCTGGGGGATGCACCCACACCTACCATCCCTGAATGGAGCCTTCCAAGTCTGTGACTGCAATCTCAAATAGCCCCGCTCCTTTCTTCCTGCAGGCCCTGGACGCACGGCGCTCGGTGCCCGCCAGGCAACTCGCCGAGCCCGGCCCGGATGCCGCCACGCTGCAGCGCATGCTCGCCTCGGCCGTGCGCGTGCCTGATCACGGCAAGCGCGTGCCGTTCCGTTTCCTGGCAATCACAGGCGACGCACGCCATGCGCTGGGGGAAGCGGTCGCCGTCCGTGGCCTGCGCTTGCGCCCCGTTGCCGGCGACGCCGCGGCCGCCAAGGATCGCGCCCGCTTTTCGCACGCGCCGCTGGTGCTCGTGGTGGTTGCGGTCCTGGATCCCGGCGACGACGCAATACCGGAGCAGGAACGCCTGCTCACCGCCGGCTGCACCTGCTTCGCCCTGCTGCAGGCCGCGCAGGGGCTGGGCTTCGGCGCCACCTGGCTCACCGGCTGGCCGGCCTACGACCCGGAAGTGCGTGCCCTGCTCGGGCTCGGCGGGGACGAACGCATCGCCGGCTTCATCCACGTCGGCAGCCCGCAGTCCGAAGCGCGCGAGCGCGAGCGGCCGGACCCGGTCGCGCTGCTGCAAGAGTGGACCCCGCCGGCGTGAGCACGCCGGCGCCCCCGCTGTACCTGGTCGACGCCAGCCTGTACGTGTTCCGGGCCTGGCACTCGATGCCGGCCGACGGTTTCCACGACGCCGACGGCTGGCCGACCAACGCGGTGCACGGCTTCGCCCGCTTCCTGCTCGACCTGCTGGAGCGCGAGCGCCCGCGGCACATCGCAATCGCCTTCGACGAGGCCCTGGACTCCTGCTTCCGCAACGCGCTGTACCCGGCCTACAAGGCCAATCGCGCCCCGGCGCCGGCCGAACTCAAGCGCCAGTTCGCCTACTGCAAGTCGCTGTGCGCAGCGCTCGGCCTGCCCATCCTTGCGCACCGCGAATACGAAGCCGACGACCTCATCGGCAGCGCCCTGGTGCAGGCCCGCGGCGACGGTTACCGGGGCGTGATCGTGTCCGCGGACAAGGACCTGTCGCAGCTGCTCGAAGAGGGTGACGAACAGTGGGACTACGCCCGCGGCCAGCGCTGGGGCGCGGGCGGGGTCAAGGCGCGGCAGGGCGTGCATGCCCACCAGGTCGCCGATTTCCTCGCGCTGTGCGGCGATGCGGTAGACAACATCCCGGGCGTTCCCGGCATCGGCAGCAAGACCGCGGCGGTGCTGCTGGGGCATTTCGGCAGCCTGGACATCCTCCTGGAACGCATCGACGAGGTCGCATTCCTGCGCCTGCGCGGCGCAGCGCAGGTGGCCGCGCGTCTGCGCGAACATCGCGAGCAGGCCCTGCTCTGCCGGCAGCTGTCGACGATCTCCTGCGATGCGCCCCTGGCCGACGCCGTGCCGCCCTTCGCACGCACGCTGCCCGATCCAGGCGCCGTGTCCGCCTTCGCCGACGCGCTCGGCTTCGGACCGATGACGCGGCGACGGCTGGATGCGGTGGGCGACACCTCCACCACCGCCACCCCACGGGGTTAGGATCAAGGCATGGACAACGACAGCCGCCAGGCGGCCACGGACGAACCCGAGATCCTCTACAAGGGCGAATGGCTGCGCATGGTCAAGCGCGGCCACTGGGAGTCCTGCGAGCGCACGCACGGCAAGGACGGCCTGGCGGTGCTGGTGATCGCTGTGACGCCGGACGACGACGTGCTGTTCGTCGAGCAGTACCGGGTGCCGCTCGGCGCACGCACGATCGAGATGCCGGCCGGGCTGGTCGGCGACGACGACGAGGGCGACACCCTGGAGTCCGCCGCGCGCCGTGAGCTGATCGAGGAAACCGGCTGGGACGCGGGGCGCATCGACGTGCTGCTGGTCGGCCCGACTTCATCTGGCATGAGCAATGAACGCATCGCCTTTGCCCGCGCGCTCGAGCTGCGCAAGGTCGGCGATGGCGGCGGTGTCGACGACGAGCAGATCACCGTCCACGCCATTCCGCGCGCGACCGCGCCCGCGTGGCTGATGCAGAAGCATGCCGAGGGCTACGAACTGGACCTCAAGCTGTGGGCCGGGCTGTGGATGATCGAACACAACCCGGACGGCTCGAAGGCCTGAGCGTGCCGGCCCCGCCCACGCGGGCGGGGAATGGAACGGGGTCAGGCGAAGCGATCGGTCGCCTGCACCAGGGCGTCGACGGTCTCCGGCTCGAAGGCCGAATGCCCCGACGCCGGGGTGACCACCAGCTCGGCCTTGGGCCACACCTGGTGCAGGTCCCAGGCGTTCTGGATCGGGCAGACCACGTCGTAGCGGCCGTGCACGATCACGCCGGGGATGTCGACCATCCGGTAGGCATCACGCAGCAGCTGGTCGTCGCACTCGAAGAAGCCGGCGTTGGTGAAATAGTGGTTCTCGATCCGGGCGAAGGCCAGCGCGAACTGCGGGTCCTCGTGGTCGGACATGAAGCCGGGATCGATGTGCAGGAAGCTGGTCGCCGCCTCCCACACGCTCCAGGCGCGCGCCGCGGCCAGGCGGGTGGCTTCGTCGTCGGAGGTCAGGCGGCGGTGGAAGGCCGCGATCAGGTCGCCGCGCTCGCTTTCCGGGATGGCGCCGATGTAGTGCTGCCAAGCCTCCGGGAACAGCCGCGAGGCACCTTCCTGGTAGAACCACTCCAGCTCCCAGCGGCGCAGCATGAAGATGCCGCGCAGCACGAGTTCGGTGACCTGCTTCGCATGGCTCTGCGCGTAGGCCAGCGCGAGCGTCGAGCCCCAGGAGCCGCCGAATACCTGCCAGCGGTCGATGCCGAGCTGCGCGCGCAGCAGTTCGATGTCGGCCACCAGGTGCCAGGTGGTGTTGTCGACGAGGTCGGCATGCGGGGTGGAGCGCCCGGAGCCGCGCTGGTCGAACAGCACGATGCGGTACTTCGCCGGATCGTGGAAACGGCGCATCTTGTCGGTGCAGCCGCCGCCCGGGCCGCCGTGCAGCAGCACCACCGGCTTGCCTTCGGGATTGCCGCACTGCTCGTAATAGAGGACGTGGCGGTCGTCGACGCGGAGGGTGCCGGTGTCGAAAGGTTCGATCTCGGGGTACAGCGTGCGCATGCGGATGCGGCCTCGTGCGGGATAACCGGGCCAGTCTACCAGCCGGGCCCGTGCATCCCGCCCGGTCAGCCCGCCGGCCGGCGCCCCACGCCGACCCGATCGCGCCCTTCGAGGTCGGCCACCGTAGCGACCTGCTCGAAGCCGGCCGCGACCAGCAGCGCACGCACTGCGGCACCCTGGTCATGGCCGTGCTCAAGCAGCAGCCAGCCGCCGGCGGCAAGGTGCCGAGGGGCCGTCGCGGTGAGGGTCCGGATCGCGTCCAGGCCGTCTGCACCGGAGGCCAGCGCCAAAGGCGGCTCGTAGCGCAGGTCACCCTGTTCCAGATGCGGATCGTGTTCGGCGATGTAGGGCGGGTTGCTCGCGATCAGGTCGAATCGCTCGCCGGCCAACGGCCCGAACCAGTCACCGCTGCGGAACTCGACCCGGTGCTCCAGACCGTTGCCGGCCGCGTTGGCGCGCGCCACCACCAGCGCCGCCTCGCTGCGGTCGGTGGCGATCACGCATGCCTGCGGGCGCTCGCTGGCGATCGAGAGCGCGATCGCGCCGCTGCCCGTACCCAGGTCGGCCACGCGCAGGGGCGCCGCGGGGTCCAGCCGTGCCAGGGCCTCCTCGACCAGCAGTTCGGTCTCGGGCCGCGGGATCAGGGTGTCCGGCGTCACGGCAAGGTCGAGGGTCCAGAATCCGCGCCGGCCCAACAGATAAGCCACGGGCTCGCCGGCCGCGCGGCGCGCAACCAGCGCCTGGAAGCGCGCAGCCTGTCCGGGCGCCAAAGTGGCTTCGCCATGGGCATAAAGCCAGGCCGCGCCGCGCCCCAGCACTTCCTGCAAAAGCAGGGTCGCCTCGGCTGGATCCACCCGGACGCGCGCTGCGTCGAGGCATTCTGAAACACTGCGTCCGGTTTCCATAGGCCACACCTATCGATTGAATCATTATAATCAACTTCACGAATTGATAGGCCACGCCTAACATGTCCGTTGTCCGGCAGCTGCCGGTGTCTTCCCCACCATCGCGAGGATTCCATGTCCGTCATCAATACCGAAATCAAGCCGTTCCAGGCCACCGCTTACCACAACGGCGAGTTCGTCGAAATCGACAGCGCCAACCTGAAGGGCAAGTGGTCCGTGTTCGTGTTCTACCCGGCCGACTTCACCTTCGTCTGCCCGACCGAGCTCGAGGACCTTGCGATCAACCATGACGAGTTCAAGAAGCTCGGCGTGGAGATCTACAGCGTGTCCACCGACACCCACTTCTCGCACAAGGCCTGGCACGACACCTCGGACGCGATCGGCAAGATCCAGTATCCGATGATCGGCGACCCGACCCACGAGATTTCGAAGAATTTCGAAATCCTGCGTCCGTCCGGCCTGGCCGACCGCGGCACCTTCATCGTCGACCCGGAGGGCGTAATCCAGTCGATCGAGATCACCGCCGAGGGCATCGGCCGTGACGCGCTGGAGCTCCTGCGCAAGGTCAAGGCCGCCCAGTACGTCGCCGCCCACCCGGGCGAGGTCTGCCCCGCCAAGTGGAAGGAAGGCGAGAAGACCCTGAAGCCGTCGCTGGACCTGGTCGGCAAGATCTAAAGCAGCAACGCGCCTTTGTGGGAGCCGCCATGGCGGCGATCGCGGCTATAGCCGCTCCTACAACAACAGCACTCCACTCCATCCCCGCTTCTGTGGGGGTGGGGCTGGACCGGAGTCCGTGCCACGGCGCGGCCTGCGGTCCATCCCCACGCCGGTGGCGACCCGTCGAACGACGGGACGCAGGCCCCCGCCTTGCCTTTCGAAGGAGTTCCACCATGCTCGAAGACGACCTCAAGACCCAGCTCAAGGCCTATCTGGAGCGCCTGCAGCGCCCGATCGTGCTCGTGGCCAGCGTCGACGACGGCACCCGGTCGACCGAGATGCTCGAGCTGCTGGAAGACATCCGCGCGCTGTCGGACAAGGTGACGGTCGAGGTGTCGCGCGACGATGCCCACCGCAAGCCGTCCTTCGCCGTGACCTCGCCCGGCCACGACATCGACCTGCGCTTCGCGGGCCTGCCGATGGGCCACGAGTTCACCTCGCTGGTGCTGGCCCTGCTGCAGGTCGGCGGCCATCCGTCCAAGTCCGCGCCGGAGCTGCTGGAGCAGGTGCGCGGGCTCGAGGGGGAGTACCGCTTCGAAACCTATTTCTCGCTGTCCTGCCAGAACTGCCCGGACGTGGTCCAGGCGCTGAACCTGGCCGCGGTGCTGAACCCCGGCATCAGCCACGTGGCCATCGACGGCGCCCTGTTCCAGGACGAGGTCGAGGCGCGCGAGGTGATGTCGGTGCCGACCGTGTTCCTCAATGGCGAGGTCTTCGACCAGGGCCGCATGAGCTTGGAGCAGATCGTCGCCAGGCTCGACACCGGCGCCGCGAAGCGCGACGCCGCGGCGATCGCGAAGAAGGACGTGTTCGACGTGCTGGTGGTCGGCGGCGGCCCCGCGGGCGCCGCGGCCGCGATCTACTCCGCGCGCAAGGGCATCCGCACCGGCGTGGTGTCGGAGCGCTTCGGCGGCCAGGTGCTGGACACCATGTCGATCGAGAACTTCATTTCCGTGCCTGAAACCGACGGTCCGCGCTTTGCCGGCCAGCTCGAGGCCCACGTGCGCCAGTACGACGTCGACATCATGAACCTGCAACGCGGCAGCGCGCTGAGCCAGGACGACAAGGGCATCACTTCGATCGAGCTCGAGAGCGGCGCCACCGTTCGCGGCCGCACCGTGGTGCTTGCCACCGGCGCGCGCTGGCGGCAGATGGGCGTGCCCGGCGAGGACCAGTACCGCAACAAGGGCGTGGCCTACTGCCCGCACTGCGACGGCCCCCTGTTCAAGGGCAAGCGCGTGGCGGTGATCGGCGGCGGCAACTCCGGCGTCGAGGCCGCGATCGACCTGGCCGGCATCGTCAGCCACGTCACCCTGGTCGAGTTCGATTCGAAGCTGCGCGCCGACGAGGTGCTGCAGCGCAAGCTGCGCAGCCTGTCCAACGTCCGCATCATCACCTCGGCGCAGACCACCGAGGTGCTGGGCGACGGCAAGCGCGTCAACGGACTGGTCTATCGCGACCGCGCCGGCGGCGACTCCCACCGCGTGGAGCTGGAGGGCGTGTTCGTGCAGATCGGCCTGCTGCCCAATACCGAGTGGCTGAAGGGCGCGATAGAGCTCAGCCCGCGCGGTGAGATCGTGGTCGACAACGCCGGCCGCACCTCGCTTCCGGGCGTGTTCGCCGCCGGCGACGCCACCACCGTGCCCTACAAGCAGATCGTCATCGCCATGGGCGAAGGCGCCAAGGCATCGCTCAGCGCCTTCGACCACCTGATCCGCAGCAGCAGCCCGGCCGCGACGGCCGACGTCGAGGCGGCGACGGCCTAAGCCGCCGCCGTCCCGACCACAGCGAGGCACCGCCATGAACCTCCGCGACCTGGGCTACTTCATCGCCCTCGCCGATCACCTGCACTTCGGTCGCGCGGCGGCGGCGAGCTTCGTCAGCCAGCCCACGCTCTCCACCCAGATCCGCAAGCTGGAGGAGGAGTTGGGCGTGGCCCTGGTGGAACGCGCGCCGCGCAACGTCATGCTCACGCCCGCCGGGCACGAGGTGGCGGCGCGTGCGCGCCGGGTCATGGCCGACGTCGAACAGATGCGCGAAGCCGCGCGCCGCAGCCAGGATCCGGAGGCCGGCAAGGTCACCCTGGGCCTGTTCCCGACGCTGGGGCCCTACCTGCTGCCGCACGTGGTGCCGGGGATCCGCGCCCGCTTCCCCGAACTCGAACTGCTGCTGGTGGAGGAGAAGAGCGACGTCCTGCTTGAACGCCTGCAGCAGGGCCGGCTCGACGCGGCCCTGCTCGCGCTGCCGGTCAACGACGAGCAGCTGCACGTCGAGTTCCTGTTCGAAGAGCCCTTCGTGCTCGCGGTGCCGGAAACGCATCCGCTGGCCGGCCACGGCCCGATCGCGCTCGCCGACATCGCCGACGAGCGCCTGCTGCTGCTTGCCGACGGCCACTGCCTGCGCGACCAGGCGCTGGATGTCTGCCATCTGTCCGGCGCCAGCGAAAAGGGCGAGTTCCAGGCGACCAGCCTGGAAACCCTGCGCCAGATGGTGGCCGCGAACGTCGGCGTCACCCTGCTGCCGACGCTTGCGGTCAAGCCACCGGTGGCGCGCTCGGACAGCATCGAGCTGGTGGACTTCCGCGACCCGCCGCCCAGCCGCCGGATCGCGATGGTCTGGCGCCGGAGCACGGCGATGGCGCCCTTCCTGCAGGAGCTCGCCGGCGTGCTGCGCCAACTGCCGCCGGACCTGCTATCGCCGACGCTGCGCGAGACCACGGCGCCGATGCACGTCCCCGGCGCCCCGGGGCTCTAGCGCGAAGCGTGCGCCCTTACCCCCGAGGGGGGAGGCGTACGGCTGGCATGGCGGGGTGGCTGGTTCTTGTCGATGCTCCGGGATGTTGACGTGACAGTTGGAGCGGTGTTGCGCCGGGAGCTGCTCCGTCCTGGTCCGCGCTGCCCGTTCCGTGCATTTCTCCGTGGAGTCCGCGCTGCCCGTCCCGTGCACAGGGGGTGTGCTCCCCCGGCAGTCTCCGCGTCCTGCTACCACTGCCGGCCGCCGGCCATCCATGGCCGGCTGTGCGCACACCCCCTGTGCACGGGACGGGCCGTGGAGTTTCTTGGCTTCGGGGCGGAGATCAAGAGCGGGCGCGCTCACGCTCGTGGGCGTGGCGTGGCCGGGCGGCTTGATCCAGGACGATCCGCCGGGTTTCGACGTCGGCGTCGCCGCCTTCCTCCCCCGACCGCGAAGAAGGTCCGGGCCCGCCGTGGATGCAGGGGGGATGCCCAGGGCCGGCCATGGATGGCCGGCGGCCGGATCTGGGAGCAGGACGCGAATAATCCGGCTGGGCATCCCCCCTGCATCCACGGCGGGCAGCGCGCTCCCTCACGGAGCAGGAAGCCCCCTCAATCGGTAGAAGAACCAAAAAGGTTCACGCGCGTCTGACAGCGGCATCGTTGACGTGCCGATCCTCAGGCGCCGACGCCAACCTGGCAGCTGACGCCGGTGCCGCCGATCCCGCAATAGCCGCCCGGATTCTTCGACAGGTATTGCTGGTGCTCCTCTTCCGCGTAGTGGAAGGGCGGCGCGGGGAACACGATCTCAGTGGTGATGGCGCCATGCCCGGCGTCGGCGAGCCGCTGCTGGTAGGCATCGCGGCTGGCGAGCGCGGCCTCGTACTGCTCCTGCGTCCGGCAATGGATCACCGAGCGGTACTGGCTGCCGACATCGTTGCCCTGGCGCATGCCCTGGGTCGGGTCATGGCCCTCCCAGAAGCGCGTGAGCAGCTCATCGAAGGCGATGCGGGCGGGGTCGTACACGACCAGCACCACTTCGGCGTGCCCGGTATCCCCGCCGCAGACCTGGCGGTAGGTCGGCGCGGACGCGTGGCCGCCGGCATAGCCCGCGGCCGTGGTCTCCACGCCCGGCAATGACCAGAACAGGCGCTCCACGCCCCAGAAGCAGCCCATCCCGAACACCACCCCCGACATGCCGGCGAATTCGCCGCGCAGCGGGCGACCGTGCACATGGTGGGCGTTGGGCAGGTTCATGACGGTGATACTCCGGGCAGGCAAAGCATGATCATCCGCCCACCGCCGGTCGCTATCAAGCCGCCGCAGCGCGGCTCCGCTACACTGCCCGGTCCACGGCGCAGGCCCGCGCCGGCATCCTCCCCGTGACCCCATGACCGAGCCCAACGACACTGCGGCAGGCGCCGCGCCGGCGCCCGCCGTGAAGCAGGACTTCATCCGCCAGATCGTCCGCCAGGACCTTGCGAGCGGCAAGCACGACGCCATCCGCACGCGCTTCCCGCCCGAGCCCAACGGCTACCTGCACATCGGGCACGCCAAGGCGATCTGCCTGGACTTCGGCATCGCCGAGGAGTTCGACGGCCGCTGCAACCTGCGCTTCGACGACACCAATCCGGCGAAGGAAGATCCCGAGTTCGTCACCGCGATCCAGGATGACGTGCGCTGGCTGGGCTTCGAGTGGAACAGCCTGCGCCATGCTTCGGACTATTTCGAGGTGTTCTATCTCGCCGCCGAGAAGCTGGTCCGCCAGGGCGACGCCTTCGTCTGCGACCTGTCGGCGGAGGAAGTGCGCGAGTACCGCGGCAGCCTGACCGAACCCGGACGCGAGTCGCCGTACCGCAACCGCGGCGTCGAGGAGAACCTGGACCTGTTCCGGCGCATGCGCGCGGGCGAGTTCGCCGACGGCGCGCGCACCCTGCGCGCGAAGATCGACATGGGAAGCGGCAACATCAACATGCGCGACCCGGCCATCTATCGGATCAAGAAGGTGCCGCACCAGAACACCGGCGACGCCTGGCCGATCTACCCGATGTACGACTTCGCGCACGCCCTGGGCGACGCGGTCGAAGGCATCACGCATTCGCTGTGCACGCTGGAATTCGAAGACCACCGGCCGCTGTACGACTGGTGCGTGGACCGCGTGGACCTGGCCGGCAACCCGGAGCTGCTGGCGCCGCTGGCGGACCGTGGTCTGCCGATCGAGGCCGCCAAGCCGCGCCAGATCGAGTTCTCGCGCCTCAACATCAACTACACGGTGATGAGCAAGCGCAAGCTGACCCAGCTGGTCGCCGAAGGTCTGGTGGACGGCTGGGACGACCCGCGCATGTACACCCTGCAGGGCCTGCGCCGGCGCGGCTACACGCCCGCCGCGCTGCGCCTGTTCGTCGACCGCATCGGCATCAGCAAGCAGAACTCGATGATCGACTTCTCGGTGCTGGAAGGCGCGCTGCGCGAGGACCTGGACGCGCGCGCGCCGCGGCGCATGGCCGTGGTCGCGCCGCTGAAGATGGTGCTGGCCAACCTGCCCGAAGGCCACGAGGAAACCCTGCGCTTCCCGAACCATCCGAAGGACGGATCCTTCGGCGAGCGCGAGGTGCCGTTCTCGCGCGAGCTCTGGATCGAACGCGACGACTTCGCCGAAGTCCCGCCCAAGGGCTGGAAGCGCCTGGTGCCCGGCGGCGAGGTCCGCCTGCGCGGCGCCGGCATCGTGCGCTGCGACGACGTGGTCAAGGACGAGGCGGGCGACATCATCGAGCTGCGCGCGACCCTCGACCCGGAATCTCGCCCCGGCATGGAAGGCGCCAACCGCAAGGTCAAGGGCACCATCCACTGGGTCGGCGCCGCGCGCGCGGTCGAAGCCGAAGTCCGGCTCTACGACCGCCTGTTCTCGGTGCCCGACCCGGACGACGAAAGTGACGGCCGCACCTATCGCGACCACATCAATCCGGAGTCGCGGGCGTCCGTGCGCGGCTACATCGAGCCCGCCGCGGCCGAGGCCGCGCCGGAGGATGCCTGGCAGTTCGAGCGCCTCGGCTACTTCGTCGCCGACCGCCGCGACCACCGCGCCGACGCGCCGGTATTCAACCGCAGCGTGACTCTGCGCGACACCTGGGCCGCCAAAGCCTGAGCCGACACCCCCGCGCCGGCATCCCGGCGCTGCCCCGCGGCCCCCGGCCGCGGCAGCGCTACCATGCCTGCGTCGTCCACGACACGGAGACCTTTCATGCGCCGGATCATCCAGTCCGCATCCATCCTGCTGTTCGTGCTGGCCCTCGCGGCGTGCACGGCCGCCCAGCCCGACGGCGGCGTCAAGCCGCCGCCGATGAGCGACCCGCTGCCGGCGACGCCCGTCGCGCAGCCCGCGCCCGCAGTGCCTTCTATCCCCGCGGGCGTGCCCGACCTCGACCGCAGTTGCCGCGTCGACAGCGACTGCGCGGTGAAGAACGTCGGCAATTGCTGCGGCTACTTCCCCTCCTGCGTGAACAAGGACGCCGAACCCGACCCCGCGGCGGTCCAGGCCGCCTGCGCCGAGTCGGGAAGGGCCGGCGTCTGCGGCTTCCGCGACATCCAGGCCTGCGCCTGCGTGTCCAACAGCTGCGAGCCGGCCGCGTCCGGCGGGGTGGTCCGATGAGCCTGCCCGCGCGCGTCGACCTGCGCCTGCCGGACTGGGTCCACGACGCCGTCGACCGCGACCGCGCCTACGCCGGCGACGCCGACAAAGTGGCGCTGGCGATCACCCTCGCCGCCCGCAACATCGCCGAAGGCACCGGCGGACCCTTCGGCGCGGTCCTGTTCGGCCCGGACGATCGCATCGTCGCCGCCGCGGTCAACGTAGTGGTGCCGCAGGCGACCTCGCTGGCGCACGCCGAGAACATGGCCTACATGCTTGCCCAGCAGTCCCTTGGCCGCGCCCGCATCAACCTCGATGCCGACGGCCGCGCCTGCGGCCCGTACACCCTCGCCACGTCGGCCCAGCCCTGCTGCCAGTGCTTTGGCGCCACCGTCTGGGCCGGCGTCGACCGCCTGCTGATCGGCGCCCGCGCCGAGGACGTGCACGAGCTCACCGAGTTCGACGAAGGCCCGCTGCCGGCGGACTGGCCCGGCGAGCTCGCCCGCCGCGGCATCGAGGTCGTCCGTGACATCGCCCGCGACGCCGCGCGCGAGGTGCTGGCCACGTACGGCAGCGGTGGCGGCGCGCGCTACTGATGCACGCGTCCCCGCCCCGCCAGGCACGCGCCGCGGCATGAGCGGCCTGCTCTGCTACTGCCGCGGCGGCTTCGAGCCCGAGCTTGCGGCCGAGCTTGGCGAGCGCGCGGCCAGCGCCGGCCAGCACGGCTACGCGGCCACCGAACGCGGCAGCGGCTTCGTCCGTTTCCTTGCGCCCGGCGGCGATGCCGGGGCGCTGTCGCGGGCCCTGCCCTGGCGCTCGCTGGTGTTCGCGCGGCAGAAGCTGGTGCTGCTCGCAGAGCTCGACGCCCTGGACACGACCGACCGCGTGACGCCGGTGCTCGCGGCCCTGCAGCGGCACGTGGACGCGTCCGGGGGCGGCCCGCGTTCGGCATTCGGCACGCTGGTGGTTGAACATCCCGACAGCGACGAGGCCCGGCCGCTCGCCGGCCTGGCACGCGCCCTCGGCAACGCCCTGCGGCCCGCCCTGCGCAAGGCCGGGCTGCTCGCCGCGAAAGACGATGCGCGCCGGCCCGCGCTACACGTCTGCCTGCTGGCAGGCAACCACCTGCTGCTCGCCACCGCCGATCCGAGCGACGCGTCGCCATGGCCGATGGGCGTGCCGCGCCTGCGCCTGCATCGCGACGCGCCCTCGCGCTCGGCGCTGAAGCTGGAGGAGGCCTTCCTCACCCTGCTCGACGAACGCGAGCGCGACCGCATGCTGCGCGCCGGGATGACCGCAGCCGACCTCGGCGCCGCCCCCGGCGGCTGGACCTGGGTGCTGCAGCGCGCGGGGCTGCAGGTGTCGGCGGTCGACAACGGGCCGCTGCGCCAGCACGTCCTGGACGGCGGCGGCGTCGAACACCTGCGCGAGGACGGCTTCCGCTGGCAGCCGCCGCGGCCGCTGGACTGGATGGTCTGCGACATGGTCGAACAGCCGCGGCGCGTGGCCTCGCGCATGGCCACCTGGTTCCGCGAAGGCTGGTGCCGCCAGGCCGTGTTCAACCTCAAGCTGCCGATGAAGAAGCGCTGGCTGGAGACCTCGCTGTGCCTGGAGCTGTTCAGCCGCGAGGCGCAGCGGCCGCTGGAGCTGCGGGCGCGCCAGCTCTACCACGACCGCGAGGAGATCACCGTCCTCGCCATGCCAAAGGACGGCTGAACCGGCGCCGGGCGTCCAGCACGCGTCCGGCCGATCCTGTCCGGCCGATCCTGACCCCGGATTCATGTCGACAGGTCTAGCGTGGCCGCCGTTCCCAACCGAGGCCGCGCCATGAACCCGTCCCAGCCCATGCATCCCCTCGCCATTGCCCTGCTCGCCTGCAGCCTGGTCGCCAGCGGCCCGCTGCTCGCGCAATCCGCGGAAAGCGTCGGCGTGCAGGCGCGCACCGAAGTCAATTCGCGGACCGCCTACGACGACTCGCGCGCCGCCAGCAGGGAGGCGGAGGCCGCGCGTGCCGCCGCGCAGGCCGCCGCCAGCGAACGCCGGGCCGGGGCGGTCACGCCGCGTGGCCAGGCGCAGGCCGAATACAGCGCCTGGCAAGCCGACCAGGCATCGCGTCGTGCGGAACTCGCGGCAGTGGAGGCCCGGCGCGCCGCGGACCATGCCGGCGCGGCCACGTCCGCGGCGGAGGGAGGGGCCGCCCGTCCCCGCGAGATCGTCGCGCAGTCGCAAGCCGCCGCACGCGACGCCAGTACCGCCACGGCGATCGCGCGGCAGGCCGCACTAGAGGCCACGACCGCGGCCGAGACCGCGCGCGCGGCCGCCAGCGCCGAGCCCGCCCCGCCGCCGCCCGCGCGCGTCGACGCCACCTACCCCAGCGAACCGCTGGTCACCTTCACGTCGAGCCCCCCGGATTCGGTGGTCGGCGACTACCGGATCGACATGGCGGCCCTGGACCGCAACGGTGACGGCCGCCTGAGCCGCACCGAGGCACGCGCCAACGCCACGCTCAGCGCCGAGTTCGCCGCCGTGGACAACAACAATGACGGCGCGCTGGATGCCGGCGAGCTGAAGGGCTGGATGCGCTGACGGACACGCGACCCGGCGGCCGGCGTCAGGCGCCGGCCGCGCGTCGCCAGAGCGCGCCCGCCACGCCCGGCAGCCGCCCGGCGAGTCCCAGCGCGTGCCCGCGCAGCATCACCGCGGCGGGCGAGTCACTGGTATAGACCCGGTTGATGCCATCGAATGCGCGCGCCGCGAGCGTCGACTCACTGCGTCGCGCCCGCGCCCAGCGCTCGATCCGCTGCGGCGTATCCCAGGGCTGGCGCCGCGACAGCGCCACCGATACCGAGTCGCGCAGCGCCGCCACGTCACGCAGCCCGACGTTGACGCCCTGCCCCGCCAGCGGATGCATCACATGCGCCGCATCCCCCACCAGCAGCACGCGCCCCGCGGCGTGGCTGCGTGCGAGCTGCAACCGCAGGGGGAACGCGGCACGGGCCGAGCAGGGCACGACCTGGCCAAGGCGACGGTCAAATGCCCGTCCCACCGCGTCGCCGAACGTGGAATCGTCCATCGCCAGCGCCGCCTCCGCCTCGGCGGTCGGCAGCGACCACACGATCGAACAGCTGCCGTCGGCGAACGGCAGGAATGCCAGCGGGCCGCCAGGCAGGAAGCGCTGCCAGGCGGTCGCCTCGTGTTCCTGCTCCGTGCGCACGAAGCCGACCACGCCCGATTGGCCGTAACCATGGCCATCGACCTCCACCCCGGCCAGCCGGCGCAGGGTGGATCCAGCGCCGTCGGCGGCCAGCGCGATGCGCGCCGCCACCCTGCGGCCATCGTCCAGGCGCAGGCGCACCCCGCGCTCATCCTGCTCAAGCTCTTCCACCCGCGCCGGGCAGCGAATCTCGACGCCGGCACCCGGAAGACAGGCCCACAAACGGTCGACCAGCAGTACGTTCTCGACGATCCAGCCGAGTTCGCGACGTCCCAGGCGGTCGGCGTCGAATGCGAGCTCGCCGCCACCCGCCGCGTCCCAGACCCGCATCCGGCGATAAGGCTGCAGGCGCGTGGGCGCGCCGTCGCGGCCGTCGATCCCGGCCCAGGCGCCGATGTCATCGAGCAGCGCGGCATTGTCGTGCGCGAAGGCGAACACGCGCAGGTCGGGCCTGGTTTCCGACCAGGTCGCCGGCGCACGCCCCTCCACCAGCACCACCGACAGGCCGAGCCGGGCCAGCGCCAGCGCCGCCGAGGCCCCGACCACGCCGCCGCCAACGACGGCCACGTCACGCATCGCGCGGCTCATCGAAGCGCCTCCGGGCGACAGGCCGCGGGTACGTCGCCGCGGTACCCCATGGCGCCACCGGCCAGGCCGGCCTGCAGTCCGGGCAAAGCAGCCAGCGCCAGCAATCCGGCGCTGCGCAGCAGCGAAGCGCCGGGCGTCGGGTTGGCCGTGAAGCGCGCCAGGCCATCGGAGAATTCCAGGGTGCGCGCGCGATCCTCGTCGCGGCGCGCGGCATGGCCGGCAAGCAGCTCCTCGTCGCCCGGATCGCCGCCAGCGCTGGCGCAGGCGCGCAGCAGCGCGGCCAATGTCATCGCATCGCGCAGGCCCAGGTTGAAGCCCTGCGCGCCCACCGGATGCATGCTCTGCGCGGCGTTCCCGACCAGCACGGCGCGCGCGGTCACCAGCGCCCGGGCGCGCACCGCCACCGCCGGATAGGCGCTGCGCGGACCCACCGAAAGCAGGCGCCCGATGCGCCAGCCGAAGGCGTCCTGGACCCGCGCCAGGAAGCCGGCCTCGTCCAGCGCCTGCACCGCCTCGGCGTCGGCGCGGGCAACCCCGTGGACCAGGCCCCAGGCGCGGTCGCCGCGCGGCAGCAGCGCGGTCGGGCCGTCGTCGCCCAGGCGTTCATACGCCGTGCCATCGGGGGCGCGCGCGGCGCGCAGCCTGGCCACCATCAGCACCTGGCCGTAATCGTGGCGGGTCGCGCTGATGCCCAGCGCGTCGCGCACGCCGCTGTGCATGCCGTCGGCGGCCACCACCAGGCGGGCGCGGATGCGCGCCGGGCCTTCGCCTGCCAGTTCGAGGACGCGATGCCCGGCTTCCCCGGCTGCGAAACCGGTGAAGCGCGTCGCACGATGACGCACCAGCCCGGCGAGGCCGGCAAGCCGGGCCTCCAGCGCATCGCCGAAGTCGCGCGCCACCACCACCTGGCCGAATGCGCTGCGGCCATGGTCCGCGGCGTCCAGCACCACCCGGCCGAAGTCGCCGCGGCGGCTGGCATGGATGCGGGTGATCGCACCGGTGGGTGCCCGCAGCAGCTGCATCACGCCCAACGAGGTGAGCGCGTTGACCGTGGCCTCGGCGAAGCTCAGGTTGCGCTCGTCGAACACCGCCGGCATCGCTGCCGCGGGCGTGGCCTCGACCATCGCCACCTGCAGCCCGCTGCCTTCCAGCGCGATGGCCAGGCTGGCGCCGACCAGCCCGCCGCCGATGATCACCACGTCATGCGTCGTCGTCATGGCGGCATGATACGGCCGCCGCGGCCCGCAGTTCGCTAGAATGGCGCGAATCCAGCCATCAGCCGTCGGAGCCGAGAGCGCCATGAACACCACCCTGCAACGCGCCATCGTCCTGTCGCTGCTCATGCTTTTGATGGCGGCCACGCGAAGCCACGTCTTCACCCACTTCACCCCGGTGCCCGACGCGACCTGGGCGGCGTTCCTGATCGGCGGCTTCTACCTGCGCGCCTGGGCACGCTGGGCGTTCCCGGCGCTGATGGCGCTGGCGGTGCTGATCGACTTCCTGGTGATCCGTGGCCAGGGCCTGGACTTCTTCGCCCACTACTGCGTCTCGCCCGGCTACTGGATGCTGGTGCCCGCGCACGCGGCGATGTGGGCCGGTGGCCACTGGCTGCGCCAGCACTACGCGGGTGCGAGTCCGGCCGCGCTGGCGCGCCTTGCCGCAGTAGTGGTGCTGTCCACCGCGGCCTGCCACCTGTTCGCGCAGGGCGGCTTCTACTGGCTGTCGCCGGCGGTCGCCGAGCCGACCCTGGCCGGCTGGGCCGCCAACTACGGCCACTGGTTCGCGCCCTACCTTGCCGCCACCGCGATGTTCGTGGCCGCGGCCGCGCTCGCCCAGGTAGTGTCCGAATCCGTTGTCCGCAACGCCGGCGCCGCGCGGCGCCACGGCCAGAGCTGAGGCATGGGCAACCGGCTTTCGAAGATCTACACCCGCACCGGCGATGACGGCAGCACCGGCCTGGGCGACGGCAGCCGCACCGGCAAGGACTCGCTGCGGGTCGAGGCCTACGGCACCGTGGACGAGGCCAACTCGACCATCGGCGTGGTGCTTGCGGCGGAGGTTCCGGACTCCGTGCGCACCCTGCTGACCGCGGTCCAGCACCAGTTGTTCGACCTCGGCGGCGAACTCTGCATCCCGGGCCACGCGGCGATCGACGACGACGACATCACCCGGCTCGAGCAGCACCTGGACCACTACAACGCCGACCTGCCGGCGCTCAAGGAGTTCATCCTCCCCGGTGGCGGCGAAGCCTCGGCGCGCTGCCACGTCGCGCGCACCGTGGTCCGCCGCGCCGAGCGCTGCGCGGTGGCGCTGGCCCGCGAGGAAGAGGTGCGGCCGCAGGCGGTGCGCTATCTCAACCGCCTCTCCGACCTGCTGTTCGTGCTGTGCCGGGTGCTGGCACGCGAAAGCGGCCACGGCGAGGTCATCTGGCAGCACGAGCGCCGCCGGACCTGAGGGCATGGACGCGAAGAGGCTGCCGGTCTTCACCCACGCAGCGTGCTTCGCGCACGACACCGGTCCCGGGCACGTCGAAGTCCCCGCCCGTCTGGGCGCGGTGGTGACCGCGCTTCGCGACCACGTCCCCGGCATCGAATGGCTGGAAGCGCCGCGTGCAACCCGCGGCCAGCTGCTGCGCGTGCATGAATCCCTGTTGCTGCACGCGGTGCTCGAAGCCACGCCCCCCGAAGGGCTGCAGCAGCTCGACCCCGACACCGTGCTCTCACCGGGTTCCGCGGAAGCGGCGCTGCGCGCGGCGGGTGCGGTGGTCGCAGCCGTGGACCTGGTCCTGGGCGGGGAGTCGGACGCGGCCTTCTGCGCGGTGCGGCCGCCCGGCCACCACGCCATGCCCGCGCACGCGATGGGCTTCTGCCTGTTCAACAACATCGCCGTGGGCACGGCACATGCGCTCGACCGCCACGGCCTCGCACGGGTCGCCATCGTGGATTTCGACGTCCACCATGGCAACGGCACCGAGGCGATCTTCGCCGACGAGACGCGGGTGCTTTACGCCAGCGCTCACGAAATGCCCCTGTTTCCGGAAACCGGCCATCCCCGCGACCGCGGCGCGGGCAACATCCACAACGCCGCCCTGCAGGCCGGAAGCGGCAGCCATCGCTTCCGCGAAGCATGGCGTGAACGCCTGCTGCCGGCGATCGACGGCTTCGAGCCACAGCTGGTGATGATCTCGGCCGGCTTCGATGGCCATCGCGCCGACCCCGTGGCCCACCTTGAACTCGAGGCCGATGACTTCGCCTGGCTGACCGGCGAACTCGGCGACATCGCCGCGCGCCACGCCGGCGGCCGCATGGTTTCCGTGCTCGAGGGTGGTTACGATCTCGCGGCGCTGGCCGAATGCAGCATCGCCCACGTCCGGGCACTGGCCATGGGAACGCAGGCGGCCTGAGCGCCCGCCGTTCACGGGCCGCGCATTGCCGCTGCCGGGGCGATGCGGCAAGCTAGCCGCCGCCCTTCTTTTCCGCCGGAATCCTGCGTGCGCCCAGCCCCCCGCCTGCTCCCGCTGTCGCTTTGCATCGCTTTCGCGCTGGCGGCACCCCATCCGGCCGCGCTGGCCGACGATGACATCGAGCCGAACTGGAGCCTGTGCCCGATCGTGTCGTCGGTGCCCGAGTTCCCCGATGCGCAGCCGGCCGAAGGCGGCCCCGACGACCGGGCCTCCCAGCCCACCGATATCGCCGGTGACAACCTGGCCGGCATCGACGGCGAAAACCTGGAGTATTCGGGCAACGTGACCCTGCGTCGCGGCGACCAGTTCCTCGGCGCGGACAACATCGAATACCGCAGCGAAAGCTCGACCTACGTCGCCACCGGCAGCGTCCGCTACCAGGACTCGGCGATGCGACTGATGGCCGAGCGACTCGAGGGCGACCAGGAAGCGGACACGCACCGCGTCGACAACGTGTCCTACCAGCTCACCGAGCGCCGCGGCAACGGCGGCGCCGAGCGCATCGAGATGAAGGGCTCGCAGGGCGCGCTTTACGGCTCGACCTATTCCACCTGCCCGCCCGACGACCGCTGGTGGGAGCTGCGCGCCGAGCGCATCGACATCGACGACGACAAGGGCCAGGGCATCGCCCGCAACGCCACCCTGCGCCTGGGCAAGGTTCCCGTGTTGTATATCCCGATCTTCGCCTTCCCCACCGACAACCGGCGCAAGACCGGGTTGCTCTATCCAAGCATTTCGTATTCCAGCCGCAACGGTTTCGATTGGCGCCAGCCGATCTACCTCAACCTGGCTCCGAATTACGACATGACCCTCGAGCCGCGGCTGATGACCAACCGCGGCCTGCTTCTCGGCACCGAGTTCCGCTACCGCACCAGCGGCGGCCGCGGCGTGTTCGACATCGAGCTGCTGCCGTCCGACCAGCTGACGCGCGACGGCCGCGCCGAGGAGCTGGCCGACCCCGACATCCGCGAGGAAAACCGGCGCAAGGAAGACCGCGGCCTGTTCCGTTTCAATGGCAGGCAGAACATCAACCGCTACTGGCAGGCGCGAACGAACCTGGCCTGGGCCAGCGACCCGCGCTACATCGAGGACTCCAGCAGCAACCTCAACGGCCGCACCAACTTCTCGATCAAGAGCGACCTCGGCATCTACGGCCGCGCGCGCACCTGGGACGCCGGCGTGATGGCCGATTACTGGCAGCTCGGCGACTACACCCAGCGGGAGGCGGTCCTGCCGTACCACCGCCTGCCGCGCGCCTTCGTGAACTGGGAGGACGACTTCGGACGCTGGCTGGTCGCCGGCGCGTCGGCTGAGCTCACCCGCTTCCAGCACGCCGACACCCGCGCAAAGCCCGGTGGCAGCCGCCTGGACATCAAGCCCTGGGTATCCATGCCGCTCCAGGGCGCGGCCTGGTTCGTGACTCCAACCCTCGCCTGGCGCTATACCGGTTACGAACTCGAGGACAGGCTCGCGAGCCAGCTCGCCACCGGAGGCAATGCGCCCGACACCTCGCCTTCCCGCAGCCTGCCCATCAGCACGGTCGACGCCGGCGTGTATTTCGATCGCGCCACGCTGTTTCGCGGCAAGTCGCACCTGCAGACCCTGGAGCCCCGGCTGTTTTACGTGAACACACCCTACCGCGACCAGTCGGCGCTGCCCCGGTTCGACACCGAGGCGATGTCGTACAGCTGGGGCCAGCTGTTCCGGGACAACCGCTTCACCGGCGCCGACCGCCAGGCCGATGCGAACCAGTTGACGCTCGCCCTGACCACGCGCCTGATCGACCAGGAGAGTGGTCGTGAAAAGCTCTCGGCAAGCATCGGCCAGATCCGCTACTTCGAGGACTCGCGCGTCGGCCTGACCAGCAACTCCCCGGTGATCGGCAAGGGCAAGTCGGCGTGGATCGCCGACGCCAGCTACGAAATCAACGACCGCTGGAGCGTGGGCGGCACCTACCACTGGAACCCCGCGACCAAGCAGGAAGACCTGGCCAGCGCGCGTGCGCGCTACCTGATCGGCGACGACGGCGTGGTCAACCTGGCCTACCGCTACCGGCGCAGCGCCAGCAACCAGGAGGATCTGCTGGAACAGGTCGACTTCTCGTTCCTGTACCCGCTCAATCCGTCCTGGAGCCTGGTCGGGCGCTATTACTATTCACTGCTGGACAAGCAACTGCTTGAAGGAATCGCCGGCGTCCAGTGGGACAGCTGCTGCATGGCCGCCCGCCTGGTGGCGCGCCGCTACGTCCGCAATTTCAAGGGCGAGTTGAACGACGCGATCCAGCTCGAGATCGAATTCAAGGGCCTGGGCTCGGCCGGGCCCGAGACAACCAGCCGCCTGCGCCGTGCTATTCTCGGCTACCACCGCGAGGACCTGTACCTGGTGCCTCCGCCCAATGTCCGCAACGACGACGGCGACACGCCCTCGGACGACGTTTTCCCATGAAGAATCTCTTCCTATCCCTCGCTTTCGCCCTGGCGGCCATTGCCACGCCGGCGCTCGCCCAGCAAGTGCAGCCAATCGACGGCATTGCCGCCATCGTCGATGAAGACGTGATCCTGCAGAGCGAACTCGAACGCGCCGTGCGCAACATCAAGGCGCAGTACGGCAACCGCGCCGACCAGCTGCCGCCCGAAACCGTGCTGCGTCGCCAGGTGCTCGAGCGCCTGATCCTGGTCCAGCTGCAGACCGCACGCGCCCAGTCCACCGGCGTGCGCGTGGCCGATGAAGAGCTTGACGCCGCGGCCGCAGGGATCGCCCGGCAGAACAACATGACGCCCGACCAGCTCCGCCAGCAGCTGGCCGGCGACGGCATCTCGTACGACGAGTTCCGCGGCTCGTTGCGCGACGAGCTCGCCATCCAGCGCCTGCGCCAGCGATTCGCGCAGAGCACGATCATGGTCACCGACGCCGAAGTCGACGCGGCCTTGGCCAGCCAGGCCAGCGGCACCCAGTACCGGCTCGCCAACATCCTGGTCGCACTGCCCAACGGCGCCACGCCACAGCAGATCGCAATGGCCGAAGAGAAGATCGAAGGCGTCCAGGGCCTGCTCGAACGCGGCGAGATGGATTTCGCGGCGGCGGCAGTGCGCTACTCCGACGGCCCCAACGCACTCGAGGGCGGCGATCTCGGCTGGCGCGGCATCGACGAGATCCCGTCGGCCTTCAGCGCGGTCGTCGGCGGCCTCCAGCCCGGCCAGATGTTCGGTCCTGCGCGCGGTCCCAGCGGCTTCCAGCTGCTGCAGCTCGTCGACATCCGCGACGGCGTACAGGCCAGCTCCGGACAGTCCGTCACCCAGTACCAGGCGAGCCACATCCTGATCCGGGGCGACGACGCCGCCGCCAAGGCCCGCATCGACAGCCTTCACGCTGCAGTCGCCGGTGGCTCCTCGTTCGCCTCGGTCGCGAGCGAATCCTCCGACGACACCGTCACCCGCGGGGCGGGCGGTGACCTTGGCTGGTTCACCCACGACGAGTTCGGCCCGCAGTTCGGCGACCAGGTCGCGGCGCTGCAGGACGGCGAAGTCTCCGCTCCGTTCCGCAGCCAGGCTGGCTGGCACATCATCCAGCGCGTCGGCAGCCGCCAAGCCAGCGTTGACGATGAGAACCGTCGCAACCAGGCCCGTGAAACCATCGGCCAGCGCAAGCTCGAGGATGAATGGAACCGGTTCCTGCGTGAAATGCGCGGCGAAGCCTATATCGATATCCGTCCCGCCTCCGGCGCCGTCGGCGACAGCTGAAATGCAGCGCCTGCGGCTCGCGCTGGTCCCGGGTGAACCGGCCGGCGTCGGGCCGGAGCTGTGCGCACGCGCGCTGCAGAAGCGCTGGGACGCCCGACTCGAAATCTTTGGCGATGGCGATGCGCTGGTTGCCGCGGCGCAGCGCATCGGCCTGCCCTTGGCGCGCATCGCGCCCGAACGCCTGCAGGCGCCCGGCGGCGAGTTCACGCTGCACCACCACCCTGCCACGGTCGCCGCAACGCCCGGTGTACTGGAAGCGGCCAATGCGGCATCGACAGTGGCGGCACTGCTCGCCGCAGCCGACGCCTGCCTGGGCGGCCGCTGCCAGGGCATGGTCACCGGGCCGGTGCACAAGGCTTCGATCAATGACGGCGGCATCGCCTACAGCGGCACCACCGGCCTGCTGGCGGCGCACACCGATCGCGAGGTGGTGATGATGCTCGCCAACCCGACCATGCGCGTGGCCCTGGCCACGGTGCACATGCCGCTGCGCGCGGTGCCCGACGCACTGACCGCGGCCCGGCTGGAAGGCTGCCTGCGGGTCCTGCATGCCGCGCTGCGTGATGACTTCGGCATCGCCGAGCCCGTGGTGGCGGTGTTGGGACTGAATCCGCACGCCGGCGAGGACGGCCATCTTGGCCGCGAGGAACTCGACACCATCATCCCGCTGCTGGAGCGCCTGCGCGCTACGGGCATGCGCCTGGAAGGGCCACTGCCGGCGGACACCGCCTTCCTGCCCGCGAAGCTGGAGGGCTTCGACGCGGTCCTGGCCATGTACCACGACCAGGGCCTGCCGGTGCTGAAGCACAGCGGCTTCGAGCAGGCGGTCAACATCACCCTCGGCCTGCCCTGGCCGCGCGTGGCGGTCGACCACGGGACCGCACTGGACCTGGCCGGCAGCGGCCGCGCCGACCCCTCCAGCCTGTTCGCCGCCATCGATACCTGCACCCGCCTGGCGCAGGTGCGCGCCGCCCGGAGCAGCGCATGACAGCCCCGCAAGACGGTCACGACGGCCGCTTCCGACAGCCTGCCAAGAAATCACTGGGCCAGCACTTCCTGCACGAGCGCGGGGTCGTCGACCGCATCGTCCTCGCGGTCGACCCGCGCCCGGGCGAGCGCATCGTCGAGATCGGCCCCGGCCAGGGCGCGATGACCTTCCCGCTGCTCGACCGCCACGGCAGCCTGACTGCGATCGAGTTCGACCGCGACCTGCTGGCGCCGCTCACGGTGCGCGCGCGCGAACACGGCGCGCTGGAGCTTATCCACGCCAACGTGCTCGACGTCGACTTCACCGCGCTCGCCGATGGCACGCCGCTGCGCCTGGTCGGCAACCTGCCTTACAACCTGTCCTCGCCGATCCTGTTCCACGCCCTCGACCACGCCGCAGCCGTGCGCGACATGCACTTCATGCTGCAGAAGGAAGTGGTCGACCGCATGGCCGCCGGACCCGGCAGCAAGGTGTATGGGCGCCTGAGCGTGATGCTGCAGGCCTGGTGCCACGTCACCGCGCTGTTCACCGTGGGACCCGGCGCATTCAGGCCGCCGCCGAAGGTGGACTCGGCCGTGGTCCGCCTGGTGCCACGCGACCCCGCAACCATCGGCATCGACGATCCCGCGCGCTTCGCGGCGATCGTCCGCGCGGCCTTCGGCCAGCGCCGCAAGACCCTGCGCAACTCGCTGCAGACACAGTGCGACAGCTCGGCGATCGTGGCCGCCGGCATCGATCCTTCACAGCGCGCCGAGCAGCTCGAGGTCGCGGATTTCGTGCGGCTTGCCAACGCCGTGCCCGCTGCGTAGCCCAAGTATTCACGCCAAGCGCTTACACTCGCCTGATGGACGACACACCCGACTACACCCTGGAGATCCAGATCGCGACGCGCTTCCTTGCCGAGGAATCCGCGCCCGAAGACGATCGCTATGTCTTCGCCTACACCATCCGCATCCGCAACCTCGGCCGTCGCGCCGCACAGCTGCTTGATCGCCACTGGGTGATCACCGACGGCAACGGCCACGTCGAAGAGGTCCGCGGCGACGGCGTGGTGGGCGAGCAGCCGCTGATCGAACCCGGCGACCAGTTCACCTACACCTCCGGCGCCGTGCTTGAAACCGCAGTCGGCAGCATGGAAGGCAGCTACGGCATGGTCGGCGACGACGGCACCCGCTTCGACGCGCCGATCCCGCCGTTCACCCTCGCCGTTCCGCGCACCCTGCACTGACATGGCCGTCTGGGCGATCGGCGACCTCCAGGGATGCCTGGGGCCCACTGAGCGGCTGCTCGAACGCATCCGCTTCGACCCTGCTCGCGACCGGCTGTGGTTCTGCGGCGACCTCGTCAACCGCGGCGGCGAATCGCTGGAGACGCTGCGCCTGGTGCACTCGCTGCGCGACAGCGCCGTCACCGTGCTCGGCAACCACGACCTCTCGCTATTGGCGATCGCCGAACGCCGCGAAGCCGACCAGCGCAAGGTCAATCCCGACCTGCAGCGCGTGCTGTTCGCGCCCGATCGCGACGAGCTGCTCGACTGGCTGCGCACGCAGCCGCTGGTGCACGCCGACCGCGAGCTCGGCTGGATGATGGTCCACGCCGGCCTGGCGCCGAAGTGGACCGCCGACGACGCGCTGGCGATGTCCGCCGAAGTCGAGCAGGTGCTGCAGGGCCGCAACCGCCTCGGCCTGCTGCGCAACATGTACGGCGACCGGCCGGCCTGGTCGTCGGGCCTGCGCGGCACCGACCGCCAGCGCGCGATCATCAACATCTTCACCCGCATGCGCTACTGCAGTCCGCGCGGCCGCATCGCGTTCGAGGAAAAGGGCGCGCCGGGCACGCAGCCGCCGGGGCTCTATCCCTGGTACGCGGTGCCCGGGCGCGTGGAGCGCGGGCTCAAGCTCGCCTGTGGCCACTGGTCGTCGCTGGGCCTGTTCATCGGCCACGGCGTGCACGCGATCGACACCGGCGCCGTCTGGGGTGGCACGCTCACCGCGCTGCGCCTGGATTGCGATGAACTGCAGGTGGTCCAGGTCCCGGGCAGGCCGTCGCCTCGACCCTGAAGCGGCGCGCGTGGCCACGCGGACCACGCTCCGCAGCCCAGGTCGTTTCAGCGACGCCGGTATTCGACGAACTCGAACGCGAAGGCGTGGCGCGCATCGGCCGGATGCACCGCGCGCGACACCGCACGCCAGGCGTCCGCATCGAACGCCGGGAAGAAAGCGTCGGCACCTTCGATCCCGGTATCGACGTGGGTCAGGTGCAGCACCGACGCCTGCGGCAGCGCGAGCGCATAGACCTCGCCACCGCCGATCACGCACAGGGTGGTGGCGCCGTCGCCGTCGGCGCATGTCCGGGCCTGCCCCAGCGAGGCCACCGCCTCCATCCCGGGGAACGGCACGCGTCCGCTGCGGGTCAGAACCAGGTTGCGACGCCCCGGCAGCGCGCGACCGAGCGACTCGGCCGTCTTCCGTCCCATCAGGATCGGCTTGCCGAGGGTCAGTGCCTTGAAATGGCGGAAGTCGTCCGGCAGGTGCCAGGGCATCGCGTTGTCGCGGCCGATGGCGAACCGGCGATCGACTGCAGCCACGAGGACGATCGACGGAACGTCCCCGTCCCGCCGCGCCATCACGCCCGCGCCGGCCACGCCGCCCTCAGACCGCCACCGGCGCCTTGATCGGCGGCAGCGGATCGTAGCCCTCGATGGCGATGTCCTCGTAGCTGAAGTCGAAGATGTCGCGGATCGCCGGGTTGAGCGCAAGCTTCGGCAGCGCGTGCGGCGTACGCGCCAGCTGTTCGCGGGCCTGGTCGTAATGGTTCGAATACAGGTGTGCGTCGCCCAGGGTGTGCACGAAATCGCCCACGCCGAGCCCGGTCGCCTGCGCCACCATGTGGGTCAGGAGCGCGTAGCTTGCGATGTTGAATGGCACGCCCAGGAAGATGTCGCCACTGCGCTGGTAGAGCTGGCAGCTGAGCTTGCCGTCGACCACGTAGAACTGGAACAGCGCGTGGCAGGGCTGCAACTTCATCGCCGGCAGGTCGGCCACGTTCCAGGCGCTGACCACCAGGCGGCGGGAGTCGGGGTTGCGGCGGATTTCGTCGATCACCCAGCGGATCTGGTCGATCTCGCTGCCGCGACCATCGGCCCAGCGCCGCCACTGCTTGCCGTAGACCGGACCAAGCTCGCCGTCGGAATCCGCCCATTCGTCCCAGATCGTGACCTTGTTGGCGCGCAGGTAGGCGACGCTGGTCTCGCCCCTCAGGAACCACAGCAGCTCGTGGATGATGGAGCGCAGGTGGAGCTTCTTGGTGGTGACCAGCGGGAAGCCTTCGGCCAGGTCGAAGCGCATCTGCCAGCCGAACACGCTGCGGGTGCCGGTACCGGTGCGGTCGGACTTTTCGGTGCCGTGTTCGAGGACGTGGCCGAGGAGGTCGAGGTACTGGCGCATGGCTGTTGCTCCGTGCTGTGTCGGGTGGCGCTGGTCGCAGCTGCAGCTGCTCCTACAGGGGAGCGCTGGTCGGGGCTGCGGGCGCGGGTGCGGGCTGAAGGGTCGGGCTGCGGCGGGACAGCCACAGCCAGTACAGGCCGATCAGCACCAGCGGCGTGCTCAGCACCTGGCCCATCGTCAGCCAGCCGAATGCAAGGTAGCCGATGTGGGCGTCGGGCTCGCGCACGAACTCGACCAGGAAGCGGAAGCTGCCGTAGAGCAGCGCGAACATGCCCGAAACCGCATAGCGTGGCCGCGGCCGGCGCGAGAACCACCACAGCGCCGCGAACAACACCACGCCCTCGAGGAAGGCCTGGTAGAGCTGCGAGGGGTGGCGCGCATACGGCTCCAGCTGGCCGGCCTGGTGCAGCGCGCGCAGCGCGGCATCGTCCAGGAAGGCGAGGTCCGGCGGCAGCGCGTTGCGGAACACCGTGCCCCAGGCGAGGTCAGTGGGCTTGCCCCAGAGCTCGCCGCCGATCCAGTTGCCGATGCGGCCGAAGCCCAGGCCCAGCGGCACCAGCGGCGCCACGAAATCCATGCTGTCGAAGAAGTGCAGGCGGCGCGCGCGCGACCACAGCCAGCTTGCCAGCAGCACGCCGAGCAGGCCGCCGTGGAAGCTCATGCCGCCTTCCCACACCCGCAGCAGCATCAGCGGGTTGGCGAGGAAGTCGCCGAAGGAATAGAACAGCACGTAGCCGATGCGCCCGCCCAGCACGACGCCCAGCATGCCGTAGAACATCAGGTCGCCGAAGCCAGCCTCGTCGACCCCCGGCAGGCGCCCGGCGCGGATCCGCGAGCGCCCCAGCAGCCACGCGCTGAGGAAGGCCAGCGCGTACATCAGCCCGTACCAGTGGATCCCCGGCTCGAAACTCCTGCCGAACAGCTCGAACGCCGGCGATTGCAGCGCGACCGGGTCGACCAGGTGCAGGAGGCTCATGCCGGGCTACTCGCGCGCAACGCCGACCAGCGCGCGTCGCTTGGCCCACAGGTTGAGCCCCTCGACGAAGGCCGAGAACGCCATCGAACCGTAGATGTAGCCGCGCGGGATGTGCAGGCCGAAGCCCTCGCCCACCAGGTACACGCCAATCAGCACGATGAAGGCCAGCGCCAGCATCTTCACCGTCGGGTTGTTGTCGATGAACTTGCCCATCGGCTGCGCCGCCAGCAGCATCACGCCGACCGCGACCAGGATCGCCGCCACCATCACCGGGACGTAGTCGCCGGCCATGCCGACCGCCGCGATCACCGAGTCGAGCGAGAACACGATGTCGATCACCGCGATCTGCCCGATCACCATGCCGAACGAAGTCGCGGCCTTGCCCGCCGAATCCAGCTCCTCGTGCTCGCCCACGACCAGCGAGCGGATTTCCAACGCGCCCTTGACCACCAGGAACAGGCCACCCAGCACCAGCACCAGGTCGCGCACCGAGATGCCCTTGCCGAATATGGTGAACAGATCGCTGGTCAGTCCCGCGAGCCACGCCAGCGTCAGCAGGAGGCCGAGGCGGGTGATGCAGGCCACCGCGATGCCGAACTTGCGCGCGAACTCGCGGCGCTCGGCGGGCAGCCGGCTGACCGCGATCGAGATGAACACCAGGTTGTCGATGCCGAGCACGATCTCGATCGTGGACAGCGTGAGCAACAGGATCCAGACCTGCGGGTCGGAGAGGAATTCGATTATTGCTTGCATTGCGTGCTGATCCTTTGGGAATCTCTTGTCGTGCTTCGCACGGGCGTCATGGCAGCCGGGGCCAGAGCAACGCGCCCCAGACCAGCAGCACGTTGAGCATCATCAGGAATACCGCGGCCGAGCCCATGTCCTTGGCACGGCCGGCAAGCTCATGGTGTTCGTCGCCGTAGCGGCCGATGACGGCCTCGATCGCGGAATTCAACAACTCCACCGCCAGTACCAGCACCAGGCAACCCACGAGCAGCGCTCGTTCCACGCCGTCGTTGCCCAGCCACCAGCCCAGCGGCGCAAGCACCACGAACAGATAGACCTCGAGCCTGAACGATGACTCGTACAGCCAGCCCGCGCGCAGGCCCTGCAGCGACCATACGGCCGCCTTGAACATGCGCGCCGGGCCGCGCGGCAGGTGTCCGGTCTCGTCAGCCATCGCGTTGCATGTGCTCAGCGGGCGCCACTGCAGCGCGACCGCGCCACCGACCGGGCGCTCGCACCGGCGGCGGCTTGGGAGCGGCCGCCGCGAAGGCGCCGCCGGAATGGGAACTGCATGCGAATTCGCTGCCGGGTCCGACCAGAAGCGGGCAATTTTGCCACAAGCTGCCGTCCGGGGCCCGGATTCACTCCAAACGCTGGTCCCGGCTGGCAGGATGCAGCCATCACGCATCCGAAGCCGGGGTCCACGCATGCACCGAGCCGCTGTTATCCTCGGACCGATCGCCGCATTGGCCATGGGAGCCGTCATGAATCCTTCGTTCGCGCAGGCCGCGCCCGTGGCCATGCAGCCGGGCGAACCCGGTTACGACATCGTCCTGGACGCAGCCAGCGGCCCACTGCGCGAAGCGCTGGATGGGCGCGTGGAGCTTGATGTCGAACGCATGGACCGGATCGGCGGCTGGGCCTTCGTCCTCGGCAACATGCGCGCCCCCGGTGGCGGCCGCCCGGACTTCGCAGGCACGCGTTTCGCCGAGGCGGCGGAACAGGGTTCCATGTCCGATGTCTACGTCGCACTCCTGAAGCACGAGGGAGCGCCTGTTGGCGGCGCCGATGCCGGCGATTCGACGAATGCCGATGATGGCGATCCGACCGTTGCCGGTGACGTCCCCGCATTCCCCCCGGGGGGCCGCTGGATCCTGCTCGACCATGCGATCGGGCCCGGTGACGTGGCTTGGCTTGACTGGCCCCGGCAACATGCCGCGCCGCGGGCGCTGTTCGGCTTCTGAAGCGCAGCGGCCCGGCTCGGGCCCGCCATGCCCACGGACAAAGGCCGGGCAATGCCCGGCCTTTGTCATGAAACGCGCGCGATGGTTCAGCGCGGCGGAGTGATGATCTCGTAGTTGCCCGAAGCACCGCCCCAGCTGATCCGCTGGGAGCCGTCGCTGTTGACGTTGTTGGAGCCGATGAACTTCGGCTGCCCGTTCTCCATCCCGGCAAACAGCACCACGTGCGACTGGCCGTTGCGCTGCATCAGCACCACGTCGCCAGGCTGGGCATTGGCCAGCGAGGTGGTCTGCCAGCCATCCGCCTTCAGGTTGCTGCCCAGGTTGTCGACCGAAGCGCTGGCCTGGCTCGCATCGATCAACCCTGCCTTCTGCAGGCAGGCGGAAACGAAGTTGGCGCAGTTGACGTTGTTCGGTACCCAGGACTCCATCGGAAGTTCATCGCTGAACTTGAGCTCGCCGGCGTTGCGGCCGATGAATTGCTCTGCGATCGCGGCGGCGTTGTTGCCGCTGACCTTCGTGCCGCCCGATACGCCTTCGGTGCCGGAGACGCCACCCGATCCGTCCGCGCCACCGCCGCGCGAGCTGCCGCCGATGTTCAGGCTGTCACCGGCATAGATCAGATCGGCGTCCCTGACCTGCGAATTGGCGTCCATCAACGCGTTGATGCTGGTGCCGAAGCGCTGCGCGATCTGTGAAAGCGTGTCGCCAAAGGCGATGTTGTGGATGGTCATTTCGCAACTCCGTTCCGCAGTGTCGCGGTGCGTGGCAATGGACGCAGTCTCCATCGCGGCCCAACCGGCGCCAACCCGGGGCCTGCCCCTACAGGGTCAACCCGAGGGCGGCCTGCCTACTGGCGCAAGGCCTCGATCGGATCGAGCTGGGACGCCTTGCGCGCCGGGTAATAGCCGAAGAACAGCCCCGTCGCCACCGAGAAGCCGGCCGCCAGCGCCACCACCTGGCCATTCAGGACCACCGGCAGGTCGCCGAAGCGTCCCACCAGCAGCGCGCCGGCGATTCCGATCATGATGCCGAGGGCGCCGCCGACCAGCGACAGCAGCATGGCCTCGGCCAGGAACTGCCGGCGCACGTCCGACGGCCCGGCACCGACCGCCATCCGCAGCCCGATCTCGCGGATGCGCTCGGTGACCGAGACCAGCATGATGTTCATGATCCCGATGCCGCCGACGATCAGCGAGATCGTCGCCACCGCGCCCAGCAGCAGCGACATCAGGCGCGTGGTCGCGGTGCGGGTGGCCACGATCTCGGAGATGTTGCGCACGGTGAAGTCGTCATCCTGGCCGGGGCCGACGCGGTGGCGCTGGCGCAGCAGCGATTCCACCTCGCCCTGGACGTAGCCGAGGTCATCGGCATCGGTGACCGTCAGCGCGACCTGCATCACCGCGCCCGGCGGCAGGCCCATCGACCCGAGCAGTCGGCGCCGCGCGGTCTGCATCGGCACCATCATCACGTCGTCCTGGTCCTGGCCCCAGCCGCCCTGCCCCTTGGGCGCGAGCACGCCCACGACCACGAACGGCACCCGCCCCAGGCGCACCGTCTGCCCGATCGCCGGCTCGTCGCCGAACAGTTCGCGGCGCACGGTTTCGCCCACGATCACTTCCTTGGCGGCGCCGCCGTAGTCCTGGGCGTCGAAGGCCTCGCCCTCGACCAGGGTCCAGGCATTGATGTCGAAGTAGTCCGGCTGCACGCCCTGCCAGCGGCTGGACCAATTGTTCTCGGCATACACCACCTGGATGCTGCCGCTGAGCGAGCCGGACACGTACTGCACCTCGGGGATGTCGTTGCGGATCGCCTCGACGTCGCCCTCGGTGAGCGTGTAATAGCTCGACGCGCTCTGGCGCACGCCGCCGGGTCCGCGCCGCGAGCCGGGCGAGATGTCCAGGCGCTGCGACCCCAGGCCGGAGACCATCTTGTCGATCTCCGACTGCGTGCCCTGGCCCACCGAGACCATCACGATCACCGCGGCGATGCCGATGATCACGCCCAGCGAGGTGAGTACGCTGCGCATCCAGTTGCCGCGCAGGGCATGGATCGCGGTGCGGATGACGTCGCTGAACTTCATGCCGCGGTCTCCGGGTGCTCGGGATGCAGTTCGCCGTCGCGCATCACGTAGGTGCGATCGGCGTGCGCGGCGACCTCGGCGTCGTGGGTGATCAGGACCACGGTGTGGCCTTCGTCGCGCAGGCGCTTGAACAGCGCCAGGATCTCTTCGCCGGTCTTCGAGTCCAGCGCGCCGGTCGGTTCGTCGGCCAGCAGCAGCGGCGGCTTGTTGACCAGCGCGCGCGCGATCGCCACGCGCTGCTGCTGGCCACCGGACAGCTCGTTGGGACGATGCCCCGTGCGCCCGCCCAGTCCCACCGCGTCCAGCACCTCCTCGGCCATGCGCAGCCGCTCGGCCGGCGGCACGCGGGCATAGCTCAGCGGCATCGCCACGTTCTCGAGCGCGGTCATCCGCGGCAGCAGGTGGAAGCCCTGGAAGACGAAGCCGATCTTCTCGCGCCGCAGCACCGCCAGCTCCTCGGCGTCGAGCGTGGAGACATCCACGCCGTCGCAGAAATAACTGCCGGACCCCGGGGTATCCAGGCCGCCTATCAGGTTCATCAGCGTCGACTTTCCGGAACCGGACGGCCCCATGATCGCCACGAACGCACCGTGCTCGATGCGCAGGTCGACGCCCTTGAGCGCCACGACTTCGGCCTCGGTGCCGGCGGAATAGACCTTGCCCAGCGCGCGGGTTTCGATGATCGGCACGGCTGTGCTCATCGCGCGGCGCGCTCGCCGGTGATGAGCTGGTCGCCGGGCTGCAGCGCCCCGGAGATTTCGGTCGCGGTGCCATCGGTCGCGCCGATGCGGACCATCACCGGCTCCGGGCCGCCATTGGCCAGCTTGTAGACCGTGGCCCGCGTGGCGCCGACCAGGTTGGCCACGGCTGCGTCCCAACGCTGCGCCTGCGCGGCGTCGAGGCTGTCGCGGAATCCGGCGAAGTCCTCGCGGAAGCGCTGCAGCATGCGCTGGCGGATCTGCGACGCCATCGCGCCCGAAGGCGCGCCGCCGCGCGATTGGCCGAAGCCTCCGCCGCCGCCATTGCGTGCGGCCGGCGCGGCCTGCCGTGCTGTCTGTCGCGCCTGGATCGCCGTGACGGCCTCGTCGAATGCCATCTGCTGCTCCGTTGACAGCTCGAGCGCCACTGCCTCGCGACGAAGGTCGTCGGTGACGCCGCCGCGGGTGCCTGCCTGCGCCATCGCCGGCGCGGCGCCTTCGGCACCCGTGGGCTTGTAGCGCAGCGCGGCATTGGACACCTTCAGTACGCCGTCGCGGCGGCTGACCTCGATCTCGGCGTTCACCGTCAGCCCCGGCAGCAGGGTGCCGTCGCTGTTGTCCACGGTCACCACCACCGGATAGGTCACCACGTTGCTGGTGTTGGTCGCGCTCAGGCGCACCTGTTCGACCACGCCGCGGAACTGGCGGTCGGCAAAGGCGTCGGCGGTGAAGCTCACGCCCTGCCCGGCCTGCACCTGGCCGATGTCGGCTTCGTCCACGGCCAGCTCGATCTTCATCTGCGACAGATCCTCGGCGATGGTGAACAGCTCCGGTGCCTGCAGGCTGGCCGCCACGGTCTGGCCGGCCTCGATGGTCCGGGTCAGCACCACGCCATCCACCGGCGAGCGGATCACCGTGCGCTGGAGGTTGATGCGCGTGGTCTGGGTGGACGCCGTCTGCTGCGTGATCTGCGCCTGCGCCGACGCCACCTGGGCCCGGGCCTGGTCGAGCGCCGCGCGGGACAGGTCGATGTCGCTGCGCGCCACCAGCTGGCGCTCGCCCAGCTCCGCCTTGCGACGGTGGTCGAGTTCGGCGTTGCGCAGGGTCGCCTGCGCCTGGGCGAGGCTGGCACGGGCGCTGGCAATCTGCGCCGAGCCCTGTTCGATCTGCGCCTGGTAGCTGCTGGGGTCGATGCGGGCCAGCACCTGGCCCTGCTCGACCTTGTCGTTGAAATCCACCAGCACCTCGGTGACCTGCCCCGAGATCTGGCTGCCCACGACGACCGTCGAGATCGCGCTCAGGGTACCGGTGGCCGAGATCGCGACGCGGATATCACCCTCTTCGACCTCCACGGTGCGCCACGCCCCGGCGTCGGCGGAAGCGCTGCGCTGGCTGAAATACCAGGCGCCCGCACCAAGCGCGAGGACGGCGATGACGATGAAGGCAAGGGTCTTGCGGGGGCGCCTGGCAGGCTTGGGTCGTTGGCTCATTTCGCTGCGTGATCCGGCTGGGGTCGTGAAGGCTAACGCACCAGTATCGCCGGCGTTGACCTGCTCAGTCGTCCGCTGCCACCGGAAAGCGGAGAATGACGTTGGTGCCCTGGCCGAGCGTGCTTTCGATATGCACCGACCAGCCGTAGCGTGCCGCCAGGCGACGCACGATGGCCAGGCCCAGGCCCCGTCCGCCGACGTACTGGTCGGCGCGGTAGAAGGGCTCGAAGACGCGCTCAAGCACGTCGCGCGCCATGCCGACACCCGTATCGCGGACCTCGATGCGGTCGTGCTCCACGCAGACCTCGATGCTGCCCGTCGGGGTGAAGGTGCAGGCATTGCGCACCAGCTGCTCGAGGATCACCGCCATCGCGCGCCGCGAACCGCTCAGCCGGGGCGCACTGTGCTCGACCAGCGAAACGCCGACGACCGGCTCGTCGATCAGCGCCTGGCCCGCCACGACCGCTTCGGCGGCCACTTCCAGCGCATCGAATTGCTCGGTGTTCAAGGCCACGTCCTCACGGGCCAGGATCAACAGGGCGTCCACCACCGCCTCCATGTCGCGCGCAGCCACCTGCACGCGGTCCAGCGAACGATGCATCCGCGGCGGCAGATCGGGGTCGCGACGCAGTATGTCCACGGCCACCCGCACCACGGTCAGCGGGGTACGCAGCTCGTGGCTGGCTTCGCGGGTGAAGTCGCGCTCGCGACGGGTGAAGGCCTGGGTGCGTTCGGCCAGGCCGCGCAGCGCGCCCTCGAGCATGCGCACTTCACGCCCCACCTCTCCGGGCAGTCGGGCGGGATCAATGGCTTCGAGTTCGACACGCAGCGGATCCCAGTTCGCCACCTCCGCCGCCATCGCGGTCACCGGCAGCACCATCCTGCGTGCGATCCGGTAGCTGAGCCAGCTCACCGTCGCAATCGCGAGCGTGGTCAGGATCGACGCGATCAGCAGGGACCAGCGGCCGACGTCGTCGACCAGCCGGAATGCGATCTGCAGGTACAGGCGGCCACCGGGTCCGTCCTCGACCAGCAGCCGCTGCGACGTGCCCCGGGCTTTCAGCCGGTGCAGGCCGGGGCCCGCCGCGATGTACTCGGCGGGCACGCCGGCGTCCACCGGGTCGGTGCCGGTGTGGACGAAGTAGCCGTTCACCGACGACGTCCACGGCGGCGGGTAGGCGGGATCCTCCGCCACCTCGCCCCAGAACCGGGACGCTTCAGTCTTGACCCACTGCGTCGCCAACACACCGCGCGCGAACACGGTCGACACGTACAGCGAAGCCACTACCGCAATGATCGCCAGCAGCGCCTGCAGCACGAACACGCGGCGCAGCTTGCGCGGCAGCCCCTGTGGCATCGACCTTCTCCGCTGTCGTCAGGCGGGCGGCTGCTCGATGTCGGCGATGCGATAGCCGGCACTCTGCACGGTGTGCAGCAACGGCTTGTCGAAGGGCTTGTCGATGGTCTTGCGCAGGTTGTACAGATGGCTGCGCAGAGTGTCCGAATCCGGCAGGCTGTTGCCCCAGATCTCGCGCTCGATCTCCTGCCGGTTGACCACCCGCGGCGACTCGCGCATCAGGATGGTCAGGAGCTTGAGGCCGATCGGCGAAAGCTGCAGCTCGGTGCCGGAGCGGGTGGCGCGCAGGCTGGCCGGATCAAGCACCAGGTCGGCGACCTTCAGCACTTCGGAGCCCACCTGGCGGCGCTCGCGGCGGATCAGTGCGCGCAGGCGCGCTTCAAGCTCCTCCACGGCGAAGGGCTTGACCAGATAGTCGTCGGCCCCCGCGCCCAGGCCGGCCAGCTTTTCGTCCAGCGTGTCGCGTGCGGTCAGCATCAGCACCGGCGTCGACTTGCGGGCTTCTTCGCGCAGGCGCCTGCAGACCTCGATG
Source organism: Luteimonas sp. A537 (assembly GCF_054052065.1). Lineage (NCBI taxonomy): Bacteria > Pseudomonadati > Pseudomonadota > Gammaproteobacteria > Lysobacterales > Lysobacteraceae > Luteimonas > Luteimonas renzhihongae. The sequence goes on from NZ_JBSVRH010000002.1 coordinate 751,049, forward strand.
CCATCCAGCCGCGGCAGCATCAGGTCGAGCACCACCACGTCGTAATTGTTCTCGCTGGCCAGGCGGTAGCCGTCGAGGCCATCGGCGGCGTAATCCACCTCGAACCCCCGGCTCTCCAGGTATTCACCCACCATCTCCGAAATATTGCGGTTGTCCTCGACGATCAACACCAGGCCACCCGGTTCCTGCGATCCGCGCATGTGCGTGTCCTCCAAACGGACGTCTTCAGCTTTGTGAAAGGCTGCCGGGAAACCAGTCGAGACGGTGTGAAGACCCGGCCGCGGGTCGCGCTAGAACGGGATCCGGCCGGTCAGGATGTCCCTGAACATCACCCAGTCGCCGACGAAGGAATAGAGCGGGTGGCGGAACGTGGCCGGGCGGTTGTGCTCGAAGAAGAAGTGGCCGACCCAGGCGAAGGCGTAGCCGCAGGCCAGGGCTGCCAGCAGCCACCGGGGATCGGCGCCGATGATTGCCGCGGCAACGAAGCCCAGCGCGCCGCAGCTGCCGAGGAAGTGCAGGCGTCGCGACGTGCGGTTGCGGTGCTCGTCGAGGTAGAACGGATAGAACTCGCGGAAACTCGCGAAGCGGGCCATGCCGTGGCTCCTGTCCTGCCGGTTGCCGGCCATCATGCCTCAGCTGCCGGAGAACCGCTCGACTGCCTTGGCGCGGTTCCAGTACGCGTCCTGCGCGTCCAGCGGCAGGTCCGCCATGCGCGTGCCGTCGGCGGCGGCGAAGGCTTCCATGGCGCGGAAGCGGCGCTCGAACTTGTGGTTGGCGCGGCGCAGCGCGGTGCCGACATCCACCTTCGCATGGCGCGCGAGGTTGGCGGCCACGAACAGGAGATCGCCGAGTTCGGCTTCCAGGCGCTCGCGCGCAACGGCATCGTGCGGCGCGGCGGCGACCGCGTCGAATTCCGCGCGAACTTCTTCCAGCTCTTCCTCCAGCTTCGCCATCACCGGCGCCGGGCCGGGCCAGTCGAATCCGGTGCGCGCGGCGCGGTCCTGCAGCTTCACCGCACGTTGCCATTCCGGCAGGCCGCGGGTGATGCCCGCGAGCGCCGAGGCGTCGGCCTCGCCCGCCGCGGCGCGCTCGGCGCGCTTGATCCCTTCCCAGCTTGCAAGGGCGGCATCGGCATCGGCATCCGCCGCATCGGCATCGCCGAACACATGCGGGTGGCGGCGCTCCATCTTGTCGGAGATCGCCCGCGCGACGTCGTCGAAGGCGAAGTGACCGGCCTCGTTGGCCATCTGCGCATGGAACGCCACCTGCAGCAGCAGGTCGCCCAGCTCCTCGCGCAGGCCGTCCATGTCGCCACGGTCGATCGCATCGGCGACCTCGTAGGCCTCCTCGACCGTATACGGCGCAATCGTCGAAAAATCCTGCGCCAGGTCCCAGGGGCAGCCGCCGTCGGGATCACGCAGCTTCGCCATGATTGCCAACAGTCGCTGCAGCTGGTCTGACACTTCGATACTCCTGAGAAGCGTTTTCGCCACGGATTTACGCGGATACGGGCGAATTCACACGGATAGAACAAAAAAGCATTGTAGGAGCAGCTATAGCTGCTATCGCGCGCACGTTGTTGTAGGAGCAGCTATAGCTGCGATAGGACACAGCAGAAGAAAAGCTTTTCAGCCACGGATTTGCGCGGATGACGCGGATTTGGCTGAGGCCAGTGCCGACGGCACGCTTTGCACCTGCTTTTTCCTGGAAAGTGCTTCTGCCGGCATCCTTGCCTCGGCCAAATCCGCGTCATCCGCGTAAATCCGCCCTTATCCGCGTAAATCCGTGGCAGAAGGCTCTTGAACCCACTCCCGCCACGGCAGCGCGGGATCGCCCAGCGCCACGAAGTCGCCGTTGAGCACGGTGTCGCGCTGGTTGTAGCGGAACGGGCGGCCGCGCAGGTCCAGCACGCAGCCGCCCGCGGCCTCGAGGATGGCCTGGCCGGCGGCGGTGTCCCACTCGCTGGTCGGGCCCAGGCGCGGGTAGGCGTCCATGCCGCCCTCGGCGAGCAGGCAGAACTTGAGTGACGAGCCCAGGCCGATCGATTCGTGCTCGCCGATGCGCCCGAGCATCGCCGCGGTGCGCGCGTCAAGGTGCGAACGGCTGGCGGCCACGCGCAGCGGCGCGGTCGCCGGGCGGCGGGTGGCGATGGCGCGCTCCGCGTCGCCGTCGCGACGGCAGGCGCCCTGCCCCGGCGCGCCGTGCCAGACGGCGCCCGTCACCGGCGCCTGGATCACCCCGAAGACCGGCACGCCGTCATCGACCAGGGCGATGTTGACCGTGAACTCGCCATTGCCCTTGAGAAACTCGCGGGTGCCATCGAGTGGATCGACCAGCCAGAAGCGCGACCAGCTGCGACGCGACTCCAGCGGCACCATATGCGCCGACTCCTCGGACAGCACCGGGATGTCCGGCGTCAGTCGCGCCAGTCCATCCACGATGCAGCGGTGCGCGGCGAGGTCGGCGGCGGTCACCGGGCTGTCGTCGGCCTTGGCGCGCACCGCGACCTCGCCGCCGTACACGGCCATGATCGCCGCCGCCGCCTCGCGGGCGATCGCGATCACGCCTTCGCGCACGGCCGCGGCCACGCCCTCAGCCGCCGCCATGGTGCTGCAGCCAGTCACGGGCGATGAACAGGGCCGCGATCGAGCGGCCTTCGGAAAAGTCCTCGCGCAGGATCAGTTCGTGCAGGCGGTCCAGTTTCCACGGCACCACCTCCAATTCCTCCGGCTCGTCGCCGGGCAGGCGCTCGGGGTAAAGATCGCGCGCAACCACCAGGTGCGTGGAGTGGCTCATATACGTCGGCGCCAGGGTCAGGCTGCGCAGGACGTCGATGCGCCGAGCGCCATAGCCGGCCTCTTCCTTGAGCTCGCGGTCGGCGGCCTCGGCCGGGGTTTCACCAGCGTCGATGCGGCCCTTCACCAGGCCCAGTTCGTAGCGGTGCACGCCGGCGGCGTACTCGCGCACCAGCAGCACGGTGTCGTCGTCGAGCAGCGGCACCACCACCACTGCGCCGTGGCCGCGGCCATGCAAACGCTCGTAGCGCCGGCGCTCGCCGTTGGAGAACTCCAGGTCCATCCGCTCCAGCCGGTAGGGACCGGCATCGGACTCGGTGATGTCGTGGATGATCGGCAGCCGGCGGGTCATCGGCACCCCCGTGCGGGCCGAGGGGCGATAATGCAGCGATGTCCGACAAGTCTTTGCACGATTCCGCCATTCTAGCCGAGGGCGGCGACTGGCGATCCCGCGACCTCGCCGTCGTCTGGCATCCCTGCACGCAGATGCGGGAACATCCCGATACGATGCCCCTGCTGAGCGTTGCCCGCGGCGACGGCGCCTGGCTGGTCGGCCACGACGGCCGCCGCACGCTGGACGCGGTCAGCAGCTGGTGGACCAACATCCACGGCCACGCCGAACCCCGCATCGCCGAGGCGATCGCGCGCCAGGCGCGCAGGCTCGAGCACGTGATCCTGGCCGGCGCCACCCACGAGGGCGCGGTCGAACTGGCCGAGCGCCTGCTCGCGATCGCCCCCCGCCAGCCCGGCCGCGACCCGCTGGCCAAGGTGTTCTACGCCGACAACGGTTCGGCCGGCGTCGAGGTGGCGCTGAAGATGGCCTTCCAGTGGTATCGCAACCGCGGCGACGAACCGCGGCGCACCAGGTTCGTGGCGCTGTCCAACGGCTACCACGGCGAGACCATCGGCGCGCTCTCGGTCGGCGACATCCCGCTGTACCGCCGGGTCTATGCGCCGCTGCTGGTCGAAGCGATGTTCACGCCCTCGCCCGACGCCTGGAACGCACGCCCCGGACAGTCGGACGAGGACTGCGCCGAAGAGGCCGCCGACGCCCTGGCCCGGCTGCTGGACGAGCATCCCGGCGAAGTCTGCGCGCTGATCCTGGAGCCGCGGCTGCAGTGCGCCGGCGGCATGCGCATGCACCACCCGGTGTACCTCAAGCGTGCGCGCGAGCTCTGCGACGTGCACGGCGTGTTCCTCATCGCCGACGAGATCGCCACCGGCTTCGGCCGCACCGGCACCATGTTCGCCTTCGAGCAGGCGGGCGTGATGCCCGACCTGATGTGCGTGTCCAAGGGGCTCACCGGCGGCTTCCTGCCGCTGGCCGCGGTGCTGGCCACGCAGTCGATCTACGACGGCTTCCTCGACGACTCCCGCGAGCGCGCCTTCCTGCATTCGCACAGCTACACCGGCAACCCGCTGGCCTGCGCCGCGGCCCTGGCGACGCTGGACATCTTCGAGTCCGACGACGTCATCGCCCGCAACCGCGTGACCGCGGCGAAGATGGCCGACGCCGCCGCATCGCTGGCCGGCCTGCCGCACGTGGCCCAGGTCCGCCAGGCGGGGATGGTGGTCGCCTTCGAGCTGACCCGCGACGGCGACCGCACGACGCCGTTCGATCCCGCCGAGCGGATTGGCCTGCGCGCCTACCGCGCCGCGCTCGAGCGTGGCGTCATGCTGCGCCCGCTGGGCGACATCCTCTACTGGATGCCGCCGTACTGCATCGACGACGACCAGCTCGCGCTGCTGGCCGGGACGACCGAAGCTGTGATCATTGAGGCGACGCAGAAGGCTTAGCCACGGATGTACTCGGATCAGTGCGGATAAAGCAGACGCCTTTGCTTTTGTAGGAGCAGCTATAGCTGCGATAGGACAAAGCCAGGAGCCAAGTGTTCCAGCCACGGGTTCACGCTGCCCCGGCAAGATCCGCGTCATCCGTGGCAAAAATGCTCCTGGCCTTTTGCTTGTCCGCAGTCGCAGCGATAGCTTCTCCTACAGATGCAAGTGCTTTTGCTTTATCCGTGCAAATCCGCACTGATCCGCGTAAATCCGTGGCAAAAAAGGACCTCCATGCGCCAGAACCGCGAGTACGTGGACGAAACACTGACGGTCGGCACGAGGGTGGCGCTGCCCGAGGCCGCGGCCGCACATCTGTTGCGGGTGCTGAGGCTCGGCGTCGGCGACGACTGCGTGCTGTTCAACGGCGACGGCTTCGACTACGACTGCCGCATCACCGCCACCGGCAAGCGCGGCGGCGAAGTGGAAGTGCTGTCGGCGCAGGCGGTGGACAACGAGTCGCCACTGCGGATCACGCTGCTGCAGGGCGTGGCCCGCGGCGAGAAGATGGACTGGATCCTGCAGAAGGCGACCGAGCTCGGCGTCGCCGCATTCGTGCCGGTCAACAGCGATCGCACCGAGGTGCGGCTGGACGATGCGCGCGCGGCGAAGCGCCTGGCCCACTGGCAGGGCGTGGTCGCCGCGGCCTGCGGCCAGAGCGGCCGCGCGTCCGTTCCGCCGGTGGGACCGCCGCTGGCACTGGCGCGGGCGGTCGACACGCTGCCGGGCGAGGCGCTCAGGCTCACGCTTGATCCTACGGCGGCCGACACTGTGCGCGACCTAGCCGATCCCGGCGAAGGCTCCGTGGTAGTTGCCATCGGGCCTGAAGGCGGCTGGTCGCCGCGCGACCGCGCCGTACTTGCCGAGGCCGGATTCCAGGGGCTGCGCCTGGGACCCAGGGTCCTGCGCACGGAAACCGCGGGCATTGCCGCAATCAGCGCCCTGCAGGCGGCATTCGGGGACCTTGGCTGAGGTCGGGGGCGGCGCTCAGGCCGCCAGCGCCTCGCGGATGGCACCTTCGATGGCATCGACGTCGGGCAGCAACGTCGGCTCGTCGTTGAGCAGCACGCGCATCAGAACGCCCAATGGCAATCGCGGCGCGTCACCGTCGACATCGCCCTCGCCGGCGTCCGCCACCAGCGCATCGCGCGACACCGTCACCAGGCGCGGGAAGCCCTTGGTCAGCAGGGCCACGTAAGGCAGGTGGCTGTCGCCGCCCAGCGCCTTCAGCACCACGACCTTGCTGCCCAGGCCGCCGACATCATCGGCGATCCCGGCCAGGCGCGAGAACGAGGCCAGCGGCAGCTGCCAGCCGCGCCAGCGGATGCGGCCCAGCAGCCAATCCGGCGCGTCTGCCACCGGCTCCGGTGGGGCGTAGGACAGCACCTCGGCGATCATGGCGTTGGGCATCAGCAGGCGCGCGCCCTCCACCTGCATCAGCACGCCGCGGATGTCCTGGATGGCGGGAGAAGTCATGGACGGATCCTCATCAGGGCCAACGATCAAGCAGGAGCTGCGCCAGCTCGCCGGGTTCGGCGGCCTGCGCGCCCCGGGCGACCAGGGTTTCGACCGCGATGCCGTCGTAGCAGCTGGCTGGTGCCTGTACGAGCACCATGGCGCCCTCGCCGGCGAGGGCCATCGCGGCATCGACGCGGTCCACGTTGGCACCACTGAGGAATACGAGGACGCTGTCGCCAGCCGCGAGGGAACCGTAGTGGTCCAGCGCGCCATTGTCGGCGATCGCGAAAAGCAGCTGTGCGCGATCGCTGACCACGGCCATGTCCGGCGCCAGGAAGTACACGGTGCCGGGCTCTGCCGGGCCGCCGGCTTCGGCAAGCGCGACCGGGAGCGCAGTGGCACGCTGCATCTGCTGCACCAGGCGCTCGTAGCGCCCGCCGTCGAGCTGCAGCCGGATCAGCACCGCGCGCGGGAATCCTTCGCCCAGGCCACCCAACAGCTGGCGAACGGCGTCCGGGCCGCCGAGGCCCGCTTCGACCATGACCGCGCCGCGCAGCACGCCGTGCCCGTAGCTGTCCGGGTCGGCGAGCGACAGACCATCGAGGCGCAAGGCAAGCGCGTCGATGTCGATGGCGTCGCCGCCACTGTCGCGCGTCGCGATCGGCGCATCGTCGTCGGCCAGTGACAGGCCATCACCGAGCGAAAGCGGATCGACCGCCGGCTCGCCCTCTTCGCGCGTCGCGATCGGCGCGTCGTCGTCGGCCAGCGAGAGGCCGTCGCCAAGCGTGAGCGGATCAACCGCAACGGCGTCGCCAGAGTCCACGCCCGGGGACGCGGCGGCTTCATCCCTGCTGGCCTCGGGATCCGCAGCGGTGGCGGCCGCCCCGGCCAGCAGTTCGGCCAGGTCGGGATCGTCCGCAAGGGATGCCTCGTAGGCATCGGAGGACGAGGACCAGTCCATGTCTTCGGCGGAGACCAGACCGGCAACGTTCGACTCGCCCGCATCGGCTTCCGGCCGTGGCGATTCGAATCCCTCGGCACGCGGCACGTCGGCGGCGAGGTCCAGGGCGGTATCGGCGAGGGCGTCGATGTCCACGCTGGCTGGATCGAAGCTCCGCTCCGGAAGCCGGCCAGGCGCGGGATGCACGGCGTCGTCGGATCCCGCACCCGGAGGCAAGACGTCCTCGTGCCCGTTGAGCTTGGCGGCGAGATGCCGCACCCAGCGTGCGGAATCCCAGCCATCGCGCTGCGCGGCCACTTCGGCCTCGTCGAACATCACCAATACGGCGGGATCCGACAGCAGCGCGTCGAAGTGCTCGAGCGACTCCTCGATCGCGGGCTCCAGGGCCACGAGTACTGCCGCCGGCGCCAGGGCGAGGGTCGCGGCGGGGTCGCCATCGGCCGGGTCCACGACCGCGACCAGCTCCGCGCCGGCTTCGCGGATCGCGGCCTCCAGGCGTTGCCGGGCTTCGCCGGGGCGCGCAAGCAGCAGTACCCGCACGGGCGTCGTGCCCTGCTCAGCCATCGCGCTGCAGCTCCAGCAGGTCATGGACATTGCGCAGCAATTCGTTCTCCTGGTACGGCTTGCCGAGGTAGCGCTCGACGCCAATCTCGAATGCGCGCTGGCGATGCTTCTCGCCGGTCCGCGAGGTGATCATGATGATCGGCACGTTGCGCAGCCTCGGGTCGGCCTTCATCGCCGTCGCAAGCTCGTAGCCGTCCATCCGCGGCATCTCGATATCGAGCAGCATCAGGTCGGGCACGCGCTCGACCATCCGCTCGAGCGCATCGATGCCGTCCCTCGCCGTGGCGACTTCGTAGTTGTTGCGCTCAAGCACGCGGCCAGTGACTTTGCGCATCGTGATCGAGTCGTCGACCACCATGACCAGGGGCACGCGACGGTGCCCGGCCGCAGCGACCGGCATCACGTCGCGCGGCTGCGCCACCTGCTGGCGACGCACCAGCGGCGCGATGTCGAGGATCACCACCACGCTGCCGTCGCCCATGATCGTGGCGCCGAAGATGCCCGGCACCGACGCGACCTGCGGGCCAACCGGCTTCACCACGATCTCGCGGTTGCCGAGGATCTGGTCGGTGGCCACCGCCACGCGCAGTTCACCGGAACGGATCAGCAGCAGCGGCATCTGCAAGTGGCCTTCGGCGCGCGCCGCGGCATGGCCGACCAGGCCGCCGAGGTCGTGCACCGTGTAATCCTCGCCGCCGTAGGCATAACTCGCCCCCGGCTGCTCGAACTCCTCGCGCGAGATGCGGCCGACGCCCCGGACCGAGGCAATCGGCACGGCGAAGCTGGTGTCGCCGATCTTCACGAACACCGCCTGGGTCACCGCCAGCGTCTGCGGCAGGCGCATGGTGAACGTGGTGCCCTTGCCGGGCACGCTGGCGATGTCGAGCGCGCCGCCGAGCTGGCGGACCTCGCTCGCGACCACGTCCATGCCGACGCCGCGACCGGACAGGCGACTGACCTCGTCGACGGTGGAGAAGCCGGGTTCGAAGATCAGCGCATCCAGGTCGCCGTCGACCAGGGCCACGTCGTCGCGGATCAGCCCGCGCTCGACGCCGCGGCGGCGGATCGCGGCGCGGTCGAGGCCCGCGCCGTCGTCGGCGACCACCAGTACGACTTCAGAGCCCTCGCGGCGCACCGAAATGCGCACCGAGCCCTCGTCGGGCTTGCCGTCGTCACGACGCTTGCGCGGCTTCTCGAGGCCGTGTGCAACGGCGTTGCGCAGCATGTGTTCCAGCGGCGCGGTCATGCGCTCGAGGACGTTGCGGTCGAGTTCGCCCTGGGCGCCATCCAGCTTGAGCTGGGCATGCTTCCCGGTTTCGGTCGCGGCCTGGCGGACCACGCGGCGCAGGCGCGGAACCAGCGAATCGAAGGGCACCATGCGCGTGCGCATGAGGCCTTCCTGCAGGTCGGAGCTGACGCGCGACTGCTGCAGCAGCAGGGTTTCGTACTGGCGCGTCAGGTCGTCGAGCGTGCCCTGCAGGCTCGACAGGTCGGCCGCGGACTCGCCCAGCGCACGTGACAGCTGCTGCAGGGTGGAGAAGCGATCGAGCTCCAGCGGGTCGAAGGTCGGATCCGCCGAATCCTGCTCGCGCTGGTAGCGGGCGATGATCTGCGCTTCGGTCTCGATGTCGAGGCGGCGGAGCTGGTCGCGCAGACGCATGTTCGTCTGCTCCATCTCGCCCATCGCGCCGCGGAAGGCGCCCAGCTGCTGCTCAAGGCGGGCGCGATAGATCGCCACCTCGCCCGCGTAGTTGACCAGGCGATCGAGCAGGTCGGCGCGGATGCGCACCTGCTCCTGCGGAGCGCGGACGGTGATGTCTTCGTCGTCGGCATGGAGCGTGTCCACGACCGGCGGGGTGAGCGGCGGCAGCACCACGACCGGCGGGGCGGCACGTCCGCCAAGCGCCGCGCCAGCACCCACCAGGTCCTCGCCTCGGGCACGCGCATCGAAGGCCTCGATCAGGCCCTGCGAAGGGCTGATCGCCAGCCGCTCGCCAACGCGGCTGACCATCGCATGCAATCGGTCGAAACCGCGCTCGAGCAGCGGTACGTCGCCGCGTGCAAGGTCGAAGCGCTGCTCAGACACCGCTTCCAGCAGCGATTCCATCGAGTGGCCAAGTTCGCCGATGGCGAATACACCGGCCATCCGCGCGCCGCCCTTGAGCGTATGCAGGTCGCGCTGCAGGCCGACCAGTGATTCACGATCGTCGGCGGTTTCGCGCAGCCGTGCCAGCAGGCCGTCGGAGTGGTCAAGGAGGTCGCGGCCTTCTTCGACAAAGATGTCGACCAGCTCGGAGTCCAGGCCACTGAAGTCGAACTCGACGTCCGGATCCTCTTCGTCCGGGATCGCGGCAAGCATCGCCGTGCTCGCGGCCGCGCCGACGCGATCGGCTTCGAGGCGCTCGGCTTCAAGGCGCTCTGTTTCAAGGCGCTCTGTTTCGACACGCTCGGCTTCAAGCCGCTCGGCTTCAGCGCGCTCCGCTTCGAGGCGTTCCGCCTCAAGGCGCTCGGCTTCGAGGCGCTCAGCTTCAACTCGTTCGGCTTCGAGGCGTTCGGCTTCAGCGCGCTCCGCTTCGAAGCGTTCCGCCTCAAGGCGCTCGGCTTCGTGGCGCTCAGCTTCAACTCGTTCGGCTTCGAGGCGTTCGGCTTCAACGCGCTCGGCCTCGAGACGCTCTGCTTCGCGACGCTCGGCCTCGAGACGCTCTGCCTCGGTACGTTCGGCTTCCCGGCGTTCGGCATCGTCGTGTTCCGCGTCGAGGCGCTCGGCCTCCGCGCGTTCGGCGTCGATGCGCTCCAGTTCCAGGATCTGCGCTTCAAGCTCTGCCAGCTCGATGCGCTCGGCTTCGGCACGCTCGGCTTCGGCGAGTTCGGCTTCGAGACGCGCCACCTCGATGCGTTCCGCTTCGACACGCTCCGACTCGGCGCGCTCGACGTCTGTGCGCTCCGCTTCGACACGCTCCGCTTCGATGCGCTCCGCTTCGATGCGCTCCGCTTCGATGCGCTCCGCTTCGAGGCGCTCCGCTTCGAGGCGCTCCGCTTCGACACGCTCCGCTTCGATGCGCTCCGCTTCGAGGCGCTCCGCTTCGAGGCGCTCCGCTTCGACACGCTCCGCTTCGACACGCTCCGCTTCGACACGCTCCGCTTCGACACGCTCCGCTTCGACACGCTCCGCTTCGAGACGCTCCGCCTCGACACGCTCCGCTTCGACACGCTCCGCTGCAGCGTCCCCGGCACTCCGATCCTGCTGCGCATCTTCAGCAGCGGAGTCGGTGAAACCGGCGTATGCGCTGAGGTCGACATCCACCAGCGTCGGCGCCGCGAGGTCGTGCGCGTCGCCATCGGCGTCCGCGCCTGCGTCGAGCACACCGGCATCCATGGGTGCCGGTGCGGGCAAACCATCGCGCAGCGCCGCGAGGCGTGCGGCCAGCGCCACGACCACCGGCACTTCCGGGCGCGCGGACTGCAGGCCGACGATTGCCGCTCGGGCGACGTTGGCGAGCTCGCCGATCGCGGCAACGCCCTCTGCAGGTGCCGGTGCGGCGCTTGCGAGCAGGCGGCGCACATAGGCCTCGCCAGGAGTCAGCGCCTGGGCCACCGTGGGCACTTCGGTCATCGCGAATGCGCCATTCATCGTATGCAGCGCGCGCAACAGTCCCTCCGACGCCGGCGTGCCTTCCGTCGATGCCCGTGCCACCCATGCATCGACAGTGACCAGGTGGCCGGCGACCTCCGCATCGAGGATTTCGAGCAGGAGGGCGTCGACGGAAGCCGGAACCATCTCGAACCCGTCCGCGACCGCCGCTTCGCCGTCGACCGCGTCGACTTCCACATCAGCGGCACTCTCTGCGGTGTCGGCATCCACAACACCGGCTTCACCGGCATTGGCATCGGCATCGGCCACCGGGGCCGGTACGGCGGGCTCGGGAGCCGCGTCCGCCGCGGGCGCGGCAATCCTGTACTGCTCCGCGCCGGTCGCTTCGTCCGGCATGCCCTCGTCGCCCGCGGCGATGCGCTCGGCCGAAGCCTGCATGCGTGCGAGGTCGGACCGGACCGCAGCGTCGCCGCGCAGCGCCGCCTGCAGTTCGGGAAGGGTGTAGAACGCCTGGTCGACCATGGCCACCACGGCGGGGCTGGCCGCGCGCGTGCCGTCGAGCACGCGGTTGAGCATGTTCTCGATCTTCCAGCTGAACTCGCCCAGCGTGCGCGCGCCGACCAGTCGGCCACTGCCCTTGAGCGTGTGGAAGACGCGGCGGATCGGGCGCAGCCGCTCGAGGTCGTCGGGCTGCGCCCGCCACATCGGCAACAGCTGGTCGAGGTTGTCGATCTCCTCGGCGAACTCCTCGAGGAAGACTTCGCGGATCTCGTCGTCGATCTCGTCGCCTGTGGCTTCGAAGCCGCCGCTGCCCGCGGCCGCAGGCGCGGTGGCGGAAGGCTGTGTGGTGCGGTCCGGCGCTGCCGATGCATCAGCCGCAGCCGGTGCCGGGGCGCGATCGATCAGCGCCGCCACCGTGCGTTCGATGTCGGCTTCGCTCACCAACGGCCCCTCGCTCACGGCCTGCTCCGGCAGTGCCTGCTCCGGCGTCCGTTCGGCGGGCAGCGGCCAGTAGCCGAGCGCCTCCAGGCTGTGGCGGCTGACGTCGAGGATTTCCTCGCGGTTGAAACGGTTCTCGCGCAGGGCCTCGAGGTAGTACTCGAGGCTGGCAAGCGCGTCGGCGAAGGTGTCGAGCTGGCGGCCGTTGGGCACGCGCCGGCTGTCGATCAGTTCGTCTTCGATGTAGCGGCGCACGCCGGCCAGGTAGGCCGCCGGCTGCGGCAGTTCCAGCATCTCCAGAGCGCCGGCGACCTCGCGCAGCAGGCGCGGCACTTCGGCCAGCTCGCCGTGGTCCCAGCCGGTCTCGATGAAGGCGACGAACGCCTGGCGGGCGTCGGCGAAGTTGGCGATCGCCTCGCGCGCAAGCACGTCGAGCACCTTGTCCGCCTCGCCCGCAGCGAGGTCGCCCTGCACCGGCGCGTCCTGGTCGCCGGCGCCGAGGCGCGCGACCTGGTCGTCGAGGGTGGCGTCGACGTAGAGCAGCGCGCCGGCGACGTCGAGCAGCGCGCCCTCGTCGGCCGGACGCCGGCCCGCGGCGATCTCGGCCATTGCCTCGCGCTGCTGTTCGACCACGCCGCGGGCGATGCCCAGCCCAAGCATGCCCAGCGTGTCGCCGACGCGACCGAGGGCTTCGACCTGAGGCGCCAGGCGCTCGAGGTCGGTCTCGCCGGTGCGGAGGTGGAGGTCGAGCGCGTCCTTGACCCGGAGCAGGTCTTCCTTGACCGCCGCGGCCACGGTGTCGAGCAGGGCCCGGTTGCGGCCGGTCATGCTGCCCTGGGCGTGGCTGATCTCGGAGTCGGTCGGGAGCTGCGCCTGCAGCTCGAAGGTGTCGTGCAGCGCGCGCAGGTCGGCGTGGTCGGCGCTCGCGTGGGCGGCGTGGTACAGCAGCTGGCGGGTCGGCTCGAGCGAGGCTTCCGCGCGCGGGATGCCGAAGCCGTCGTCTTCGAACAGGCGGCGCGACTCGCGCTCGACGCTGGCGAAGGCCTGGCGCAGCGCCGGGGTCGCCTCCAGCGCGCCGTCGGCGGTGGCCCTGGCGACGGAAGCCGCCACCCAGAGCATGCGTCGCGCAGGCTCGGCCTGGACATGGCCAAGCAGGGCGTCAAGCGTCGTTGCCAGCGTCCCGCCTACAGCGCCGCCGCCCTCCGGCCACGCCACCATCGCCGCCCGCAGCTCGGCCAGCAGCGGCTGGGCGCGCGCGTTGCGCACGGGCACCGGATCGTTGGCGACGGCCACCGGCGCCAGGTCGCCCGGCAGCGGGCGCTGCAGGTCCGGGGCGAACAGCACGCTTTCCGACAGGCCGGTCTCGCCGCGCGCCGCGCGCAGGTCGTTGAGCAGCGGCAACAGGACGATCGGGATGTCCTTGTGGCCGCTCTGCAGGCGCTCGAGGTAGTCGGGCAGCAGCACGACGCCACGCATCAGCATCGCGCAGGCGGCGTCGCGGTCGGCCACGGCGCCGTCCTGCAGCGCCTGCGCCAGGCGCTCCATTTCCTCGGCCACCATCGCCGGCGCATACAGCTCGACCATGCGCAGCGTGCCCTGCACCTGGTGCAGGTAGCCGGCGCAGAAGCGCATGCGGCTGGTGTCGGTGGGATCGGCCGCGAAGTCCTCGATTTCGATCCGCGCCTGGCGCAGGGTCTCGTCGAGCTCCGGCTTGACCCAGCCGAGCGTGGTGTAGTCGATCGCGTCGCGCAGTGCGGTCATCGGTCTGTGCTTCAGGCCGGCAGCTTGAAGTCGGCGACCGAGCGGCGCAGGTCGGCCGCGAGCTGGGCCAGGTTGCCGATCGACTCCGCGGTCTGGTTGGCGCCCTGCGAGGTCTGCGCGGTGATCGACTGGATGGTGTTCATCGTCTCGGTGATGTTCGACGCCGCCGCGGACTGCTGCTGCGACGCGCCGGAGATGCCTTCGATGAGCGCCGCCAGGCTGGTCGAGACGCTTTCGATCTCGCCCAGCGCCGTGCCCGCGTCCTCGGCCAGGCGCGCACCGGCGACCACCTCGGAGGTCGTCTGCTCCATCGAGCTGACGGCTTCGTTGGTGTCGGACTGGATGGTCTCGACCAAGGTCTCGATGCGCTTGGTCGCGTTCGAGGCGCGTTCGGCCAGTCGCTGCACTTCGTCGGCCACGACCGCGAAGCCGCGGCCCGCTTCACCGGCGGACGCCGCCTGGATCGCCGCGTTCAGCGCCAGGATGTTGGTCTGCTCGGAAATGTCGTTGATCAGTTCGACGATCGAGCCGATCTCCTGCGAACTTTCGCCCAGCCGCTTGATGCGCTTGGAGGTCTCCTGGATCTGGTCGCGGATCGAGTCCATGCCGGCGATCGTCTCGCGCACCACGCCCGCGCCCTTGGTCGCGATCTGCACCGAGCGCTGCGCCACGTCGGCCGATTCGGCGGAGTTGCGCGACACCTGGTTGATGCTGAGCGCGATCTCGTTGATGCGGTCGGACGCGGAGTTGATCTCCTGCGCCTGGTGTTCGGCGGCCTCGGCCAGGTGCATGGCGGTGGCCTGCGTTTCCTGCGCGCTGGACGCGACCTGCACCGAGGTGTCGGTGATCGTCTGCACCAGGCTGCGCAGCTGCTCGACGGCGAAGTTGATCGAGTCGGCGATGGCGCCGGTCATGTCCTCGGTCACCGTGGCCTTCACCGTCAGGTCGCCTTCCGCGAGCGAACCCATTTCGTCCAGCAGGCGCATGATCGCCTCCTGGTTGCGGTTGTTGAGCTCCATCGTGGTTTCGTAGCGCTCGCGGCGGTCGCGGCTGAGCTCGCGCATCAGGCCGACCAGGGCCAGCGCGGCCAGGCCGAGGAAGGCGATCGAGATCCAGATGTTGCCGAGGATCGAGGTGTCGTTGAGCGAGCCGAAGGTGGTCAGCGACTGGAACAGGGTCTCGCTGTCGTCGAGCAGCTTGTCGGAGCCGGTGGTGAGCGAGGCGGCCGCGTTCTGCGCGCTGAACAGGTTCTGCGAGCTGGACAGGATCGCGTCCAGGTCCTTCTTCATCTCTTCCCACTGCGACGCCGCCTGGTCGAGCGCGGCCAGGGCCGCGGCGTTCGACAGCGCCTGCACGTTCATCGCCTCGTCGCTCGAACGCAGGCCGGCCAGCACCTGCTCGAACACGCCTGCGTCGCGGGCCAGGGCGTCGCCGGCCAGCGATGCACCCGGGCCACCAGCCTGGATCTCGGTCACGCGGCGGGCCATGGTCGAGGCCAGCACCACTTCGCGCAGCGCGATGTAGATCTGCGAGGACGGCGAGCCGCTGGCCGACATCGCGCGCACCACTTCGTCGAGCTGCGCCTGCAGCTGCGGCACGGCCTGGGTGAAGCGTTCGGCATTGCCGGCGAAGGCGACCACGGCGGCCTCGCTCGCGATGACCTGCCCGGCGTTGGCGGCCAGGGGCTCCCAGGTGGCGGCCACGGCGCGGATTTCGCCGGCGACGTCGGGCGTCTCGCCGAAGTTGCCGATCAGCTGCTGGATATCGCCGTCGATCGCGGCCTTGGTGGCCTTGAACGCGGTGTACGAGGCGCTGCTGCCGTCGACCGCTTCCCGGCCCTGGTTGGCCAGGCGCTGCGAGTTCACCTGCAGGCTGGACGCCGCGGTGCTGGCGCCGCCCAGGCGCGAGGCCTTGGTCATGGCATAAATGGTGTTGCCTGCGAATACCAGCAGCGCGGCCACCAGGAGCCAGATCCAGACCCTGGCACCGATGCTGCGACCCTTGCCGGTCTCGTTGTCGATCACGTTGCTCATGGAATTACCCCTGGCCTGTCTGATGCGGCATCACGCCGCTGCTTGTCTGAATTCGGGCGTGCGGGACAGCCTGTCCAGGCTGAACACTCCCCACGCATGGCCGCCCACCTTGTAGGCGCGATCGATGAAGCCGGAATAGCGGCCCTCGGCAAGGACCTCGTGGTTCGACTGCTGTTCTTCCAGGAAGCTGCGCTGGCCGAACAGTTCGTCGATGGTCACCGCGACGTTGCCGCCGGGCTGGCGCACCACCAGCACGCGCTGGCCCTCGTGCAGCACCGTGCGCTCGCCCTCGAGGAACAGGCGCAGGTCGACTACCGGCAGAAGGTTGCCGCGGATGTTGGCCACGCCGAGCATCCAGGGCTGCGCGCCCGGCACCGGCGTAAGCTGCGGCAGCGGCAGGATCTCAAGCACTTCGTCGAAGCCCGAGGCCAGCAGGCGCGGCCCGACGCGGTAGCCGACGCCGCGCCAGAGGCCCGGCGCATCGAGCTGTTCAGGCAGGCCGACCAGGTGCGCCAGGCTGCGCCGCTCGAAGCCCGCAAGGACCTCGAAGGGCTCGGCCTGGTGCGGGCGGGCGTCGCGACGCGCCATGTCAGCCGCCCAGCAGCGCGTTGATGCGCTCGACCAGCTCGCTTTCGACCGGCGGCTTGACGATGTAGCCCTTGGCCCCCTGGCGCATGCCCCAGGCCTTGTCGGTCTCCATGCCCTTGGTGCTGACGATCAGCACCGGGATGGCGGCGGTGGCCTCGTCGCGCGACAGCGCGCGGGTGGCCTGGAAGCCGTTCATGCCCGGCAGGACCACGTCCATCAGCACCAGCGCCGGCAGCTCGCGCCGCGCGACCTCGATGCCGTCTTCGGCATTGCCGCAGGCAAGCACTTCGTGCCCGTTGCGCTCGAGAAGCTGGGTCAGGACCGCGGTGTCTGTCGGCGAGTCCTCTATCAGCAGGATCTTTGCCATGGTGTACCTGTCCCCCCGGTCAGGTGTTGACGTGCGTTCGGATCGCGTCGAGGAGTTCCTCGCGCGTGAAAGGTTTGGTGACGTACTGCTCGGAGCCGACGATGCGGCCGCGCGCCTTGTCGAACAGGCCGTCCTTCGATGACAGCATGATCACGGGCGTGTGCTTGAGCAGCTGGTTGTTCTTGATCAGCGCGCAGGTCTGGTAGCCATCCAGGCGCGGCATCATGATGTCGACGAAGATGATCTGTGGCCGCTGGTCGGCGATCTTGGCCAGCGCTTCGAAGCCGTCGGTCGCGGTCACGACGTCGGCGCCCTCCCGGCGCAGCAGCGTCTCCGCGGTGCGGCGGATGGTCTTCGAGTCATCGATCACCATCACGCGCAGGCCGTCGAGGCTGCCGGCGCGGTTTTGGTCCTGCGTCATCGTGTCTCCCCGGTGCATGGCGGCCGATTGCCAGGCGCCACTGCGAACGACCAATCTTCCAGTACACCGCAGCAGTGTCAAGCGCGAAATCCACGGACTGCCACGGGCATCGAGCTTATGCCCGTGGCAGCGCCCGCGCAGCTGATAACATTTGTCAGTAACTGCCGCGGATGGCCACCATGCCTTTAGATGTCGTTGTCGTGATGGACCCGATCGGATCGATCCAGGTCGCCAAGGATTCAACCTTCGCCATGCTCCTCGAGGCCCAGCGGCGCGGCCATCGGCTGCATTACGTGCTTCCGGGCGGGCTGTCGATGGATGGAGGGCACGCGCGCGCGCTCGCGGCACCGCTCACGGTGCGCGACGATCCTTCGGACTGGTTCGAACTGGGAGCCGCGTCACATCGCGGCTTCGGCGACGGCGACGTGGTGCTGGTGCGCACCGACCCACCGGTCGACGCCAACTACATCCACGACACCCAGATCCTGGACATCGCGCGCCTGGCCGGCGCCAACGTGGTCAACGATCCCCGCGGGCTGCGCGACCTCAACGAGAAGCTCGCCGCACTGCTGTTCCCGCAATGCTGCCCGCCGACCCTGGTCAGCCGCGAAGCCGCGGCGCTCAAGGCCTTCGTCGGCGAACACGGCCAGGCCGTGCTCAAGCCGCTGGACGGCATGGGCGGGCGCTCGATCTTCCGCGCGGCCGCCGGCGAATCCAATCTCAACGTCATCCTCGAGACCCTCACCGACGGCGGCCGCCAGCTGGCGATGGCCCAGCGCTACCTGCCGGAAATCACCGAGGGCGACAAACGCATCCTGCTGATCGACGGCGTACCGGTGGACTATTGCCTGGCGCGCATCCCGCAGGGCGACGAGTTCCGCGGCAACCTCGCCGCCGGTGGCCGCGGCGAAGGCCGCCCGCTGAGCGAGCGCGACCGCTGGATCGCAGCGCAGGTGGGTCCGGAGATGGTCCGCCGCGGCATGCGCTTCGTCGGCCTGGACGTGATCGGCGACTGGCTGACCGAGGTCAACGTCACCAGCCCCACCTGCATCCGCGAGCTCGACGCCGAGTTCGGCCTCAACATCGCCGGCCTGCTGTTCGACGCCATCGAGCGCGGCCAGCCGCGCGCCGACGCCTGATGCCGGCCAGGGCCGGCGCGCCGCAGTGAGCACGATGGCGGCGCCCGGCGGTGGCGGCGTCGGCGAGCGCGAACGCCTGGGCGCGACGCTGGTGCTGTCACTGCTGGTGCACGGGATGCTCGTGCTCGGGATCGGCTTCGCGCTCGAGGATGCGGCGCCGGTGATGCCGACCCTCGACGTCATCCTGACCCGCACCACCAGCCCGCTGACCCAGGCCCAGGCGGATTTCCTGGCCCAGGCCAGCAACCAGGGTGGCGGCGAGGACGACGCCAGCCGGCGGCCGCGCGATCCACAGGCAGGCCAGTTGCCGAACGAAGAGGCCGGCATCGCCCAGCGTGCCGTGCGCGCGCAGTCGCCCGACCTCGCGCCGCCGCCCGAGGCACGCGTCATTGCCAGCCGCCATGGCGAGGACGCGGCGCCCGCGCCCCTGGCCACGCCCCGCAGTGACGAACTACCGCTGCCGCGCGGCCCGGAGAAGATCGACCACGACCTGGCGATGGCCCGCCTGGCCGCCGAGATCCACCTCCAGTCCGAGCGCTACGCCAAGCGCCCCAAGCGCAAGTTCGTCTCCGCCAGCACGCAGGAGTGGGTCTACGCCACCTACCTGCGCGCCTGGGTCGACCGCGTCGAGCGCGTGGGCAACCTCAACTATCCCGACGAAGCCCGGCGCCGGCAGCTGTCCGGGACGCTGGTGATCAGCGTGGCGATCCGTCGCGACGGATCGGTGGAGCGCGCCGAGGTGATCCAGTCCAGCGGCGTCCGCCTGCTTGACGACGCCGCGCTGCGCATCGCCCGCCTGGCCGAACCCTACCCGCCGCTGCCGCAGACCGACGAGGCGATCGACGTCCTGCACGTCACCCGCACCTGGAACTTCCTGCCCGGCGGGGAGCTGGTGGACGACTGAGGCGTCAGCCGCGACGTTCGCGCGCGGCGACCTGCTCGGCCAGGGTGAGCGCGACGTTGTCGCGGAGATAGGCCGGCTCGACCAGCTCCGGCGCGATCCCGCCGCCTTCGGCAAGCGCCAGCGCGGCGAGGCGTGCGAGGTCGGCGGCGCGCGGAAGGGCCGTTGCGTCGATCGACGCGAGGCGATCGCCAAGCCGGCGCGCCAGCGCGCCGTCGGCCGCCGCGAAGCCGGTGCCGACGCCGACGCCGACGCCGACGCCGAGCCAGGATCCACCCGACGGCAGCTCGACGGCATCGGGCGCGGCCACCACCTCGCGATCCAGCGCGCGCAGGCCGTCACCGTCGCGCACGAAAGAACCGGCATAGACCTCGCCCATGCGCGCATCGATCGAGGCGAGGATGAAGCCACCCGGCAACGCTTCGACGTCGGGGACATCGGCATCGGTATCTGCATCGACAACTGCCGCGCGATCGAGTGCATCCCGGCAGGCTTCCCGCCGCGTCCGCAGCCCGCCCAGCCCCAGCACCGCCAGCGTCGACACCGGGACCAGCGGGCGATCCAGCGCCAGTGCGATGCCCTGGGCGATAGAGATGCCCAAGCGCACGCCGGTGAACGCACCCGGACCGCGGCTGACGGCAATGGCATCCAGGTCCGCGCGCCGCAGCCCGGCTTCCGCCAGCAAGGCTTCGGCCCAGGGCAGCACCAGCTCCGCATGCCGCCGCGGCGCGATCTCGAAGCGCTCGCTGACCGCGCCGTCGACCATCACGGCGACGGAGCAGGCTTCGGTGGAGGTCTCGATGGCGAGCAGGTGCATGTGCGGGCGGTAGTCGACGGGGGCAACAGGTTACCGCGTCGGCAAATCGCCACCGGCCTGGGACAAGCTAAAGCGGCGATCGCGGCCATGGCCGCTCCCACAAGAGCTACCGCAATTGCCGGGCCCAGGGCTGTTGTGGGAGCCGCTATAGCGGCGATCGCGGCCGTGGCCGCTCCCACAATGACATCGGGCCCACGTGGCCGCGGTGGTCTCAGTCTTCGTCGAAGAAGGCCACCGCGTCGGCAACGTCGCGGGTGCGCGGGAACGGCGGCAGCGAATCCAGGAAGCGGCGCCCGTAGCCTTTGCCCAGCAGCCGCGGGTCACAGAGCACCAGCACCCCGCGGTCGGTTTCGGTGCGGATCAGGCGGCCCACGCCCTGCTTGAGCGCGATCACCGCCTGTGGCACCTGCTCGTCGCGGAAGGGGTTGCCACCGGCGCGGCGGATCGCTTCCAGCCGCGCCTCGAACACCGGGTCGTCGGGCGACGCGAAGGGCAGTTTGTCGATCACCACCACGCTGAGCGCGCCACCGGCGACATCGACCCCCTCGCGGAAGCTGGCCGAGCCGAGCAGCACGCCGTTGCCCGACTCGCGGAAACGCTGCAACAGCACGTGCCGCGGCGCTTCACCCTGCACGAACAGCGGCCACGGCGCGCCGCGCAGCGCCTCGGCCGCTTCGCGCAGCGCGCGGTGGGAAGCGAACAGCAGGAAAGCGCGCCCGCCGGACGCCTCCAGCACCGGGCGGACCGCGGCGACGATCGCCGCGGTGTAGTCGCGCGCCGAAGGCTCGGGCAGGCCCGGCGGCAGGTAGGCCAGCGCCTGGCTGGCCCAGTCGAAGGGGCTGGGCACCAGCAGGGTGCGCGGCTCGTAAAGACCCAGCCGCCGTGACACGTGCTCGAAGCGTTCTTCCACGGTCAGCGTCGCCGAGGTGAACACCCAGGCGGCGCGTGATTGTTCGCGATGCGCGCGCAGCGGCCCGGAGACATCCAGCGGCGTGCGCTGCAGGCGGAAGCCGCGCGGCGAGAGCTCGTACCAGCGCACGTCGTCGTCGCGGACCACCGGCTGCCGCGGCACGGCCGCTTTGGTGGAATCCGGATCAGGCCCCGCGACGGCATCCGCGATGGCCGCGGCCAGCGGCGTCTCGAGCCCGAGCCTGCGTCCCGACACCGGATCGACGACCTCGCCCGTGCCGGGATCCAGGTCGGCATCCTCCGCCGGCCCGTCGATATCGCGCCAGCGCCCCAGCCGACCACGGTGGTCGCGCGCACGCAGCTGGCAGGCCTCCAGGCCGGGCGCGGCGGCGCACAGCGGCGCCAGCGCATCCGACAGCGCCAGCAGCGCGGCATCGAGCGCGTCCAGCGCATCCGCCACCTCGGGCACCGCCAGCAGCTGCGGCCGCGTGCCGCGCGCAGGCAGCACGTCCATCGCGGCGCGCAGCAGGCGCGTGGCCTGCTCCAGCGCCCGCGCTGGCTCCTGCAGCGTCGCCAGCGCACCGGCGACGTCGCGGGACTCGGCGATCGCATCGCGCGCCAGTTCAACCAGGGGACGCGCGGACAGGCCCTCGCCGAAGAACTGCGCGGCGAGCTCCGGGAGCTGGTGGGCTTCGTCGACCACGAAGGCTTCGGCGCCCGGCAGGATTTCGCCGAATCCCTCCTGCTTGAGCGCGAGGTCGGCCAGCAACAGGTGGTGGTTGACCACCACCACGTCGGCCTCCTGCGCGCGCTGCCGCGCCTGGACCACGAAGCAGTCGCCCCAGAACGGGCATTCGGTGCCCAGGCAGTTGTCGGCGGTGGAGGTCACAAGCGGCAGCAGCGGCGAGTCGTCGGGCAGCGACTCGAGTTCGGCCATGTCACCCATGCGCGTGCGCCCGCTCCAGGCCAGGATGCGCTGGAAGTGGTCGGCCTGCGTCGGCGTCTGGAAGCGGTTCTCGCCGCGCGCGCGCTCCAACCGGTGGCGGCAGAGGTAGTTGGCACGGCCCTTCAGCAGCGAGGTCCGCAGCCCGGTCCCGAGCGCGTCGCGCACCCGCGGCAGGTCGCGGTGATAGAGCTGGTCCTGCAGGGCGCGGGTGCCGGTGGAGATGATGGTCTTGCGCCGCGACAGCAGCGCCGGCACCAGGTAGGCGAAGGTCTTGCCGGTACCGGTGCCGGCCTCGGCCAGCAGCACGGCGCGGTCGTCGAAGGCCGCGGCCACCGCCGCCGAGAAGTCCTGCTGCGCCTGGCGCGGGCGGAAGCCCGGAATCACCGAGGCCAGCGGCCCGCCGGGGGACAGCGCGTCGCGGCTGTCGCGGGCGAGCACGGGTTCGCTCCGCGCGCCAGCGGGCGATCCAGCCGCCACGGCTGCGGCAGGGTCGACCGCAGCGCCGGCGACGGCGGCAAGCGTGGCTTCGTTGGAGTCGTCGGGCAGGCTCATCAGGACGTCATGATCGCCGCAAACACCGGCCAGCGGGTTCGTCCGATAGCCGACGCGGGCGTCGGGGATGCTGCCGGTTGGCGCTGAAGCTCACCAGCGCTGGGGCGGCGCCACCCGGCAGGCGTCGATCGCGGCCTTGGCCGCGGCCGCGCCTTCGGCATCGCCCTGCACCAGCCGCACCTGTTCCAGGGTGGCCCAGTGACGGCGGCACAGCGGCCCGACCCCTGACCCCAGGGCCTGCGCCTGCGCGGCCAGCTCGCCGGCACGCGTGAAATCGGACATCAGCAGCGCCGCCTCCGCGCGCTCCTGGAGCAGCGCCGGGTCGTCGGCCACCAACGCGATCGCCTGGTCCAGCGCGGCCGCCGCATCGGCGTGGTAGCCCTGCTGCTGCAGGCGTTCCGCGTCCAGCCGCAGGTCCTCGACCCCCGGGTCGCGCAGCGGCTGCACGTTGAGCTCGCCCTCGCCGTCCCCCGCGACCGCACGGATGCCGGCGACCATCTGCTCCGGCGTGGCCCCGGTGAGCGACTGCACGGGCAGCGGCGGCGGCGTGGAGGCGCAGGCGGCAAGCGCAAGCAGCGCGATCGGCGGAAGCGTGCGCAGCGCGCGGCGAAGTGTGCGGAGACTGCGGTCGGGGATCATCGGATGCGTTTCTGTCGAGTCTTCATGGCGGGCTGGTCCGGCAGGTCGTCTGCCGGACGCGGTCATCGGGGCTGTTCGGCGGGCTGCGGTTCGGTCGCGGGGTCGTCGCCGCGGCCGATGCCGAACCATTCGCGCCAGCCGCCGCTGGACGGCGCTTCCGGGGGCGGCTCGCGCACGCAGGGCTGCCAGGGAGGCGCGAAGCCTTCGGCGAACGCGTAGCGGCGCGCGCCGGGGCAGTCGGCGTCGGTGCTGTTGCCGGACACGACCCAGCTCCACTCCAGACCCTTCCCGCCGACGCGCAGCGCTGCGGTGGGGAGCTGCTTGAACATGGCCGACCACACCCGCATCGCGCCGGTGGCGCCGTACAGGCCGGTCTGTTCGTTCTGGTCGTTGCCGACCCAGACCACGCCCAGGTGGTCGCCGGTCCAGCCGGCGAACCAGCTGTCGCGGCCGTCATTGCTGGTGCCGGTCTTGCCGGCGATGTCCAGGTGCCCCAGGCCGTCGTTGACCAGCCGGCGGCCGGTGCCGGATGACACCGCGTGCTGCAGCGCCAGGGTGACCAGGCGCGCGGCGGTGCGGTCGCCGTCATCGGGCTGCGGCGGCGCCTTGTCGTAGCGCTTGAGCACGCGGCCGTCCGGGTCGAGCACGCCGCGCACGGTGTACAGCGGCTGGATCTCGCCGTCGGAGGCGAGGAACTGGTACAGCTGAGCCATCGCGTACGGGCTCTGGTCCACCGAACCCAGGATCAGCGCCGGGTTCGCGACCGCGTCGATACCGGCCAGCTGCTTGATGATGTGCGCCAGGCGCTCGGGGCGCACGGCCATGCCAACGCGCACCGTGGCCTGGTTGTACGAGCGCCCCAGGGCGTCGATCAGGCGCACGCTGCCGTGGCTCTTGCCGTCCGAATTGCCGGGCGTCCAGCGCTTGCCGTTCTGCAGGGTGACGGTGACCGGGGAGTCGTCGACCCAGGTCGCCAGCGACCAGCGGTCGGGCAGCGCCAGCGCCAGCAGGTAGACGAAGGGTTTGAGCAGCGAGCCCACCGGCCGCTGCGCCTCGACGGCGCGGTTGAAGCCGGGTGTGTCGACGTCGCGGCTGCCGACCACCGCCACCACTTCGCCGCTGTGTACGTCGGTCACCACCACGCCGGCCTCCAGCGCCGGCCGCCCCTTGTCGGCGAGCGCCTTCAACGTGCCGACCACCGCGCCTTCGGCATAGGCCTGGGCCGAGGGCGACATGCTGGTCATCACCGTCAGCCCCGCGCCCTGCAGCTCGTCGGCCGAATAGTCGCTGGCCAGGTGGCGCCGCACCAGGTCGACATAGGGCGGGAAGCGGTTGGCGGCGATGCTGCCCGGTGCGGTGGTCACGCCCAGCGGCGCGGCCACGGCGCGGTCGTGCTCGGCCTGGTCGATGAGCCCGGTCTCGAGCATCTCGCCGAGCACGAAGTCGCGACGCACCCTGGCGCGCTCGGGCTGCCGCCGCGGGTCGTAGTGCGAGGGGCCGCGGATGATCCCGACCATCAGCGCCACATGCTCGGTCGACAGATCGTCGAGCCGGCGCCCGAACCAGTACTCGGCGCCAGCGGCCACGCCGCGGATGGCCTGGTTGCCGCGCTGCCCGAGGTAGACCTGGTTGAGGTAGGCCTCGAGGATCAGGCCCTTGTCGTAGCGCGCCTCGATGATCAGCGCGTACAGGACCTCGTTGAACTTGCGGCTCCAGGTCTGCTCGCGGCCGATGCCCAGCAGACCGCTGCGCGCCAGCTGCTGGGTCAGCGTGCTCGCGCCCTGGCGCGCCTCGCCGGCCTTCAGGTTGACCCAGGCCGCGCGTGCGATGCCGCGGATGTCGATGCCGTGGTGGTGGGCGAAGTCGCGATCCTCCACCGCCTGCAGCGCGTCGGTGAGTTCCTGCGGCACGTCCTCGACCCGGATCAGCCGGCGCTCGGCCTGCTGCTTTCCGTAGAGAGTGGCGATGCGGGCCGGATCCAGGCGCACGGCCTCGGCCTCGCGCTCGCCGACCAGGTCGCGGATCGCGGCCACCTCGCCCTTGGCCAGGCGCACTTCAACGCGGCTGGGTGCCACCGCGCGGTCGACGTCGGTGAAGCCGCGGCTGGCGATGGTCCAGCGACCCTCGTCATCAACGTAAGTACCCGGGCGCGCGCCGTCGCCCGCGCGATATCCGGCGGCATCAAGTTCGAGCTTCAGGGTGTCCGCGTTCATCGCCGTCCCCTTGGCCAGCGCAAGCGGCCGCCCGTAGACCCGCGTCGGCTCCTGCCACTGCAGCTGGCCGAAACGCTCGCCGACCTGGTTGTTCAGGTACAGCATGTAGGGCACCAGGAAGCCCAGGCCCAGGCCGACGGCGGCCAGTGCCCAGGTCAGCAGCGTGCGGCGCCAGTCGCGGCGCGGGCTGCCATCGTCGTCGTGGTCGTCTTCGTCGTAATCGATGCGTGCCATGTGGACTCGGCGGCCGTGGGTGCGGGACGCCGGGCTGCGGCGCGGTGCGGAGTGCGAGAATGCACGGATTCGTGCCGAGTCTAGCCCAGCGCCTGCTGCGGCCTGCGGCCGCCCACGTTCTTTCTTCAGCCGGAGTTGTCGCTGGATGCCCTACACGATCGCCGACGCGCGCTTCCTGCTCGCCCGTGCCGCCGGCCTCGCCCATCGCGGGCTGCTGAGCCTGCGCACCCGCGGCCTGCGGTCCAGCTGGGAACGGCTGCGCGCGCAGCTGCTGCCGCCACCGCAAGCGCTGCGCGACCGCCTGTACCTGCCGGCCGCGACCCCGTTCGCGCCCTTCGCCCTGGCCACCAGCGACCCGCCGGTGGCGAGCATCGTGATCCCGGTCTACGGCCAGTTCGCGCACACCCTGGCCTGCCTGCGCGCGCTCGCGGCGCACCCGCCCGCGGCCGCGTTCGAAGTGATCGTGGTCGATGACGGCTCCGGCGACGAGACCCCGGACCTGCTGCCGCGGATCGACGGCCTGCGCTATCACCGCCGCGCCGGCAACGGCGGCTTCATCGCGGCCTGCAACGACGGCGCCGCGCTCGCCCGCGGCGACGTCCTGGTGCTGCTCAACAACGACACCGTGCCGCAGCCGGGCTGGCTGGACGCGCTGCTGGCGACCTTCGACACGCACCCGGGCACCGGCCTCGTGGGCGCCCAGCTGCTGTACCCGGACGGCCGCCTGCAGGAAGCCGGCGGCGTGGTCTTCGCCGACGGCAGCGCCTGGAATTACGGCCGCTTCGGCGATCCGGCCGATCCACGCTACGCCTACGTCCGCGATGCGGACTACGCCAGCGGCGCCGCGATCGCCATCCCGCGGCAGCTGTTCCTCGACCTTGGCGGCTTCGATACCCGCTACGCGCCGGCGTACTACGAAGACACCGACCTCGCCTTCACGGTGCGGGCCGCCGGCCGCCGGGTGCTGTACCAGCCGGCCGCGCGCGTGGTGCATGACGAAGGCGCGACCTCGGGTACCGACACCTCGGCCGGCGCCAAGGCCGGCCAGGTGCGGAACCAGGCGGTGTTCCTGGCCCACCGGCGCGAGGCGCTGGCCGGCTTCGGCGCGCGCCGGGAGCCGACCCCGGAAACCCTTCACCGCGGCCAGCGCCAGGTGCTGGTGATCGACGCGCTGACGCCGCAGCCGGATCGCGACTCCGGCTCCCTGCGCCTGGTCAACCTGATGCGGCTGCTGCGCGCGGAAGGCGCGCACGTGGTGTTCCTGCCCGCCAACCGCCGCTACGACGGCGCCTATACCGACGCCCTGCGCGAGTTGGGCGTCGAGGCCTGGTGTGCGCCACATGCCGCCCGCGCGCCGGCGTGGCTGGCCGAGCACGGTCCGCGCTTCGACGTGGTGGTGGTCTGCCGCCACTACGTCGCCAGCGAGTTCCTGCCGCTGCTGCGCCGCCATGCCCCCGGCGCGCGCGTGGTGTTCGACAGCATCGACCTGCACTACCTGCGCGAGGCGCGCAGCGCCGAGGTCACCGGTGACGCACGCCTGGCCCAGGCTGCCGCGCGCACCCGCCGCCAGGAGCTGGCGGTGATCGCCGCGACGGACACCACGCTGGTGGTCAGCGCCGCCGAGCGCGAGGTGCTCTCGGTCGATGCACCCGATGCGCGCGTGGAAGTGCTGTCCAACCTGCACAGCGTGGCCGGCCCCGGCCTGCCCTTCGAGCAGCGCCACGACCTGGTGTTCGTGGGCGGCTTCCGGCATCCGCCCAACGTCGATGCCGTGCGCTGGTTCGTGACCGAGGCCCTGCCGCGGGTGCGCGAGCGGCTACCCGACGTCCGCTTCCACTGCATCGGTGGCGATGTGCCGCCCGAGATCGCCGCGCTGGCCGACGCGCCGGGGGTCACCGTGCATGGCCACGTGCCCGACATCACGCCGTACATGGACGGCTGCCGGCTGGCGCTGGCGCCGCTGCGCTACGGCGCGGGGGTCAAGGGCAAGGTCAACCTGAGCATGGCCCACGGCCAGCCGGTGGTGGCGACCACCTGCGCGGTCGAGGGCATGCACCTGGCCGACGGCCGCGACGTGCTGGTGGCCGACCACGCCGGCGCCTTCGCGGATGCGGTGGTCCGTGCGTATTGCGACCGGGACCTGTGGGAGCGCCTCGCCGCCAACGGCGTGGACAACGTTGCGCGGCATTTTTCCGCGGACGCAGCGCGCGAGGTCGTGCGCCGGGTGTTTTTCGGCTGACGCGCCTGCTCAGTCGAACCTGAGCGCGGCTGCGGCGGCGCGCACCCGCAGCTCGAAGTCGGCCAGCCCCGGCACCGCCGGATCGGCCTTGCGCGCGCCGGCCAGCGCGCTGCGCGCAAGTGCGATCTCGCCGGCACCGAGGCGCTCGTCGCCGACCGCCAGCCAGCGCTCGGCGAGCTGCCGCTGCGCCGCGGCCAGGTCGCCGGGATCGTCGCCAAGCGCTGCGCGCGCGTCCAGGCATTCACCGGCGCGGCGGAGCGCATTGCCGCGCAGGGCGTGCGCATGGCATTCACGCAGTTCGGGCAGCAGCTGCGCGGCGGCGTCCGACACGCCGGGTGCGGTGGAATCCAACGTGCGCGCCTCCGCGACCAGGGCGACGGCGCCTTCGCCAGGCGGGCCGGGCAACACCTGGCCGTCCGCGCGCCCCGTCTCCTCCATCAGGCGCGCCTGGGTGTCGGCCAGGTCGACGTGGACGGGATCGTATTCGCGTACGGTCGCCAGCAGGCGCACCGCCTCGTCGACGTCGCCCGCACGCAGCGATTCACGCGCCTGCGCGAGCAGCTCGGCCAGGGCGTCCTCGCGCCCGCGCAGCGCACCGGCGTGCCCCGGCTGCAGCGCCAGCACGCGCGCATACAGGGGCAGCGCACTGCCGCCGCCGGCGTCCAGGCGTCCTTGTGCATGCACCTGCGTGGCGTGCGCGAACAGGCCGTCGACGCCGGCATGCTCGGCCTCGCGCAGGCGCAGGGCCTCGGCCAGTGCGTCCGCCTCGGCGCGCGGCACCGACAGCGCACGCGCCAGGGCAAGCTCGCGGTGGGCGTCATCGAAACGGTCCTCGGCCAGCGCCGCCCGGGCCTGCGCGAGCGCCGCGATCGCCACCCGTGCCAGCCCCTGGCGCGCCGCGCCGCGATCGGGATCCATCGCCAGCGCGGCTTCGAAGAGCTCGCGCGCGCCGCGGCCGTCATCGGCGGTCAACAGGCCCCTGGCCAGCGCCTGCTCGGCCTCATCGTGCAGGGCCTGCGCGCGCGTCTGCGGCCACAGCAGGGCGCCGATCGGTGCGCGCAGCACCGCCAGCGCCACCACCGCGAGCATCGAACCGATCAGCCACCAGCGCCAGTGGCGCCACACGCCCAGGCGTTCCGGAAGCGCGGCCAGCCAACGCGCGATGGTGCCGGCATCGGGCGGTTCTGGAAACGGGTCGGCCTGCCGGTGCGGATTCACGCGCGAAGCATAGTCGGCCGGACATGAACGCGTTGCGCTCAGGCGCGATGCGCGCGCTCCACGCCCGGCAGCGCCTCCAGCCGGCCCAGCAGGCGCGAGAGCTGCCCGAAGTCGGCCACCCGCAGCGCCAGCCGCAGCTGGACCCGGCCCTGCCCGCGCGAGGCGCCGCCATCGATGGACAGCACGTGCGCGTCTTCCTGCGCGATCAGGTTGGTGACGTCCTTGAGCAGGTGCTTGCGGTCCACGGCATCCAGGGTGACCGCGGCCTCGTGGCCGCCACCCGTCCCGCCCCACTCCACCGGCAGCACGCGCTGCGGCTCCTTCGCCGCCAGCCGCGCGAACGCCGCACAGTCCGCGCGGTGCACGCTCACGCCGCGTGCCCGCGTGAGGTAGCCGGCCACCGCCTCGCCCGGCAGCGGGTGGCAGCAGCGCGCGACCTGCGCCAGCAGGTTGTCGACGCCGACCACCGTGAAGTCCTGGCTGCCGCCGCGGCGCACGCGCCTGGGTGCGCGCAGCGCGATCACGCCATTGCCCTCGGCCTCGGCGTCTTCGTTCCGGCTGCGCTCATGCTCGGCCACCGCACGCGCGACCTGGTGCGGGCCGACGTCGCCCAGCGCGATATGGACGTGGAGTTCGTCAACGCTGTCGACGTTGAAGCGCTTCAGCACCGGCGCCAGGTCGGCCTGCGCCAGGCCCACGCGCTTGAGCTCGCGCTCCAGCAACTCGCGGCCGTCGGCCAGGTTGCGCGCCCGGTCCAGGCGATGGAACCAGGAGCGCACCTTCTCCCGCGATCGCGCGCTTGCCAGGAAGCCGTTGGTGGCCATCAGCCAGTCGCGGCGCGGCTCGGACACCTTGCCGGTGAGGATCTCGACGCGGTCGCCGGAGTGCAGCACGTAATCGAGCGGCACGATGCGGCCGTCGACCTTGGCGCCGCGGCAGCGGTGACCGACCTCGGTGTGCACGCGGTAGGCGAAGTCCAGCGGCGTCGCCCCTCGCGGCAGGTCGATGACCTCGCCCTTGGGGGTCAGCGCGTAGATCCTGTCCTCGACCAGCTCGGTGTCGAAGGCCCCGGCGAGCGCGCCGTCGCCGGTTTCCGCGGTGGCATCGAGCAGGTTGCGCATCCACTCGATCTTGCGGTTGACCGCGGCCTCGCCCGCGGCCGAGCGCTGCGAGCCTCCGGACTCCTTGTAGCGCCAGTGCGCGGCCACGCCGCGTTCGGCCTGCTCGTGCATCTCGCGGGTGCGGATCTGCACTTCCAGGGTCTTGCCGCCGGGGCCGACCACGGCGGTGTGCAGCGAGCGGTAGTCGTTGTTCTTGGGGCGCGCGATGTAATCGTCGAACTCGCCCGGCACCGGCGACCACAGTGAGTGCACCGCGCCCAGCGCGGCGTAGCAGGCCTGGACGTCGTCGACCAGCACGCGCACCGCGCGCAGGTCGTAGAGCTCGCCGATCGGAACGTCCTTCTTCTGCATCTTTTTCCAGATGCTGTAGATGTGCTTCGGGCGGCCGGCGATGTCGCCGTGGATGCCGGCCGCGGCCAGGGCGTCGCCAAGGATGCGCGTGACGTCGGCGATGTAGCGTTCGCGCCCGGCGCGGGTGTCGTCGAGCAGCTTGGCGATGCGGCGGTAGGTGTCGGGCTCCAGGTGGCGGAAGGCGAGGTCCTCCAGCTCCCACTTCAGCTGCCAGATGCCCAGGCGGTTGGCCAGCGGGGCGTGGATGTCACGCGTCAGCCGCGCCAGCGCCGTCCGCGCTTCGTCGGGCAGCGCGGCGGCGGCGCGCATCCGCGCCAGCTGCCGCGCCAGCAGGATCGGCACCACGCGCAGGTCGCGGACGATCGCCAGCAGCAACCGGCGCAGACCCTCGTGGCTGCGGCCGGCGCCCTGCTCGGCGTGCAGGGTCCAGACCTGGCCGGCCGCGGCCTGGCCGTCCAGCAGCGCGGGAATCGCCGAGCGCACTCCGGCGCTCGATGCCTCATGGCGCGCAGCCCAGTCGGGCACTACGTGCAGGATGGCCGCGGCCATCACCTCGTCGTCGGCGTCGAGCAGGGCCAGCGCCTGCAAGGTGTCCTCGAGCACGCCCGGTGGGTCGATACACGGCGCGGGGCCACCGGCCGCCGCCGCGCGCAGCCGCGCCGAGACCGAATCGGGCAGCATCCCCAGTGCCGGCAGTGCCAGCAGGGCATCGATGTCCACGATATCGGCCACGGCAAACTGGAGTCCACGGAAAGGCGAGGGACTACACTAGCCCGACCTCGCCCTTGGGAACAGACGCCATGCCGCTCCGCAGCCTCGTCCTTGCCGCCCTGCTCTTCGTCGCCGCTCCGGCGGTGGCGCAGCAGGGTCTCGAAACGCAGATGACGCCCGCGGAGTTCGCGGCCGCCGGCCTCGACAAGCTCAGCGCGGAGGAGCTCTCGCGGCTCAACGCATGGCTCGACCTCACCATCGAGGGTGAAACGGAGAAGGCTGCGGCCACGGCCAAGAAGCGGGTCGAGGACGAGAGCCGCGGTTTCCGGAGCTTCGGCTCCACCGAACCCGTGATCGGCCAGATCAACGGCGAGTTCCGCGGCTTCGGCCGCGGCCGCGAGTACACCCTCGACAATGGCCAGGTCTGGCGCCAGGTCGACACCGCCACGCTGCCCGGCGCCCGTCGCGACAGCCCGAAGGTGCGGATCACGCCAAGCGTGGTCGGCAACGCCTGGTACATGGCAGTCGACGGCTACAACACGCGTACCAAGGTCGAGCGGGTCAAGTAAGCGCGGCCAGGCGCGCGGCCAGCTTTTTCGGCGAAACCCCGCCCTTGGCGCCCAGCTCCTGCGCGAACAGCTGGACGCGCAGTTCTTCCAGGTCCCAGCGCAGCGCCTGCCAGCCGGGCGCGTCGGCCACCCCCGCCGCGCGGGCGCGTTCCAGCGCATCGGCGAACGGCTTGAGCTCGAGCATGCGCTGCTGGTCGCGCACCGGATCGTTCAGCGCGCGGCCGGCGCGCGTTGCCAGCGCCTTGAGATAGCGCGGGTATTCGGCGAGCGCTGCCGCAGGCACGTCGCGCAGGAAGCCCGGCGGCACCAGCGCCGCCAGCTGCGCCTGCATGTCGTCGAGGTTGGCGCGCGCCCAGCCCATGAGCTTTCCGTCCAGCGCGGCCCGCACTTCGGCCACCAGGGCGAGGATCTTCTCGGCCTGCTGCAGGCGGCGCATGGCCTCCGGGAACAGGGCCTTGCCGAGTTCGGTGCTGCGGGCTTCGAACTCCGCGGGATCGCGGATGTCGCCCAGGCCATCCGCGGCCAGTGCGGCAAACGCACCGTCGACCAGGTCCGCACGCAGCGTGTCCGCCGGGCGGCCGTCGCCCGACGCACGCGGCGCGACGGATTCGATCGCGGCGTACAACAGGCCGGTCTTCGGCTGGGCCGGCAGCTGCTTGCGCGCCTGCTTGACGGGGTCGGCCATGGCGATCGCAAGCAGCCGGCGCACGCCCCGCGGGTGCTGGCGCTCGGCCTCGGCACGATCGGCATGGACTTCAAGCGACGCGCTGTCGCCGGCATCGTGCAGCGCCGGATAGGCCGGCACGCCACCGGCGCCGGGGACTGAAAGCGGGATGGCGGTAGCGGGGAACGTGGTCAGCGCCTCGCGCGCAAGCCCTTCCGAGGCATGCGCGGCAAACGCGTCCGCCGCATGCGCGCCGAAACGCGCACGCAGCTCGTCCAGGTCGCGGGATTCCGCGAGCACGCGACGTCCGTCGGCATCGAGCAGCCGCAGGTTGGCGCGCAGGTAAGGCTCCAGCGCCCCGGCATCGAAATCGGTGGCGGCGATCTCGACGCCCGTCAGCCGTTTGAGGAACCGCGCCAGGGCGCCGGTGATGCTGTCGGTGGCGGCATCGGCCGCTCCGTGCGCCTCGGCGAAGGCACGGGCGAAATCCGGCGCCGGCACGAAGTTGCGGCGCAGCGCCTTGGGCAGGCCGCGCAGCAGGGCCGTGGCCTTTTCCTGCACGAAGCCGGGCGCGAGCCAGCCCAGCCGCGGCGCATCCAGGGCGTTGAGCAGGTGCAGCGGCACGACCACGGTCATGCCGTCGTCAACGGCTCCGGGTTCGAAGCGGTAGTGCACGGCCAGGCGCGCGTCGCCGATCGCGAAGTACGCCGGGAAGCGCTCGGCATCGCTGCCGTCGGCGACCAGCAGGTCGTCGCGGGTCCACTGCAGGGCGCGCCGCTGTTCTTTCGACAGCTTCGCGAACCAGGCGTCGAGCGCCTGCGCGCTGATGACGTCACCTGGCATCCGGTCGCGGTACCAGCGCAGCATCCAGTCATCGTCGACCACCAGGCCGGTGCGGCGCTGCTTGGCCTCTTCCTCCTCGGCCTGTGCAAGCGTGCGCCGGTTGCGGGCGACGAAGTCGGCACGCAGGTTGATCTCGCCGGCGACCAGGCCATCGCGCAGGAACAGCTCGCGCGACTCCTCCGGGTAATGACCGCCGTAGTGGAACGCCCGTGCCGCCGCCAGCACCAGCCCGAACAGGCCAACCTGTTCGCTGCCGATCACGCGCCCCTGCTTGCGCGACCAGCGCGGATCGAAGTGGCGGCGCGAGAGCAGGTGCGACAATTCGGCCTCGACCCATTCGGGCTCGATCGCGGCATTGGTCAGCGCCCACACCTTCTCGGTGTCGAGCAGGGTCGCGGTGAGCATCCACGGCGGCGGGCGCGAGGCCAGGGTCGAGCCGGGAAACAGCTGGAAACGACGCCCGCGCGGGCCTTCGTAGGCGACCTGCCGGCGCTTGTCGGTTGTCGGCGGCGCATGCCCGACCTGGGTCGGCAGCCCGGCCAGCAGCGCACGGTGCAGGCGGACATACAGATCCCGCGCGGCGGCCTCTTCGGACAGCGCGGGATCGGCGTCCCGTGCCCGCCGGGTCGGCGCGTCCGCGGGCGGCGGCGGTGAACCTGCCCCCGCCCCCGGGTGCTTGCCGCGGCGCCGGCGACGGCCGGCCGGGGCCGCGGCGGCGTCGCTCCCGCGCGCGATTCCTCCTTCGGCAGCGGTGGCGAACAGCGCATCGCCGGCGCGCTCCTCTTCCCGCCAGCCGAGGTCCGCGCACTGCAGCTTCAGCTGGCGATGCAGCTCGCGCCACTCGCGCATGCGCAGGAAGCCGAGGAAGTTGCGCTCGCACCACTTGCGCAGCTGCGACTGGGTCAGGTCCTCGTGGGCCACCCGATAGGCCTCCCACAGGCGCAGGATGGCGACGAACTCCGACTTCGGATCCTGGAAGGCGGCGTGGGCGGCGTCGGCCGCGGCGCGCTGGTCGGACGGGCGTTCGCGCGGGTCCTGGATGCCGAGGAAGGCGGCGATCACCAGCATCTCGCGCAGGCAGCGGTGCCCGTTGGCGGCCACCAGCATGCGCGCCAGCTTCACGTCCACCGGCAGCCTGGCCATCACCTTGCCCTGCGCGGTCAGGCTGCGCGCAGCGTCCACCGCGCCGAGCTCGGCGAGCTGCTGCCAGCCGTCGGCGATCGCACGCGCATCGGGCGGCTCCAGGAACGGGAAATCCTCGATCGCACCCAGGCCCAGCGACAGCATCCGCAGGATCACGCCGGCCAGCGCCGCGCGATGGATCTCGGGGTCGGTGAACCGCGGCCGCGCGGCGAAGTCCGCCTCGTCATACAGGCGGTAACAGGTGCCCGGCGCGATGCGCCCGCAGCGGCCGGCGCGCTGGTTTGCGCTGGCCTGGCTGATGGGTTCGATGTGCAGGCGGTCGAGCTTCTGCCGCGGGCTGTAGCGCTTCACGCGCGCCAGGCCCGGATCGACCACGTAGTGGATCCGCGGCACGGTCAGCGAGGTCTCGGCGACGTTGGTCGCCAGCACGATGCGCCGCTGCGAACCGGGGTTGAACACCCGGTCCTGGTCGCGCACCGACAGCCGTGCGTACAGCGGCAGCACTTCGGTGTGGCGGTACTTGCGGCCTTCCAGGGCGCGGTGCGCGTCGCGGATCTCGCGCTCGCCGGGCAGGAAGACCAGGACGTCGCCGCCCATGCCCTGGCCGCCGCGGAGGATCTCGTCGCAGGCGGCGACGATGCCGTCGGTGACCGACATGTCACGCGAACCGGCGTCGGCGTCGCGTTCACCACCGCGCGGCTTCGCGGTCGCCGCCGCGGCCGGCGAAGACAGGCCGGCGTCCAGCGGCAGGTAGCGCAAGTCCACCGGATAGCCGCGGCCCTCGACGTCGACTACCGGTGCATCGCCGAAATGCGCGGCGAAGCGCGCCGTGTCGATGGTCGCCGAGGTCACCACGAGCTTGAGATCCGGGCGGCGCACCAGCAACTGCTTCAGGTAGCCCAGCAGGAAGTCGATGTTGAGGCTGCGTTCGTGCGCCTCGTCGATGATCAGGGTGTCGTAACGCGACAGCCAGCGGTCGGACTGGATCTCGGCCAGCAGGATGCCGTCGGTCATGAACTTGATCGCGGTCTGCTCGCCGACGTTCTCGGTGAAGCGGACCTGGTAGCCCACTGCGCCGCCCAGCGGGACCTGCAGCTCCTCGGCCACCCGGCGCGCCACCGCCCGCGCAGCGATGCGCCGCGGCTGCGTGCAGCCGATCATTCCGGCCGCGCCACGACCGGCCGCCAGGCACAGCTTCGGCAGCTGCGTGGTCTTGCCGGAGCCGGTCTCGCCGGCCACCACCACGACCTGGTGGGTGCGCAGGAGCTCGACGATGCGATCGGCCTCGCCGGCAATCGGCAGGGACGGGTCGACTTCGGCGCGCGGCAGGTTCGCGGCACGCGCCTCGCGCTGCGCCAGTGAACGTGCAAGCGCATCCTGGAACGCCTTTCGACGGGCTTCGTCACCGCGCGCCTGCTCCCATCGCCGCCACAAACCAAGCAGGCGGCCGCGGTCGCGCGTCAGTGCGCCATCCACGGCCTTTCGCCCCGCGCGCGTTGACGCCGGGCTTGCATCCTGGGGGCTAGACTCCATTTCATTCATGCACGATTCGCAGTTCCAGGCCGCTTCATTTCCTCTCCCTATCGCGCACATTGTCGCGCGCTACCAACCAAGGACACAGTGATGGCCAAGACCAAGGAAAAAACCAAAACCGCCAAGCGCAGTGCCACGCGCAAGACATCGCCTGCTGCGTCGCCGGCCGCGGGCTCGGTGGCACCAGGCGTTGATATCGGGATCGCCGACAAGGATCGCAAGACGATCTCGCAGGATCTCGCGCAGTTCCTGTCCGACAGCTTCACGCTGTACCTGAAGACCCACAACTTCCACTGGAACGTGACCGGCCCGATGTTCAATTCGCTGCACGCGATGTTCATGGACCAGTACACCGAGCAGTGGAATGCCCTGGACGAAACCGCCGAGCGCATCCGCGCCCTGGGCTACAACGCCCCGGGGTCATACGCCGAATTCATCAAGCTCTCGACCATTGCCGAAGAGCCGGGCCTGACCAAGGCCCCCGATTGGCGTGAAATGGTGCGCCAGCTGGTCGACGGCAACGAATCCGTCTGCCGCACCGCGCGCAGGGCGCTGTCCCATGCCGACGACGCCGGCGACGACCCCACCGTCGACCTGCTCACCCAGCGCCTGCAGGTGCACGAAAAGAACGCCTGGATGCTGCGCTCGCTACTCCAGTGAAGTCGCATACGCTGCGCGTCTGACGACCACGGGTTTCGCGGTGCGAAACCCGTGCACTGCACAACACGCTCCCGATCCCCGCGCCGTTGGCGCGCCCCACGTGGCGAAGCCTTCCTACCCATGACCAAGGCCGATACCCGATAGGCCGGCTATGGGTATCGCCGGTATCCTTGGCGCATGAGAGACGCTGCACACCGGATCCTGCGCGAAACCTTCGGCCACGAGGCCTTCCGTGGCGAGCAGGCCGCCATCATCGAACACGTCGCCGGCGGCGGCGATGCCCTGGTGCTGATGCCCACCGGCGGCGGCAAGTCGCTGTGCTACCAGGTGCCGGCGCTGCTGCGCGAGGGCACCGCGATCGTGATCTCGCCGCTGATCGCGCTGATGCAGGACCAGGTGGAGGCCCTGCGCCAACTCGGCGTCAACGCCGCCTTCCTCAACTCCACGCTCGATGCCGCCGAGGCGGCCGCCATCGAGCGGCAGCTGCGCGAAGGCACGCTGGACCTGCTCTACGTCGCGCCGGAGCGCCTGCTCACTCCGCGTTTCATGTCACTGCTCGACGCCAGCCGGATCGGCCTGTTCGCGATCGACGAGGCGCACTGCGTCTCCCAATGGGGCCACGACTTCCGCCGCGAGTATCGCGAGCTGACCGTGCTCCACGAGCGCTGGCCGCAGGTACCGCGGGTCGCGCTCACTGCCACCGCCGACCCGCCCACCCAGCGCGAGATCGCCGAGCGGCTGCAGCTGGAGGGCGCCCGGCGCTTCACCAGCTCGTTCGACCGCCCCAACATCCGCTACACCGTGGTCCACAAGGACAACGGCAACCGCCAGCTGCAGGACTTCATCGGCGGCCACCGCGGCGAGGCCGGCATCGTCTACTGCCTGTCGCGCAACAAGGTCGAGAAGACCGCGGCCATGCTGGTCGAGGCCGGCGTCGACGCCCTGCCCTACCACGCCGGGCTGGACGCCTCGGTGCGCGCCGCCAACCAGCGCCGCTTCCTGCTCGAGGACGGCGTGGTGGTGGTGGCGACGATCGCGTTCGGCATGGGCATCGACAAGCCCGACGTGCGCTTCGTGGCGCACATGGACCTGCCGAAATCGATCGAGGGCTACTACCAGGAGACCGGCCGTGCCGGTCGCGACGGCGATCCGGCGGAGGCCTGGATGTGCCACGGCCTGGGCGACGTGGTGCTGCTGCGGCAGATGATCGACCAGTCCGAGTCCGGCGACGAGCGAAAGCGCCTGGAGCACCGCAAGCTCGACGCGCTGGTCGGCTACTGCGAATCCACCCGCTGCCGCCGCCAGGTGCTGCTGGCCTGCTTCGGCGAGGACTACGCGGCGAAGGGACCCGGCGAGCCCTGCGGCAACTGCGACAACTGCCTGTCACCGCCCGAGACCTGGGACGCCACCGTCGCCGCGCAGAAGGCCCTGTCCTGCGTCTACCGCACTGGGCAGCGCTTCGGCGCGGCGCACCTGATCGATGTGCTCAGGGGCTCGGAGTCCGAGCGCGTGCGGCAGTTCGGCCACGATGCGCTGAGCACCTACGGCATCGGCACCGACCTCGACGCGCGCGCCTGGCGCGGGGTCTTCCGCCAGTTGGTGGCCGCAGGCCTGCTCGAGGTCGACACCGAGGGCTACGGCGGTCTACGCCTGACCGCGGACAGCCGCGAGGTCCTGCAGGGCCGCCGCGAAGTGCTGCTGCGCAAGGAAGCCCCGCGCCCGGCGCGCGGCCGCGGCCGCGACGGCGAGGCCCGCGCGGCCCGGCCGGTGGTGGAGGTGGCGCGCGCCGACCAGCCGCTGTTCGAGTCCCTGCGCGCGATGCGCACGCGCCTGGCACGCGAGCAGGCCGTGCCGCCCTACGTGATTTTCCACGACGCCACGCTGCGCGAGATCGCGCGCCTGCGCCCGCGCACGCCGGGCGACCTTGCGCTGATCGGCGGCATCGGCGCCGGCAAGATCGAGCGCTACGGCGACGAAGTGCTGGACGTGGTATCCGAGGCCGAAGCGGCGGCATGACACAGCGGCCATCTCCCGACTGAAGGCAGAGGGCCGCACCGCCATCCTGGCCCCAGTCCCGTGTGAGCGGCTACAGCCGCGATCGGCGACAGCGCCAGGCCAGTTGTTTGCGGCGGGAGCTGCTCCGTCGTGTTCCGCGCTGCCCTTCCCTCCCGCCTGCATCCACATGCAGGCGGGCCCGGGATCACGGCTGCAATCGCGTGGGCTCAGTAGCTGCCGACGAAGTTGATGTACCAGCCCTTGTGGTCGTAGTCGAAGTCGGTCAGGTCGTCGCTGAAGTCGGTGAAGTTGTAGCCGGCACCGATGCGGAAGTTCTGGCCGATGTCGCGGTCCACGCCCAGCATCCAGCCCTGGCGGGTGCCGCCGTCGTCCACGTCGAGCCAGCGGTACTCGGCCAGGCCGTGCCACTTGTGGGTCAGCTCGTAGCGCAGCTGGCCGGCCGCGAAGGTGGTCGCCGAATCGAACCAGTCACCCGTGCCGCGCCCGTAGCGCACCTCGCCTTCGCGACGCGCCAGCTTGGCCGCCGCTTCCCAGCGGTGCCCGAGGCGGTACACGCCCTCCAGCGACAGGACCTGCGTCCTCTGGTCGTAGTCCGCGCCGCCCAACTGGCCCAGCGTGGCCAGGTCGTACAGGTAGGAATAGCGACCGAACAGGCCCCAGCGGCTCTCGTTCCACGGCCGGTAGGCGAAGCCGAAGTTGCCTTCGATGAACTTCGCGCCGGCGGCCGGATTGATCGCGTCGTCGGTGTCGGCATAGTTGAAGCGCGCCGCGATCCGCCAGCTCTCGTTGATCCGGTGCGCCAGGCGGTTGGTGCTCACCCACTGCGTGCGCTGCTCCACGCCGGTGTCCTCGCGCCATTCCAGCTTGCTCTGCCAGTCGGTGCGCTGCGAGGTGTGGCCGCCGAAAACGCTGACCGCGCGCCGGTCGATGTTGCCGCCCTCGCTGTTGGTCAGCTCGCCGTCGGTCAGGGTGAAGCCGAGGTTCCAGCCCTTGACCGGATAGAAATCCATGCCGAAGGTGTGGGCCAGGCCGGACTCGCCGCGCGACTTGAGGAACTGGCTCTCGTTGAACATGTTGGTCTGGTTGGAGATCCTCCAGCGCTGCCCCAGCGTCCAGCCGTTGCGCGCGGCGGGATTGAACAGCGGGTCGTAGTCGCTGCGGTCGGTGGAATAGGTATAGCTGCCGTAGAAGCTCTGCAGCGGCGACACCCGGTACTCCGCCTCGACGCTGGCGCCTTCGCCACGGTCGCCGGTGGTGGCCTCGGCGCCGACCGTGGACAGGTTGGCGAAGTTGTAGCGGCCACCCAGGGTCAGCGCATCGTTGTCCTCGTACTGGCCGCCGTCGTCGTCCAGGGTCACCTGAGCGATGCCGTACAGGTCCAGCGCGGTGCCGAAGCGATGGGTGTACTTCACCGCACCCAGCATGCCCGCCGCCGTTGCCTGCGCCTGCCGGCGCTCCTCGATGCGGCGCACCTCGGCCGTCAGGGCGTTGTACTCGCCCGGGCGCCATTCCAGGCTGGCCTGCGCCTGGCGCAGCACGTCGCCACCGCGTTCGGCATTGCTGTAGCGGGCGAACACGCTCAGGTCCGGCGAGAACTGGCCCAGCACTTCGGCGCCGTGTTCCTCGATGTCCATGCCGGTGTCGAAGCGCGAGATCGAGTAGCCGGCGTCCACCTGCCGCCACCAAGCGCCTGCGCTCCAGTCGAGCTGCGTCCAGCCCAGCTCCATGAAGTTGGCGCGCGCCTCGACCGAGGTCGCATCGCCTTCGCGCGGGCCGGTCGGGTTGGTCTGCACGAAGCTCATGCCGCCGTTGTCGGAGAAGAACACCGGCGCACTGCTGGCCTCGGTCCGGCTGTGCTCGACCTTCAGGTAGGTGCCGCGGCCGGCCTGCAGGGTGAGGTCGGCGGCCATCAGGCTGTAGTCCTCGCCGGCGCGGTTCTCGTCGACCCAGGTCAGGCCGACGCCGACGTGGTCGCCGAACCAGTGCTTGCCGCGGACGCCGGCGGTGATGTCGTCGGGGTCGAAGCTTTGCGGCACCCATTCGTAGTCCACCAGCAGCCGCTGCTCGTAGCCGTCCAGCGGCGCGTCGCGGGTGATGGTGGGCATGTTCTGGCGGCTGATCTGCGCCAGCGGACGGGTCAGCAGGAGCCGGCCCTGCAGCTCGTCGATCTCGTAGTCGGCGCCGCGCAGCAGTTCGATGCGCTGCTCGACGCGGCCGGTGGTGCGGTCGCGCACTTCCAGCACCACCCGGTCCGAGCCGGGCAGCACGTCGGTATGGCGCAGGTAGTACAGGCTGCCACCGGTACCGGTGAACTCGCTGTGTCCCGGAGCGGTCTGCGCCTCGGAGCCGAACGCGCGCAGCTGCGTCTTCGCATCGCCCCAGGCGTTGTTGTCCATGGAGCGCCACTTCAGCCCGGCGCCGTACAGGGCGCGCGAGTACTGCGCGTACTCGGTCCCGGTGATGCCGGTGTGGAAGTTGCCCCACAGGGCCTCGTTCTTGTCCCAGTCCACGCGCACGTAGAACCGGCCCATGGTGTCAACGTCACGATACGTCGTGGAGTCGTCGCCATAGGTCGGGTAGTACAGGTCCGGATCCAGGCGGCGGAAGATGTCCTGCGGGTCGGCGGTGGTGAAGCCGTCGAAGATGTCGCCGAGCGGACGGTTCTGGGTGTCGGCCTGCGCCGTCACCAGGTACCTGCCGGCCGTCTTGCCCTTGAGGTAGAACGCCAGGCGGCCGTCGCTGAGGATGTCGTCGTCGCGGCCGGCCACGGCCAGGTCGCGCCCGGGCCCGCTGGCCCGGTTTTCGTACACGGTGATGTCGGCGAGCGCGACGCCGAAGAAGTAGCGGCCGCTGACCTCGACATCGAGCGGATAGCTCGACGCCGCGGCACCGGCACCGGCGCCGCCTTCGGACACCGCGATGTCGAACCGGTGCTGGCCAATCGGCATCAGGTACTCGGCGACGAACTTGCGCTCCATGTCCACCGGATAGCTTTCGCCGTTGATCGACAGCGTCTGGCCTTCGGGCACGTTGCGGCCCTGGATGCGCACGCGCGAACCATAGACCGGGATGTTCTGCTGGCGCAGGCCGTTGCCGGCGAACACATCCTCGACCAGCATCTGGTCCTGCGCCTGCTCCGCGCCCAGGCTGGTGCCGAGGCTGCGCTCGGCGCTGCTGCGCACCTGCTGCAGGCCGCGCTCGGCCTCGGCCGGGGTCACCAGCTGCAGCCGGCGCGGATGGGTCTCGTCGAAGCGGCCCTGCGCATCATAGGCGCGAAGCACGTAGACCAGTTCGTCGCCCGCGCGGAACTGGATGGCCGACGGCAGCTCGCCGTCCCACTCGTCCTGCGCGACCGCCATCACCGGCAGCGCGAAGCGCGCGACCGGCGCGACCAGGTCGGCGTCGTTGCCGCGGAACACCATGACCTCGTAGCGCTCGATGAAGTCGGTGTAGTTGCCTCGGGCGAAAAAGCGCACCGGCTTCTGGATGCGACCGTCGGCGAAGGCCACCATCGTCGGAGCAGAGACCGACAGCTCCGGCTGGCCGAGGCTCGGGTCTTCCGTGGCCCAGATCACGCCGCCGCCGGGCAGGCGGATCGAGAAGTTGCCTGCGATGTCGGCGCGCCCCGGCTCTTCCATCGCCAGGGACACGCGGCGGTCGGGCTGCAGCGCGGCCGAGCCCGATTTTCCATCGGTCCCGTCGGTCACCGGCTCGTCGTAGCTGCGCGTGCGCAGGCGGAACAGCAGGCCCTCGTCGCCGGCGCAGCCGGCGGCATCGCAGTCGAACACCGTCGGCGCCGCGTCCACGACTTCCGTCGGCGCGGCGACCGGCGCTGCGTCCTGCGCCATGGCCACCGGCGACAGGCCGGCCAGGATGCCCAGCAGGGCACGGTCAAGCAGTTTCATCTTCATTTTCCGGCTCGTGTTCATCGTGCATCCGTCCCGGTCGGGGCAGCCGGATCACCGCTGGATTCCACTCTCACCCGCTCGCGGACCTCGGGCCGCAGGCGCAGGCGCAAGGCCTCGTAGACCGAGGTCGCCCGACGCAGGCCAAGCGCCGCGTTGTAGGCATGCGGGCCACGGACGTCGGTGTGACCGACGACCACCACCACGCCGCCACCCATCGCCTCCAGCCGCGCGGCCACCGCGTCGAGCAGGCCGTCGAACTCGGGCCGGATCGCCGACTTGTCGGTGTCGAACAACACGGTCCCGAGCATCGCCCCGCTGGCGGTCGCGCCCGCGACCAGGGGCGCATGCGGATCGTCCACGCGGGTGCGCAGCACGACCTCCAGCCCCTGCTGCGCATCGGCCGACACCAGCGGCTGCAGTGCATCGCGTACCGCACCGGCGCGGGCGAAGGCCAGGGCCTCGCTGTCGCCATCGGCGCTGATCACCACCTCGCCACCGGCATGGGCCTCGATCCGCTCGGCCACCTGCGCGATCACCGGCAAG
Source organism: Luteimonas sp. A537 (assembly GCF_054052065.1). Lineage (NCBI taxonomy): Bacteria > Pseudomonadati > Pseudomonadota > Gammaproteobacteria > Lysobacterales > Lysobacteraceae > Luteimonas > Luteimonas renzhihongae. Next base: position 794,233 of record NZ_JBSVRH010000002.1, read on the forward strand.
TAGGCGTCGCGCACCTCGGCGCTGCCCGGGGCGAAGAGCACCGCACCCAGCTCCAGCGAGACCTGCTCGCGACCGCCCGGCAGGACCCGCACCGGCAGCTTCACGCCGAAGTCGAAGCGCACCGGGATGCCCGGGGTGACGCGGCGCACCAGCGGATTGGCCGTGGTGAACCCGGTCCCCGCCGGCAGCGTCGCCGGATCGACCTTCAGGATGAAGTTGCGGCCACGGCCCCAGTCACCGCCATGCACGTCGGCCACGTGGTAACGACCGTACTGATCGGTTTCGATCAGCAGGCCTTCCACCGAGGCGATGCGCACGCCAGGGATACCGCGCTCGTCGATCCCCTGGTTGGAGATGACGTAGGCCACTTCATAACCGCCTTCGACCGAGGACACGCGGCGCTCGACCGTCGGCGCCGCGGCGTTCAGGCCGCGGGCGGCTTCACCGCTGTGCTCGACGCTGGTCTGTCCGTCCGCCGCCATGCGCACCGTCACACCCTGGTCGCTGGTCAGCACGAAGCCGTCGTTGAACTCCAGCGCGCTCAGGCGCTGGCGGATCACCGTCGTCGGCGCCGGATCTGCTTCCGACGCACGCGCCGCGATGGCGCCCACCTGGATGCCGTGCAACAGCGGCGAGCTGGCGTCGGCCAGCGGCCTCGGACCGTTGCCGGTGTCGATCGTGGTCGAGTTGGCCACGTAGGCACCCGGCGCGAAACCACCGCTGACCGCCACGCCGCCCAGGTCGGCGCGATCCTGCCAGCCGTCACCGTCGCGGTCGTCGAAGACCGTGCCGAAGATCAGGCTGTCGTCCAGCAGCGGATCGCCGTCAAGCACCACCTCCGCGGTCGCCACGTTGGAGATCGGGTTGCCGCTTTCATTCACGGCCACCGCCTCGTTGACGTGGACGCCAAGGCGCACGCCCGCACCCACCCGCAGCAGGTAGACGATGGTGGCATCCCCACCCGCGGCGATGTCCAGGCCACCGATCCGAAGCGGATGGGGGCCGGGCGCCAGGGTGAAGGCGCCGTCGGCATCACGCACCGACATCGAGCCTTCCACGTAGCTGAAGCCCGCCGGCGGCGTATCGACCAGCACACCGTCGACCAGGTCCACCAGGCCGATGTTCTCCACGGTCACCGTGTAGCGCACCAGGTCACCGACGTTGACCGTGCGGGCCGCGACGCTCTTCACCACGCGCAGCAGCGTCGGATTGCCCACCACATCGATGGTCGCGATCGCGGTGTCGCAGTTGGTTGGATTGGCCGCGTCGCAGATCGTGTACGGGTAGGTATAGGTCCCCGTAGGCGTATCCACGGCGATGGTGATGGAGCCGTCCGGATTCATGGACAGGCCCGGATGCGATGGCTCACCTGGAGTCAGCACGACCTCCGGCACCGTCGCCGGGTCGGGACCCACGGTGTCGTTGCCGAGTACCGGGCGGGTGGTCTCGCCCGCGTCCACGGTGCCCATCGGATCGTCGATCGCCACGATGCGCGGCATCGGCGTCGGCGTTTCCTCGTCGATGTTGTTGTCCGGATTCGGGTCGGTCTCGTTGCCGTCCACGCTGGCCGTGTTCCGGTAGTCGCCCGTGGCGTTCACGGTCACGGTGATCGACAGGGTCGCGATGCCGCCATTGGCCAGGTCGCCGATGGTCCACAGCCCCGTGCCCGCGTCGTAGGCACCGTCACCGGCACTGGACACGAAGCTGTAGCCGCTGGGCAGCGCGTCGGTGGCGACCACGCCGGTGGCATCGGCCGGACCGGCATTGCGCACCGTGAGCGTGAAGACCACGTTGGTCCCGATGATGGGGGTCGCGTTGTCCACGACCTTCTCGATCGACAGGTCGGTTCCGCTCTCGATCTCCACCACGGCCTCGCCAGGCGGCGAGACGATCGGCGTACCGGGCTCGCCCGGACGACCAGGCGGCGTACCCGCTGCGGTCGCCGTGTTGTGCACGGAGCCGGCGTTCACGTCCGCCTGGGTCACGACGTAGGTCGCGGCCGCGGTCACGCTCTCGCCCACCAGCAGCACGCCCTCGGCGCCAGGCCAGGCATACGTCAGGGTGCTCAGGCCAGGCAGCGGGTCGGTGACCGACACGTTGGTCAGCGTCACGTCGCCGGTGTTCTCAACCAGGAACTGGTAGCTGATGACGTCGCCTTCGGTGTACGGACCCGTCGAGGTCACGGACTTCACCAGCGACAGGCTCGGGTCCTGCGCGATCGGCGTATCGACCGGGCTCGGCGGTGTCGTCACCGGCGGCGGGGTCGGGTTCGACTGCGTCGACGGCGGCGTGCCATCAGCAGTTGCGCTGTTGTGCACGTTGCCGGCGTTCACGTCGGCGGCAGTCACGACGTAGGTCGCCGTCGCGGTCACGCTCTCGCCCACCAGCAGCACGCCCTCGGCGCCAGGCCAGGCATACGTCAGGGTGCTCAGGCCCACGAGCGCGTCGGTCACCGACACGTCGGTCAGCGTTACGTCACCGGTGTTGGCCACCAGGAACTGGTAGCTGATGACGTCGCCTTCGGTGTACGGACCCGTCGAGGTCACGGACTTCACCAGCGACAGGCTCGGGTCCTGCGCGATCGGCGTATCGACCGGGCTCGGCGGTGTCGTCACCGGCGGCGGGGTCGGATTCGACGGCGTCGACGGCGGCGTGCCATCGGCAGTCGCGCTGTTGTGCACGTTGCCGGCGTTGACGTCGGCGGCGGTGACCGTATAGGTCGCCGTCGCGGTCACGCTCTCGCCCACCAGCAGCACGCCCTCGGCGCCCGGCCAGGCATACGTCAGGGTGCTCAGGCCCACGAGCGCGTCGGTCACCGACACGTCGGTCAGCGTTACGTCACCGGTGTTGGCCACCAGGAACTGGTAGCTGATGACATCGCCTTCGGTGTACGGACCCGTCGAAGTCACGGACTTCACCAGCGACAGGCTCGGGTCCTGCGCGATCGGCGTATCGACCGGGCTCGGCGGTGTCGTCACCGGCGGCGGAGTCGGGTTCGACGGCGTCGACGGCGGCGTGCCATCAGCAGTCGCGCTGTTGTGCACGTTGCCGGCGTTGACGTCGGCGGCGGTGACCGTATAGGTCGCCGTCGCGGTCACGCTCTCGCCCACCAGCAACACGCCATCGGCACCAGGCCAGGCATACGCCAGGGCGCTCAGGCCAGGCAGCGGGTCGGTGACCGACACGTTGGTCAGCGTCACGTCACCGGTGTTCTCAACCAGGAACTGGTAGCTGATGACATCGCCTTCGGTGTACGGACCCGTCGAAGTCACGGACTTCACCAGCGACAGGCTCGGGTCCTGCGCGATCGGCGTATCGACCGGGCTCGGCGGTGTCGTCACCGGCGGCGGGGTCGGGTTC
>NZ_JBSVRH010000003.1:0-689346 GCF_054052065.1 Luteimonas sp. A537
AGAAATCGTGACACATCCCATACACCGACCAGGACGAAGGCTACCCCAACAATTAGCACGAAATTGTCCACGCAGTTCCCCTAGGCGCCTAACGCCAGAGTTAAGCCGTGCCGCGAAGCGGCATCGGCTTGAACGACTTGTTAGCCATCAGCGCAAACTCTTGACCGCTGGCGGCGAGGCTGTGATGCCCGGCAGCACATACGCGATGGCATAGCCAGGCATTGGCGATTCACCAACAAAACCCAGTTCCCTGGAATTGCCCCATTTGCTGTTGACTTGATGTATGCCGCAATCCGGCATGCAAGCCCAAGTGGTGCCAGATCGGTAAGCAATCAGAACAGAAGTAGGTTCAAGGTCTTGAAGAAGCACACCAGAGGTAACGATCTCTTGATTTCCACGCTGGATTGGCATCTGGCTTGCGTGGATATTGCCCATTAGCGCAATGATCGGAAGACTTGGATTCGCCGAATGAAAGTCCCGTATCCCCTGGGCTAGGGCGGCATCACGACTCTGGCTAGTCGGAGCATCAAAGGCGAAGACGGTTAAAGGGACGCCTTGCTGATTGAGCGCTCTAACATACTCAATCAGATCAGCCATTGCGACGCTAGAACGACCATCGTTGCCGTTCTGCCAGAACGGACGCGAGAGCAACTTATCCTTTGATGCTTCGCTTCCGTCTGAAACCAAGTAAATATCGATAGCTTCCTGTTCGGTTGTTGAAACTTCAAGCCCTATCGCCGTAGGCTCATTCAACGCGGAAGAACAAGCGATTCTTCCAATCAATGCTGGCGCTTCAACTGAACCATGGATTTCTCCAAAGAGAAGCAGCTTAGCTTGCGGCACTCCTCTTGGCGCCTCGCACGCCACGTGAGTCGACTGGCGTGCTGGCACGCATGAGGAAAATAGAACGATAGATAGAAGTGCGAGGATGTGTCTCATGATGGCTAACGCCAGAGTTAAGCCGAGACGCGTAGTGGAGCAAAACACATGGCAAGCTGCATCTGCCATGTGTTTTGCGGAACGAAGCGGCTTCGGCTTGAACGACTTGTTAGGCCGCCGCACGCCGAGCTTGCGCCCGACCTTGCGACAGCCCAACCCCTGAGCCGAACAGTACAACAAGTCTGGCCGAGCGGCCTGAGGCTGGCATTTGCCGGGGTCAAAGCCAGAACAGTCGACTCGCGCGGCCAAGAACTCTCACCGCGCCATGTCCGAAGCCGACTCGGCCGGTCAAATCTTGCGGAGAGTCGCGCCTGTCCGAAGCCGAGCTGCTGCAGGGCTGACTGCCGATGCCTGCACCGCGCGTGCGAGGTGCAAACGCTGCGGATGAGCGAGGCGCTACAGATTGCCTGGAACCCGGCAACAACAGTGCGGGAAACAAGGCCTAACGCCTGAATTAAGCCGCGCCGCGAAGCGGTGTCGGCTTGAATGAATTGTTAGACGTGCCTACGCAGACCAGCAATACAGAGGGCTGCCGAACACGCCGTGTGCGCCAAGGTTGCTTGGACTCTTACCCCAAAAGCAACAGAAGCGGTCCTGTTCTGGCTGGTACACAAGCCAGTAGCCAGCTTGATGAGCGATGCATTGACCCGAAATGACATTGCCCGGGGCCATATCCGGAAAGCCAGGTGGCATGACCGTGGCGCTGACAGGGAACGGCTCACAGACGTTGCTTCGGATGCTGTTCGCCAGCCCGGCGAAGTAGCTCTCAGCATCAACGCCGGCATTGACGTACACGCCCGAAGTGTCGGACAGCGCGGCCTCTAGCTTTGTCAGTAGCGGGTTACTGTCCTGCACGTCTAACGCCAGAATTAAGCCGTGCCGCGAAGCGGCATCGGCTTGAATGACTTGTTAGCCGCCACTACAGCAGCCTCGTACCAAGTGGAACTGCCTGATCGGGCACGCAGAGCGCGACCTCCCCCTGCTCATTATGGAACCCGGTCACCAGGCACTCGGACATTAAAGGGCCTACCTGCTTGCGAGGGAAGTTGACGGCGGCTACCACCAGCTTGCCGACAAGCTCCTCAGGTCGGTAGAACGCCGTGATCTGTGCGCTGGACTTCTTGACGCCAAGCTTCTCGCCGAAGTCCACGTGCAAGACATAGGCGGGCGTTCGCGCTTCCGCGAACACCGACGCGCTGACGACCCGGCCAACGCGCAGCTCAACTTTCAGGAAATCGTCGAAGCTAATGGTTTCCACGCAGCTCTCTCTCACAGCGGCTAACACCAGAGTTAAGCCGTGCCGCGAAGCGGCATCGGCTTGAACGACTCGTTAGGCCGCCGTTCCCTGGCACCTGCGCCCGACGTGCGGCAGCCCAACCCCTGAGGCGAACAGTACAACAAGCACCGTGTCTGGTGCTGCCGAAACGCACCATGCGCGCGGCCAAGAACTCTCACCGCGCACTGCGTGAAGCCGACCCGGCAGGTCGAATCTTGCGAAGAGTCGCGCCTGTCCGAAGCCGAGGTGTTGCAGGGCTGACTGCCGATGCCTGCACCGCGCGTGCGAGGTGCAAACGCTGCGGATGAGCGAGACGCTACAGATTGCCTGGAACCCGGCAACAACAGTGCGGGAAACAAGGCCTAACACCAGAGTTAAGCCGTGCCGCGAAGCGGCATCGGCTTGAACGACTCGTTAGGCCGCCGTTCCCTGGCACCTGCGCCCGACGTGCGGCAGCCCAACCCCTGAGGCGAACAGTACAACAAGCGCCGTGCCTGGTGCTGCCGAAACGCACCATGCGCGCGGCCAAGCACTCTCACCGCGCACCGCCCGAAGCCGACCCGGCAGGTTGAATCTTGCGAAGAGTCGCGCCTGTCCGAAGCAGAGGTGTTGCAGGGCTGACTGCCGATGCCTGCACCGCGCGTGCGAGGTGCAAACGCTGCGGATGAGCGAGGCGCTACAGATTGCCTGAAACCCGGCAACAACAGTGCGGGAAACAAGGCCTAACACCAGAGTTAAGCCGTGCCGCGAAGCGGCATCGGCTTGAACGACACGTTAGGCCGCCGATGCCTGGCACCTGGCCCAACCCTTGAACCGAACACTACAACAACTTGCCGAGCCTTGGCCGTGCCTGTGAGAGCGGAGGCGAGGATTCACAACTCGCGCGGCCGAAGACCCCACCGTGAGCCAGCACGAGGCCGACTCTAGATGATCGTACTTGCGCCGAAGATGCGCCTGTCCGGAGCCGAGATGCATCACGAATGTCTGCCGTTGCCTTCACCGCGTGTGCGAGGTGCCAACTGCGCTGGATGAGCGGAGTGCATCAAGCGACCGGATGCCCTGCTCCAACAGTGCGGGAAACAAGGCCTAACGCCAGAGTTAAGCCGAACCGCGTAGTGGAGCCAAATGCATGGCAAGATTTTCCTGCCATGCATTTGGTGTAACGAAGCGGTTTCGGCTTGAACGAATTGTTAGGCGGCGTCACCCGGCTGGTGAGGCTGCTGGCTTGGCCGCCTGTGCGGCTTGAACTATAGCGGCTAGTTCCGATGCTGTGACCTGCTGGAGCCGCTGGAACACAGGCTGGAACGACGAATCTTGGCCCCAGCCCTCGCCAACGACAGTGACGCCTTGGCCCTCGGGAGTGACGAAGAAGTAGCCGAACTCTCCGTCTATGGCCTGAAGCGGCACCACTACTACCGACTTCGCGTCCGAGCAGGCGTAGATGTTCCAGGCCGATGCATCGAACTCGCGTTGGATCGGGCCGGCCTCACAGGCGAGTGCCGTATTCTCCGTGAGGTCAGTCGCCACTACCGGCAGCGACGCAAGCACAAGAATGAAAGCAAGAATTTTCACGAGCCAGTCCATTTGGTTTAGCCGCCTAACACCAGAATTAAGCCGTGCCGCGAAGCGGCATCGGCTTGAATGACTCGTTAGGCCGCGGTCGCACGGTAGACGAAGTAGCCACCAGCGAACACAGCCCCCCAACAAAACAGACCAACGATAGCGCAGGCGCTAGAGCTGGGCTCTTGGCCAGGCCGGAAGATGCGAATCACAACGTAGCCCAGACCTTGGATCAGCAGTTCGAAGATGATCTCGAAGAGTAAGCGCCCGAGAAGACGCAGCACTCCGCCAACAGCTTCACCGGCGATCTCCCCTATTGGCATGCCACCTCCCGCAGCGGCCTAACACCAGAGTTAAGCCGTGCCGCGAAGCGGCATCGGCTTGAACGACTCGTTAGGCCGCCGATGCCTGGCACCTGGCCCAACCCTTGAACCGAACACTACAACAACTTGCCGAGCCTTGGCCGTGCCTGTGAGAGCGGAGCCGAGGATTCACAACTCGCGCGGCCGAAGACCCCACCGTGAGCCAGCACGAGGCCGACTCTAGATGATCGTACTTGCGCCGAAGATGCGCCTGTCCGAAGCCGAGATGCATCACGAATGTCTGCCGTTGCCTTCACCGCGTGTGCGAGGTGCCAACTGCGCTGGATGAGCGGAGTGCATCAAGCGACCGGATGCCCTGCTCCAACAGTGCGGAAAACAAGGCCTAACACTAAGTAGATCCCAAAAGCGGAATGTAGCAGGTTGCAATGTAGTCCAACACTCGCATTCCCGTCAGGAAAATCCCACCTGAAATCATGCACTTGTCCGCTTGCCCCGCCTGCGCCGCGCGGTAATGATTCCTGAAAATACCTCACGGATGAGGCGGTATGGCATACCGGGGCAAAAGTGAGGCGGTAATCGGCTCCGTCATCGACCCTGCGGGGAACGGTCCAGCGCAACCTCCGCGCCTGCTCGACCAGGTGCGCATCCGCTGCCGCGCCAAGCACTACAGCATACGAACCGAGCGGGCCTATGTCGGCTGGGCGCGTCGCTTCATCCTGGCGAACGCAAAGCGCCATCCGCGCGATCTCGGCCTCATGGAGGTGGAAGCCTTCCTGTCCATGCTTGCGGTGCGCGACGACGTGGCGGCCAGTACGCAGAACCAGGCGCTGTCGGCGCTGCTCTTCCTTTACAAGGAGGTCCTCGGCCTTGAACTGCCTTGGGTCGGGTCCGTCACGCGCGCCAAGCGCCCGAAGAAGCTCCCCGTGGTGCTGACGCATGCGGAAGTCCGTGCACTGCTGGCGCTGGTCGACGGCCAGGTCGGGCTGATGGCCTCGCTGCTTTACGGCGCTGGCATGCGCTTGATGGAGGCGGTGCGGCTGCGGGTGAAGGACATGGACTTCGGACGCCGGGAAATCATCGTGCGCAATGGCAAGGGCGGCAAGGATCGGCGGGTGCCGCTGCCGCGCACGATCGAGGCCGGGCTCAAGGCGCAGGTCGAACGCGTGCGCATCCTGCACGGACGCGATCTGCAGGACGGGTTCGGGGAGGTGTGGTTGCCGCACGCGCTGGGGCGCAAGTATCCGACGGCCGGGCGCGAGTTCGGCTGGCAGTGGGTCTTCCCGGCGCAGCGGCTGTCGGTGGACCCGCGCAGCGGTGTGCGGCGGCGGCACCATGTCGATGAGGGCGTGCTGCAGCGCGCGGTGAAGTCGGCGCGTGCAATGGCCGGCATCGACAAGCCGGCGACGTGCCACACGCTGCGCCACTCGTTCGCGACGCACCTGTTGGAGTCGGGCCACGACATCCGCACGGTGCAGGAGCTGCTCGGGCACAAGGACGTGGCCACGACACAGATCTATACACACGTGCTCGGGCGTGGCGCCGGCGGCGTACTCAGTCCGCTCGATCGCGACTAGCCGCTTACGCGGTCGGCAGTGGCAGCCCGCGCATCGCCTTGACGGTGCGCAGCACGAAGCTGGAGTTCACGTCGCCCACGCCGGGGCGGGCGAGCACGCGGTCCAGCAGGAAGCGGGAGAAGTGCTCGAGGTCGGTCACCATCACCTGCAACAGGTAGTCCATGTCACCGGTCAGGGCGTGGCAGGCGACCACTTCGTCCCATTCGTTCACGCCGCGGGCGAAATCGGCGACGGCGGCGGCGTCATGGTGGTTCAGGCGGATCCGGACGAAGGCGGTCAGGCCCAGGCCAAGGTGTTCGGGATCCACTTCGGCGCGATAACCGGCGATCACGCCGCTGCGCTCGAGCCGTTGCACGCGCCGCAGGCACGCGGACGGTGACAGGTGCACCCGTTCGGCCAGTTCTGCGTTGCTGAGGCGGCCCCGCCGCTGCAGTTCGCCCAGCAGCTGGATGTCGATGCGGTCGAGGATGTCGGTCGGGGCCATGCGGCTCTCCGTCGTTGCGCGCAATATTGTTGCGCCATTGGCGGCTAGTGGCGCAATGAATGCAAGCATATTGCGCCAATATGCGGCTAGAGTCGATGGATTGCGGGCCCGATACGCGCAGAAGCTGCACTTGAACGGTGCTGCAGGTCCGGTCCGCCCTCACTCGGAGTCGTTCCATGTCCACGCCCAGCCCAGCCCAGCCCCGTCGCCTCGAGAATCTCCACACCGACAAAGGCAAGGTGCCTGTCTATGCCACGGGCGTGGTCGATCAGAACTGGGCCGGTTACACCGCCGAGGACCATGCCACCTGGGCAACGCTGTTCGAACGCCAGCGCAAGCTGCTGGTCGGGCGCGCCAGCGCTGAATTCCTGCGCGCGCAGGATGCGATGGGAATGACGCCGGACCGGATCCCCAGGTACACCGATCTCAACGCCGTGCTGGAGCCGGCCACCGGCTGGCAGCTGATCGGGGTCGAGGGCCTGCTGCCTGAACTCGACTTCTTCGAGCACTTGGCCAACCGGCGCTTCCCGGTCACCTGGTGGATCCGGCGCCCGGACCAGATCGACTACATCGAGGAGCCCGATCTTTTCCATGACCTCTTCGGCCACGTGCCGCTGCTGATGAATCCGGTGTTCGCCGATTACATGGCGGCGTACGGCCGGGGCGGGGTGAAGGCACACGGTATCGGCACGGATGCGCTGCAGAACCTGACGCGCCTGTACTGGTACACGGTGGAGTTCGGCCTGATCCGCGAGGCCGGCGAACTGCGCATCTATGGCAGCGGCATCGTCTCGTCCAGCGGCGAATCGGTGCATTCGCTGGAGTCCCCGGCGCCCAACCGCATCGGCTTCGACCTGGAACGCATCATGCGCACGCGCTACCGCATCGACACCTACCAGAAGACCTACTTCGTCATCGACAGCTTCGAGCAGCTGATGGCCGCCACCGAGCCCGACTTCACCCCGATCTATGCCCGTCTGGCCGAACAGGACTCGATCCCCGCCGGCACCGTGCTCGACACCGACCACGCCTACCATCGCGGCACCGGCGAAGGCTGGTCTACCGAAGGCGACGTCTGACCCCTCCCCTGGAGCACCCGACAGAACGCCCCATTCACCCCCCGGGACAATGCGGACACTCCCCCCGGGAGAGAATGGGCGAATGAATCGCATCCTCCTGCCCGCCGCCATCCTCCTCGCCCTGTCCACCGCCACCCCGGCCATCGCCTCCTCCGACCCGGCGACGCCCTCCGCGACAACGACAGCCCCCGCGTCCACGCCCACCACGTTTGACGCCGTGGTCGTTGAAGCCACCCGCCTGCGCACGGTCCCGGCCTTCGACACGCCCGCCTCCACCGCCACCGTCAACCTCGGCGGCGACATCTCCGGCGCAAACGCCGATGTCTCCGATGCGCTGCGCGGCATCCCCGGCCTGCTCGCGCGCGACCGCCAGAACCTGGCCCAGGACACCCAGCTCTCGATCCGCGGCTTCGGTTCGCGCGCGACCTTCGGGGTGCGCGGGCTGCGGCTGTATGCCGACGGCATCCCGGCGTCGATGCCGGACGGCCAGGGCCAGCTCTCGCACTTCAGCCTCGCCGGCGCCGAGCGCATCGAAGTGCTGCGCGGGCCGTTCTCGGCGCTGCACGGCAACTCGTCCGGCGGCGTGGTCTCGATCCACAGCGCCGACGGCCAGGCCGGCGACCCCTGGTCGCTGCGCGCGACCGTGGGCAGCGACGGCACCTGGACGGGTGCCGCAAGACTGCTCGGCGGCAACGACGTCGTCGGCTACAACTTCGCCGTGTCGCGCCTGGACACCGACGGCTGGCGCGATCATTCCGCGGCGCGCCGCGACGTCGCCAACCTCAAGCTCGGCTTTGACCTCGGCGAGCGCCGCCGGCTGTCGCTGGTGCTCAACCACGTCGACATTCCCGAAGCGCGCGATCCGCTGGGCCTCACCGCCGCGCAGGTGCGCGACAACCCGCGCCAGGCGGTTGCCAACGCGCACATCTACGACACCCGCAAGACCGTGCGCCAGTCGCAGGCCGGCGCCATCTACGAGCACGGCTTCGGCGACGCACACGCGCTGCGCGTGTCGGCCTGGGGCGGCGACCGCGAGGTCACCCAGGTGCTGCCGATCCCGCCGGCGCCGCAGGGCAATCCGCTGCATTCCGGCGGGGTGATCAACCTCGACAACGGCTACGCCGGCTACGACGCACGCTGGACCTGGAGCGGTGCGCTCGCAGAACGGCCGCTGGAGTTCGCGCTCGGCGCCAACGGCGAGCGCCAGCGCCAGCACCGCCGTGGTTTCGAGAACTTCGTCGGCGATGCGCTCGGCGTGCGCGGGGCGCTGCGCCGCGACGAGCGCAACAACGTCGACGCCAACGACCTCTATGCCCAGGCCTGGTGGCGCTTCGCCCCGCGCTGGTCGCTGCTGCTCGGCGCGCGCCACAGCGAGGTCGAGTTCAGCTCGCGCGACCTCTACGTCGCCGCCGGCAATCCCGACGACAGCGGTCGCGTGGAGTTCAGCGAGACCTCGCCAGTGGCCGGCATCACCTTCGCCCCCGCCGAGCACCTGCGCGTCTACGCCTCGGCCGGCCGCGGCTTCGAGACGCCCACCTTCAACGAGCTCTCCTACCGCGCCGACGGCGGTGCCGGCCTGGCCTTCGACCTGCGCCCGGCGGTCAGCGACAACTACGAGCTCGGCATGAAGTGGCGCACGCCCACCGGCGGCCAACTCGAGGCCGCGCTGTTCCGCGCCGATACCGACGACGAGATCGCGGTCGCCCGCAACGTCTCCGGCCGCAGCAGCTACCGCAACGCCGGCGGCGCGCGCCGCCAGGGTGTCGAGCTGTCGTGGCTGCAGCCGCTGGGCGAAGCCTGGGACCTGCAGCTGGCGGCAACGCAGCTGGAGGCGGAGTTCCGCGGCTGCGGCGCTGGCGGAAGCATCAGTGACGGCGCTGACCCGACCGCCTGCATCGGCGGCGCGGATGGCACCGACGCCTCCAACCGCCGCATCCCCGGCGTCCCCGAACGCCAGGCCTTCGCCCGCCTGCAGTGGAACGGCGGCCCCTGGCGCGCCGCGCTCGAAGGCGAAGCGATCGGCAAGGTCATGGTCAACGACGCCGGCACCGCCTCCGCACCAGGCTACGGCCTGCTGCACGTGGAAGCTTCGCGCAGCTGGAACACCGCTACCGGCCCGCTGCGCGTGTTCGCCCGCATCGACAACCTGCTCGACCGCGACCACATCGGCTCGGTGATCGTGAACGAAGGCAACGGCCGCTTCTACGAACCCGGCGCCGACCGCACCTGGCTCCTCGGCTTCGAATGGCAGTTCGACCGCCGCTGAGTTCCCGCAAGGTCGCGCCATCCCGCGCGTCGTCCCGCCTTCCTCCACCGCCGTGGCTTGGCGGCTATGGGAGAGCAGCTACAGCTGCCACCTGGGCCACTGTGGGAGCGGCTATAGCCGCTCCCACAGAACGTACCCTCGCACATGGCGCCCCCGCGGCCTGCAACGCCCCGCACCTTGGGCGACAATGGCCACCCGTCCGCCACTCCGCAGGCCTGCGATGTCCAGCCACGTCTCCCTCACCCGCCACCTGATCGAGGAGCAGCGCGCCGGCCGCATCAACGCCGACCTGCGCCAGCTGATCGCGGTGGTCGCCCGCGCCTGCACCAGCATCTCGATCGCGGTCGGCAAGGGCGCGCTTGGCGGCGTGCTGGGCGACGCCGGCACCGGCAACGTGCAGGGCGAGGCGCAGAAGAAGCTCGACGTGCTGTCCAACGACATCCTGCTCGAGGCCAACGCCTGGGGCGGGCATCTCGCGGCCTGCGCCTCCGAGGAGATGGAGCACTGCCACCCCATCCCCGATGCCTACCCGCGCGGCAACTACCTGCTGCTGTTCGATCCCCTCGACGGCTCCAGCAACATCGACGTCAACGTCTCGGTCGGCACCATCTTCTCCGTGCTGCGCTGCCCCGAGGGCGTGACCGCCGCCTGCGACGAGGACTTCCTGCAGCCCGGCACCGCCCAGGTCGCCGCCGGCTACTGCGTCTACGGCCCGCAGACCACCCTGGTGCTGACCTTCGGCCACGGCACCCACGCCTTCACCCTCGACCGCGAGCAGGGGGTCTTCGTCCTCACCCGCGAGTCCATCCGCATCCCGGAGGAGACGAAGGAGTTCGCGATCAACATGTCCAACCAGCGCCACTGGGAGGCGCCGATGCAGGACTACGTGCGCGACCTGCTGTCCGGCAAGGAGGGCCCGCGCGGCAAGGACTTCAACATGCGCTGGGTGGCCTCGATGGTCGCCGACGTGCACCGCATCCTGACCCGCGGCGGCATCTTCATCTATCCCTGGGACCGCAAGGACCCGGGCAAGGCCGGCAAGCTGCGCCTGATGTACGAAGCCAACCCCATGTCATTCCTGGTCGAACAGGCCGGCGGCGCCGCCACCAACGGCCGCGACCGCATCATGGACATCGCACCCGACCAGCTGCACCAGCGCGTCCCCGTCTTCCTCGGCTCGAAGTCCGAAGTCGAAGCCGCCACCCGCTACCACCGCGACCACGACGCCTCCTGATCCGCGTAAATCCGTGGCAAAAAGCTCTTCGCTCCATCGCGGCCATGGCCGCCCACAACCAACAGAGGGACTCCGATGAGCCAGGCGCCCGCAGCAGACTTCATCGAAGTGACGCCCGGCGCGCTCGACGCCCCCACCTGCACCGCCATCGTCGAGCGCATGCGCGCCAGTGATGCGCTGCAGCCCGGCCGCGTCGGCAGCGGCGTGTTCCCGGAGCTGAAGAAGAGCCGCGACATCGCCCTCGCCGGCCGCCCCGAGTGGGCCGATGCCGAGCAGGCGCTCAACGTGGCCGTCTACCGCGGACTGCTCGCCTACCTCCGCCGCTACCCGCAAGTCCTGATCGCGCCGCTGATGCTGCAGCAGCCCACGGCCGACGGCACCCTGCGCCGGCTCGAGGCCGGGGACATCACCGCCATGGACGACCGCACGCTCGGCAGGCAGGCCATGGCCTGTCTGCGACCCGGCCCGGTCAACCTGCAGTGGTACGCGGCCGGCGAAGGCGGCTATCCCTACTGGCACTGCGAGCTCTACCCGCACGACCCGCAGGCCGAGACCCTGCACCGACACCTGCTGTGGACGGTCTATCTCAACGATGGCTTCGACGCCGGCGAGACTGAATTCCTGTTCCAGCAGCGCAAGGTGAAGCCCCGCGTCGGCGACCTCCTGATCGCCCCGACCGCCTTCACCCACACCCACCGCGGCAACCGCCCCGAAGGCGGCGACAAGTTCATCGCCACCAGCTGGATCCTGTTCCAGCGCGCCGAGGCGCTTTTCGCCGGCGCGTAAGAGCCTTTTTGCCCCTCGCCCTATCCGCGTGAATCCGCCCTTATCCGCGCTCATCCGTGGCAAAAGCTTTCCCCAGCCTCCCGGTTCGCGAAAAACTACCCCTCCCGCGGATGGTTCAACACCAGCCAGTACATCCCCACCTGTTTCACCGCCCACATGAACTGGCCGAAATCGACCGGCTTGCGGATGTAGCTGTTGGCACCCAGCGAATAGCAGGCCTCGACGTCGAAGGGTTCGGCACTGGTGGTCATCACCACCACCGGCAAGCTGCGCAGGCTGGACTCGGCGCGGATCGCCTGCAGCACCTCGCGGCCGTCTATGCGCGGCATGTTCAGGTCCAGCAGCACCAGCGAAGGATGATCACCGGGATCCCGGTCGGCGTGGTTGCCGCGCGCGAACAGATAGTCCAGGGCCTCCACACCGTTGCCCACGACGTGCAGGGGATTGGCGATCTTGGCTTCGGCGAATGCGATGCGGGTGAGCTCGACGTCGTCGGGATTGTCCTCCACCAGCAGGATCGGGCGGGTGCTCATCACGTGCCAGCGTCCTCCGCGGCGGGAAGCTCGACGTGGAACACGCTGCCCCGGCCGGGCTCGGAGTCGACCGCGATGCGTCCCCCGAGCCGCGCGGCGATGCGCTGCGCGATCGCCAGGCCGAGGCCATGGCCGCCGCCCTCGTCGGGACCGTGAACGCGCTGGAATGGTTCGAACACGTGCCCGGCATGGCTGGTGTCGAAACCGCTGCCCTGATCGCGGACGTGGATCCGCACGCGCTCGCCGTGGCATTCGGCGGTGATCGCGATGCGCACCGCGTCGCGGCCAGCGGAAAACTTCCAGGCGTTGTGCAGCAAACGGTCGAACAGGAGCTTGAGCTGGCGTTCGTCGGCACGCACGCGGATGCCGGGCTGCACATCGGCCTCGACCCGGCGTCCGGGCTCGGCGTCACGCAGTTCGACCAGCGCCCAGTCGGCCAGCAGGCTGGCGTCGACGTCGGCAAGATCGAGATGATCGTGGGACGCACGCGACAGCGCCTGCAGTGCATCCAGCAGCGCCGCCATGCGGGCGGCGGCGGCGCGGATCCTGGCCAGGTAATCGCGGCCGGTGGCGTCCAGCGCTTCGCCGGAGCCCGACTCCAGCATCGCGGAGAAGCCCTCGATCGCGCGCAGCGGCGCGCGCAGGTCGTGGGCAATGCCATAGGACACCAGGGCCTGGTCCTTGAGGACGCTGGCCAGCTGCGCTTCGCATGCGTTCAGTCGTGCGGCGGCGGTGTCGCCCACGTCCGTGGACGGGTCGTGCGTATCGACCCCGGCGCTACCGGCAGGCAGCAGTCCATGGGTTGGATCCTGTTTCATCGCCGAACCGTACACCACCGTGCCGTCGTGGTGGCGTATAGGATCCGTGATTTTCGACGCTGGCTGGAGACGCCCTCTAGAACAACTGCCCTTGCGGCGAGGCAGGCCGCGGCGCAACGAAGCGCGTGCAGTCCAGCGCCGGGAGGTGGGCGAACCCGAGCTGTCGCCAGGCACGGCTGAAACGCGCCGCCAGCAGCTGCGCAAACGGACCTTCGCCGCGCATACGGCTGCCGAAAGCGCTGTCGTAATCGCGTCCGCCGCGCATCTGCGCCACCAGGCTCATCACGTGCGCGGCGCGCTCGGGATAGTGCAGGGCCAGCCACTCGCGCCAGACCTCTTTCAGTTCATGAGGCAGGCGCAGCAGCACGTACGACGCGTCGGACGCACCGGCCTCGCGCGCGGCGCCCATGATCGCCTCCAACTCGCTGTCGGTGATCGCCGGGATCACCGGCGCCACCATCACGCTGACCGGTACTCCCGCCTCGTGCAGTCCGGCGATCGCCTTCAGCCGGGTGTGCGGTGCCGAGGCACGCGGCTCCATGCGTGCGGCCAGCCGGTTGTCGAGCGTGGTCACCGATACCGCCACTTGCACAAGGCCATCGGCGGCCATTGGCGCGAGCAGGTCCAGGTCGCGCAGTACCAGTGCGTTCTTGGTGATCAGGTGCACTGGGTGGCGCGTCTCGGCCAGCACTTCAAGCAGCGCGCGGGTGATGCGCCGGCCGCGTTCGATCGGCTGGTAGGCGTCAGTGTTCACGCCGAGCGCGATCACCGCACAGCGGTAGCCCGGGCGCGCAAGCTCCGCGCGCAGGAGTTCGGCGGCATTGGTCTTGGCAAACAGCCGGGTTTCGAAATCCAGGCCCGGCGAAAGATCGAGATAGGCGTGGCTGGGACGCGCGAAGCAGTAGACGCAGCCGTGCTCGCACCCGCGATAGGGGTTGATCGACTGGCCGAAACCGACGTCGGGCGACTGGTTGCGGGTGATGATGCTGCGCGCGCGCTCGGCGGTGACCACGGTGTCGGGGCCGGGCTCAAGCGCCTCGCCGCTGGCGTCCGAGAAGTCGTGGCCCGAGCCCCAGCCGTCGTCTTCGCGACTGGCCGTGCGCTGCTCGAATCGGCCCGGCACCCACGACGCGGAGCCGCGGCCCTTCAGGGCACCCATGACCGCAAGCTTCGCTTTGCCATCGTCGCGCATCGGGCTA
Source organism: Luteimonas sp. A537 (assembly GCF_054052065.1). NCBI lineage: Bacteria > Pseudomonadati > Pseudomonadota > Gammaproteobacteria > Lysobacterales > Lysobacteraceae > Luteimonas > Luteimonas renzhihongae. Next base: position 14,072 of record NZ_JBSVRH010000003.1, read on the forward strand.
GCCTACGCCCCATGTGTCGCAGCTCCTGCGACAGGGGAGCGCTGTGTGGACGCGTTGCGCGAAGCCTGGCAGGCACTGCTTTCGATCCCCCACCTGGGGGCCTGGCTGGTCACCGCCTGGGCCGCGTACCTGGTGCTGCTGGGCGGCGTCATCATCCTCAAGAAGCGCGAGCCGGTGGCCACCCTCAGCTGGCTGCTGGGCCTGGCGCTGCTGCCCTACCTTGGCCTCTTCATCTACCACGTGTTCGGGCCGCAGCGGATCGAGCGCCATCGGCTGCGGCGCGCGCGCAGTCGCCAGTCGGCGCCGGCCGGCGAGGCCTTCGCCGACCCCGCGCACGCGGACGCCGTCGAACTCGCGCGCCTTGCCGCCGCCACCACCGGCCTGTCGCAGTCGAGCGCGCGCGACGTGCGCCTGCTGGTCGACGGCGCCGCCAAGTACCAGGCGCTGCTGGCCGATATCGCGGTGGCCACCAGGCACGTGCACCTGGAGTACTACATCTACGAACCCGACCACACCGGTACCGCGCTGCGCGAGGCCCTGGTCGAACGCGCCCGCGCCGGCGTGAAGGTGCGGCTGCTGCTGGATGCGATCGGTTCGGCCAACGCGCGACGGTTCTTCAAGCCGCTGCTCGATGCCGGCGGCGAGCTCGCCTGGTTCCACCCCATGCGCTTCGGCCACGTCTGGCGGCGGCCGTGGGCGAACCTGCGCACCCACCGCAAGATCGTGGTCATCGACGGATGCGTGGCCTACACCGGCGGCATGAACGTCACCGACGAGCAGGACGAACGCTTGGGCGACTCCGCCTACCGCGACCTGCATCTGCGCCTCGAGGGCGCCGTGGTTCGCGTGCTGCAGCTGGTGTTCTGCGAGGACTGGGCCTACGCCACCGGCGATCATGATTTCCTTTCCGACGTCGCCCGCGACACGCCGCGCGCGGCCGCACCGGGCCCGGTCCGCGCACAGGTGCTGGTGTCCGGCCCGGATTCGCCCTGGGAGGCGATCCACCGTCTGCACGTCTCGGCGATCCAGGCTGCGAAGCATCGCGTCTGGCTGACCACGCCCTACTTCGTGCCCGGCGAGGCGGCGATGATGGCGCTGACTTCGGCGGCGCTGGCCGGCCTGGACGTGCGCCTGCTGGTACCCCGCGACAGCGACTCGAAGCTGGTGACGCTGGCCGCGCGCTCCTACTTCGGCCCGCTGCTGGTCGCCGGCGTGAAGATCTACGAGTACGGCCCGCGCATGCTGCACAGCAAGTCGCTGCTGGTCGATGACGAACTGGTGGTGATCGGCAGCGCCAACTTCGACCACCGCAGCTTCCGCCTCAACTTCGAGGTCTCGGTGCTCTTCGACGATCCGGAGATCGCCGCCGACCTCGCCGCACTGATCGAAGGCGAACTGGCACATGCGCCGCGGGTCCAGCGCGGCCGCCATCGCCCGCTGCTGCGCGCGCGCCTGCCCGAAGCCCTGGCCCGGCTGATGTCGCCGCTGCTGTAAGGCCGTGCGGGCGCCGGTTCTGCGACCGGCGGCACGCTGCCACCGCCCGGCGGCGGCGCGCGCGCGCGCCGCCAGCGGCTAGACTTCGGGACAGTTCCCGTGGAGGCGTGCGATGCCCTGGTTGTTCCTGCTGCTGGCCGTGGCCGCGTTCGCCGTGGCGCTGAACGCATCGTCGATGGTACTTGCCGTGCTCTGCCTGCTGGTGGCCCTGGCCGCCACCGTGGCCTGGGTGCTGGGCCTGCTCGCGCAGCGCGTGGGCAACCAGTCGCGCGACGACAGCATGATGCTCGACCCGGTCGAGCTCAAGCGCCTGCGCGAGCAGGCGGAAGCGCGCCGCCTCGCCGAGCAGGCCCAGGCCGGCGAACCGCCACTCGGCTGAGCGCTCGCCGCCGGCCGCGCAGGGACGGGTATCCTGCCCTCCATGACCCGGCTCAGCGTCAACCTCAACAAGATCGCCGTGCTGCGCAATTCACGCGGCGGCGGCGAACCCGACATGCTGCGCGCGGCCCGCGCCTGCCTCGATGCCGGCGCCCACGGCCTGACCCTGCATCCACGCCCTGACGCGCGCCATGCACGCGCCGACGACGTCATGGCGCTGGCCGGGCTCGCCGCCGCGCGCGATGTCGAACTCAACCTCGAAGGCAACCCGTTCGCGCCGCCGCGGCCCGGCTATCCCGGATTCATCGCCCTGTGCCGCGAGGCCCGTCCGGCCCAGGCCACCCTGGTGCCCGACGACGACGGCCAGATCACCTCCGACCACGGCTTCGACTTCGTGCGCGACGGCGCCCGCCTTGCGCCCATCGTGGACGAACTGCGCGCGCTCGGCTGCCGCGTCAGCCTGTTCGCCGACGCCCATGCCGATTCCCACGCCGGCAACGCCGCAATCGAGGCCGCGGCTACCACCGGCGCCCACCGCATCGAGATCTACACCGGCCCCTTCGCCGAAGAACACGCCGCCGGCGCCGCATCCGGCGCGCTGGCCGCCTGCGCCGATACCGCCCGTCGCGCCCGCGCCGCAGGGCTCGGCGTCAACGCCGGCCATGATCTCAGCCAGTCCAACCTTGCCGACTTCCTGTCCGCGGTGCCCGGCATCGAAGAAGTCTCGATCGGCCACGCCCTCATCGGCGACGCCCTCTACGAAGGCCTGGCCACGACGGTCCGGCGTTACCTCGCGCTTTTGCAGGGGCGCGAAGGGCAAGGGTCCTTCTGCCACGGATGACGCGGCAATAATTTTTGCTCTTCCGCGAACCCACGCCAGGCACAAAAAAGACGCCGCCTTTGTGGGGCGGCGCAAGAAAGCAAACGTGGTGTCCGATCCGCGGCGCGCTGCAGGCGACGCCGCGGACGGGTGTTGCGGGATCAGTTCTTGATGAAGCCGATCTTCATCATCTGCGCGTTCTTCGCCTCGGCCAGGACCTTGGCGAGAACACCATAATCGGCATCCTCGTTGACATCGATCTGCAGCGTGGGCTGGTTGCCCGGGTCACGCTGGACCTCGGTCTCCATCATGCTGCGCAGTGCCGTGATCGGTGCCGGGCTGTCGTTCCAGAAGATCTGGCCCGAGCCGTCGATCCGGAGCTTGATCGGCTCCGGCGGCTCGACCGGATTTTCCGGGCGATTGATCGAACGCTGCGGCAGGTCGATGTCGATCGGATACGACAGCTGCGGCGCCGTGACCATGAAGATGATGAGCAGCACCAGCATCACGTCGCAGAGCGGAATGATGTTGATGTCGGCCATCGGGCCGTCACCGGAATTGGAGGAAAAAGCCATGTTGCAAACTCCGGGTCAGTTGTTCTCGCGAGTGGCGACAAAGCCCACCTTGCGCATGCCGGCGGCCTGCGCGAGATCGACGACTTCCTTCACCATTCCGTACTTCGTGGTCTTGTCGGCGCGGACGTTCACCGGCGGCTGGGGCGTTTTCTGGGCCTCGACCGCAAGCGAACTTTCCAGCAGCTGGAGCGTGACCGGCTGGTCGTTGAGATAGACCTCGCCCGCGTCGGTCACCGCGATGGTGATCGGCGGGGCGGCCGGTGCCATCTCGGGCTGCTCGTCCAGGTTGGCCTGCGGGAGCTCGACCTCGACCTTGTGGGCCATGAGCGGTGCCGTGACCATGAAGATGATCAGCAGCACCAGCATCACGTCGACCAGCGGCACGATGTTGATCGTGGCGTTGACCTTGTCATGGCCGTTACCGCTTGAGCTATAAGCCATGTCGGTTCTCCGTTACTGGCCGTTCCTGGACTATCAGCGCTTCTGCTCGCCGACGCGCGAGCCGGTGGCGAAGAAGTCGTGCAGGTCGTGGGCGAACGTGTCGAGCTTGTAGTTCAGGCCGCGGTTCAGGCGCACGAAGAAGTTGTAGCCAAGCACCGCCGGGATCGCGACGCCGAGGCCGAGCGCGGTCATGATCAGCGCCTCGCCAACCGGACCGGCAACCGCGCCGATGTCGGCCTGGCCGCTGGCACCGATGCGGATCAGCGCACGGTAGATGCCCCACACGGTACCGAGCAGGCCGACGAACGGCGCGGTCGAACCAACGGTGGCAAGCACGGTCAGGCCGGCTTCGAGCTTCAGCGACTCGCGGGTCACGCCCTGGCGCAGCGCGCGGTCGACGAACTCGGAGCGGTTGAGCGACTCGACCAGGCGCGAACCTTCGTGGCGCTGGTGGTGCGCGGCGGCCTGGGCGGCGTCAAGCGCGACCTTCGAGAAGGGCTCGCTGCGCGATTCCTCTTCCATGGCGCGGATCGCGTCCTGCGCGTTCTGGGTTTCCCAGAACGTGGTGATCACGCGGTCGGCGCTGCCGCGCAGGCGCATGTGCTTGATGAAGTTGAAGATGATCCAGTAGATCGACATGGCCGACATGATCAGGAGGGTGATGAGCACCACCCAGCCGACCGCATCCATGTGTTGGACCATGTCCGCGAAACCCATCTGCTGGAGCGCTGCAGCGTTGCTGCCTCCGGCGGCGGGGACGTTAGTGGTTTCCTGCAGCATGACGCTTACCTTCTAGATGTTGTGGTGTTGGAAAAGGGTGTAGCGGGTACAGCGGGTATTGCATGTGATGCGGTGGTGCGCCGCGGCGCAACCCCCGTCAGAGGACGAAGGCCACCGGGACGCGGACGCGGCCTGCGACCGGGACGCCGTCCCGCATCTCGGGATTGAAGCGCCAGCCGCGGGCGGCGGTGACGGCCGAACGGTCGAGATCGCGGTTGCGGCTGGATTTTTCCACCGACACGTCGATGACGTTGCCGCTGGCATCGACTTCAACGATCAGGATCACCTCGCCGGTGATGCCTGCACGCTGCGCGGCCGGCGGATATTTCGGCGGGTTCATGCTGCGCGATGACGGATCGACGCTGGCGCCGATGTTCGCCACCGGTGCAGGCGGCGCGGGCGGTGCCGGCGGCGGCGCCGGGGTATCCATCGGCGAGGGTTCGTCGAATACCACCGGCGGCTCCTGGGGCGGCGGCGGCAGCGGGGTCGGCTGCGGCGGCACCAGCTCGCGGATCGGCTGCGGCTCCGGCGGCTTGGGCGGCGGCGGCGGCGGCGGCGGCGGCGGCGGCGGCGGCTCGATCAGGACCACGCGGGTGACCGCTTCTTCTTCCGGCGGGGCGCCTGGCGGATTCACCGGGGCCAGCAGGAGCAGGACGGCGGCGGCATGGAATGCCACCACCATGGTGAAACCGGCGATACGCGCCCAGTTCAGGCCCTCGTCCTGGTCATTGTTCCGGTCGGGGGTCGTTGCGTGCTGCGTCATGCGGAAAACTCGATTCTGGCCGGGCCGGGAGCGCCCCGAAAAATGATGTCTGGATCCGCACTCGGCTTCTGCGCGGGAATTTCCAAGCTTATACCAATCATGCCGCGCGGTTCTACCGCACCGTCGACCTTCTTTTCACGGACCACTGTGTCAGCGCGCCAGCAGCTTGCGTGCTTCGGCAGGGTCGTCCAGGCCCTTGTCGATGGCCTTCTGCGCGGCATCCTTGGATTCGGCACTGCGCCCTTCGCTGGCCAGCACCTTGGCTAGGTTGAGGTAGGTCGCGCCGCTGTCGTCTAGCGGCGCTGCCTTCTGGTAGGCCTTGATCGCCTCGCCGGGCTGGTCGCTGAAGTAGTACGCCTGCGCGAGTTGTGCATAGGTCTTCTGGTCGGGCTTGAGGACGCCCTTCTCCAGGCCCTCGTTGATCACGCTGATGGCATTGCGCTCGCCATCCTCGCTGTTGAGGTACAGCGCCGAGAGGTTGCGGTATTCCGCCTCTTCGGTGAGCTGCCCGGCCGAACGCAGGCCCTCGTAGACGGCGATGGCCTTGGGATAGTCGTCGCCCTGCAGGTAGACGCTGGCAAGGTTGAGCTGGGCGCGCTTGTCGCCCGGAGTCTGCGACGCGACCTGCTCGGCAAGGGCCATGGCGTCACTGCCCCGGCCACTTTCCGAATACGACGCCATCAGCAGCTGGCTCCAGTCGGCGCGAGCCTCGGGATTGCCCTTGACCAGAGGCTCGAGTGCGGCGATGGCGTCGTCGTAGCGCTCCAGACGGTACAGCGCGTTGCCGCGCAGGACCAGCACATCGGTCTTGTCGGTGTGGGTCTCGGCGATCATGCGGTCGAGCGTGGCCAGCGAGCCGGCGTAGTCGTCGTCCTGCATCTGGATCTGGGCAAGCATCAGCATGCTGTTGAAGTGTTCATTGTTGCCAAGGCCTTCAAGCTCGATGGCTTCACGCAGGTAGCTCTTGGCGCGCTCGTTGTCTTCGTTGATCAGCAGGTCGGCCACCAGGCGCAGGGTGATCGCGCGCTCATAGGCGTTGGCCTTGTCATCGCCAAGGATTTCGGCGGCGGCGGCTTCGGCGGCGGCTAGGTCACCGGCCTGCTGCGCCTCGGAAACCTTGTTGAGCTGTGCCCCGATGCGCGAGCTTGCGCTCAGGCCAGGCTGCTTGCGGGTGGCCGCCGGATACTCTTCCGCGGCTGCCTCGCCTTTCCGCGAGTCCTGCTTGCCGGCGTCCGCGCCGGCCTGGCGGGCGGCGCGACGCTCGGCGGCGCGCTCGCTGGGGGTCTGCGCAACGGCATCGGTGGCAACGCCCAGGGCGAGCACTGCGACGATCGCGGAAACCAGCAGGGAGCGGTGGGTCGAAATTGCGGACATGACAGGCCTCGGATGTGCGAAGCACGCGACGATCAGTGTCGCTCGTGCTGGGGGGAGCCAAAACTACCAGAAGATGTATCGTCGACGCGAGCGCACCATTGGACGATGGCGGAATGGTTCAACCGCAGGCTGGACGTCGACCGGCGGCCCGGGCCTGCTCCCATGCCGGAACCAGGCTGGTGGCACGCGACTGCAGCTCACCGATGCGGGCGCTCGGATCCGGATGCGTCGACAGCCACTGCGCCGGCCGGTTGCCGCCGCTGGCGGCGATCATGTTCTGCCACAGATTGACCGCCTGGCGCGGATCAAACCCCGCTTCGGCCATCAGCTGCTGGCCGACGACATCCGCCTCGCTTTCCTGCACGCGCGAACCGGGGAGCAGGAACGCCGTCTGCAGCGCGGCGCCGCCAAGCTGGTTGGTGGTCTGGGTGGCGCCCTCGCCGTAGCGCGAGCCGACCAGCGCGCCAACCACGCCCAAGGCGCCCTGGGCGCCCATCTGGCGGGTAATGCGTTCATCGTGGTGGTTCGCGATCACGTGCCCGACCTCGTGCGCGATCACCGCCGCCAGCTGGTCCTGGTTCTTCGCGACGCTGAAGATGCCGGTGTACACGCCGACCTTGCCACCGGGCAGCGCGAAGGCGTTGGGGTTGTCATCGACGAAAACCGCCGACTCCCAGGCGATCTGGCGCTGTGAGGCGGGCAACTGGGCGACCACCGCCCGGACCACGCAGTCCACGTATCGCTTCTGCGTGGCATTGCCGGTCTGCTTCATCTGCGCCTTCTGCTCGGTGAAGGCCTGGGCGCCGAGCTGGTTGAGCTGCTCCTGCGACACCGCACCTACGTACTGGGTCCGCCCGGTAGGCGACGTGGTGGTGGCGCAGGCGGCCATGGCCACCGTGGCGGCAACGGCGAATGCAAGTGGCAGTGTCTTCATGGCGACATCCTGATTGGGCTGCGTTGGTTGTAGGCGTCGCCATCTGAAGACGGCGTCAACCGGCAGGATCATACGTCGAGGTTGGACACCCTCAGCGCATTGTCTTCGATGAAGGCGCGACGCGGCTCGACCACGTCGCCCATCAACGTGCTGAAGATCTGGTCCGCGCCGACGGCGTCCTCGATCGTCACCTGCAACAGGCGCCGCGTCTCGGGGTTGACCGTGGTGTCCCAGAGTTGCTCGGGGTTCATCTCACCCAGGCCCTTGAAGCGCTGGATCTGGCGCCCCCTCTTGGCCTCTTCGAGCAGCCAGGCCTGGGCCTGGGCGAAGTTTGCGACCGTCTGCACGCGGCTGCCGCGGATGATCCGCGCACCCTCGCGAACCAGGCCATGCAGCAGCGCCGCGGCGTCACGCAGCGCCCGCAGCTCGCCGCCCTCGAAGGCCGAGAACGGAAGCACCTGCACCGCATCCACGCCCATGTGGCGGCGGTTCACCACCAGCGCCGGACCGGCGGTGTCGGTGGCCGGCTGGAATTCGAGGCTGTAGCGCGGCTTGCCGAGGCCCGATTCGTTGAGTCGGTTCTCCAGCATGTCCAGCTCGTGGCGCTCGTCGACGTTGCCGGCGAGGATTTCGGCATCCAGCGGCGTGAAATCGATCAGTGCGCCGAGCACGACGGGGTCGTAGCGGTAGGCGTTGCGGGTGATGGTTTCGCGCGCGGCGGCGTAGACCAGCAGCAGCTTCTCAAGCGCTGCGCCGCTGATCCCCGGCTCGTCTTCGGCGGGCACCAGGGTGGCGTTCTCGACCGCGTTGCCGGCGAGGTAGGCATCGAGCGACGCGTCGTCCTTCAGGTAGATCTCGGTCTTGCCCTGCTTGATCTTGTACAGCGGCGGCAGGCCGATATAGATGTGCCCACGCTCGATCAGCTCCGGCATCTGCCGGTAGAAGAAGGTCAGCAGCAGAGTGCGGATATGGGCGCCGTCGACGTCGGCGTCGGTCATGATGATGATGCGGTGGTAGCGCAGCTTGTCCGGGTTGTACTCGTCCTTGCCGATGCCGGTGCCGAGCGCGGTGATCAGGGTGCCGACCTGGTCCGAAGCCAGCATGCGGTCGAAGCGCGCGCGCTCGACGTTGAGGATCTTGCCCCTGAGCGGCAGCACCGCCTGGTTCTTGCGGTTGCGGCCCTGCTTGGCGGAGCCGCCGGCCGAGTCACCCTCCACGATGAACAGTTCGCTGAGCGCCGGATCCTTCTCCTGGCAGTCGGCGAGCTTGCCCGGGAGCCCGGCGATGTCCAGCGCGCCCTTGCGCCGGGTCAGGTCGCGCGCCTTGCGCGCGGCCTCGCGGGCGCGGGCGGCGTCGACGATCTTGCCGGCGATGGCCTTGGCTTCGTTCGGATTTTCCTGGAGGAAGGCGTCGAGCTTGGCGCCGAAGGTGTGTTCAACCACCGGGCGCACTTCCGAGCTGACCAGCTTTTCCTTGGTCTGCGAGGAGAAGCTGGGGTCGGGCACCTTCACCGACAACACCGCGATCATGCCTTCGCGCATGTCGTCGCCGGACAGCTGCACCTTGGCCTGCCTGGCGATGCCGCTCTGTTCGATGTAATTGGTCAACGTGCGCGTGAGCGCCGCGCGGAAGCCGATCAGGTGGGTACCGCCATCCTTCTGCGGGATGTTGTTGGTGAAGCAGAACATGGTCTCCTGGTAGGAGTCCGTCCACTGCAGCGCCGCTTCGACGGTGATGCCGTTCTCCTCACCGATGACCGAGATCACCTTGGGGTGCAGCGGGGTCTTGAGCTGGGCCAGGTGCTCGACGAAGGAGGCGATGCCGCCCTCGTACTCGAACACGTCGCGGCGCGGCTCGCCGCGCTCGTCGCTGAGGGTGATCCTGACGCCCGAATTCAGGAACGACAGCTCCCGCAGGCGGCGCGCCAGGACCTCATAGTGGAACTCGACGTCGCTGAAGATCGCGGTGGCGGGCTTGAAGCGCAGCGTGGTGCCGCGGCGCCCGCCTGACGGCTCCAGCACCTTGAGCGGGTACAGGGGCTCGCCCAGGGCGTATTCCTGGCGATGGTGCTCGCCATCGCGCCAGATATCGAGCCACAGGTGCTCGCTCAGCGCGTTGACCACTGAAACGCCGACGCCGTGCAGGCCACCGGACACCTTGTAGCTGTTGTCGTCGAACTTGCCGCCGGCGTGGAGCACGGTCAGGATGACCTCGGCCGCGGAGACATGCTCTTCCTTGTGGATGTCGACCGGAATGCCGCGTCCGTTGTCGGACACCGAAACCGAGCCATCCTCGTGGATGACCACGTTGATGTCGTCGGCATGGCCGGCGAGCGCTTCGTCGACCGAGTTGTCGACCACCTCGAACACCATGTGGTGCAGGCCGGTGCCGTCATGCACGTCACCGATGTACATGCCCGGGCGCTTGCGGACGGCCTCGAGGCCGCGCAAAACGGTGATCTTGCTGGAGTCGTAGCCGGTGTTCGCGGTCTCGGGGGTGCTGCCGGTATCGTCAGTCATCTGGATATTTCTGGCCGTTGGAATCGCCCGGCAACGGCCAGCGCGGCGACGCCGGCGCACGACACATTACTTATAGGGGCCTGAGACGGCCATTATACCAGTTTGCGGCGCATGGCAAGGGCTCCTGTGCAGGAGCAGCCATAACTGCGATCCCGACCAAGGGGACCTTCCAACGACCACCGTCCCGAATCCCTTTGTTTGGTTCTTCTCCCGACTGGGGAGGCATACGACCCGGCGGAGTGGCTGGCTCTTCTCGAGGCTCCGGGATGACGTGACAGTTGGAGCGTTGTTGCGCCGGGAGCTGCTTCGTCCTGGTCCGCGCTGCCCGTCCCGTGCACAGGGGGTGTGCTCCCCGGCCTGTCCGCGTCCTGCTCCCAAGGCCGGCCGCCGGCCATCCATGGCCGCCTGTACGCACACCCCCTGTGCACGGGACGGGACGGGCCGTGGCGTTTCTTGGCTTCGGGACGGAGATCAGGAGCGGGCGCGCTCGCGCTCGTGGGCGTAGCTGTGGCGTGGCTGTGCCGCTTGATCCGGTGACGCCACCGGGTTTCAACGTCGGCGTCGCCGCTTCTTCCCCCGACCGCGACAAAGGTCCGGGCCCGACGTGGATGCAGGGGGGATGCCCAGAGCCGGCCATGGATGGCCGGCGGCCGGATCTGGGAGCAGGACGCGAATAATCCGGCTGGGCATCCCCCCCACCTGCGTCCACGGCGGGCAGCGCACACCTCCCGGAGCAATCAGCCGGAAGCCCTATGCAAATCGGGAGAAAAACCTGGTCCAACCACAACGGCAGGCCCGCTTATGCCAAGAAATGGTGTTTCACGTGAAACACATCAACTTTCAAGCCGCCACAACGCATCCCTGTTCCACGTGGAACACAACTATCTCTCCACTCGCTTCCAGCCGATCCGTTCCGGTCACGAACACCTGGGCCGGTGTCCCGTCGAGGAAGGCCATGACTCGCACACGGTGCTCCGCGTCCAGTTCGGACGCGAGGTCATCCAGCGCAATCAACGGCCAGTCCGCGCGTTCGGCGGCACAATCGGCGGCTTGGGCGAACAGGCAGGACAGGGCGGCCAGCTTCGCCTGGCCTCTGGACAGGGCTTCTCCCTCGTCCTTGTCGGCAAGGCGAAGCTTCCAGTCGGCCCTGTGCGGACCCACGCTGGTGTGTCCGAGCATCTGGTCCCTTTCGCGCGCCAAGGCCAGCGCGTCAGCCAGCGACAGGCTGGAACGCCTCCAACCAGGTTCGAACTCGAGTGACATCAGGCCGAGGCTCGGCGCCAGGGCCGCAGCCACTGGGGCCATCCGCTCCTGCAGTCTGTCGAGATAGTGCACCCGGCGCCGGGTCAGCTCTTCGCCGGAAGCGGCCAGCTCCTGGTCCCAAGCGGAAATCTGCGCAGCGCCGGCCCGTGACTTGAGCAGTGCATTGCGCTGCTTCAGCGCGCGCGAGTAGCGGCGCCAGACCGGGAGGAAGCCCTGTTCCACGTGGAACAGGCCGCGGTCGATGAAGCGTCGTCGCGGCTCGCCGCCTCCGGATACCAGCGCGTGGCTGCCGGGTTCGAAGGTCACCACCATAAACGCAGCGCAGAGCTCACCGAGATGGTCGACGGAATCACCGTCCAGGCGAGCTTCCCAGCCACCGCCGGAATGGCGCAGCCCGGCACGGTGCGGGCCCTGTTCCCCTTCGACGCGCCATTCCGCGAACACCTCGACCGCATCGTGTCCGGTACGGATCAGTCCGTCTCGGACGCGGCCGCGAAAGCTGCGTCCGTAGGCAAGCAGGTGTAGCCCTTCGAGCACGCTGGTCTTGCCAGCGCCATTGGGTCCAAGCAACAGGTTAAGGCTTGGGCCGGGGCGCAGGCTGACATCGGCCAGATTGCGCAGGTTGCGCAGGTCGAGGCGACTCAGCTGCACAGTGGACGCCCCTGAAAAGCAGAACGCCCGGGCGATGCCGGGCGTTCGTGTTCCACGTGGAACTTCCTGGTCACAGCCTCAGCGGCATCACGACGTGGCGTGAACGCGCATTCGCGGCTTCGCGCACCAGGGCGGAGGAGTTCGCATCGCGCAGCGCCAGGATCACGGTGTCGTCGCGCAGGGCGCTCAGCGCATCAAGCAGGTAGTTCACGTTGAAGCCCACCGCCAGGCCGTCAACCGAGGTGTCTGCCTCGATTTCTTCCTGCGCTTCTTCCTGTTCGGGGTTGTGGGCGTTGATCTTGAGCTGGCCCGGCGAAACCTCGATGCGAACGCCGCGGTACTTCTCGTTCGAGAGGATGGCCGCGCGCTGCAGGGCCGCACGCAGCACCTCGCGGTCGACCTTGACCTCGCGATCGGCGCCGATCGGAATCACCGCTTCGTAATCCGGGAAACGGCCATCGATCAGCTTGCTGGTGAACGTGACATCGTCACGTTTCACGCGGATGTGGTTGCGGCCCATCTCAAGCTCGAGCACCCGGTCGCCGCCCTCCAGCAGGCGCTGCAGCTCGGTCACGCCCTTGCGCGGCACGATGATCTGGCGCTTGGCCCGGGCACTGCCGTCGAGCGCCGTCTCGCACAGGGCTAGGCGATGGCCGTCAGTGGCTACGCAGCGCAGGTGGGTGTCGCCAAGGTCGAACAGCAGGCCGTTGAGGTAATAGCGCACGTCCTGCTGGGCCATGGCGAATGCGGTCCGCTCGATCAGCTCCTTGAGCGCGGCTTCCGGAACCTCGACGCGCTCGGTCGCCTCGACCTCGTCGATCGACGGGAAGTCGTTCGCCGGCAGGCTGGCCAGGGTGAAGCGGCTTCGTCCCGCCTGCACCGTGATCTTGTCACCGGTCTGGCTGACGGTGACTTTGCTGCCGTCGGGCAGGGCGCGGACGATGTCGAACAGCTTGCGCGCCGGGATCGTGACCTCGCCGTCCTGGGAGTCGTCGACTGCGCAACGCGCAATCATCTCGACCTCCAGGTCGGTACCGGTCAGCGACAGCTGGCCGTCCTGGACCAGCGCCAGCAGGTTTGCCAGGACCGGCAGGGTCTGCCGGCGTTCAACCACGTTGACGACCTGTGCCAACGGCTTCAGGAAGGCTTCTCGCTGCAGACTGAAACGCATGCCGGTGATGTCCCCTTGCCTTGGCTCTTGAATGGATAAATCTTTAAAAGCGGTGGAGGTGGTGTCCGTAAAAACGGTTGACAACCAATCCAAGCTACTGATTTCAAACAACTTTATTGCGCTACAACCCGGTTGACAATCTCGTCCTTCGGGGCTGGACAAGCTGTGGACAATTATCGGCCCCTCTTCCGGCTCCGAAGTTGTCCACAGTTTGTCCCCTTCCGGTCCACCGGGCTGTGGCGGCCCGCCGGACGGTTATTCGTTGAGCTTGCGGATGAGCTTGTCCCAGTCCTCGCGAAGCTTTCCATCGGTCTGCGAAAGGGTGCGGATCTGGCGACAGGCGTGCAGGACCGTGGTGTGGTCCCGCCCGGAAAACGCATCGCCGATCTCGGGCAGGCTGTGTTCGGTGAGTTCCTTGGCCAGCGCCATCGCCATCTGGCGGGGGCGGGCCAGCGAACGCGTCCGCTTCTTGCCCAGCATGTCCTTGATCTGGAGACCATAGTAGTCTGCCACGGTCTTCTGGATATTGGGGATGCTGATCGCCGCCTGCTGCGCGCGCAGCAGGTCGCGCAGGGTTTCCATCGCGAACTCGATGGTGATCGCACGCCCGGTGAAGTTGGCCTGGGCCGACAGCGTGTTCAGGGCACCCTCGAGGTCGCGCACGTTCGAGGGCATCTTCTTTGCCAGCAGGAAGGCCACGTCTTCGGGCACGTGGGTGCCGCGCTCGCGCGCCTTGGCCAGCACGATCGCCGCACGGGTTTCGAAATCAGGCGGGTCGATCGCCACCGGAAGGCCCCAGGCCAGGCGTGACTTCAGCCGCGGCTCCAGGCCCTCCACTTCGCGCGGGAAACGGTCGCAGGTCATGATGATCTGCTGCCGGCCCTCGAACAGTGCATTGAAGGTGTGGAAGAACTCTTCCTGCGTGCGGTCCTTGCCGGCGAAGAACTGGATGTCGTCGATCAGCAGCGCGTCGAGCGTCTGGAACTGGCGCTTGAACTGGTCGGCCGTACGCTCCTGCAGCGAGCGGAAGAACGCGCTGTAGAAGTCGTTGGAGCGCATGTACAGCACGCGCGCGCCGGGATTGTTGCGGCGCATCTCGTTGCCCGCGGCGAACATCAGGTGGGTCTTGCCCAGCCCGGTGCCGCCGTAAAGCAGCAGCGGGTTGTGTTCGCGCACGCCGGGCTTCTGCGCAGCCTGCCAGGCCGCGGCGCGACCCAGCTGGTTGCTGCGGCCCTCGACGAAGTTCTCGAAGGTGTAATGGCTGTCCAGGTTGCCGTGGAAGGCGGCGGCACCCGCCGCCGCGCTCGCTGCGGTGGCCGCGGCCGTGGCCGGCGCGCGCTGCGGTTCGGCGGCGCGCGGCAGGGAGCCGATTTCAAGCGATACCGCGCCGGCGTCGCCGAAGAAACCCAGCAATTCGCGGATCCGCGGCATGTAGCGCTCGTGCACGGTGTCCCGGACGAAGGCGTTGGGCGCGTACAGCACGGTGGAGTCGTCGCGGCGCGCAGCCTGCAACGGTCGCAACCAGGTATGCACGTCCTCGGCCGGGAGTTCGGCTTCCAGGCGTTCGAGACAGCGGGGCCAAGCATCCATGTTCTGGTTCGACTACCGACAGCGGGACCTGCCGCGCGGCGTGGCCGGGCCACGAGCGGCGGAAGGTGAAAGGGGGCAGCCAGCCTACCACCGCGTACCTGCCCGCGCGCCGCGACGGGCACGCGTCGCGAACCCCTGCCGCGGACCCGATTTGACCCGGGGTATCCCCGCGCCATAGAATCTCCGGTTCTTTCCGCTGCGTCCCGCCCGAGCAACCGCCATGTCCACCAAGCGCACTTACCAGCCCAGCAACCTCAAGCGCAAGCGCGACCACGGCTTCCGTGCCCGCATGGCGACCGCCGACGGCCGCAAGATCCTTGCCCGCCGCCGCGCCAAGGGCCGCAAGCGCCTCACCGCCTGATGTCGCCGGGCGGCCTGAACGCCTGCCGCCCGTCGCGTTCCGCCACGCCATGAATCGCCGCTTGCCCCGCCAAGCGCGCGTGCGCGTGCGCGCCGACTTCGACCGTGTGTTCGGCGATGGTCGCCGCACCGGCACCCCGATCCTTGCCCTGCACCTGCTCCACGACGGCCAGCCGGCGCGTCTTGGCCTGGCGGTGTCGCGCAAGGTCGACCGGCGCGCGGTCGGACGCAACCGGATCAAACGCGCGCTGCGCGAAGAATTCCGCGCACTCCGCGCCCGCCTTCCCGACGCCGCCTTCGTGATCGTGGCCCGTCCCGCTGCGGCCGGTGCTTCGCGCACCGTCCTTCGCGAGGCGTTCCACGACGCGCTGCGCCGTGCCGGTGCGTTGCCCGCGCCGGAGCCGGGCGGCACAATGCCCGCGGCGGTACCGCCGATCCCCGCGCACGCGGCGACCTCCGCCATTCCCGCGATTGCCGCGGACCTTCCCGACCCCACGCCGCGTCCCGCCGGCGAATGAGCCTTCCTGCCCCATGAACCAGACCCGCACCTTCCTGATCTTCGCCCTGCTGATGGTGGCGACCCTGTTGTGGATGGAGTGGGGCAAGGAGCAGCGCGCGCCCGTCGCCGTGGACGGTGCAGTCGGCAGCGCCGCGGTGGTCGATCCCGCCGCCACGATCCCGGGTGCCCCGGCCGTCGCCGACGGTGCGGTTTCGAACGTGCCGGGCGCGGTGCCCGCGGCGCCGCAGTCCGCGCCGGTCCCCGGGATCTCCGCGACCCCCGCGCCGGCCAGCGCCGGCCAGGTCGAGGTCCGCACCGATGTCCTCGACCTCACCCTGCACGGCGGCGTGGTCGCCCGCGCCGACCTTCTGCAATTCCCGCAGACCCGTGACGAGGACAGCCCGCCCGTGCGCCTGTTCGACGACCGCCCCGCGACCTTCTACGCCGCGCAGAGCGGCTGGGTCAGCCAGGGCAGCGCCGCGCCCACGCACGAGGCCGGCTTCGTGCCGGAGTCGGCCGGCACCGACTACGTGCTCGCCGCGGACGCCGACACCCTCGAAGTGCCCTTCGTCTGGCACGGCCCGGACGGCGTCAGCATCCGCCGCAGCTATGTCCTGACCCGCGGCAGCTACGCCATCGAAGTGCGTGACACGGTCTACAACAAGGGCGACGCGCTCTGGCAGGGCCATGTCTACCGCCAGCTGATCCGCCTGCCGCAGGTGCTCAAGACCGGCTGGACCAATCCCGAGTCCTTCAGCCTCTACGGCGCCACCTGGTTCAGCCCGGGCGAGGGCTACCAGCGCGTGCGCTACAGCGATTTCGCCGACGAGGGCCCGGTCAACGCGCGCCAGTCCGGCGGCTGGCTGGCCATGCTCCAGCACCATTTCTTCAGCGCCTGGATCCCCGGCGTGAACGACGAGGTCACGGTCTCGCTGCAGGCCACCACGGGTGCCGGCGGCGCGCCGCAGTACCTCATCCGCGAGGTCGGTCCCGGCCTGGCGGTGGCGCCGGGCGACCAGGCCACCACCAGCGCGCGCCTGTGGGTCGGCCCCAAGCTGGTCGGCCCGATCAAGGCCCAGCAGGTGCCGGGCCTGGACCGTGCGGTCGACTACAGCCGCTTCGCCTTCTTCGCCTTCCTCGGCGAGGGCCTGTTCTGGATCCTCAACAAGATCCACAGCCTGGTGCAGAACTGGGGCTGGTCGATCATCGGCCTGGTGCTGGTGGTGAAGGCCGTGCTGTACCCGCTGTCGAAGGCGCAGTACCAGTCGATGGCGAAGATGCGCAAGTTCCAGCCGCGCATCGCCCAGCTCAAGGAGCGTTACGGCGACGACAAGCAGAAGTTCCAGGTCGCCATGATGGAGCTCTACAAGAAGGAGAAGATCAATCCCGTCGGCGGCTGCCTGCCGGTGCTGCTGCAGATGCCGATCTGGCTGGCCCTGTACTGGGTGCTGCTGGAGTCGGTGGAGCTGCGCCACGCGCCGTGGATCGGCTGGATCCAGGACCTGACCGCGCGCGACCCTTACTTCATCCTGCCGGTGCTCAACATCATCGTGATGTGGTCGACGCAGAAGCTCACGCCAATGGTCGGCATGGACCCGATGCAGCAGAAGATGATGCAGCTGATGCCGCTGGCCTTCGGCGTGTTCATGGTCTTCTTCCCCTCGGGCCTGGTGCTGTACTGGGTGACCAACGGTTCGCTGGGCCTGCTGCAGCAGTGGTGGCTGATCCGCAAGTACGCGGACAAGCCTGGTTCCGACAAGCCTGGTCCCGGCAAGCCTGACGCAGGCGACAAGCCCCCGAAAGCGATCGCCGCCGACTGACGGCGCGGGGCGGCATCGACCGCCCGGCGTGCAGGGATGACCTTGGCCGTGACCGACACCATCGTCGCCGTTGCCACCGCCGCCGGCAGCGGCGGAGTCGGCATCGTGCGGCTGTCGGGGCCGGCTGCAGCGGCGATCGCGAGCGCAGTTTGCGGCGGCCGCGCGCCCAGGCCCAGGCAGGCGCAGTACGCGCGCTTCGTCGACGCCGCGGGCGACACCATCGATGACGGCATCGTGCTGCTGTTCGCCGCGCCTGCCAGCTACACCGGTGAAGACGTGGCAGAACTGCAGGGCCACGGCAATCCCGTGCTGCTGCAGGCCCTGGTGGCACGCTGCTGCGCCCTGGGTGCGCGCATGGCGCGGCCGGGCGAATTCACCGAGCGCGCGTTCCTCAATGGTCGGCTCGACCTGGCCCAGGCCGAGGCGGTCGCCGATCTGGTCGCCGCCGGCGACCTGACCGCGGCGCGTGCCGCGCGGCGGTCGCTGGACGGCGAGTTCTCGCGCCGGGTCGAGGCCCTTGCCGAAGCCCTGGTGGCGATCCGCGTCCACGCCGAGGCCGCGATCGACTTTGCCGACGAGCCGCTCGACACCCTCGGCGGCGCCGAGTTGGCCGCGCGTCTGGACCGGGCGCGTACCGGCCTGGCTGCGTTGCTGGCCACCGCCGAGCGCGGCCGCCGCCTGCGCGACGGCCTGGACGCGGTGATCGTGGGTCCGCCCAACGCCGGCAAGAGCTCGCTGCTCAACGCGCTGGCCGGCAGCGAGCGGGCGATTGTCACCGACATCGCCGGCACCACCCGCGACCTGCTGCGCGAGACCGTGCACGTCGACGGCGCCGAACTGACCCTGGTCGACACCGCCGGCCTGCGTGCCGGGGGCGATGCCATCGAGCGCGAAGGCATGCGCCGCGCCCGCGACGAGCTGGCGCAGGCCGGGCTGGCGATCGCCGTGGTCGATGCGCGTGATCCCGACGCGGGCCGTGCCGCGATCGCCGCCGACCTTGCCGGCGTGCCGCGCATCCTGTGGCTGCACAACAAGGCGGACCTGCTGCCGGCCGGCGCACCGCCGCCGCCGACCGGGGAGCTGCGCGTCTCCGCGGCCACGGGCCAGGGCATGGAGGAGCTGCATCTGCGCCTGCGCCAGCTGGTGATGGGCGAGCCGATGATGGGCGGGGAGCCCGTCATCGCGGATACTTCCGCCGGGGAAGGCGAGTTCACCGCGCGTGCGCGCCATGTCGAGGCTCTGGGCCGCGCCGCCGCGCACCTGGACCGGGCGGCGCTGGAGCTGGCCAGCGAGGCACTGGACCTGGCCGCCGAATCACTGCGCGCCGCGCACCGAGCGCTGGGCGATATCACCGGCCAGGTCGGGGCCGATGAACTGCTGGGTCATATTTTTTCGCGCTTCTGCGTCGGCAAGTAGCGCAGGGGCGCCTCGACGGGCCGGGGTGTTGACAAACAGGCCCGCGTGCCGCGTCCTAGGCATACGTGCGCATCCGCACACTCAGGGGGAGTACAAACCGATGTCCGTGAACGACCAAGCCACCGCGCGAGGGAGCCTGCCTCGGCTGGCCCTTGCCGCGGCCCTCATCCTCGCCATCGCGGCCTGCGGCAAGGATGACACCGCCGCGCCCGCGGCCGATGCCGCCAGCAGCGCCGCCGCCGCCAGCGCGACTGGCGCAAGCCAGGCCGCCGCTGCCAGCGCGGTCGATGCCGCCGAACAGGCCGCCATCCAGGCCGATGCCCTGGCCGAACTCGGCGCCGACGAGCTTCGCGAGCGTGGGCGCGCCGCCTATGCCGAAAGCCGCCTCTACGCGCCGGCCGGCGACAACGCGCTGGAGTACTACCTGGCCCTGCGCGAGAAATCGCCCGGCGATGCCGCGGTCGCCAGCGCCCTGACCGACCTCATGCCGATGCTGGTGATCGCCACCGAGCAGGCGCGTGACCGCGAGGACTTCGAGGAGGCGCGCCGGCTGGCGGTCCTGGTCGGGCGCGCCGACGCCGACCACCCGGCCCTGCAGCGCCTCCAGGCCACGATCGTCACTGCTGAAGAGGGCGTGGACCGGCGCATTGCCCAGCAGGCGCTGAGCGCCGAGCAGGAAGTCGAACGCCAGCGCCAGCTTGCAGTCGATCGCGAGCGCGCCCAGGCCGCCGAGCAGCGCCAGGCCAGCGAGCAGCTTGCGCAGCAGCAGCGTGCCGAGACCGAAGCCGCCGAGCGCGCCGAGGCCGAGCGCGTCGCGGCCGCGGCTGCGGCGCGCGCAGCCGAGCAGCGCGCCGCCGAGCGGCGCCAGCAGGCCCAGCAGGCGGCCACGACACCGGCACCGGTGGCTGCGGCGCCCACCCTGCGGCCGCTCAGCACGCCTGCACCACGCTACCCGCCCGATGCCCTGCGTGCCGCGCAGGCGGGCGAGGTCCAGGTGGAGTTCACGGTAGGGGCCGACGGCAGCGTCAGCGACGCGCGCGTGGTCCGCGCCGACCCGCCGCGGGTCTTCGACCGCGAAGCCGTGGCCGCGGTCCGCCGCTGGCGCTTCGAGCCGGTGTCCGAACCGGTCACCACCCGGCGCACGATCGCGTTCAATCCCGGCGGCTGAGCCACCGCGGCATCGGGACGGCCTGCCGGTCGCCCCACCAGAAAACGCCCGGCCATTGGCCGGGCGTTTCTGTTTCCAGGCTTGTGCAGGCCTCAGGCCGAGATCGCCAGCTTCTCGCGGTGGTACAGGCGGACGGCCATCAGCCACAGCACCAGGGCCAGGCCGAGGCTGGCGCCGAAGTAGACCAACCACTGCATCGGTGCGATCCATTCGCTGCGCACCAGCTTGAGCACCATCTGGTTCTGGGCCAGGAATGGCACCGCGAACTGCCACAGCTGCTCCTTCACCGGGCTGACCATCAGCACCACGGTGGGAAGGATCGGCAGCAGCATCAGCACGCTCATGTAGCTCTGCGCTTCCTTCACCGACTTGACGCTGGCCGAGATCAGGGTCAGCAGGGTGCAGCCGATCAGCACGATCGGGATCAGCACGGCCAGCAGCAACACCAGCATCTGCGGCGTCAACGAGACCATCTGCAGCGCCTTCGGCGCCAGCGCCAGGCTGACCGCAAGCGCGACCAGGATCAGCAGCTGGCTGAGCATGCCCAGCGCGCAGGCGGCGAGGATCTTGCCGCTCATCAGCGCGCCGCGCGAGCTTGGCGTGGCCAGCAACGGCTCGAGCGACTGTCGCTCGCGCTCGCCGGCGGTCACGTCGATCACCATGTAGGCGCCGCCGATGAAGGCGCTGAAGATCAGCAGGTAGGGCAGGAAGGCGAGCAGCATTCCGCGCCGCGATTCCGGCGTGGCCACGTCGCGCTGCGCCACCATCACCGCGATCGTGGCCTCCGGGCTGATCCCGCGGCTGACCATGCGCAGCGCACCGACCTGGTTGCCGTACTGGGCGAGCGCCTCGCGCACCCGCGCCACCGGGATCCGCGAATCCTGGCGCGAGGAGTCGTAGAGGATCTCCACGGTCGCCATGCGGCTTTCGCGCCAGAGCTCCGGGAACGCCTCCGGGATGCGCAGCACCACGTCGTGGTCCTGGTTGCGCAGCGCACGCTCGGCGTCGTCCGGGGGTTCGATGGCCTTGATGTCACGCGTGCCCAGGTGGCGGACCAGGTTGGGCGCGTGTTCGGCGCCGATCACCGGCAGCTCCAGCACCGACTCGATCTGCGTGCGCGCGCGCTTCTCGGCCAGCGAACCCATGCCCAGGATCAGCACCGGGAACAGCAGCGGCCCCATCAGCAGGCCCAGCATGACCGTGCGCCGGTCGCGGAACAGGTCCAGCAGCTCCTTGCGGGCGACGGTCAGCACCGTGTTGTTGGTGAGGCTCATGCGGACAGGCCCTCCTCGGTGCCGATCAGGTTGACGAAGGCGTCCTCGAGGTTGTCCTCGCCCGACAGCGCGCGCAGCTCATCGGGGGTGCCGTTGGCGCGCACTTCGCCTTGGGCGATGATCACGATGCGATCGCACAGCGCAGCCACCTCCTGCATGATGTGGCTGCTGAAGATCACGCAGTGGCCCTGCGCCCGCAGCTCCTGCAGGAAGGCGCGCAGGCCGCGGGTGGTCATCACGTCCAGGCCGTTGGTGGGCTCGTCCAGGATCACGTTGCGCGGCGAATGCACCAGCGCGCGCGCGATGGCGGTCTTGGTGCGCTGGCCCTGCGAGAAGCCCTCGGTGCGGCGGTCGAGGAAGTCCTCCATGCCCAGCCTGCCCGCCAGTTCGTCGATGCGCGCGGCGATGATGGCGTCGTCCAGGCCATACAGGCGCCCGAAGTAGGTGATGTTCTCGCGCGCGGTCAGGCGCTTGTAGACGCCGCGGGCGTCGGGCAGCACGCCCAGGCTGCGGCGCACGGCGCTGGCATCGCGCTGCGCGTCCAGGCCGTCCACGCGGACCGTGCCGCGCTCGGGCGACATCAGGGTGTACAGCATGCGCAGGGTGGTGGTCTTGCCGGCGCCGTTGGGGCCGAGCAGGCCGGTGATCTCGCCGTCGCGGGCCTCGAAGCTGACGCCGCGCACCGCGTGCACCGGGCCGGACTTGGCCTTGAAGGTCTTGTGCAGGTCTTGGACTTCGATCATCTCAGGGCTCCCATCCGTAATAGCCGGCGAACGGCGGCGCCGGGGCCAGGCGGTCGAGGCAGCCGGCGTCGATGCCGGCGGCGTCGGCGCGCTCGATGAACTGCGCGACCAGCTTCGGCATGCAGCCGGCGCCGATCACGTTGTGGCCCTGCCCGGGCGCGACCAGGTGGCGTGCGTTGGCCAGGTGCGCGACCACGTCCTCGCCGTAGCGCGGCGGCGTGACCGGGTCGAACTCGCCGCTGATCGCGAGCAGCGGGACGTCGCCGGTGAGTGGTTCGCGGAAGCCCTCCGCGCGCGGCGCGGTCGGCCAGGCCGCGCACTGCGCCTGCAGCATCGCCACCATCTCGTTGCCGAGCACGCTGCCCGCATCGTCCGGATCGATCGACATTTCGCCGACGTCCTCGGTGCAGATCACCGACAGCTGCATGCCGTGCGCCATCGCGTCGCCCAGCGACGCGCCCAGCATCCGCGACTGCGCCAGCAGCGGCGAATAGCGGCCCTGCGAGGCGTCGTGGAGCAGCAGCGGCAGGGTCGCGGCGGCGGCGGGCTGGTAGGAGAACATCCGGAGCAGCGCCGCCAGGTGGCCGAAGGCCGGGGTTTCCTCGAGCCACTCGCCGCTCACCGGGTCGCGGTAGTCGACGGGAGCGAGGTCGCCCGCCTCCAGGGCCGAGCGGACCACGGGCAGCAGCGCCGACGGATCGCCCAGGTTGCCGACGCAGGCGGGTTCGGCGCGGCAGCGCTCGAACTGCGCGGCGAGCGCCTGCTCCAGGTTCCGGGCGTGTTCCTGGCCGAGCACCATGCTGTTGGGCGCCACGCCGTCGAGCAGCACCGTGCGCGTGGCGGCGGGGTAGGCCCTGGCGTACTGCTGCGCCACGCGCGTGCCGTAGGAGATGCCGACCAGGTTGAACTGCGGCACGCCCAGGGCCTTGCGCACCGCCTCGAGGTCGCGCACGTGATCCATGGTCGCGTAGCGGCGCAGGTCGTGGTCGGGCGCCAGTGCGTCGCGGCAGCGCTCGGCGAAGGCGCGCATGGCGTCCTGCGACGTGTCCTGTTCGGGGCCGAAGGCGTTCCCGCCCTCCTCGCCCTTGCAGTGCAGGGGCGCCGAGCCGCCGGTGCCGCGGGCATCGACCAGGACCACGTTGCGGCTGCGGCGCACATCGTCGAAGGCCGCAGCCGCCGAGGGAAACGACTCCAGCGCCGACTGGCCGGGACCACCGGCGATCATCAGCACCGGGTCGGGCTCGGCCTGGCCGGTGGCCGGCAGGAAGGCGATCGCGAGTTCGATCCGGCGACCGTCGGCCGCGTCATGGTCCTCGGGCACCGCGAAGGTCGCGCACTGCGCCTCGACCGCCTTGGCGCCCACCGCACTCAATGAGCAGGACTCGAATTCGATCGCGCCCTGGCGCATGCGGCCGTCGGCCGGCTCGCCGCCGGGTTGCGTCGTGCAGCCGGCCGCGAGCACGGCGGCCAGGAGCGCGGCCATGGGGGTTCCACGGTTACTCATGCGGGATCCTCGGGGTGGAAGATGGATTCAATGGGTGACGCGAACAGGCGGGAGATGCGGAACGCCAGCGGCAGGCTTGGATCGTATTTTCCGGTTTCGATCGCGTTCACCGTCTGTCTCGACACCCCCAGACGTTCACCGAGTTGCGCCTGTGACCAGCCGCGGGCCTCGCGCAGTTCGCGGACGCAGCTCTTCATCGGTAGCGGCGCGTGGTGATGCAGGCGAACACGCCATGCAGCAGGGAATACGCCGGCAGGACGAGGATCAGCGCCAGGCCGGCGTTGACGTGCAGCACCCCGGCCAGTGCCAGCAGGCCGAGCGCGAAGCTGCCGAGGGTCAGCACCAGCGATGCCTGGGCGAAGGACTCGAGCTGGATCCTGCGCTGCATCTCGTCGCTGTCGCGCACGAAGCGCAGCACGGCGCGCGCCACGAACACGATCGGCACTGCCGGCAGCAGCGCCAGCGCGGCACGCGCCCACGTCGCGTCGACCGCGTGCAGCGCAAACATCGACAGGAACAGCACGATCACGTAGGCCGTCATGGCAGGAAGGAACTCGCGACGGTAACGACGTTCGATGGATTGCATGGCAGTGGCGCCTCATGTCAAGTTTGCTTGACATGAGGATGCCGCGACCGGATCCGGCTGTCAAGCACGCTTGACACCGTCGCGCGGCCTATTTGCTGCTGACGTACTTCTCGCGCCGGATGCGCGGAATGGGCAGGCCGTGCTCCTTGAGCGCCTCGAAGCAGGCGTCGACCATGTCCGGGTTGCCGCACAGATAGGCGATGTCGCCGTCGGCCCGGGGTGCGAATTCTTCCAGGAACTGCTGCACGTAGCCGTGGCGGACGTCGGGATGGTCCTGGGCGCTGCCCGGTTCCGGCAGCTCGCGCGAGAAGCAGGGCACGAAGCGAAAGCCCGGGTGCGATGCGGCAAAGGCGCGGAACTCGTCGCCGTACAGCAGCTCTTCCGGGGTGCGGGCGCCGAACAGCAGCACCACCTCGATGGCGCGCGTGGCCATCGCCTGCTCGAGCAGCGGCAGCATCGCGCGGTAGGGCGTGACACCGGTGCCGGTGCCGACCAGCAGGTAGCGGCGGTTGTCGTCGGCAGGCTGCAGGCAGAAGCGCCCGAAGGGCCCGCTGGCCAGGACCGTGCCGCCGATCTCCAGGGTCTCGAACAGCGAGGTCGCGGCACCGCCGGGAACGTAGCTGACGGCGATCTCGACGCAGTCGCCCGGGCCCATCGCGTGGTCGTGGATGGTGGCCAGCGAATAGCTGCGTCTGGTGGCGGTGCCGTCGCCATAGCTGAAGTGCACCTGCAGGAACTGCCCGGGAATGTAGTCCAGCGGCAGGCCGTCGTCGCGGGTGAACACCAGGTGGGCCACGGTGGGCGCCAACATGCGACGGGAGACAAGCTTGAGCGGGAACTGTGCGGGCACTTGGGATGGACCGTTTCCGGGCCGGGACCCGCAGGACACCTATAATACCGCCCCCCTGCATGCACCCGCGGCCAAGGAGTCACGATGAGTCACGCCGCCCCGCCCGCCGCCCTGTCGGTGCGCGACCTGCGCAAGACCTACGACAACCGCGTCGAAGCCCTGAAGGGGGTTTCGCTCGACGTCGCGCCCGGCGATTTCTACGCACTGCTCGGCCCCAACGGCGCCGGCAAGTCGACCCTGATCGGCATCATCTCCTCGCTGGTCAACAAGACCTCGGGCGAGGTGCGCGTGTTCGGCGTCGACCAGCAGGCCGAGCGCGCGCGCGCGATGCGCCTGGTCGGGCTGGTGCCGCAGGAACTCAACTTCAACATGTTCGAGCAGCCGCTCGACATCCTGGTCAACTACGCCGGCTTCTACGGCGTGCCGCGCCGCGAGGCGCTGGCGCGCGCGAAGGTGGAGCTCGAGCGCGCGCACCTGTCGCCCAAGGCGCAGATGATGGCGCGCACGCTGTCGGGCGGCATGAAGCGGCGGCTGATGATCGCCCGCGCGATGATGACCTCGCCGCGGCTCCTGATCCTCGACGAGCCCACCGCCGGCGTCGACATCGAGATCCGCCGCGGCATGTGGCACTCGCTGCGCGAGATCAACGCCGCCGGCACCACCATCATCCTCACCACGCACTACCTGGAGGAAGCGGAGAACCTGTGCCGCAACCTCGCGATCATCGACCACGGCCGCATCGTCGAATCCGGCCCGATGCGCACCCTGCTGTCGAAGCTCGACGTCGAAGGCTTCCTGCTCGACGTCGAGGACGCGCTCCCCCCGGTGCTGCCGGAGATCCCCGGCGCCGAGGTGCGCGCGGCCGACGCGCACACGCTCGACATCGACATGCCGCGCTCGATGGACCTCAACCGCGTGTTCTCCGCGCTCGACGCCGCCGGCATCCGGGTGCGCTCGATGCGCAACAAGTCCAACCGCCTCGAGGAGCTGTTCGTGCGCATGACGGGGGACCCCGGCCAGCCGGCCGCCGCCGGAACGGGGGTCGCGGCATGAGCACGACGCCGGTCCACGACGCAAACGCCCATGCCGCGCCGTCCGGCCTGCGCGCCGACCTGGTCGCGCTCGGCACCGTCGCCCGCCGCGAGGTGATGCGCATCCTGCGCATCTGGAGCCAGACCCTGGTGCCGCCGGCGATCACCATGACGCTGTACTTCCTGATCTTCGGCGGCCTGATCGGCAGCCGCATCGGGACCATGGACGGCATCAGCTACATGGACTTCATCGTCCCGGGCCTGGTGATGATGAGCGTGATCCAGAACAGCTACGGCAACATTTCGTCCTCGTTCTTCGGCGCCAAGTTCGGCCGCCACGTCGAGGAGCTGCTGGTCAGCCCGATGCCGCCGTGGGTGATCCTCGGCGGCTATGTCGCAGGTGCCGTGCTGCGCGGGCTGATGGTGGGCGTGATCGTGCTCTGCATCGCGATGCTGTTCACCACCGTGCGCATCCCGCATCCGTGGGTGACGCTGTCGACGGTGCTGCTGGGCGCGACCATCTTCGCGCTGGCCGGCTTCGTCAACGCGGTGTTCGCGAAGAAGTTCGACGACGTCGCGATCGTGCCGATCTTCATCCTCACTCCGTTGACGTATCTCGGCGGCGTGTTCTATTCGATCCAGCTGCTGCCCGAGTGGGCGCGCGCGGCGACCTACGCCAACCCGATCTTCTACATGGTCAACGCCTTCCGCTACGGCCTGCTCGGGCAGGGCGACGTCCCGCTGTGGGTGGCATATGCGCTGATGCTGGTCTTTGTCGTCGCGCTCGGTGCGCTGGGGTTGTGGCTGCTGAAACGCGGCGTCGGCCTGCGCAGCTGAGCCCCCCGCAGGCGGGGGGCCACCCAGCGCGTGGGAGCGGCCATGGCCGCGCTGTTCGTGTCGCAATCATCTTGAGGTAACCTCGCGCCTTCCGCCCCCCACTGGAGCAAGAGGAATGCGCAAAGGGAACCTGGCCGCCGCGTGCGCGCTTGCGATGATCCTGTCCGCCTGCGGTGCCGCGCCCGGGCCCGGCAGCGATACGGCATCCGCTGCCGGGGCCGCGCCTGCCGGCGATGCCGCGCCGCAGCCCGCCAATGGCGCCGCAGCCGAAGAGGCGCTGCCCGATGCGGGCGATGCCGGTGCCGCCGATGCCGGTGCCGCCGATGCGGCGCGTTCCGGGTCCGGCCTCGAGGACAAGGAAGGCAACCCGATCGCACTGCTGCCCTTCGATATCGAGAGCGTGCCGCTGAGCAGCGCATCGCTGGGCGAACTGCCGTTCTTCTCCATGCCCTCCGGCTACGGTCCGGTCAACCGGCCGAACCAGCGCCGCTACGCGCGCTTCCCGTTCCGGCTCGGGGACGGCCTGCACTGGGTGGAGGGCGCGAGCTGGAACAGCCTGCTGGGCGTCGACCGCGACCAGCGCGGCGACAAGGAATTCTCCCGGCTCGAGCTGCGCCGCAACCTTGAAGCGGTGTTCGCACAGGCAGGAGCGAAGCAGGTCTTCGAAGGTCCCCTGCGGCGCGACCTCTATTACGGCCCGCAGTTGCAAGCCGAGATCGGCGGCGGCTTCATCGAAGGCGTCAACCTCGACGCCGACACGGCGACCACCGTCCACGTCATCCGCCAGGCCGACCGCAGCATCTGGATGCAGCTGTCCACGCATTCCCACGGCGCCGCGCTGGTGGTGGTGGAAGAGCGCCCCTTCGAGGCCGGCGCGCACTGGGGCGGCGAGTTCCCCTACCTGTCGCTGCCGGAGGGCTACGACGAGGGCAACAGGCCCAAACAGCGCGACTTCGACATGTACCCGTTCTGGACCGGCAGTGGCTTCGAGGAAGTCGAGGGCCGGACGTACGCCGCGGACGTGAGGGCCCGGGAGCGCTCCTACTCGATGCACGAAGTGCGCCGCAACCTCGAGGCGATGATGGCCGAGGCCGGCGCTGTCCCGGTGTTCGAAGGCCGGATTCCCGAGGAGGCGTCGGAGCGTTACGACAGCGACCTGAAGGGCTTCTACAGCGACGCCACCGGCTTCAGCTGGGACGACTACGAATCACGCGTCTACCGCGTCGACCTCGCCGATGGCCGCCAGGTCTGGGTGCATGCGGCGCTGGACTACCTCTCCTCCGGCTGGGTGGTGGCCGAGCGCGAGGGCTTCGTGCAGACCGCCGCGCTGCTGCCGGCATCGGAGCTGAAGCAGCAGCTCGACGCCGATGGCCGGGTCGCGATCCAGGTCAACTTCGCGGTCGACAAGGCCGACATCCTTCCCGACTCGACGCCGCAGGTGGAGCAGGTGCTTGCCCTGCTGCGCGACGATCCATCGCTGCGCCTGTCGATCGACGGCCATACCGACGACACCGGCGATGCCGCGTACAACCAGCGCCTGTCGGAGGCGCGCGCGAAGAGCGTGGTGGCGGCGCTGGCCTCGCAGGGGATCGATGCCTCGCGCCTGCAGGCTAAGGGCCATGGCCAGTCGCAGCCGGTGGCGGACAACGCGACCGACGAGGGCCGCGCGAAGAACCGCCGCGTCGAACTGGTCCGCCTGTAACCGCCCCATCCCGTCGCCAACGCCAACCCTTGGGAGCAGCTGTAGCTGCTCCTACAGGGGCGGGGCGGGGAGCTGGAAGAACGTGCGCGTGGTGGCCGTGGCATTCGCCGCGGTCACCGCGACGTCCTCGCGGCGGTCGCGCGCCAGCTCTTCGACGATGTGCGACAGGAACATCGGTTCGTTGCGCCGGTCCTTGGGCATCGGCTTGAGCGTGCGCGGCAGCAGGTAGGGCGCGTCGGTCTCGACCATCAGCCGGTTGGCCGGGATGTTGCCGACGATCTCGCGCAGGTGCTTGCCGCGGCGCTCGTCGCAGAGCCAGCCGGTGATGCCGATGTGCCAGTCGCGGTCGATGCAGTCGAAGAGCTCTTCGCGGCTGCCGGTGAAGCAGTGCACCACCGCGGGGCCGATGCGGCCCTCGAAGTCCTTCATGATCGCGATGAAGTCGGCATGCGCGTCGCGCTGGTGCAGGAACAGCGGTTTGGCGCGGCCCGCGGCGAACAGGTCGGCGGCGATGCCAAGCTGGCGTTCGAAGGCCTTGCGCTGGGCGGGGCGGGGGGAGAAGTCGCGGAAGTAGTCCAGGCCGGTCTCGCCCACGGCCACCACCTGGGGATGGGCATGCAGGGCGCGCATCTCGGCGTCGCACTCGGCGGTGTAGTCGCTGGCGTGGTGGGGATGCACGCCGGCGGTGGCGAACAGCTCGCCGGGATGGGCGCGTGCGAGTTCGAGCGCCATCGGGGAGTGTTCGCGGCTGGCGCCGGTGACGACCATCTGCACGACGCCGGCATTGCGGGCGCGGGCCATGACCTGGTCGCGGTCGTGGTCGAAGCTGTCGTGGGTGAGGTTGGCACCGATGTCGATGAGATCCATGGCGGCATTGTAGATGGAGGGTGCTAGGGCGGCAGGCGTCTGGTAGGTGAAGGGTGTCGTGGGCTGTGTGTCGTGTGTTGTGTGGCCAGTGGAGGATGGCGGGCCGCGGGTTTCGTGGGAGAGCACGCCGCTGCACGGGGGCATGGACCGGAAAGCCCTATCCTTTGCGCGTGCAGCACATGACATTTCCCATCGACGCACTGCTGCCGGCGATCCGCGAAGCGCTGCTGTTGCATCCACGCCTGGTGCTCGAGGCGCCGCCCGGTGCCGGCAAGACCACGCGGGTGCCGCTGGCGCTGCTCGACGAGCCCTGGCTCGCGGGCCGGCGCATCCTCATGCTCGAGCCGCGCCGCGTGGCCGCGCGCGCGGCGGCGGGCTTCATGGCGTCATCGCTCGGCGAGGAAGTCGGACAGACCATCGGCTACCGCATCCGCTTCGAGAGCCGGGTCTCGTCGGCGACCCGCATCGAGGTCGTCACCGAGGGCATCCTCACCCGCATGCTGCAGGACGATCCGATGCTGGAGGGCGTCGGGGCGCTGCTGTTCGACGAATTCCATGAGCGGCATCTCGCGGCGGACCTGGGCCTGGCGCTGGCGCTCGACGTGCAAGCGGGGCTGCGCGAGGACCTGCGCATCGTGCTGATGTCGGCGACTCTCGACGGCGAGCGCCTGGCCGGCTTCCTGGATGCGCCGCGGCTGTCCAGCGCGGGGCGCAGCCATCCGGTGGAGGTGACGCATTTCCCGGCGCGTCGCGACGAGGCCCTGGAGCAGCAGCTGCGCCGCGCGGTGGAGCATGCGCTCGCGCGCCATCCGGGCGATGTGCTCGCCTTTCTTCCCGGCCGCCGCGAGATCGCGCGCGCCGCCGCCGCGCTCGCCGCCGGTGGCGCGGTGGACGCCGCGGGCGCCGAGGCGCTGCAGCTGCACGGCGATCTCCCGGTCGATGAGCAGGCGCGCCTGCTGCGTCCGGCCGCCGATGGCCGCCGCCGGGTGGTGTTGGCGACCAACGTCGCCGAGTCCAGCGTGACCCTGCCGGGGGTGCGGGTGGTGGTCGACAGCGGGCTGGCGCGCGAGCCGCAGCATGATCCCAACAGCGGCTTCAGCCGCCTGGACGTGGTCCGCATCGCGCAGTCGTCCGCCGACCAGCGCGCGGGCCGCGCGGGCCGCGTGGCCGCCGGCTGGGCATATCGCCTGTGGCCCGAGTCGCAGCGGCTGGAGCCGCAGCGGCGGCCGGAAATCGCCCAGGTGGAGTTGGCCGGGATGGCGCTCGAGCTCGCGGCCTGGGGCAGCGACCAGTTGCGCTTCGTCGATCCGCCGCCGCCGGGGACGCTGGCCGCGGCGCGCGACCTGCTGCGCGCGCTCGGTGCGCTGGAGGGCGATGCGATCACGGCGCGCGGGCGGCGCATGCTCGCGCTCGGCACCCACCCGCGGCTGGCGGCGATGCTCTTGGCCACCGCCGATCCCGCGGGTCGCGCGCTGGCCTGCGATCTCGCGGCGCTGGTCGAGTCGCGCGATCCGCTGCGTTCGCGCAGCGACGCGGTGGCCGCGCGCTGGCGCGCGCTGGCCGCGTTCCGCGCGCGGCGGGTCCCGGCCGAGGCCAGCCGTGCCGCACTGGCGGCGATCGACGCCTCGGCGCGGCAGTGGCGCCGCCGCCTGCGGCTGGATGCCACGCCCCCGGGCGAAGTGCCCGCGCACGCGCTCGGCGACGTGCTGGCGCATGCCTTCCCCGACCGCATCGCGGCGCGGCACGCGACCGACCTGCGTCGTTACCAGCTCGCCAACGGCCGCATGGCGCGGCTGCTGGAGGACAGCGAGCTGGTCGGTGAGCCGTGGCTGGTCGCAAGCGAGCTGCGCCACGACGCGCGCGACGCCCTGCTGCTGCGCGCGGCGCCGGTCGACGAGGCGGCGCTGCGGCGCGACTTCGGCGGGCGCTTCAGCGAGCGCGACGAGACCCGCTGGGATGCGGACCGCCGCGCGCTGGTGGCTGAGCGCGTGCGTCGCTTCGCCGGCATCGTCCTCGACAGCCGCCCGGCCGGGCGCGTCGATCCCGCCGCCGCGGCGCAGGCGCTGGCCGATGCCGTGCGCACGCTCGGCCTCGACGTGCTGCCGTGGAGTGAAAGCCTGCGGCAGTGGCGCGCGCGCGTCGCCAGCCTGCGCGCCTGGATGCCCGGGCTCGACCTGCCGGACGTGGGTGACGACGCGCTCATGGCCACCCTGGACGACTGGCTCAGGCCCGCCTTCGCGGGCAAGGCGCGGCTCGATGCGCTGGGCGCCGAGGAGCTGGCGGCGGCCGTCCGCGGCCGCCTGGACTGGGCCCTGCAGCAGCGCGTGGACGCGCTGGCACCGGTGCGCATCACCGTGCCTTCGGGCCAGGCGCGCGCCATCGACTACGCCATCGGCGGCGACGGCCAGCCGCAGCCGCCGGTGCTCGCGGTCAAGCTGCAGGAGCTGTTCGGCCTGGCCGACACGCCGCGCATCGCCGACGGCCGCGTGCCGCTACTGCTCCACCTGCTGTCGCCGGCCGGGCGCCCGCTGCAGGTCACGTCCGACCTCCGCAGCTTCTGGGACCGCACCTGGCCCGAGGTGCGGCGGGAGATGAAGGGCCGGTATCCCAGGCACCCCTGGCCCGAGGATCCGTGGAACGCCGTTCCCACCCATCGTGCGCGGCCGCGCGGCGGCTGAACGGCGCCGCCCGGATCACGCGGGCACGACGACGCACGCGCGAGACTCGCACCTGTCATCCATCCCCCCTGTCATCCATCCCCCCGCTGGCGCGCAGGCGCCGGTGCAAGCCCGAGGACCCCCGCATGCGCAAACGCACCATCATCCGCGACGTTCGCGACGCCATCCCCGACAAGGCCATGGACCTGGCCGGACGCCTTGGCGACGGCCTGCGCCATGCCGTTCCCGACGGCGCCGGCAAGTGGCTCAACGGCATGCCGCAGGACGCAGGCAGCTGGCTGAGTGGAATGCAGCAGGGCGCCGGCAAGTGGCTCCAGGCCGGCGTGGCCCTGGGCGCGGCGCGCACCGGCGCGCGCGCGGCCGGGATCGTGGCCCGCCGCCATCCCGTGGCGCTCACGGCCGCGGCGATCGGCATCGGTGCCGCGGCCTACGCGGTGGTCAGGCATCGTCGCAAGGCCGCCGAGCTGGCCGCGATGCAGCGGCGCCCGCGACAGGTCCGCGAGGCGCTCGAGTCCGCCGACCTGGGCGTCGAAGTGGACGCACGGGACACGTCGTCGCGTCCGCAGTCGCAGGGCGAGGACGACTGATCCGGGCCCGGCCGGTCCGGCGCGGCTAGTCCCTGGTGGCGCGGCGCCCGGCGTCCGGGCTGCGCCCCTCGGGAAGTTCGACCACGAAGCAGGCGCCGCCGCCCTCGCGGTCCTCGTACCAGAGCTGGCCGCCGACGTTGCTGACGATCTGGCGGGCAAGCGACAGTCCAAGCCCGCTCGATGATCCGGCGATCGCCGGGTCCGCTTCGGTCAGCCGCGTGAACGGAGTGAACAGCTCGCGTTGCCGGTGACCCGGCACGCCCGGGCCGCGGTCGGACACGCACAGCTTCCAGAAGCCCGGGGCCCCGGGGCTGGCGTGGATGAACACCTCGCTTCCCGGCGCGTACTTCATCGCGTTGCTGACCAGGTTGCCGGCGACCTGTCGCAGCACCAGCGCATCCATCGCCACCACGCCCGGACCGATCTCGCCCACCACCAGCCGGCAGCCGCTGTCTTCGAGTTGCATGCCGTAGCGGCCGACGATCCACTCCACCACCTCCGCGAGCGCCACGCAGGCATCGCGCCCGCTGGCGGCGACGCGCGCGCTGGCCTGGGTTTCCAGGTAGCGGCGGATATAGCCTAGGCCCTCGTCGGCGCTTTCCCGGATCACCTCCAGGTAGCGCGGCACGCGCTCGGGACGCAGCGTGCCCGAGGCCAGGATGTCGCTGGCGAAGACCACGCTGCTGAGCGGATTCTTCAGGTCGTGCGCAACCAGGTTGACCAGCTCCTGGCGTTCGCGCGCCACCTGCTCCAGGCGGTCGCGCGCGAGCTTCAGGCCCACGTGCGCGTTGACCCGGGCCAGCAGCTCCTCGGGAATGAAAGGCTTGACCACGTAATCGACGGCGCCGGCCTCGAAGGCGCGCAGCAGCAGGCTGCGGTCCTGGGCGGCGGTCAGGAAGACCACCGGTACCCGCGGCAGCAGCGCGCGCAGGCGGATCTCCTCCATCACGCCGAAGCCGTCCATGCCCGGCATCATCATGTCGAGCAGCATCAGGTCCGGCGGCTGTTCCTCGGCGGCGGCGAGCGCGGCCTCGCCGCTTTCGGCGGCTGCCACGTGGTATCCCTGGCGTTCCAGGAGCGCGCTCACAACGCGCAGGTTGGCCGGCTGGTCGTCGACGACGAGTACCCGCCCATGGATGGTGCTTGCCTTCATGGCGTGTTCCACGGCTGCGCGCGACGGACGTCGCGCGCGACTGCTGACGGTATCAGAAGGAAGAAAACGGCGCCGCGTGCGCGAGTTCGCGCCACTGTCCCGGCGCCAGGCCGTCGAGGCGGGCGGTGCCGATCGCAACCCGCACCAGGCGCAGCGTAGGCAGTCCGACGGCCGCGGTCATCCGCCGCACCTGGCGGTTGCGGCCCTCGCTGATGACCAGTTCGACCCAGGCGTCGGGGACGGTCTTGCGCATCCGCACCGGTGGATCGCGTGGCCAGAGTGCGGGTGCCGGATCGAGAAGGCGCGCCCGGGCCGGACGCGTCGGTCCGTCGCGCAGCGTGACGCCGGCGGCCAGCCGGGCGAGCTGCTCCGGTGCCGGCGCACCCTCCACCTGCGCCAGGTAGGTCTTGGCGAGCCTGTATCGCGGATCGGTGATGCGGTGGGCAAGCGCGCCGTCGTCGGTGAGCAGCAGCAGGCCCTCGCTGTCGTGGTCGAGCCTGCCCGCGGGATACACGCCCGGGGGCAGGCCGAAGCCGGCCAGGGTCGGCCGCGGCGGCGTGCTGCGGTCGGTGAACTGGCAGAGCACGCCGTGCGGCTTGTTGAAGGCGACCAGCACTCAGGGCTTGATGAAGCGAAGCGTCATGCGGTCGCTTTCGCCGATGGCCTCGTACTGCTGGCGGTCCTCGGCGTCGTGCTTGTTGCCGGGCGGCAGGGTCCAGACGCCGTTGGGATGGTCGCGGGTATCGCGCGGGTTGGCGTTGATCTCGCTGGCTTCGTCCAGCCGGAAGCCGGCTGCGGTCGCGAGGGCGATCACCTGGTCCTGGCCAACGTAGCCGGACTTGTCGTCATCGGCCACATCGCCGGCGGCGCGGTGCTCGACCACGCCCAGCACGCCGCCGGGCTTGAGCACGTCGAAGAAGCCCTTGAACATGCCCTCGGCCTGGCCCGAGGAGCGCCAGTTGTGGACGTTGCGGAAGGTCAGCACGGCATCGGCCGAGTTCGCCGGGCCAAGTACCGGCGCCGCGGGATCGTAGGCGACGATGCGGGCATCGCCGTACTGCGCCGGCGCCGAGGCGAACAGGGTTTCGAGGCCGGCCCTGGAGCGCGCGGAATAGTCGCGTCGCGCTTCGGGCAGGGCAGCCGGGTCGACGATCGCGGCGACGTAGCCGGCACGCAGCCAGGGCGCGAGGATCTCGGCGTACCAGCCGCCACCGGGGGTGATCTCGACCACGGTCTGGCCGGTCTCGATGCCGAAGAAGGCAAGCGTGTCGCGCGGATGGCGGTACTGGTCGCGGGCCACGTTTTCGGGCGAGCGCCAGGCCCCTCCCAGCGCCTGGTCGAGCAGCGGGTCAGGCGCGCGCATGGCAACGCCGGCGGCCGGTGCCTTGCCCGCGGGCGCGGCAGCCGCGGTGTCCGCGCCGGGCTCGGGGTCCGCGGAGGCGACGCCGGCGGGAGCCGTGGTGCAGGCGGCGAGGAACAGCGGAAGCAGGGCGATCGGCAGGCGTCGGGTCATGGCGGCGGTTCCTGTTGGACTGGGTCGCCAGCCTACCGGCAAACCCGGGTCCGATCCCGTGCGCCGCCTGCCCGCCGCCGTCGCCCTCATGGATCCGGCAGCCGCGCGGCCGGAGGATAGGGCGCCACGTCGAGGTAGCCGCCAGCGCGCAGCCGCGCCTGGATGCCTCGCCACCAGCCAGCCTCGAAAATCCCCGGGTGTGTCTCCAGCAGCGCCTGCCGCAGCGGCGGCGGCAGCCCGAGGAAGTTCGGGAACAGCGCGGGGAAGACGTCGTCGCGGCGCGCGTACAGCCAGTCCTCGAGCGGCCGGGTTTCGTCTTCCTCGCGCACCTCGGGCACGTCGCGGAAGTTGGCCTCCTCCAGCAGGCAGAGTTCATCGAAGTCGTAGAACAGCGCGCGGCCGTGGCGCGAGACCCCGAAGTTCTTCAGCAGCAGGTCGCCGGGGAAGATGCCGCTGCGCGCCAGGTCGGTGATCGCCTGGCCGTAGTCAAGCACCGCCCGCCGCGCCTCGGCCTCCGGTGCCTCGCGCGCGAACAGGTCCAGCGGCCGCAGCCGGCGCTCGGCGTAGCAGTGCCGCAGCAGCACCACGTCGCGCTCGGCGGTGACGGTTTCGGCGCACTGGGTCAGCAGCTCCTCCAGCATCCCCGGCTCGAAGGCCGCGCGCGGAAAACGCAGGCGGCGGAACTCCTGCGCGTCCACCAGCCTGCCGACGCGGTCGCGGCGCGCCACCAGCCGGTACTTGGCCTCGATGTCGGCGCGCACGCTGTCCTTGGGTTCGGCGAAGCGGTCGCGGATGACCTTGAACACCACCGGCAGGTCGCGCGGGGTGAACACCGCCATGACCATGCCGCGCACGCCGTCGGCACGCACCAGGCGTTCGTCCGGATGGGCCGCGAAATGGCGCCGGATCTCGCGATAGCGTTCGGTCTTGCCCTGCTTGGCGCGGCCGAGCACCGAGTACAGCTCGGACACCGGCTTGGCCGGCAGCAGCGAATGCAGGAAGGCGACCGCGTCGCCGACGCGCGCCAGGTCGGCGTGGAACCAGCTGTGGGCGTGGCCGAACAGCATCGAGACCTGCGCGCGCTCGACCAGCACGGCATCGGCGCGCACGCCGTCGGCCGCGTTCACCAGCGCCACCACCAGCGGCCGGGGGCCGTCGACGGCCTCGACGCGGCCGACGAGGTAGGCGCGGCGCTCGCGGTAGAACACGGTGTCCAGCAGGGCGATGTCCGGGCCGCGGGGATCGTCGGGGCGGCCCGCATCGTCGTGGCACCGTGCGGCGTCGTCGGCAACGTTCGCGTCGTGCAGCGCTAGGCGCGATGCCACGGCATCCGCGATGGCGCGGGCGTCGGCGTCGATATCGCGATGCGGAAAGCCGCGCGCTCGCAGCGCCTTCTGCCAGCGCTCGCAGGCGTCCGCGCCGTCGGGCAGCGGATGCAGCTCACCGGGACTGTCCGGGTCGCCTGCGGCCCCGTCGCCCGGCTGGTGGAACTCCAGCGCTTGCGCCACGCCCTCGGTCAGGAAGAAGCGCCGCGACATCGAATTGAACAGCGTGCGCGCCATCGCCGCATCGCTGCGGCCTTCGGTCAGCGTGCCATAGCACTCACGCACCGCCGCCCAGAACGGCCGCGAGCGCATGCGCTCGCCGACTAGGGCCTCGAGCCGGCCCAGCGCCTCTGCCAGGAAGTCATCCTGCAGCTCGATGCGCGCCAGCGCGTCCGCCTGGGCGCCGCGCCAGTCGCGCTGGATGAAACGCCGTCGCGCCCGCCGCGTCAGGTCGCCGAAGCGCGCGTCGTAGTCCTCGAACGCGTCCAGCACCAGCGCGGACGCGCGCGGCACCAGCGGGTCGTTTGTCGAAGAGGCCATGGCCTGAGTGTGGCCCCGCGACGGTCTTTTCGCTTCCTCCGCGGAGGTGGTCGTGCTCCGTAGGCGCCCGGGAGGGTTTCGCGAGGGCGGAGGGTGGGTGGGGCACTCCGTGCGCAGGTCGGCTGCGCCGCCCTTGAATGCGCACTGCGACCCCACCCACCCTCCGCCGCGGATCGCCTGGGCAAGCAGGGGAACCCGCGGCTTGCGCGCTGTAGGCAGCATATGCGGCGCTTCGCATCGAAGCTGCTGCCGCAGCCCACGCTCCCGCACTTGCCCCCCAACCTCGCGTCTGCGATAGGAGGCGGTGGGGTGGTGGGGTATCCCGAGCGCATTCAAGGGCGGCGAAGCCGACCTGCGCACGGGATACCCCACCGCCACGCCGCGCGCCACATCGTCAAAAAATCCAGGCCCCGAAACGAGCAATGCCCGCGACGGGCGTCGCGGGCATTGCAGGAGAACAATGGAGCGTGCGGCGAGGTTCCGTCAGAGGTGCTTGATGATCTCGTCCGCGAACTCGCTGCACTTGACCTCGGTGGCACCGTCCATCAGGCGGGCGAAGTCGTAGGTGACGCGCTTGGAGCCGATCGCACCGTCCATCGCCTTGATGATGGCGTCGGCGGCTTCGGTCCAGCCCATGTAGCGCAGCATCATCTCGCCCGACAGGATCACCGAACCCGGATTGACCTTGTCCAGGCCGGCATACTTCGGCGCCGTGCCGTGCGTGGCCTCGAACACCGCATGGCCGGTCACGTAGTTGATGTTCGCACCCGGCGCGATGCCGATGCCGCCGACCTGGGCGGCCAGGGCGTCGGACAGGTAGTCGCCGTTGAGGTTCAGCGTGGCCGAGACGTCGTATTCGCGCGGACGCAGCAGGATCTGCTGCAGGAACGCATCCGCGATAGCGTCCTTGATGATGATGCCCGCGCCCGGCTTGCCCTCGGGGATGACGTGCCAGGGGCCACCGTCAAGTTCGACCGCGCCGAACTGCTCGCGCGCCACCTTGTAGCCGAAGTCGCGGAACGCGCCCTCGGTGAACTTCATGATGTTGCCCTTGTGCACCAGCGTCACCGACTTGCGGTCGTTGGCGATGGCGTACTCGATGGCCGACTTCACCAGGCGCTCGGTGCCCTGCCAGCTGACCGGCTTGATGCCGATGCCGACGTTGACCGTGGCGTCGGTGGCCGGCTGGCCGACCGCGGACAGCTGCTCGTTCCAGGCATTGGCCTTGTCGGCGGTGCCGAAGCGGATCTTGTCGAAGCCCTTCGGGAATTCCTTCTGCAGGAAGTCGAGCACCTTCGTCGCGTCCGCCGAGCCCGGCTCGAATTCGATGCCGGCGTAGATGTCCTCGGTGTTCTCGCGGAAGATCACCATGTCGACGTCACCCGGCCTCTTCACCGGCGAGGGCACGCCCTCGAACCAGCGCACCGGGCGCAGGCAGACGTAGAGGTCCAGCATCTGGCGCAGGGCGACGTTGAGCGAGCGGATGCCGCCGCCGACCGGCGTGGTCAGCGGGCCCTTGATGCTCACCAGGTATTCGCGGCAGGCCTCGACGGAGGACTCCGGCAGCCACTCGCCGGTGGCGTTGAAGGCCTTCTCGCCGGCCAGGACTTCCATCCACTCGAGCTTGCGCTTGCCGCCGTAGGCCTTCTCGACCGCGGCGTCGAGCACGCGCACGCTGGCGTTCCAGATGTCCGGGCCGGTGCCGTCACCTTCGATGAAGGGAATGATCGGGCGGTCGGGGACGCTGAGTCCCTTCGCGGTCTTGGTGATCAGGCTGCCGCCTGCGGGCACGGCCGGGGTGAAGTCTGCCATCGGTTCCTCCAAGGGGGGCCGCGCTGCGGAGCGCGCGCGGCGGATGTGGACGGTCATTGTCGCGCTTCGCGACGGTACGGGCAAAGGCGGCAGGCCCCGCGGAGCGAAGGGCCAGGTCGCGGTGGCGACATGAAAAAGGCGCGACCCCGAAGGGCCGCGCCCTGTTGAAGCCGAAGGACTCAGCGGATCTCGAAGTCCCGCGTCTGCACGACTTCGCCGTCGTGCAGGATCTCGACGCGATAGTTGCCCGTCGGCCAGCCGTCGGGCTTGCTGATTTTGAAGGCGGACTGGCCGGTACCGGTGAAACTGAAGTCACGGCTGGTTTCGTCCACCAACTGGTCGCCTTCATAGGTCCAGCGCGCGGTCAGCTGGCCGTTCTGCGGCACCGAGGGGTCCGACGAGGTCGTGGCCACCGAGGCGTGGATGGTGTCGGTGGGGGCGAAGGTGGTGGCCGGGTTGGCGACGCGGTTGCTGCCATCGATCTCGGTGCCGAGGTCGACCGAGGTCACGCTCACCCGCGGTGCGGGCGCCGCGGCCGGGGTGGCGGCGGGTGCCGGCGTGGACATCGGCGGTGGCGGTGCCGCGGGCTCGTCCTTCTTGCAGCCGGCCAGGGCCAGGCTGCCCAGCAGTGCCGCGGCCAGCGCGGTGGTCATCGGGCGTCGGGTCATTGCTTGTCTCCGTGTGGGCTGGTCGTGGTGCCGTCGTCTTCGCGGGCCGCGGCCGGGATCTTCAGGGTCTGGCCGGGCTGGATCCGGTCGGGATCGTCCAGCGTGTCGCGGTTGGCATCGAAGATGCGCCGCCACTCGCTGGCCTTGCCGTACTGGGCCTTGGCGATGTGGGAAAGGGTGTCGCCCTTCTGCACGGTGTACCGGCTCCCGCCCGTGACGTCCTCGGTCGAGCTGACCGAAGACTGCACGTTGCTGAAGTCGGGGCGGCCCGCGGCGGGCGCTTCGGTGCTGCTGACGCTGCTGCGGACGTTGCTGAAGTCCGGCTTGCCGTTGCCGCCGGCCGGGGTGCCGGACGGCTTGGCACCTGGCTTGAGCGACAGCGATCCGGGGTCGTTGGGGTTCTGGGGATTGCTCATTCGGGCCTCCTGCGCCGCGTGAAGCGCCGACAGGTTTACACCGGCCCTGTTAAGGAAATATCGCGTCCACTACTGCCGCGGATCCCGCCCGGCCGCCGGTGGCGACAATCCCGGCGTGCCCCGCCAGGGATTGATGTCGAGTCCGCCGCGGCGCGTGTAGCGCGCCTCCACCGACAGCGATGCCGGTCGGCAGCGCGCCATGACGTCGACGAAGACCTGCTCCACGCACTGCTCGTGGAAGCCGGCGTGTTCGCGGAACGACACCAGGTAGCGCAGCAGCCCGGCGCGGTCGATGCGCGGCCCGCGGTAGGCCAGGCGCAGGCTGGCCCAGTCGGGCTGGCCGGTGACCGGGCAGTTCGACTTCAGCAGGGCCGAGTGCAGGACCTCGTTCACCATCTCGCCGGCGTCGGCCGTCAGCAGCGCGGGGTTGGGGGCGTCATATTCGTCGCAGTCGACCTCGATGTCGTCGATCGATACCGGTGTCCGCGTGTCCTGCCCGGTCCCGGATGCCGCCGCCTGCGCGTACGTGCCTGAGCCGGCATCCACCGGCGGCAGGCCAAACGCGACTGCGACGGGGGCGCCGGCCGCGGCCGACAGGTCGGCGACGATCCGTGCGTGGACGTCGTCGCGGTCGGCGAAGCGCGTGGAGTTGAACGAGTTGAGATAGAGCTTGAGCGACTTCGACTCGATCAGTCGCGGCGAGTCCGCGGGCACCAGGAAGGTGGCGGTGGCCACCGCGGGTTTGCCGCGTGCATCCAGCCAGGACAGCTCGTAGGCGTGCCAGCGGTCGTGGCCGCTGAAGGGCAGGGCGCCGGCGGCGATGCCGAGCGCGTCGCGCCCCTGGTCGCGCGCGATCGGGAACAGCAGGGCCGGGTCGTAGGCGCGCGGGTAGGCAACCTCGCGGCCGAGGGGGAGTTCGCTGGTCATGCCCGCATTATCGCCCGCCTGCGCCGCCGGATCCTGCCGTTCGACGCCATTGCGGATCGCCGCTGGCATGCACAGCCTTGCCACGGATTCACGCGGATAAGGGCGGATTTACACGGATAAAGCAGAGGAAAGAAAGAGCAAAGGTCTTCTGCCCGGCTGTGAACGGATTGCACCAACCTCGCCGAGCCGCGGCTGAAAAGCTTTTCCCCGCTTCGGCTCTATCCGCGTAAATCCGTGGCAAAAAAGCGTTCTTTCTTTCCAGTGGGCTCAGCCCTCGCCGTGCAGATAATCGAGTGAGAGCTGCAGCATCGCGCGCAGGCCGAGGTCGAGCGCGGATTCGTCGAGGAAAAACTCCGGCGAATGGTTGCTCGGCGCCGTCGCCGGGTCCTGCCCCGCAGGCGTCGCGCCGACGAAGAAGAACACCGCCGGCACCTCGCGCGCGTAGTACGAGAAATCCTCGGCGCCCATGTTCAGCGGCATGTCGATCAGGTTGCCGGCGCCCGCCACCGCTTCCAGGCTCGGGCGCATGCGCGCGGTCAGCGCGGGATCGTTGGCGGTGACCGGGGTGCCGGCGGTATCGGGAACCTTGGCCACCACCGTGGCGCCGTGCGCGGCCGCGACCTTTTCGGCGACGTTTGCCAAGTCGGCGAACACCGCCTCGCGCATGCCGTCGTCGAAGGTGCGGATGGTGCCCACCAGCTCCACCCGGTCGGGAATGATGTTGAAGCGCACGCCGCCGTGGATTGCGCCGAAGCTCAGCACCACCGGCTGCCGGGAGATGTCCTGGCGGCGGCTGACGACGGTCTGCGCGGTGCCGATGATGTCGGCCGCGGCCACGATCGGATCCACGCCGCCCCAGGGCCGCGAGCCGTGCGTCTGCCGGCCTTGGACCACGATGTTGAAGCGGTCGGAGGCGGCCATCGTCGGCCCGCTGCGCACGCCGAGCTGGCCGGCGTTGAGGGTCGAGAACACGTGCAGGCCGAATACCGCGTCGGGCCTGAAGTCCTTGAAGATGCCCTGCGCCAGCATCTCCTCCGCGCCGCCCTCCTCGCCGTCCGGCGGGCCTTCCTCGGCCGGCTGGAAAATGAAGAGGACCTCCCCCGGAAGCTCGTCGCGCATCGCCACCAGGGCCTCGGCCACGCCCATCAGCACGCTGGTGTGGGCGTCGTGGCCGCAGGCGTGCATCACGCCCACGTCCTGGCCGTTGAAGGTCGTCGTCGCCGTGGACGCGAACGGCAGGCCGCTGGCCTCGGTCACCGGCAGCGCGTCCATGTCGGCGCGCAGCGCGATTCGCGGGCCGGGCCTGCCGCCCTTGAGCACCGCGGTGACGCCGGTGGTGGCGATGCCGGTCCGCGGCTCGAGGCCGAGCTCGCGCAGGTGCTCGGCGACCAGCGCCGCGGTGCGCGTCTCGCGGTTGCCGAGCTCCGGGTGCTGGTGGATGTCGCGGCGCCAGGCCACGACCTTGTCGCCGAGCTCCGCGGCGGCCGCGGCCACTTCGGCCCGTTGGGCCTCCTGTGCCTGCAGCGGCGAGGCAAGGACGGCGAAAACGAACGACGACAGCAGGATGCAGGCGTTGCGTGACATGGCGATCTCCCCGGTGGTGCGCCGATGGTACCCGCCGCCCGGCGACACCGGCAGACCGCTCACGCCCGCCGCCCCTGCCACGAAAGCAT
Source organism: Luteimonas sp. A537 (assembly GCF_054052065.1). Taxonomy (NCBI): domain Bacteria; kingdom Pseudomonadati; phylum Pseudomonadota; class Gammaproteobacteria; order Lysobacterales; family Lysobacteraceae; genus Luteimonas; species Luteimonas renzhihongae. Next base: position 56,774 of record NZ_JBSVRH010000003.1, read on the forward strand.
TCAAGCGCCGGGCAAGGGCGCGACCTGCGCGGGCCGCCCGCGGCTGTCGAGAGCGATCATCACGAAGCGGCCGCGGGTACAGGTTTCGCGCTCGCCGCTGAGCAGGTCCTCGGCGATCAGCTCCACCTCGACCCGCATCGAGGTGCGACCGACGGCAACGACCCGCGCCACGGTTTCCACCAGCTGTCCCTGGCGAATCGGCAGCGTGAAGTCGACCTGCTCCGAGCGCGCCGTCACCACCGTCAGCCGCGCGTAGCGCGAGGCGGCGATGAACGCCGCCTTGTCCATCCACGCCAGCGCCTGGCCGCCGAACAGGGTACCGAGGTGGTTGGTGTGGTCAGGGAAGACCATCTCCAACAGGCGGGCCTCGGTGGGCGCGCAGCTGGCCGGGACGGTCATGCCGGCGACCCGGCGAAATGCCGCGCGACCGCCTGCGCGATCTGCGCCGGCGCATGGAAGCCGGGCAGGCGGGCGACCTCGCCGCCGTCGACGAACAGCGACAGGGTCGGCGTCCGGCGCAGGCCGAGTCCGCGGAAGAACGCTTCGCCCACGGTTTCCAGCTTGACCTGCAGCAGCACCAGGCCCTCGGCGCCGGACGTGGCGGCGAACGTCTGCAGCGCCATGTCCAGCATCCGACAGCCGGGGCAGTGGTCCTTGCCGTAGTCCACCAGCAGGCGCGGGTACGCGGCCAGGGCGTCGTGGTAATCGTCAGCCGATGCGGCGTGCAGCGTCTGCATGGGGTGTGTCCTCGTCGATGGTGGTGATGGCCAGGATGTCGTCGACCCAGCGCTCGATCTTCAGCGCGTCGCGCTCGCCGTGCGGCATCTGTTCGATCTCCAGCCGCGGGTAGCGGCTGTCGAAAAACGTCGCCATGCGTCGCACCGCCCCGCAGTAGTACTCCTCGCCCCACTGCGTCTCGCCGGTGCCGAACACGGCCAGCCGCCCGGGCTTGCCCACGGCCTCGACCAGATCGGCGATGAAGCGCTTCATCTCCGGCGGCGTACGCCCGGCGTTGTCGGTCCAGGCGCCGAGCAGGTAGAGGTCGTGGCGCGGGTCGGCTGCGGCCCCGGCCAGCGACTGGATGTCGGTTTCAATCCAGGTCACGGCGTGGTCCAGCGCTTTGCAGCGCGCGCCGACCGCGCGCGCGACGTCGCGCGTGTTGCCGCTCAGCGAGGCGAAGGCGATGAGGATGCGCATGGGAGGCGTCGGTTGGCATTGGCTCCGGACGTGGGAGCGGCCATGGCCGCTCCCACAGGAGCGCGCGTGCAGGTCACAGATCGTCGAAGCCGTTGTCGGAATTGGTCTTCTTGTAGCTGGCGTTGCGCATCTCGAAGAAGTCGGTCTTGGTCTCGGTGAAGTTGTCGGCGTAGGCCTTGATCCAGGGCATCACGTTGTCGGTGGCGTCGGAGTACAGCTTCTCGATGCCCAGCATCCCGGCCATCTTGTTGGCGCGGTACTTCACGTAGCGGACCATCTCGTCGACGTCGATGCCGTCGATGCCATCGAGCACCTCGCCGGTCCACTGCACTTCCAGCTCGATGGCGTGCTCGAAGGCACTGTGCACGTAAGCGGTCAGCTCGTCGTTCTGCAGCTCCGGGTTCTCGCCGACGATGGCGCGGATTAGCTCGCTGATGAACTTGGTATGCGCAAGTTCGTCGCGGTTGATGAAGCTGATGATCTTGCCGGTGCCGGTCATCCGGTTCTGGCGCACCAGGTTGTAGAAATAGGCGAAGCCGGAATAGAAGTTGATGCCCTCGAGGATCGAGGACTGGATCAGCGACCGCAGCAGGGTCTCGGCGGTCTTATCGCGCATGAAGTCGTCATACGAGTTCATGATCGGCGCGTTGCGCTTCTGGATCGTCGGGTGGGTGCGCGCGATCTCGAACACGCGGTTCTGATTGGCCAGGTCGGTGATCGAGGCCAGCACGTAGCTGTAGCTCTCGTTGTGGATCACTTCCTGTTGCCCGATGATCGCGGCGTTGGCGTGCGCGGCCGGATCGGTGATGTATTCGGCGACGTTGTAGATGAAGCGTGTCTGCGGCGAGTCCAGCGTCGCCAGCAGGCCGATGATCGAATCGTAGGCATTCTTCTCGCGCGCCGAGAGTTCGCCGTACTGCCTGGCATCCGCCTTCATGTCGACCTCATCCGGGATCCAGAAGTTGGTCGAGAGCTCCTTGTAGGCGCGGTAGAACGACGGATACGGGATGTCGTTCCAGTTGAGGATGCCCGAGGTGCGGCCGTTGATGATCCCGGTCGAACGGTTGGGGTGGCGCGGCTCGAGGATCCGGATGCGATCGAGCGGCGTCGAGGTGGTCGGTGCGGTGGTGGACATGGTGCTTCCCGTGTTGGGGTCTGGGTGCAGGTGATGCAGGGTCCACGGTTCGCAACGCGAACCGTGGAAGCGACAGCGCGAATGCGCTTAGCTACTGCACCACTCGCACTCGGCGATGTCGATGTCGTTGGAGCGCACGTAATAGGTGGTCTTCATGCCTTCGCGCCACGCGGTCATGTGCAGCTCCAGCAGGGTGCTGGCCCGTATGGTGCTCGGCACGTAGAAGTTGAAGCTGATCGACTGGTCGACGTGGCGCTGGCGGCGCGCGTTCTGGCGCACCGAGGCGAACTGGTCGACGTGCCAGGCGCCTTTCTCGTAGTAGGGCCAGGTTTCCAGCGACAGCCCGGGCGCGGCCACCGGGCGGCGGTAGTCCTTCTTCTCCTCGTAGTAGAACGCGGAGTAGACCGGGTCGATGGAGGCCGTGGAGCCGGCGATCTGCGCGGTCGACATGTTCGGGGCGACCGCCAGCAGCCAGCCGTTGCGCACGCCGTTCACCGCCACCTGCGCCGACAGGTCCAACCACTGCGGGCTGCTGTAGCCGCGGTCGCGGAAGTAGTTGCCGTTGTGCCAGTCGCTGCCGTGGAAGACGGCGTAGCTGCCCTTCTCCTTCGCCAGCGCCATCGACGCCTGCACGGTGAGGAAGTTGATGCGCTCGTACAGCGCATCGCTGTAATCCTCGGCTTCGGCCGTGTTCCAGTGGATGCCCTTCTGCGCCAGCAGGTGGTGCCAGCCGAAGGTGCCCAGCCCGATGGCGCGATACTTCCGGTTGGTGATCGTGGCCTGCGGCACCGGCAGCTGGTTGAGATCGATCACGTTGTCGAGCATGCGCACCTGGATCGGGATCAGCCGCTCCAGCACGTCGGTGATCAGGTCGCCCTGGCCCTGCTGCGGCACGATCGCGCGGCCCAGGTTCACCGAGGACAGGTTGCAGACCACGAAGTCGCCAGCCTGCTTCGTGGTCACGATCTGGTTGCCGCTGATGATCTCTTGCATCAGCCGCGTCGGGCTCATGTTCTGCAGGATCTCGGTGCACAGGTTCGACGAATACACCATGCCGGCGTGCTTGTTCGGGTTCTTCCGGTTGACCTCGTCGCGGTAGAACATGAAGGGGTTTCCGGTCTCCAGCTGGCTGACCATCAGCCGCTTGAAGATGTCGATGGCCTTGATCGTCTTGCGGGTGATGCGCTCGTCGGCCACCACTTCTTCGTACTTCGCCCGGAACGTGCCCTCGCCCTTCTTCTCGTCGAAGAAGTCCTGCAGGTACCAGCCCTTGACCCGGTGCACCTCGTGCGGGTCGAACAGGTACCAGTCGCCGCGGCGCTCCACCGCTTCCATGAAGATGTCGGGGATGCAGACCGAGGTGAACACGTCGTGCGCGCGCAGGCGCTGGTCGCCGTTGTTGAGGCGCAGGTCGAGGAAGGCCTCGATGTCGCGGTGCCAGACGTCCAGGTACACGGCGACGGCACCCTTGCGCTGGCCGAGCTGGTCGACCGAGACCGCGGTGTTGTTGAGCTGCTTGATCCACGGCACCACGCCGCCGGACGAGTTGGGCACGCCGCGGATCGACGAGCCCGACGCGCGCACGTAGCCCATGTAGGCGCCCACGCCGCCGCCGCCCTTGGACACGCGCGCGATGTCGGTATTGGAGTCGTAGATGCCCTGCAGCGAGTCGTCGACGGTGTCGATGAAGCACGAGGACAGCTGGCCGCCGGTCTTGCCGGCGTTCTGCAGCGTCGGCGTGGCCACGGTCATGTACAGGTTCGACAGCGCCCAGTAGGCCTCGCCGACCAGCTGCATGCGGCGCTCGCGGCTGTCCTTGCCCGCGCCGGCCTCGTCCTGCATCAGGTACAGCGCGATCGTCAGCCAGCGCTCCTGCGGCAGCTCGTACACCTCGCGCGAGGTGTCGGTGGCGAGATACCGCGTGGCCAGCAGGTACAGGCCGTTGTAGTTGAACAGCCGGTCACGGTCGGGCTCGATCATTTTCCCGGCCTCGACCAGTTCTTCCTTGGAATAGGCGCGCAGGATGTCGTTGGAGTAGACGTTGCGGTCGGCCAGCGATTCCTGCAGGCCAACATAGGAACCGTACTTCTGCCCGGTGTCGTAGAAGCGGTTGCGGCTGGCGCGCTTGTACAGGCGGTGCAGGTACAGGCGTGCGGCGAAGAGCTCCCACTCCGGCGCAGTCACGTCCACGCGCGCCTCGGCCTCGCGGATCAGGTGGTCGACCAGATCGTCGGCGTTGACCGCGTCCTTGCGCTCGACGAAGCCGGACACGCTGCGCTTGTAGTCGGCGATGTCGAGCTGCGGGAACTCGACGTGGACGCGGTCGATCGCGCGCTCCAGGCGCGCGCGGTCGTAGGGAATCCGGCGGTTGCCGGCTTCCTTGGTGATCCAGATGGCGACGTCGGCGGACGCGCAAGGCGTGGATACAGCGCTGGCCGTGGTCGCTGCGGGTGGTGCCGTGGTGGTGCTGTCGTAGCTGCTCATGCCTGCTCCCGGATGGCGTGCGCACGGCCGACTGTCCCGGGGCAGGCGGCGGGCCGGAGCGGTCATCGACAGGGTGGAAGCGCGGCGTCGCAGCGGCCGCGACCGCACTCCGGAGCGGAGCGCGGGCGAGCGCGTGCTTCACCAGCCATCTCCCCCCGGAGATTGCGCAGCCGGCACCGCGCGATGTGCATGCGCGCGGCTGTCGGCAGGTCTTCGGGCTCGTGGATCCGGGAGCCTGGGCTCCGCGCCTCGGCCGCCGCTTCCCGGAACCACCGTCCCAGTGCGTGTGCGACCTCGTTTCCACCTACCGCTGCGGGGCAGCGCCGGAATTGGCGGGCGGATCGATGGTCTCGACCGCTGCCGTACCGGCTTCCCTTTTCATCCCGTGCCCTGTGGCGCGGGAACCGACGGGGCACAACATAGTGTGGTTCCACGGCGTGGTCAACGCTAGGTTTCGTGTTTGTGCCCCTTGACGCCGGAAGCATTCCAGGGCCGGCGCAGGCGCGCAGGGCGTCGCCGGCTCTGTCATTCTTGGGGGTGCCACAGGTGCCCGGTCCACATCTTGCCTTCGCCTCCCGCCAACGAGCCGGCGCTGTCCGGCTACCGCTTCGGCGTCTTCGAGCTCGACCTCGCGCGCCGCGAACTGCGCCGCGGCGGGACGCGGGTCGAGATGCCGGCGCGCGTCTTCGAGTGCCTGGAGTGCCTGCTCCTGCACCGGGATCGCGCGGTTGCCCGGGACGAGCTGCTGCAGGCGGTGTTCAACCGCACCGACGTCAGCGACGGCCAGCTGGCGCAGGTGGTCCTGCGCGCGCGGCGCTGCGTCGACGACGACGGCCAGGCCCAGCACACCATCCGGACGGTGCCGCGCTTCGGCTTCCGCTGGGCCGCGGCAACCAGTGGGCTGGCCGGGAGGCGGGAGGCCCTGGACACCGGCTCGGCCGGCGGCGAGGCACCGCCGGAGCCGCCATCAACGCCAGCGGTGCCATTGCCAGCTGCACCTCAGGAACCCGCGCGTCGCGCTGGACCGATGCGCCGGGCGTGGGTGGTGGTGGGCGCGCTGCTGGCGTTGGCGGCCGTCGCCTGGTGGCAGTGGCCGCAGCCGCAGACGGGCCTGCCGATGGTGCCGGATGCTGCGTCCGCTGCCGCGGACGTCATTGCGGACCCTGCCGCAACCCTGGTGCTGCCGTTGGCGATCGACGCTGGCGACGACATCGCGTGGGCGCGGCTGGGCCTGATGGACTACGTCGCCGAGCGCATGCGCTCGGCCGGGCTCTCGGTGCCGCCCAGCGAAAGCACGCTGGCACTGCTCGGCGGCGCCGAGGGTGATGCCGGCCACGACCGGCTGCAGCGCGCGGTGCCCGGGGCGAGGGTGGTTGGCGGCGAGGTCGAGCGCCTGCGCGAAGGTTGGCGGCTGCGCCTGCAGGCGGTGTCCGCACATGGCCTGCGACACCAGGCCGAAGCCGAGGCCGGCGACCTGCTGTCCGCGGCAGCCGCCGCCTGCGACCGGCTGCTGGCGGCGCTGGGCCACGCTGCGCCGGCCGGCCGTGACGGCGCCGGCCTGGCGCTGGAAGAGCGGCTGCAGCGGGTGCGCGCGGCCTTGCTGGCCAATGAGCTCGCGACCGCGCGCCGGATACTCGAGGATGCGCCGCCGTCGCAGCTGTCGCAGCCGCAGCTGCGCTTCCGGCTGGCACAGGTCGACTATCGCGCCGGCGAGCTCGACGCCGCCGAGCGCGCCATCGCCGCGCTGCTGCGCACCCCGGAGGCCACGCGTGATCCGCTGTTACGCGCCCGCCTGCTGGCCTACAGCGGCGGCGCCAGGATCCGCCGCAACGCGTTGCACGAAGCAGTGGGCGACTACGACCGTGCGCTGGTGGCGCTGGCGGACGTGCCCCCCGGCGAGGGAGACCTCGAACGTGGCGCGGTGCTGATGGGGCGCGGGGTGGCCCTCGCCGCGCTTGGCCGCGGGGACGAGGCGATCGCCGACTTCGGCGCCGCGCGCACCCGGCTGCAGCGCGCCGGCGACCGGCTCGCGGTGGCACGCGTGGATGCCAACCTGGGCGCGCTCGAGCTCGGCCGCGGCCGCCCGGCGCAGGCCCTGGACTACCTTGGCAGCGCGCTGGCGGTGTTCGAGGGTTCGACCGCGATGAACGAACTGCAGGTCACCCGCTCGGCGCAGTCGGCCGCGCAGCTGCTGCGGCTTGATGCCGCCGCGGCGCTGGCGACCAGCGACGAGGTGCAGAAGCTGCTGCCGAAGACGCCGGACCCGGCGCTGCGCCTGGCAGCGGCGCTGGACCGCGGCAACGCGCTGATCGCGCTGGGTCGGCTGTCTGAGGCACGGCGGCTGCTGGAATCGCCCGATATCGCCGCGCGCAGCACGCCGCCGTACGAGCATCGCCGGGCGCAGACCCTGGTCGAACTCGCCTGGCGCAGCGGCGAGCCGGCGGCCGCGGTGGCGATCGCCGACGCCATCCTTGCCGACTGGACCCGCCTGCCCGGCGACTCGCTGCGCGACCATGTGCGGTTGCGCCGGGCGCAGGCCGCGGCCGTGATCGACGTGCCACCAGCCTCCGGCACGCGGGTCGACACCTCCGAGGGTCCGACCCCGGCCCTGCTGCTGGCCGCCGCGGTCGAACTGGGCGACAGCGTCGCCGCCGAGGTGGTCCTTGAGCAGGCCCTTGCCGCCGCCGAGGCCCGCGGCGCGCCGGCGGACATCGTCGAAGTGGTTGCCGTACACGCGCCCTGGCTGCTGCGCCGCGGCCGGGTGCGCGATGCCGAAGCCCTGGTCGGGCGGGTGGCGCCCTGGCTGGACCGCTGCTACGACTGCGCGGTGCTGCAGCTGCAGCTTGCCGAAGCGCTTGGCGAGGACGCCCTGGCCCGGGACGCCCGCGAGGCTGCCTCACGACTGGCAGGCGAGCGCCGCCTGCCAGAAGCGATGCCCGCCGTGCCCGCAGGCATCACGCGATAACGAAGCTGTCATCGATCGCGAATGCCTTCCCGCCCCCGCGGCGCCAAGGATCACATCGGGACCGGCGACTGCCGCCGGCCACGTCCCGGCGGGCCGCGCCCGCCCCTCGTGCAAGCAGGAGACACCCTTCATGCCCCGTCCATCACTCCTCGGCCTCGCCTGCGCGGCGGCCCTCGCCGCCAGCCCCGCCTTCGCCGCCATTCCCGTCGTCACCGACCTCGGCGACGGCAACTTCGTGCAGTCTGTTTCAGATGACGGCGCCGTCGCCGTCGGCGTGCGTGTGCTCTACGACGACGGCCCCGGGAAGCAGGGCGTCACCCGCTGGGCCGCCGCCACCGGCACCCGGGTTATCGGCGGCACCACGGAGGGCTTTCCGGACGTTTCCGCCGACGGCGGCGTGATCGCCGCGACGCTGCCCGGCGTCGACGACCCCGCGGTCAGCGAAGCCGCGTTCTGGACCCAAGCCGGTGGCTGGAAGCGCATCAGCGATTTCGAGATGATCCCGGCCATGCCCGGCTGGGCTACGCGGGCCAACGCGATTTCGGCCAACGGCGAGCGGCTGGCTGGTGTCACCGTCCCCCCGCCGATCGACTTCGGCAACATCCGCGCATTCAGCTTCAACCCCGATACCTGGGACGACCGCTGGGCCGACTACGGCTGGCAGGAGTTGCCGAAGATCCGCAAGGGCGGCTTCGGCGAGGCCACCGCGATCTCCGACGACGGCCTCATCCAGGCCGGCATCTCCACCACCGGCACCAGCAGCGCGTACCAGGCCGTGGTCTGGACCGACGGCCGCATCCGCCAGCTGTACGACAACACCGGCAAGGCCCTGGGTGGCGAGAGCGTGGCCTGCAACCGCGACTGCGGCGTGATCGTCGGCGGTGGCGGCGGCAACAGCATGCTGCAGCCGGTGCTGGCCTGGCGCTATATCGACAACGGCCGCGGCGGCGGCCTGGTCTGCCACTTCAATCCCGAGACGACCGCCGACACCACGGCGCTGCGCTACTACGCGCGCGCCACCAGCGGCACCGGTGGCATCGTCGCCGGCACCTACTACTACGACGAGGTGCCGCCGGGCGGCGGCTGGGCGCGCAATGTCGCCAAGGGCTTCCTGTGGATCGGCGACGCCAACGGCGGAACCATGCACGAGCTCACCGCCTACCTGGCCGGCCTGGGCGTGGCGCCGTTCCAGGACTGGCTGAACGTGAATGTCACCGGCATGTCCAGCGACGGCCGCTACCTTGTCGGCTGGGGCGACGACGCCAAGGGCGTGACCCGCGGCTGGCACATCGACTTCGGCGGCACGCCTGAGGCCACCGGCGGCAAGGAGGACTACACCGCGTGTCCGAAGCGTTCCCGACTCACGCCGCCGGGTTCGCCTGGGTTGGCATCGGCACCCGCGGCCGACGAGGCCGCTGGCGATGACCGCGAACTCCCGTTCGGGCAATTCGTCACCGGCAAGGGCGGCGCAGCCTACATCGTGGAACCCCGCGGCACCCGACTGTACGGCGGCGAGCACAGGAACCGCATGGTTGCCCTGATGTCGCTCGGCGGCGACCAGTACCTCGATCCCGCGACCGGCCTGCGCCTCGCCTTCGCCCGCGACGGTCGGGGGCTGGTCACCGGCCTGGCCGAGCGCCGTGAAGGCGCGGCCGCCGCGGTCTGGCGCGCGCGCACGAAGGACTGAGGGGGCGGGGCAGGCCACGCGTTGTTGTTCCGGGGCGGCCGTTCGTGCCGCCCCGGAACGATCTGCCCGCGCACGGGGTGGTCGAGGGTTGAAGCCGCTCTTACAGGTGGTGCCGGGCGAGGTAGTCCGTGGACTGCATCTCGATCAGCCGCGACGCGGTGCGCTCGAACGCACCGCCCAGGCGCTCGCCGGCATACAGCGCGTGCGGCTGCGCGGCGGCGGTGCAGACCAGCTTGACGCTGCGGTCGTAGGCCTCGTCGATGAAGGTGACGAAGCGGCGCGCGGCATCGTCGCGCGTGGCGTCCATCACCGGCACTTCGCCCAGCAGTACGGTGTGGAATTCGCTGGCGATCCCGATGTAGTCCGAGGCCGCGCGCGGGCCTTCGCACAGCGCGTTGAAATCGAACCAGGCCATGCCCGTGCAACGCGCGCGGGTGGCGATGCGCCGGCCCTCGAGTTCGATCGAGCCGTCGCGGTGCGCGTCGTCGCCGCCAAGCGCATGCCAGCGCGCCTCAAGCCAGGCGTCGGATTCACCGTCCAGCGGCGCGCGGTAGACCGGCGAGCGCGTCAGCTCGCGCAGCCGATAGTCGGTATCGCTGATGATCTCCAGCACTTGGCAGTGCCGCTCCAGCAGCCCGATCGCCGGCAGGAAACGCGCGCGCTGCAGGCCGTCGGCGTACAGGCCGGAGGGCGCGATGTTGGAGGTCGTGACCAGCACGATGCCCTCTTCGAACATCCGCTCCAGTACACGCGCCAGCAGCATGGCGTCGCCGATGTCGCTGACGAAGAACTCGTCCAGCACCAGCACGCGCAGCGAGCGCCGCCATTCGGCCACGATCGCCGCCAGCGGGTCGCGTTCGCCGGCATGCTCGCGCAGGCGCTCGTGGACCACGCGCATGAAGCGGTGGAAATGGGTGCGGCGCTTGCCGTTGCCGCCGCTACCGCCGGCATCGAGCTTGGCTACCGGCAGCGGCAGGCCGGCGTAGAACAGGTCGACCATGAAGGTCTTGCCGCGGCCGACGCCGCCCCACAGGTACAGGCCCTGCGGCGCAGGATCGCCGCCGCCGAACGCGCGCGCCAGCCAGCCGCGGCGCGACATGCCCACCACGGCCTCATGCACGCGGTCGAGCGCGGCCAGTGGCGCGTGCTGCGCGGGGTCGTCGTCCCAGTCGCCGCGCGCCACGCCCTCGCGGTAGGCCTGCGACGGACGCGCTGCGTCCGCTGCTTCAGCCATTGGCCGCCGGCAGGTGGCGTCGCGCGCCGCTCTTGATCGCACCGCGCAGGTCGATGAGCTTGCGGTGGAAGAAATGGCTGGTGTCGGGCATCCGCACCAGTTCCGGCTCGGCCTTGAGGCGGTCGAGCCAGTCGAAGACGGCCTGTGGGTCGACGATTTCATCGGCCTCGCCCTGGACCACCAGCCACGGCATCGTCGGCGTGGTGATGCTGTCGAAATCCCAGCGACCGGCCGGCGGCGCGATCGAGATCAGCATCGAGGGCTGCAGCTCGGCCGCCATCGCCAGGCTGACGTAGGCGCCGAAGCTGAAGCCGGCCAGCCACAGTTGGTCGTCGGGGCGCGCCGCGCGCACCCATTCGGCCACCGCGCGCAGGTCGCCGCGCTCGCCGTCGCCCTTGTCGAATTCGCCCTCCGAGGCACCGGTGCCCCGGAAGTTGAAGCGCACCGTGGCCACGCCCAGCTCGCGCAGCGCGCGCGCGGCCATGGTCACCACCTTGTTGTGCATGGTGCCGCCCTCGGTGGGCAGCGGGTGGCAGATCACCGCGGTCACCGGCAGGCGGCTGACATCGTCGTCCGGCAGGTCGACGGCGACCTCAAGCGCGCCGGCGGGGCCGTGCAGGGTCAGGCTGCCTGAGGCATCGGGAAATGGCGGGTGCTGGCTCATGCGGCCAATGATAGTCGTCCCGCTGTCGGGGGACGGTGGTCCGTCCTACCGCGTACGCAGCCGCAGCCCGACAACCAGCGGATCATGGTCGGAGGCGCGCCAGGGCGCAGTGCTTGTTTCGCCGTCGTTGGTCGCCGGATCGACGACGTTCGGAGCTTCATCGGCGTTGCTGTGCCAGATTCCGGCGTCCTGCAGGCGCCCGCCCAGGGCCGGGCTCAGCAGGGCGTGGTCCAGTCGGCCCGCCTGGGCGTCGTAGACATAGGTGTAGGGCTGCCCGCCGTCCGCCGCGGCCAGCGCGTCGTGCCAGCCGGCGTCGATGAAGCCGCGCACCGGGTCTTCCATGGCGTAGGCATTGAGGTCGCCCAGGACCGCGACCAGGTCGCTGCCGCTTGCGGTGGGATCGCCGGCGAGCCAGGCGCGCAGCGCCTCGCCCGATGCGCGGCGCGTGGCGTTGAAGCAGGCCTGGCCATCGCCCTGGTCGAGGTCGGCGCCCGTGGCGTCGCGGCAGCCCTTGGACTTGAAGTGGTTGGCGACCACCACGAAGGCCGGGCCGCTGCCGGCACGGAAGGCCTGGGCCAGGGGCGCACGGCTGAGCGGGCCGAAGGGGCCGGCCTCGAGCGTGGCCGCCTGGCCGAGCGCCTCGACCCGATCGGCGCGGTAGACGATGCCGACCCGGATCGGGTTGTCGCCGGGGCCGCTGGCGGCATCGACGAAGCGCCAGCGGAGGCCGTCCGGGTCCAGCGCGGCGACCAGCCGGGCCAGGCTGGAATCGGCGTCGTAGCCGTCGTTCTCGAGCTCCAGCAGGGCGACCACGTCGGCATCGAGCGAGCCGAGCGTTGCCACCAGGCGGGCGAGCTGCGCCTGGTAGTCCTCGGGCGTGCGCGCACCGCGCGCGGTCGGGAAGCCGCCGCCGCGGCCGTCGCCGTTGAACAGGTTCTCGAGGTTGAGGCTGGCCACGCGGACTTCGCCGGCCACCGTGGGCGCCGCCGGGCGCGACGCGGGCTGCAGGACTTCCGCGTCGCGCAGATGCAGGCGCGGGCCGTCCTCGCCAACCTGCAGGTCGCCTTCCGCAGCGTCCAGCGTGCCGCCGCTGCGCCAGATGCGCGGATGGCCGGCCGCCTGCGCGGGAAGCACCAGGACGAGGCTGCGCTCGTGGTTGGCATCGGCGATCGCCTTGGCCGCGGCGCCGGGCAGGGCGACCTCGGTGGGGGTCCGCAGGCGTTCGCCGAAGGCCGCCACCACGGTGCCGTCGCGGCCGATGCGGTGGTTACCGGAGACCACCAGGGGTGCGGTGATGCGCACCCGCTGGCCGTCGAGGACGCTCCAGTCGGCCGGCGGCGCCGCGAGTTCGACCGTGGCGATGGCGGCCGGCGCTTCGCGCGCGGGGGTGGCTGCGCAGGCGGACAGGGCCAGCGCCAGGACGCCGGCCAGGACCGGCAGCAGGATCGGGGCGGGCGGTGCGGGCGTGCTGCGGCTCATGGGGACCTCGGGACGGAAAGCGGGAGTGCGGAAACGAAAACGCCGCCCGGGGGGCGGCGTCGGCGACCGAGCGGACGGCCAGCTTACTTCAGGCTTTCAAGCATCCAGTCGACGGTCGCGATGACCTGCTCGTCGGTGAGCGCGGGGTTGCCGCCCTTGGCCGGCATCATGCCGGTCGCGCCGGTGAAGCCGTCGATGGCGTGCCGGTGCATGGTGTCGGTGCCCTGCGCGATGCGCGCGGTCCAGTCCCCGGCTTCAAGCTTCGGGGAGCCGGCGACGCCCGCGGTATGGCAGCCGGCGCACAGGTTGCCGTAGATGACCGAGCCGTCCAGCGTGCCGCCATAGGCGACTTGGGCCGTGGCGGCGGCAGCTGCGGCGACGGCCGCGGCTGCCTGGGCGGCGGCACCGGTATCGCCGGCATACACGGCGCCGATGGGCGCGAGCCGGTTGGCCGTGTGCCTGGCGGTCGAGGGATCGACCTCGGTCGGCAGCGACTTGTGCACGAAGTAGGAGAGGACGATCAGACCGAGGGTCACCACGGTCAGGAAGCCGATCACCAGGGAGAATCGCTTGAGGAAATCGAGGTCGTAGTTGCGCACGGAACACCATTGGCGTGCGTGGCCGGCGGCCACAGCTGCGCTGGATTATAGAGCACAGTCAGCTTGCAACGCAGCGTTCCGGTGCGGCGGACGCCGGCTGGTATGATGCGCGCTTCGCCGCGCTCCCGATGCCACCGCCAACATTGGCGATTCCGGGCGCGCCCCATGGCGCAGCTGATCCAGCTTTTCCTCCCCGACAGGGTTTCGCCCGGACGCTTGCCGTCCGGCAGGATGTATTGCGTGCTGCGTCCCGTTCCGGCCCATGTGGCTGACAACCAGGGAGCATCCGCCCGTCCGTGGCCGACCTCACGTTCTACCAACTGCAAACACCCACCGTCCTCCTGCTGATGCTGGCCTTCTATGGCGGCACCTTCCTGATGTCCACGCGCATTGCGCGCAGGGACGAGAACGTCGACGGATACATGACCTCCAACGGCGCCGTGGGCTTCGGCATCTCCGCCGCCAGCATGACCGCCACCTGGATCTGGGCGGCCTCCTTCTACGCCGCCGCCACCTCCGGCTACAAGTACGGCATCTCCGGGCCGATCCACTACGGCCTGTGGGGCGCGCTGATGATCCTCTTCATCTACCCCTTCGGCCGCCGCTTCCGCGAGGTCGCGCCCGAGGCGCACACGCTCGCCGAGATCATGCACGCCCGCCACGGGCGCTCCAGCCAGCTGATCCTGGCCGGCTCCAACATCGCCGGCAGCGTGATCAGCCTGATGGCCAACTTCACCGCCGCCGGCGCGCTGGTGGCGATGCTGTCGCCGCTGGACTTCGTGCACGGCGTGATGATCGCCGGCGTCGGCACCCTGTCGTACACGCTGTGGTCGGGCTTCCGCGCATCGATCATGACCGACGTCATCCAGGTGGCCGCGATGCTTGGCGCCGCGGCGCTGATCATCCCGCTGGTGTTCTTCAACGCCGGCGGCATGGAAGCGGTGTCGCAGGGCTGGGACCGCCTGAGCGCGGAGCAGGCGACGATGTTCTCGAAGACCGCGTTCCTCGAGCAGGGCGCGCCGTACTTCGTGGCGGTGCTCGCCTACGCGATCGGCAACCAGACCATCGCCCAGCGCCTGTTCGCGGTGCGCGAGGACCTGATCAAGCCGACCTTCATCACCGCCACCATCAGCTACGGCGCGACCGTGATCGGGCTGGGCATGCTGGGCGTGGTGGCGCTGATGGTCGGCATCGAGCCCGCCGCCGGCGACCACAACAACCTGATCCCGCAGATGGCCTCGAGCTATCTGGGGCCGGTGATGATCGGGGTGTTCTTCATCATGGTGATCGGCTCGCTGTCGTCGACCGCCGACTCGGATCTTGCCGCGCTGTCGTCGATCATGATGACCGACATCTACGGCAAGAACCTCGCGAAGGGCCGGGTCAATCCGGCCACCATGCTGTGGGTGGGGCGGATCACCATGATCGTCGCCACCACGGCCGGGCTCATCTTCGCCAGCTTCCGGGTCGACATCCTCTCGCTGCTTGTGTTCGTGGGCGCGCTGTGGGGCTCGATCGTGTTCCCGGTGATCGCCAGCTTCTACTGGAAGAAGGTCAACAACCGCGCATTCACCACCGCGGTGCTGGTGTCGCTGGTGGTGTTCACCGTGGCGCGCTTCGAGCTGGTCCCGATCGCGGGTGTGTTCGCGCTGCTGCTCGAGGTCTTCGCCACCGTGGGCGCGGGCGTGGTGCTGGGGCTGATGACCTTCGGCTTCTTCGGCAGGCGCGCGGGCCTGGCGGTGGGCACGCTGGCCGCGCTTGCGCTGGCACCGTTCACCATCGGCTTCCTGCGCGACTACGCGGTGCTGCTGAGTTCGCTCAACGCGTACGGCGTGAGCACGGTGGTGTGCGCCGCGCTGAGCGTGCGCAGCAGGGAGGACTTCGACTTTGCCCTGATCGCCAAGCGCGTGCGCAACTTCGACACCACTGATGATGTCGCCCGCCCAGGCGGCGATGCCGGCCCACGGCCGGCGCTGACCCCGGAGGTGATCCGATGAGGGACCTGTTGATGACCGCCTATGTGCTGGTGTGGCCGGTGCTGGTGGCGGTGATGATGTTCATCATGGGCCGCGGCGTGTGGCGCGACGTGCGGCGTGCGAAGCGGAGCGGGGACGACCTGGTCTGAGCGACAACCCGATCAGGCCGACCCGCGCGGCTAGAATGCGCTCTGCCCAGAGCCGGGGAATCCCGTGTCCCGATTCAGCCTGTTCCAGCGCGTCTCCAAGGTCCCCACCAAGCCCCGGACGGCCCAGGCGCCGAAGGCGTTCGACGTCGCCGACCTTTACCAGGGACCGGTGGCGACGGGAGGCGCGGCGGCGGCCACCGACCGGTCGCTGGACGAGAAGCTCCGCCAGGCCTACTTCTGGATCGTCAACAACGCGATCATCAGCCCGCACTACGACATCGAGTACCAGGACGGCCCCGGCGCCAGCTATGCCGTGGGCGATACACGGCGGGTGCTGAACCTGCCTTCGGCGCAGAGCTACTCCAGCTATGTGCTGCTGCCGCTGCTGACGTTCGCGACGCGGCGCAAGTGCCTGTTCGTCGGCGGCCCCGGGCGCGGCAAGACCGCGAGCGCGATCCTCATGGGCGTGCTGGCCGGCTATCCGGTGCGCGAGGTGCGGCGGGCGATGCAGCGCGGGCATCCGCAGATGACGATCGCCGACCTGCTCGGCAATCCGCTGCCGGCCGACCTCGTCGGCGCGCAGAGCATGGATGACATCCGCATCGCCTGGCGGCGCTGGCTGTCGATGCGGGTCAAGATCATCGACGAGTACAACCGCATCCCCACCCGCACCCAGAGTGCGCTGCTGACGCTCATGGGCGACAACTACGCCGAGCTGCTCGACCAGGTATACGAATGCCCGGATTCGGCCTGGTACCTGACCGCCAACGACGACCGCGGCGGCGGCACCTACCAGGTGATCGAGGCGCTGCGCGACCGCATCGACGTGATCGTGCAGGCGCTGGCGTTCAACCCGCGCTTCCTGGACGAGATGCTGCTGCGCATCGAAGAGGACATCCGGCCCGAGGACGTGGTGCCGCCGGAGATCGTGTTCACGCAGGAGGAGGGCGACCGCATGGTCGAGGCCATCCGCGCGGTGGAGGTGCCACAGGAGGTGCGGCGGCGGATCGAATTCTTCAGCAGCCAGTTCGAGCTGATGGAAACCGCCGGCGCGCAGTTCGAATACCTGACCAAGGACACCGTGCGCCTGGCCGGCGCCGACTGGGCGCAGGCCACCGCCGCCGACACCGGCCGCGACCGCAACAAAGACCCGGGCTGCCAGACCCGCAACGGCCTCTCGGTCCGCAACCTGATGACGCTGCTGGTCTATGCCAAGGCGATGGCCTACTTCCGCGGCAATGCCGTGGTCGAACTCGAGGACGTGCGCCAGGTGCTGCCCTTCGTCCTCAACGACAAGCTGCAGCCCGACCTCGACGCGCCGTTCTTCGCGCGGCCCGAGAACGCGCCCTACCGCACCGACCGCCTGAGCTGGCTGCGCCGCCTGTTTGACGACGGCTGCGCCGAATACGACCGCCTGGACCTGGACCGCGACGACCCGGTGGGGGTGCTGTCGGCGGAGTTCGCGCACGGCCTGGACGGCGTCGGCGAACGCGAGGCGCGGGCGCGCATCGGACGCATAGAGCGCGTGATCGCCGAGCGGGTGAAGGGACGCAAGCTCTACGGGCACCTCTACGACGACCTGCTGAAGCTGAAGTACCTGCACCAGCGCTACACCAACTACCTCGCCTGGCTGCAGGCGCGCTGAGATGCTGTCGCCGGTGCTGGCACGGACGCTCGCCGAGAGGCGGCCCTGGTTCAACCAGCGGGTGGTCGAAGCACGCCAGCGCCAGCCCGGCTTCGACCTCGATGCGCTGCGCGGATTCATCGGCCACGAACTCGACGTGCTGGCCGTGGCCGTGGCCGCCGCCGATCCGGACCGCGTGGGCGAGGCGGTGCAGGCCGGCTACGACATCGGCATCGAGCTGGTCGGGCAGGGGCTGCTGGGCCCGGGTACGCGCGAGCCCGGGCTGCGGCGCAGCTGGGAGCTGCTGGTGCCGGCCTTCGCCCGCCTGGCGGCCACCGCGCCGCGCGAGGTGCTCGCTGCGTTGGGCAATGCCGCGGTCCAGCTGGCTGCCGCACCCGGGGTGCGCATGGAACAGTGGATCGGCGACCTGGCCCGGGCGGCGCCCCGCTGCGCGGACGTCGAGCAGATGCGCCTGGCCGGGGCGGTCTGCGCCTGGCGCTCGGGCCTGGTCCAGCTGCGCGACGCGGCGCTGGATGCGGCCGGACGGCTGCCGGCGGACCTGGCCTCGGCCTGCCTCGGGCTTGCCGGGCACGCGCCGGTGGAAACCGAGCTGCAGCGCATGCGCGCCGATCGCTGGTACGTGCCCGGTGCGGTGCAGGCCCGTCCGCGCGTGCTGGGCGGCTTCGCCGGCTTCGGCGGCCCGTTCGCCGAGCCACCGCTGGTCCGTGCCGATGCGGCGGGCTTCGTCGTCCGTGCCGCTGATCGCACCCATGCGGTGGAGGCCGATGGCTTCGGCGCGGCGCTGGCGCCGGCGGCGGACGCGCGCTTCGACGCCGCGCAGCTCGTGCCGGAGCCGCTGCGGGGCCGCCCGGGCCGCGAATTCGTGACCGCGCTGGGCGTGCCGGAGGAAGACCTCCTGGGCCTGGTGCAGGGGCAGAGCATCGTGGTGGTCTCGCCGTGGTCGCACCGCGTCCTCGTGGGGCCGCGGCCGGCATGAGCGCGCCCGCCGACGACGCCCTGCTCGCGCGCTGGCAAGCCGCCTGGCCTCGGGCGCTCGAGGCCTGGAGCCGCTACACCCGCCTGCGCGATCCGCGCCTGTGCGCCTCCACCCTGGAAGCCGCGGAGGAAGGCCTCAGCGGCAGCTTCGCCATGATCCGGCTGGCCGACCAGCGCGTGGTCGTCGACCTCGAGCAGGTGCGCCGCCTGGGCCTGGGCGACTACGCCGTGGAGGTGCTGGCGCACGAGATCGGCCACCACGTGCTTGCGCCCGCCACCGTGACCGACCACGTGCGCCTGCTGGCCCGCCTGCGCGCCGCGCTGCCGACGCTGGAACGGCACGCGCCGATGGTGGCCAACCTCTACACCGACCTGCTGATCAACGACCGCCTCGCGCGGCAGGCCGGACTGCGCATCGCCGACATCTACCGGGCGATCGCGGCTGCGGCGCCGGCCAGCCCCGCGGACGGCGTGTGGGGGCTGTACATGGGCATCTACGAACAGCTCTGGAGCCTGCCGGCGGGCGCGCTGGGCGGAAACACCGACGATGCGGTGCTGCGTGGCAACGCCTGGCTGGGCGCGCGCCTGGTGCGCGCCTATGCCGGCGACTGGCTCGACGGCGCCGGAGCCTTTGCCGCACTGCTGCTGCCCTGGCTCGTCGACGGCGGGCAGGACCGGCGGCTGCAGGCGCTGATGGATACCCGGCATGCCGCGGCCGGCGGCGAGCCGGTGGGGGCCGGCGAGATCGAGGCCGGCGAGGCGGCGGGTGCGCTGCATCCCGCCTTCGACCCGCGGGTGACGGGTGATGAGGCCCGCGGTGCCGCGGGCGACGACGAAGCCGGAAGCACGGCCACCGACGCGACGCCGGCCGCGGTGGACGCGGTGGGCACGGTGCCGCAGCGGCAGCCTGGCCAGGCCCGGGAGCCGTTCGAATACGGGGAAATCCTCCGCGCCAGCGGCATCGAGCTCGACGACCACGCCATGGCCGTGCGCTACTACCGCGAGCAGGCGCTGCCGCACCTGGTGCCGTTCCCGGCACTGCGCCAGCCGGAGGCGGAGGAGCTGCATTTCGAGGGCGTCGAGCCCTGGCAGGTCGGCGACCCGCTCGACGAGCTGGACTGGATGCAGACGCTGATGCAGTCGCCCACCCCGGTGCCCGGACTGACGACGGTCCGGCGCAGCCTCGGCGCCGCCCCCGGTCACCAGCCCGAGACCCTGCCGGTGGACCTCGACCTGTACGTGGACAGCTCCGGCTCGATGCCCGATCCCCGGTGGCAGGTCTCCTACCTCGCCCTGGCCGGTGCCATCGTCAGCCTCTCGGCGTTGCGCAGCGGTTCGCGCGTGCAGGCCACGCTGTGGAGCGGAAAGCAGCAGGTGCTGCACACCGATGGCTTCGTGCGCTCGGAGGAGGCGATCCTGCGCGTGCTCACCGGCTTCTTCGGCGGCGCCACCGCCTTCCCCATCCATCGCCTGCGCGAGACCTACGCCTCGCGCGCGCCGACCGATCGCGCGGTGCACATCCTGCACCTGTCCGATGACGGCATCACCACCCTGTTCGACGACGACGAGCGCGGCAACAGCGGCTGGGACGTTTCCGCCCGCGCGCTGGCCGCCGCGCGCGGCGGCGGCACCATGGCCCTGAACCTGCCCGCGCCGCTGCCCGCAGGCCCCGATCCGGAGGCCGCCTGGCACTGGATGACCGACCTGCTGCGTGCGCGCCAGGCTGGCTGGGCGATCCATTCCATCCGCGACATGGAAGACCTGCTGGAATTCGCCCGCGCCTTCGCGCGGCGGCACTATGCGGCGTCCTCCACGCGTGTTTCCGCGAAGCCGTACGCATGAGCTTGAATCCCGGTCCTCCGCTCGAACGGCTGACGCGGCGCCTGATCGACACGCCGCGCGAATTCCTCGATCCGCCGCACATCGGCCGCAGCGGCCAGGTCGCTGTCGCCGCCCTGGTTACCGATCTCGTCGCGCTGCACGGCGACCGGGTGACGCTGGCCGGACTGGCGCCTTTCCGGGCCGATGCCGATGCCGACGCGGGCGCCCTCTCGCTGGTGGCGGTCGCCACGTGGTGGCTTGCCGACGAGGCCCTGGTGGCGCTGCGGATCCCCGCGGCCCGACTGCTGCCGGTGCTGGCCGATGCGGTCGCTGAACTGGCCGGCGAAGCCACGGCTGTCCGCTACGTGGAGCAGCCCGACCGCCGCGAGGAGTTCGTCCGCGTGCTGCTCGACCGCCTGGAGATGCGTCCGCAGGGCGAGACCCCGGCGCAGGCGCAGGACCGCCTTGCCAGCGTCAGCAGCGTCGAGCGCCGGCGCCTGCTGCAGGCCAGCCGCGCGGCCGAAAAGCGCGCGCGCGCGATCCGCGAGGCGCTGGCGCGCAAGGCCGCCGAAGAGTCGGCCGACAAGTGGTCGCGCGAATGAGCGCCGCCACCGACCAGGAGCGCTATCCGACGCTCACCGATGGCGGGCGCGCGATGCTGCGCAGGATGGTCGAGCATCCCAGCGCGCCGCGCTTCCGCAACCGCAGTGGCAACCGCCTGCTGGCGCACGAGGTCGAGGCGCTGCGCGAATTCGAGGCCGGGGTGCTGGCCGCCGGCCCGGAGGCGATCGGCGCCGCCGCGCCGGCGTGGCTGGACGCCTTCGTGGCCGGGGTGTTCGCCCGGGTCCCGCACTATCGGGCGCAGCCGCGGCGGCCGCGGTTCGAGGACATCCCGACCGTGGACCGCGGCGACCTCGCCGGCGATATCGCGCGCTTCGTGCCCGATGACGTGGCCCTGGACCGGCTGATCCAGTTCCGCACCAGCGGTACCACCGGCCATCCGCTGCTGATCGCCTCCCATCCCGTGGTCGCCGGGCGCTACCTGGCCTTCCACAAGCGCGCGCTGCGGCGCGCCGGGGTCGAGCTCCGGCATGGCGCGGGCCAGGTGGGTGTGGTGCTGCTGGGCCACCAGCGCCGCTGCTTCACCTATGTCTCGGTCACGCCGGCCATGGGCGAATCGGGGCTGGCTAAAATCAACCTGCATCCCGGCGACTGGCGCCACCCCGATGACCGCGGCCGCTACCTGGATGCGATGGCGCCGGAAGTCATCGCCGGTGATCCGATCTCCTTCGCCGAGCTGCTCGGCCTCGACTTCGGGCACCGGCCGCGCGCGCTGATGTCGGTGTCGATGGCGCTGTCGCCGGCGCTGCGCGAAAGGCTCGAAGCCCGCTTCGGCTGCCCGGTGCTCGACATCTATTCGATGAACGAGGCTGGCCCGGTCGCCTGCTTCGTGGCCGGGCTGGGCGGACACCTGCTGCTGCAGCCGCGGCTGTACGTGGAGGTGCTGGACGATGCGGGGCGGCCGGTCGCGGCGGGCGACCGCGGCGAGATCACGCTCAGCGGCGGCTTCAACTTCTGCCTGCCGCTGCTGCGCTACCGCACCGGCGACCACGGCGCGCTGCTGCGGACGCCCGAAGGCGTGGTGATCACCGGCCTGGAGGGACGGCGGCCGGTGCGTTTCCGCACCGCCGCCGGTGCCCGGGTCAACAACGTCGATGTCACCCACGCCCTGGCCGACGTGCCGCTGTCGCGCTTTACCTGCCACCAGGCCGCCGACTGCGCCATACACATCGGGCTGGCCGACGGCGAGCTGCACTGGGGCGACGCCGTGGCCGCGCGGCTGCAGGCGCTGCTGGGCGAACTGCCGGTGGCCGTGGCACCGCTTGCCGCCGGCGACAAGGTGCTGCAGTACTCCAGCGACGTCCCGGACACCCCGGCATGAGCGCGCTCGAGATCGCCGCCAATGCCGCCATCGCGGTGTCCATCCTGCTGGCGGCGCGCAACAGCCTGCATACCTGGTGGACCGGGATCATCGGCTGCGGATTGTTCGCCATGCTGTTCCGCGACGCGCGCCTGTATGCGGAAGTGGTGCTGCAGGTGTTCTTCATCGCCACCAGCCTCTACGGCTGGTGGCACTGGGCACGGGGCGCGGCCGGGCGGCAGCTGCCGGTCCGCCGGGCGCCGCTGGCCGGGATCGGCATCGCCGCCCTGGGCGCGGCGGCCGCGACCCTGGGCTATGGCCTGCTGCTGCATCGCTTCACCGATGGCCACGCGCCGTTCGCCGACTCGGCGGTGCTGATGTTCAGCGTCCTCGCCCAGCTGCTGCTGATGCAGCGGCGGGTGGAAACCTGGCCCTTCTGGCTGCTGGTGAACAGCATCGCGGTGCCGCTGTACGTCTCGCGTGGTCTGCAGCTGACGGCCCTGCTCTACGCCGGGTTCTGGATCAACGCCTGGTTCGGCTGGTGGCGTTGGCGGCGCCAGGCCGCGCAGGCATGAAGGCCTGGGGCACCGGCCTGGTGGTCGGCAAGTTCGCACCCCTGCATCGCGGCCACCAGCTGCTGCTGGACCAGGCGGCAGCGGCCTGCGAACGGCTGGTCATCCTGAGTTACACCCGCCCGGAGTTCCCCGGCTGCGGGCCGGCGCGGCGTGAGCGCTGGCTGCGGCAGCTGTATCCGCAGGCCAGCGTGCTGGTGCTCGACGACGCCCGCCTGGCGCGCTGGTGCGCGGACCGGGGCGCTGCGCGGCTGGCGCTGCCCGACAACGCCGCCGGCGACGAGACGCATCGCCGCTTCGTGGCCTCGGTGCTGCGCGAGATGCTTGGCCTGCGCGTGGATGCGGTGTTCACCAGCGAGGCCTACGGCCCGGGCTTCGCCCGTGCGCTGGGGGGGCTGCAGGGCGCGCCCGTGGCCCACGTCGAGGTCGACCGTGCCCGCGTGCGCGTTCCCGTCTCCGGCACCCGCGTGCGTGCGGATGTCCACGCCCACCGGCACCTGCTCGACCCGCGGGTCCATGCCGACTTCGTCGAGCGCATCGTCCTGCTCGGCGGCGAGTCCACCGGCAAGACCACGCTGGCGCGGGCGCTGGCGGCACGGCTCGGAACCACATGGGTGCCCGAGTACGGGCGCGAGCTGTGGGAGGCGCGGGGCGGGCGCCTGGAGTACGCCGACATGCTGCTGATCGCCCGGGCGCAGGTCGAACGCGAGGACGCGGCGGCCGCCGGCGTCGCCCGCTACCTGGTGTGCGACACCTCGCCGTTGACCACGCTGCTGTATTCGCAGGCGATGTTCGGGCGCGCCGATCCGGAGCTGGCCAGGCTGGCCGGCAGGCCCTATGCGCAGGTGTTGCTGTGCGAACCCGACTTCGGCTTCGTGCAGGACGGGACCCGCCGCGATCCGGAATTCCAGGCCGGGCAGCAGGCCTGGTACGGCCGTGAGCTCGCCAGCCGCGGCATCGCCTTCGAGCGCCTTCGCGGCCCGCCCGGGGATCGGTTGCGGCAGGTGGAGGAGGTGCTTGCGACCGGCGGCCTGCGAACGTCTGCGGTGGGCGGGCAGCGAACAAGGCCTGCCACCGCCGGTGGTCGATCAGGTGCTGGCGCTACGCCGTGAGCGGAAGACCTATCGCGAGATTGCACGGGTCCTGCCGGTCGGACTGAGCACGATCGCGCGCCTGATGCGTCGTGCGAAGCGGAGCGGGGACGACCTGGTCCGAGGTTCCGCAGCGCGCGGCGGCGGAGCTTACGGCGCCGCCTCCTCCGCGATGGCAACGGCCCGGTCGGGTGTGGCGACCGGCGGCAGCGGGCCAAGGTCGGCCAACTGCTTCCTGCCCTTCTGGGACAGCAGCCGCCGGGGCGTCGCGAGGTAGCCGGGGCCGGCGTCGAAGTCCATCGCCGAGAAGCGGTCGTCGACGCAGGGCTTGAGCCGGTCGCCCAGCTTGTACCGGTTGCCGCTCATCGCCATGTCCGCCGCGTTGGCCCGCAAAACGCGCTTGGCAGGGCAATGCGAATGGATGTTCGCGCCGGCGTGCATGTAGCCCTCCGGGCAGGTGGTCCACATCGCGCACATGATGTGGGCGTCGTTGGTCACCACCTGCACTGCGAACCGGCTGGAATCCCGGTTCTGGCAGACCAGGCCGCAGGCCTCGTGGCTGGTGCGTTCGGAGTGGTCGGCAAGCAACCGGCCCACGCGCCTGAGGAAGTCGAGCTGGTCCTCGCCGGGAGTGCTCTCCATGAGCACCAGCTCGCGCTCAGGGACGGTGCCGGCACCGACCGGGATCGGCGGGCCGCGGTAGATGATGCCCGGGCGCAGGAACAGCCACCAGGTGGCGACGGCGACCGTTGCCGCCACCAGCAGGACCAGCAGCCACGGCCACCAGCGCTTCATCCCGATGCGCGTTGCATGCGTCATGGCGTGTTGAACCCCTGGGTGCCCTGGCAGAAGGCCAGCATCAGCGCGCTGGCCATGTCCTGGTTGTTGTCCTGCAGGCCGGCCAGGTCCAGCGTGGCCCGGGCGAAGCCGGCCTGGCTGGCGCGTTCCAGCCATTTGCGCGCTTCGCGTGCGGCCCGGGCGTCGGTCGCATCCTCGTGCAGGGCCTCGCCCAGCAGGGTTTGTGCAATCACATAGCCGGCCTCCGCAGCCTGCTGCCAATGGCGCCGGGCCTGCGTGCGGTTGCGGGTCACGCCCGTCCCGCGGTCAAGCGCCAGGCCAAGGGTGGCCAATGCCCGCAGCTCCCCCGCATCGGCGTCGCGCCGCAGCAGGGCAAGGCCTTCGGTGGTCAGGCCCTGAAGGCCCGCCTCGACCGCACGCATCTCGGTGTTCCACAGACGCGAGGCCTCGGTGCGCTCAGGCGGACACATCGCATTCGGGCCCGCCCAGGCGCCTGCTGTACTGGCGAACGGAGAGTCCGCCGCAGCGGCCGGCTTCGGAGCGTGCAGGACCAGGGGGCCGTTGAGCTCACTGGCAAACCACGGACGCTGGCGTCCCTGGGTGAACGAATTCACCTGCGACTGCGTCGCCTGCATCAGCTCGAGCAGCGTCAGCCCGGGCTGCGCCAGGTTTTCGGCGAAGTACAGTGCGAACGGGCTGTTGCGCTTCTGGTGGCCCAGGCTCGCCGCGGAGTCGATCGCACGCTCGCCCGGGCGGGTGGAATAGGCCAGGAACGCTCCGTCGCCCAACTCTGGAACGCCCATGCCGCGTGATTGTCCTCCGCGCGCAGGCGCGTCGCGGCAGGCATCGATCACGGCCACCAGCGACCGGGGTCCGGCGGCGTTGATGTCCCGCAGTACCGTCGACAGGGGAAGCCCGCGCATGCGCACCGTGGCGCGATCAACCGTGGCCATCGACTGGCCGATGTCCACCGGCATCAGGAAGTTTTCGCCGCCCACCTCGAAGCCGTGGCCGGCGTAATAGAACAGCGCGATGTCCGCGCCCGCCGCATCCGCGGTGAAGTCGGCCAGGTCCTCGCCCAGGCTGCGGTAGCTGCCGTTGGTCGACTCCGTTACCTGGAAGCCGATCGCGCGCAGCTGGCCGCTGACCAGGCGGGCATCGGACACGGCCGCATCCAGCCGGTCCGCCCCCTGGTAGTCCGAAATTCCGATTACCAGCGCCACTCGTTTGCCGGCGGCATCGGTGGGAAATGCCAGCAGGCATCCCAGAAGCAGTACGGCCGCCTTGGGCAGCCACCATCGTCCTTGCATGCGTCCCCCTGTGACGCGAGCCCGGGTGCCCGGGTCGCCTGCGTCCAAGCGAAACCTTAGCGCAGGGGAGGAGGAATGGCGCGCCTGGAGGGATTCGAACCCCCGACCAATGGCTTCGGAAGCCACTACTCTATCCGGCTGAGCTACAGGCGCGCAGACCGTCATTTTCCACTATCTGGCGGATTGAAGCGAGGGGCGCGGGCACGGTCGTGGCGATGCGCTGCCGCGCTGCTGCGCCAGGCCGCCGCGGCAGCGCCCCGGCAGTACCATATCCGCCATGTCCTACGAACGTTTCGAGGCGCGCGCGCCCGCCGCGCCCACCTGGCGCGAGCGCCTGGGCCTGTACTGGACGCTGATGCGCGCGGACCGGCCGATCGGCTGGCTGCTGCTGCTCTGGCCGACCTGGTGGGGCCTGTGGATCGCGGCCGAAGGCGTGCCGCCGCCGTGGATCCTGTTCGTCTTCAGCGCCGGGGTGTGGCTGACGCGCGGCGCCGGCTGCGTCATCAACGATTACGCCGACCGCTGGCTGGATCCGCACGTCGAGCGCACCCGCGAGCGCCCGCTGGCCACCGGCGCCGTCCGCGGCCGCGAGGCGCTGGCGCTGTTCGCGGTGCTGATGCTGGCGGCATTTGCCCTGGTGCTCACGCTCAACCGGCTCACCATCCTGATGAGCGTCGTCGGCGTGTTCCTGGCCGCGACCTATCCCTACCTCAAGCGCTACACGCACCTGCCGCAGGTCTACCTGGGCATGGCCTTTGGCTGGGGCATCCCGATGGCCTTCGCCGCGGTGCAGGGCGAGGTGCCGGCGGTGGCCTGGGTGCTGTACGCGGCCAACATCCTGTGGTCGACGGCCTACGACACCTGGTACGCGATGGTCGATCGCGACGACGACATCAAGGTGGGCTCGAAGTCGACCGCGGTGCTGTTCGGCGACATGGACCTGGTGGCGCAGGGCGTGCTGTATGCGCTGACCTTCCTCGGGCTGGCGCTGGTCGGCCGCCAGGCGGGAATGGGCGCCTGGTACTGGGCCGGTCTCGGGGTGGCGCTGGTGCTGGTGGCGTGGCAGTTCCGGATCTGCCGCAACCGCGAGCGCGGGCCGTGCTTCCGGGCCTTCCTGCACAACCACTGGGTCGGGATGGTGGTGTTCGCCGGCATCGCAGCCGACTTCGCGCTGCGTGGGCCGCGGTGATCGTGGTGGCGTCACGGGTCCTGATCGGCGGGCGGACCGGACCGGCCATGACGTGGCGGAGGCATCGACTCTGGCCCAATGGCCGCTGCTCCCCCCGGCCCGGCTCCTGATGGCGCAGACACCCGACATCCCGCCGAATCCCGTGCAGCGCCCCTCGGCGCTGTCGGCGATGCGCTATCCGATCTTCCGCCAGGTCTGGTTCGCGAGCGCGTCCTCGAACTTCGGCGGCATGATCCAGTCGGTCGGTGCGTCATGGCTGATGATCTCGATCGCGAAGTCGGCCGACATGGTCGCCCTGGTGCAGGCCTCGGTCGCGCTGCCGGTGATGCTGTTCTCGCTGGTGGCCGGCGCGATGGCCGACAACTTCGACCGCCGCAGGATGATGCTGGGCGCGCAGCTGTTCATGCTGCTGGTGTCGGTGGCGCTGGCGCTGTGCACCTGGGCGGGGCTGGTCACGCCGTGGCTGCTGCTGCTCTTCACCTTCCTGATCGGCTGCGGCGCGGCCTTCAACGCGCCGGCCTGGCAGGCCTCGGTGGGCGACATGGTGCCGCGCGCGGAGCTGGCGGGCGCGGTGGCCATCAACAGCATGGGCTTCAACATCGCGCGCAGCGTCGGCCCGGCGGTCGGCGGCGCCATCGTCGCCGCCGCCGGGGCCGCCGCGGCGTTCGCGATCAACGCGGTGAGCTATGTCGCGCTGGTCGTGGTGCTGGCTCGCTGGCGGCCGGAGCCGAAGCCGCGGCTGCTGCCGCGTGAAGCGCTCGGCAGCGCGATGGCCGCGGGCGTGCGCTACGTGATGATGTCCCCGGTGATCCGCACGGTGCTGGGGCGCGCCTTCGTCTTCGGCCTGGGCGCGAGCGCGGTGATGGCGCTGATGCCGCTGGTTGCCAAGGACCTGGTCGTCGGCGGCCCGCTGACCTACGGCCTGCTGCTGGGCGCGTTCGGCCTGGGCGCGATCGGCGGCGCGATGGGCAGCACGCGCCTGCGCGGCGCGCTGTCGAACGAGGGCCTGGTGCGCTGGGCCTGCTTCGCATTCGCGATCGCGGCGGCGGGCGCGGCCATGAGCACCTGGCTGCCGCTGACGATGGCGGCGCTGCTGCTGGGCGGCGCGTCATGGGTGCTGGCGCTGTCGACGTTCAACGTGACGGTGCAGCTATCCACGCCGCGCTGGGTCGTGGCGCGCGCGCTGTCGCTGTACCAGATGGCGGCCTTCGGCGGCATGGCGCTGGGCAGCTGGCTGTGGGGCTTCCTCGCCGAGCATGGCGACGTGCGCATTGCCCTGGCCGGGGCGGCGCTGGTGATGGTCGCCTGCGCGCTGCTCGGCTTCTGGCGTCCGCTGGCCAGGCTGACCGAACTCAACCTCGACCCGCTCAGCCGCTGGAAGGAGCCCGCCACCGCGGTACCGGTGCAGCCGCGCACCGGGCCGGTGGTGATCACGATCGAATACCTGATCAACGAAGAGGACGTGCCGGAGTTCCTGCACGCGATGGCGGAGCGGCGTCGCATCCGCCGCCGCGACGGCGCCCGCAACTGGCGCGTGCTGCGCGACCTCGCCGATCCGCAGGTCTGGATCGAACGCTACGCGACCCCGACCTGGCTCGAGTACGTCCGCCACAACAGCCGCCTGACCCACGACGACGCGACCGTCCCGGCGCAGCTGCGCGCGCTGCACCGCGGGCCCGAGGGGCCGCGGGTGCGGCGGATGATCGAGCGCCAGCCCAGCGAGCTGCACACCGTGCCGACCTCCGGCCCGCAGGCCCTCACGGAGCCGGTGACGGTTCCGCGGAGTTCGTAGGAGCGCCCGTCGCGGAGGCTCCCGCTGCGCCGCGGCGCAGCGAACCTAAGGCGCGCGGGCGCAGATCCATGCATCCACGCGCTCCACGCCGGCATCGAACAGGGCGTCGGCGGCGGCGTGCAGGGTGGCGCCGGTGGTCATGACGTCATCGACCAGGGCGACGTGCGCTGGCGCGCCGTGCCCGGCCACGACGAAGGCGTCGCGCAGGTTGCCGATGCGGGCGTCGGCGTCCAGGCGCGACTGCGCCGAGGTGTTGCGGACGCGCAGCAGCAGCCCCGCGTGCACCGGCAGCGCCAGCGCCCGGCCCAGCGGGCGCGCGAGCTCAAGCGCCTGGTTGTAGCCGCGCTGGCGCAGGCGGGCACGGTGCAGCGGTACGGGCACCAGGACATCGGGCCGCGCGAGGCCGGCGAAAGAGGCGGCCATCGCCTGGGCCAGCAGGCGGCCGGCGGCAAGGTCGCGATGGAACTTCAGGCGCGGCAGCAGGCGGTCCAGCGGGAATCCGTAGAGGAAGGCGGCGTGGACTTCGGAGAGCGGCGGCGGGTCGTGCTGGCAGGCGCTGCAGAGGCGGGGTTGAGGGGTCCGGGCAGGCTGTGGCGGGATCGGGATCGGGATCGGGGTCGCAGCTGTAGCTGCTCCTGCGAGGGGGGCTGGCGTAGACAGCGGCATTGCGCAGGACAGGCAACAGGGCGGCATCCACGGCAGGCCGGCTTCGCAGTCGGGGCACAGGTCGAGGCGGCCGCGGGCCGGTTCCCCGCAGACCAGGCAGCGTGGCGCCCACAGGCAGCGGCCGAGTCGGCCGAACCAGCCGTCAACCGCGATGGCCTGCGCGAGGTTGACAGGTGCAGGCATGCTTTCCAGACTGCCCGGTCAGCTCCGCAAGCGCCTTCAGGAACACGCCATGCCCGCCGTCAGTGAATTCCGCGCCGGTGACGCCGCCGCCCCGCGCCACGACTGGACCCGCACCGAGGTGGAGGCGCTGCTTGACCTGCCGCTGCCCGAACTGCTGTTCCGCGCCGCCAGCGTCCACCGCCAGGCCTTCGACCCGGCCGAGGTCCAGGTCAGCACCCTGCTGTCGGTGAAGACCGGCGGCTGCCCCGAGGACTGCGCCTACTGCCCGCAGGCCCAGCGCTACGACACCGGCGTCGACGCGCAGAAGCTGATGGAGACCGACGCGGTGCTGGAGAAGGCCCGCCAGGCCAAGGCCGCCGGCGCCTCGCGTTTCTGCATGGGCGCCGCCTGGCGCTCGCCCAAGGACCGCGACATCCCGAAGGTCGCCGCCATGATCGCCGGCGTGAAGTCGCTGGGGCTCGAGACCTGCGCCACGCTCGGCATGCTCACCGGCAGCCAGGCGCAGGCGCTGAAGGACGCCGGCCTCGACTACTACAACCACAACATCGACACCGATCCCGAGAACTACGGCGCGATCATCCGCACCCGCGACCTGCAGGACCGGTTCGACACCCTGGAACACGTGCGCGACGCCGGGCTCAAGACCTGCTGCGGCGGCATCGTCGGCATGGGCGAGACCCGCCGCCAGCGCGCCGGTTTCCTGCAGACCCTGGCGACCATGCCGGCGCACCCGGACTCGGTGCCGATCAACCGCCTGGTGCAGGTGGAAGGCACGCCGCTGCACGGCACCGCCGAGCTCGATCCCTTCGAGTTCGTGCGCACGATCGCGGTCGCCCGCCTGCTGATGCCGAAGTCGATGGTGCGGCTGTCGGCCGGCCGCGAGCAGATGTCCGACGAGCTGCAGGCGCTGTGCTTCAGCGCCGGCGCCAACTCGATCTTCCACGGCGAGAAGCTGCTGACCACCGGCAACCCCGACGTCGCCCACGACCAGGCGCTGTTCGACCGCCTGGGCCTGCGCGCGATGGCGATCACCGTCGATGCCGAAGGCCACGACCACGGCGGCACCGTGCACGCCGACATCGTCGACCCGCAGCCGCGGACCTGCGTGGCCTAGGGGCGCGCCATGGCCGCCAAGCGCCCCGATCTCCGCCGCCGCGCCCAGGCACAGCGCGCCGAGGCGCTGGCCCACGACCTGGTGCGCAGCCGTCGCGTGGTCGGCCGCCGCGACGGCGTGCGCATGGAGATCGACGGCCGCTGGCTGCTGAATTTCTGCGGCAACGACTACCTCGGCCTGTCGCAGCAGTTCCAGGTGGTCGATGCGATGCAGAGCGGTGCCGCCCGCGACGGCGTCGGCGGCACCGGCTCGCACCTGGTCAGCGGCCACCATGTCGCCCACGACGCGCTTGAGCGCGAGGTCGCGGACTGGCTCGAAGTGCCACGCGCGCTGGTGTTCGGCAGTGGCTACATGGCCAACCTTGCCGTGCAGCAGGCGCTGCTTGGCGACGGCGACACCAGCGTCCAGGACCGCCTCAACCACGCCAGCCTGATCGACGGCGCGCGCCTGGCCGGCTGCCGCCTGCGCCGCTATCCGCACGCCGACGCCGAGGGCGCGCTGCGCCAGCTGCGCTCGGTGCCCGAAGGCGCCGCGATGCTGGCCACCGACGGCGTCTTCAGCATGGACGGCGACGTTGCCCCGCTGCGCCAGCTGGCCTTGGCCGCGCGCATGCAGTCGGCGCTGCTGTACGTCGACGATGCCCACGGCATTGGCGTGCTCGGTCCCGGCGGCCGCGGCAGCGTGGCCGACGCGCGCCTGGGCGTGGCCGACGTGCCCCTGCAGCTGGTCACCCTGGGCAAGGCCTTGGGCAGCTACGGTGCGGTGGTGGCCGGCGACGTTGATCTCATCGACCACCTTGCCGGCACTGCGCGTCCCTATCTCTATACGACCGCGCTGCCGCCGCCGCAGGCCGCCGCGGCACTGGCGGCGGTGAAGCTCGCGCGCCGCGAGCACTGGCGGCGCGAGAAGCTGGTCGCGCTGGTGCAGCGCTTCCGCGAGGGCATGCAGGCGCTGGGCTTCGAGCTGCCGCATTCGGAGACGCCGATCCAGCCGGTGCCTTGCGGCGACAACGCGCGCGCGCTGGACATGGCCGCAGGCCTGGAGGCCGAGGGCTTCCGGGTGGCCGCGATCCGTCCGCCGACCGTGCCCGAGGGCCGCGCACGCCTGCGCGTGACCCTGTGCGCCGCGCACGGCGAAGACCAGGTGGACGCGCTGGTGGCCGCGCTTGCCCGCGTCCGCGACCACGTCGACGCCCGCGCGGCCTGATCGCGCTGACGTCCGTCGAAAACCGTGTCCACTGACGCCCCTGTCCCTGCCCCGGGCCGCGCGCTGGCCGCCATCGGCATCGCGCTGTGCGCGTCGCTGTTCTTCACCCTGACCTATGTGATCAATCGCGCTGCCGC
This sequence comes from Luteimonas sp. A537, assembly GCF_054052065.1. Taxonomy (NCBI): domain Bacteria; kingdom Pseudomonadati; phylum Pseudomonadota; class Gammaproteobacteria; order Lysobacterales; family Lysobacteraceae; genus Luteimonas; species Luteimonas renzhihongae. The sequence goes on from NZ_JBSVRH010000003.1 coordinate 88,763, forward strand.
GGACCAGGCCATGCACTGGGCGTGGATCGCCTCGCTGCGCTACCTGATCACCCTGCCGCTGATGCTGCTGCTGATGCCCTTCCAGGGCGGCGCAAAGCCGGTGCTGCGCGCGATCACCGCGCATCCGTGGGCGTGGCTGCGCTGCTCGCTGATCGGCTTCGGCGTGTTCTATCTGGGGTTGAGTTACGCCGCGGCCAGCGGGCCGTCGTGGCTGGTCGCCGGCACGTTCCAGTTCACCGTGATCGCGGGGATGCTGTGCGCGCCCTTCCTGTACCGCGACGCGCGGCGGCGGATCCCGCGCGCCGGCCTGGGCGTGGCGGCGGTGATCTTCGCCGGTGTGCTGCTGATGCAGTTCGGCCATGCAAGCGGCGCGCTGGACCGCGCCGGCTGGATCGCACTCGCCTGCCTCCTGGGGGCCGCGTTCGCGTTCCCGCTCGGCAACCGCATGTTGCTGCTGCACTTGGAGACCACCGGTGAAACGCTCAACGCCACCCAGCGCGTGTTCGGCATGACGCTGGCCAGCCAGCCGCTGTGGTGGCTGCTGGCGGCGTATGCCTGGACCACGCAGGGCGCGCCGACGGTGGCGCAGCTGTGGCTGGGCGCGGCGGTGGCGCTGTTTGCAGGCGTGATCGCCATGGTGCTGTTCTTCCAGGCCACCGGCATGGTGCGCACCCAGCCGCTGGCGCTGGGAGGGGTGGAGGCGATGCAGGCCTCCGAGGTGCTGTTCGCGGTGCTGCTGGGCGTGCTGCTGCTGGGCGAGGACTGGCCGCAGGGCATGGCGCTGGTGGGTGCGGCGGTGGTGGTGCTGGGCATTGTCGGCTTCGCCTGGGTGGTGGCGCGGCCGGCCGCGGGCAGCGAGCGTGCGACCAAGGTGCTACGGACCGACCGGGGTGCATGAGGAAAGGTCCGGTCAGGATTGCTCAGAGACTCCTGGGCGCATCATCCCGCTTGCGAGTAGTTGCCGCAGATCGGTTCCAGCTTCGCTGCTTCCACCGCCGGCGCCGCGAAGTCGATCGAGGCCAGAAGGCCGTCGTCGGCGACGTTGTACCAGGCCACGCCGTTGGCAAACATTGCCACGGTGATGCCGCCGAAGCCGGACATGAAGGGCACCCACGTGGGCTGCGCGCAGCCAAGTTCGGGCTGCAGGTCGCGCGCCCAGAAGCCGTGCTGATAGCGGTAGCGCTCAAGCGTCGCTACCTGCAGTCCGCGCCGTTCGGGATCGCGCTGCATCGCGGCGACGAACATCGCGCGATCCAGCACGTCGCGGCCGTCGATGTGGCCCTGCTGCTCGCCGAGGAAGCGCGCCAGCTTGGCAAAGTCGTCCGACAGCAGGGTCAGGCCAAAGCCGGACAGCGGCTGGCGCGCGTCGTCCTGGCTGCGGCGCGTGACACGTGCGGTCGGGCTGAGTGCCAGCGGTGCGAACACGTCGGCCCAGAGCACGTCGTTGAAGAAGTCGTCGTCTGAGCGGCCCGGCAGGCGACGCAGTGCCTCCTGCAGCACCGTGCCCAGCAGGTAGGTGTCGGAGGTGTGGTAGACCCAGCGCGCGCCGGGCGCGTCGTGGCGCGGATAGGCCTCGCAGGCGAAGGCCAGACGCTGCGCATGGGTGTCGGGGGCGAAGAAGCCGCGCACCTTGGCATCGTCTTCGTCGGCCATGTAGGCGGGCGAGTCGTACTGGCCGGTGGTCATGTCGAGCAGGTGGCGGAAGTTCACGCCGTCCCACTTCTCCGTCATGCAGCCGCTGGCGCGCGCGAAGCCGCTGACCGGCAGCTCGGCGACGCCTGGATGCAGGCGCTCCATCCGCATCAGCGCGATGCCGGCGACCACCGACTTCGCGACCGAGTACGAAGGGATGTCCATCACGTCGCAGTACGGATACGCGCCGTGGCGGGTGTCGCAGCCGGAGCGGTAGTGGATGCCGTTGGCGACCACGCCGTGCACGCTGCGCCCGCGCGGCGCGCCTATGGCGAAGCGCGCGGGGTCGACGCCTGGGTGGTCGATGGCCAGCGCCGACATCGGCCGCACCGGCAGCCGCGCGGCGGTTTCGCGCGCGTAGGCGGCGATCACTTCGTCGCGCGTCGCTACCGGTCCGGGGACGTAGCTGGCATCGAGCAGCCCCCACATGTCGAACTGCAGGTAGTGGCAGGTCTCGCTGCTGATCTGTATCGCCGCCCGCGAGACCGCGCGGCCATCCTTGAACAGCAGCATCAGCACGCCGTTGTGGGTGCAGTTGGCGTTCTTCTGCACCAGCGCGAAGGGGATCGCGGCGCGGGTCCAGCCGCCATCGCCGGGCTCGTCCCAGGCGCGGCCGGCTTCGATTACGAACTCCCACCAGGGATGGCTGCCCGGAATCGGGCCGCGTTGTGCCGGGATCAGGACATCGCCGTCCTGCACCAAGGCAATGTCCAGGTCCTGCGGCAGCGTGCGCGCGGCGTCGACATCGCCCGGGCCGAGGAAACCGTCCAGTGCGACGAGGGTGCGCGTGGCCGGCCGGCCCGACAGTCTCAAGCGGCCTTCGAAGCGATGCGTCGGCGGCAAGGCATCTACCGGCGGCGCATAGGCGGACAGGTCGACGCTGTGGCGGTAGCGGCCCGACATCAGGGTGTCGCGGTCGAGTTCCGTGCGTGCGCTGGCCTGGGTGCCTGCATCCGCGGTAGCCGGGTCCGTGACGCTGGCCGCCACCGTACCCGTGACCAGCAGCATCAGCACGGCAGCCGCCAGCGCGCCGGCGCGCGCGTACCGCGTCGTCATCAGATCCCGCCCATGCACACGTACTTGAGTTCGGTGTAGTCGGCGAGACCGTACTTCGAGCCCTCGCGGCCGGTGCCGGATTCCTTGATGCCGCCAAACGGCGCAACTTCCGTCGACACCAGTCCGGTATTGACGCCGACGATGCCGCACTCGAGCGCTTCGGCCACGCGGAAGGCGCGGGCCAGCTCGCGGGTGTAGAAGTAGCCGGCCAGGCCGACCTCGGTGTCGTTGGCCAGCGCGAGCACTTCGTCCTCGCTGCTGAAGCGGAACAGCGGTGCCACCGGGCCGAAGGTTTCGTCGCGGGCGAGCAGCATGTCGGTGTTGGCGTCGAGCAGCATGGTCGGCTCGTAGAAGGTGCCGCCCAGCGCGTGGCGCTTGCCGCCCATGGCCACGCGCGCGCCCTTGGCCAGCGCATCCGCGACGTGTTCCTCGACCTTCTCCAGCGCCTTGGCGTCGATCAGCGGACCCTGGTCGGTGGCGCCGGCGAGGCCGTCGCCGACGCGCAGCTTCGCGATGGCATCGCCCAGCTTGTCGGCGAACGCGTCATACACCGCCTCGTGCACGAACAGGCGATTGGCGCAGACGCAGGTCTGCCCGGTGTTGCGGAACTTGCTGGCCATCGCGCCTTCGACGGCGTCATCGAGATCGGCGTCCTCGAACACGATGAAGGGCGCGTTGCCGCCGAGCTCCATCGAGATCCGCTTCATGGTGTCCGCACACTGCGCCATGAGCTTTTTGCCGACGCCGGTGGAGCCGGTGAAGCTGAGTTTGCGCACCTTGGGGTTGCCGGTCATCTCGCCGCCGATCGCCGCGGCGTCGCGACCGGTGACGATGTTCAGCACGCCCGGCGGCAAGCCGGCGCGTTCGGCCAGCACGCCCAGCGCCAGCGCCGAGTACGGCGTCTGCGTGGCCGGCTTGCAGACCACGGTGCAGCCGGCGGCCAGCGCCGGCGCGATCTTGCGGCCGAGCATCGCCGAGGGGAAATTCCAGGGCGTGATCGCGGCGACCACGCCCACCGGCTGGCGCAGGGTCATGATGCGTTTGTCGGCAGCGTGGCCGGGGATGGTGTCGCCGTACATGCGCCGGGCTTCCTCGGCGAACCACTCCAGGTAGCCGGCCGCATACGCGATCTCGCCCTTGGCTTCGGCCAGCGGCTTGCCCTGCTCGGCGGTCATCAGCCGCGCCAGGTCGTCCTGGTGCTCGAGCATCAGCCGGTGCATGCGCTTGAGGACGTCGGCGCGCTCCTTCGCGGTGGTGCGCGACCAAGGCTTGAAGGCGGCGTGCGCGGCGTCGATGGCGCGGCGGGTTTCGCCGGCGCCCATGTCCGGGATGGTGCCGAGCACCGCGCCGGTCGCGGGGTTGGTGACCTCGCAGCTGCCGTCGGCGTCGGCGTCGATCCACTCGCCGCCAACCAGGGCGCGCGTGCGCAGCAGGTCGGGATCGGACAATGAAAGCGCGAGGGAGGTGTGCGATTGGTTCATAGTCTTGCTCATGCTCATGCGTGTGTCCGTGGGTCCAGTCGGTCGATGCGCCTTGCGGCGGCCAGCATCGCCACGCCTGACAGCGCCAGCGCCGCGATCGCCGCCGCGATCAGCAGGGGGTAGTCGTCATCGTGCAGCAGCAGGCCGGCCGCCATCGGGCCGGAGGCGAGGCCGAGCTTGGACATGAAGCCGCCCAGCGTTGCCAGCCTGCCGGACAGGTCCAGCCGCGACAGCATCCCGAACAGGTACGGCACCACGAACGACCAGGTGACCGCGGTGCCGACGTTGGCGATGAAGAACACCGGCTGGCTGCCGCTCCAGAAGAATCCGGCGGTGCCGGCCAGGGTGAGCAGCATCGCCACCAGCATCGGGCGCAGGCGGCCGAAGCGCGTGCCCATGAAGATCACCAGCCCGGCACCGGCGGCGCCGACCCAGGTCGCCCAGCCCAGGGCCTGGCCGATGAAGCCGCGGCCGAGCTCGTAGTGCTCGCCGAGGCGGATGATGAACGCCGACAGCGCCATGTTGCCGGCCTGGAACAGGAACAGCGCGAGCAGTGCCAGCACGGCCGTGGTGCGCGCGGCCGTCGACATCCGCTGCGCGACGGCGCCGTCGGCGGCTGGACGCGAGTCGGCGAGATGCGGAATCGCGAAGATCGCCACCAGCGCGCAGGCGGTCAGCGCCGCCAGCGACAGGAACAGGATGCGCGCGCCGAACTCGGGCACCAGCGTCGGCAGGAACATCACCCCCAGCCCGCCGAGGCCGAACTGCACCAGCAGCAGCATGCCGAACGCGCGGTCCGGCGAATGCGTCCGCGCCATCACCGAATAGACCACGCCGACCGCCATGCCGCCGACCAGCCCGTGCAGCGCGCGCATCGCGGTGAGCGGGCCGGCGGCGTGGATCGCCAGCGAACCGAGGTCGAGCAGCAGCAACAGCGACAGCAGCGCGAACAGTGTCGGCCGCCAGCGCACGCGGCGCACCAGCAGCACGGCGATGAAGCTGCCGACGCTGGCGCCGTAGATGTTGGCCGCGCCGACGGTGCCGGCCTGTGCGTTGCTGAAGCCGAGGCCGGTGATCAGGCCATCGACGATCGCCGACATGATGTTGACGTAGAAGAAGCCGGCGGTGGCCACCAGCGCCAGCAGGGCGTAGAGCCAGAGCCGGTCCGGGGCCTTCGCGATGGGAGCGGCGGAGGCGGCAGGAGCGGCAGAAGCGTCGGCGTTGACGGCGTTGGTGGTGGCGGTCATGCGCTGGGGATCCTGTGGGTGTCGAGCCTGCGGCCGCTGATCGTGTCGTCGCCGGTCATGACGCCGGCTTCTTCCAGCCGCCGCCGCAGCGGTGCCAGTTCGCGTTCGTGATGGCGCCACAGCCCGACCGAGCTGCGATACACCGGCTGCCGCACCTGCGCCGCGCTCGCGGTCAGCGTCGGCTCCGGGTTTCGGTCGAAGGCCAGGCAGGCGCTGTCCCAATCCAGTCCGGCATGGGCGACCAGGCGACGGCTCACGCCCTCGTGGTCGGCCACGAGGTCTTCGTAATCGACTTCGATGAAACGGTCCGCCGGCAGCACGCGCCGCCAGTGGGCCATCAGTTCGCTGTAGCCCAGCCAGTAGCGGCCAAGGTCGTCGAGGTCGTAGGAGAACGGATAGGCCATGCGAAACAGCGTCTTGTACATGGCGTAGCAGGCGTCCATCGGGTTGCGCCGCAGATGGATGATGCGTGCCTGTGGCAGCGCCGCCGCCACCAGGCCGAGATACAGAAGATTGCCGGGCGTCTTGTCGACCATGCGGACATGTCCGCTGGCGGACCGGCCGTCGTGGGGTGCCGCATCTTGGGGAGCCGCGTCATTGAGTCCCGCGCCGCTCGGTGCTTCGTCGTTGGGCACTGCGCACTGCGGCAGCGTGCCGCAATACGCGCGCCCCAGTGCGGCGAAATCCATCCCTGCAGAGCGCCGCACCAGCTCCGCCTTTCCGCTCGCCGGACTCGCCAGCCGCACCACCGCCTGCGCGAGGTCGGCGCTTTCGCCGCGGCTGGTCACCGCCGGGTGCGAGGCCAGCGTGCGTTCGACCAGGGTGGTGCCGCTGCGCGGCAGGCCGACCACGAACAGCGGCCTGGCGTCGTCGTGTCCGGCGTGCTGCTGCGCAAAGAAGCCGGCGTCGAAGGTGTCGGCGATCAGCCGCATGGTGTCGAGGTCGTCTTCGACGCGGTACTGCAGCCGCCGCCTGCGCGCGTCGGCGCCGCGCCTGAGCGCCGCAAATGAAGCCGCATGCTCTCCCAGGTCCTCGCGTTCCCTGGCCAGCGCGTAGTTCAGCGGCACGACCTCTGCACTGGCCTCGGGCACGCGCGCAAGCCGAGCTTCGATCGCCGCGACATGGTTGCGCTCCGGCGTCTGCCGCCGCAGCGTCGAGCGGTTGTACCAGGCGTCGCCGTCCTCCGGCGTCTGTTCGATCACCCGGTCCAGCGCCGCTTCCGCCTCGTCCATCCGGCCCAGCGCCAGCAGGGTGGTGGCGTGGTTGTAGAGGCAGGCGGGATCGCCGGGGCGCAGCGCCAGCGCGGTGGCGTAGCAGCGCTCGGCCTCATGGAACAGGCCGAGCAGGGTGTAGCGCAACCCCAATTCCTGCAGCAGGTCGGGCTGATCGTCGGCCTCGGCCGACAGCGCGTGCATCGCTTCGGTGCAGGCCGCGCTGAAGCCGGAACGGTGGTGCCCGTCGATCCGCCGCAGCGCTTCGGCCGCGGCGGCAGTCATCGCTTTGATCGGCGGGTCTGCCTGCATGTCAGAAACGGTAGCCGATGGTCACGCCCACGGTGCGCGGCAGCGCGACCAGCGCCTTGGAGCCGTTGCCGAAGTAGCCCTCCGTCGGCGCGGTGCCCATGTACTGCTCGGTGTAGATGCCGCTGACGCCTTCTTCGTTGGCAAGGTTCTTCGCCCACAGCGTCACGTCCCAGCTGTCGATGCTGTAGGTCGCCGATGCGTTGAAGATCGCGAAGCCGTCTAGCGTGCGCTGGAACTTCGGATTCAGGCTGAGCGCGTTCTCGGACTCGGACTGGTAATACGCGTCGCCGCGCAGCGTCAGCAGGCCGCGACCCACGGCGAGGCCGTAGCTGCCGCCGGCGTTGAAGCGGTGCTCGGACACGCCGGGCAGCGAGTCGCCCTTGAGTCCGTAGAGATAGGCGCCGTCCGCGGCCACCGCGTCGGCCTCCAGTTCGGCCTGGGTGTAGGTGTAGCCGAGGTTGTAGTTGAAGCCCTCGCCGATGCCGCCGGCCAGCTCCAGCTCGACGCCGCGGGTGCTGGCCTTCTCGGCGTTCTGCACCGCGAAGAAGCCCCAGAGCGTGGTCGAGCTGTTGACCTGCGGGTCCTTCCAGTCGACGTAGAACACGTTGGCGTTGTAGGTCATCCGCCCGGCGCGCCCCTTGAAGCCCAGCTCGTGGTTGCGCACGGTGTCGGACTTGTAGGTGGTCCAGGCCGGGTCTTCGGCGAAGTTGCCGGTGGTCGGGGTGCCGTTGGTGCCGCCGCGGCGATAGCCCTCCGAAACGGTGGCGTAGAGCTGGTGGCCGGGGGCGAAGAACCACGAAGCGTTGCCTTTGAACAGCGTGCGGGTGTCGCTTTCTTCACCGTGCGAGGTCGAGCTGTCGACCAGCGACGCCCAGTTGCTCGTGGTCTGCGCGACGTCGGTCTCCGCCTCGTGGCGGAAATGACGGAAGCCGCCGGTGAACTGCAGGGTGTCGGTGGCGTGCCAGGTCAGTTCGCCATAGACCGCGGTCTCCTGGAATTTCTCGTCCTGGCGGTAGTCGAAGTCGACGTCGCCGGTCACCGCGGCCTCGGCGCCCGGGTACGCCGCGTCCCACCAGCGCTTGAAGCCGTGCAGGTAGCTCACCTGCGTCGCGAAGCGGTCCTGGTCCTGGTAGTACGCGCCGAGCACGTAGTCGAACCGGCCTTCGGTCTTCGAGACCAGGCGCAGCTCCTGGGTGAAGGCCTTCTCGCCGTAGCCGCGCTTCGCCGAGGCCAGCGGCCGCGGGTAGTTGTAATAGAAGCCGAGCCAGCCGTTCTGGGCGTAGAAGCCGGTGTTCTCACTGGCGATGTCGCCTTCGTGGTTGTACGCCGAGGTGCTGGAGGTCAGTGTGGCGAAGCCGAGGTCGACGTTGGCTTCCAGGCTCGACAGATTGACGTGGCGCGCCGCCGGCTCACGCTGCACCGAGCCGATCTCGAGGTCGTCATAGGGCACGCCCCAGCCGTCGTTGCCCAGGCTGGTGCCGCGGCGGCCGCCGAAGCGGTCGGCCTGCGCCATGTAGCTGAGCGTCAGGTCGAAGGTGTCGCTTGGCTTCCACAACAGCGACGCGCGGCCGTAGTGCTGGCGCACGGTGTCGGCGTCGCGGATCCGCTCATATTCCGCCGTCTCGGCGAAGATGCCGTCCGGCGCGGTCGGGATGCCCTCGGCATCCAGGCGATAGACGTTGCGGTAGTCGGTGACGCCGGCGAAGTCGTTGCTGGTGACGTTCAGGCGCAAGGCCACCGTCTCGGCCACCGGAATGTTCAGGGTGCCGGATCCCGACGTGCCGATGCCGCTGGAGCCTTCCACGCTGGACGCACTGAAACTCGCCCGTGCGTCCCATGCACCCAGCTCGGGCTGGCGCAGCAGGAAGCGCACCGCGCCGCCGAGCGCACCGGAGCCATACAGCGTGCCCTGCGGGCCGCGCAGCACTTCCACCCGGTCGATGTCGGAGAGCAGGAAGTTGGCGAACAGCGGCGTGTTGTCGACGTAGGTCGCCACCGTCGACATCGCCGAGACCGCGTAATCGCCCAGCGCCGAGCTGTCGACGTTGAGGCCGCGGATGCGGATGCCGCTGACCACGCTGGAGTTGCGCGCGCCGCGGTCGACCACGCCGACGCCGGCGACGCCGCGCATCAGCTCGGCGGTGTCGAGGATGTTCTGCTGCTCGATCGCTTCGCCGGAGACCACGCTGATGTTGTAAGGCACCGCGAGGATGTCCTGCTCGCGGCCCTGCGCGGTCACGACGATGGTGTCGAGCTCGGTCGGCTGGCTGGCCGGCGCGTCTGCGGGCGGTGCGTTGGCGGGCGACGCGTCCTGCGCGAACGCCGGTGCCTGCGCAAGCAGTCCGGCCATGATTGCGATCGCGAGCGGCGAACAGCGCGGGCGAAGGTGCTGCGGGGTCTTGCGAGTGTTCGGTGCGTTCATGGTGTTCTCTCGGCCTCCCCAGGCAAGAAATCGAAACGTGGCGGATGTGGTGCGGCGTTACCCGGCGTCGGGCAGCCGCAGCGGGCCGAGCGCATCCAGTGCGGTCGACGGCGCGGCGGCGGCGCCGTAGGCCGGAAAGGCCACGGTGCTGTCACGGAAACTCTTCAGAGGCTGGCCCAAGCCCTGCCAGCCGCGTTCGCGGCAACGGCGCACATGGGCGAAGTCGACCTCGAACGCGATCACTTCCCGCCCGCTGCCGGCCTGGTGGATGACTTCGCCGCCCGGCCCGCAGACCACCGAACGGCCGACGCCCAGCGTGCCGGCGACGTTGATGTCGACGAAATAGACCTGGTTGGTGGCGGCGCTGGCGCGGGCGATCGCGAGCTCGGCGTCGCGGTCGATGGTGTTGGTCAGCGTGGGGTGCAGGATCACCTCCGCGCCCATGGCCGCCAGCGAGCGCGTGGTCTCCGGGAACCACATGTCGTAGCAGATCGACACCCCGAAGCGGCCGGCGCCGGGCACGTCGAACACCACGAACTCGCTGCCGGGCGCGACGTCGCGCTCATAGGGCGCAAACGGGAACATCTTGCGGTAGCGCGCGATGACCTTGCCCTCGGGATCGATCACCGGCGTGGTGTTGTAGACCGTGTCGCCGTCGCGCTCGTACAGCGAGCCGGGGATCAGCCAGATGCCGCTGTCGCGGGCAACGCCGCGCAGGATGTCTTCGGCGTCGCCGGGCAGGCACTGCGCGTGGGCGGTGTTGCCGCCAAAGCCGCACAGCTCGCCCAGCATCACCATCCGCACCCACGGGAAGCGCTTGGCGACCTGGGTCACCTCCCGGGCGATCCGTTCGATGTTGTCGCCGGGCGCGAGGTCGAGCTGCAGCCCGGCGATCCCGAAAGTGGATGAAGCGTCCCTGTTGGCCAAGGCGTGGTCCTGTTCGATGTGCACGAGGCCGACGGTGGCCTGCCTTCGCGTCCGCGCTTAGATCCAGTTGGGGTCAAGCGGTAGGGCCAGTGCGTCTACTTGCGCCGGCGCGTGCCCGGTTTGCGCGTCAGCAGGGCGGTGTCCACCAGCAGGCGGTCTTCGCCGTAGAAGCGCACCTGGTCGCCATCCAGCAGCACGGTGAAACCCGAGGCTTCGCCATAGGCCCAGGAGCGCCACTGGCGGTACCAGCGGCCGTCCTCGATCCACCAGTGGCCCTGGTCGCGGTCTTCGTCGGTGTAGCCGGCGGTGCCCGACAGCCCGCCTTCGGCGTGGATCTCCAGCGTGCACGGCTCGCCGTAGACGGTGCTGTAAAGCAGGCTGCTGCCGGCCATCAGCCGTCGCAGGGCCTTGTCGTCAAGCGGCGCGCCGGGTTCGTCGTCGAGGCGGCGCGAGGCCGGTGCCAGATCACCGCGTACCAGGCGCGCGAGGCTGCGCACGCCCTCGCGGATGCGGTCGGCCGGCACTCCGGTCACGCCCATGCACAGCGCTTCGCGGCCGTCGGCATAGCGCAGCGGCTCGACCAGCACGCCGACCAGGGCCGCCTGCCGCGCCAGTTCGTGCGCATCCATGTCCACGCCCAGGCTGACGCGGTAGGCGCTTGCGCCGGGCGAGGTCTCGATGACCACCAGTTCGTGCAGGTAGTGGTTGAGCGCGTCGCGCAGAGCGGTGCGGCGCTCGGCGAGAATGCGGCCGGCGCGCACCAGCGACGCCGAGTAGTGCCCCAGGCCGATGAAATAGGCCCAGGCCCGCTGCAGCACGCGCGGCGGAACGGCGCCCTGGTGGCGGCGGATGCGGCGCGCACGCTCGATGAAGACCGCCGGCGCCACCAGCACCCCGGGGGGTTCGCCGCAGGACGCCGAGGGCGCCAGGCTGCCGACGTAGACCACGCGCCCCTCCTGGTCGAGCGCGCGCAGCGCCGGTGCCACGCGGCCGCCGTCCTGCACGCCCGCCGGCACATCCTGTTCGATCAGGAGGCCATCGGCCTCGGCCACCCGCTTGAGCAGCCTTTGCGGCCAGTCGGAGCCGGCGGCGATGCCGTGGCGCGCGCTGGTGACCACCACCGCGCCCTGCGGCAGCGGCGTGCGCAGGGCCGGGTCCAGGATCGAGACCTCGACGTTGCGCCGGCGCAGGCGGCGCTCGAGTTCAGGGTCGGTCGGCCGCTCCAGCACCACCGGCGTGCCGCGCCGGACCAGGATCTCGCCGGCGATCTGCAGCGCCTGGCGGCCGGACAACGTCACCAGCACCTCGTCGGTGCCGGCTTCGATGCCGCGCATCGGCAGCACCTTGCCGCGCATCTCCTCGACGAGCATCGAATCGTCGCGGCTGCCGGCCTCCAGCGGCCACTGCACTACTTCATGGCGCGAGCCGGCCAGGCGGATCGCCTCGCTCCACTCGGCCACCGGCGCCAGTTCCGCATCCACGCGCCCGTCGATGAAAGGATAGGGATAGCGGTGCCAGTGCTGCGGGCAGCGGAAGCCGGCTTCGTCCGACGCCGGGCGCATGCGCAGCGACAGCGGCGACACCGGCGCGATCCCGCGCGCCGCGCGTCCCACCGCCGAGCCCGGCGCGCCGGCCGATACGAACAGCCCGCTGCGCGGCCGGCTGGCGAGGTGGCCTTCGGCGATCAGCGCGTCATAGGCCAGGCTGACGGTGTTGCGCGAAACGCCGATGCGCTCGGCCAGCAGGCGCGACGACGGCAGCCGCCGCCCCGGGCGCAGCGCACCGCGGTGGATGGCGTCGATCACCTGTTGCCGCAGCTGCTGCTGCAGGCTCAGGGGGCTGCCCGGGTCCAGGGTGATCGACAGCAGCTCGGTGGTGCCGGGTTCGTTGCTCATCGCGCTCCTAGTCGGCCTTCAGGGCCTCTTCCAGCAGCGCCATGCCCTCGTCGAATACCGCGTCGGGAATGGTCAGCGGGTACAGCAGGCGGATCGATTCGCCGAGGTTGCCGCAGCCCAGCAGCACCAGGCCCAGCGCATGCGCGCGCTGCAGCACGGCGCGCGTGGCCGCGGGGTCGGGCTCGGCTGCGCCACGCCTGGCCAGCAGGTCGAAGGCGAGCATCGAGCCGAGGCCGCGGACGTTGCCGATCGGCCTCAGGTCGTCGCGTGCCGCGAAGGCCGCGAGGCGTTCTTCCACGCGTGCACCCAACGCGCGCGCGCGCTCCAGCAGCGCCTCGTCCTCGATCACGTCCAGCACCGCCAGCGCGGCGGCGCAGGCGATTGGCGAGCCGGCATAGGTGCCGCCCAGCCCGCCGGGCTCGGCCGCATCCATCAGTTCGGCGCGACCGGTCACGCCCGACAGCGGGAAGCCGCCGGCCAGCGACTTGGCGACCACGATCAGGTCCGGGCGCACGCCGCTGTGCTCGATGCCGAACATGCGGCCGGTGCGCGCGAACCCGGTCTGCACCTCGTCGGCGACCAGGACGATGCCGTGCTCGTCGGCGATCGCCCGAAGCGCGACCAGCAGCTCGGTGGGCGCGGGCAGGAAGCCGCCCTCGCCCTGCACCGGCTCGATGACGATCGCCGCCACTTCGTCCGGCGACACGTCGGTGCGGAACAGCGCGTCCAGCGCTTCGAGGCTCTGCGCCACCGTGCTGCCCTTGTGCGCGGACGGGAACGGCAGGTGGAACACGCCGCCCGGCATCGGCCCGAAGCCGCGCTTGTAAGGCACGGTCTTGCCGGTCATCGCCATGGCCATGAAGCTGCGGCCATGGAAGCCGCCGGAGAAGGCGATCACCGCATGCCGGCGGGTCGCGGCGCGGGCGATCTTGACCGCGTTCTCCACCGCCTCGGCGCCGGTCGAGAACAGGATGGTCTTGGCCGGGCCGTCGATCGGGGCCAGCGCGTTCAGGCGTTCGGCCAGCGCCACGTAGGGCTCGTAGGCCATCACCTGGAAGGCGGTGTGGGTGTAGAGGCCCAGCTGCTCCTGCACCGCGGCCATCACTTTCGGATGGCGGTGGCCGACGTTGAGCACGGCGATGCCGCCGGCGAAATCGACCAGGCGCCGGCCCTCGGTGTCCCACAGCTCGGCGTTCTCGGCGCGGGCGGCGAAGTTGGGCATCGCGGTGGCCACGCCGCGCGGGATCGCGGTGGCGCGCCGCTGCAGCAGGTCTTGGTTGTCGGTCACGGTCTGGGCTCCTTGGTGATGGGGCCAGACTGCGAGGGCCGCGGGGGTGGTCATAGGGCCAGTGAATGACAGTTGATGGGGCCAGAGTCGCGGCGTGCGGGGTTGTCGTCAACCGCCGCGGGGTGGCTTTGGTTGACAGTGGGGAGCGCGGTTTCCAGACTTCCCGGTCCACCGCGTCGATTCCAGCCGGAAAAGCCCCCATGCCCGCCCCCCGCGATGCCCGCAAATCGCGCCGCCAGTTGCTCCACCAGACGCCGGCGGCCACGTGACCGCCAGCCTGCACATCGACGTCCGCGGCCGCGGCGCGCCGCTGGTGCTGCTACACGGCTGGGCGATGCACGGCGGCGTGTTCGCGCCTCTGGTCGAACGCCTGGCCGATCGCTTCGAGCTGCACCTGGTCGACCTGCCGGGCCACGGCCGCAGCCGCGACAGCGCGGTGCCGCTGGAGCCGGAGGCCGTGGTCGAGGCCGTGGCCGCGCGCGTGCCGGTGGCGCCGTGGCTGGGCTGGTCGCTGGGCGGCATGTTCGCCCTGCGCGCAGCGGCAACGCGGCCCGAACTGGTTCCAGGACTGGTGATGGTGTGTTCGGCGCCGCGCTTCGTGCGCGATGCTGCGGGAATCGCGGCTACATCCGCGATCGACGACACAGGCCGCTACGGCATGTCACCCGAAATCTTTGCCGGCTTCGCCGAAGGCCTGCGCAGCGACTACCACGGCACGCTCGAACGCTTCATCGCGCTGGAAGCCTTCGGCTCCGACGACCCCCGTGGCGAACTGCGTGCGCTGCGCAGCGAGGTGTTCGCGCGCGGCGAGCCGCCAGCTGCAGCACTCGCGCGGGGACTCGACCTGCTGCATGAAATCGACCAGCGGCCGCTGCTGCCGATGCTCGAGGTGCCCAGCCTCTGGATCGCCGGCCGCCGCGACCGCGTGGTTGATCCGCGCGCCATGCGCGCCGCAGCCGAACGCGCCCCCGGTGCCGGGTTCGTCCAGATCGAACACGGCGGCCACGCGCCGTTCCTGACCCATGCCGACGAGGTCGCCGACGCGATCGCCGGTTTCCTCGCACGGGCGCGACTCGACGCGGCGGCCGTGCCCGTCGACACACAGGCGGGGACCGCATGAACCACATCTTCGACCGCCAGCAGGTCCGCCGCGCCTTCTCGCGCGCGGCCGGCAGCTACTCCGCCGCCGCCGACCTGCAGCGCGAGGTCGAGTCGCGCCTGCTGGAATCGCTGGAATACCTCGGCGAGCAGGCGCCGGCGGACATCGTCGACCTCGGCAGCGGCCCCGGTACCGCCGCGGTCGCGCTGCGCCAGCGCTGGCCGAAGGCGCGCGTGGTCGCGATCGACCTCGCCCTGCCGATGCTGCGCCAGGTCGCGCCCAAGCGCGGCTGGAACCCGCTGCAGCGCCCGATCGACCGCATCTGCGCCGACGCGCGCGCGCTGCCGCTGGCCGACGACAGCGTCGACCTGATCTTCAGCAACCTGTGCCTGCAGTGGGTCGAGGACCTGGACGCGCTGTTCGCCGGCTTCCGCCGCGTGTTGCGCCCCGGCGGGATGCTGCTGTGCTCGACCTTCGGCCCCGGCACCCTGCACGAGCTGCGCGCGGCCTTCGCCGAGGCCGACCAGGAAGCCGCGCACGTGTCGCCGTTCGCCGGCATCGCCGAGTTCGGCGATGCGCTGATGCGCGCCGGCTTCCGCGATCCCGTGCTCGATCGCGACCTCGATGTGCACGGCCACGCCGAGATGGCCGGGCTGATGCGCGGACTGCGCGAACTCGGCGCCACCAATGCCCTGGCCACCAGGCGCCGCGCGCTGACCGGCCGCGGACGCTTCGTTGCCGCACGGGCCGCCTACGAGCAGTGGCGCGGCGACGACGGCCTGCTGCCCGCCACCTGGGAAACCATCACCGCGATGGCCTGGGCGCCAGCGCACGGCCAGCCGATCCGCGAAGGCGGCGAGGACGTGGCGCGCTTCCCCGCATCGGGCATCCCGGTGCGCCGACGCCGGGGTTGAGGCGCGCGCGCGCGGCGGCCACGGTTCATCCAGCGCTGCATGCCGCTGCTTACACTCGCGCCATGCCGACTGTCGTCCCTCAGCCTCTCCCTGCCGGTCCCGCTCTCCGCAGCCCGGCCATCCCGGCACGCCCGCCGCTGTCCCCGCGCCGGCATCCGCGCCGGCGCTCGCTGCGTGCGGTGCCTGCCATGTGCGCCATCCTTCTTGGGACCTGCGTCGCGCTGCCGGTGTCCGCGCAGCGCTATTCGATCGACCTGTCGCAGCTCGATCCCGCCGCGGTGCTGTCGCTGGGCGACGAAGTCCTGCTGCGCGCACCCGATCCGGCCATCGACCGCCTGTTCAAGGCCGTCCACGCCAGTTCGCGCTCCGACACCGAGTCCGGCGCCCTGTGCGCGCTGTTCGATCCCGGCGCCGCGCGTGACGTGGCCGCCTTCCAGCGCGCCGTCGACCGCCTCGATGACGCCAGCCGTGAACGCTTCGCCCTGGCCTTCACCGACATCGCGATGACCGGCCTGCAGGGCCAGGTGCAGCCCTATGACCCGGAGCACGCTCGCCAGGTGCTGAAGTCGGCCGCGGTCAGCGCCACCTTCCTGCATGAGGGCTTCATGTTCGGCATGGCCAGCGAGGGCACTGACGAGGCCAGCCGCGAGGCGCGCTGCCGCTCGTTCCGCTGGCTCGTGGGCGTGCTTGACGGCCTGCCGCAGGCCGATCGTGCCGCGGCCACGCGCTGGCTGCTGCGCGAAGGCCTGACCCTGGTCGGCGATCCGCGCTGAGGCCGGTCAGTCGGGCGAGACCACCAGGTCGCGATGGAAGAAGTAGACCTCGCGCGCCAGGAAGCGCCACTGCGTGCGGAAGCTGCGGAAGCGGGTGCTCGGCGTCGGCGAACCGACGGCGTCGATGCCCAGCTGGCGGGTCAGGCGCAGCGCGCGCGCCATGTGCAGCGGGTCGCTGACCACGATCACGCGCTGCAGGCCGTGGTCGGACAGCAGGTCGCGACTGCGTGCCAGGTTCTGCCAGGTGGTCCGCGACAGGGTCTCGATCAGGATCGCCTGCTCGGGCACGCCGGCGCGGAGCGCGAAGGTGCGCGCGACCTGTGATTCGGAAAAACGTGCTCCGTCGCCGTAGCCGCCGGTGAACACCAGTACCGGCGCATGCCCCTGTTCGTACAGATCGATGCCGTGGCGGATGCGTTCGGTGAATACCGGTGAAGGCCGGGTGTCGTAGGCCGCCGCACCCAGGACCACGATGGCATCGGCGGGGCCGGCCTGGTCGCGGCTGCCGACGTGGACGATCCACGCCGCCACCCCGAGCAGCCAGAGCGTGGCCACCAGCGCGAGCCGGAACAGCCAGCGCAGTCCCCGGCGCGGCCGCCGCCCCTGGTCGTGGCGCCTGCGGCGCCTCATGCGACCCACCGCGCTGCGTCGAGGCCCGCGCGCAAGCCGTCGCGGGCGGCGGAGCCCGGTGCCGGGATGGCGCGCATGGGTGGAGCGGCCCGGGCCGCGGCGGCCAGGATGTCGTCGGGAATGGCCACGGCGGGAGACATGGGTCCAGACTAGCGGAGTTGAACGCATGGTTCAGCACCGACGCCCGTCAACCCGGGGTCAGGCCCTGTTCAATGGCCGGGGCCGACCCTGTGGTGGCACTCACCCTTGGGGGGGAAGCGACATGCGCAAGATCCTCATCGTCCTCGCCGTGGCCCTGTTGACCGGCTGCGCCACGGGCTATGGCTACAGCGATTACGCCGGCTACGGCTACGGTGACTACTACTACGGCGATTCGTCGTACTACGACGACGGCTATTACGCGCCCTACGGCGGGTATGGCTACGGTTCCGGTTACTACGGCGGCCCCGCCTACGGTGCGCCCGGGTACTACCGGGCCCGCGGATACTACGGCGGGCTGTACGGATCCTGGAGCTATCCCTGGTACAGCGGGTATTCCCGTTACGGCTACGGTTGGCCCGGGTATTACCGCCCGCACCGTCCGCACCGCCCGCCGAACCACAACCGTCCCCCGCGTGACGACGGCGCTCCGCCGATGAGCCGGCCCCTGCCTCCACAGCAGGTGCCGGGTGCGGACACCGCGGCGCGTCCGCGCGACCGTCTGCGCGAGCTGCGTGAGAACCGGCGGCCGGTGGCACCGCCGCGCGGTGGCAATGGCCCCGTGCGGATGTCCACCCCTTCGCGCGCGATGCCGGGTCGGGCCGCACCGGCAAGAACCACGCCGTCCCGCGTATCGGCTCCGTTGCCGGCGACGCCACGGACATCGGCACCTCGTTCCGCCACGCCGCGGGTGTCGTCACCGGCACATGCGCGGCCCGCGCCCGCGCGCCCGATGCCGCAGGTTGCACCGTCACGCCCGGCAACGCCGCGCTCGGCCCCTTCAAGGCGGTCGCCTGAAGCCGCGCGGACCCGGGTACGGGAGGAGTAGCGCGACGGGATGCCGCAATCGGCGCTTTTGCGCTTGCGCACGGACGCCAGTCGTCGCAAGCTAGGGCCGACTGACCGGTTGCGTCGCTTCCTGACGTAATACGGGGTGACCAATGTCGACACCCGGCGGGGGATCCCGGATCCCCCCTGTTCCGCTCCCGCCGGGGGTCGGCTCCAGACAAGGCGCAATGCGCCGCCCGGAGCCCGGGAAAAAAACGGGGCCGAACGTCCCCCGACGTTCGGCCCCTTCGCTTCCCCTGGATGCGCTTGGCCAGCCCTGTTCCAATCTCCGGCCACGCCCCCTGGGCGATTGCCATCCCGGGTGCGCCTGTATCGGACGCAGGTAGCGTGCCAACTTTCCCGGCGGTCGATGCCCGTCCGCCTCCAAGCGCCATAATTGCGATATGGATCACAACTTCCACCGCCACGACGTCATCGTCATCGGCGGCGGCCACGCCGGCACCGAAGCCGCGCTGGCCGCCGCGCGTGCGGGTGCGCGCACGCTGCTGCTGACCCACAGCATCGAGACCATCGGTGCCATGAGCTGCAATCCCGCGATTGGCGGCATCGGCAAGGGCCACCTCGTGCGCGAGATCGATGCGCTGGGCGGCGTCATGGCGCGCGCCGCCGATGCCGCCGGCATCCAGTGGCGGCGACTCAATGCGTCCAAGGGCCCCGCGGTGCGCGCCACGCGCTGCCAGGCCGATCGCGCGCTGTACCGGGCCTTCATCCGCAGCGCGGTGGAAGCACAGCCGAACCTGAGCGTGTTCCAGGCCGCGGTCGACGACCTGGTGATCGAGGGCGGCGCGGTGCGTGGCGCCATCACCAACACCGGCCTGCGCTTCGAGGCGCCGGCGGTGGTCCTGACCGCGGGGACGTTCCTGGCTGGCCGCATCCACGTCGGTGAAGCGCAGCACGCCGGCGGTCGCATGGGTGATCCGCCCTCGGTGCGCCTGGCCGAACGCCTGCGCGAAGGCCCCTTCGTGGTCGACCGGCTGAAGACCGGCACGCCGCCGCGCATCGACGGCCGCAGCCTCGACTACTCGGTGATGGTCGAGCAGCCCGGCGACGATCCGCGCCCGGTGTTCTCGTTCATGGGTTCGCACGCCGACCATCCGCGTCAGGTCTCGTGCTGGATCACCCAGACCACGCAGCGCACGCACGACATCATCCGCGGCGCGCTGCACCGCTCGCCGCTGTACTCGGGGCAGATCGAGGGCACCGGGCCGCGCTACTGCCCGTCGATCGAGGACAAGGTGGTGCGCTTCGCCGAAAAGGCGAGCCACCAGGTGTTCGTCGAGCCGGAAGGCCTGGGCGTGGCCGAGATCTATCCCAACGGCATCTCGACCTCGCTGCCCTTCGACGTGCAGCTGGAGCTGGTGCGCTCGGTGCAGGGCTTCGAGCGCGCGCACATCACCCGGCCGGGCTATGCGATCGAATACGACTTCTTCGACCCGCGCGGCCTGAAGGCCACGCTGGAGACCAAGGCCGTGGCCGGGCTGTACTTCGCCGGCCAGATCAACGGCACCACCGGATACGAAGAGGCCGCGGCGCAGGGCCTGCTGGCGGGCGCCAATGCCGCGCGCGCGGTGCAGGGCCACGAAGGTTTCGCGCCGCGCCGCGACCAGGCCTACATCGGCGTTCTGGTGGACGACCTCATCACCCACGGCACCGTCGAGCCCTACCGCATGTTCACCTCGCGCGCCGAGTACCGCCTGCAGCTGCGCGAGGACAACGCCGACCTGCGGCTGACGCCGGTGGGCCGCGAGCTGGGCCTGGTCGACGACGCGCGCTGGGACGGGTTCGCGCGCAAGCGCGATGCGGTGGCCGCGGAGACGCAGCGGCTTGGCGCCTTGTGGGCCTCGCCGAACAACGCCGCGGGGCGCGACGCGTCCGCAGTGCTGGGCATCGACATCAGCCGCGAGTGCAGCGGCCTGGACCTGCTGCGCCGGCCGGAGCTTGGCTACGCGAAGCTCGCCGCGGTGCCGTCGTTCGGTCCCGCGGTGGACGATCCCGCGGTCGCCGAACAGGTCGAGATCGAAGCCAAGTACTCCGGCTACCTCGAGCGCCAGCGCGAGGAGATCGCACGCCAGCAGCGCAGCGAAGGCGCGGTGATCGGCGACGGCTTCGACTATGCCGCCGTGCGCGGGCTGTCGGCCGAGCTGCGCCAGAAGCTGGAGCAGGTGCGGCCGCAGACCATCGGCCAGGCGCAGCGCATCCCGGGCATGACCCCGGCGGCGATCTCGCTGCTGCTGGTGCATCTGGAGCGCGCGCGGCGCATCGCCGCGGCCTGAGGGGTCTTCAGTCCGTCCCGGCCGTTGCCGCCGCGACGAATGCATCGTCCAGCCCGAGCGTGCCGAACAGTCCCGAACGCGTCCCCGTCAGCACCCGCAGCATCTGCGTACGGCCGCCGGGCATGCGCCCCATCGGCAGGAACGCCGCGTCCCGCAGCCGGGCCACGGTGTCGTGCCCGGACTGGAACAGCGGGGTCAGCCAGCGGCTCCACATCTGGTAGATCCAGACGTGCCGGCTGCGTTCGCGCTGGTACGCGTCCAGGGCGGCGGCTAGCGAGGCCTCGCGGCCCAGCGCAGCAGCCAGCGCGCGCGCGTCCATCAGCGCCATGTTCACGCCTTGGCCGAGCTGCGGGCTCATGGCGTGGGCGGCGTCGCCCACCAGCACCACGCGGCCCTGGTGCAGGCGGCGCATGGTGGTGTCGCGGTAGCGCGCCGGGGCCAGCTGCGCGGCACCGGTGATCCCGCCCAGGACATCGGACGCCTCCGGCCACAGCTGCTGCAGTTCGTCGTGCCAGGCGTCCAGGCCGGCGCGCTCCCAGTCCCCGAACGCATCCGTGCGCAGGCTCCAGAAGAAGCTCAGCTTGCGCGTCGGGTCCACCGTGCAGTGGCCGACGGGCAGCAGCCCGATCATCTTGCGCGCGGCCACGTAGCGCTGGCGCAGCTCGGCCACGTGCGGCCAGGCGCCGGCCGGCAGCAGGCACCACAGCGCGCCCCATGGATACGGCCGGTCGACCCGCGGCCGGTCGACGGTGCCGCGCAGCTGCGAGGCGGCGCCATCGGCGACCACCACCAGGTCGAACGGGCCGTGTTCGCAGCCGCCGGCGTCGCGCAGCAGGCCGCGGTCCGGATCCACCGAAACGATGTCGCAGCCGGCCTGCAGCCGCGCGGCGCGCTCGGGCCAGGCGCGCGCGAGGATCGAGAACAGCGCGCCGCGCTGCAGGCCGACGCCGTACAGGCGGTCGTCGAGTCCGGCGTAGCGCATGTCCATCACCGCACGTCCGCAGGGCGTGTCGCCGAAGAGGCGGTCGACGCGGGCGCCATGGGCCAGCACCTCGTCCAGCAGGCCCATCCGCCACAGCTCCTGCAGGCCGCTGGGCTGCAGCAGGAAGCCCGCGCCCACCGGCCCCGGACGCGGTACGCGTTCGAAGACGGTGACGTCGTGGCCGTCGCGGGTGAGCTGCACGGCGCTGGCCTGGCCGGCGGTGCCGTAGCCGATGATGGCGATGCGCATGGGTGTGCAGTCTAGGGCCTGGAGCGCCGCCCTTGGGCTACTTCGCGCCGGGGTGGCGTTCCAGCCACTTGGCCAGCTGCTCGCGGTAGTACTGCAATTCTTCGGCGTAGGAATCGTTGACGCAGGGATCGCAGCCGCTGTCGCAGCAGTCGCTGGGCAAGGGCGCCTCGGGGGGCGTCGGGCGCGGATCGTTGTCGATGGTGTGCAGGATCTGGCTCATCACGCGCCATTGTCCCATCCGCGCCGCCCGCGTTGCACGCGTCGACCGGAACCACGTTCAGCTTGTCAGCCGCGCCTGGCCCGGGGAGGATCGGACCAGGGCTGGCCATGTACTGCGCCGGCCCGACGCGCCCGCACATCACGACAAGGGAGCAACACCAGGGTGGTCGACGTGGAACCTCGCGGACGCCTGCGCGTCGACACCGAGCAGGGGGTGCTGCGCCTCTCGGTCATGGTGATCCTGCTGTTCGCCGGCCTGGGCATCGCCATGGGCCTGCTGTCGGGCTCGTTCGCGATCGTCTTCGACGGCGTGTACTCGCTGATCGATGCCTGCATGACCATGGTCGGCCTGCTGGTGGCGCGCCTGATCGCCGGTTCGACCGCGGGCGGCCTGCGCAACCAGCGGCTGGTCGAGCGCTTCACCATGGGCTTCTGGCACCTGGAGCCGATCGTGCTCGGGGTCGATGCGCTGCTGCTGACCGGCGCCGCGATCTACGCGCTGATCCACGCCGTGGACGCGTTCATGACCGGCGGCCGCGAGCTGCAGTTCGGCATGGCCATGGCCTACGCGGCGGCGACCACCGCGGTGAGCTTCGCCATGTGGCTGTTCCAGCTGCGCGCCAACCGGCGCATCCGCTCCGGCTTCGTCGCGCTCGACGCCAAGGGCTGGCTGATGTCGGCGCTGCTGGCGGGCGCGCTGCTGGTGGCGTTCGCGGTCGGGTGGCTGGTGGAAGGCACGACCCTGCACTGGATCACGCCCTACATCGATCCGGCGGTGCTGGCGCTGGTGTGCCTGGCGATCCTGCCGATGCCGCTGGGCACCATTCGCCAGGCGCTGGCCGACATCCTGCTGGTGACGCCGCCGGACCTGAAGCAGCATGTGGACGAGGTGGCCCGGGACGTGGTCCTGCGCCACGGCTTCGTCGATTTCCGCGCCTACGTGGCGCGGGTCGGGCGCGGCCGCCAGATCGAGCTGGTGTTCATCGTCCCCCCGGGCTCGCCCGCGCGCACGGTGGAGGCGTGGGACCGGCTGCGCGAGGAGATCAGCGACGCCATCGGCGGCGACATGCCCAACCGCTGGCTGACGGTCGAGTTCACCGCCGACCCGGAGTGGGCGGAGTAGGCCAGCGCGGGCGTCGTCGTCGGGGGCAGTTGTTACACTGGCGGGAAGACGTGGGACAGGGGCACGTTGAACGGCATGCCAAGCATGGATGCATCCAGGCGCTGCACTTCAGCGCGAGCTTTGCGAGTCCTGGCAGCGGCGGGGCTGGCATGCGCGTGGCTGGCGGCCATGCTTGCCCCGGGACCGGCCCGGGCCCTGGACCCGGCGCAGCCGACCGAGCGCTACGCCGTCACGCGCTGGAATGCGGACGACGGCCTGCCCCACGGCCAGGTCCATGCGATCGGCCAGGACGGCGACGGCTTCCTGTGGGTCGCGACCTGGGAAGGCACGGTGCGCTTCGACGGGCGCGATTTCCGCGAGGTCGAGGACCTCAACCACCCCGATGGCCGGCGCCTGGCGTCGCGCCAGATCATGCGCCACGGGGACGGCATGCTGGTGCTGGTCGACGATCTCGGCCTGATGCGCGTGCCCGATGGCGGGCAGGCCCGGCCGGCCTGCCCGGACGTCCCCGGACTGGAGGCTGTGCGCGTCGCGCCCGGCATCGACGGTGACTACTGGATCGTGGCCCGCGAAGGCCTGTACCGGGGCGACGCGGCCGGCGCCTGCGCCCGCGTCGACGATGGGAACGCGCTGGCGGCACTCGATGTGCTGGTGTTGCTGGCCCGTGCCGACGGCAGCCTGCTGGCCGGTAACCGCCACGGCCTGTACCGCTGGCACGAAGGGCGCATGGAGGCGCTGGGCGAACGCCTGGGCCTGCCCGCGGGCGAGATCCGGGGCCTGGGACAGGCGCAGGACGGCGCTCTGTGGATCGCCGGCGAACTCGGCGTCTGGCGGCTCCGCGGCGATCGCCTGGAGCGGCTGCGCAGCGGTGCGGCCGAAGGGCTCATCCAGGACCGGCAGGGCGCGCTCTGGGTCGCGGCCACCGACAGCACGCTGCTGCGCTACTGGCAGGGCGAATGGCAGCAGCTGGACCAGCGCCACGGCATCGAAGGCTTCGCCTCGGGCGCGCTGTTCGAAGGGCGCGAGGGGCTGGTCTGGATGGGGACCACGCACGGCCTGTTCCGCGTGGGCGACGGGCCGGTCTGGGGCGTGGGCAAGGAGCAGGGCCTGCGCAACGATTTCGTCCGCAGCCTGGTGGAGACGGCCGACGGCCAGGTCTGGGTGGGGCATTCCGGCGGCTTGAGCCGCCTCCGCGATGGGCGGGTCGAGGTCGTGATGCCCCGGCCGGGATGGCCGTCGGCGTCGGTGCTGTCGCTGGCGCCGGCCTCCGATGGCGGGGTCTGGGCGGGCACCTACAACCGCGGCGTGATGCACCTTGACCCCGGTGCCGAGGCGCATGCGCGCGCGCTGGTCCCGGAAGGCAGCCCGCTGGCCACCGAGCATGTCCGCGCGCTGCTGGAGGATCCCGACGGGACGCTGTGGATCGGCACCGAGCGCGGGCTTACGGCCTGGCGGGACGGCCAGGCGGAGGCGCAGCCCTTCCCCACGCTGCCGACGCTTCCGGTCCGCGCCCTGCACCACGTCGACGACGGCACGCTGTGGATCGGCCTCCTTGGCGGGCTGGCACGACGCGGAGCCGATGGCCGCCTGCAGGTGCTGGAGCCGCAGGTCGATTTTCCGGCCCTGTCCGCCTTCGACTTCCTGTCCGATCCCGACGGCACGCTCTGGATTGCCAGCGATCGCGGCGTGCTGCGCCACCGCGATGGCGCCTTCACGCTCTACGGGCGGCGGCAGGGGCTGACCGGTAGCGCACTGTTCCGGATCCTTTCCGACGACTTCGGCAATCTCTGGGTCAGCAGCAACGAGGGCGTGAGCCGGATACCGCGTGCCTCGTTCGACGAAATCGACCGCGGCGATGCGATGCAGCTGGACATGCAGTCCTTCACCCGCGACGACGGCATGCCCAGCCGCCAGTCCAACGGCGGCAGCTCGCCGGCCGGCTGGCGCATGGCCAGCGGCGAACTGTGGATGCCGACCGCGGCCGGCATCGCGGTCTTCGATCCAGCCCGGGTCGTGGATGCGGCCGCCGGCAACGTTTCGCTGGTGATCGACCGGGTCCTGGTCGACGGTGCGCCGGCGACGGACGTCCCGCCCGGCGGGCGCGTGCAAATCCAGTACACCGGCGTCAGCCAGCGCAGTCCGAACAGCCTGCGCTACCGCTACCGGATGCAGGGCGTCGACGCCGACTGGATCGAGGCCGGCTCGGCCGGCGAAGTGGCCTACACCCATCTGCCGGCGGGCACCCTGCGCTTCGAGGTCCAGGTGGCGCGCGCACCGGCCGACTGGTCGCGCCCGGCCAACCAGGCGCAGGTCGAGCTGCGGGTTGCGACGCCCTGGTGGGCGCGTACGTCGGTTCGCCTGCTGGGCGCGTGCCTGCTGGCGCTGCTGCTGGCGGGCACGCACGCCTGGCTGGGTCGCCGCCAGCGCGGGCGCCAGCGGCGGCTGGAGTCGAAGGTCGCACAGCGGACCGAGGAGCTGCGCGAGAAGAACGCCGAACTCGAACAGGCCTCGCGCGAGCGCGAGCACCTGATGGAGCAGCTCGCCCACCAGGCCCACCACGATGCCCTGACGGGCCTGCCCAATCGCCGCGCCTGCGACCTGTGCCTGGAGTCCGCGGTGGCGCGCGCCGCCGCCACCGGCAGCCCGCTGTGCGTGGCGCTGCTCGACGTCGACCGCTTCAAGGCCATCAACGACCGCCACGGGCACCAGGCCGGCGACCAGATGCTGGCGCACGTGGGCGCGCGGCTGCGCGACTCCCTGCGGGACCCGTCGGTGTTCGTGGGGCGGACCGGCGGCGAGGAGTTCCTGGTGGTGCTCCACGACATGGGCCTGGACGAAGCCCTGCCGCGCCTGGAGCGGGCGCGGATGGAGATCGCCGCGATGCGGGTCGCATCGCCCGGCGACGACCTGGCGTGCACCATCAGCGCAGGCCTGGTGGAACGCGCCGGTGGCGAGCAGCCGGACGACCTGCTGCGACGCGCGGACGAGCGCCTGTACGAGGCCAAGCGCAGCGGCCGCGACCGCGTCGTCGCCGCCTGAGGCGGGCCGAATCCCCGCGCTGCGCGGGGACGGGCGCGTGCCCCTCAGCTGCGCTTGGCGCGGGCGAAGGCGTCGGCCAGGGCGTTGTTGGCCGGCGCCGCGCCGGTGCGCGGGGCGTTGCCGCCGCCGCCGCGGGGTGCCGGGCCGCCGCGCTGGTTGCCACCACCGCCACTACGGTTGCCGCGTGGACCGCCATCGCGCCGCGCCTCCTGCCGCTCTTCGCGCGGCGCCTGGGTATCGTCCAGGCGCCGCGTCAGCGCGATGCGTTTGCGCGCCACGTCGACCTCCAGCACTTTCACCTTGACGATGTCGCCGGCCTTCACCACTTCGCGCGGATCCTTCACGTAGCGGTCCGACAGCGCCGAGATGTGGACCAGGCCGTCCTGGTGCACGCCGATGTCGACGAAGGCGCCGAAGGCCGCGACGTTGCTGACCACGCCCTCCAGGATCATGCCTTCGCGCAGGTCCTTGATGTCCTCGACGCCGTCGGCGAACACCGCGGCCTTGAACTCGGGGCGCGGGTCGCGGCCGGGCTTTTCAAGTTCGGCGAGGATGTCGCGCACGGTCGGCTCGCCGAAGCGCTCGTCGGTGAACTCGCGCGCCTTCAGCGTGCGCACGAAACCGGCGTCGCCCACCAGCGCGTGGATCGGCTTGCCAGTGGCGGCCACGATGCGCTCGACCACCGGATAGGCTTCCGGATGCACGGCGGAGCCGTCCAGCGGCTCG
The DNA here is from genome assembly GCF_054052065.1 of Luteimonas sp. A537. Classification (NCBI taxonomy): domain Bacteria; kingdom Pseudomonadati; phylum Pseudomonadota; class Gammaproteobacteria; order Lysobacterales; family Lysobacteraceae; genus Luteimonas; species Luteimonas renzhihongae. The sequence continues at coordinate 115,368 of NZ_JBSVRH010000003.1, forward strand.
TCGCCGTCGGCGATGCGCAGGAAGCCGGCGCACTGCTCGAAGGTCTTGTCGCCCAGGCGCGGCACCTTCAGCAGGTCCCTGCGGCGCTTGAAGGGGCCGTTGGCGTCGCGATGGGCGACGATGTTCGCGGCCACCGTCGACGACAGCCCGGACACGCGCGCCAGCAACGGCGCCGAAGCGGTGTTCACGTGCACGCCGACCGCGTTCACGCAGTCCTCGACGCGGGCGTCGAGCGCGCGCGCGAGGCGATACTGGTCGACGTCGTGCTGGTACTGGCCGACGCCGATCGCCTTGGGTTCGATCTTGACCAGTTCGGCCAGCGGATCCTGCAGGCGGCGCGCGATCGACACCGCGCCGCGGATCGACACGTCAAGGCCCGGGAACTCCTTCGCGGCAAGCTCCGACGCCGAGTACACCGAGGCACCGGCTTCGCTGACCACGATCTTCTGCAGCTTCAGCTCGGGCGCGGCCTTCATGACGTCGGCGGCCAGGCGGTCGGTCTCGCGCGACGCGGTGCCGTTGCCGATCGCGATCAGCTGCACGCCGTGCTCGGCGCACAGCTTGCGCAGCGTGTGCAGCGACTGGTCCCACTGCTTGCGTGGCTCATGCGGATAGATCGTGTCGGTCGCGACCAGCTTGCCGGTTGCATCGACGACCGCGATCTTGCAGCCGGTGCGGATGCCCGGGTCGATGCCGAGCACCGCCTTCGGGCCTGCGGGCGCGGCCAGCATCAGATCCTTGAGGTTGTCGCCGAACACGGTGATGGCTTCGGCTTCGGCCTTCTCGCGCGCCTGCGCGAACAGGTCGAGCATCAGGTGCAGCTGCAGCTTCGCGCGCCAGGCCAGGCGACAGGCGTTGAGCAGCCAGGCATCGGCGGGGCGCCCCTCGTTGCGGATGCCGGCCCGCAGCGCGACGCGGCCCTCGGCGTAGGCGTTGCCGGCGTCGAGGTCGGTGCCCGGATCCAGTTCAAGCTGCAGGAACTCTTCGCGGCGGCCGCGGAACAGCGCCAGCAGGCGGTGCGAGGGGATCTTCGACAGCGGCTCGGCGTGGTCGAAGTAGTCGCGGAACTTCTCGCCGGCGGCTTCCTTGCCCTCGGCCACCTTGGCGCGGATCACGCCGCAGCCTGCCAGCCACTCGCGCAGCTCGCCGACCAGGCTCGCGTCCTCGCCCCAGCGCTCGAGCAGGATCGCGCGCGCGCCTTCAAGCGCGGCCTTGGCGTCGGCCACGCCCTTTTCGGCGTCGACGAACTGCAGCGCGAACTCCTCCGGCACCTGCGTCGGGTCGGCCAGCAGGCCGTCGGCCAGCGGCTCGAGCCCGGCCTCGCGCGCGATCTGGGCGCGGGTGCGGCGCTTGGTCTTGTAGGGCAGGTAGAGGTCTTCCAGGCGCGCCTTGCTGTCGGCGGCCTCGACGTCGGCGCGCAGTTCGTCGGTCAGCTTGCCCTGCTCGTCGATGCTGGCCAGGATCGCCGCGCGCCGGTCTTCGAGTTCGCGCAGGTAGGCCAGGCGCGTTTCAAGGTCGCGCAGTTGGGTGTCGTCCAGGCCCTCGGTGACTTCCTTGCGGTAGCGCGCGATGAAGGGCACGGTCGCGCCCTCGTCGAGCAGGCCGACGGCGGCCTCCACCTGGGTCTGCCGGGCGCCGATCTCGTCGGCGATGGTCCGGGCGATCTTGCGCGCGAGCGCGGTCTTGGGGTCAGCCATCAGTGGTCTTGCATCGGGCGGCACGGGCCGCGGAGGCGCCGATTGTGGCCCCGCATGGCGATGCGCGGAACCCGTTGACAGCGCGGCGCGCGCGGGTCAGGCGCGGCGCACCACGGCGTCGTCGTCGCGTTGGCGCCGCCAGGGCAGCGGCAGGCCGAGCAGCATCAGCGCCGCCCAGGCGATGCGGCTGGAGAGGCTCTCGCGATCGGGCGGGTGCAGCCTGTCGCGCGCATCGCGGGCGGCAGTGCCGCCGGTGCCGTCGCGGCTCGCCTCGAGGCCGTGATCGCGCCCCGGCTGCAATGCGTGACCGCGATGTCGGGCTTCTTCCGGCGTCGCCTCGTGGAGCGCGCCCTCATCCAGCGCGTCCTCATCAAGCGCGTATTCACCGGCGTCCAGCGCCGCCAGCACGCGCCGCGCGTGGATGGCCTGCGCATCGGGCACGCGCAGGCGCATGCCGCCGATCGCCAGCCGCCACTCCCAGTTGGCGATCGCGGTGCCGGTGTCGTCCAGGCGCGCGGGAATGCCTTCCGCCTGCAGCAGGCCCGCTGCGAGCTGGGCTTCGATCGGATCGGTATAGGCGGCGACGGTGGTGAACATGATCGATCCCTACGGTACGCTGCCGGGATGCGCATCGCCATGATCACCCTTGCCGTGCTGGGCCTTGTCGCCGGATGCGGCGGCGAGGCACCGGCACCCGTCCCGGCGGCGTCCACTGCCGCGGTCGATCCCGCCGCGGCTCGCATGGTCGAAGAGTGGCCGCTGCCGGCGATGCTGCCCGGTTCGGCGCTTCCCGACCTGGCTGCCGTCGACGGCGGGAAGCTGCTGCTGGCCTGGACCAATTCGCAGCCAGGGCGCCGCCACATCCTGCAGTTCTCCAGCTACGACCTCGCAGGCGCGCGCTGGGAATCGGCACCGGTGACCATCGCGGTGGGCAACAGCATGTTCGTCAACTGGGCCGACACGCCGCACATCATGGCCACGCCCAACGGCGCGCTGTGGGCACACTGGCTGCAGAAGAACGGCGACGCGCCCTATGCCTATGACGTCCGGCTGAGCACCTCGCTCGATGGCGGCCGCAGCTGGAGCGAGCCGGTGAGTCCGCACGATGACGGCACGCAGACCGAACACGGCTTCGTCTCGATGTGGCCGCAGGGACAGAGCACGCTCGGGATCGCGTGGCTGGACGGCCGCAACACTGCCGGCAACGGGCACGCGGGCCACGGCGAAGCGGACGCAGCCGGCGACGCGGCAACCGGTGCGACGACGGGCGCGGCAACGAATGCTGCCAGCGCCGCCGTTGCAGAACCGGCTGCGATGACCCTGCGCGCCGCAAGCTTCGACGGCCACCTTCGCCGGGCCGCCGACGTCGAGATCGACGCCAGCGTCTGCGACTGCTGCCAGACCAGCGCCGCGGTCACCGCGCGCGGTCCGCTGCTGGTCTATCGCGGGCGCGCCGAGGGTGAAGTGCGCGACATCCTGGCCACGCGCCTGGACGGCGAGGCCTGGACCACGCCGAAGGCCGTGCACGCCGACAACTGGGTGATGCCGGCCTGCCCGGTCAACGGCCCCGCAGTGGCCGCCGACGGTGAGGCGGCCGTGGTCGCCTGGTACACCGCCACCGACGGCGACGTGCCCGAGGTGCGCATCGCGTACAGCGGTGATGCCGGTGACAGCTTCGCCGCACCGGTCACGCTCGATCGCGGCGAGGCGGTGCAGGGGCGTGTCGCGATCGCGCTCGGCGACGGCCAGGCCTGGGTGCTGTGGCTGCGGGAAGAGAGCAGTGGCCAATCGCTGTGGCTGTCGCGGCGCTCGCCGGACCTGGCCACGGAGTTCGAGCGCATTGGCGTTGCGCACCTCACCGGTCGCGGCCGCGGTACCGGCTTCCCGCAGCTGGCGGTGGCCGGCGGCATCGCGCACGTGGTCTGGACGGATGTCCACGACGGCGTGCCCGGCCTGCGCGGCGCCCGGATCGTGCCGGCGACGGCTGGCCCGTGAGCGCCGCCGCCAACTGACTCCGGGCGCCGCCAAGCGATTCTGCGGGAGCGGCCATCGCCGCGACCGTGGCTTTTGTAGGAGCGGCGATAGCCGCGACCGGGACGAAGCGATAGCGCTTCGTGGTTGCCGTTGATCCTGCAGGGGCTTCGCAGCTGTAGCTGTTCCTACAACGGCTAGCGTTCGTGGCGGTAGTTGACCGAGCCGCGGCTCTCCAAGGTGCTGGATTCGACTTCGACGTCGAAGCCCTTGCGCAGCAGGTACTTCAGGGTCAGCACCTGGCCGGTGCCCAGCAGCGAGACGCCGAAGCCGACGTACAGCCGCGGTGACAGCTGCTTGCCGATGCCGAGCACGCTGCCGCCGAGTGCGCGCGACTCCATCACGCCGGCGTCGTCGAGGCCGATCTGCTTGCCCAGCTGACCGGCCAGCAGGCTGCCGCCGGCGTTGAGCGCCGCCGATGCGGCATCGAGGTCGCTGGCCTGGCGGCCGCTCAGGCTCGACAGCGGGCGTCCCAGCGCGAGCAGGGCCAGGGCTTCGGACTCGTCGCTGGAAGGGTCGGTCCAGACCCGGGCACGCGGCGCCGATGCGCGCCCGTCGACGTTGATGCCGGCGGTCACGTCTCCGACCTTGCGTTCGGCGCGGATGTCGAGCAAAGGATCGGAGACCGGCGTGTTCGACCATTCAAGGCGGCCGCGGGTGATCGCGAGCTCCTGGCCATAGGCTTCATACCGGCCACCGACTTCGAGCATGCCCTGGCCGGTCATTTCGCGCCCGGCGCGCGAGAGCACGCGCAGTTCGCCGGTCAGCTCACCTTCGAGGCCGAAGCCGTTCAGATGCACGTCGTCGCCCATCGCGAGCGTGAGGTCGAGTTCCATCGCCATGGCCGGGCCCTCGTCGGGATCGACCGGGTCGAGCACCACCACGTCCGGCGACGCCGAGACGCCGTCGCTGAGCCGCTCCAGGTCCATGCGTGCGCTCGGCACCAGCACCCGGCCGCTGACCTGCAGCGGCCGGCCGGCGGCATAGCGCACCTCGATGTCGGGGCTGGCGACGGCGCGCAGGTCGCGGGTGTCGGACAGCAACACGTTGTCGCCGCGCAGCTGCAGCAGCAGCGGCGAGCCCTCCGTCTGCCAGCCGAGGCTGCCGTCGATTGCCAGTCGTCCCTCGCCGCCGGTGCCCAGCGTGCCGCTGATGCGCGCACTGCCGTCGGGCAGGGCCTCCAGCCGCGCCTGCCCATCGACGATCGCGATCGCAAGCGACGGGATCTCGGTGCTGAAACCGGCCAGGCTCGCGCTGCCGCCAAGCCGCGGTTCGGCGCGGGTGCCGGCCAGGCTGACGTCGGCGTCCAGGCGTCCTTCGGGCGAGACGATGTCGGGCGAGAACAGCTCCAGCCAGGTCAGCTCGCTGGTGGCAGCGGTGATATTGCCTTCCAGTGGCGCATAGGCGTCCCAGCCGGTGCGCAGCTGCGCGTCGATGCGGCCGTTGCCGTTGAAACCCAGCCCGAGCGTTGCCGCGATGCGGTTGGCATCGAACTCTGCGTCCAGCGCCAGGCCGCTGTAGGACAGCACGTCGCGGCGCGAGCGCGCGCTGGTGCGCAGGGCTCCGCTGGTCGAGGCGACGTTGAAATGGCCCTGCCAGGCGGTTCCGGCCGGGCGCAGGCGGCCGTCGATGTCGACCAGGCCTTCCAGGAACCACGGGCGACCGCTGTCCTGCTTCGGCAGGTACGGCGCGACAAGCGCAAGCGGCAGCTGTTCGCCGTCGATCGACAGCCCTTGTCGCGGCCAGTCGGCGCTGGCGCAGAGATGGCCGCCGACCTCAGGCGCCAGGCACGCCGGCGACAGCGTCCAGCGTCCGCCCGACGCCTGCGCGAAGGCGGCCGCGGACTGCAGTCGCCAGGCGGCACCGACCGCGGGCGCCACCTGGAGCGCGTCGAGTGCGCCGCGCCAGAGGCCGTTGCCGCCGCGCCGCGCGTTGCCCGACAGCGTCGCGTGGCCGAGGTCGCCGCGGGCCTCGGCATCGAGCTGCAGGTCCTCCACGGCGCCGCGCGCGCGCAGCGCCACCGTGTCCAGGGCCAGGCCGGCCTGCACGCCGCGGGCGTCGAACTCGAGCTCGCCACCGCCGCTGCGCCAGGGCAGGCGGCCGCGCAGCTGCAGGCTGTCGGCGCTGTAGTCGCCGTAGCGCAGCCCGCTGCCGTCGAGGTCGGCCTGCAGGTCGGGAGCGTCGCGTGCGCCGGCGACGGTGAGCGTGCCTTCGATGCGGCCCGTGGTGCCCGGCAGCAGGTCATCGAGCTGCAGCGGCGCCAGCGACGCTTCGATGTCCAGCTGCTGGTCGATGCGGCCGCGGGCGTCGATCCGGCTGCCTCCGATGCTGAGCGCGGCCTCGCCTTCGTACGCCGCCGGCGCGGTGCTGCCGGTTGCAGCGCCGTGCATGGCGACGCTGGCGCTGCCGGAGAGCCGGCGCCCGCGCAGCTGGCCGCCCAGGTCGTTGGCATCCACGGTGAGCTCGAGTCCGCCGTCGTCGCGGGTGCTTCCGGTGGACGAGATGCGGCCGTCGATCGCGCCGCTGAAGTCGGGGGCGAAATAGCCGGGGTCGAAGCCGGCGAGATCGGCATCGATCGACCAGCCAAGCGCCGGCGCCCAGGCCACGTGGCCGCTGCCATCAAGGCTTCCGCCGGGCGTGCGCGCGGCCAGGCTGCGCAGGTCCAGGCGCGACTGGTCGCCGCGGCCGCGGAGCTCGACCTCGGCGGCTTCGCCATCGCGGGTGAGCGTGGCCTTGCCGACCACCGCCCAGGCTTCCGCGGTGCCGGCCAGGCCGATGTCGGCGTCAGCGTGTACGGTCGCGGCGGGATCGGGGGCGGCGCCGTCCGCGGGCGTCGGTGCCCAGGCCAGGCCGCGCGCAAGCACGGCGTAGCGGACGCTGGCGGCCTGCGGATCGGCGAAGTCGCCGCGGCCGGTAACGGTGATGCGGCCGTCGAGCACGTCGACCACCAGCGGATCGAACTCCAGCACCTGTTCGTCGAGGATGGCCACCGAAGGCTGCACGGTGGCGCGGAATTCGCCGTAGGCGATGTCGCCTTGCAGCTCGGCGCGGCCGCCGGTGCCGCGGGCGTCAAGGTCGAAGGCCAGCGGCGTGCCGGGCTCGCCGAAGCCGGCCAGCAGCGCGGGATCAAGCGCTTCGCTGGCGGCCTTGAACGTCCAGCGCGGTGCCTCCTCGCCGCCGCGCAGGCCCAGGCGTGCGCGCACCGGCGCGGGCGCATGCCCGGACAACGCCACGTCGAGCGCGGCCACGTTGCCGCGCGCCACCAGGCCCAGGCGCGGCCGCGTAGTGCCCGCCGGCGCCGGCAGCAGCGCCGAGGCCGTGAGGTCCATGCGGTAGTCGTCGCCCGGCGCGTACTCGCCGCCGGCCCTGAACACGCCGCGGTCGCTGTCGACCACGACCTCGCGCAGGCGCAGCAGTCCGCTGCGTGCCTCCATGCCGCCGCGGACGCTGGCGATGTCGATCATCGGCTCGCCGCCGCGCAGCACGCGGAAACCGTCGATCTCGATGGCGTCGGCCTGCAGGCCGAGCGGCGGCTCGACCTGCGGCAGCACTTCGGGCCAGCGCGGCAGCGAGAACGGCTCGCCGTCATCGGACGGTGGCAGCTCCAGCACCGCGCCCTCGACCTGGGCCGCGTCCAGGCGCAGCACGCGGCCGAGCAACGGGCGCAGCGCCGGGTCGATGGTGACCCGCCTGGCGCTGAAGCGCAGCGCGTTGGGCGCCGCGCACTGGCCGTAGGGCACCGGCTGGTCATCGACCTCGGGGCAGACCAGCTGCTGGAAGGCGACGTCGTGCAGCGTCAGCGGTCCGGAGGCCGGGCCTTCGGCGTCGCGCCATTCCAGCGTGGTGCCGGCGGGCAGGCGGGAAACCACCTGTGACAGCAGGAAGTCGCGGCCGCCAAGCGTGGACAGCAGCCAGTAGCCGGCCACCAGTACCAGCAGCACCAGCGCCGCGATGCCGATGCCGCTGCGCACCGCCAGCTTGCGCACCCGTGCACGGCGCCGCGCGCGCAGCTCGACGATCCGCGCCTCGCGTTCTTCAGGAGTGATGTCGGGCGTGCGTGCCATGGCTACAGGCTGGTACCGATGTTGAGGTGCAGGGTGAAGGGCGAATCCGGATCGTCCAGGCCGCGGGCGATGTCCAGGCGCAGCGGCCCGACCGGCGTCTGCCAGCGCAGGCCGACGCCGACGCCTGTGCGCAGGTCGGGCGAGCCGTCGTAGGCGCTGCCGGTGTCGACGAAGGCACCGATGCCCCAGGGCCCGCCGCCGAAGTAGTGTTCGTATTCGGCACTGGCGGTGAACACGTGGCGCGCGCCCAGGGCGAAGCTGTCGTCGTCGTCATCGACCACGCGCGGGCCGACCTCGCGCCATTCGTAGCCGCGGATGCTGCCGTCGCCGCCCGCGTAGAAGCGCAGGCTCGGCGGCATGTCGACCAGCGCGCTGGTTTCGGTGCGGCCGTACTCGCCGCGCAGGATCAGGCGGTCGCTTTCGCCGACGCCCAGGTACCAGTGCGCGCGCGCGTGGAACTGGGCGAAGCTGGCCTCCGAGCCCGCGCCTTCCACGCCGCCGCGCAGCAGCAGGCTGCCGTTGTAGCCGCTGCGCGGGAACAGCGTGTCGTCGAGATCGACGTAGGTCGCGCGCAGCGAGGGATAGGTGAACGTGGCATAGCGGTACACCGGAGGCGTCGTGGGGTCGGTGTCGGCCTCGTACTCGTAGGCCCAGCGCTCGCGCAGTGCGTGCATCGAGGCCACCAGGTTGAGGTTGCGGCTGTACTGGCCGCTGCGGCTGGCGACGAACTCGATGCGCCGGCTGTCGATGTAGTCGGTCTGCTCGTCGGCGGCCTGCAGGCTGGCGGTGTACCAGCCGTCGAGCCAGTGGAAGGCCGGGACCCGGTACTGCAGGGTCAGGGTCTTGCGGTTCTGGGCATAGTCCACCTGCCACAGCGCCTTGTGCCCGCGGCGGTTGACGTAGCGGCGCTCCTGCCCGAGGCGAACGCCGGCGCCGCTGTCGGTGCCGTAGCTCAGGCCGGCGCTGTAGACATCGCGCTTGGCCGGGGTGAGCGTGACGTCCACCGGCACCCGGCCGTCCTCGGCCTCCTCGGGGCGCGGGGTGATGTCGACGCGGCTGAAATAGTCGAGCGAATTGAGCGACGTGCGCAGGCGGTCGAGCCGGCCCTGGTGGTAGTACTGGCCTTCTTCCCAGTACACCAGGCGTTCGAGCAGGCTGTTGTCGACGACCTCGTGCGGTGCCTGCGTGAAGCGCGTTGCGCCCATGTCGTAGCGGTCGCCGCTGGTCCAGACCAGTTCGATGTCGGCGGCTTCTTCGGCGCGGGTGACCGCGACCCGTCGCGCGGAGAAGTCGGCGTCGAAATAGCCGCGCTCCGACAGGCGGCGGCTGATCCGCGCCTTGCTGGCTTCGTAGGTGGGGTGGTGCAGCACCGAGCCCTCGCGCGGAAGGAAGTCGTCGACCTCCTCGCTGAGGTAGGGGTCGTCGTGGCCGTCGCCGATGATGGCGATGTCGGCGCGACGCACGCGCACGGGGTCGCCGGTTTCCACCGTGATCACCACCGAAATCGGCGCCTGCGCGCCGTCGCGAGCGCGCCCGGGGCCGGGGCCGGCCTCGCGCACCACGGCGGCGGTCGCGGCCGCGGTGTCGGCGGCGTCCTGGCCCTCGGTCGCCGCGGTGTCCAGGACCACCCGTCGCTCGCCATCGCGCACGCGCTCGACCACGATCCGTGGCGAGTAGTAGCCAAAGGGCTCCAGCGCCTCGCGGGTCTCCTCACCCGCGGCGCGAAGCATGTAGCCCAGGCGGCGCCAGCCCAGTTCATCGCCGATGGCATCGACCAGCGACAGCGAAGTACGGACGTTCTCTTCCATCTCGTCGTCGAGGCCCTTGACCTCGACCGAAGAGACGCTGACGGCATGCGCGCTGCCGGTGGCTGCGAGCAGAAGGGTGGCGAGGAGTGCGCGGGGGGGCGAAAGCATCGGTGAAGGATACCGGGGCCGCGTCGAGGCGCGATTAACGCATCGCCGCCGATGTCATGGCAGTTGCCTGTCGCCGGTCGCACCCGCGGCCCCGGTCAGCCGCGGGGCAGGCTCGCCGCGCACCGGTGACCAGGAGACCGGCCGACTGCCCGAGACCGTGATCCATCCCCGTGCCATCGCGCCTTCCGGATCCTGGCGCACGCTGTAGACATCCACGTTCGCACCGGCGGCTTCGCCCCAGGTGGCGGTCCAGGCGTTGCGTCCGGAATGCTTGGCGGCATACAGCGCACGATCTGCCATGCGAATGGCGCTCTTCCAGTCGGCGTGGCCGGGGAAGTACGGACAGGGTGCCAGTCCGAGCGAGACCGTCACCGAGGTCGACTGGCCGCCGGGCAGGGGGATCGCCAGGCGTTCCACGGCCGCGCGCAGGTGCTCGGCAAGCGCGTACGCGGCGGCCTGCGAAGTCTGCGGTCGCAGGACCAGGAACTCCTCGCCGCCCCAGCGGGCAACGATATCGTTGCCATCGCAGGCCGCGCGCAGGCAGTCGCCGAGGGCCACCAGGACCTGGTCGCCGGCTTCGTGGCCGTGCTCGTCGTTGACCGCCTTGAAGTGATCGATGTCCAGCAGCAGCAGCGCGGCGCGGAGGCCGTCGCCGGCGGCGGCGGGCAGGGCGTCGAGCTCCCGGGTCGCCGCGCGGCGGTTGGCCAGGCCGGTCAGCGCGTCGGTCGTGCTCGAGCGGGCCAACTGGCGCTGCCTGCGCCGGGCGTGCAGCAGCATCCAGCCGCCGACGAGCAGGGTGGCGGCCAGCGCCAGCAGCGCCAGGGTACCGATGACCCGGGCCCGGGTGAGGTTGCCCAGTTGCTCGACCGACTCGTCCGGTCGCGGCGCGCGCGCCTCCAGCGACGCGGCGATGGCGGGGTCGCGTTCGCGCTCGGCCTCGGCCCGGTGCTGGCGCGCCCGCTCGCTCCAGGCCCGGGATTCGGTTGCGTTGCCCAAGGCCGAGTGGATCCGTGACATCAGCTCGAACGACGGCTGGATCTGTTCCGCCATCCGCCCGCGCTCGACCAGCTCGGCGGACTCGCGGGCGTGCACGAGCGCCTGTGCCGGCGCGCTCTCGAGCAGGGCCAGTTCGCCCAGTTGGCGCAGGCTGGTGGCGAGGCCCGGCATGTCGTCCATGGCCCGCTGCATGCCGATGGCGTCCTCCAGCTGGGTGCGGGCCAGCGCGAGGTCGCCGCGCTCGAGCGCGATGCGGCCCAGCGTGCCGATGACCCGGCCGCGGAGGCGGTCCAGGTGCCGGTCGCGGCTGGCGAGGTCGCGTGCCGTCTCCAGCAGCCCGGCGGCGGCGTCCGTGCGTCCCTGCTCGAGCGCGGCGAGGCCGTAGTTGAAGTAGGGGATCGCATCCATCGGGATCTGGCCGCCGGGACGCTTGGCCGTGGCCGCGATGGCACGCTTGAACCAAGGCTCGGCGCCCGCCGGGTCGTCCATGCCGCGGGCGTGGTGCAGGGCGATGGCCACCAGCGTCTGCACGCGCAGGTTGGTGTAGGCCGCGGACTCCTCCAGCGCGCTTTCAAGCACCTCGCCGGCCAGCTTCAGCTGGCCCAGCTGCTGCAGCCCCGTGGCCGCGAGCAGCTGCATCTCGATCCGCAGCTGCTGCGGCATGGCCGCCGAGTCCAGCAGCGGCAGCAGCTCCGGCATCAGGGCCTGCGCGGCCTCGCCCTCCCCGGTCATGAGCTGTCCGCGAACCAGGCAGGACAGCGCCATCACCCGGCTGATGTCGCTGGCGCCTTCGCGCGCCAGCATGTTGCGGGCCTGGTCCATGGCGCCGTGGGCGTCGCGTTCCATCTGGCGCAGGCAGTGCTCGCCCTGGGCGATGTCCTGCTGCTGCCGTCCGTCCGTGGCCTGGGCCTGCGCCGTGCCCGCGGCGCAGCCGGCGGCGAGCAATACGGACAGGAGCATGTAGCGCAAGGACACGATGCATTCCCCGGTGGATTGATTAACCGCGGCCGCGGCGTGCCGGAATTGTGGCATCGATGGTGACCGCGGGCCCGGCCTATACTTTCGCCTTGCCGCCCCGGGGCAGGCGCCGCCGGGAATGGAATTCGACGAGGGTGCAGTCCGGATGGGTGTTGGCAGGAAGGGCGCGCGCGCTATCGGCGACGCGGCGGCCGGCGCGCTGGCCTGGATCCTCAGGCGCCAGGGCAGGGAGCCGGAAGAGCTGCGCAACGCGCGGATGCTGGCCGTGCTGCTGGTGTTCATGGGCCTGTACCACCCGCTGGCGCTGGTCCTGCACGCCTGGCTGAGGCCCTGGATGCCGCTGCCCCAGGCGGCGATCGCGTTGGCGGCGGCGGCGACCGCGCTCATCTGGGGCTGCTTCCTGCTGCTGCGCCGCGGGCGGTTCAACCTGCCCGTGCTGCTGTTCCTGGCGGGGACGCTCGGCATCCTTGGCTGGAACTACCTGCGCGCGGGGCTGGGCCTGCAGGTCGGTGGCCAGTTGATCACCCTGCTGCCGCCCCTGCTGGGCGCGCTGCTGCTGGGCAGGTGGGTGCTCTGGGCGTGCGCGGCCACGCTGCTGGCGATCATCGCCGGTGCCGCCTGGACCGACATCGGCCGCCACTTCTACGACCCGGTCGTGCTGCGGTCCGCGAGCCTGCTGGCCGCCCAGTTCGCGGTCGGGCTGCTGGCGACGGCGCTGCTGTTCGACCGCGCGGCGGTGCTGATGCGGGGCTACGTCAGCACGCTGGCGGAGCGCAACGCGCAGTTGGCCCGGACCCGCGACCGCCTGCAGCTGGAGATGGAGGAGCGGGAACGCTCGCAGCGCCAGCTGCTGCATTCGCAAAGGGTGGAGGCGGTGGGCCGGCTGGCCAGCGGCGTGGCCCACGACTTCAACCACCTGCTGGCGCTGATCCAGGGCTACGCGGAGCGCGGCCGCCGGGAGCAGGACGTCGCACAGCTGCATGCCATGTTCGAAGGCGTGGAATCGGCGTCGCGGCGCGCGACGGCCGTCAGCCGGCGGCTGCTCGACTTCAGCCGCCTGGAAGCGACGCGGCCGGAAGTGTTCGACGCCGCCGCCCTGGTGGGCGACCTGCGCCCGATGCTGCGGCAGCTGTTCCCGCCCGGCGTGGAGCTCCGCCTCGAACTTCCGTCCACGCTGCAGCCGGTGCTCTTCGATCGCGGCCAGCTGGAGCTGATGCTGTTCAACCTGGCGTCCAATGCCGCCGAGGCGATGCCGGAAGGCGGGCTGTTCACGGTCAGCCTGCCCGGTCCGGATCCCGGCCGCGTGGAGATCAGCGCGCGCGACACCGGGTGCGGGATGGGGGGCGAAGAGGTGGCCCGCTGCCGCGAGCCGTTCTACACCACCAAGCCTGCCGGCCAGGGCACGGGGCTGGGGCTCTCGGTGGCGTCCGACCTGGCGAAAGCGGCGGGCGGCGCGCTGCTGGTCGACAGCGCGCCCGGCCAGGGCACCACCGTCCGCATCCGCCTGCCGCGGCAGGCCGTGCCGCGCTGAGGCGGCCGGCGCCCGCAGGCGTCAGGCCGACAGGTGCTCGATGGCCGCCACGCTGCCCAGGCGCGAGGACAGCCGCTGCAGCAGGGCCAGGCGGTTGCCGCGCAGGGCGGGGTCTTCGGCGTTGACCATCACCGCGTCGAAGAATGCATCGACCTGTGGCCGCAGCCGCGCCAGGCGCGCAAGCGCATCCGCGTAGTTGCCGGCGGCAAGCGGCGCGCCGGTGTCGGCGTACGCGGATTCCACCGCGTCGGCCAGCGCCTGCTCGGCCGGTTCCCGCAGCAGCGCGGCGTCCACGGAATCGGGCACCGTGCCGTCGGCCTTGCGCAGGATGTTGCGGATGCGCTTGTCGGCGGCGGCCAGCGCCTCGGCTTCCGGGAGCTTCGCGAAGCTGGCGATAGCGTCGATGCGGCGGTCGAAGTCGCGCAGCGACGGCGGACGCAGCGCGGCCACGGCATTGAACTGCTGCACCGGCACGCCGCGGTCGGCGTAGTAGCCGCGCAGGCGATCGAGGATGAAGTCGTAGAGCTCATCGGCAGGCGTGCCGCCATCGCCCGGGGTCGCGGCGATCGCGGTGGCGAGCGTTGCCGGCAGGTCGAGTTCGACCTCGCCTTCGATGATCGTGCGCGCCAGCGCCAGCGCATTGCGGCGCAGGGCGAAGGGATCCTTGTTGCCGGTGGGCTTGAGCCCGGCCGTGAAACCGCCGGCCAGCGTGTCGATGCGTTCGGCGATTGCCAGCAGCCGGCCCAGGGCCGAAGGCGCGATGGCGTCGCCGGCGCCGCGCGGCTGCCAGGCTTCTTCCAGCGCGCCGGCCAGGGCCTCGCGGTCGCTGTTCGCCAGCCCGGCCAGTGCGGGGTCCTGGCTCGCGTAGTAGCGCGCGGCGATGCCCTGCAGCTCGGGGAACTCGTTGACCATGCGCGACTGCAGGTCGGCCTTGGACAGCAGCGCCGCCTGGCGCGCCAGGTTCGGGTCCACGCCTGCCGCCGGCGCCAGCGCCGCGGCCAGCGCCGCCACCCGCGCGACCTTGTCGGCCACGCTGCCAAGCTTCGCCTGGTAGGTCACCGTGGCCAGGCCTTCATTCATCGCCGACAGGCCCTGTTTCATGTCTTCGTCGAAGAAGAACCCGGCGTCGGCAAAGCGCGGGCGGATCACCCGCTCGTAGCCTTTGCGCACTTCGGATTCGTCGCGCGAAGCGATGTTGGCCACGCCGATGAAGTGTTCGGTCAGGCGACCGTCCTTGCCCAGCACCGGGAAGAATTTCTGGTTGGCTTCCATGGTCGCCACCAGGGCTTCCTGCGGCACGGCCAGGAAGCCGGGGTCGAAGGAGCAGGCCACGGCCACGGGCCATTCGACCAGGCACTCCACCTGGGCAAGGTTGCCGGGCTCGATGCGCGCGCTGCCGCCGGCCTTCGCGGCCGCGGCCTCGACGCCGGAGACAATGGCGCTGCGGCGCTCTTCGGGATCCACCAGCACGTTCGCCGCGCGCAGGGCGTCGACGTAGCCACCGGGTGCGCCGATCGATACCGGCCTGTCGTGCATGAAGCGGTGGCCGCGGCTCATGCGGTCGGACGCGATGCCGAACGCGCTCGCCGGCACCACCTCGTCGCCGAGCAGCACCACCAACCAGTGCGCCGGCCGCGCGAAGGCGTGCGCGTGCGCGCCCCAGCGCATGGGCTTGGGGATCGGCATCGCGGCGATGGCCTCGTCCAGCACCGCCTGCAGCAGGTCGCGGGTAGCCGCGCCGGGCGTCACCGAACGGTGCACGAAGCGTTCGCCCTTCTGGTCGGTGGCGCGCTCGAGCGCGGTCCACTCCACGCCGGCCTTCTGCGCGAAGCCCTGCAGGGCGCGGGTCGGCTGGCCCTCGGCGTCGAGCGCGATGTTGAGGTACGGGCCCATCACTTCCGACGCCTGCTCGGGCTGCGTGGTGGCCACGCCATCAAGCAGCACCGCCAGGCGGCGCGGCCCGTACAGCGGGCGCGCGCCGTCGGCGAAGGCGATGCCGCGGCGCGCAAGCGCGGCGCGCACGCCGTCGAGGAAGGCGCCGGCCAGTCCCGGCAGCGCGTTGACGGGAAGCTCGTCGGTGCCGAGTTCGATCAGCAGGGGGAGTTGTTCGCTCATGGATTTCAGGCGGCCTTGTCGTTGTGCGTCTTCAGGCCAGGGAAGCCGAGCTTCTCGCGCTGTGCGAAATAGGCCTCGGCGACCGCCTGCGACAGCTTGCGCACGCGCAGGATGTAGCGCTGGCGCTCGGTGACGCTGATCGCGCGCCGCGCATCGAGCATGTTGAAGCTGTGGCTGGCCTTCATCACCTGCTCGTAGGCGGGCAGCGGCAGGCCGAGTTCGACAAGCTTCAGCGCCTCGGCCTCGCAGGCGTCGAAGCGATGGAACAGCTCGGCGACGTCGGCATGCTCGAAGTTGTACGTGCTCTGCTCCACCTCGTTCTGGTGGTACACGTCGCGATACGTGACCGGACTGCCGTCGGGGCCATGCGTCCACACCAGGTCGAACACGTCGTCGACGTTCTGCAGGTACATGCACAGGCGCTCGAGGCCGTAGGTGATCTCGCCAAGCACCGGCTTGCACTCGATGCCGCCGGCCTGCTGGAACCAGGTGAACTGGGTCACTTCCATGCCGTTGAGCCAGACCTCCCAGCCCAGGCCCCAGGCGCCGAGCGTCGGTGATTCCCAGTTGTCCTCGACCAGGCGCAGGTCGTGCACCAGCGGGTCCACGCCCACGCTCTTCAGCGATTCGAAGTACAGCTCGACGATGTTGTCGGGCGAGGGCTTCATCACCACCTGGTATTGGTAGTAGCGCTGCAGGCGGTTGGGGTTCTCGCCGTAGCGGCCGTCGGTGGGGCGGCGGCAGGGCTGCACGTAGGCGGCGTTCCATGGCTCCGGCCCGAGCGAACGCAGGAAGGTCGCCGGGTGGAAGGTGCCGGCGCCGACCTCGAGGTCGAGCGGCTGGACCAGCACGCAGCCCTGCGCGGCCCAGAAGTCGTTGAGCCGCTGGATCAGCTGCTGGAAAGTGGGTGCGGTCATGCGCGGTCCGTGCCCGCCGGGGCGGCGTGGATGAAGGGCGGGCTAGTATAGCGGCCGCTCCCGCGCGCCCCGCGCGGCTGCAGGTCGCAGGGTCGCACGCATGTTCCGGAACACACCTCCCTTCCTGGCCCTCGAGACCGGCCGCCCCGTGGCTTCGATGCGCCGCCACGGCAGCTTCGCGCACTGGATCCGCACCGCGGCAGGACTGTCGCGCGGCGAAGTCGAAGTGGTCGATGTGCAGTCGGGCGACACGCCGCCATCGCATCGCGGCTATGCCGGCGTGCTGGTCAGTGGCTCCGGCGCCATGGTCAGCGACCGCGAACCCTGGAGCGAGCGCACGGCAGGCTGGCTGCGCGACGCGGCCCACGACGGCGCGCAGCTGTTCGGCATCTGCTATGGCCACCAGCTGCTGGCGCATGCGCTGGGCGGCACCGTCGCCGACAACCCGCGCGGCCGCGAGATGGGCACCGTCGCCATCGACCAGGGTCCGGAGGCCAAGGGCGATCCGCTGTTCGCGGGGCTGCCGGATCGCTTCCTGGCCCAGGCCACCCACCTGCAAAGCGTGCTCGAACTCCCCGCCGGCGCCGTCGCGCTTGCGTCTTCCGACCTCGACGACTACCACGCCTTCCGCTGGGGCGACGCGGCTTGGGGCGTGCAGTTCCATCCCGAATTCAGCGCCGGCCACATGCGCGGCTATATCGATGCGCGCCGCGACAGCCTGGCCGCCGAAGGCCGGGATCCGGCCGCCATGCGCGCCGCGGTGCGCGCGGCACCCGACGCACGCCGCGTGCTGCGGCGATTCGTGCGCCGGGCGCGCCGCCACGCCTGAGGTCGCCGGGTTACGATACGCAGGCGCGGCATGGCCGCGAACAGACTGGCAACCGGGGACACTGGATGAGTACACGAACGATGGGCCCGGCTTCGGGCTGGCGCTGGCTGCTGAACGCCGTGAACCTGGGCGGCGGCAACCCGCGCGCGGTCCTTGGCGGCGCGGCACTGATGATGCTGGTCGCGCTGGTCCCCAGCCTCATCCAGATCGTCGTGCAGAGCGTCCTGGGCGTCACCAGCGCCGGGATGATGATCGCGCTGATGGGCTTTTCGGTGCTGTTCTCGCTGCTGGTGATGGGTCCGCTGTTCGCGGGCTACCTGCGGCTGTTGCACGCCAGTGAAACCGGTGTGCCGACCCGCGCGGCGGCGGTCTTCGACGTGTTCGGCGCTGGCCAGGGTGCGGGTCGCGTGATCGGCGTCCTGCTCGGGCTGATCGCCGTCGGCATGGTGCTGTTCGGCGCGGTGGGGTTCGCCTTCGGCGGCGACTTCTTCGCCCAGATCGGTTCGGTGTTCGAGGCGCTCGAGGGCGCGGAGCCGGGCACCACGCCGGTGCTGCCGCCGCTGCCCAGCGGCCTGGGCACCTTCCTCGGCCTGCTGTTCATCGTCGGCATGTTCTTCAACGGCGCCTACGCGATCGCCGTGGGGCAGGTCGCCCTGGGCGGCCGCGGCATTGGCGAAGCCCTGGGCGATGGCCTGCTGGGCGCGCTGCGCAACCTGCTGCCGCTACTGGTGCTGAGCATCGTGGTGACGGTGGCCGGGATGCTGGCGCTGCTGCTGCTGGGCCTGGTCGTGGCGGTGCTGATGGGCGTGGGCAGCATGGTGCATCCGGCCCTGGGCATGGTGCTTGCCGCGCCGGCCTATCTTGCCGCGATGGTCGCCCTGTACGTGGTGATGTTCGGGGTCATCTACTACATGTGGCGCGACGTCTGCGACGGTCCGGCCGAGGGTGGCAGCCAGCACGAAGTGGTGGCCTGACGGGGTTCAGCCCCACAGCGCGCGGTCGAGCGCCGCCTGCATCGGCAGGGCCATCGCCTGCGCGACCCAGGCCATGGCCATCAGCCATGCGACAGCCTGCAGGGCCAGCCACGCCGTGGCCCATGGCGGCATCCGCTCCGGTGCGCCGGATGCAAGCACCACGCGGGTCCGACTGAGCCGGTCGTGCAGCGCCGCGTGATCGGGCGCGACGCCTGCCAGCAGATGGCCGATATTGAGGCTCAGCCACGACAGCGTGCCGGCCAGGAAACGGCCCAGCGCGGCACCCGCCCCGATGCGCCTCCCGGCCGGGTCGACCACGCGCAGGCCCAGCGCGCGCTTGCCCGGCGTGGCCTGCAGCGGCGAACGCTCGAAGCCCACGCACCAGGCCAGGAACAGGGCCACGAACAGCACCATCGGCCCGCCCAGCAGTCCGGCCAGCGCCGACTGCAGGGCGGTCGCCGCCGCGAGCAGCGCGGGATCGTGCAGCCAGTCGCGGGCGAGCCCGGCCAGGGCGCCGGGATCGACGGCCTCCATCGGGGCCGGGACGGAGAGGATGGCCGCGGCCATGCGCTGGGCCACGGCGTCCACCAGCCTGTCCCAGGCGCCGCCAACGCCGGCCGCGGCGCGGTGCATGGACGCCCGCGACAGCAGCAGCACCGGCAGGGCCACCAGCGCCGCATCCAGCGACCATGCCGCGCAGCGCCGCCAGAAGCCGGCGGGGTGCATCAGTCGGCGTCGCTGTCGCTGTCGCTGTTGCCGGCGGCGGCGGCGGCGGCGGGTCGCGGCGCGACCATGCGCGCGGCGATGATCCCGGCCTCGTACAGCAGGCACATCGGGATCGCCAGCAGCAACTGCGAGACGACGTCGGGCGGGGTAATGACCGCGGCCACGATGAAGATGCCGACGACCGCGTAGCCGCGCGACTCCTTCAATTGCGCAGGCGTCACCCAGCCCAGCAGCACCAGGATCACCAGCGCCACCGGCAGCTCGAAGCTGATGCCGAAGGCGAGGAAGATCACCAGCACGAAGTCGAGGTAGGCGTTGATGTCGGTCATCATCGCCACGCCTTCGGGCGTGACCATGGTGAGGAAGCCGAACACCGAGGGCAGCACGATGTAGAAGGCGAAGGCGCAGCCCGCGTAGAACAGCAGCAGCGAGCTCGCCAGCAGCGGCAGCGCCAGGTGCTTCTCGCGCTTGTACAGCCCGGGGGCGACGAAGGCCCAGGCCTGGTAGAGCAGCCACGGCATGCTCAGCACCACGGCGGCGAAGAACGCGAGTTTCAGCGGAGCGAAGAACGGCGAGGCGACCTCGACCGCGATCAGGTGCGCGCCTTCAGGCAGCTTGGCCACCAGCGGCGCCGACAGCCAGGCATAGAGTTTGTTGGCGAACGGCAGCAGCACCAGCAGCACCACGCCCAGGCCCGCCAGCCCGCGCATGATCCGGCTGCGCAGCTCGAGCAGGTGGTCGAAGATGTGGCCTTCGCCCTCAGCGGCCATCGCGGCCTCCGCTGGCTGGCGGAAGTGCGTCGCCGTTGGCAGGGTCGGCGGGCGGGGTGTCGGTGTCGATGCCGGCATCGGTGTCAGCGTGGGCGTCGCCGGTGGCCATGCCCGTGCCGGCGTCCGCATCAGGGTCGCTGCTGGCCCCGGGCTCGACGCCGGCGGCGAGCCCGGAGCGGAGCGTCACCAGCCCGCGCTGCGTGTCCTCTCCGGCCTGGCGGACCTTGCGGTCGACATCGCTGGCCGCCGAGCGCACGCCGCGCTCGAGGTCGGTGGCGGCGGTGCGCGCAGCGTCGAGGTTCTGCTTCAGTTCGTCGGCGGCCATCTCGCGCTCGAGTTCGGACTTCACCGAATACCACTGCGCGCGCGCGCGCCGCACCCACAGGCCGGCGAAGCGCGCAGCCTTCGGCAGGCGCTCGGGGCCGAGCACCACCAGCGCCACCAGCGCGACGAGCATCAGCTCGCCGAAACCGAGGTCGAACATGCCGGACGGCCCGCCGCGCCGGGATCAGCGCTGCACGGAATCGTTGTCGCGCTCGGCCTTGCGCTCACCGTCGCGGGTCTGGTCGCCCAGCTGGCCGGTCGGCTTGTCGTCGTCGTCGGCGATGCCCTTCTTGAAGCCCTTCACGGCTTCGCCCAGGTCACGGCCGGCGCCGCGAAGGCGCTTGGTACCGAAGATCAGCAGCACGACCACCAGGACGATGATCCAATGCCAGATGCTGAAACTGCCCATGCCGCTACCTGCGTGTGTTCGGGCGCTCAGGATACCAACTCGCCCGCGGCATGGACCGCGGGCGGTGCATCCGGCGCGTCAGTCGATGGGGTCGGGAAGCGGCGCCGGCAGGTCGTCCGCGGGAAGCGGCTCGGAGGTCACCGGGGCCTCGTCGACCGGTTGGAATGCGCTCGGTCCCTGCGGCGGCAGGCTGTCGCTGCCGAGCGGGGCGGTCCGTGCGCCGGTGGCCGGTGCGTCCGGGGCTGGTGCGGCCACCGGCGCGGCGTCGCTGCCGGCGGTGTCGCGCGAAGCGCCATCGGTGGCGCGGTTGGCGCGCGCCAGCGCCGTGGCTTCTTCCAGGCTGTCGCGGAAATCGACCACCGCGACCGAAGGCTGGCCGGTGGCGCGGCCCTCGAAGATCATCCGCGGCGTGGTGTCGCGGCCATAGGCGGCCTCGTTGGCCTCGTCGTCGATCGAAAGCACGGCGCCATCCAGGGCCACGCCGGCAAACAGGCCGCGCGCACGCGACCACGACCAGATCTCGGCCTTGAGTTCGCCGTCGGTGGCGGTGGAGGCGTTGCGGCCGACCGGGCCGGCGGCAACCCCGGCGTCGGCACCGAGCGTGAACTTGCCGTTGACGATCGACTCAAGGCCGCGCTCGCTGCGGAACACCAGCACCACGTCGGCCGATTGCACGCCGGCCTGGAAGCCGATGCTGCCGCCGGTGAGCTTGACGAAGCTCGGGTTGGACCAGGTGCCGTCGGGATTCTTCACCGACATCAGGCCGTGGCCGCGGCGGCCGCCGATCACCAGGCCGATCTTGATGGTGTCGGGCACGACCACGATCGCGTGGCCTTCGTCGAACAGCTTCTCCGGGATCGCCGACTCCGGGATGGCCTGGATGTCGGTGAGCACGCGCACCGCGTTGAGTGCGCGTGCGTCCTCGTCGGGACCGGCGGACGCGGGCGCAGCCACCAGCGCAACGCACAGTGCAGCGGCGAGGACGGGCAGGCGGAGCAGGTGGCGCTTGGCGGTCATGGACGACTCCGTGGCGGGTACGCGGACAGTGGGAGGATGCGACGCAGGGCGTGCGATGTCGACCGCGCCGCGTGGGCCGTCAGGCTATTCGCGCGGCCATGAATCGGCGGTGAGCCTGCGTGCCGCCGTACCGGACCGTACACTGGCGGGCCACGCCCGCACGCAAGACGCCAGCCGCCGCCCATGACCGAAGCCGCCCTTCCCGCCCGCGATGTGCTGTTGCTGGCCAACCTCGGCACGCCCTCGGCCCCGACCGCGGACGCCGTGTCGCGCTACCTCCTCGAATTCCTGTCCGACCCCCGCGTGGTGCAGCTGCCGCGCCTGTTCTGGCAGCCATTGCTGCGCCTCGTGGTGCTGCCGCTGCGCGCACGCAAGGTGTCGCACAAGTACGCCGAAGTGTGGATGGATGGCGGCTCGCCACTTGAAGTGCACACGCGCCGGCTGGCGCAGGCGGTGCAGGGGCTTCTGCCCGGCGTGCACGTCGAACACGTGATGCGCTACGGCGAGCCCGCGCTCGCCCGCCGGCTGCGCGAATTGCGCGGCGAAGGTGCGCGCGTGCTGTTGCTGCCCCTGTACCCGCAGTACTCGACCACCACCACGGCCTCGATGGGCGACGTGGTCGCGCGCGAGATGCCGGCCGCGCGCATGGTCGGGGATTACCACGACGATCCCGCCTGGGTCGCCGCGGTCGCCGACTCGATCCGCGCGCACTGGGCGGCCCACGGCCGCGGCGACCGGTTGCTGTTCTCCTTCCACGGCATCCCGCAGCGCCTGGTCGACCAGGGCGATCCCTACCAGCGGCAATGCCTCGCCGGCGCGCGCGCGATCGCCGCCGCGCTCGAGTTGCCCGACGTGGCCTGGCAGACCACGTTCCAGTCGCGCTTCGGCGGCGGCAAGTGGCTGTCGCCCGCAACCGACGCCACGGTTCGCGCGCTGCCCGCCGAGGGCGTCCGTCGCGTCGATGTCGCCTGCCCGGGCTTCGCCGCCGACTGCCTGGAGACGCTGGAGGAGATCGCGCTGCAGAACGCGGAGTTCTTCCGCGAGGCCGGCGGCGCGGAGCTTTCCTATATCCCCTGCCTCAACGACGCGCCGGCGCACGCCAGCGCGCTTGCGGCGATCGCCACCCGCGGCTTCGACGCATGGCGCTGATGCAGGACTTCGCGCTCGCGCTGCCGATGGGCACCGTGCGCGGCCTGCGCACGGGTGCGGCCGGCGCACCGCGCGTGCTGGCCCTGCACGGCTGGCTCGACAACGCCGCGAGCTTCCTGCCGCTGGCGCCGCTGCTCGGCGCGATCGACCTGGTGGCGCCCGACCTGCCGGGGCATGGCAGCAGCGACCATCTGCCGCGCGGCATGGACTACTCCTTCGCCGGGGCCGTGCACACCGTGCTCGACATCGCCGACGCGCTGGGCTGGGAGCGCTTCGCGCTGCTCGGGCACTCGATGGGGGCGGGCATCGCCAGCCTGGTGGCCGCGGCATGCCCGGACCGTATCGAACGGCTGGTCGCGATCGAGGCCCTGGGCGCGCTGGCCGAGGAGCCCGGACGCACCGTCGAACGACTGCGCGAAGCGGTGGCGTCCACGCGCGCGCTCCATGCCAAGCACCTGCGCGTGTTCCCCGATCTCGACATCGCGGTGCGCGCGCGGATGAAGGCCAATGGCCTGGGCGATGCCGCCGCGCGCCTGCTGGTCGAGCGCGGCACGCTGGCGGTGCAGGGAGGCTGGAGCTGGAGCAGCGACCCGCGCCTGACCCTGCCGACGATGGTGCGCATGACCGAGGCCCAGGTCGAGGACCTGGTGGCGGGCATCAGCTGCCCGACCCGGGTGCTGTTCGCCGATCCCGCACAGCCCTACCTGCCTGATCCCGTGCGTCGCGCGCGCGCCGCGCTGCTGCCCGCCGGCGAGCTGCAGGTGCTGCCCGGCGGACACCATCTGCACATGGAAGACCCGCACACGGTCGCCGCCGCCATCGGCGACTTCCTCGCCGCCTGAGCGTGATCTAGTGCCGCGTGGCCCTGTCGCGCAGCCGGATGCCGACCAGGACCTGTTCGCCATTGCGGCTGGTGAACGTGTAGGTGGCTTCCCGCTCGCCGCGACTGAAGCCGAGCATGGCACTGTCGGCCTGCTGCATCGCCAGCGTCTGCGACCAGCCCCTGCGCTCCATGTCGGTGCGCGCGGCCTCGAACATCGACGTCGCCGAGCCGCCCGACTCCAGGTTCACCAGTCGCGCGCCGCCGACGTCCATCACGCTGTTGATGCCGTAGTTCGCCGGCAGGAACACGTCGCCGGGGAAATCCGCCGGCAGCGCGACGCCGTCGCTTGCGACGATGGCCATTGCGTCGCCGCCGCCATCGCCGCGCATGCGCAGCCGGTTGCCGTCGCGATCGACGTCCATCCGCTCGCCCGTCGCGCGCCCGATCGCGGCGTCGGCCGCGGCGTCGGCGGCCCTTTGGCAGCCGCCTGCAAGCAGGACCATGCTGGCCAGAAGCGCGGAAAACAGTGGGGGGGACATTGGACTTGCTCCGGACTCGCCAGCGTGGTGGCCTGATCCGTACAACGATGTCAGCCGGGTGGACCGGACAGCATCCTCAGCATCGCCTTGAGGCGCCGGCCGTGCTCGCGGAACCAGTCGCGCTCGCGGCGCCAGTCGGGGCAGCGTGCCTCGACCTCGGCCCAGAACGCCGGGGAGTGGTCGGCGTGCACCAGGTGGCAGAGTTCATGCACCAGCACGTATTCGAACGCGGCCGGCCGGCCCAGCACCAGGGCCAGGTCGAGGGCGAGCGTGCCGTCGGGTGCCAGCGAACCCCACTGCGAAGACATCGCCCTCAGGCGCACGCGCGCCGGTGCGCGCGGCAGGCCCGGCAGGTAGCGCGGCAGCCACGCACCGATGTCGGCGCGGGCCTCGCCTTCGTAGAAGTCGCGCAGGGCGCGGCGCAGCGCGTCTCCGCCGCCGCGGCCGGTGTGGCGGAACACCAGGCCGTCGCCGTCACGCGCGACACAGGCATAGCGACCGGGTTCCCAGCGCAGCGGAACCATTGCGCCCCGCAGCGGCAGGGCCGGCGTGGTGCCGCGCTCCAGCGGTGCGACGATGTCGTCGATGGCGTGCGCGCGCAGCTGGGCCAGCAGCCAGTCGCGGTGCAGCTCAAGGAAGCGTTCGCCGGAGATCGCGCTGGCGCGTGGAGGCAGGGTCAGGCGCGCACCGCGTTCGTCGACCGACAGCCGCAGCCGGCGCGCACGCGGGTCGCGCACGCGCAGCACCGCGACCTCGCTGCCGTCGTCCATCGCCAGCGCGACGATGTCGCGCTGGATGTTGCGGGCGCCCGGTGCCGGGGACTTCGTGAGCAGCAGGCGGAGCAGGGACGACATGCGTGGATTCTACCGGCGTGCACGCCGCGATTCGCGATCAGGCGTCGACGCGCGACAGCTTCAGCGCCGGCTCGAGGATCTCGAACAGCCGCCGCACTTCGGCCGACATCAGCATGAAGCGTGCGTCGAGTTCAGCGCGCAGGTCATCGCGGTCGCCGCCTTCGAGCTGGTCCACCGCGCCGTCGAGGAACTTGATCTTGCGCAGCACCAGGTCTTCGCCGAGCACGAACGAGACGTGGTCATCGAGCACCAGCGCCAGCTTGGTGACCTGTTTTCCGGCCTCGAGGTGGTGGCTGATCTCGTCGCTGCCCAGGTCCTGGCGCTGGCACTTCACGATCGCGCCGGTGTCGTTGCCGTCCTTGAGCTCGCACTCCTCGCCCAACGACAGGCCTTCGGGCAACGGCTCGCCCGCGATCCATCCGGTCAGCACGCTGCGCGGCGCGACCTCGGCGTTCGCCGGCAGTGCCGGGAAGCTGCCGAGCGCCTGGCGCAGCGCGGAGACCACCGCCTCGGCGTTCTTGCGCGATGACGTGTCGACGATGCACAGGCCGTGCTTGAGGTCGAGCATGGCATCGGTGCGCGAGGGGCGGACGAAGGCGCGAGGCAGCAGTTCGTGGATCAGCTCGTCCTTCATGCGCTTGCGTGCGCGGCCACCAGGGCGGCGGCCTTCGCGCTCCTCTGCTTCGTCGAGCTTGCGCGCGAGCATGTCGTTGACCACCGCGCCGGGCAGCAGCCGGTCTTCGCCGCCGACCGCGACCCAGGCGGCGTCGTTGAGGCGATGGCTATAGGCCTCGGACTCGCGGCCGAGCGCGGCCACGAAGCCGCTCGAGGACAGTTCAAGCGGGCCGACGGGCTTGAGCGGATGGGTGCCGAGCGCCTCTTCGAGGCCCTCGAGGTCGAGCGATTTGGGGAAGCGGAACAGGGTCAGGTTGCGAAAAAACATGGGGAATGGGTGCCGTGGTCGATGTGGGGGATCAGGATGCGCGCGCGCTGTCTCAGGCGACGCGGCGGCGGCCCGCGGATACGGGTCGGGACGTGCGTTGATGGAGCATCAGGAAACGCTGCCGGCGTGCAGTTCGGTGGAGGGCAGGACGATGCTCATTGCGCGAACATTCTAGCGGCTGCCCGCCGAGGTCCGCGCACTGCATGCGGCGCACATGCCGGGCGTCGCCGGGCATGGTCGCCAAAGGTATGCTTCGCCCATGTCGTCACCAGGCAAGGGGCTTGCGCAAGTCATCCGGCACCCGCCGCTGCGGGTGCTGCTGGCGATCGCCGCGCTTGCGGTGGTGGCCGTGGCCCTGGTCGGCGGACTCCGCGGCACCCGCGGCAAGACCCTTGCCACGCACGGTGCCGGTGCCGTCATCGATGCCGGTGCGCTGGAGCTCACGCCGCTGCGCGCCTGGATCTCCGACGTGCGTCCGGGTCGCGACCGCCCTTCGTCCTTCGGACCCTCCGAACGCTACCTGGTGCTGCAGGTACGTGCACTCAACCGCAGCGACAGCAGCCAGGCGGGCGGCTTCGCCCTGCACAACTCGATCCTCTGGCTCCCGGTGCTGCCCGGCGAGGGGATCCGGCCCGAGTCGGTGTCGCGTTCGGACGACCACGGGACCTACTACCACCTGCCCCCGCTGCTGCCCACCGGGATCGACCTGGTGTGGGTCGTGCCCGCGGACTGGACGCCGGATGCGGAGACGCAGTGGGGCGTGCGGGCGGTGCGCTTCAAGTCGCGGACCTGGCTCACCGGCGGCAGCGAATGGCTGCCGGCGGAGCAGTTGGCCAAGCTTGTGCTGCCGCTGGAAGAGCGGCGGGCCATGGAAGCGGGACCGTGAATGTGCGCAGGCGGCCGCGCTGGCTTCCGCACTGGCTTCCGCGCTGGCGCGACCTGCTGCTGGCCATGCTGGCGCTGGTGGCGATCGTCGTCCTGCGCAATGCCGAACCCGCCTACAACGAGCGGCTGCTGCCGATCGTGCTCGACGGTGGCGTGGAGCAGCGCATCCAGGCGCGGAACTTCGCGGTCGAGGCCAAGCGCCCGAAGCTGGCCCATGCCTATCTTGTCGATGGCGGAGCGCTCGCGCCGGACCCCCGGCGCGTCGCTACGGCGGGCATTTGGCTCTCGGTCGTGGCCGACGTCGAGGCGCTGCGCGTGCCGGGCCTGGTCGGCGCGCGGATCCGCACCCGCGACGGCCTGCTCTACCAGGGCAACCAGGACCGGCCGGCGACCGCGGTGAACTTCATCGGCAAGACGCTTGATCCCGGACTGCCGGTCACCGGCGCCTGGTTCTTCGAACTTCCACCTGGCCAGGTGGAGGGTGCTCGCCTGCAGCTCTTCTGGGGGCCGTATGACGGCCTCGGCGGGATCGACCATCTGGTCGACATCGACCTGGGCCTCGATGCCACGCGTACGCGGCAGCTCCTGGACGAGGCGCCCGCCGCCCTGGACCTGCGCGGATGAACTGGTGGCGGCGTAATGGCGGGTGGTTGGCCGGCGCGCTGCTGCTGGGTGCGCTGGCCGTCGCTGTCCCGCTGCGCTCCGCATTGCAGGACCGCGCGGGCTGGGTGCCCTCCTACCCGCGCGAGGCAGCGCCCGGCGAGTGGGTGGAATACGAAGGTTCGCGCTGGCGGGTGGTCGAGGCGTTCCTGGCCAAGGCCGATGCGCCCGAAGTGCTTGAGTTGGGCTATCGGAAGGATGCCCAGGTGCTGGTGGTGCAGTTCGAAGTGCTCCCTGGCCGTGACGCCACCGCCGAACGGCTGTCGCAATGCCGCAGCCGCGTGTCCGATCGGGAGGAGCGGCACTGGGATGCCGACACCGGCCTGGCGGCAAGCCGCCGGGCCAGGCGCGGCCTGGGCCAGGACTGCGGCCATGGACCGGTGCGGGCGGGAAGGGAGCCGGCGGAGATCGGGCGGCCCTTCCGCTTCGAGAAGATCTATCGCATCTCGCCCGGCCACGAGCTCGAAGACCTCAGTCCCGAGCTGCGCTTCATGCAGAACGAACTCGAGCCCCAGGGCACCTACCTGCGCTTTCCACTGTCTTCGTCCACGGACTGAGCGCCGGACGCCGCGGCACGCATCGCCGCCGGCAGGCGGGTGGCGACATAGCCGAAGGTGGCGGCCAGCAGGCAGACCCGCGGCAGCTCGGTGAGCAGCGCCGGGCGCAGCGAAGCGGGGCCGTTGACGAACACCGACAGCGGCACGCCGATCAGCCGCCACTCCCAGTCGTCGCGTGGCCCTATCAGCAGCGCGGTGAAGCGGAACAGGGAGGCGTCGAGGCTTGCCAGCAGCTGCCAGCCCAGGCACAGCGCGAGCATCGCCGGCAGGCCCGCGCGCAGCACCAGGCGCAGGCTGTTGACTACCGGCACGCCCTTGCCCGCCCAGCCCGAACTGAGCTTGCCGGCGAGCTTCTTCCAGATGAAGTGCAGGCCCTTGTAGCGCGACGAGAGCAGGCGGAACGGCGCGTCGGCGACCCCCAGGCGCTGGCGCCGGCGCAGGTCGAAGCCGTAGATGATTGCTGTGATCGCCAGCCATACCAGGGGCATCAGCATCGCGCCCGCGGCGGTGGAAACCAGGTCGAGCACGGGTTGCAGCATGCGCCTGGGCGGGGCGAGGAAGCCCGCGTCGGGAAGCGGGTTGCTCCACCACTGCGAGACCGCGACGTAGACCGCGCGTGCATGCCACCAGTCCTTCAGCCAGCTCATGCCCCTGGCGACCGCGGCCACGCCCACGAACACCCAGTAGGCCTCGCACAGGGTCGCGAGTACGCTCCAGCCACCGCGTCCGGTCGCTGCCACGCGGCGCTTGGCCACGTGCCGGAGCACGGCCGCCGCGGCGAGCGCGATCCAGATGCCGCGCAGGGCGAAGACGTCCTGCAGGTTCTCACGGCCCTCGAACGAAGCGCCAAAGAGGTAGCCCGTCAGGAAGGCCCGGCGCACGTTGTCGAGCAGGCCCCAGGTCGCGTAATAGGCGAAGAACGGCAGCAGGGCGATCGCCATCGCGTTCAGCCAGGGCCGCACCACGTGCCCCGGCCCGCTGCCGTGCGCCGGGGCCAGTGCCAGTGCCAGTGCGGGCAGCGATGGACGCAGCACCAGGAACATGGCAATGGTGCCGGCAAGCTGTGCGACCACCAGCGCCGCGACCACGGCATAGGACAGCACCAGGCCGAAACTGGACAGGCGGATGGCCAGTGCCATCAGCAGTTCATGGGCCAGGCGCTGGGCGAAGAACCAGAACAGCAGGGCCGGCCAGTGACGCCACAGCAGGGTCGCGGCAAGCCGGGGGATCCCGGTCCAGGCGGGATCCAGTGCGTGGCGGTCCAGGTGCGGGGCGGCTTGGATGGCGGACATGGCGACAGCCTAGCGCAGCCGGATCACCTGTTTAGCCGGCTGTGTTGGTGTTCGCGGTGCCGCCGCCGCAGCGGGCGTGTAACCTCGGGGCGATGCAGCCCGTCGACCCCGCCGAACAAGCCCGTCTCGTCCAGCGTCTGGTGGAGTTGCGGAGCGGGCACCGCGACCTGGATGCCGCCATCTCCCGGCTGCACCTGGACCCCTGCGCCGACGAGCTCATGGTCAAGCGCCTGAAGAAGCGCAAGCTGCAGCTGAGGGACTGCATCGAGCGCCTGGAGTCGGCACTGATTCCCGACGAGCCGGCCTGAGCCCACGCCGGCCGGCCCTGCCCGGCCCGTCAGGACTGCAGGCTGGGGCTCTCGCCTTCGCGGACCGCCTCGGGGCTGATCTTCTCGATCGTGTGCCGCAGCTCGCGGCCCAGGATCAGTTTGGCGTCGCGCGCGAACGCGGCCAGGCGTTCGTCGAAGGCGAGCTTGCTGTTCTGGTCGAGCTTGACCAGGCCCATCTCGCGCAGCTTCTGGATGAAGCCGCGGAACAGCGCCTTGTCGAAGAACTCGGGTGCCGCCGGCGCGTACAGCAGGCTCAGGCGCTGAGCGGCGAGCTGGCACAGGCTTTCGAGTTGGCCTGCACCGAGTGCGCCCGAACCGTTCTTTGCCAGCACCGAAATCGCGATGTAGTAGCGCTCGAAGGCCTGCTGCAGCGGATGCCCGATCGCGCGCAGGCGGAACACCTCGTCTGATTGTCCCGCCTGGCGGGCGATGATGCCGCCGTCGTCATCGCTGACCTGTTCCAGCAGGCCCTCGCGGATGAACAGGTCGATGGTGGCGTCGATGCGCGCGGAGAAGCCATCTTCGTCCCAGGGCAGGAACAGCTCGCCCTGCAGGAAGGGGTACATTCCGCGGCCGATGCGCAGCAGGGTTTCGCGCGCCATGCGCCGGTTGTGCAGGAAGCAGCACGCGATCCAGGCCGACGCGGTGAACAGGTGCACCACGTTGTTGCGGAAGTACGAGAGCAGCACCGCGGTTTCGCCGTCCACGCGCAGGACGTCGCCCAGCGGATGGACCACCCGGTGCAACACGCCGATCTCCTCGCCGTGGGCGATGATCTGCTCCGGCGAATGCGGGGTCACCGTCACCAGCGCGCTGTAGGGCACTTCCGCCAGCAGCTTCTTCGACAGCACGATCTGTGCGGTCAGGTCGCCCTCGCCCATCGCGTGCTTGGGCGTGGACAGCAGTGCCAGCGCCAGCAGGTTGATCGGGTTGACGTCGGCGGCGCTGTTGACGCGCTCCTGGATGCGCTGCGCGGTGGCGTCGACGGTGGTCGCCAGCCACTGCGGCTTGTCCTCGTCGGACAGCGGCTTGCCGTCCCAGTCGGCCGCGTGCTCGGCCAGCACGTCGGCCAGTGCGATCGGCTCGCCAAAATTCACCACCACCTGGCCGTAGTTCTGCCGCAGCACCTTCGGGATGCCCCACAGCAGCGCCCAGATCGACTCGCCCTCCTTGGGCTTGCCGGAGAGTTCGTCGAAGTAGCTGTTGCCCTCCATCAGCTTCTCGTAGCCGATGTACACCGGCTGGAACAGCACCGGGCGCGTCGGCTGGCGCACGAAAGCGCGCACGGTCATCGCCACCATGCCGCCCTTGGGCTGCAGCAGGCGTCCGGTGCGCGAGCGCCCGCCTTCGATGAAGTACTCGATCGAATAGCCGCCGGCCACCAGCTGCGCCACGTACTCGGTGAACACCGCCGAATACAGCGCGTTGCCGCGGAAGCTGCGGCGGATGAAGAAGGCGCCGCCCTTGCGCAGGATGGTGCCGATCACTGGCAGGTTGAGGTTGATGCCGGCGGCGATGTGCGGCGGCACGATGCCGCGGGTATAGAGCAGGTACGACAGCAGCAGGTAATCCATGTGGCTGCGGTGGCAGGGCACGTAGACGATTTCATTGCCCGGGGCCACCGCCTTGAGCTGGTCAAGGTGGTGGACCAGGACGCCGCGGAAGATCCGGTTCCAGACCGTGGTCAGCAGGAAGCTGGCCGAGCGCACCACCGGATGCGAGTAGTCGGCGGCGATCTCGTAGGCGTAGCCGTGGGCCTTCTTCCAGGCCTCCGCCTGGCCCTTGGCGGCATCGCCACCCTCGCGCCGGGCCTGGTCGGCGATGGCCTCGCGCACCGGGCCCGAGGACAGCACCTTGTCCACCAGCAGGCGCCGGGTCGACAGGTCGGGGCCGATGACCGCGGCGCGGATGCGGTTGAAGTGGGTGCGCAGCAGGCGCGACAGCTTGCGCACCTCGCGCTCGGGCTCGAGGCCTTCGGCGATGATGTCGCGCACGGCCACCGGCGGCGCGAAGCGCACCAGGGTGTCGCGGCCGTTGAGCAGGATCGCAAGCAGGCGCCGGAAGCGGCCGACGATCGCCCAGTTTTCCGAGAACAGCACCGAGAACCAGCCGCTGTTCTTGTCGGGCGCGCGGCCGACGAAGATCGACACCGGCACCAGCTGCACGTCCAGCGCCGGATCCTCGTGGTGGGCCTCGAGCAGGCGCGCCAGCGAGTCGGAGTGGCTTTTCTTCTTCTTGGGCTTGCGCTGGGTGGCGATCTGGGTGGCCAGGGCCAGCGTGCTGCCGGCGTTGCGCCGCGACAGCGCCACGTAGGCGCGCTTGCGGCCCAGCAGGTCGCCGGGCAGCGGCACCAGGGGCGATGGCAGCCTGGCCTCGCGGCAGGCGCGATCGAGGATCAGGGCGTTGGACATGCCGTAGTCCTCGAGCACATAGCAGACCTGGCGGCCATCGAGGCTGTCGCCCGGGCCCTGCGGCTCGATGCTCAGCCCGATCCAGGGTGCCAGCAGGCGCCCGAGCAGACGGGCCCACCACGGTCGCGGGCGGCGCGAAGCGCGCGCCGGCGCGCCAGTCGCGGGGCCGGGTTCAAACAGGGAGGGCTGGGTTGGCATCGTCGACATTATGCCCAAGCCGCGCCGACGCCCCCGTTGCGGGGCCCCGCGGGCGTCTGGTTCATGGAGCGGCTACCGGGCCCGCGGGCGCGCCCGGATCGTGCTGCGGCCGGGGCTGTGGACCAGGCTGCAGTCCGGGCTGTGGCCCTGCCGGCAGGCCAGCGGCGCGGACGGCCTCGCGTGCGTGGCGCAGGTAGTCGCTGAGGTACCAGCGGTCGTCGACGCGCTCCATCGCGACCACGGTGTCGATGGGGCTGCCGGCAAGGGTGTAGCGCAAGCGCACGGTCGCCTGGTCGCCCTGCTGGACCTGCAGCGCCGCCTGGACGCTGTCGAACGTGGAGTCCAGATCCAGGCCATGTCCCGCGAGCACGCGCTTGGCCTCGTTGGCGAAGATGCCGAAGCGCTCGAGCGAAGCATCCATTCCGGCCGCGGCGATGCCTTCCGCGGTGGTCGGGCCGAGGGCGCGCGCGGCGGCGACCAGGCGCGGGATCGCGGCCTGGGCAAGCTCGCGGTCGGCGAGCGGTGCGCCGGCAGCCCATTGCGCCATCGCGGCCACCAGCTGCACGTAATGCTCGCGCTCGGCATCGCTGAAGTCGCCCTGGTGCTCGACGTACTGGGCCCCGAACATGCCCATGGTGGCCGCGGCGGCGCGGATTTCGCGCCCGGAGCCCGCGAACTGGCGCTCGAAGTCGGCGGCCAGCGTGCTTTCGGCGTCCGGCGCGGCCAGCGCATCCAGCACGGCGGGCAGGTGTTCGGAGAACGGCAGCTCGTCCAGCGGCCAGCGCGTGTGCCCGGCGCGCCAGGCGACCTGGAGCTGCGCATGCAGCGCTGGCGGCACCGCGTCGCGCGCGAAGGCTGCGAGATCGCCCGTGCGCATGTGGCCGGCCAGCACCTCGACTGCGAGCGCGGGCCGGCTGAGGTCACTGCCGGCGGGGGCCTGGGCCTCGGGCGGCACCGGGCGACAGGCCGCAAGCAGGCCTGCCACGACAGTGGCGACCAGCAGCGACCTCAGGATCGGTGGCATCGACATGGGTAAAGTTTCCCCTCCCCGGGACGGCCCATCTTGGCCACCGCCCGGCGCCGGCGGCAAGCCTGCGCCGTCACAGGTCGCGGACGATCCAGCCATGCGCGGCCGCCGCCGGGGCGTCCACCGCGGCTTCCGCGACCCGCTCGGGCGTCTCCCCGGCCGCCCAGGCGGCCGCGATCGCCGACAGCCGGTCGCGCGTGGCGCGGGTATAGGCGCCCTCGAGTTCGTTCTGGGCGTCGGCGGCGAGCTTCTGCGGATACAGGGTGCGCGCTTCCTCGCTGCGGTTGAACATGGTGATCATCCGGGCGAGGCTGCTGCGGAAGCCATCGGCCGACAGCGCGGTGCGCTGGGTCCGCTGCAGGTGCCAGACCACCAGGTATTCCACGGGCCCGAGCATGCGCCGCGGGGTGGCGCCGAAAAAATGCCCCGACAGCGCACTGGCAGCCACCGGTGCCCCATGGTCGGGCAGGCCGGTAGCCCCCCAGGAGCTGAGCGCGCCGCCGGGCAGGTCCATCCGCCGCAGCGCCACGCCGAAGGTTTCGGCCAGCAGGCGCTGCGCGCGTTCGTCGTCGCTCTCGGCAACCACGCCGACCAGGCGCAGGAACAGCGGGTATTGCTCCTCGCCCAAGCGGCGCACGAGGCGCTTGAGGACGGCAAGGCGGTATTCGGGATCGGAGTGCGCGGCCAGCGCCGAAACCAGACGGTCGGCGGCCGTGCGCAGGGCGTCCGGGGTGGGCAGGGATTCGTTCATGGCCGCGGCATTATCGCGGCTGCGGCAGGCGGGTGCCTGTCCGGCTCAGTTGAAGGCGTCGAGCACCGAGTCCACGGCGCTTTCCGCGGCCTGGGCCAGTGCCATGCCACCCAGCCGCGCTTCCAGGCCAAGGTCGCCTGCCAACATGCGGCCGCCGGTGGTCTCCCACGCCGGAGCGGTGAGCACGCGCTCACCGGCATCGGCCAGTGCAACCGGTGCGGCTTCGGCGTCCGCGACGGGACTGCTGCCCTGGACCTTATGCGCATCCCCACCCTGGCGACGCAGGTCGTCCAGCTGCCCGTCAATCCGGTGCAGGCTGGAAGCGAGGTTGAGACGGGAGTCGGGACCGATGGTGCTCATGGGGCGTTGCAGGACCTGGGAAGGGGATTCGTGGCGATGGGAGGACTCTATCGCCAAGGGGGCTGCTTGCCACCTCGGGGGAACCCTAGTCCCGGACTTCCGTTCAGCTGTCTTTCCATTTCGAAGCGGTGCGGGCGCAGGCCGGCGCTCGCCTTTCGCTTGCGTCCGCAGGCGCTTGTGCAACGAAGGGCATGCTAGCTTTCCGGGGCACTCCGGAGGACACGATGGCGAAAGACGAGGGCGCCGACAGAACCGAGCCGCCGACCCAGAAAAAGCTCCGCGACGCGCGCAAGGACGCGAACGTCAGCAAGAGCAAGGAGTTGACCAGCACCGTGCTCGTACTGGGCTGGCTGGTTGGTGGCTGGATGCTGCTCGGCTTCATGTGGGACCGGCTGCGCGCGTTGTTCGATGCCAGCCTGGCCGCGATCGGCACGCCGTTCGCGGAGGCCGCCCCCGCCCTCGGCGTCCATGCGTTCCAGACCCTGTTGGCGCTGAGCCTGCCGCTGTTGCTGCTGGCCCTGCTCCTGGGCCTGGTGGTGGAATTCCTGCAGGCCGGCCCGGTGGTGAGCATGAAGAAGCTCACCCCGGACATGTCGAAGATGAACCCGGTCGAGGGCATCAAGAAGATGTTCTCGATGGACAACCTGGTCGAACTGGTGAAGGCCTTCTTCAAGAGCATCGCGCTGCTGTTCATCGGCGGCGTGGTGCTTTACGGCATGCGCCACAGCCTGCTGATGCTGCCGCACGCGCCGCCCGCGGCGATGGGCACCGCGATCTGGCACGGCCTGCTGCGGATCGGCATCTGGACCATCGGCGTGTTCTTCTTCGTCTCCGTGCTCGACGCCTGGTACCAGAAGTACTCCTACCTCAAGCAGCTGCGCATGAGTCGCCGCGACATCAAGCAGGAGGTCAAGGAGAACGAGGGCGACCCGTACGTGAAGCAGCGCCGCAAGCAGTTGCACCAGGAGTGGTCGCAGCAGAACATGCTCAATTCCGTCCGGGGGTCGAACGTCGTCGTGACCAATCCAACCCACATCGCAGTCGCGCTGCGGTTCGAAGCCGGGGACACCGACCTGCCGGTGGTCGTGGCCAAGGGCGAAGGCTACCAGGCCGAGGAGATCAAGCGCGCGGCCGAGGAGGCCGGGGTGCCGATCCTGCAGAACGTCCCGCTGGCGCGCGGTCTCAACGAGAAGGTCGAGGTCGACGACTACATCGCCACCGAGTTCTTCGATGCGGTGGCTGAAGTGCTGTTCTGGGCCGAGGGCATCCGCCGCGGCGAATGAGGCTCAGCCCAGCGCCTGCTCCAGCACGCCCAGCAGGTGGCGGTTGCTGCCCAGTCTCTGCAACACGATCTCCACGTACACCCCCAGCAGCAGCAGGATCAGCGCGGTCGCAAGCCAGGCCTTGATCGGGAGCGTCAGCGCGAACACGTTGAGCTGCGGTGCATACCGGTTCACCAGGCCGAACGACAGGTCGATGATGAGCAGGATGACCATGATCGGCGCGGCCATCACCAGCACGGTGGTCATCATGAAGTTGAACTGGCCCACGAACAGGTTCATGCCGGCCGCGGGCAGGTCGGGGAAGTGCGAGGTCACGGGCCAGAGCACATAGCTGCCCATCAGCAGGTCGAGGAACACCAGGAACGCGCCGCTGGCCATGAACAGCCAGGTCGCCAGCTGCGAAAGGAATTCGCCGTGCAGGGTGACCTGGTGGCCCTGGATGGGATCGAAGACCTGCGCCATCGACATGCCCACCTGGGTGTCGACCACGCTGCCGACGGCGGCCACGGCCCAGAACACGATGCCGAAGCAGAAGCCGATCGTGACCCCGATGAACACTTCCTTGAGCACGATCAGCGGCCACTCGATCACGCCCAGACTTTCCATCGGCAGCCCTGCCAGCGCCATCGGCAGCACGATGATGCCGAGGCTGACCATGAAGCTGTTGCGCACCATCGCCGGCACGGTCTCGCGGGTCATCAGCGGCAGCATCAGGAACGCGCCGATGACCCGCGGCAGTACCAGCGCGAGCGCCAGCAACGGGTTGCCGAGGAAGTCGAACACCCGTCAGTTCCGCACCGTCAGGCCCGGGAAGTCGCGGAAGATGCGGTCGGTGTAGTTGTACAGCGAGCCGCCGATCAGCGCCGCGGTCACGAACAGCATCAGCACGATTGCCAGGAACTTGCAGGCGTAGGCGAACGTCTGCTCCTGCAGCTGGGTGGCGGCCTGCAGGAACGCGATGACCAGCCCGACCAGGGCCGCGGCGCCGATGGGCGGCCCCGACAGCAGCATGACCAGGAACAACGCCTCCTTGGTGAGTTCAAGGACCTCGTTCACGTCATCCGCCTCCCCCGTAGGTCAGCACCAGGCCGTGGACGAGCTTCGCCCAACCGTCCACCAGCACGAACAGCAGCAGCTTGAACGGCAGCGAGATGGTGGTTGGCGACAGCATCATCATGCCCAGCGCCAGCAGGATGTTGGCGACCACCAGATCGATGATCAGGAACGGCAGGAAGATCAGGAAGCCGATCTGGAAGGCGGTGGTCAGCTCGCTCACGGTGAACGCAGGGATCACGACCATGAAGTCGTCGACGTCGATGTCGTCGCGGCGGTCGGCGGGCAGCAGGCGCTGTGCGCTGCGAAGGAAGAAGGCGCGCTCGGCGTCGTTGGAATGGTGGATCAGGAAACTGCGCAGCGGCTCCTTGCCGGCCTCCAGGATGCCGAGCATGCGAGCGGCGTCCATCGGGACGTCGCCGCCGGGGGACGGCGGGCGCGCTGCGCCAGTGGCGGTGATCACCACCGGGCCTTCGTCGTCGACGTCGGGTCCGGCGTCGATGGGCTCCCCTGGAGGGTCGATGCCGTTGTCGACGTTCGCGAACTGTGCGGCGCGCGTGGGACCCTGGGCGCTGTCGATGTCAGCGGTGTCGCCCGCGGCCCGGGCCTCGGCTTCCGCCCTGAGCGCATCGGCCGCCGCAGGACTCGCCGGCGGCGGATCCGCGTCCGGGTTGGCGGCGCCGTCGCCGCCGGCCGTGGCCGGAACAAGCGGTGCTTTCGGCTGCCGCGCGGCAATGCGTTCGGCGCGCGCCACCGCGCGCTCCTCGATCTGCGCCTGGATCTGCGGCGGTGGCGGCTGGCCGGCCAGATAGGCGGTGACCGCGGCCTGGGTGTCGAAGATCACCGGCGACATCACATAGGCCGACAGCACGATCGCCAGGCCGTTGATCACCACGTTGGGCGGCACCTGCTGCAGGCCCAGGGCGTTGCGCAGCAGGCTCAGCACCACCACGATCTTGGTGAACGAGGTCACCATCACCGCCACGAACGGCGCCAGTGCGATGAAGACGACGGTGACGAGGACGACCGCCGGCGAGAAGGTGGTGAAATCCATTCCTCAGCTCCAGGACAGCAGGCGCACGCCGAGGGTGTCGCCCACGGCGACCAGTTCGCCGCGGCCGGCCACGCGGCCGTTGGCGCGGATGGTGACGTTGTTGCCTTCGACCACCGCGCCCAGTGCGAACACGTAGCCCGGCTGCAGGTCGGCCAGCTCGCCCACGCTCATCTCGGTGCGTCCGAGTTCGAACTCCACCTGCACCGGCAGGCTGCGCGCGGGATCCGGGGCGGGGGATGGCGCTTCGGCTGGCGTGCCGGCGCCCTGTTCGTTCTCGTCCATGGGTGGGTCCTCTCTGAAGATGGGTGTGGGGACGGGCTGGCCGTGTACGGTCCAGCCGGTGGGTGCGGGTGCCAGCGGCCAGTCGCGGCCGGCGGCGCGCGCGACGCAGGCGGGAGGACGGCCGCGATGGCCGGCGATGAGCACGTCGCCGGGACGCAGCGCGCGCCAGTCGCGCATCGGGATGGTGACCGGGAGCAGCAGGGAGACCGGTGCCGGCAGCGTGCGCCAGCGCCCGGCGTCGGGCGGCGGGTCGTGCTCGTAGGGTGGTTCGGCGCGGGCCGCAAGCGGCCGCAGCCAGGCGATCGGCACCCGCAGCCACGCAGTGGTGGCCGTCGTGGGCGACGATGCCGGCGGCGGCGGGCCTTCGCCTTCGCCGTCGTGGTCGGCGTCGCCCTGCTCGCCATCGTCGGGTTCGTCGTCGATATGCACCCGCAGCCACAGCGAGGGCGCGCCGCCGGCATCGCCTTCGCCTTCATCCGCGCCGTCACTGCCGTCGAGCGCAGGCAGCATGGATACGCCCAGCCAGTCGCTCAGGCGGCGCAGCGTGGTTTCGTGGGCCAGGCTCCAGGCCAGGATGCGTGCGCGCCCGGCGTGGTCGCTCCAGCGCAGCCGCGCGTCATCGTCGCCCGCGGTGGCGGGGCCGTCCACGTGCAGCGCCAGCCGGGTCCCTTCGGCATCGATCAGGAAGCTCGCCGGTGGCGCGGTCCCGGGCGCAGCCTGGACCGCGGCGCCGTCGCCCAGCAGCCACCACCGCGGCACCGCGAAGAAGCCGCGCAGGGCCTCGCAGGAAGCCGCATCCACTGTCGGCAGCACGCCGTGAACGGACCGGGCCACGGGTGCGGTGGACGCAGTTCGACGGGTGCGCGCCTTGCGCGCGCCGCGCTCAGCCGTGGCCAAGGGCCACCTTCATCAGCTCCGGCAGGGAGCGGACGCCCAATTTGCTCATCATGTTGGCCCTGTGCAGTTCCACGGTCTTGATGCTGATGCCGAGGATGTCGGCGATGATCTTGTTTGGCTTGCTCGCCACCACCAGGTCAAGCACCTGGCGCTCGCGCGGGCTGAGCTTGGCCAGCAGTTCATTGGCCATGCCGCCGACCGCCGCGCGGTTGCGCGCATTGGCCAGGGCGGTGCGCAACGCGTTCACCAGCGCATCCTCGGAGAATGGTTTTTCAAGGAAGTTGGCCGCGCCCTTGCGCATCGCCTCGACCGCAAGCGGCACGTCCCCGTGCGCGGTCACGAACACCAGCGGCAGCTTGATGCCGCGTCGGATCAGCTCTTCCTGCAGCTGCAGGCCGCTCATCTCCGGCATGCGCATGTCCGATACCAGGCATTCGCTGGCGTCGCCGTGGCGATCGCCCGCATAGGCTTCCAGGAACGCCGGGCCCGAAGCAAAGGCTTCGACCTCGAAGCCTGCGGTTTCCAGCAGCCACGCGGTTGAATCGCGGAAACCGTCGTTGTCGTCCACCAGGTAGACGCGTGTCACCGTCATTGCCTATCCCCTCCCTTCCGCGGGCGGCAGGGTGAAGCCGAACATGCTGCCACCGCCCTCGCGCGGCTCGAAGAACAGCCGCCCTTCGTGGTATTCGATGATCGAGCGACAGATCGCCAAGCCGATGCCCAGGCCGTCGCTCTTGGTGGTGAAGAAGGGCGAGAACAGCTGTGCGCCCTGCTCTTCGCTCAGGCCTTCGCCGCGGTCGCAGACCCGGACCTCGACCTCGCCGTCGAGGTTCACGCGGCCCTCGATGCGCAGGCCGCGGCTCTGCGCCGGCACCTCGCGCATGGCTTCGATCGCGTTCTTGACCAGGTTCAACAGCACCTGCTCCACCATCACCCGGTCGGCGTAGACCGCGGGCAGGCGGGGCGCGAGCGCCAGTTCGATGCGCAGCTGCAGGCGCTCGGC
This sequence comes from Luteimonas sp. A537, assembly GCF_054052065.1. Classification (NCBI taxonomy): domain Bacteria; kingdom Pseudomonadati; phylum Pseudomonadota; class Gammaproteobacteria; order Lysobacterales; family Lysobacteraceae; genus Luteimonas; species Luteimonas renzhihongae. The sequence goes on from NZ_JBSVRH010000003.1 coordinate 155,012, forward strand.
CTCCAGGCGCAGCAGCTCGACCACGGTGTGGGTGATCTCGACCACGTCGTGGGCGTCGCGGCGCGGTTCACGCGCGCGCACGAATTCGCGGACCCGGGAAATCACCGCCGCGGCGTGCTCGGCCTGGGTGCGCGCCGCGACCAGGGCGCGCTCGACCTGCACCGGGCCGCCGGCCTGGCCCACCAGGCGGAGGCTGCCGTTCAAGTAGTTCACGATCGCCGCCAGCGGCTGGTTGAGCTCGTGGGCCAAGGTGGCGGCCATCTCGCCGACCGACATCAGCCGCGAGGTGAACAGCAGTTTCTCCTGCTGGCTCTTGTGCGAATCCAGGGCTTCGATGCGTGCGCTGATGTCGACCGCGGTGAGCAGGTCGATTGCCGAGCCACCGACGCTGGCCGTACCCCAGTGCAGCGCGTACCAGCGGTTGCTGTGGGGGGCGTTGACCTCGCGCGGGGAGCTTGCGGCATCGTCGTCGTCGCCGTCCGCGAGCGCTGCCAGCAGGTGCGCGCGGTCGTCATGCCCGGCCAGGCCGGAGAACGCCTCGCGGTAGCCGGCGTTCGCGGCAACCAGCGTTCCGCTGCCTTGTGCGAACGCGGCACAGGGAAAAGGGATGGCCTCGAGCATCGCCGCCACGGCGGCCTCGTCCCCGGCCTGCGTCCGCGCGCGGACACCGGTGGCCGTCCCCTTCGCAGGCGTCACGCAGCAACCTGCGCGATGCGCGCCGCAGTCCCGCTGCGGTAGGCTGCCGGCGCGCTGTCCGCGCGACCCTCAAGGCGAGTGCGTTTCCCCATGTTCAAGCGATCCCTGATTGCCATTACCACCATCCTGTCCCTCGCAAGTGGCACCGTGATGTCGGCCGAGGCCGTCTCCGATGCGCCGGCCCCGACGTCGTTCGTCGCGGAGCTGCTCGCCATCCTGCTGCCCCTGGCCTTCATCATCATCGGCCTGCTGCTTGTGCTGCGCCTCATCCGGCGCCGCCACGGAATGACCGGTCCCGATGCGCCGCTGTCGATCCTGCAGATTATTCCGCTGGGACCGCGTGAACGCCTGGTGCTGGTCAAGGCGCGATCCGGTCGCGTGTTTACCGTGGGTGTCAGTGCGCAAAGCGTGAACTTCGTCACTGAACTCACGGCCGGTGATGTCCTTGTTCCCGGAAAGGGCGGAACCGGTTCCGAATGAATGCGACGGCGGTCACGCAATTGCTGTTACCGCAAAATTTCCGTTTGATTACAGGTGCCTGCAACGACCTCCGTGAATTTTGCCGACGAGCGAGGTGCGCGGGCCGATTAAAAATTTCCTTGATTGCGCTTGCACTGAGACTATCGTAATTTGCCACAAAGTGACGCATGGGGGCAGCGCTTGATTCGCAAGGCAAATCACGTGGCGGGCGGGTCGCAGGGAGGTGGCATTGCCACCATTCCTGCGCGCGGCGTGAGGCTCGGAACAGCATGCGCGCGCTGATCCAGAACCTCTTCGCGGCGCCGGCCAACACCAAGCGCGCACGCCTGGGTTACAGCGACATCGTGCTTGCCGTCGCCGCGGTGCTGATCATCAGCGTGATGATCCTGCCGCTGCCGCTGGTGGTGATCGATGCGCTGGTGGCGGTCAACATCTCGATTGGCTTCGGCCTGCTGCTGCTGGCGATCTACATTCCCACGCCGGTGGCGTTCTCCAGCTTCCCCAGCGTGCTGTTGCTGACCACGCTGTTCCGGCTGGCGCTGTCGATCGCGATCACCCGTTCGATCCTGCTCGATGCCGAAGGCGGCCACATCGTGGAGACCTTCGGCAGCCTGGTCGCCGGCGGCAATCTGGTGGTCGGCCTGGTGGTGTTCATGATCATCACCGTGGTCCAGTTCATCGTGATCGCGAAGGGCGCCGAGCGCGTGGCCGAGGTCTCGGCGCGCTTCACGCTCGACGCCATGCCCGGCAAGCAGCTGTCAATCGACTCCGACCTGCGCTCGGGGCTGATCGACAAGGACGAGGCCCGCAGCAAGCGGCGCCTGCTGGAAAGCGAAAGCCAGCTGCACGGCGCGCTCGACGGCGCGATGAAGTTCGTCAAGGGCGATGCCATCGCCGGCATCGTCATCATCATCATCAACCTGCTGGGCGGCCTGGCGATCGGCGTCATGCAGCGCGACATGGCGCTGGCCGATGCCACCCATACCTACAGCATCCTGACCATCGGCGACGGCCTGGTCTCGCAGATCCCGGCCATCCTCGCCACCATCGCGGCGGGGCTGGTGGTCACCCGCACCACCGGCGAGGTCGACGACAAGCACCTCGGCGCCGCCATCGGCCGCCAGGTCAGCGGCCAGCCGCGGGTGATGCTGATCACCGGCATCCTGGCGTTGCTGATGATGCTCGTGCCCGGCTTTCCGAAGCTGGTGTTCCTCGCACTGGGCCTGACCCTGATAGGAATGAGCGCATGGCGCTACCGCCACGGTTTCCAGATCCTGCGCCGCGCGTTCCGCGTGCCGGAGGGCGAGGTCGCCGAGGCCGATCTCCCGGCCCAGCTCGACGACCTTGCTCCGCCCGCGCCGCTGCAGCTCGACCTGTCCCCGGACCTGGCTCCCATGCAGGACGCGCTGCTGTCGCGGGTCTCGGCGATGGCGCAGGGCATGCGCGACGAGTTCGGCGTGCCCGTGCCGGCGCCGAAGCTGCGCCTGGTCGGTGACCTGGGTGAAGGTGGCTACAGGCTGAGCGCGTTCGGCGCGCGCCTGGCGTCCGGGCAGCTGCGGACCGATGCGGCATTCCGGCGTGCGGCCGTTGCCGGCGATGGCGGTCGCCAAGCCGGATTCTTCCCGGCCATGCCTGGTGAGTGGGTCGCGGCAGGCACCGAGGGTGCGCTGGGTGCTGAGGAGCTGCTGGCCGCGCATGCGCGTGGTGCGCTGCAGCGCAGGCTGGGTGGTTTCATCGGGATCCAGGAAACCGCGAACCTGTTCGCGCGCATGCAGCGCGACTATCCGGACCTGGTGAAGGAAATGCTGCGCGTGGTCGCGCCGCAGCGGGTAGCGGACGTACTGCGCCGGCTCGCCGAAGAAGGCGTGCCGATCCGCAACCTGCGCGATGTGTTCGAGGCGATCACCGACGTCGGTGGCCGCGAGAAGGACGTGGTGCTGCTGACGGAATACGTGCGGGTCGCGCTCAAGCGCGAGATCGCCGAACGCCACGCCGATGCCGAGCGCACGCTGCACGTGCTGCTGATCCATCCCGAGCTCGAGGACAAGCTGCGCCAGTCGGTGCGCGTGGCCGGCGGTGCCAGCCAGCTTGCGATCTCGCCGGAGCTGGCCGCGCGACTGGGCAGCGAGGTGCGCGCGCACCTGGCGCGGCAGTCGGCCGGCGTGCGCCCGGCGCTGCTGTGTTCGCTGGACGTGCGCAGGCACCTGCGCAAGCTGATGGAAGTCGATTTCTTCGAGGTCCCGGTACTGTCGTACCAGGAGCTCGCGCCGGACCTGCGCATCGTGCAGGCGGGGCAGGTCAACGCATGAGTCGCGAAGGCTTCACCGCAAGGTAACGGGGCTGCTGCAGGATTCAATACATTCGGAGGACGGCATGGGCGGTACTGGCAAGGACATCGACGTGGAGGCAGCGGAAGACCGCGGCATCGTGCTGCGCGTCGTTTCGGGCCTGCATGCCGGCGCCGAGCGTGACCTTGCCGGTGGCGAGATGATCCTCATCGGCAGCGGCGACGACTGCGACATGGTCCTTGCCGATGCCGGCGTTGCCGCGCACCACGCGCTGTTGAGCTTCGTCGACGGTCGCTTCTCGCTGCGTGCGCTGGACGCGCCGCTGCACGTGGGTGCGGCGATGGTCCATCCCGGCGATCCGGTCGAACTCGACCGCGTGCAGCGCGTGGGCGTCGGCGAGGCCGCGATCGCCTTCGGTGCAATGGACGATGGTGGCTGGGAGCGGCTGGTACCCGGCGGACTGGGTCCGCGCGCGGCGCCGGAGCCGGCGGATCGTCCCTGGTTGCGCCGGCTTCCGGCCGTCGCGGCGGTCGCGGTGCTGTCCCTGGCGTCGTTGGCGATCTTCGCCACGGTCATGCCGCAGCGCCAGGAAGCGCCCGACCCGCGTGAACAGCTCCAGCGCCTGGTGCCCGAGTACGGCATCGATGGCGGGCAGGCCGGTACCGATCTGCGGGGCCGGCTGGTGCTGACCGGAACGGTTCCCGATACCGCCACCCGCGAGCGCATCGCCCGGCGTATCGCCGACGACGGCATCGAGGCCAGGCTTGAACTGCGTACCGGCGACGACATCGCCGGCGACGTCGCCGAGATCCTGCGCGGCCAGGGCATCACGGCGCACACCCGCTACCTGGGCAACGGCGATGTCGAAGTCAGGGGCGCTTTCGAAGACGAAGCCGCCCTGCAGGCCGCCTCCTTCTCCCGCGCGATGCGCGAGGTGAGTGGCGTGGTCCGGGTCATCCCCGTCAACGTGTCCGAGCGCGCCACCGCCAGCCGCCAGCAGCCGGCGGTGCCGGCCAAGCCGGCGCGGATCCGGGTCGCTGCGATCGTGCGCGGCGACGAGCCGCACGTGGTGTCGGGCAAGGGCGACCGCTATCTGGTCGGCGCGGATTTGCCAGGCATCGGCACCCTGGTATCGATCACCGACAACAGCGCGCACGTGCTGCTCCCGGATGGCAACCTCGAACGGATCAAGGTCGAGACTCCGAAGCAGGACGAGCGCGAGTCCGAGGATTTTTCAAATGTCCGCAGCGAGGCCACGCCACTGCGGATGTAACACCCGTTGCGGGCATGAAGCCCGCGGCGTCACCAGTCACACAACCGAAAGGGAAAGGAGAGAATCATGACCAATATCAGTGCAGGTGCGCCCGGTCTGGGCCAGTTCATCGCAGGGGCGGCCGCGAATGGCGGTGCCGGCATCCGTGGCGGTTCGTCCGCCGGGGACCGCGGCAGCTGGTACGAGGCGATGTCCCGCGCATGGGGGCAGACGCTCGACTCGCAGGCCTCCGTCATCACCGACATGTCGGCCAACATCAGCAGCGGCAGCGACCAGCCTTCGGACATGGTCCAGCTGACGGCTGCGAGCCTGAAGATGCAGTTCATGTCGAACAACGCCGCGACCTCGCAGAACAGCGTGGGCCAGGCGCTCGAGACGCTCGGCAAGCGAGGCTAAGCGCGAAAGCGCGGGAGGACGACATGATCGAAGCTATCCAGGTGGCGGCCATGGACCCGGCGATGGCCGGCCAGGCCGGCATGCAGGGCGCCGGCGGGGCCGGCGGCCAGCAGGCCACGCCGTACGACGTCCGCGACTTCGCGGCCGCTCTCGAACGCACCGGGGGCGTTTCGCCCCAGCAACAGGCGGCACCGGTGGATCTCACGCCGGCGCAGCCCTCCGAGGGCACGCGCGCGCTGATCGGGGCAATCAACAACCTCAACGCAGGTGCCGAGAACATCAATGCGCTGTCGCAGAGCATGAGCGGCAACATCGCTGAGCTCACGCCCGGACAGATGATGGAAATGACCATGAAGTGCCATCAGTTCCTGTTCCAGGCCGAGCTGACCTCGAACGTCGCGAACCGCACTTCGGACGGCATCTCGCAGCTGTTCCGGCAGCAGTCCTGACCGGAGGGAGCACTCCATGAGGTTCCATCAACGGCTGCGGCCGCTGCGTGCGGTCCTGTTCGCGCTGGCGGCAGCGGCCCTGCTTGCTGCTTGCGGGGGCAAGCCGCTTTACAGCCAGCTCGACGAGAACCAGGCCAACCAGATCATGGGCGTGCTTATCGCGTCGGGCATCGACGCCGACAAGAACCCGTCGCCGTCGAAGGTTGGCTGGGAAGTGCGCGTGGCCCCATCCGACTTCCCGTACGCGATGCAGCTGCTTGGCGCGCACGGCCTGCCGCGCGCGCAGTTCGCCAATACCTGCGACGTGTTCAAGAAGGAAGGCTTCGCGTCCTCGTCCACGGAGGAGCGTGGGCGCGAGCAGTGCAGCCTGCAGCAGGAGCTTGCCGATACGCTCACCCGCTTCCCGGGCGTGGTCGATGCGCGCGTGCACGTGACCCTGGCCGAGCGTGATCCGCTGGGCGGGTCCAGCCAGGATTCGTCGGCCTCGGTGGCGATCTTCGAGCAGGCTGGCACCAGCGCCCGTGACCGTGAAGCCGACATCAAGCTGCTGATCAAGGATGCGGTGCCCGGACTGATCGACATCAACAAGGTCACGGTGAAATTTGCCGAAGCACCGCCGCTGCCGCCGGCCAGGCCGCAGGGCCCGGCGCTGTCGTCGATCAGCCCGCTTACGCTGGCAATCGCCGCCGGCGTTGTGCTCCTGCTTGGCCTGCTGGTCGCGTTCTGGGGCCGGGTGCGTGCCGTGGCGCAGCCGAAAAAGTCGTCGGACCAGGTCTGGAACGGCTGAGGCATGTCGCTCCGGGCACTGCTGGTCGAGGTCGATCCCGCGTGGCTTGAGCATGCTGGCACGCCGCTGGACGCGGAGTTGGCGGAGCGGGCAGGCAAGTCGGCGCTGGGCCGGCGCCTGCTCGGCGCATGGCTGGCCGAAGGGCCGGCGTCATCGCTGTTGGCACCCGATCCGGTGCGCGATCCCGACGCCGTCCGCCGCCGCTGGGCGCGTGCGCGACTGGACGCGCTGTGTCGCGACATCGGCATCCTGGCGCACGCGCCCCCCATCCGCGCCGAGGTTCGCCGGGAGCCGGTGCGGCGGCTGAGGGCGGCGCTGGGCAACAGCTACATGCTGGCGCTGGACCGCAGCGTGTGGGACGGGGTGCTGCCGCCTGACCGGCAGCGGGCGCTGGTTGCCGACTTCGATCACGCCCTGGCTGATGCCATGGCGAGCGATGACGCGGCACCGCTGTTCGCGATCTTCGACCGCCAGGGGCGTGCCGAACTGCGCGGCTGGGCACGCCGTCGCGACCCGGCGCTGGCCGACTGGTGCCGCCTGCTGCATCCGCCCGATGACGAATTGCCGCCGCACCTGCCGGAAAAGCCGGTGCTGCGGGTCTATACCCACCACGAATCACGCGCCGCCTGACGCGCGCTCCGGAGTCCCATGAACGCCGAAGCCAGTTCCAACGCCACCTCGCCACGCGCGCGAACCGCCGGGCCTGCGTCCGCAAGCGGTGGGGTGGCGGTGTTCGAGCAGCGCGCGTTCACGCGCTCGCTCGGGGCCAGCGTGGTTCCGGCCACGGCCTGGTCCAGGCTGGCCGAGCTGGATGCGCTGCTTGAGCGCGTCAATCGCCTGTACGAGGAGGGCGTCAACGACATCGCGCGGGCCCGCGAACGGGGCCACGCCGAGGGCTTTGCCGAGGGCCTGGCCGAGGCCAAGCTGCAGATGACCGAGCAGCTTGCATCGCTCAACGAACGTCGGGCGCGTGTGCTCGGCGAGGCGGGCGGGCGCATCACCGAGCTGGCCTGTGCGATCGTCGACCGGATCGCGCCCGGCTTCGACGCGCGCACGGTGGTGCCGCCGCTGGTGATGCAGGCGGTCGAAGCCGCGCAGGCCGAACAGTTCCTGCTCATCCGCGTGCATCCCAGCGTGCGGCAGGAAGTGACCGCAGGGCTGGGCGCGGTGCGCCAGGCGCATCCAGCGGTCGGGGTCATCGAACTGGTCGACGACCCCAGCCTGGAGCCGACCAGTTGCGTGGTGGTGTCGGAGGCCGGCGAAGTCCGCGCCGGCGTCGCCCAGCAGATCGAAGCCATCCGGACCGCCCTGGCCGGCAGCGCGGCGCAGCCGGGACCACCGGCATGAGCGCCACCGCGCCAGCGCCGTTCACCGGCACGGCCGGGGATCCGGATCCGCTGCTGCATGCGCTGGCGCGGGTCCAGTCGATCGAGCGCGTGGGTCGCGTTGCCGAGGCCTACGGCACCCTGATCCGAGCCACCGGGCTCAAGGCGTCGATCGGTGAACTCTGCGAATTGCGCAATCCGCGTGGCGAAGGCGACGCGTCATTCCGCCTGGCTGCCGAGGTGGTCGGCGTGTCGAAGCAGCTCACGCTGCTGACGCCGCTGGGCGCGCTTGACGGCATTTCGGCGACCACCGAGGTCTACGCCAGCGGTCGCCAGGCGGCGGTGCGCGTCGGCCCGGGCCTGCTCGGTCGCGTCCTCGATGCCCACGGCGAGCCCATCGACGACCTCGGGCCGGTGGGACGCACGGTCGACGCGCCGATCTATGCCGCGTCGCCGAACCCGTTGGCACGCAAGCTGATCGAGCGCCCCTTCTCCACCGGCGTGCGCGCCATCGACGCCACCATGACCGCGGGCGAAGGCCAGCGCATCGGCATCTTCGCCGTTGCCGGTGGCGGCAAGAGCACGCTCCTGGGCATGCTTGCGCGCGGCGGCGACGCCGACGTCAACGTCATCGTCCTGGTCGGCGAGCGCGGTCGCGAGGTCAATGAATTCATCCACGACAACCTGGGTCCGGAAGGCCTCGCGAAGTCGGTGGTGGTGGTCGCGACCTCCGACCGGCCTGCGCTCGAACGCAGCCGCGCGGCCTGGGTCGGCACCGCCATCGCCGAACACTTCCGCGACCAGGGCAAGCGCGTGCTGCTGCTGGTCGATTCGGTGACCCGCTTCGCGCGCGCGCTGCGCGACGTCGGCCTGGCGGTCGGCGAGCCGCCGGCGCGGCGTGGCTTCCCGCCGTCGGTGTTCAGCGCCCTGCCGCGCCTGTTCGAGCGCGCCGGCAACAACGACAAGGGTTCGATCACCGCGTTCTACACCGTGCTTGCCGAAGACGAGGACGGCGGCGACCCCATCGTCGAAGAAGTGCGCTCGATCCTCGACGGCCATATCGTGCTGTCGCGCAAGCTCGCTGCGGCGTACCACTATCCCGCCATCGACGTGCTGGTCAGCCTCAGCCGCACCATGCCGCGCGTGGTCGACCAGCCCCACCTGCGCGCCGCCGGGCAGCTGCGCAAGCTCCTGGCCAAGTACCAGGACATCGAGTTGCTGATCCAGCTCGGCGAATACAAGCGCGGCACCGATCCCGACGCGGACGCTGCGATCGAGAAGATCGGGCCGATCCGCAAGCTGCTGCAGCAGTCGTCGCAGGAGCTGGTGCCGTTCGAGCAGTCGGCCGCCGCGATCCGGGCGATGTTCCCGTGAAGCGCTATCCGCTGCAGACCCTGGTCCGGCTGCGCGAACACCGCACCGAGGCCGCGCGCCAGCAGGTGCTCGAGCGCCAGCGCGAGGCCCAGGCCTGTCGCGACGCGTGCCTGAAGGTCGAAGGCGAAATCGCCGCGCTGGGCCTCGAGCAGAAGCGGCACCGTGCGCGGATGCTCGATCCGCCGCCGCCGGGCGTGCCATGGGCGAGTGCGCTGGCGCAGCGCGAGGCGCATATCGACCTGCTGGGCGAACAGGCGGAAGCCGCTCGCCAGCGCCTGTTGAAGGCGCAGGAAGTCCTGCGCGCCGCCGAAGCCGCGGTCGCGGCAGCCCGCACCGCGTTCTTCCGTGCCCAGGCGCGGCTGGACGCGCTGCAGAAGCGCCGCGAAGTATGGCGCGGCGAGCAGACCGTGCTTGAAGTGCGCGAGGAAGAAAATGCAGCGGAAGACCTGCTGCAGGCGCGCCATCTGGCGGGTGCCTGAGTGAATGGAGAACCATGATGTCGATTGAGCGCAGCAGCCAGAGTTCCGCCGCAGATGCCGCGCGTGCGCGCGAAGGCACGCCCGAGGCCCGTGAGCGGCCGCCTGCCAATCGCGAGCAGAGCGATCGTTTCCGTGATGCCCTGGATCATGCCCGCCAGGGCGTGCAACAGCAGTCGCAGCGCATGGGCGAGGCACGAATGGACGGGGCCGGTGAGGCGGAGGGTGCGGAGCTGCACCAGTCGGCCACCGAGGATGCCGTGCACCGTGCCGGCGAGCGCGGCCGCGGCGGCGACGGCGGGGGACGCGATGGCGGCTCCGATGCGGAAATGAAACAGCTCGACCCGGCGATGCTGTGGCAGGCGCAGCACGCGCTTCGCGGTGATGCGCCGACAGCCATGCCGGCACCGGTGGGCGCGGGCAATGCCGTGCTTGAGCTGATCGAACGCCACGTCCGCCAGCTTGCCGTGGCCGGCGGTGCCAACGACGCCCGCGGCGATGGCCAAGTATTGCTGCGCATGTCGGACGCCACGCTTCCCGGCACCGACCTGCTGTTGAGCCGCGAAGGTGGCGGCTGGGTCCTGCGTGCCGATGTGCATTCACGTGGCAGCTACGACGCGATCCAGGATGCCGCGCCCGAGTTGATGAAGCGCTTCGCCGAGCGCAACCTCGGCAGCCTGCGCGTCGAGCCGCACTACCACGGCTGAAGCCATGTGGGTCGCGCGCCATGGCCTGCGCCCGGATGTGTCCTTCAGGGCCGGCCCCGGGCCCTTCGGGGTTGTATGCCCTGCCACTCCTCGCGCCGAAGCCGCATTCGCAGAGCGGTCCGGCCGAACTGTTCGGTGGTGCCGTCCGGCCGGAAGCCCAGGCGGGCAAGTACCGGCGGAACCGAACGGTTGCCGGGATCGCATAGCCCGATGAGCGCCGGCAGGCCGAGCGTCGCAAAGGCGTGTTGGCACAGCGGGGCGGTGCCTTCCAGCACGTGCCCGCGCCCCCAGGTGCGCGGCAGCAAACGGGCGCCGATCTCGACCTCATCGTCGGAGAATTGGCCCATGAGCGAGAAGAAGCCCACGAAACCAGCTGCGTCATCCGCGCGCCACACGCCGAGCCCGGGCTTTTCCCGATACACCTGGCGGGCGGTCTCGACCAGCGCGCATGCCGACACGATGTCATCGACCGGTGCGTCGAGCAGCGCGCGCGACACCCGGGGGTCCCGCCCGAGGCGCTGCAGGTCGAAGACGTCGCCGTGGCGCAAGCCGCGCAGCACCATGCGCCGGGTACGCAGGAATTCGTCGTCTGGCGCGTCCGTCATGGCTGGAGTATGTGGCAGACGCCACCGGTGCGGACCCGGGCCAGCCCTAGGTGGGGTACGCACCAGCTAGGCGTGGTGTGCCAGGTGCGGAAACTGGTCGCCGTGCCCGGACAGTCCGGGCCGCCAAATTCCCTACTAACTGAGGACATGGATATGGGCAGTCAAATTGGATCAGTGGTCGGCAGCCTGGTCGGTACGTATTTCGGCGGTCCGCTCGGTGCGGCAATCGGCCAGCAGCTCGGCTCGTGGCTCGGTGGCGTGCTCGGCAGCGAAATGAGCGATGCCGTCGGCTTCAACCTCGATACCGTGTTCAATGCGGCCTACTCCAATGGCTTCGATCTCGGCCTCGGGAACGGTTGACGCATGTCCATGGACGGCGCACCGCCGAAAACCCGCGAAGAGCTGGTTGAACGCCTCGCAGACCTGCGCGGGCAGGGCGTGCTCGATACCGGCGAGGAGTCACGCCTGCTCCAGCAGTTCGATGAAATGCTGCGCGACGTGAACGAAGAGAAGGCGCAGCTCAAGCCGGAATACCAGCGTCGGGTGGAAGCCGACGGGCTCGACTCCGCCAACGAGTGGCTGCGCGAAGTTGCCACGGAACTCGGGCGTCGCCACGGCGAAGCCACCCGCGCCATCACCGACCAGCTTCGGGTCGTGACGGGCTGAGTACGACGCGGACAAGGCCGGCGGGTCGCGGCTCCTAGGGTCGCCCCCAGTTGTCGACACCGCCGCGCCGCGCGAAGCTTCAATCAACACGCTTCAACCCGCAACACGCTCCAACCCGACGCCTTCGAACCAACCGCAGGATCCGACCACGACCATGCAAGGCCAACCGCCACCGAGGAAGCTGTCCCGCCGAGCGCTGACGCCGGCCGAGCTGTTGGCCCGGAACGACGGCCAGGCGGGCAGCGAACGGGCCGCGGCTGGCGTTGGTGCGGACCAGGGCTCGATGGCCGGCCAGCAGGGCCTGCTGGACCAGTTCAAGGACATGCTGCAGCAGGAAGGCAGCCTCGGGTACGACGATCGGGACGAGTTGTCCCGCGTCTTCGAGCAGGCGCTGCAGGATTCCTCTTCGTCGTCGTCAGGGCTGGACGCTTTCGACACGGCGACCTGGCGTGACACCGTCGACATGCTCCTGCAGAGCGGACTCGTCGAACAGGATGAAGCCGACCATCTGGTCCGTTCGCTCAATGATGCGCTGGCACCACTGCAGCGGCGCGAATCCCGGCTGGCGATGGAATTCAGCCAGCGCGTCGAGGCCGAGGGCCAGGAAAAGGCGCTCGAGTGGTTTCGTGAAGCCAGCAAGGCCGAGCAGGAACCCGCCGCGGGCCAAGGCCCAGGCGCTGCAGCGCCGGACCGGACGATAGCGTCGCCGCTCCGTGGCGACACCGTGAATTCAAGGTCGAGGCGTCTCCGGGGGCCGCCGAAGCAGGGTTGGACCTGATCCATCCATCCCCGCACTACCCCTTGAAATTCCAAACGGAGAACAACCATGTCAGTCGACCTCAATTCCTTTGTTGCCAACGCCACCAGCATGCGTGAGGCCGAGGCCAAGCTTTCCTCCGCCCGTGGTGGCGGCTGGCTGATCGCCCTCGCCCAGGTGCTGGGCAAGATCGCCGACAAGATGGGCGAAGCGATCGTCGCCAAGGCCAAGGAGATCGATACCGCCGGCCCCGACGCCGACAACATCAACGAGCTCAACGCCGAGCTGACTGCCATGAGCCAGGTCTTCAAGATGTTCATGGAAGCCGCGAGCAGCGTGGTCAAGACCATCGGTGAAGGCAACGCCTCCATGGCCCGCAAGCAGTAAGCGGAAACCATCGGAAAAAGAACGCCCTGCTTCGGCAGGGCGTTTTTTTTTGTTCTTCTCCCGGTTGAGGGAGCTTTCGGATGATTGCTCCGGGAGGGTGCGCGCTGCCCGCCGTGGATGCAGGGGGATGCCCGCTCAGTCCCTGCAGACGGGCATCCTGCGCATCACGAGGGTGCCGCCGGCAGGGTCGGGAACCGGCCGCACCTCATATTCCACTTTCCTGCAGTCCTTCATGTCGGCATGGCGCCTGCGGGCGCGTGACGCGGGTGCCTGCATCGCGCCCGGCTGCTCGAGGTCGTAGCTGAACCGCATTTGCGTGCCCTGCGGCAAGCCTCCCGCGTTGGCTTCCAGCAGTTCGATGACGACGACCAGGTCGAGCGACGAGGGCGACACGTTGCCGGTGATGGTGAATGCCTGGGGTGCAGCCACGCCGCCGCCGGCAATGCGCCCGCCGGGTTCGATGTCGACACGGATATCGCCCATGACACCGCTCCAGCCACCGTCCCTGGTCGCCCTGCCGTCGACTTCGAGTCCGGCGTCGCCGCGTGGATCCACGATGGCGCCGATGACGCGGAGTTGCGTGCCGCCGCTTCCGTCGGGAATGAACCGCGCCGTGCCCTTGCCGTGTTCGTCGTAGGCGGTGCCGCCGGGCGGCGACACCAGTACTTCGACGCGGCCTTCGTATGGGGTCAAGGGGAACGGCAGCTTGGGGTCGCCGCCGCCGTGGCACGCGCCAGCGGCAAGAACGAAGGCGAACGGCAGGCAGTTGGTCACGGGGCGCATGGTGTCTCGTCGGAAGGTGCGGTCCAGCCGGTGCGGCGCCGTGCCGGCGACGCTCCCGGATCAATCCTGGCGACGCGAACCCAGCCTTCTCGCGAGCAGCCAGGCCACCGCGGCGCTGAGCAGGCCGAACAGCGCGAATCCGGCGGTGGACGTCCGCGCCGCAGTATCGCCCACGGCCCCCGCACCGACCGGCAGCAGCGCCACGATCGCGAACGCGACGCAGCCATAGGCGATGATCGCCAGCAGCCAGAACAGCCACTGCATCATGCCTTCACGCAGCTCGCGCTCCACGGCAGCCGGATCCCGGTTGGCAGTGGCCGTATTGCCCTGTGCACCCAGGGCCATGAGCAGCGTCGACAGCCCGCCGGGCAGTGCATGCACCGCCCGGCGCAGCCCCCGGCGATGGGGACCTTCGCCGGTATAGGTCCCCGCAATGTCGGTGCGTGCGATGACCTGTGCACGATCCGCCGCCGCCAGCGGATTTCCGCTTCGGGCGTCGGCAGCCTGGACCTGGGTGGCCGCCGGTGCCGCGGGCGCGGCGACCACCGTGCTGCCAGCGGCCAGCGCCGTGGCGCTCGCGGGTGCCGCCGTTGCCGCGGTCGTGGCACTTGCCGCCGCCGGCAAGGTGCTCGCGGCAAGGGTTGTTGGTGCGGCGGTAGCGCGCGGCGGCATTGCTACCCGCTCATTCCCGGCCGCGTCGGCACGCGGAGGCGCGATCTCGGCGCGCTGCGGTGCCGGCACCGACGGCTCGGCGCGCGCGGCCGGTGCGGCGGCATGCGCCAGCGGCACGGCCTGGTGTGCAGGTTCCGCGCGCGCCGGAGCCATGGCGAGCTGTGCGTGCTGCGCCACGGGTACCTGGGTTTGCGCGGCGTGCATCAGGCCGGCACCGGCATGGGTCGAAGCCGCGGCATGCGTCACCGCGACCATGGGCACGACGCTGTGCATCGCCCCGGGCGCCGCCGGCGCGCGCCCGGCGTGCTCGGGGTGCGCGACATTCACGCCCTGCCCGGGAGCAGGGTGGGCGGGCGCCGCCGCCTGTGCTGCCTGGGAGCCGGCCTGGCCCGGCACGTGGCCCGGCGGATGGCCGGTGTGCAGCGGAGGCAGCCCCAGCAGCTGTTGCGGTAGACCGAGGACCTCCCGGAGCAGGCCTTGCCCCGGGTTGCCGTAGTGGCCGGGACCAGGGAGCCCCTGTCCGGGATGGCCATGGTGGGCGGGACCGGGGATGCCTTGGCCCGGGGGGCCGGGAATGCCGGGACCGGGAATGCCTTGGCCGGGATGGCCGGGAATGCCGGGACCGGGAATGCCTTGGCCGGGATGGCCGGGAATGCCGGGACCGGGGATGCCTAGTCCGGGGGGGCCGGGAATGCCAGGCCCGGGAATGCCTTGGCCTGGCTTGCCCTGACCGCCGCTGCTCCAACCCGGGAGCGCGCGTCCAGCACTCCCTCCCGGATCGCTGCCGAATCCGAGCGGAAAGCCGCCGCGATTGCCGCCGTGGAGCCCGGTATGGTTGGTCAACCAGCTCAAGTTGTGCGCGCCGGGCAGGAGCCCGGGACCCTTGGCGAGCGCGTTGTGGAGCGGGTTGACGGGAAGGATGGGCATCGCGCGCCTCATACTGGGCAGAAAACGGCATCAGGTGCCGCAGATGGATCGCCCCCAAGCCACCTTAGTCCGGTGCACGGGCTAAGGCACCCTCGGGTGGACCCGAGGTGGTCCGCGTCCGGCCTGGCTGTATCGCAGGCAAAAAAACGGGAGACCCGAGGTCTCCCGTGAAGCCGGCCTTGGCCGGAGGACTATGTTGTGGCGCGGACAGCCTACTCCCAGCCACTTCCTGATGCAATGCCTGAAATGTAGGCCGCTAAGTCATTGAAAATGTTACCGGTCGATCCGGAGCGCTTCGCGCTTCAGGGCACGCCGACTGGTGCGCGACTGCGTCCAGTCGTTGCCGAACGATGCCGGCTCCCAGGCACCGTAGGTCGGATTGGGCAGCATCCACCAGCGGTCGCCGAACCACCCGCGATGTTCGCCGTGCTGCGCGGCGTGTTGCTGCGGGGTATTCGCGGTGACCTGCACGAAGTCGCCGAGCTGGTCGCCGAACTGCATCAGGACCCGATGGCTGCGCCCGACCGCCTGGCGGCGGCAGGTCTTGCCGGAACCGGCCTGCTCGCAGCCGGGCACCTGCATCCCCTGGCCGAGGAAGACGTCCTCGTGCTGTACCGGCAGGCCTTCGCTGCGCAGGTTGGCGAGGGTGGCTTCGGTGAGCGTGGCGCTCCGGTTGGAGATGTAGAACACGGTGATGCCCTTCGCCGCTGCGGCGCGGGTGAAGGCGACCGCGCCCGGCACCGCGACCGCCCTGCGCTCCTCCACCCATGCGTCCCACGCGGGATCGGCGAACTCGGTGCCGTCGATCACCAGGCGCGCCTGGTAGGCGGAATTGTCGAGCACGGTCTCGTCGATATCGAGGATCACCGCGGGCGGCAGCGCAGCGGCATCCCCGGCCGCGGAGCGCTCGGCCGGGACCAGCGCATCCCACGACGGATCCGCGAGCGCGGCGTCCAGGCGTTCGGTGGCGGCGCGGAACACGGTTTCCGAGATCGCGCGGTATTCCACCGAGCGCTGCAGCCACAGCACCGCGTTGAGGTTGTCATCGGCCGGCACGGCATCGGGCGCGGGCGCGGCCGATGCGGCAGGGGAGCCGGATGCCGCGGGCGGCACGCTGGCGTCAGCGGCCAATGGGACGTGCCGGCATGCACCCAACGCCAGGGCGATGGCGAACAGGGCGGCGGTGCGTGAGACGGTCAAGCGCGGCTGGAGACGCATGGATGATTCCGGGTGCGGGACAGTCCCGGAGTCTATCCGGAACCCCACCGGTCCAAGGCGGGGGAGGGGTGGCTCAGCCTTCGAGCAGCGCCTTGATCGCGGCGAAGCCGACGTCGGCGCGCTCCTTCTTCCTTGCCGCGTCGACCACCGGGTCGGCGCCGTCGCGCTGCAGCTCGGCGGCCGGCAGTTCGTCGAGGAAGCGGCTCGGCACCAGCCGCAGGCGTTCGCCCCATCGCTGCGCCTCGCGTGCGTACGACAGCCACAGCTGTTCCTTGGCACGCGTGATGCCGACGTACAGCAGCCGGCGCTCTTCGTCGATGCGGCCCTCGTCGACGCTGGCCTCGTGCGGCAGGGTGTCGTCGTCCACGCCGACGATGAACACGTAGCGGAACTCGAGGCCCTTGGCCGCGTGCAGGCTCATCAGCCGCACCTGGTTGCCGGCGTCGCCCTTGTCGGCGTGGCTGAGGAGGGCGAGCGATGCTGCCAGCTCGCCCGGCCCTGCCCCGCCGCGTGCGCCGTCGAACCAGTCGGCGAGCTCGTCGAGGTTGCCGCGGCGGATGCGGAACATCTCCTCGGTCTTGCACTGCGCGCGAAGTGCGGCCAGCAGGCCCGAGCGTTCGTTGAGCGCACGCACCAGCTCCGCGGGCGTCAGCCGCGCGGCGTCGGCGCGCAGGCCGCGGACCACGTCGGCGAAGCCGGAAAGCGCGCTCGCTGCGCGAGGGGCCAGCTGTTTGAGCAGGCCGACCGATTCGATCGCGCGCGACATCGGCATGCCGGCGTTGCGTGACAGCTCGGCGAGCTTCGCCAGCGTGGTCGCGCCGACGCCGCGCCCCGGCGACTGCACCGCGCGCAGGAAGGCCGAATCGTCGTCCGGGTTGGCCAGCATGCGCAGCCAGGCCAGCGCATCCTTGACCTCGCCCCGGTCCAGGAACGCCGTGCCGCCGGTCAGGTGATAGGGCACGCGCAGCATCTGCAGCGCCTTTTCCAGCGCGCGCGACTGGAACTTGCCGCGGAACAGGATGCAGAACTCGCTCCACTCGACCTGGCGCGCGGCCTGGATGAACTGGATTTCCGCGGCCACGCGCTCGGCCTCGTGCGCCGCGTCGCGGCACTCGAGGATCCGGATGCGTTCGCCGTCGGCCTGCGCGCTCCACAGCGTCTTCAGGTGTTCGTGCGGGTTGTTGGCGATCAGCGCGTTGGCTGCGCGCAGCACGCGGTTGGAGCAGCGGTAGTTCTGCTCCAGCTTGATGACCTTCAGCGCCGGGTAGTCGCGCGCCATCTGCGACAGGTTTTCCGGATTGGCGCCGCGCCAGGCGTAGATCGACTGGTCGTCGTCGCCCACGCAGGTGAAGTTGCCCGTGTCCCCGGCCAGCGCCTTGAGCAGCCGGTACTGGGCGTCGTTGGTGTCCTGGCATTCGTCCACCAGCAGGTAGCCGATGCGTTCGCGCCAGCCCAGCGCGCAATCGGCGTCGTTCTCGAGCAAATGCACCGGAAGCCGGATCAGGTCGTCGAAATCGACCGCGTTGAAGGCCGCCAGGCGCGCCTGGTAGAGCTCGTAGACCATCGCCGCGTCGTGCTCGGGCGTGGAACGCGCCAGCGCGCGCGCCTGTTCGGGCGAGAGCCCGCCGTTCTTGGCACGCGACACCAGGCCCTGCATCGCCTGGATGGCATCGGGCTTGGCGCCCGGCATCAGGTCCTTGAACTGGGCCAATGAGTCGTCGGAATCGAAGATCGAGAAGCCGCGGCGCAGGCCGGCGCGCTCGTGCTCGATCTGCAGCATGCGCAGCCCGAGCGCATGGAAGGTGCAGATGGTCAGCCCTTCGGTGGCGTCGCCGCGGATCCGCCGCGCCACGCGCTCGCGCATTTCCTTCGCCGACTTGTTGGTGAAGGTGATCGCGGCGATGCGTTTTGCGGGATAGCGCCCGGAATCGATCAGGTGCGCGATCTTTTCCACGATCACCCGGGTCTTGCCGCTGCCGGCGCCGGCAAGCACGAGCAGCGGGCCTTCGACGTGTGCGACGGCCGCGGATTGCTGGGGGTTGAGGCCGTGCATGGGGGCTCCTGGACGACCGTTGATTGTATCAACGGCGGCGGGACCGAACGCGTGGCGGGCCGCGCGCCGCCGTCGCGCGGGGCCTCGCGCTGCCGCTAGACTTCCACGATGGCCAAGCTCTACTTCTACTATTCGGCGATGAACGCCGGGAAGACCACCACCCTGCTGCAGTCCGCGCACAACTACCGCGAGCGCGGGATGCGTGTGCTGATCCTCGCGCCGGCGCTGGACCATCGCGCCGGCAGCGGCACCGTGGCCTCGCGGATAGGCCTGCAGGCCGAGGCCCTGGCATTCGCCCGCGGCGATGACCTGCAGGCCATCGTGCAGGCGGATATCACCGCACAGGGCCGGCTGCACTGCGTGCTGGTGGACGAGGCGCAGTTCCTGACCCGCCCGCAGGCCTGGCAGCTGTCGGAGGTGGTCGATGCGCTGGGCGTGCCGGTGCTCTGCTACGGCCTGCGCACGGACTTCCGTGGCGAGCTCTTCGAAGGCAGCCAGTACCTGCTGGCCTGGGCGGACGAGATCCAGGAGATCAAGACCATCTGCCACAGCGGCAGCAAGGCGACCATGACCGTGCGCGTCGACGACCAGGGGCGCGCCGTGCAGGACGGCCCCCAGGTCGAGATCGGCGGCAACGAGCGTTACGTCTCTGTCAGCCGCGCCGAATTCAAGCGCGTCGTGCGCGGCGAGGGGCGCATCGAACCCTCGCAGCCGTCGCTGCCATTGGCCTGACTCAGGCCGGCGGTGGAGGCGGTGGCGCGTCGCATCGCTGCCTCCAGCGCTGCAGATCGCGCGCCACCGCGCCGCCTTCGGGTCGCGCCATCGCCACCATCTGTTCGAGTGCGGTGAACACCGCCAGCGACTCCTCGCGACGCGGCCCGTGGCAGCGCAGCGCGGCGGCCGTGGCCCGCGCCCGCCAGGCGATCTTGCGCAGCTCGGTATCGCTCTCCGGCAGGGTGGCGAGATGGTCGAGCCGGGCCAGGGCGCCCTCGGTGCCGAGCTCGGCTTCCAGCTGCGCCAGGGCCAGCTCGGCATGCCGGACAACCGGGCGGGTGGCGCCGTAGGCCGCGCTGGTCAGTGCCACCGCGCGGCGGAGCGCCGCGAGACCATCCTGCGTCCGGCCGCGCGCGGCGTCGACCTCGCCGGCCAGGCGCAGGGTGATGCCCACCAGGCCGTGATCACTGCCGAAGCGTCCACGGCGCAGGCGCAGCGACTCCTCGAGCAGTTCCGCCGCGCGCGCCTGGTCGCCGGTTTCGTGGAGCACCAATGCCTGGTTGAACAGGCCGCTGGCCAGCATCGCGTCGTTGCCGAGCTGCCGCCAGGTCGCATTCGCCTGCTCCAGGCCGGCGAGTGCCTCTTCGAAATCGCCGCGCTCCCAGGCCACGATCGCCAGGCTGCTCTGGTTGCGGGCCACGTCGCCGTGGGCAGGGCCCAGTCGCGAGACCAGCCAGGCGTGCGCATCGAGGAAGATCGCCTCGGCCTCTCCAAGCCGGCCGTTGTCCACCAGCAGCGCGGCCAGCTGGCGGCGCGCATCGACGGTCTCGCGGTGCTGCGGCCCGCGGACATCCAGCGCAAGCCCCAGGGCCTCGCGGCAGTCGGCTTCGGCCGCATGCAGGTCGCCCAGCTCGCGCTGCAGGGAGCAGGTCGCACGCAGGATGCCGATCGCCAGGGGATGCTGGGTGCCGAGGCGGTCGTGCAGCAGGTCGAGCGCAGCGCGCTGTTCGCGCAGGGCCAACGCACTTTCGCCCGCGGCCGCGCGCAGGATCGCGAGCTCGTGGAGACTCTCGACCACGCCGGCATCCTGCAGCGGATCACCGCGGCGGATCGCGAGTGCGCGCTGGAAGCCGGCGCGCGCCACGTCCAGTTCGCCGCTGTCGCGTTGGCAGCGTGCCCGCTGGGTATGGAAGTCGGCAGCCAGCTGTGGCAGTCGTTCCTGTTCGCGCAGGGCCAGGGCCTGCAGCGGTTGCATCACCGCGCGGCAGGCCCCGGGATCCCCAAGCAGGCGGCGGATGCGGCCCATGTCGATAGCGGCCTGCAGGGTCAGGCCGGGCGGCGGGTGTTCGATGCCGGCGATGATCGCCGCCTGGCGCTGCTGGAGTTCGAGGGCCTGGGAGTAGTCGCCCAGGCCCGTGCGCAGGCGGGCGATCACGCCCAGCAGTTCGGCCAGGGCCAGCGGTTGCTGGGCGAGCTCGACTTCGCCGCGACGCACGCCGTCGTCGAGGAGCCGATTCACGTCGATATGCGCGCCGCCGCGGGCGCTGCCGGCATTCTCGAACAGCCCGACCATGAAGCTCTGCAGCGCGCGCGCACGGGTGGCCTGCTGCACCGCCTGCTGCGCCTGCCACGCCACCATCGCCAGCGCCGCAACCAGCACCGCCGCGGTCGCGGTCCCGATGACCAGGGCCCAGCGGTGGCGGCCGAGGTATTTGCGCGCCCGGTAGGCCACGCTCTGCGGGCGCGCGCGCACCGGCTTGCCGTCGAGGTGGCGGCGGATGTCCTGGGCCAGGGCCTCGACCGAGGGATAGCGGTGCTCGGGCTGCTTGGACAGCGCCTTGAGCACGATGTTGTCGAGGTCGCCGGCGATGCGGCGGGCGTCACGGCGCGCTAGCGCGCGGGACTGCGCGGTGGCGGAATCGCCGCCGGCACCCTGCTGCCGCGCGAGTGAAGGCCGCGATGGATCGGCGCTGAGGATCGCTTCTTCCCACTCCGCGTCACTCTTGCGCTTGAGCCGGTAGGGCTTGCAGCCCGACAGCATCTCGTACAGCACCACGCCCATCGAATAGACGTCGGTCATGGTGGTGACCGGCTCGCCGCGGATCTGCTCGGGCGCGGCGTAGTGCAGGGTGAAGGCGCGCACGCCGGTGCGCGTGCCCTCGGCGCCGACGTCGGGCGTGTCGAGCAGCTTGGCGATGCCGAAGTCGAGCAGGCGGACCTCGTCGAGCGGGGTCACGAGGATGTTGGAAGGCTTCAGGTCGCGGTGGACGATCAGATTGGCGTGGGCGTGGCTGACCGCCTCGCAGACCTGCAGGAACAGCCGAAGGCGCGCCTCCACGGTCGGCGCGCGCAGGCGACACCAGTCGGTGATGGGCTCGCCGTCGACGTATTCAAGCGCGAGATAGGGCTGCTGGTCGGCACTGATGCCGGCGTCGAGCAGGCGCGCGATGTGCGCGTGCCCCAGGCGGGCCAGGATCTGCCGCTCGCGGGTGAAGCGCAGCCGCAGGTTGGGGTCGGCCAGCCCCGGCCGCAGCAGCTTCAGCGCCACCCGGCGCTGGTAGAGGCCGTCGGCACGGCTGGCCAGCCACACCTGGCCCATGCCGCCTTCGCCGAGCATGCGCTCCAGCCGGTAGGGACCGATCACCGCACCGCTGCGCGCCAGCGGCAGCTGCGAGACCACGGGTTCGGACAGGAAATCGTCCTGGCCCTCCTCGAGATCCAGCAGGCCTTCCAGGTCGTCGGCCAGCGCCGGGTCGTCCTCGCGCAGCGAAGCCAGGCTCTGCGCGCGCGCGTCGGGCCCGAGCTCGAGCAGGGCGTCGAGCAGCGGGGACAGGCGTTGCCAGCGATCGGGATCCATCAGCCGCGCGCGTGCCCGCCGGGCGCCCCGTCAGTCGGCCTTCAGCGAAGCCAACAGATACAGCCTCGCCTTCTGCCAGTCGCGGCGGATGCTGCGCTCCGAGCGCTCCAGCAGCTCCGCGATCTCGACCTCGGACAGGCCGCCGAAGTAGCGCAGTTCGACCACGTGGGCGAGCCGCTGGTCGACCGCGGCCAGGCGGGTGAGGGCGGTATCGAGCGCGAGCATGTCCTCGTCCAGGCGCAGGCCGCCCTCGAGGTCCTCGGGCAGGTCGGTGACCCGGTGCAGGTCGCCGCCTCGCTTCTGCGCCATGCGCTGGCGGGCGTAGTCGACCACCACGCTGCGCATGGCGGACGCGGCATAGGCGAAGAAATGGGCGCGGTCGTCGAACTGGGCCTCGCGGCGCCCGATCAGCTTGAGGTAGGCCTCGTGCACCAGGGCGGTGGCGTCGAGCGTCTGCCCGTACTGCCCGGCCAGCTGGCGCCGCGCCATGCTGTGCAGCTCCTGGTAGAGGGTGGCCAGCACGTTGTCGAGCGCGGCGCGGTCGCCGCCGCGGGCGGCATCGAGCAACAGCGTGATGTCTGCAGAGTCGACCATGGCACTCCCCCGTGACACCCGATCATAGCGCCTGTGATCAGCGCTGGCAGTTTCCGCACCAGACCGTGGCCCGCTGCGCGACCAACGCCTGGTTCAGCGGGCGGCCGCAGCGTGGGCAGGGCGCGCCGCCGCGGCCATAGACCGACAGCTCCTGCTCGAAGTAGCCCGGAGTGCCGTCGGGCGAGATGAAGTCGCGCAGCGTGGTGCCGCCCCTGACGATGGCCCGCGACAGCACCGCGCGGATTTCGACGGCGATGGCGGCGTAGCGCTCCCGCGATATGCGGCCGGCCGCACGCAGCGGCGACACGCCTGCGGCGAACAGCGCCTCGGCGACGTAGATGTTGCCCACGCCCACCACCACCCGCTGGTCCATCAGGAAGGTCTTCACCGGCGCCCGGCGGCCGCGGCTGCGGGCGAACAGGTAGTCGCCATCGAAGGCGTCGCCCAGCGGCTCGGGGCCGAGGGCGGCAAGCAGCGGGTGCATGTCGCCGGGCGGCTGCCACAGCAGGCAGCCGAAGCGCCGGGGGTCGGTGAGGCGCAGCACGCGGGCGGCGCCCGTGGGGTCGGCGAGGGCGATGTCGACGTGGTCGTGCAGCCCGGCCGGCGTGTCCGCGGGCAGCACCCGCAGGCTGCCCGACATCCCGAGGTGAAGCAGGGCGCTGCCGGTGGCGGTGTCGAGCAGCAGGTACTTCGCGCGCCGGCGCACGGCGTCGATGCGCTGGCCCGGCAGCAGCTCGCCGACCTCGGGCGGGATCGGCCAGCGCAGGTCGGGCCGGCGCAGCAGCACGCCCTGCACGCGCGCGCCTTCCAGGTGCGGCGCCAGGCCGCGGCGGGTGGTCTCGACTTCGGGCAGTTCGGGCATGGAGGCAGCGTGGAGGCGCTCGTGCCCGCGCGCAAGCCGCGCGCGCGTGGCCGACGAACGTGAAGCGGAGCCCGGCCATACGCCTGCGCAGGGGTGGCAATCGCCCGGGGCACATCCCATGATTGGAAGCGAACCCCCCCACTATCCCCACGCCATGCCTGCTTCCCTGCTCGACTTCCTCGCCGGTGGCCTCGTCCAGTCCGGTTTCTGGGGTCTCTTCGCGTTCTTCCTGATCGTCACCCAGCTGACCATCTTCACGGTGACCCTGTACCTGCACCGCAGCCAGACCCACCGCGGCGTCGACTTCCACCCGGTGCTGGCGCACTTCTTCCGGTTCTGGGGCTGGCTGACCACCTCGATGATCACCAAGGAGTGGGTGGCCATCCATCGCAAGCACCACGCGCGCTGCGAAACCGAAGAAGACCCGCACAGCCCCATGCACAAGGGCATCAAGGAAGTCTTCTGGAAGGGTGCCGAGCTCTACCGGGAAGCGCGGACGCACCGCGCCGACATGGAACAGTACGGCCGCGGCACGCCCGACGACTGGATCGAGCGCAAGCTCTATACCCCGCACGCGACGATGGGCCCGGTGCTGATGCTGGCCATCAACGCCACCCTGTTCGGCGCCGCGGGCGTTGCGATCTGGGCGATCCAGATGCTGTGGATCCCGTTCTGGGCCGCCGGCGTGGTCAACGGCCTGGGCCACTGGTGGGGCTACCGCAACTTCGAGACCACCGACACCGCCACCAACCTCAGCCCGTGGGCGGTGTGGATCGGTGGCGAAGAGCTGCACAACAACCACCACGCCTTCCCCAGTTCGGCCAAGTTCGCGCTGCGCCGCTGGGAGTTCGACATCGGCTGGGCGGTGATCAAGGGCCTGCAGGCGGTGCGCCTGGCCAAGGTCCTGCGCGTGGCGCCCTCGCTGGACGTGCGCCCGAACATCAACGTGCCGGACTCCGACACCCTCAAGGCCCTGCTGGCGCTGCGCTTCCAGGCCATGACCGACTACCAGAAGCGCGTGCTCAAGCCCGCCCTGCGCGAAGAGGCCGCCGCGGCCGGGGCGAAGCTTCGCGCGCTGCTGCCGCGCAAGCTGCGCCGGGGCCTGGTGGACGACGGCCGCTGGCTGAAGCCCGAGGCCCGCGCGGAGCTTCATGACTGGGTCGAGCAGCGCCCGCGCATCCGCACCCTGGTCGAGTATCGCGCCCGCCTGGCGGCCGTGCTTGAAGCGCGCAGCCAGAATGCCGCCGACTCGCTGGCCCACCTGCAAGCCTGGTGCCACGAGGCCGAGGCCAGCGGCATCCGCGTGCTGCAGGACTATGCCGCGCGGCTGAAGGGGTATTCGCTGCAGCCGGCGCGCGGCTGAGGCAGAGGGCGCCTCCGTGCCCGCAGTGACCGACATGGATACGCGGCGGCCCGGCTGGAAACAGCCGGGCCGCCGTGCGTTCGGCCCGGCGTTGCTGGGTGGCGCACTGGTTGCCGTGATCTCCATGGTCGCCGCGGCGCAGGTCACCGCCACCGGTGACTACCTCGAACGCATGGACTCCGATGGCGATGGCCGGGTGTCGCTGGCCGAGTACCTCGACTGGATGGGCTACGCGTTCCGGGAGATGGACCGCGACGGCGACGGCGTGCTGGCGTCGGCCGAGCTGCCCGGCGGAAAGGGCGGGCCGCTCACTCTCGAACAGCACCGCACGCGGCTGGCGGCGCGCTTCGCCAAGCAGGACGCGGACGGCGACGGGTTCCTTGATGCACGGGAGCTGGTCGCGCCCCCGCAAGCCTGAGCCGACGCGTCGGCGCGCGTGCCGCGCTGCCCGGCCGGCGACGAACTGCTAGCATCCTGCCAATGCCGGGACACGCCGCACAGCGCCGATGAATCCTGCGACGATCGAAGTCGTCGCCAGCGTGCTGTTCGCGCTGGCGATCGTGCATACCTTCAGCACCACCCTGTTCCTGCGCCTGGCGCAACGGCAGCCGGCGCACGCCGGCAGCTGGCACCTGCTGGGCGAAGTGGAAGTGGTCTTCGGCTTCTGGGCGATGCTGCTGGTGGTGGCCTTCGCCTTGCTCGAGGGCGTGCCCGAGGCCACCGCCTACGTCGATTCGCGCAACTACACCGAGCCCATGTTCGTGTTCGCGATCATGGTGATCGCGGGCACGCGGCCGATCCTGTGGGCGGCCACGCACCTGGTGGACGGCCTGGCGCGGCTGCTGCCCTGGCGCAACGGCCTGGAGTTCTGCTTCAGCGTGCTGGCCCTGGTGCCACTGCTGGGCTCGTTCATCACCGAGCCGGCGGCAATGACGCTGGCGGCGATGATGCTGGCGCGGCGCGTCTACGCGGTGAAGGTGTCCAACAAGGTCAAGTACGCGTTGCTCGGCACGCTGTTTGTCAACGTCTCGATCGGCGGCGTGCTGACGCCGTTCGCCGCGCCACCGGTGCTGATGGTCGCCGGCAAGTGGAACTGGGACATCGCCTTCATGATGGCGAACTTCGGCTGGAAGGCGGCGCTCGCGGTCGCGTTCAACGCCGCGGCCGTGGTGTTCGTGTTCCGCAAGGAGCTGGGCAGGCTGCCTTCGGCGAAGGAAGACACGAAGGTGCCGATGTCGATCCCGCTGGTCATCGTGCACCTGCTGTTCCTGGTCGGCCTGGTGGTGTTCGCGCACCATCCCGCGATGTTCATGGCGATCTTCCTGGTGTTCCTCGGCGTCGCCACCGCCTATCGCCAGTACCAGGATCGCCTGATCCTGCGCGAGGGCCTGCTGGTCGCCTTCTTCCTGGCCGGCCTGGTGGTGCTGGGCGGCATGCAGCGGTGGTGGCTGGAGCCGCTGCTGATGAACATGAGCAGCGACGCGGTGTTCTTCGGCGCGGCCGGCCTGACCGCGATCACCGACAACGCCGCGCTGACCTACCTCGGCTCCCTGGTCGAGGGCCTGAGCGACGAGTTCAAGTACATGCTGGTGGCCGGCGCGGTGGCTGGCGGCGGCCTGACGGTGATCGCGAACGCGCCCAACCCGGCCGGCATGTCCATCGTGCGGCGGCACTTCAACAACGAGTCGGTGCATCCGCTGGGCCTGTTGATCGCGGCCCTGCCACCGACCCTGGTGGCGATCGTGGCGCTGCGCTGGCTCTGAGCCCGCGTCCCGCGCCGGGGATCAGCTGCCGCAGGCGTTGCGCAGCACCGGATCATCCGCGGACAGCTGCACCCAGTTCGCATTCTTCAAGTGTCCGCCGTCCTCCAGTTCGACCTGATCGAGCAGGTCGGCCCGGCGGTGCGCGTCGCAATCGAACACCGCGCCGTACTGCCGCGTCGGCTCCCAGCGGCCGGCGAGGATGACCCGGGTCAGCACCTGGCCGGGCACGTCCGCGTGGCGGCGGTCGAAGCGGTGGTCGACGGCGATCAGCCGGTTGGTCAACGGCACCACGTAGGTCCAGGGGCGGTACCAGGAGCGCACGTGGTTGGTGGACGCGATCTCCACGCCGTCGGGGAAGGTGCCGGTGGTGCGGTCGAGCCAGGAATACTCGAACCAGATCGCCATCAGCAGCATCCCGGCGCCCGCGGCGGCGGGAACGATCCACTGCGGCAGGCGTTTGCGCAGGGCGATGTTGATCGAGAGCGCGATGCCGGCCAGGCCGAAGCCGGCGGCGATGATGGCGATGAACTCCAGCAGCATGGAAGCTCCCGATGCGGTGGCTGACAGGTGGACGGGAATTGTAGTCGTGACCCGGTGCGCCGGACCGCACGCGCCGGAAGCAGAGCGGCCCGCCCCCGTCGCCGGGAGCGGGCCGCCGTTTCAGTACCGCAGGCGGATCAGTGGCCGGTGGCCGCGCCCGCACCGCGCGGGACGCGGATGTCCTCGACCAGGTGCTGGATGTGTTCCGGCACCGGTGCAGTCACCTTCATCGTGATGTAGGCGGCGATGAAGTTCAGGAGCGCGCCGATCGCGCCGAAGGCCAGCGGCGAGATGCCGAACAGCCAGTTCTCGGGGGTGTCGGCCAGCATGTTGGTCCCCGGGATGAAGAACCAGCCCTTGTAGGTGAACAGGTACACGCTGGTGGCGACCAGGCCGGTCAGCATGCCGACGATCGCACCGGTGGAGTTCATCTTCGTGGAGAAGATGCCCATCATGATCGCCGGGAACAGGGAGCTTGCCGCCAGTCCGAACGCGAACGCCACGGTTTGCGCCGCGAATCCGGGTGGATTCATGCCCAGCCAAGTGGCGAGCACGATCGCCGCCGCCATCGACACCCGTGCTGCCAGCAGTTCCCCCTTTTCGGTGATGTCGGGTTTGAACGTGCGCTTGATCAGGTCATGGCTCACCGCCGACGAGATCGCCAGCAGCAGGCCTGCCGCCGTCGACAGCGCCGCCGCCAGGCCACCGGCCGCGATCAGGGCGATCACCCAGCCGGGCAGGCCGGCGATTTCCGGATTCGCCAGCACCAGGATGTCCTGGTTGAAGGTAACCATCTCGTTGCCCTGCCAGCCGCGCTCGGCCGCGATCGCCGCGAACTCGGTGCTCGCCTCGTTGTACGACTGGATCATGCCGTCGCCGTTCTTGTCCTCGAACGCCAGCAGGCCGGTCTGCTCCCAGTTGTGCATCCAGTCCGGGCGCGCTTCATAGGTGAGCGATTCGGCGGCACGGGTGCCTTCGGGGTAGATCGTGGTCAGGATGTTCAGGCGTGCCATCGCGCCCACTGCCGGGGCGACGGTGTAGAGCAGGGCGATGAACACCAGCGCCCAGCCCGCCGACTTGCGGGCGTCGGACACCTTGGGCACGGTGAAGAAGCGGACGATCACGTGCGGCAGGCCGGCGGTGCCGACCATCAGCGACAGCGTGAACAGCGTCATGTTGAGGGTGGAATCATGCAGCCCGGTGTAGTCGTTGAAGCCCAGGTCCACCAGGATCTGGTCGAGCCTGGCCAGCAGCGGCATGCCGCTGTCGACATGGGTGGAGAACAGGCCCAGCTGCGGGATCGGATTGCCGGTCAGCTGCAGCGAGATGAACACCGCCGGGATGGTGTAGGCGATGATCAGCACGATGTACTGCGCCACCTGGGTGTAGGTGATGCCCTTCATGCCGCCCAGCACCGCATACACGAACACCACCGCCGAAGCGATCAGCAGGCCGGTGTTGGTGTCGACCTCCAGGAAGCGCGAGAACGCCACGCCGGCGCC
The DNA here is from genome assembly GCF_054052065.1 of Luteimonas sp. A537. Lineage (NCBI taxonomy): Bacteria > Pseudomonadati > Pseudomonadota > Gammaproteobacteria > Lysobacterales > Lysobacteraceae > Luteimonas > Luteimonas renzhihongae. The sequence goes on from NZ_JBSVRH010000003.1 coordinate 183,526, forward strand.
GGTCATCTGCCCGATCACGTAGGTGATCGAGATCATCAAGAGCGCCGCCACCGCCACCAGGCGCGCGGTCCGACTGTAGTACCGGTCGCCGATGAATTCGGGCACGGTGAAGCGGCCGAACTTGCGCAGGTAGGGCGCCAGCAGCATCGCCAGCAGCACGTAGCCGCCGGTCCAGCCCATCAAGTACGCCGAATTGCCGTAGCCGATGAAGGCGATCAGGCCCGCCATCGAGATGAACGAGGCCGCCGACATCCAGTCCGCGGCGATCGCCATGCCGTTCATCACCGGATGGACGCTGCGGCCCGCGGCGTAGAACTCGGAGGTGGAAGCGGCCCGCGCCCAGATCGCGATCGCGATGTAGACCAGGAACGAGCCGCCGACGAAGATGAGGTTGAGAGTGAATTGATCCATGGTCGGCCCCTTATTGCTCGTCCACGTCGTACTCGCGATCGAGCCGGTTCATGTACCAGGTGTAGAAAACGATGAGCGCGATGAAGGTCAGGATCGAACCCTGCTGCGCGAACCAGAAGCCGAGGTCGGTGCCGCCGATGCGGATGCCCGCGAGCAGCGGACGCAGGATGATGCCGAACCCGTACGACACCAGGGCCCAGATGCCCATGCAGATGAAGATGATCCGGAGATTGGCCTTCCAGTAGTTTTGTGGTGATTTCTCGGACATGGCTGTCTTTGCCCCTCAGGCAGGTGGATCAGAAGGTGTACTTGACGGTCGTCTGGATGCGCTTGAGGTCGCCCTTGCGGCTGTCCTCGAGCTCACGCTGGCCCCAGCCGATCTCCGCGCCGATGTCGAGCTTGGGGAACGGCGAATAGATCAGGTTGGCGTGGAACGACTGCGAGCGCTCGGTCGCGCCGAAGCTCTGCACGATTCCATTGGCATCGATGACGCTTCCCCAGCCGGCAAGCCCGCGGTCGTTGTCGAACTCCGCCACCGAATACATCAGGTTGCTGCGCAGCTTGCCGTTGAAGGCGTGCCGCCAGGCGACGAAGCCGCCGGCGCCGTCCTGCGCATGCAGGTTGCCGTTGGCGTCGAGCACCGAATCCGCGCCCAGGCCGAAGCCCAGGTAGCGGCCGATGCCGCTGCCGTAGTTGGCCATCCAGCGGATGTCGTCGTTGGCGCCGATGTTGAACCGGCCCGAGAGGCTGACCGCGGCCCCGGTCTCGCTTTCGTCGCCGGATTTGAGCTGGCGCAGCAGGCCGGCGGCGCTGAAGTGGCCCCAGTCGCCCTTCATGACGTAGCGCGCGGTCACGTCGGGCATCGAATCGCTGCCGCCGCCGTTGTTGCGCGCGGCGGTGGCGATGGTGCCGACCGTGGTGTGCGGGTTCTCCAGGGCCACCGAGAACGGGCCGCTGGTATAGCGGATCTGCGCCTGGCGGACGAAGGTGGTGCCTTCGGTGACGCCGACGAAGTCCACGGCCTCCGGCAGCGCCGCCACGTCCTGGAAGTTCGACCAGGTCTGGCCGGCCAGCCAGCTGTTCCAGCTGACGAAGGCCTGGCGCACGGTGATGCCGTGGGTGTTGGTGTTGACCTCGTTGCCGAGGTTGGCGCTGCCGCCGCCGTACATGTCGGCCTCGATGTAGGCGCGGAACTTGTCGCCGTCCTCGGTGGTGTGGTCGGCGGCGAACCAGAACCGCGAGAACGCGGCGTGGAAGTCGGTATAGGGATCGCTGTCGGGCTCGGCGCCGTTGGCGGTGACCGGGATCGTGCCCGGCACGTAGAACATGCGGCCGGCGGAACCTTCGGCGATCGCGCCGTCGCTGGTATCGGTGACCATGGCGTCGAACTTGATGAAGCCGCCGTAGGTGAACACCGCGTCCGGGTTGGCGAGGATCGGCTTGGACTGCAGCGGCGTCGCCGCCGGCTGCGCGACCTGGACCTGGTCGAGCCGGGTCTGCGCCCGGGTGATGCTTTCCTGCTGCTGTTGCTGCCCCTGCAGCAGGGTCTGGATCTGCGCTTCGAGCTGGGCCACGCGTGCCTCGAGCTCCTGTTCCTTCGCGCTCTGCGCGAAGGCCATGCCGGGTGCCGCCAGTGCGACCAGCACCGCGGTCGCCAGCAATCGCCGCGAGTTGCGTCGTTTCGTCATCATCGCTCCCTCCCACAGGATGCCCGCGCAGTGCGCGGTGTCCCGAGCCTGACCGCGTGGCGGGTGCCCGCCTATTCGCCATTGGTCGAATACGGCGGGCCGGACGCGCCTGCGGTGCTACCGGCCCGTGGTTCGGCGCGACCCCTGCAGCGCCAGCCAGCAGAGGCCGACGGTGACCGCGTCGCCCAGCGCGCTGTGGCGGTCCAGCAGCGGAACGCCGAGGTCGCCGGCGATGTGCTGGAAGTCGAGGTTGGGCGGCGCATTGGGCTGGGCGCGGCGTTCGCGCGCGGCGAAGGCATCCGCCAGGTCCGCGCGCGGGTTGGGCAGGCTGAAGCCGGTGAGTGCGCGCACGTGCGGCGACAGCATCGCCAGGTCGAAGGACAGGTTGTAGCCAAGCAGGGTGCGTCCCTCCAGCCAGTGCAGGAAATCGCGCACCGCGGCCGTGACCGCCACGCCTTCCGCGGCCTCGTCGGGGGTGATGCGGTGGTGGCGGATGGACTCGATGCCGAAGGCGCGGTCGGCGCGGATGCGGCGCTCAAAGCGCTCGGAGGTGACCACGCGACCGTCGCGCACGGGCACCGCGGCGAGGCTGAGGATATGGTCCTGCTTCGGGTCCAGGCCGGTGGTTTCCAGGTCCAGGCTGACCCATTCGCCGGGTGGCGCGGGCCGCAGCAGGGCGGCCCATTCGCCGTCGCCGGCCTTCCGCTTCAGCAGCCATCGCCGGAAAGCCCGCATCCTAGTCCCGCAGGTGGAAGCTTTGGCGGATGTGGCTGCGGAAGTCCTTGACCACGTGCAGTGCGTCGCGCATCAGCTCGCGGTCGAGCCGGCGCAGCCGCGACGGATCGATGTGGTTGCCGGGCGCCTTGCCGGCTTCCAGCGCGGCGAACTGCGCGTCCAGGCGCATGTGCTGGAACACGTTGAGTGCCTGCGGCAGGTCGCGGCCCAGGCCCGGCGACAGCTCGCCGCACTCGACCAGCGCGGCGCAGCGGTCGCGGCTTCCGGTGGCGGTGATCCCGTGGCGCAGCGCCAGGCAGCGCAGGCCGTGGACCACCGGGAAGATGCCGCCCTTTTTGATGTCGGTGCCGCCGCCACCGCCGCGGACCCGGCCGAAAAAGGTCAGCGGGGTGTCGAACTCGAGCGTGGCCGCGGCCAGGTGGTGGAGCAGGATCGCGTCGTCGCCCAGCGCCATCAGCGCGTCCTTGACCGGCGCGAACAGCGCCGCGTTGCCGGCCACCGGCCGCGCGTCGAGCGCGATCGACAGGTCCAGCGCGCCCTGGCCGCCATGCACGTGCTTCCACTGGCCGATGCGCTCGCGCCACTGCGTCGCGCCCATCCGCCAGTGCGGGTTGTCGACCATCACCCGGCCCGGGCACGGCGGATAGCCGACCTGGGCGAGCGCCGCGCTGAAGCGGTCCATCGCTTCCGCCAGCCCGGGCCAGTCGAGGTCGTCGGCGAGCACCAGGGCGTTGTCCTGGTCGGTCTTGAGCAGCTGTTCGCGGCGGCCCTCGCTGCCCATGGCCAGCAGGCAGATCCGGTCGCGGAGCTCGACCGGGACCACCAGCTCGAAGACCCGGCCCATGATCAGGCTGTTGAGCGCGCTGACCAGCTCGCTCATGTAGGCGATGCGCGCGCCGTGGACGTTCAGGCTGCGCACCAGCCGGGTCATGCCGGAGGCGGCCTCGGCGATGGCGTCGATGTCGCGGGCGCGCGCCAGGCGCAGGCTGATCAGGTGCGAATGACTGGCGAAGTGCGCCAGTACCTCGGCCATGCCCAGGGTGCCCGCCACCCGGCTGCCCTCGGTGACCACCACGCGCTCGATCTGGCGCTCGGTCATGTCGATCAGGGCCTGGAACAGCACTTCGCCGGTGCCGATGGTGGCCAGCGGGCGCGTGGCCAGCGGGCCGATCGGCGCGTCCAGCGGCAGGCGCTGCTGCGTCAGCGCATCCAGCAGGTCGGTGCGGGTGACGATGCCCGGCGCGTCGTGGTCGCGGTCGTAGACCAGCAGGCAGTCCACGCGCCGCTCGCGCAGGCGCGCGCTGGCCGCGGCGATCGTGGTCGTGGCGTCGACGCGCTCGGGCGGCGCCAGGTCGGCCTCGCCTACCCGGATCACCATCAGCTCGCCGGCGTCGCGCCGTTCGCTGCTGCTGGAGAGCCGGCCCTTGGTGGCCAGGCCTTCGTTGAAGTACGCCGCCACGCGCGGGTTGTCGGCCAGCAGCTGGCGGAACGTGGCGGCCGGGACCAGGTGGCTCAGGCAATCGCCTTCGCTGCGGTAGCTCAGGCGCGCGCGCCCGGCCATGACCGCCCAGGCGCCGATGACGTCGCCAGGCCCGTAGTCGGCGAAGCGCTCCTCGCGGCCGCGGTCATCGACCTGGAAGGCGTGGACCAGGCCCTTGAGGATGACGAAGACGTGCGGCGAGTCCTTGCCGGCTTCGATCAGGGTGGTGCCGCCGGGATGGAAGCCGATGTCGACGCTGGCCTGCAGGCGGTGGCGCCCCGCGTCGTCGAGCAGGTCGAACGGCGGCAGGCTGAGGTCCAGGCCGGGCACGGGATCCATGGCCGCATTGTGCGTCGCCCGCGCGGGGCGGTGAATAGACCAAGGTCTAAAAACCGCGCCGCCTGGCAATGCGGCAAACTGACCTGTACACGTTCCAGAGGGTGAGCCGCCATGTCCGAAGATATCTACCCCGTCCCCGAGGACTTCGCCGCGCAGGCCAACGTCACGCAGGCTGACTACGACCGCGACTACGCCGAGTCCATCCGCGATCCCGACGCGTTCTGGGGCCGCATCGCCGGGCGCCTGGACTGGATGAAGCCGCCGACCCGCATCCGCGACGTCAGCTTCGACCGCGAGGACTTCAGGATCCGCTGGTTCGCCGATGGCGAGCTCAACGTCAGCGTGAACTGCCTCGACCGCCATCTCGCCACCCGCGGGGACAAGACCGCGCTGGTATTCGAGCCCGACAGCCCCGATGGCGAGGCCAGGCGCGTCAGCTACCGCGAGCTGCACGCCCGCGTCTGCCGCCTGGCCAACGCCCTGCGCAGCCTCGGCATCGCCAAGGGTGACCGCGTCACCATCTATCTGCCGATGATCGTCGAAGCGGCCGTCGCCATGCTTGCCTGTGCGCGCATCGGCGCGGTGCACAACGTGGTCTTCGGCGGCTTCTCTGCCAACTCGATCGCAGATCGCGTCGGCGACAGCGGCGCCAAGCTCATCATCACCGCCGACGAGGGCCTGCGCGGCAGCAAGAGGGTGCCGCTGAAGGCGAACGTCGACGCCGCGCTCAAGCTGCCGGGCACCACCACTGTCGAGACGGTGCTGGTGGTGCGCCATACCGGCGGCGCGGTCGACATGCAGATGCCGCGCGACCGCTGGTACGACGCCGTGGTCGACGGCCAGCCGGACACCTGCGAGCCCGAGCGCATGAACGCCGAGGACCCGCTGTTCATCCTTTACACCTCGGGGTCCACCGGCAAGCCCAAGGGCGTGCTGCACACCACCGGCGGCTACCTGCTGTTCGCCGCCTACACCCACGAGTGCGTGTTCGACCTCAAGGAAGACGACGTCTACTGGTGCACCGCCGACGTCGGCTGGGTCACCGGCCACAGCTACATCGTCTATGGGCCGCTGGCCAACGGCGCCACCTCGCTGATCTTCGAGGGCGTGCCCAGCTATCCGGACGCCTCGCGCTTCTGGCAGGTCATCGACAAGCACCAGGTCACCATCTTCTATACGGCCCCGACCGCCATCCGCGCTCTGATGCGCGAGGGCGACGAGCCGGTGAAGCGCACCTCGCGCAAGTCGCTGCGCCTCCTGGGCAGCGTCGGCGAGCCGATCAATCCCGAGGCCTGGCGCTGGTACAACGACGTGGTCGGCGACGGCCGTTGCCCGATCGTCGACACCTGGTGGCAGACCGAGAACGGCGGCATCCTGATCTCGCCGCTGCCCGGCGCCTGGGCGACCAAGCCGGGTTCGGCCACCAAGCCCTTCTTCGGCGTGCAGCCGGCGATCGTGGACGCCGCCGGCAACATCCTGGAGGGCGAGGCCGAGGGCAACCTGGTGATCATGGACTCCTGGCCCGGCCAGATGCGCACCGTCTATGGCGACGACCAGCGCTTCTTCGACACCTACTTCGCCGCCTATCCCGGCAGCTACTTCACCGGCGACGGCGTGCGCCGCGATGCCGACGGCTACTACTGGATCACCGGCCGCGTCGACGACGTGATCAACGTGTCCGGCCATCGCATCGGCACCGCGGAAGTGGAAAGCGCGCTGGTGCTGCATCCCAAGGTGGCCGAGGCCGCCGTGGTCGGCTTCCCGCACGACATCAAGGGCCAGGGCATCTACGCCTACGTGACCCTGATCGCGGGCGAGGTCGAAAGCGACGAACTGCTCAAGGAGCTGGTCGCGCACGTGCGCAAGGAGATCGGCCCGATCGCCTCGCCCGACTTCCTGCAGTGGGCGCCGGCGCTGCCGAAGACGCGTTCGGGCAAGATCATGCGGCGCATCCTGCGCAAGATCGCCGAGAACGCGCCCGACCAGCTCGGTGACACCAGTACGCTCGCCGACCCGTCCGTGGTCGACGCGCTGCTGGGCAACCGACGGGGTGCGTGAGCGCACGTGGCCACCCTGCTGATCGCCGACGACCACCCCCTGTTCCGCGAAGCGCTGCGGGGGGTCGTTGCACGCGTGATGCCCGAGGCCACCCTGCGCGAAGCCGATAACGTCGACAAGCTCTACGCCCTGGTGGAGTCCGAGCCCGACGCCGACCTGCTGCTGCTTGACCTCAACATGCCGGGTGCACAGGGCTTCAGCGCCCTGGTGCACCTGCGCGCGCAGCACCCGGAGCTCCCGGTGGTGGTGGTGTCCGCGCGCGAGGAGCCTGCGGTGATGCGCCGCGCGCTGGATCACGGCGCCATGGGCTTCATCCCCAAGTCGGTGGACTCGGCCACGCTGGGCCGGGCGCTGGCGCAGGTGCTGGACGGCGACCGCTGGGCGCCGGCGGCCGCGCTTGCCGCCCCGGCCGCGGGTGCGGAGGAGCACGACGCCGCCAAGCGCGTGGCCGACCTCACCCCGCAGCAGTTCCGCGTGCTGCAGATGCTGGGCATGGGCCTGCTCAACAAGCAGATCGCGTGGGAGCTGGATGTATCCGAGGCCACCGTCAAGGCCCACATGACCGCGGTCCTGCGCAAGCTTGGCGCCAGCAACCGCACCCAGGCGGTGCTGATCGCCGGCAAGCTTGCCCTGGAGCCCGGCGCGATCGCGCCGCAGCCCGACGAAGGCGACTGAGCTCAGCCTTCCTGCGCGGGGGCGACCAGTCGCTTCTGCACGTCCTCGCGCAGCTGCACCAGCTCGACCTCGGCCTGGCGACGGGCCTGCATGCCGTCGCGATGGATGGTGCGGACTTCTTCCACGGTCTGGATCAGCTGTTCGTGGACGTGGCGCAGGGTGCCGATGTCGATCACCGCGCGCTGGTTCGCCTTCGCGGTCTCGACCGAGGTCTGCCGCATCATGTCGGCGTTCCTGCGCATGATCTCGTTGGTGGCATCGTCGATCGCGTTCGAGAGCTCGACCGCGTTCTTCTGCTCGTTGAGCGAGAGCTGGATCGCGAACTGGCGCTTCCAAGACGGGATCGTGATGTTGCGCACCGCGTTGAACTTCTCGATCAGCTGGATCGCGTTGGCCTGGATCAAACGGATCATCGGCAGTGACTGATCGGCGGCGTGCTGCATCACGGTCAGGTCGCCGACGCGTTTGTCGAGCAGGCGCATCGCGTTCTCGACCCCGGCGCGGCGGTCGCGCGAGGCCGGGTCTTCCTGGCCGGCCAGCGACTGCTGCTCGGCGGCCAGTTCGGCCAGGCGAACCTTGCCGGCAGCGACGTGCAGCCCCAGCGCGTGGCGCTCGTCGCGGACGATGTCGTGCATGCGGTCGAACTCGCCCACGCGCTGCGCCTGGGTGCCCTGCTTCTGCGCCACGTCGCGCATCAGCTGCTCGATCTGCTGGTTGGTGCTGCCGAACTTCTGCACCAGGTCGTCCTTCGACGCGCGCATGCGGTCGATCAGGCCGCCGATCACCGGCACCTTGGAACGCCCGGCGAAGCTCTCCAGATCCAGCGAACGCGCGATGCGCACGACTTCGCCGAGCTTGTCGCCGGCCTCGTCGAGGTCGCGGTTGCGCACCTGGTCGAGCATCTGGCTGGAGAAGGCCGCGGTCTTGCCCGCGGCCTCGCGGCCGAAGACATGCAGGTTGCCGGGCGTGATGTCCTGTAGGGACTTGCCGATCTCGGCGATGGCGCCGGCGTCGGCCGTGGTCAGCCCGAGGGTCTTGAGCGTGGCGTCGTCGAGCACGTCGGCGGCGGGGACGAGGGCGCCGTGGTCCGTGGGGTCCTGGCTCATGCGGGTTCTCCGTGATGGATCAATCGAGTTTACCGGCCATCGCGTCCACTTCGGACTCGATGGCCGCCCAGGCTTTGGCGGCATCGCCGGCGCGGCGACGGCCCGACGTGCCGGCCTCGGCCAGCGCCTGCTGGCGCCAGGCGGGAAGCAGGACGTCGCGGATGCGCCGGTAGCGTGCGAGCAGTTCGAGGTCTTGCGCATGCAGCAGTTCCAGCTGGCGCAGGCCGAGCTGTCGCGCGGTTTGCACGGTGGCGAGCTGTCCCAGGCGGCGCTCGAGGTTCGCGCGCCCCGGGGCTGCCGTGCCTGGCGGGGCGGCATCGGTGGTTGCGCCGGCATCCGCATGCGCTTCCAGCCAGTCGCGGGCACGCGAGATCGCGGAATCGAGGCCGGTGATGGCGGCTTCGGTCCTGGCCTGCAACTGCTGCTGGATGACTCCACGTGCTTCCAGCGCAGCCGCACTGCGGTCGGCCGCGGCGACCAGGGTGCCCATGCGCGTGCGCAGCGCCACGGCTTCCGATTCAGCCAGCACGTCGCGGCCCATGAGCCGTCCGACCAGGCCCACGCCGCGGCGCGCGCTGCGCGGGTCATGGGCTTGCAGGGCGCGACGCAGATCCTCCAGGCACGCCACGAGGGCGGCCGCGTCGGCGTGGTCGAGCGCGGCGGCGACCCGCGCTTCGAGTCCACTGTCCAGCGCATCCTGCCCATAGTGCAGCACGGCCAGCGCATCATCGAGATCGACGGGCGGATCCCCTTGCCCATTGGCCATGCTCAGACCTCGTCCGGCTTTTCGCCGTTGCGGATGCGCAGCTGGCGCAGCAGTTCCTCCAGCTCGATCTCCTGCGCAGTGGGAGTGCGCCTGCGCCGCGTCGGCGCGCTGCCAGGGGCCGGGGCGTCGGCCAGCTTCGTGCGCAGCAGGTCGAGGAGCTTCACCAGCGCGACGTTGAGCTCCGCCTGCCTGTCCTGGCCCTGCGACAGGTGCGCGAGCATCGGCTCGAACGCGCCGCGCATCGCTTCGGGAAGCGCCTGCAGCCAGGGCGTGTCGGTGGCACCGGTATCGGTCAAGGCATCGGCGGAGCGGACGGCATTTGCCTGCAGCGATGCAAGTAGCGCGTCCCATGGCACCTCGGCCTGCGCCGGGGCGCCGGCGCGCAGGTCCTGCAGCGACTGCAGGCCGGATGCGATGTCGGCCAGCTGAGCGACCACGCGGGCGCCGGTGTCGGCATCCTCGCCGCCCATGGCCTTGTTGCGCAGGAAGTCGCGCTTGACCTGCTCCCAGCGCGCGGACTGCTCCGTGGTCATCGTGCCGCGCAGCTCGGCCAGCTTGAGCAGGTTCTCCTCGGCGCCGGTGGTCAAGAGCTGCGACTCGCCCATGTAGTGGTCGGCGATCAGCTGCTGCAGCTCGGCGGCGTTCATCACCGGCGAGACCTTTTCCGCCAGCTTGTTCATGTTGCGGTAGCTGCCCTGGAGCTTGAACGGCGGCTCGGTGCGGTAGCGGTCGGACTGCGCGGCGCTGGCGATGTACTGCTGGTTGACGCGGTAGACCACGTCGCGCACCTGCATCAGCCGCTGCAGCGTGGCCACGATCTCGTTGACCTCGGCGCCGCTGTAGACGTGCGAAAGGTTGTTGGTGGACACGTCGTGACCCGAGGCCTTGTCGGCCAGCAGGTGCAGGTCGGACAGCTCGCGCGTGGCCAGTGGGGCCAGCACCGGGCTCGAGGTCAGGCTGTTCTCGATGTAGCTGAGCTTGAACGCCTCTTCCATGCCGCCAAGCACGTCGCCGAGATTGTAGATGTCGGCGCGGTTGGCAAGCATGTCCGGGATCCGGAACACCTCGCCGGACTCCGTGTAGGGGTTGCCGGCCATCACCACGCAGAATTTCTTGCCGCGCATGTCATAGGTGCGCGTGCGCCCCTTCCATACACCCTCGATGCGGCGCGTGCCGTCGCACAGCGAGATGAACTTCTGCAGGAACTCGGGATGGGTGTGCTGGATGTCGTCGACATACAGCATCGTGTTGTTGCCCATCTCCAGCGCCAGGTTGAGTTTTTCCAGCTCTTGGCGCGAGGTGGCGTCGGGCGCCTGCTCCGGGTCCAGTGACTTCACCTCGTGCCCCAGCGCCGGGCCGTTGATTTTCATGAAAACCAGGCCCAGGCGGTCGGCCACGTACTCCATCAGCGTGGTCTTGCCGTAGCCGGGCGGCGAGATCAGCATCAAAAGACCCATCAGGTCGCTGCGCTTGTTCTCGCCCACGGTGCCCATCTGCTTGGCGAGGTTGTCGCCGATGATCGGCAGGTAGACCTCGTCGAGCAGGCGGTTGCGGACGAAGGAGCTCAGGGGCCGCGCCTTGAATTCGGACAGGCGCAGCGCCTCGCGCTCGCGGCTGGCGATGCGCTGGCGAATCGCCTGGTAGCCCTCGAATCCCGGGATGAAGTGGCTGCAGTGCCGGCGAAAGCGCAGCAGGAAGTCGTCGATGGGCAGGGCCATGCGGCCGCCGGCCATGCGCGGGTGTTCGCCGAGCAGGCCCTCTACCCGCGCGATCAGGGTCGTGTCGACGATGCGGTGGCGCAGCGCGCGCCCGGTGAGCAGCAGGGCGATGGCTTCCGGCACGTAGCCGGCGAGCTCGGCGTACGCGCCCTGCGCGCACATCGCCTGCAGCCACTGCGCCGCCAGCGCCCACTGCGCGGCGGGGCGCACGGCCAGGCGCTCCAGCGAACGGTCGAAGCTGTCCTCCATGTCCGCGGCCTGCAGCTTCGCGCGCAGCGCGTCGACCAGGTCGCGCGCGTAGTGGCTGAAGCCGAAGGTCGGGTCGCCGCTGCGCAGCTCTTCGACCAGGTAGTCGGCGCCGATGCCGGCCAGCGAGGCGTCGACGGGGAGCGCGTGGTCGGCGACGAAGGTGCCCAGAGTTGTCGCGATGTCCCCGCGCAGCGCGTCCAGTCCTTCGCGCGAACCGAACAGGGTGTGCACGGCCTCTGCGCCGACGGCGCGCTGCGGCCAGGCCTTTGCTTCGGCATCGCCCTGCAGCTGCTGCCAGGCGACCAGCGCGAGCGCGCGCGCGACCGGCGCGTGCACCAGGGCGCCGGCATTGCGGTGCAGCGGCAGCAGGGCGCGGAGCAGCAGGGCGGCATCGTGGTCGTGGATGCCCTTCTCGTAGCCTTCGCGATAGCGCGGAGCCGCGAAGTCGCGGACCAGGCGCTCCAGGGCCTCCGGGTCGGCGGCGGCCTTGTCCAGGGCGTCCATGTCGAGGTTGTCGCGCCCGGCGACCGCGGCGTCCAGCACCAGGCCGGCCAGGTATTCGCCGCGATACAGCGCAGGTGACTCGGATTCCAGCGCCACCTGCCACCAGTCGCGCAGCGCTTCGAGCTCGTCGTCGTGAATGGTTTCGTAGTAGTCGGTACCGGTCAGGTGGATCGCCAGTGCGTCGCCCCGCGGCAGGATGGTCAGGTCCAGCGGCTGGGTGTTGACGCTGAAGCGGTGTCGCGGGCCGAGGCGGATGACATTGCCGCCGTCCTCGAACAGGTCGCTGCGGTCACGCAGGCTGCGCACCGCCTGGTCGCGCACGCCCTTCAGCCGTGCCTCGACGTCGTCGGCCTTGACGCTGTCGCGCAGCGCACGCAGCCGGTCCGCCAGCTCGCGCAGCTTGAGGATCAGCGGGTCGCCGGCGAAGAAGGCGTTGAGCTCGTCGGCGCTTGCGAAACGCTCGGTGCGCCGCGGCAGGCCGTCGAGGATACGCGCGGCGGCGTCGAACACCGCCTGTGCGCGGCGCTGGCGGTCGTCGAGGAGCGTCTGCTTGTGCCCCTCGAAGGTGTCCAGCAACTCCTCGCGCTTGGCGAGGATGTCGCCCAGGAATTGTTCGTGCTCGCCGAACTGGCTCTCCAGCTCCTCCAGCTGGACCATCAGCCGCGACAGCTGCTCGTCGGCGCGCTCCGGATCGGTGGCCAGGCCCAGGGCGCTGGTGATCGATTGGCCGAACAGGGTGAACTGCGCGCCGAACTGGGCCACGGCCTCGGCCGACCCCAGGCTGCGGCGCTTCTGTTCCGCGCGCGCGCGGGTCTGGTTCAGGCGCGCATAGATCGCGGAGATCGCCTCGACCACGGCCGTGCGCCGGGTGGCGTCGTCGACCTTCAGGCTGGCCATCAGCTCGGACAGCATGTCGAGCTCGGCGGACATCGCGCGCAGGCCGTCGAGCGCCTCGGCCAGTGTGCGTGCGGTCTCCGCCGCCTGCGCGTCCGCATCAAGCTGCTTCAGGCGCTCATGGAAGGGCTGCAGCGCCTTGTCGCCGCCGAGGAACCCGCCGGTGGCGGCGCCGATGGCGTCGTGCGCCTCCTGCAGCTCCGCGCCCATCGCGTCGATGGCGGCGGTGTCGATGTAGCGGAGGTCGCGGACGGTCAGCAGGTGGCCGCGCTGGCGCGAGATGTCGCGCAGCGCGTCGACGTATTCGCCGATGCCGGCCCAGTTCTCCGGCCGCAGCCGTCCGAGCAGGGCCTTCTGCTCCGCGTTCGCCTCGGCGATGGCGGCGCCGGACTGGCGGCGGATGTCCTCGACCTTCTCGTACTCGTCGAGCACCGATTCGCCGGTGGCGCTGATTGCGTGCAGCAGGTCCGCGGCGCCCTCGCAGTGTGCGTCGTCGATCCAGTGGTGCGCGTCGAACATGCGCCGCGCGTCGTCGACCAGCAGCTGGTAGCGCTGCAGCGAGGCCCGTGGTTCGTCGATCGTGCGCGCCAGCTCCAGCAGGTCGGAGACGCCGCGCACCAGGGCGGCGTTGCCGATCCGGCCCATGAAGCTGGTGCCCGGCGGGCGCCGGGCGGCGAACTCCTCGCTGGTGAACGGCGTCCGCCAGACCTGCATCGGGTGGATGCGGGTCGGCGCGTCGCCCTCGGCGTGGAACAGCACCATGCGCCCGTCGGCCAGCAGCGCATAGCCGTGGCCGAACACCGGGTTCTGCAGCGCGCGCCGGATCGAGTTGTAGACGAACAACGCCGAACGCCCGGCCTCGCGGTGGTAGAAGACGTACATCACGTCCTCGCCGTTGGGCGAGCGGATGCTGCGGCGGTACTGCATGCCGTCCATCTGCGCGTCGAAGGCCTTGTGCTCGCCGTTCTGCAGGTAGTAGCCGCCAGGGAACACGATGCCGTGATCCTCGGGGAGCTGCACGCAGGCCTGCACGATGGCGTCGATGCGGGTCACGGTGCCGGTGATCGTGTTGTAGACCAGGCCGCGCCATTCGGTCTCGCGGTAGGGCAGGATCTTCAGCAGCACCAGCGAGCCGACGCGCGCGAAGTCGATCGTGGCGTCGTCGAGCGACTGGGTCGCGTCCTCCACCGGCTCGCTGTACACGCCCTGGCCGGTCTCGGTGTTGTTCTCGACCTTGACCGTCAGGTCGCCGCCGGTGGTCTCGACAAAGACGGTGTCGAGGATGTTGAGGTGCGGATGGCGCCCGGTCTCCTCGAGGTCGCGGGTTGCGCGGGACCATTCGAAGTCGAAGGCCGGCGGCAGCGCGATGTCGCGCTCGCCGCGGGAGTCGATCCAGGTGAATTCGCCGCGGCTGGAGATCGCCCAGCGGAACACGCGCACGTCGCTGCTGCGCTCGCCGATCTGGAACGCGGCCAGCAGCTTGCCGTCGCGCACGATCAGCTGGAGCAGGCGCGCGTGCTTGTAATAGGCGTAGAGCTCGGTGAAGTCGTGGACGAAGCCGGGATCGGCGAGGAGCGTGTCCCTGAAGTCGACCGGGGTCACGTCGTAGCCGTCGGGGCCTTCGACCAGCCGGTACAGGCCGAACACGTCCTCGATCCGGGTCCGCGTCTTCAGGCCGAGGTAGACGTTGTAGCCGAACAGCAGCAGGTCGTCGCCGACCTGGACGATGTCGCGGCCGACGCAGTTGTTCTCGGTGCGGATGCGGAAGCGTCCGGCGACCTCCATCCGGCTGTCGCCGAATTCCTCCAGGCGGCGGGCGTTGAGCCCGTCGACGATGCCGCGGAGCTGTGCGCCCTGTTCGGCGAGGCGGCGCCTGAGCACTTCGTAGGCGCCACCCTGGGTGACGGCCTGGTCGACTGCGGCGGCATTGCCGGCGCCGGCCTCGGCTGCGGCTTGCGCGGGATCGGTGGTCGGGTTCGGTTCGGTCATCGACTGCGTCATTCCTGTACTGCGATGGCGCCCGCGCGGATCGCCACGCGGGCGTGCCGGGTCAGCGAGGCTCGCCGCTGTTCGCGGGCAGCGCGCGGCCGCCGCCGACGCCCAGGTACTTCTGCATCAGCTCCTGCACCACCGGGCTCTTGTCGGTCAGGCCCTCGATCGACTTGCCCAGCGAGATCGCCTTGATCAGGCTGTCGAACATGCCGCCGTCGCCGCCGACCATGTCGATGTTGGCGTTGCGCAGCGCGGTGGCGACGACCTCGGCGTTCTCCTTCGACACTTCCTTGCCCGCCTCGATCGAGGCCAGCGCCTGCTTGAGGCTGGTGTCGAGCGCCATGCGGTATTCCTCGTGGCTGCGCGCGTTGTCGGTCAGGGCGTCGATGGCCAGGAACTTTCTGGTCAGGCCCTCGGCCTCGGCGAACAGCTTCTCGGCCAGGATCGTGGCCTCGGTCTTGCCCTGCTTGAGGTTGGCGTCGGCCATGGCATCGACCACGCGGGCCTCGGCCACGCCGACCTTCTCGATCGCGATCGCGCCGGCTTCCTTGACCTGGGCCTCGGCCAGGCCGGGTGCCGCCTGCTCGGCGCGCACGCCCTCGGCCAGGGACTTCTTGGCCTCGGCCTGCTTGTGCGCGGCCTCCAGCTCGGCCTGGGCCAGGGTGGTGATCTCAACCGCGCGATGCCTGGCGGCGGTCTCGCTGGCCTCGGCCTCCTTGACCTGCTCAAGCAGCGCCTGCTGCGCGCGCGCCTCGGCGTCGAGGATCGCGATCTGCTTCAGGCGGTCGGCCTCGGAGACTTCGCGTACTTCCTTGATGCGCTCCTCCTCCTGCGCCACCGTCTTGTCGATGGCGATGCGCTCGCGGGTGATGTTGGCAACGTCCATCCGTCCCTGCTCGACGACCTTGTCGCGCTCGACGCCCTGCAGCTGCACTTCGCGATCGGTGGTGACCTGCTCCAGCTGCTTCGCGCGCTCGACGCGCTCGGCCTCGATGGCCACCGCGCGCTGGCGGTTCTGCTCGGCGACCTCCACCTCGCGCATGCGGTTCTGGTCGCGGATGTCGATCAGCTGCTGGGCCTCGATGCGTGCGTTCTCGGACAGCTGGCGCTGCTCTTCCTGCACGCGCAAGGTCTCGGCGGTCTCGCGCGCCTGGATGGTTTCGATCTCGCGCTTCTGGCGGGCCTCGGCCTCGGCCTGCTGGCGTTCCAGTGCCAGCGTCGCCTCGCGGGTCTCGACGTTCTTCTTGGTGATCGCCAGGTGCTCGTTCTGCGACAGCTCGTTGGTGATCACGTTCTGCGACGCGGTCAGCTCGGTGATCTTGCGGATGCCCTCGGCGTCGAGGATGTTGTTCGGATCCAGGACCTGCTTGGGCGTCTGCTCCAGGTAGTCGATCGCGACGTCTTCCAGCACGTAGCCGTTGAGGTCGTTGCCGATGACCTTGATGATCTCGTCGCGAAACTCCTGGCGCTTCTCGAACAGGTCGGTGAACTCGAACTTCTTGCCCACCGTCTTCAGCGCTTCGGAGAACTTGGCGTTGAACAGCTCGTCGACCGCGTGCTTGTCCGAGGCGCGGTCGGCGCCCAACGACTTGGCCACGCGCAGCACGTCGGCTTGGGTCTCGTTGACGCGCAGGTAGAAGGCCACCGCGATGTCGGCGCGCATGTTGTCGCGACAGATCAGGCCCTCCTTGCCGCGGCGATCGATCTGCAGCGTGATCAGGCTGATCTTCATCAACTCGGCGCGGTACAGCACCGGGATGATCAGCCCGCCGGTGAAGCGCACCTTGGGCGTGGAGCTGAGGTCGTTCACGATCAAGGCGGTGCCCTGGTCGACCTTCTTGTAGAAGGCCTTGAACAGACCGGCGATGCCGACCAGCACGACCAACAGCATGCCGATGCCGATCAGGAAGGGGGCGAACAGGGCGAATTCCATCGATGTTTCTCCAGTCGTGTCTTGTTCGTTTCGATCAAAGGTGTTCGTAGTCGCGCTCGGGCACGACGTTCCAGGTGTTTCTGTCGAGCGCATGTGCGATCAGGACGACCCGGTCGCCGCGCTTCATCCCGGCCGCCACGTCCCCGCGCACCTGCAGCACCAGCCCGGCGCCACCGTCGTCGAGATCGGCCATGCCGTGCGAGGCGTCCACGTCCGGGGTGCGCACCACCGCCACGCGGCCGAGCAGGGAGGTGGCCGCCGGCGGGCGCAGGCGCAGCAGCCAGCGCCGGACCGGCCGCAGCGCGGTGGCCGTGGCAAGGACTGCCGGCGGCAGCGCGAGCAGGGCAACGCCGGCGCCAAGCAGCCAGCGCAGCGGACCGGGGAAGTGTTGCAGCACCAGCAGCTGCACGAAATAGGTCGCCAGCCAGGCGAAGAACACCACCAGGGTGGCCACCAGCATCGTCGGCACCCCGGCCAGCCCGAGGCGGCCGAAGAGTCCGGCGATGCCGCCCGGTTCGGCGTCGACGCCCAGGTCGAGGGCGTCGAGGCCGTCGATCTCGACCAGGCCGATGGACGCCAGCAGCCAATAGGCCAGGCAGCCGCCAAGCAGGACGCTGTAGAGCAGCGTCGGAAATTCAAGCGATGTAGTGAGGAATGCCTCCATCTTGCCCTCCTGTCGGCCGATGCGATGCGAGCGGCCGGTTCCCCGGGCCGGACATGATGCCAGCCCCGGATGCCATCTGTTCAGTACAGGACGCGGACGAATGGTTGGATGTGACCGTCTTGAGGCATCAGGGCACATGACCCGCCACGTGTGCGCTCCGCTGCGCAGCCAGGAACGCACGCAGCGATGCCGGCTTGATCGGTTTGGTCAGCACGCGGTAGCCACGGGCACGCGCATCGCGCTTCACCTGGTCACTGCCGTCGGCGGTCACCAGCGCGCCGGGCACGCGCGGCCCGTGCTCGCGCAGTGCATCCAGCGTGTCCAGGCCATCCATCCGGTCGTGCAGGTGGTAGTCCACGAGCAGCACGTCGGGTGCCTGGGCCATCTTCTCCAGCGCCTCGTCCACGGTGGTCGCACGCAGCACGTCGATCTTCCAGCGTCCCAGCAGCATCGCCATGCCGGCGAGGATGTCGACGTCGTTGTCGACGCACAGCACGCACATGCCCTCGAGCGAATCCGGAAGCCCGGCCGCGGGCGTGGCCGCCGGTCGCGGCTCGGCGTGGGCGGCGCGCGGTGCGCTGATCGAGAACATGCTGCCGCGGCCGCTGCGCGAACTCACGTTGAGCGGATGGTCGAGCACATGGGAAATGCGCTGGCAGATCGAGAGCCCCAGGCCCAGGCCCTGCGCGTCCCAGCTCTCGGGGTGTTCGATGCGGAAGAACTCGTCGAAGATCTGCTGCAGGTGATACTCGGGTATGCCCGGGCCGGTATCCCAGACCTGCAGTTCGACCACCTCGCCACGGGCGCGCGCGGCCAGCACCACGCGGCCTTCGCGGGTGTAGCGCAAGGCATTGGCGAGGAAGTTCTGAAGCACGCGGCGCAGCAGGCGGCGGTCGCTGCGCACCGGCAGGCGCGGGGCATGTACGCGCAGGTCGATGCCACGCGCGGCGGCGAGCGGGGCGTACTGCGCGGCCAGTTCCGCCAGCAGCTCGGCGGCGTCGAAATCGAGCAGCTGCGGCTGCAGGGCCCCGGCATCCAGGCGGGAGACGTCAAGCAGGCCCTCCAGCAGCTCCTCGGCGGCGCGCAGCGAGGTGTCGACGCGCTCGGCAAGGTGGCGCTGCTCGGCCACGGTCTCGCTTTCGCGCAGCGCCGAGGCGAACAGGCGCGCGGCGTTGAGTGGCTGCAGCACGTCGTGGCTGACCGCGGCCAGGAAGCGGGTGCGCGAGGCCTGCGCGGCCTCGGCCTCCCGGGTGCGGATGGCCACGCGCTGTTCGAGCGTTTCGTTGACCTCGCGCAGCTCGCGCTCCACCCGTTTGTATTCGGTGACATCGCTGTAGCTGGTGACATAGCCGCCGCCAGGCAGTGGCTGGCCGCGCATCTCCACCACCTGGCCGTTGCTGCGCACGCGCTCGAACACGTAGGGAGAACCCGCGCGCATGTAGTCCATGCGCTTCTCGACCTCGGCCTCGATGTCGGGGTTGCCGCCGCCGAGTTCCCCGCGCAGCGCGTTGTAGCGGATCAGGTCGGCCACCTGGCGGCCGACGTAGAGCATGCCTTCGGGGTAGTCGTACAGCTCCGCATAGCGCAGGTTCCAGGACACCAGGCGCATCCCGCGGTCGACCACGCTCACGCCCTGGTCGAGGTTGTCGAGCGTGGCCGACAGGATGGCGCGGTCGAAGCGCAGGTCCTGGCCGGCCTCGTCGAGCACCGCGACCACTTCGGCCACGTCCATGCCGGAGCCCTTCAGCGCGCTGGTCATCACCAGCCGCGCCGAAGAGGCGCCGATCGCGGCGGCCAGCAGGCGTTCGGTGAACTGGGCCCAGCCGCGGTCGGTGGGCGTGGCCGGCTCCAGCTCGCGACCGCTGGCGACGGCGTGGTCGGCGAAGGCGCGGCGCGCGGTGGTGCCGCCGACGAAGCGACCGGCCAGGACCAGCAGGTCGCCAACCTGCATCGAGCTGTAAGGCACGCCGGTCCCCAGCGGGAGCTGCGCGGCGGCGTAGGGATCGAGGAAGGGCGCGATCCGCAGCCGTTCCTCGAAGCCCGGCCGCCAGCGCGCGGACACCAGGAGCAGCGCGCCGACGTTGACCAGCAGCGACCAGAAGGTGCCGTGTGTCAGTGCGTCCCAGCCTTCGAGCCCGAACAGCTGGCGCGGCCGCAGCCAGCCAATGCCGAAGGGGCCGTCGCGCAGCCACGCGCCATCAAGCCAGCCCGCATCGGTCAGCGTGGGCAGCAACAGCGTGTAGAGCCACATCGCGAAGCCCAGCAGAAGGCCGGCCTCCACGCCCTGGCGGCTGGCGCCGCGCCAGTACAGCCCGCCGATCAGCGCCGGCGCGAACTGCGCCACGGCCGCGAACGACATCAGCCCGTAGGAGGCCAGCGTGGTGTCGCTGCCGCTGACCCGGTAATAGCCCCAGGCCAGTGCGGCCAGGCAGACGATGGTCGCGCGCCGGATCCACAGCACGGTGGAGGCCACGTTGCCGTCGTGGCGCTGCGCCCAGCCCCGCGCCAAGAGCGGCGGCATGATGAGGTCGTTGGAGACCATGGTCGCCAGCGCCACGCTGGACACGATCACCATGCCGGTGGCCGCGGAGAAGCCGCCGACGTAGGCGAACAGCGCCAGCAGGTCGCGGCCCTCGCCGAGCGGCAGCCCGAGCACGAAGGTGTCCGCCGAAGCGACCGAGCCGTCGCCGTACATCGCCAGGCCCGCGGCGGTGATCGGCAGCACCGCCAGCGACACCAGCGCCAGGTAGCTGCCGAACATCCAGCGCGCGCGCCGGATGTCGGCCACGTCCATGCATTCCACCACCGCGACGTGGAACTGCCGCGGCAGGCAGATGATCGCGGTGAATGCGAGCAGGGTCTGGCCGATGAAGCCCACCGGCGGGGCCTCGGCCAGCAGCGTGCGCGTGGCATCGGCCAGCTGGAGCTCGCTGCCGGAGAACCAGAACACGGCGAACACGCCCACGAACAGCAGCGCCACCAGCTTGACCATCGACTCCAGCGCGATGGCCAACATCATGCCCGGGCGGTGCTCGGTGGCGTCCACCTGGCGGGTGCCGTAGAGGATCGCGAACAGCGCCATCAGCACGGCCACGTACAGCGCCGGGTCGCCGATGCTGGCCAGCAGCTCGTCGCCGCCACCGAGCACCTGCAGGCTCAGCGCCACCGCCTTGTACTGCAGTGCGAGGTAGGGCACCGCGGCGATCAGAGCGATCAGGGTGACCAGGGCCGCCAGCCGCTGCGCGCGCCCGTAGCGGGCGGCGATGAAGTCGGCGATCGACACTGTGCTTTGCGACTGCGCGATCAGCGCCAGGCGCTCGAGGATGCGCCAGCCGAACAGCAGCATGAGCAGCGGACCAAGGTAGATCGCGAAGTAGCCGATGCCGTTGTGGGCCGCGCTACCGACCGCACCGTAGAACGTCCACGACGAGCAGTACACCGCCAACGACAGGCTGTAGACCAGCGGCCGCATCCACGTGCCGCCGGCGCGCATGTGCACCGGGTGGCGGTCGCCCCACCACGCCACCGCGAACAGCAGCGCCGCGTAGCCCAGCGACACCAGCAACAGGATCCAGCCCGGCAGCATCCGCGTCCCCCTCCACGAGGAAAGAAGGCCCACCCCGCAGTCTTGTGGGAGCGGCTACAGCCGCGATCGGGGTCCGGGACTGTCAATCGCGGCTATAGCCGCTCCCACGGGCCATCGGGGGAGGATAGCGCGTGCCATCGCGGTCATGGCCGCTCCCACGAACGAAAAGGCCCGCCTTGCGGCGGGCCTTTCGAAAATCGCGTGAGGCCGGGGCCTTACTTGATCTTGCCTTCCTTGTAGATCACGTGCTTGCGGACGACGGGATCGTACTTCTTGATCTCCATCTTGCCGGGCGTGTTCTTCTTGTTCTTGTCGGTGGTGTAGAAGTGGCCGGTGTTGGCCGAAGAGATCAGGCGGATTTTGTCGCGCTTGCTGGGCATGTTGTTCTCCTCAGACCTTTTCGCCGCGGGCACGCAGCTCGGACAGGACCGAGTCGATGCCATTCTTGTCGATGGTGCGCATGGCAGCCGCGGAAACGCGCAGCTTCACCCAGCGGTTCTCGCTGGCAACCCAGAACCGGCGCTCGTGCAGGTTGGGAAGGAAACGGCGACGGGTCTTGTTGTTGGCGTGCGAGACATTGTTGCCGGTCTGCACGCGCTTGCCGGTCACCTGGCAAACTCGGGACATAACGCACCTCGATGGTGATTGGGTGTTCCCCATGGCCTGGGGGACGGCGGCCCCGGCGACTCCCGTGTGGGATGCGCCATGCGATGCGGGTCATTGGTTGCTGCCGGGCAGGCGCCGGATCGCATTCCGGGCCGCCGGGACCGCCTTGTGGGGCGGCCGGACGCAGCGAGCCAAGCATTATGCGGGTTCGCACCCATCCAAGGCAAGCCCGGACCCGTTCCTGGTCCCGACCCCGTTCCTGGCCCAGGCCAGGGCGTGCGATGTGTCTCAGCGCTGGCCGCGCAGCCGCTCCAGCACCCCGTCCAGCGAATCCAGGTCGCTGTAATGGATCACCAGCTTGCCCTTGTTCCCGCGGCCATGGGCGATGGTGACCTTGGCCGCGAGGACGCCGGACAGCTCGTTCTCCAGCGCCACGATGTCGGCCTGCGGGCGTGCGGTGCTGCCGCTGCCCTTTTTCTTCGCGGTCGTCGGCACCCGGCCGGCGGCGAACTGCTGGGCGCGATGCTCGACCTCGCGCACCGACCAGCCGTGTTCGGCGGCGTCGGCGGCAAGCTTGCTGGCCAGCTCCGGCGACAGCGTCAGCAGCGCGCGGGCGTGGCCCATCTCCAGGCGCCGGGCCTCGACCAGTGCGCGGATCGCCGGCGGCAGCTCAAGCAGGCGCAGCAGGTTGGAGACCGCCGCGCGCGAGCGGCCCACGGCTTCGGCAGCGGCGGCATGGGTCAGGTCGAACTCGTCGATCAGGCGCTGCAGGGCCTGGGCTTCTTCAAGCGGGTTCAGGTCTTCGCGCTGGATGTTCTCGATCAGCGCCATCGCCACGACCGTGCGGTCGTCGACTTCGCGCACCACCACGGGGATCTCGGCCAGGCCGGCTTCGCGCGTGGCGCGCCAGCGGCGCTCGCCGGCGATGATTTCGTAGGTGCGGTCGGGCAGGCGGCGGACCACGATCGGCTGGATCACGCCCTGGGCGCGGATTGATTCGGCAAGCTCGGTCAGTTTCGCCGGATCCATGTGCCGCCGCGGCTGGTACTTGCCCGGCGCCAGCGCGTCCACGGGCAGGGTGCGCAGGGCGTCGCCGGGGCGCGCCTCGAGCGCCGGCGCGTCTTCGGCGGCCTTGGGGCCGAGCAGGGCCTCAAGGCCGCGGCCGAGGCCGCGCTTCTTCGCCGCGCCGGCCTTGGCCGGCGGCTTCCTGGCTGCGGTCATGCCGCCTTCTCCTTCTGTTCGCGCTCGCGCTGGCGGCGGATCACTTCCCCGGCAAGGCCAAGGTAGGCGATGGCGCCGCGCGAGGCGCGGTCGTAGCCGACGATGCTCTGGCCATGGCTGGGCGCTTCGGCCAGGCGCACGTTGCGCGGCACGATGGTGCGGAAGACCTTGTCGCCGAAGTGGGTGACGAGCTCGGCCGAAACCGCGTTGGTGAGGTTGTTGCGGACGTCGAACATGGTACGCAGCACGCCTTCGATCTCGAGCGCCGGATTGAGCTTCTGCTTCAGCGCCTCGATGGTCTGCAGCAGCGAGCTCAGGCCTTCCAGCGCGTAGTACTCGCACTGCATCGGCACCAGCACGCTGTCGGCGGCGGTGAGCGCGTTCAGCGTGAGCAGCGACAGCGCCGGCGGGCAGTCGATGATGATGTAGTCGTACTTCGGGCGCAGCGGGTCGAGCGCGCGCTTGAGGCGCTGCTCGCGACCCTCCTCGTCCATCAGCTCGATCTCGGCCGCGGTCAGGTCGGTGTTGCCGGGCAGCAGGTCGAAGCCTTCGGGCGTGCGCACCAGGGCATCGGCGGCACTGACTTCTTCCAGCAGCACGTCGCAGGTGGATGCGGCCAGCTCGCGCTTGTCCACGCCGCTGCCCATGGTCGCGTTGCCCTGCGAGTCGAGGTCGACCAGCAGCACGCGCTTGGGCGTCTGCGCGAGCGCGGAGGCAAGGTTCACCGCCGTGGTCGTCTTTCCGACGCCGCCTTTCTGGTTGGCGATGGCGATGATGCGGGCCATGGGCTCGGTCTGCCTCGATGCAGGGGTGCGGCGGGAACCCGGAACGGAATCGTGACCGGGTCGGTGATTATGCCCCGGCGGGCGCCGCGCGGCCCACCACCACCAGGTGGCGTTCTGCGGCAAGCCCTGGCACGGCCAGCGGACGCACGGCTTCGACCTGCCAACCCGCGGGCAGCGCGGCGAGTTCGGCCTCGGGGCGCGCGCCCTTCATTGCCAGCAGCCGGCCGCCAGGCGCCAGCAGGTGGCCACCGACGGCGAGGATGTCGGCCAGGGTGGCCATGGCGCGCGCGGTGATCGCCTCGAAGGCGCCGGGCATGTCCACGGCCTCGGCCCGCGATTCGGCCACCTGCGCGTTGGCGAGTCCCAATGTGCGCACGGCCTCGCGCAGGAAGCGCGCCTTCTTGCCGTTGGATTCGACCAGGGTGACCTGCAGCCCGGGCAGCGCGATCGCCAGCGGGATGCCGGGCAGGCCGGCGCCGGTGCCGAGGTCGGCCAGGCTGGCGATGCCACGCACATGGGCCTGCATCGACAGCGAATCGAGCAGGTGCAGGGTCACCATCTCGCGCGGGTCGCGGATGGCGGTCAGGTTGTAGGTGCGGTTCCAGCGCGCCAGCAGCTCGAGGTAGCGGCGCAGCGGCGGGGCCAGCGCGGGATCCAGGCCAAGCTCGGCAAGGCCGGCATCGAGCGCGGCGTGGGGGTCGGTGTGCATGCGGCCATTGTAGGCGGCGCCGCGTCAGGTCCAGCGCGTGCGCCAGGCCACGGTCGCCAGGTAGTCGGGTGCCGGGCGGAACGTTTCCAGGGTCCAGTCGGCGGGGACGCCCAGCGCGGGGTCGCAGGCGGCCAGCTGCCAGGCCTCGCCCACGCACGCGAACACCAGCCGGTGCAGGCCGAAGGACAGGCCTTGGCCGTGCGCCTTGAGCACGGCCTCCTTCGCGCACCACAGGCGGACGAACGCCGCTTCGCGCGTCGCATCGGGCATCACCGCCAGGGCCGCGGCTTCTTCGGGCGCGAAGAAGCGGTCGGCCAGGACCTGGGCCTTGGGCCGCGGCCGCTTCACCTCGATGTCGATGCCCACGCGAAAGCCGCGCGCCAGCGCCATCAGCAGGCCTACTCCGCTGTGGCTCCAGCTGGCGTCCCAGTCCTGGTGTGGCGGGCCCAGCTGCGGGCGTCCGTGCGCGCTGCGACTGATCGACAGGCTGGCGGCGGGGACGGCGAGCTCGCTGGACAGCCAGTCCCGCACCAGAGGCTCCGCCGGCTGGCCGTGGCGATAGGGTCGCCATGCGCAGCGGACGGGGCCGAGCCGG
The DNA here is from genome assembly GCF_054052065.1 of Luteimonas sp. A537. Lineage (NCBI taxonomy): Bacteria > Pseudomonadati > Pseudomonadota > Gammaproteobacteria > Lysobacterales > Lysobacteraceae > Luteimonas > Luteimonas renzhihongae. Next base: position 208,240 of record NZ_JBSVRH010000003.1, read on the forward strand.
ACCTGGCCTGCAGACAGCGGCATCGGTGCGGGATTCCTTTGGATGGGGCGGACCACCAGCGTAAAGTACCGCCTCTGCCGGAGGGAATCGGCAGTCCGTACACAGGGGGGCGCAGGCGCGTCCGGGAGAATGCAGCGCATGTCGGCAGTCATTACCATCCACGGACGGCAGGACGTCGCCACCGGTCCATCGTCGCCGCTTGCGGCCGGTGCGCCGGGCCGCACGGTCGCCTATGGCCAGGGCGGCAGCGTGGCGCTGGAGGATTTCCTTGCCGAAGTGCGCGGCGTCGCTGCGCTGCTGCCCGAGCAGCCATTCGCCGTGAACCTGTGCGAGGACCGCTACCGCTTCCTGGTCGCGTTTGCCGCCGCCGCCGTGCGCGGCCAAGTGACACTGTTGCCCCCCTCGCGCACGCGCGCTGCGATCGACGAGGTCCGCGCCCGGCACCCCGACAGCTATTGCCTGGGCGATGCCGATGCCTGTGGCTGCGCCGACATGGCGCCGCTGCCGCACTACCTGCGCCTGCCCGACGTCCTGCCGCGCCTGGCCGGTGGCATGCCGCGGCTGCCCGACTCGGCCACTGTCGCCATCGGCTACACCTCGGGCAGCACCGGTGCGCCCAAGGCCAATCGCAAGACCTGGGGCAGCTTTGCCACCAGCACCGCGCAGAACATGGCCGCGCTGGACGGCCTGCTGCCCGCCGGCGCCACCGCGCACGTGGTGGCGACCGTGCCGCCGCAGCACATGTACGGCATGGAGATGTCGGTGCTGCTGCCGCTGGCCGGTGGCGTGGCGGTGCACCAGGCGCGTCCGTTCTTCCCGGTCGACATCGCCGCCGCGCTGGCTGCCGCGCCGCTGCCGCCGCTGCTGGTGACCACGCCGGTGCACCTGCGCGCGCTGGTCGAATCCGGCGTGGCGCTGCCGCCGCTGGCCGGCATCATCGCCTCCACCGCGCCGCTGCCGCCGGCGCTGGCCGCGGCCGCGGAAGCCGCCTTCGGCTGCGAGGTGCGCGAATTGTTCGGCTCCACCGAAACCTGCATCCTCGCGCGCCGGCGCACCGCCATCGACGAGGCCTGGACGCTCTTGCCCGACGTTGAGCTGCAGCCGCAGCCCGATGGCACCCTGGTGCATGCGGCGCACCTGGACGCACCTGTGGCGCTGGCCGACATCGTCGAACTCCAGCCCGGCGGCCGCTTCCGGCTGCGCGGGCGGCAGTCGGACCTGCTGGAGATCGCCGGCAAGCGCGCCTCGCTGGGCGACCTCACCCATCGCCTGCTCGCGATCGACGGCGTCCGCGACGCGGCGCTTATGCAGCTCGCGCCCGATGCCTGCGGCGTCTCCCGGCTTGCCGCCGCGGTGGTGGCCCCGGGCCTGGACGAGGCCGCGATCAGGGACGCGCTGCGCCAGGTAATGGATCCGGTGTTCCTGCCCCGGCCACTGCGCCTGGTGGACAAGCTGCCGCGCAACGACACCGGAAAGCTCCCGCGGCAGGCATTGCTGGACCTGCTTTCGGGGGCATGAGCCGCCGCTCGAACGCCCACGTCGCCATCACGAGTGAATCCCCAGACTGGCGTTGCGCCGTACCGGCGAGGACCAATCCGGAGGATCCATGAATTTCATCGTCTATCTCATTGTCGGCGGCATCGCCGGCTGGCTTGCCAGCATCATCATGCGCACCGACGGCCAGCAGGGCCTCCTGCTGAACATCATCATCGGCATCATCGGCGGCTTCCTGGGCGGCTGGCTGCTGCCCATGCTCGGCCTCGGCCTGGGTGGCGGTTGGCTCGGCTTCCTGATCACCGCGCTGATCGGCGCGATCGTGCTGCTCGCGATCGTCAACCTGTTCCGGCGCGGCAGCGTGCGCTGACACACCGCCGCAGACGTGTTTCGAGGAGGCCCGGGATTCCCGGGCCTTTCTCGTTCTCCAGTAGGAGCAGCTATAGCTGCTCCTACTGGGGGATTGCGAGGTCTACCCAGGCGGGGGCGTGGTCGCTGGGGCGCTCCCAGGTCCGCGGTTCGCGGTCGATGCCCGAGGCGACCGCGGCATCCCGCAGCGCATCCGACACCAGGGTGAAATCGATGCGCAGGCCGAGGTCGCGGCGGAACGCGGCTTGGCGGTAGTCCCACCAGCTGAAGATCCCGCCCTCGTCGCTGTGCAGGCGGAAAGCATCGTGCAGGCCGAGGTCCAGCAGCGCCTGCAGCGCGGCGCGCTCCGCCGTGGACGTCAGGATGTGGGTGTCGTTCCATACCTCCGGGTCGTGCACGTCGCGCGCGTCCGGGGCGATGTTGAAGTCGCCCAGCACCACCATCTTCGGGTGCCGCTGCAGCTCGTCGGCCAGCCAGGCGTGCACCGCCGCCAGCCAGCGCAGCTTGTAGGCGTACTTGTCGGTGCCCACGTCCTGGCCGTTGACCACGTAGAGGTTGACGATGCGCACGCCGTCGACGGTGGCCGCGATCACCCGCTTCTGCTCGTCCTCGAAGCCGGGAATGCCGTATTGCACGTCGGCGATGGCGCGCTCGCGGGCAAGGATGGCGACGCCGTTGTAGGTCTTCTGGCCCAGGAACACGCTGCGGTAGCCGAGCGCGGCCAGCGCGTCGTCCGGGAAACGCGCGTCGTCGAGCTTGGTCTCCTGCAGGCCGACCACGTCCGGCGCGAAGGCCTGCAGCCACTGCTGCAGGTGCGGCAGGCGGACGTTGAGGGAGTTGACGTTCCAGCTGGCGATTTTCATGCGGCAATGATCGTCGGTCCGTAGCGTCCAGGGCAAACACGCCCTGGCTCATGGCCGCGATCATGGCCGGGCTAGAATCCGCCCATGGCCAACAACAACATCAGACCCTACCGCGGCACGCTGCCGAAACTTGGCGAACGCGTCTACGTCGATCCGGCCGCCGTCGTCATCGGTGACGTCGAGATCGGCGACGACAGTTCCATCTGGCCGACAACCGTCGTCCGCGGAGACGTCAACTTCGTGCGCATCGGCGCGCGCTGCAACCTGCAGGACGGCACCATCGTCCACGTCAGCCACGCCGGCCCGCATTCGCGCATGGACGGCTATCCCACCCTCATCGGTGACGACGTCACCATCGGCCACGGCGCGATCGTGCACGCCTGCCGTATCGGAAACGGTGCCCTGATCGGCATGGGCGCGACGGTGATGGACGGGGTGGTGGTCGAAGACCACGGCTACGTCGGCGCCGGCGCGCTGGTGGCGCCGGGCAAGGTGGTGCGCAGCCGCGAGCTGTGGCTCGGCAACCCCGCGAAGATGGTGCGCGTGATCGACGACGCGGCGGTGGACGGCCTGCTGTACAGCGCCGCGCACTACGTGCGGCTCAAGGACGAGTACCTCGCCGCCGGCTGAGCCGGTGGTGTCCTGGCACGGCTGTGGGAGCGACTACGGCCGTGTCGCATCGCTCCCACGCAAGCCGGAAGAGGCGGCAAGGGGTCAGTCGGCAGTGACCAGGTGCGCATGCTCCGCGCGCAGTTCGCCGTAGATCTCGTCGGTCTCCGGCCGCACGCCGTGCCAGCGTGCGAACGACAGCGCCGCCTGCTCCACCAGCATGCCCAGGCCGTCGACCACGGCGTACGCGCCGCTGGCGCGGCCCCAGGCAAGGAAGGGAACGGCGGCCTCGCCGTAGTTGAGGTCGACCGCGGCCATGCGCCGGCCGACCAGCGAGCGCGGCAAGGTCGGCAGGCCGCCGCTGCGCGCGGCCGAGGTGGCGTTGACCACCAGTTCGAACTCGCCCAGCGTGCCGATGTCGGCCATGTGCCGCGGATGCACGCGGCCGGGTTGCCCGAGCAGGTCGGCCAGTGCGTCGGTGCGGGCCGACGTTCGGTTGACGATGTAGAGGTCGCCGATGCCGGCGTCCAGCAGCGCGGGCGCGACGCCGCGCGCGGCGCCGCCCGCGCCGATCAGGAGTGTGCGGCGCGCGCGCAGGTCGAGTGCGTGGCGACCGGTGAGATCGCGAACCAGTCCTTCGCCGTCGGTGTTGTCGCCATGCCAGTCTTCGCCGTTGCGCACCAGCGTGTTGACCGCGCCGGCGCGGCGCGCGCGCTCGGTGGTGTCGGCGCAGAGCGCGAGCGCGTCCTGCTTCAGCGGCAGGGTGACGTTGGCGCCGGCGCCGCCGCGATCGGCGAATTCCGCCAAGCGCGTGCGGAAGTCGCCGATGTCGGCGTCGATGGCGGCGTAGTCGATGGCGATGTCGGCGTCGCGGCCGAAGGCGGCGTGGATGCGCGGCGACAGCGAGTGCGCGACCGGATGCCCGAACACTGCGTAGTGCTTCATGACTGCCTCCCGGGTGGCCGTGGCGGCACATGGCGCACCGCCGATGGGTTCGAGTCTACGCCTCGGCTCAGCCTTCGCGCAGCCAGCGCGCGGCGTCGAGCGCGAAGTAGGTCAGCACGCCGTCTGCGCCGGCGCGCTTGAAGCCGAGCAGCGACTCGAGCACGCACTCGCGTTCGTCCAGCCAGCCGTTGGCGGCGGCGGCCTTCAACATCGCGTACTCGCCGCTGACCTGGTAGGCGAAGGTCGGCACTCCGAAGGCGTCCTTCACCCGGCGCACCACGTCCAGGTAGGGCATGCCCGGCTTCACCATCACCATGTCGGCGCCCTCGTCGAGGTCGGCGGCGACTTCGCGCAGCGCCTCGTCGATGTTGCCGGGATCCATCTGGTAGGTGCGCTTGTCGGCCTTGCCCAGCGCCGACGCCGAGCCGACCGCGTCGCGGAACGGGCCGTAGAAAGCCGAGGCGTACTTGGCGGCGTAGGCCAGGATCCGCGCATGCACGTGGCCCTCTTCTTCAAGCGCCATGCGGATCGCGCCAATGCGGCCATCCATCATGTCGCTGGGCGCGACCACGTCGGCGCCGGCGCGGGCGTGCGACAGCGCCTGTTTCACCAGCGCCTCGACGGTGATGTCGTTCTGCACGTAGCCGGTGGCGTCGACGATGCCGTCCTGGCCATGGCTGGTGTAGGGATCGAGCGCGACGTCGGTGATCACGCCGAGCTCCGGGAAGCGCGACTTCAGCGCACGTACGGCGCGCTGGCAGAGGCCTTGGTCGTCCCAGGCCGCGGCGGCGTCGAGCGACTTGGCCTCTGGCGCGGTGACCGGGAACAGTGCCAGCGCGGGCACGCCGAGTTCGCAGGCCTGATCCGCTTCGCGCAGCAGTTCGTCGATCGAAAGGCGCTCAACGCCGGGCATCGAAGGCACGACGGCGCGGCCGTCGGGCTCGTGCACGAACACGGGATAGATCAGGTCGTCGACGGTGAGGGTGTGCTCGCGCATCAGCCGGCGCGAGAATGCGTCGCGGCGCATGCGCCGGTAGCGGGTGTCTGGGTAGGCCATGCGGCCATTCTACGCCGGCCTGCCAGGATCGAAGTCCGGAGCAGGGAACAAAGAAGGCCGGCGCCCGTGGGCGCCGGCCTATGCTCAAAACCGCAGAGCGATCAGCGCTTGGTGCAGACCGTCACCGCGCTTGCCTTGGACCTCGGCACGAAGCCCAGATCGCGCAGGCGAGCCACGAACGGTGCGATGCAGCCGCGGTAGGCCGCGTTGCCGCTGCCGTGGGTGTCGCGGCACAGCGCATCGGCTGCCTGCAGGTTGGCGCCACCGGCCAGGCCGACCAGGCCGACCGCAGGCACGCCGGTGTTGCAGCTGCCTCCGTTGGTGGTTGCGTTGCCTGCGTTCAACGTCCAGCCCAGGTCCTCGTACAGGGCCGGGGTCAGGTCCAGGCGCACGCTGGAGTCCAGGTCCTGGTTGATCGACGGCTCCATCAGCGCGTTCGGGGAGTGGCTGACGTCGAAGTGCGAGAACGTGGAACCCTGGGCCAGAACGGCCGGCGAGTACATCAGCGCACGACCGGAGTCGTCGGTGCCGGCGAAGCTGCCCTCGACCAGCTCCATGCCCAGTGTCGCACCCGGAATGCCGGCCTTCAGCAGGTTGGCGTCGGCCAGCGAAACGCTGAGCGTGGGCACGGTGGCGTTCACGGTGGCGTCTTCGGCCATCTGGATCACGCCGGCGACGTTGTTGGCGACCACGACCGCGATCGCACCGGCATCCTCGGCCATCTTCGCTTTGATCTCGAACGCGCAGGTACCGCGGTCGACCACGGCGATCTTGCCGGCATAGGCACCAGCAGGCGAAGCCTCGCAGCCAAAGCTCGGGTCGGCGCTGCCGTCATCGACGAGCACCAGCTCGCCGTTGAAGTTGGCCGGAGTGGCCTCGGGGCCGAACTCCGCCGTGCCGAACAGGAACTCGCCGCTGACGGTGCCACCGCCGGTGAGCGCGATCTTCGATGCCAGCGCCATCGGCACCTGGGCGGTGACGTTGGCACCGGTCCAGGCCAGGCCGCCGCCGATTGCCGCCGTCCGGCGCTGGGCGTCGGTCATGTCGATCCAGTTCAGTCCCGAGACGTTGTCGAACACGAAGCTCGAATAGATGTCCGGGTAGCCGCTCTGCGGGGCGCCGCTGGCGAGGCTGTAGAAGCCCTGGAAGTTCAGGCCGTGGCCGATTTCGTGCATCACCACGTCGAGGAAGTTGATCATCCCCGCCGGGGTGTTGCCGTCCAGGCCGTAGTACCAGCCCGAAGTGTCCATGCAGCCGGGCGAGCCCAGGTTGGCGTTGAAGTTGCTGCTGATCTCGTCCTCGCCCTCCGACAGGTCGACGCCGGTGATCGAGTTGGCCAGTGCTTCGCCGTACCAGGTGCCGGGCACGGCGCCATCGAAGTCGCGCTGGATGAAGCGTGCGCCGGCCGAGCCGAGCACGCCGCCGGTGGCGGTGCAGGCGAGTGCGGTGAACTGGGCCTGGACGCGGATGTCCTCCTCGCTCTCCAGCACGGCGCCCCAGAGGTCGGCGGCGAACTGGTAGGCGATCTGGCGCTGCTCGCCGACGGTGGTGCCGGGGTTGTTGCCCACCGGCGTTGCCGGGGTGGGGTCGTTGAGGCCGACGCCCGGCGCGTTCATGTTGACCGGGATGATGGTCGCGGCGCTGGCTGCGCCGATGGCGAAGGTCGAGGCGGCCGCGAGTGCGCAGGCAAGGATCGTCTTATTCACGGGCGGACTCCACGGTGGTCGCGGGTGCGGAATGGCCGTTGGCATCGCCGTGGCCGATGACGATCGAACCGTCCTCGAGCTGGGTGGCGGTCACGTAGGACATCATGTCATCGGACACCTGCATGCTGACGCGGCCGTCGCGGTGGCGCTTCATCGTGCGCTCGGCTTCGGCGCGGGTCTTCGGGCCCGGCTTCGCGATCGACATGCGGTCGGCGGTGCGCAGGCGCGAGTTGGCTACGGCGGCGGCGCGCAGTTCGGCCTGTTCGGCTGCGGTCGGGGCGCGCAGGCGGCCGGTGGCGGGATCGATGGCGACGGTGACGCCGGCATAGGAGCCGGTGGCAGGTGCGTCGGCAGTGGCCGGTTCGGCCGCGTGCGCGGCGAAGCCGGCGGACAAGCCGGCCAGCAACAGCAAGGTGGTGCGTTTCATCGGAGTCAATCCTCGGAGTCGGGGCACCCGGGAAAATCGTGGCCTGAGCCACCGTTCCCCCCGAACGGTGCCTTCGTGGTCAATGCGAAGGTGTGCAGGCCGTGTCGCGTGGCCCGCCCCGAATATGCGCTGTGTCCGGATTTCACTCAATCATGCACTGCAACAAAACGGGTGCGAATGGTCGTTCCGGCGCTCAGGCCGCCGGGGCGCCATGCACGCCATCGATTTCCACCGCAAGTTCCTGGCGGCAGATGGCCGCGTGCAGCAGCAGCCGCGGCACGGCGTCGCCGAAGCGTCGATCCAGCGCTACGGCCACCAGCGGCAGGTCGTGGGCGTCACGCACGTAGACCTTGAGCCGCGTGCCGGCGCCAAAGCGCGCTGGCAGTGACGGGTCGTGGCGCCGCGCCGCGCCGACAAGCGCATCGAAGTTGGCGAAGGTTTCCTCGAGCTGGGCCAGCAGCTCGCCGTCGTGCATCGACGCATGGCCGACCACCGCCGCGGTGCCCGACAGCAGCAGTGGCATGGCGCTGCCGGCCGGGGGCAGCATCGCGCGCGCGAAGCTTGGCGCCTGCGGGCCGTACTGGCGCGGGTAGCGGTAGGCGCTGACCTGGCGCGGATTCTCCACCGGCGTGCCCGGCGCCGCCGAGGCCAGCCAGTACACCTGCACCACGCGCTCGCCGTCGCAGCGGCCGATGGCGGTGGCCGCCGGCAGCGTGCGCACATCGAAATCGCCCAGCCCGTGGGCGCGGCCGACGCAGAAGGCGCGGTAGCGCTCGTCGTCGCCGCTGCCCAGGGTGATCGCGTCGACGTAGTTCCACACGCGCAGCAGGTGCGGGGTGCGGCTGCCGGTGGTGAAGGCCGCCAGCCGCGCATAGGCGTGCCGTGCGGCGCCCTGGATATCGCCCTCGCGCTCCGGAACCTCGACCACGCCGAACAGCAGCTGGCCATCGCTGGCCCAGCGCACGCCATCGTCACGGCCGCGGATCACCGGCGCGCTGCCGCGCCAGACTTCGAAACCCGTGGTGCCGTGGGGCTCCAGCGGCACCCGCAGGTAGCGCGGATCATCGTGCGTGGCCGGCGCCGCGCCACCGAAGCCGAAAACCGCCAGCACGTCGTCGCAGCCCAGCAGGGGCGACGGGTCCGGTGCATCGACGTACTCGATCGAGAGCCGGGGCATGCCGGCGATTGCGGGGGCGTCACGGCGGACCGTGGTCCGGGAGCCGGTGTGTGTGTCTTCTGCGGGGTTGTGCATTTCGCGGCGCGCGTGGCCATGCGATCATCGGGGGCAAGATGATAGCCGCAACGGAAGCCGCAGCATGTCCACACAGTCCCCAGCCGAACGCGAACTTGCCGAACTCCTGGTCGAAGCATTGAGCCTCGATGACGTCGAGCCCGGTTCGATCGACCCCGAAGCGCCGCTGTTCAACGCCGGCCTGGGACTGGATTCGATCGACGCGCTGGAGCTGGCGCTGGCGGTGGGCAAGCGCTATGGCTTCCAGCTGCGTTCGGACAGCGAGGAGAATCTCCGGATCTTCGCCTCGCTGCGCGCGCTGTCGGCGCACGTCGAAGCCAACCGCGCCTGACGCCGGCGGCCCGGTGCCGGCCATGGGCCTGGCCCTCGCGGTCGCGATGGCGGTGGCCTACGCGGTGCTTGCGCACCTGGCCAGCGCCACCCTGGATGACCGCTACGCGTATGCCGCCCTGCTCTCGCTGGTGGTGATGATGCTTGCCGCGGGCCTGGCCGCGCGCCGCGCCTGGGCCTGGGCCGCGCTGCCGCTGGCGGTCGCCGCCTGCCACCTCCTGTACCGATCGGGCCACGCCGGGCTGCCGCTGCTGGTGGCGCCGGTGGTCTTCGTCGGCGTGATCGCGTGGCTGTTCGCCCGCAGCCTGTGGTCGCCGCGCGGTGCGCTGATCACGCGCATCGTCGTCGCCGTCGATGGCAGCACCCCGGACACGCTGGCACCCGGGCTGCTCGCCTACAGCCGCCGGCTGACCGCGGCCTGGGCGGGCGTCCTGCTGCTGCTGGGCACGGCCAACCTGGCGTTGGCGATGGTCGCCCAACCCGGCGGTCTGCTGTCCAGCCTCGGCCTGCCAGCGCCGGTCAGCATCACCCGCGAGCAGTGGTCGCTGTTCGCAAACATCCTCAACTATGGTCTGCTTGGCGGGTTCTCCGCCATCGAGTTTGCCTGGCGCAAGCATCGCCTTCCAGGGCACCACGGCAGCTTCGTCCACTTCCTCCGGCAGATGGCGGGGCTGGGGCCGGCATTCTGGCGAGATTTCCTGCGCTGAACAGGGGGTTGGCCGCGCCCTTTGGGTATGCTTTGCCGATGCAGCAGCGCGTCGACAACATGGAAGTGGCCGAACCGGCCCTGCAACGACTGGCCTGGGGCGTCCACAACGCAGCGGGCTTCGTCTTCATGCTGGCATGGACCTCAGGCCTGATCAGCCTGTCGCTGCTGGCGCTGCTCATTACCCGCCGCCGCGACCGGGCGCTGCGCATGGCCGCGCGCTGCTGGGCGCCCGTACTCCTCGCCGGGACCGCCGCGCGCCTGGAAGTGGAAGGCGCCGAGCGCATCGACTGGTCGCAGCCGCGCCTGCTGGTGTCCAACCACCAGTCGATCATCGACGTTTGCGCGCTGTTCCGCGCGGTGCCGGTGCCGCTGCGCTTCCTGCTCAAGCAGGAGATGGCCCGGGTGCCGTTCGTGGGCTGGTACGCGCGCGCCTGCGGCATGCTGTTCATCGAGCGCGACAATCCGCGCGCCGGGCCGCGCCTGCGCCGCGAGGCCGCGGCGCTGCTGCGCGACGGCCACACGCTGTGCCTGTTCCCCGAGGGCACGCGCAGCCGCTGCGGCGCGGTGGCGCCATTCAAGGGCGGTGCGTTCCAGTCGGCGATCGACGCCGGCGTGGAGGTGCTGCCGGTGGCGATCGAGGGTGCCGGCGCGGTGTTGCCGCCCGACGGCTTCCGCGCGCGGCCGGGGGTGATCCGGGTCCGTTTCGGCACGCCGCTGCCGACCGCAGGCAACGGCTCCAGCGCGACGGCCCGCCAGGCGCTGGCCGAAGCGGCCCACGCCTCGGTGGTCGCGCTGCTGCGCCAGGCATCCTGAGGCACCGTGCACGACCCGATGGAGTTCGTTGTCGCACACGATCATCCCTGCCTGCCGGGGCACTTCCCCGGCCGTGCGCTGGTGCCGGGCGTGGTGGTCCTCGACCATGTGCTGGCGGCGATCGAAGCCGCGCACGGGCCGCTGGGCCCACTGCGCCTGCCGCAGGTGAAGTTCGCCAGCCCGCTGCTTCCCGGCGAGGTCGCGCGCGTCGAGCTCGCCGGTGACGCACCCCGCTGGCGCTTCCGCGTGCTGCGCGAAACCACGCTGATCGCCTCGGGCGAGGTGGTGCGGGCATGAACGGCAGCTGGAAGCAGCGTCGCGAGGGTGGCGGCCGGCTCGCGGTATGGCTGCTGGGCAAGGTCAGCCTGTGTGGCGGCCGCGCGCTGGCGCGGCTGCTGCTGTATCCGATCACGGGCTACTTCCTTCTTCGCCGCGGCGAGGAGCGGCGTGATTCGCGTGCCTATCTCGGCCGCGTGCTGGGGCGCCCGGCAACACTCGCGGATGTCGCGCGCCACATCCACACCTTCGCCGCCACCATCCTTGATCGCGTGTTCCTGCTTGGCGGCGACATGCGCCGCTTCGACATCCGGGTCAGCGGCCTGGAGTCGCTGCACGCCGCGCTCGACCGCGGCCAGGGCGTGCTGGTGTTCGGCTCCCACCTGGGCAGCTTCGAGGTGCTGCGCGTGCTTGGCCGGCAGCGGCCGGAGCAGAAGATCCGGGTGGTGCTGGACAAGGCCCACAGCCCGGCGGTCACCCAGCTGCTGGATGCGCTGAACCCGGATATCGCGGCCTCGGTGATCGACGCCGGCCAGGACGGTCCGGCGATCATGTTCGAGATCCAGCAGGCCACGGCCGAGGGCGCGCTGGTGGCGCTGCTGGTCGACCGCACGCAGCCCGGCGGGGCGTCGATCGGCGCAGCCTTCCTCGGCAGCGAAGCCCGGTTCCCGATGGCACCGTGGCTGCTGGCCGCGGTGCTGCAGGTGCCGGTGCAGCTGGCCTTCGGCATCTATCGCGGCGGCAGGCGCTACGATCTCGTGTTCGAGCATTTCAGCGACGGCGTCGCGATCCCGCGGCGCGAACGCGCAGCGGCGCTGCCCGTGCTTATCCAGCGTTACGCTGCCCGGCTTGAACATCATCTCCGCGATGCACCGTTCAACTGGTTCAATTTCTACGACTTCTGGGGTGACCTTGAACACAGCCGAGGCCAGCAACACCGTATGCCGCACGAACACGGACAAGGGGCCGGAACGCGGGAATCCCCCGACCCGGAAGCGCACGCCCGGGACGCCGGCGTGGACGCTGGCGGCACTGCTGCTGGCGGCGATCGCGCTGCCGTCGGCCGCGCAGCCGGCGGCGGTCGATAGCGCCTGGATCCTGCAGCGCCTGGCGCGGCCGGCGCCGGTGCGCACGCCCTTCGTCGAACTGCGCGGCTCGCCCATGCTGAAGGCGCCGCTGCGCATCGAGGGCGAATACGCGCGCCCCGACGACAGCACCCTGGTGCGCGACGTCCGCGTGCCCTATGCCGAGACCACCACCATCCGCGGCGGCGAGGCGACCATCGCCCGCGGCGACCGCAGGCCGCGCACGTTCGCGCTGTCGCGCGCGCCCGAGCTTGCCGGCCTGCAGGCCAGCTTCGGCGCGCTGCTGGCCGGCGATGCGGCCGCGCTGCAGCGCGACTACCGCATCAGCGCCCGCGGCAGCCGCGAGGACTGGACCCTGGTGCTGGTGCCGCGCGACGCGGCGCTGGCCGCGAGCGTCCGCGACATCACCCTGCACGGCCGCGGCGCCGAGCTGCGCTGCATCGAGACCCGCCCGGCCGAGGGCGAGCTGCAGCGCAGCCTGCTCGCGGGCGCCGCGCGCGCCGCCATTGCCGCCGGCGACGGCGCCGCCTACGAGGCGCTGTGCCGCGACCCCGGCGCTGCGGCGCAATGAGTCCCGCGCGTCCGGGTCCGACGGGTCGCGCCGCGGTGGCGCGTTGAGTTCCGCGCGTCGCACCGCGCTGGCGCTGCTGTGGCTGGCGGCGCTGCTGGTCGCGGGCTGGATGATCGGCCAGCACCTTGAACTCAGCGGCGACCTGCGCCGCTTCATGCCCGAGCCGCGCACGCCGGCCCAGGCCCTGCTGGTCGACGAGCTCGGCGACGGGCCGGGGACGCGACTGCTGCTGGTGTCGCTTTCCGGCGCGCCGCCGGAGCTGCTGGCCGCGCAGTCGCAGGCGCTGGCCGACGCCCTGGCCGCCAGTCCCGATTTCGAATTCGTCACCAACGGCGCCGACGCCGGCCTGGACGCCGTGCCGGAATCGCTGCGTCCGTACCGCTACCTGCTTTCGCCCACCTTCGACGGCCGGCCGCTGGACGCCGCCTACCTTGGCGAACAGCTCGACGAGCGCCTGCAGGACCTGGGCTCGCCGATGGCAGCGTTCGTGGAGCCGCTGCTGCCCGCCGATCCCACGTTGGAGATGCTGGTCCTGGCCGAGGCCTGGCAACCGAAGGCCGCGCCGCAGCGCCTGCACGGGGTCTGGTTCGACGCCGCCGGCCGCGAGGCGCTGCTGCTCGCGCAGACCGGCGCCGCGGGCTTCGACCCCAGCGCGCAGCAACGCGCCTACGACGCCGTCTACGCCGGCTTCGCCGACGTGGCGGGCGACAGCGGCGCTGCGCTGCGCATGACCGGCCCCGGCGCGTTCTCGGTCGAGATCGGCGGCCGCACCGCGCGCGAGGCGCAGTGGATCGGCACCATCGACAGCATCGCTCTGGTCCTGCTGTTGCTGGTCGCCTACCGCAGCTGGCGCGCACCGCTTTTGGGCGTGCTGCCGCTGGCCACCGCGGGGCTGGCCGGGCTGGGCGCGGTGGCGCTGGTGTTCGAGGCCGTGCACGGCATTACCGTCGCCTTCGGCTTCACCCTGATCGGCGTGGTCCAGGACTATCCGATCCACTTCCTCAGCCAGCAGCGCGCCGGCATCAGCCCGCGCGACAACGTGCGCGCGCTGTGGCCGGCGCTGGTGACCGGCGTGGTCGCGACCTGCATCGCCTACCTCACCTTCCTGTTCTCCGGCGTCGACGGCCTGCGCCAGCTGGCGGTGTTCACCATCTCCGCGCTGGCGGCGGCGGCGCTGGCCACCCGCTTCGGGCTGCCGCCCCTGGTCGATCCCGCGCCGCGCGACCTGGCCGACTCGCCGGTGCTGCAGGCGCTGTGGCGCGGCATCGGGCGCCTGCCGCGGCCGCGCTGGTCGCTGCTGGTGCTGGCGCTGGCCTGCGTCGCGGTGCTTGCCAGCGCGCGCGGGCCGTTCTGGGAGAACGACCTTTCGAAGCTGACCCCGGTGCCCGCCGAAGGCATGGCGCTGGACGCGCGCTTGCGCGCCGAGCTGGGCGCGCCGGACGTCCGCTACGTGGCGGTGCTGCGCGGCGCCGACGCCGACGCCGCCCTGGCCGCGACCGAGGCGCTGCACCCGCGCCTGGACGCGATGGTCGCCGCGGGCGCCCTGGACGGCTACGACAGCGCCGCGCGCTACCTTCCGTCCGCGGCCACCCAGCGCGCGCGCCAGCAGGGCCTGCCGGCGCCTGCCGCGCTGCGCGCATCGCTTGCCGATGCCCTGGCCGGCACGCCCTTCCGCGAAGACGCCTTCGCCCCCTTCCTGGCCGACGTCGAGCGCGCGCGCGGCGCGCCGCCGCTGCGCCCCGGAGACCTTGCCGGCACGCCGCTCGCCAGCACCGTCCAGGGGCTCCTGCTCGACGGCGACGGCGGCGCGATCGCCCTGGTCTCGCTCAGCGGGCTGAACGACGTCGATGCCGTGGCGCAGGCGGCGGCCGATGCCGGCGGCGAGCTGCTGGACATGAAGGCCGCGTCCGAATCGCTGGTGGCCGAGTACCGCGGCCGCGTGCTCGCCGCGCTGGCGCTGGCCGCACTGCTGCTGGCGGCCACGGTGTGGATCGCACTGCGCGCCCCGGGACGGGTCCTGCGCGTGCTGCTGCCGATGGCGCTGACCACCCTGGTGATCCTGGCGGTGCTGCGCGGCCTGGGCGTCGAGCTCAACCTGTTCCACCTGGTGGCGCTGATCCTCGCCGCCGGCCTGGGCCTGGACTACGCCCTGTTCTTCGAGCACGCCGGCGACCGCCGCGAGGACCAGCTGCGCACCCTGCACGCGGTGCTGGTCTGCAGCCTGATGACCGCGCTGGTGTTCAGCCTGCTCGCGCTGTCGTCGATCCCGGTGCTGCGCGCGATCGGAAGCACGGTCGCGATCGGCGTGGTCTCGAACTTCGTGCTCGCACTGCTCGTCTCCCGCCACGACGCCGGTCCTGGACCCGCGGGGGCAGCCGCTCCCGCGGCGGAGGGCGACACATGATCAGCCGGGCGGAGATCCTGTCGCTGGTGCCGCACCAGGGCGCGATGTGCCTGTGGGACGAAGTCACGGCCTGGGACGCCACGCGCATCGCGCTGCGCGCCCGCAACCACCGCGACCCGGAGCATCCGCTGCGCAGCGCCGGGCTGCTGCGCGCGGTGCACCTGTGCGAATACGGCGCCCAGGCGATGGCCGTGCACGGCGGCCTGCGCGGGCGCGATTCCGGCGGCGCGGTGCGCCCGGGCATGCTGGTCGCGCTGCGCGGCGTGGACCTGCACGTGGCGCGGATCGACGATTTGGCGGGTGATCTCGAAGGCGAAGCCGAGCTGCTGATGGAAGGCGAGGCCAGCCAGCAGTACGCGTTCCGCATCCACCACGCCGGCGTGCTGCTCGCCGAAGGCCGCGCGGCGGTGGTGCTCGCGGATGCGGCGTCGATGCCGGGATAATCGCCGCATGAACCAGAACGCCACGTCCCCGGAAACCACCCCGCCGCAAGCCACCCCGCGCCGCGCGCTCGTCACCGGCGGCAGCGGCGACCTCGGCGGTGCGATCTGCCGCCAGCTGGCGGCCGACGGCGTCCACGTCATCGTCCACGCCAACGGCAACCGCGCGCGCGCCGAAGCGGTGGTGGCCGACATCTTCGCCGCCGGCGGCAGCGCCGAAGCCGTCGCCTTCGACGTCGCCGATGGCGAGGCCACGGCCGCTGGCATCGCCGCGCTGCTCGAATCCGGCCTGGTGCAGATCGTGGTCAACAACGCCGGCATCCACGACGACGCGCCCATGGCGGGCATGTCCGTGGAGCAGTGGCGGCGAGTGATCGACGTGTCGTTGCATGGCTTCTTCAACGTCACCCAGCCGCTGCTGCTGCCGATGGCGCGCACGCGCTGGGGGCGCATCGTCAGCGTGTCGAGCGTGGCGGCGGTGCTCGGCAATCGGGGCCAGGTGAACTACGCGGCGGCCAAGGCTGCGCTGCACGGCGCTTCGAAATCGCTGGCGCGCGAGATGGCCAGCCGCGGCATCACCGTGAACGTGGTGGCGCCGGGCGTGGTCGCAGGGCGCATGGCCGAAGCCGCCTTCCCGCCCGAGGTGGTGAAGCAGATGGTGCCCGCCGGTCGCGCCGGGACGCCGGACGAGATCGCCGCGGTGGTGCGCTTCCTGTGTTCGGACGCCTCCGCCTACGTCACCGGCCAGGTGATCGGCGTCAACGGCGGCATGGGATGAAGGCGGCCGGACGCCGATCCCGGCGGCAGTGACAGCGGATTCACCCGGGTGGGAAGATGATCCATCTCCATCCAACCCAGGTGATGCCATGACCGCCGCCCGCTTGTTCCGCATCGCCGCCGCCAGCGCCGTGTTGCTCCTGGCAGGCTGCGCCTCGTCGCACATCCTCACCGGCACGCCGCGTGCGCCGATCGACCCGGCGCTTGTGCGCGTGTACCACGGCGCGCCGGGCGTCCCCTATGAAGAGGTGGCCCTGCTCGAGACCGCCAGTGGCGCCTTCACCTACGGCGAGCAGAACAAGGCCGACTCGGTGATGCGCAAGCTGCGCGAGGAAGCTGCGTCGCTGGGTGCCAACGGCATCCTGTTCCAGGGCACGGCCCACGGCTACGGCGGCGGCGGGGTCAGCGTCGGCGCCGGGACCGGTCGCGTCGGCAGCCGCAGCTTCAGCAGTGGCGGCGTCGGCGTGAACATCAGTCCGCGGCAGAAGCACGCCCGCGGCGTGGCCATTTACCTGCCCAACCCGCCGCCCGAGCAGATGCCGCCGCCGCCGCCGGTGCTGCAGCCGGTCGACTGAGCCGCGGCGTCAGCCGCGCTGCCGTGCCCGCGCGGGCGCCTCGGCCACCGCGCGGTCCGGGGCCACCACGGCCGGCGCCGCGCGCCGACCCAGTGACAGGGTCACCAGCGGCCCGGTCATCACCGTGGTCAGGATCGCCATCACCAGCAGCATGGTGAACAGGTCCGGTCCGATGATCCCCGCGTCCAGGCCGACCTTGATCACGATCAGCTCCATCAGCGCGCGCGCGTTCATCAGCGAACCCACCGCGAAGCTCTCGCGCCAGCCGTGGCCTGACAGGCGTGCCCCGATCGCACCGCCGGCGACCTTGCCCACGACCGCCACCGCCAGGATCAGAAGCATCGCGCCGAGCGCCGCGCCGCTGAATGCGTCGGCGGTGGTGCCCAGCCCGGCAAGGGCGAAGAAGATCGGCATCAGGACCACGATCGCGAGGTACTCGACGCGCTCGATCAGCGACTTCAGCAGGCGATCGTCCCGCGGCAGGCAGGCACCGAACAGGAAGGCCCCGAAGACGGCGTGCACGCCCAGCCGGTCGGTGGCCGCGCCGCAGGCGAACGCGCCGATCAGCAGCGCCGCCAGCACCATCAGCGAAGGCACGCCGTCGGCGGCGTGCGTGCGCAGCAGCCAGGCATAGAGCGGCCGCAGCAGGACGAACACGATCACGGCGACGATCGCAAGGCCCGCGGTGGCGCGGATGAAGCCGCCGTAGCCGTCGCCGGCGCCGACCAGGGCCACCACCAGCGCCAGCATGATCCAGGCCAGCACGTCGGCGATCGCGGCGCCGCCCAGGGCCAGCCGTCCCAGGGGGGTGTGGGTCATCCCGCGCTCCTTGAGGATGCGCGCCAGGATCGGGAAGGCGGTGATCGACATCGCCGCGGCCATGAACAGTCCGAACGGCAGCAGGCCCACGCCCGCGGGCGCGTAGGGATGCAGCAGCGGCGACACCGCGAGGCCGAGCGCCATCGGAACCAGCACGCTGGCCACGCCGACCAGGCCGGCGGACTTCAGCTGCGCCCGAACGCCGTCTGGAGCGCGCAGCTCGACGCCGACGATGAACATGAAGAGTACGAGTCCCAGCTCGGCCAGCGATGCGAGGCCCGGCAGCGACTCCGGCGCGAACACCACGGCGTGGAGTTCCGGGAACCAGGCGCCGAACACGATCGGCCCTAGCAGCAGGCCGGCGGCCATCTCGCCGATGACCGGCGGCTGGCCGACGTGGCGCAGCAGCAGGCCGCAGGCGCGGGCGGTGAGCAGGATGATGACGAGCTGCAGCAGGAGGGGGCTGTGGTGCATGCGATTCTCCGCAGCGGCTCAGGCCGCGCTGTACCAGGCGTCGCCGAGCGAGGCCGGCTGGGCGCCCGTCCCGGCCAGCAGCGCGTCGAGGCCGTGGTCGCCGATCGCGGGATGCATGTCGCGCACGCGGGCCAGGACCTCGGTGGCCAGCGCTTCCATGCGACCGACGTTTTCGGCGATGCGCGCATCGAAGGCAGCGTCGTCGAGCGGGTCGCGCAGCGCGCGGTTGAGTTCGTGGAACCACTGGATCCCGTGCTGGTCGAGCGAGCGCCCGGTCCCCGCCGGCGCTGCCCCGGCGGCCGCATTGCGTTCGCCCCATTCGCGCAGCAGCGGCTGCATCGCGGCGTTGAGCGCGCTGGCGCGTTCGAACAAAGGCTGCAGGCGCACGTACATGCCGATGTCGGTGATGCGCCCGGTGAAGAACGCGGGCGCAAGCAGCGCCCAGTAGAAGGTGTAGTCCCAGATCACCTTGACCGGCAATACGCGCTCATCGCCGAACAGCGCGTACTGGCCCCGGTAGAGCGTCAGGGTGTTTTCGTAGAAGGAGAAGTACAGGCGTTCGTGCACCGCTGCGTACTGGGCGAACGGCCCGCCCGCGCGGTCGCGCGCGACCAGGTCGCAGATCTGGGTGTTCGCGATCGCGATGAAGTCGCTTCCCGGTGAATAGAAGGGATCCAGGAACAGGCCCGCCTCCCCGGTCAGCGCCCAGCGATCGCCGTACAGCCGGCGGCAGCCGTGCGAGAAGCCGCGCAGGAAGCGGAAGTCCTTCACCGCGTGTCCTTCGAGTGCATTGGCCACGCGCGGCTGGTGCCTGCGCAGCCACTCCATGGCCTTGTCGTGGCTGTTCATGCCCTCCAGCGGATGCATCCCGGCGTCGCAGACGATGCCGAGCGAGTGCGCCCCCGAAGCCAGCGGGATCATCCAGAACCAGTAGCCGGTGCCGCACATGTGGTTGGTCGAGCGCCAGCGGTCGGGCGGCGTGCAGCGGGTGCGCCAGGCCTCGTCCGCGGACCAGTCGTTGGGATCGAGGATGCCTTCGACCCGCCACCAGGCAGCGTTGGCATCGTGGCCGTTGGCCTCGGCCAGGCCCAGCTGGCGCTTGAGCAGGCCGGCGCGGCCGCTGGCGTCGACCACCCAGCGCGCGGCCAGGCTGCCCTCGGCGCCGTCGCGCGACCAGGCGATGCGATGGTCGTCGTCGCCCTCGCCGAATTCGACGCCGCGCACCACCACGCCGGCGCGGAACCCGATGCCCATCGTCCGCGCGCGCTCGCCGAGCATGTTCTCGAAGCGGCCGCGATCGATCTGCCAGGACGGCGTCGGCAGCCGCTGGCTGACGCCGATCTCGGTGCAGCGGTCGACGTCGCCGCGGCCGTCGGAGAAGAAGAAGCGGAAGCCGAACTTGCGGATCTGCTCCCGGTCGAGGTGCTCGCGCAGGCCAAGCACCTGGGCGAAGTAGTGGGCGCCGATCTCGACCGTGGATTCGCCGACCTTGAACGCGGCTTCGGGCGCCGGATGCGCGCGCCGCTCGAGCACTGCGATCGAGAGCGCCGGGTCCGCCTGCCGCAGCTGCAGCGCCAGCGTCAGTCCGGCCAGCCCGCCGCCGAGGATCGCGACGTCGACGCGATTCGCTTCGTCCATCAGTACTGGCCTCCGTCGGCCTGTGCGGTGCCGCCGCCGGCCTCGCCGGGCGCGGACGCCCCGCTGCAGTCGTCGATGACCGGCGGGTGCCGGCGTGCGCGCGCGTATCCGGTCATGACATCGCCGTGTCGCCAGATCTGGGCCACCACGTGCGAGGTGATCGCCCAGAGGTCGCGGAACAGGCGGAAGTGGCTCTTGCGGAACTCGACCGGGACGTCGGCGCAGGCATAGCGGGTCTCGATCGGTACCGCGACGACGCCGGCACCGGCCTCGCGGGCGGCCGAGATCAGCATCTGCGCCTCGAACGCGAAGCCTTCTCCGGCCACGTCGCTGAGCGTGAACACGTCGCGCGGGTACAGGCGCTGGCCGCTCTGGCTGTCGACCACGCGGAACCCGCAGGCCCAGCTGATGCCCCAGTCGCCGAAGTCGTTGCCCAGGCGCCGGTGCGGCGGCTGCGAGGCCCGCTTGCGCAGGCGGGCGCCCACGATCACGCAGCCCGGGTGGCGGTTCGCGGCGGCCAGCAGGCGCGGGATGTCCGCGGCGTCGTGCTGGCCGTCGCCGTCCATGGTGACCACCGCGCGCGCGCCCAGGCGCGCGGCCTCGGCAAAGCCGCTGCGCAGCGCCGCGCCCTTGCCCATGCGCCGTGGGTGCCGGACCACGCGGACGGGCAGGTCGGCGATGCGCGCGACGGTGTCGTCGTCCGAGCCGTCGTCGATCACGATCACCGTCTGCGCCTGCGCCAGCGCGCCTTCGACCACGTCGCGGATGCGCAGCGCCTCGTTGAGCGCGGGGATGACCACCGCGGTGTCTTCGCGGCGCAGCGGGAGGGACTCAGCCATGGGCAAGCTCCACCCGCAGCGTGCGGCCGTGCCCGGCGTGCAGCAGCGCGAGATCGCCGCCGGAGGCCAGCGCGTCGAACAGCGGCAGCATCGGCGCCATGGCGTTGGCTCCGCCGTGGCGGGCCAGGGCGCCCTGGCCCGCGGGCGCGTCGCCGTCGATCAGGGTGGCGCGCAGGCGGATGCCGCCGCCTTCCCGGTCGATGCCGTGGTGCGGGCCGGCGGCCAGCACGAAGGCGCCGCCCAGCAGGCCGGTGCTTTGCGCCATCGCCCCCAGCGGACCGGCGCCGGCGGCGTCGTACGCGGCCAGGAGCACCGCATCGTCGCCGCAGGCGAGCTGGACCAGCGCTTCCAGCAGGCCCTGGGCGAAGCTCGCGCGGTGCGCGCTCAGCGCGGTCGCCGGGCGCAGGCAGCCGGCACCGATGGTCCAGTAGCCGGCGGCGGCGTTGTGCACGGAGTTGTGGAATTTCGTCGGCGAGATCGCGCGCGGGTCGTCGGCCAGCGTCGCGCACATGTAGTCGGTGATCGCGAGGTCGCCGTGGGTGGAGGCGAACACCGATGGCAGTGACGCCGGGTCGCGGCCCGCGGCTTCGCAGGCGGCAAGCGCCACGTCCAGGGCCACCGCCACGGTTGGCGGCGCGCGACGGCGCTCGTTGGGCGCCAGCATGCGCGGCGACGGCTTGCCGCTGCCGGTGGCGGGGGTCCCGGTCCGTGCGTGGTCCACCGCGTCCTGCCAGGACGGCAGGCCGTCGGCCCAGAAGCCGATGCCTTCGATGCGTGCGATCAGCGTGTTGAGCTTCTTCATGCGCGTCCGAACACCAGCGCGGCGTTGTTGCCGCCAAAGCCGAAGGAGTTGTTCATGGCGTAGCGGATATCCGCGTCCTCCGCGTTGTCGAAGCGGATCTGCGGGCCGCAGGCCGGGTCCGGCGTCTCGCTGTGCAGGATGCCGGGCAGCAGGCCGTGCTCCAGCGCGAGCAGGGCGAACACCGATTCGACGATTCCCGCCGCGCCCAGGGTGTGCCCGGTCCAGCCCTTGGTCGAACTGGCGTGCAGGGTGGCCGGGAACATCGCCGCGACCGCCGCGGCTTCGATGGTGTCGTTGGCCGGGGTCGACGTGCCGTGCAGGTTGAGGTAGCCGACATCGCCCGCATCGATCCCGGCGCGTGCGAGCGCATCGCGCATGGCCAGGCGCGCGCCGAGGCCTTCGGGATGGGGCGCCGACATGTGGTGCGCGTCGCTGGACTCGCCGTAGCCGCAGAGTCGCGGCGCGTCGCCGCCGGGCACGGCGCGCTCCAGCAATGCGAAGCCGCCGGCCTCGCCAAGCGAGAGGCCGTCGCGGTCGCGGTCGAAGGGGCGGCACGGAGTGGCCGAGACCAGCCCCAGCGAGTTGAAGCCGAACAGCACGCTGCCGCACAGGGTGTCGACGCCGCCGACCAGGGCCGCGTCGACCAGGCCGGCGTGGACCAGGCGGGCCGCCTGCGCGAACACCTTGGCGCTGGACGAACAGGCCGTGGCCACGGTGACGCAGGGTCCGCGCAGACCGGTGGCCGCCCGCACGAAATCGCCCAGCGAGTGCGGCGTGTGCACGATCGGCCGCGCCAAGTCGGCCGGGAAGCGGGTTCCACCATCGGCGTCGTGCTCGAGGCGTGCGTAGGCCTCCTCGCTGGCGCCGATGCTCGACGTGGAGGTGCCGATGGCCACGGCCACGCGTTCGGCGCCGTGGCGCCGGCGGGCGCTGGCGATGGCATCCATCAGCCCGTCCTGCTGCAGCGCCATCCACGCCAGGCGGTTGTTGCGGCAGTCCCACTGCGCGAGCCCGTCCGGCAGCGCGGCCTCCTCCAGTCCGTCCACGCGCCCGATCCAGGCCGCCAGCGGATCGGGCCCGAAGTCGTTGCTTCGCAGTCCGCCGCGGCGCGAGCGGAGCGCGGCGAGCTGCGACGCGCGGCCGCGACCGAGCGCGGTGGTGGCGGTGTAGGCGGTGATCGCCAGGGCCGGCATGGGGGAAGGCGGCTGCGATGACGGCAAGGCGTGCACCCGGTGCGGGAAAGGCGCCGAGTATAGCGATGGCCGCGGGAGCGCCGTGGGAAGGGCGCGAGGGCTCAGTCGCCCAGGCAGCCTGCGAAGAAGCGCTCCGACAGGCGGTACCTGTGCAGCGCATCCGCGCCGCGCAGCCCGTGCTTGGCGCCCGGGTAGGTCATCAGCTCGAAGCGCGTGCCCGCCGCCTGCAGCCGCGACATCAGCGCGGTGGCGTTGCTGAAGAGCACGTTGTCGTCGGCCATGCCGTGGATGAGCAGCAGGGCGTCGTCGCGGATGCCGTCGAGGTGGGTGAACACGCTCGCGGTGCGGTAGCCGTCGACGTTGGCCTTCGGCAGGCCCATGTAGCGCTCGGTGTAGTGGGTGTCGTATAGCGCCCAGTCGGCGACCGGCGCGCCGGCGATGCCGCAGGCGTAGTGCCCGGGTGCCTGGCCGAGCAGCATCAGGGTCATGTAGCCGCCGTTCGACCAGCCGTGCACGCCGATGCGCCCGCCGTCGGCCCAGGGCTGCGCGCGCAGCCATTCAACGCCCGCGCGCTGGTCCTCGACCTCGACCGTGCCCTGCCTGCCGTACAGCGAGCCACCGAACTCCTGCCCGCGCCGCGGCGTGCCGCGGTTGTCGAGCGAGAACACCACGTAGCCCTGCTGCGCCAGGTACTGGTTGAAGAAGGCGTCGGCGCGGCCCGGCCAGGCGTCGAGCACGGTCTGCGCGGCCGGGCCGCCGTAGACATGGACGACGACCGGATGGCGCTTGGCCGGATCGAAGCCGGCGGGCCTGATCAGGCTGTAGTGCAGCGGGGTCCTGCCGTCGGCCGCGGTGAGCGTGCCGAACTCCGTGGGCAGGTGCGCGTCCAGGTGGCCGGCGTAGGGATGGCCCGGGTCGCGGGGATCGTTATCGACCAGCGCGGCGATGCGGCTGCCGTCGGCGCGGTACAGCTCGAGCTGCGGCGGCGTGCGCGTGTTCGACCAGCTGTCGACGTAGACGCTGGCGTTGCCGGCGAAGGTGATCGCATGCATGCCGGGCGTGGACGTGAGTTCGACGATGTCGCCGCCGTCCAGCGGGACCGAATACAGCGCGCGCCGGGTGGGCGAACCGCGGCCCGCGGTGAAGTAGGCCAGGCCCTTCGCCTCGTCCACCGCCTCCAGCGCGTCCACCGGCCAGTCGCCGCGGGTCAGCTGGCGCAGCCCGGCGCCGTCGGCGCCGGCGATGTACAGGTGCTCGAAGCCGTCGCGCTCGCTCGACCACAGGAAGCGGCCGTCGGCGAGGAAGCGCAGGTTGTCGTGCAGCGGCACCCAGGTGGCGGAGGTCTCGGTGGCGAGGCTGCGCTGGCGCCCGTTGGCCAGAGTGACCTCGACAAGCTCCAGCCGCTGCTGTCCGCGCGACTGGCGCTGGAAGGTGAGCCGCTGCGGATCGCGCCAGTCGACGCGGGCCAGGTAGATGTCCTGCTCCGGTCCCAGGTCGACGCGCGTCGGCGCCTCGTCCGGACGACCGGGACGGGCGACGAACAGTTCGACGCGGACGTTGTCGTCACCGGCCGAGGGATAGCGCTGCTCGACCACTTCGGTGCGGTCGGGATAGACCTCGTAGCGCTTCTGCATCGGCACCGGCGACTCGTCGATGCGGGCATAGGCGATGGCGGAGTCGTCCGGCGCCCACCAGTAGCCGGTGTGGCGGGCCATCTCCTCGTCGGCGACGAACTCGGCCACGCCGTTGCCGATGGCGCCGCCGCCGTCGCGGGTGAGCTGCACTTCGTCGCCGCTGGCCAGATCGACCACCCACAGGTTGCGGCCGCGGATGAAGCTGACGTAGCCGCCCTTCGGCGAGACCTTGGGATCGGTGGCGAAGCCGCCGCCGGAGGTCAGCTTGCGCACCGCGTCGCCGCCGCGCTCCGACAGGTCGTACAGGTAGAGCTCGCCGCCGAGCGGGAACAGCAGGCGCTGCGAGTCCGGGGCCCAGTGGTAGTCGACGATGCCCGACAGCGCGGCGATGCGCTGGCGCTCGCGGCGCGCCTTCTCCTCGTCGCTCAGCACCTCCTCGCCGGGGAGCACCACGGCTGAATCGACCAGCAGCGCGGTGTCGCCACTGGTGACGTCGTAGGCCCAGAGGTCAAGGCGGTTGCGGTCGTCCTCGCGGCCGCGCAGGAAGGTGACCTTCGAGCCGTCGGGCGCCACCTTGGGCCGCAGCAGCGTCGGTCCCGACAGCGCCGCGTCGCCGGTGATCGCCTCGAGGGTGAGCGGCTCGGCGCGCGCGGCATCGGGCGTGGCGGCGTGGGCGTTGGAGAGGGCAAGGGTCATGAGGGCGGTGGCCAGGAGCAGGCGCATGTGGCGGTCCGGGGAGCGGGCGAATGCCGCATGATGCCGCAGCCCCCGGCGCCGTGGGAGCGGCGCCGGGGGCGGGCGATGGCCCGGCGGTTCAGGCCGGGCCTGTGTTCCGGCCGAACAGGATGGCCTTCTGCTCGTCGCTCATCGGCTTGCCGGCGTCGGGGTTCACCTGCTTCGCGAGCGCATAGGCGCGCCCGGTGGCGGGGCGGGCTGCGATCGCGGCCTGCCAGCGCAGCACTTCGGGGAAGGGCTGCATGTCCAGCGGCGCGCTGGCGTAGGCGTTGATCCACGGATAGGCCGCCATGTCGGCGATGCCGTAGTCGTCGCCGGTGATGAAGGCACGGCCGGCCAGGCGGCGGTCGAGCACGCCCAGCAGGCGCTGGGCCTCCTTCCTGTAGCGATCGATGGCGTAGGGGATCTTCTCGGGCGCGTAGACGTTGAAGTGGCCGTACTGGCCGGTCATCGGCCCCAGCCCGGCCATCTGCCAGAACAGCCATTCCAGCGCTTCGATGCGGCCGCGCGGCTCGGCGGGCAGGAAGCGGCCGGTCTTCTCGGCCAGGTAGAGCAGGATCGCGCCGGATTCGAACACGCTCTGCGGCGCGCCGCCGTCGGCGGGGGCGTGGTCGACGATCGCCGGCATCTTGTTGTTGGGCGAGATCGCCAGGAAGTCCGGCTCGAACTGCGCGCCCTTGCCGATGTCGACCGGATGGATGCGGTAGTCGAGGCCCGCCTCCTCCAGCAGCAGCGTGACCTTGTGGCCGTTGGGGGTGGGCCAGTAGTGGAGGTCGATCATCCGTGGGCTCCGTGAAGGCGAGGCCCCAAGTCTAGGCCCGCGTGGCGCCCGCGAGGGTGGTGCCGCGCGCAACGCAACGTCGCCGGGGCACGGGACGGTTGGATCGCGTTGGGGCACGGACTCCGGTGCGAGTTAGGCTGCAGCTGCCGCATGTCGACGCGAACGGGCAACATCGACCGATGGAAGTGGAACCCTTGGACAGTGGGCGAGGGACGCCCGGCAGGAGCGACCGCGGCCATGACGGCCCGGATGCGGGTGTCGTGCGCTTCCGCCGCGCCTGGTGGTTCGGCGGCACCCTGGTGCTTTGCGTGCTGCTGGCCACGGTGGCCGTCGCCTGGAACGATCTCCGCGTGCGCCGCGACGCGGGCGCGCGCTACCTGCAGGCCCTGGTGGACAGCCATGCCCGCCAGACCGGGCAGCAGATCCGCAGCATCGAGCGCGCGCTGCATGGGCTGGCCGTCGGCCTCGAGGCGCTGGAGGGCGCGGCACCGGAGGCGACGCCTGTGTTCATGGAGGGCGCGATCGACAGGATCGCGCTGGGCCACCGCCGCGTGCTCGGCCTTCGCGTGGAAGCCGGGGCCCCGGCCTTCGCGTCCACGACCGGATCCGAACCCTACCGCCTGCAGTTCGGGCCCGCCGGACCGGATGCCGCGGGCCGCTGGGTCCTGCCGCTGGCGATGCCCTTCCGCCTGGCCGCGGACGACGGCCAGCCGACGCAGTGGCTGCGCGCCGACCTCGACGCCGACGCCTTCACGGAAGTGCTGCAGGAGCATGAGGTCGGTCCCGACGGCGTGTCGTCGCTGCTCGACCAGGACGGCGTGCTCATCGCGCGTTCCGACACCGGCACCCTGCATGCGGGCCTGGATGCCGGCGCGTCGCCGGTGTTCAGGGCGGTGGCCGAGCGGGACGGAGGGCTCGTGACATCGCGCAACCCCCTGGACGGCGTGGAGCGCATGGTCGACTACCGGCGCATCGGCGACCGGTCGCTGATCGCGACCGTCGGCATGACGCCCGACGCACTGTACGGTGGCTGGCGCGCGTTCGTGGCCACCCTGGCCTCCGGCATGCTGTTGTTGACCACGGCCTGGCTCGTCGGCATGTGGTTCCTGCGCCGGGCCGCGCTGAGGGAGGTGCGGATGCGACGGAGCGTGGCCGCCAGCCGCGACGCGGTGGGCCATCTGCGCGAGCACATGCGCGTCATGCGACGCGCGATCGAAACCTCGGACCAGGGCACGTTCATCCTGGAGGCGCCGCGCAACCAGCTGGTGTACGCCAACGCCGCATTCACCCGCCTGACCGGCGTGGATCCCGGTGATCCGCCGTCCGCCGTGCGCGCGTCGCTCAAGGCGCTGCTCGATCCGGCGGACGTCCGCCGCCTGCGCGGGGCCATGAGGCAGCCCCGCGGTGACGCCCTCGAGGTCACCGACCGCCGCGATCCCCTCGACATCCGCGACCTCGAGATCCGGCTGGCCGCGGTGCTGGATGTCGATGGCGCCGCGGCCAGCCTCGTCGGGGTCGTCGACGACGTCACCCTGCGCAAGCGCGCCGCCGAGGAAGTGGCGTTCCGTGCCAGCCACGACCTGCTGACCGGCCTGGCCAACCGCGACCTGCTGATCGGCTGCATCGACCGGGAGGTGGCCGATACCGAGGGCCGGGTCGCTGTCTGCCACCTCGACCTGGATCGCTTCCAGCTGGTCAACGACAGCCTCGGCCACGGCGTGGGCGACGAATTGCTGATCTCGGTCGCGCGCCGGCTCGAAGCCGCGGCCGGACCCCGGGCCACCGTGGCGCGCCTGGGCGGGGACGAGTTCGGCATCCTGCTTCCCGTCGGGCCGGGCGCCACGGTGCCGGCGCGCGTCGAGGCCCTGCGCCTGGCGGTGGCGGGGACCGTGGACGTGCGCGGCGCCACGCTGCACGTGACGCCCAGCCTCGGCTACAGCTGCTTCCCGGGTGACGGCGTCGATGGCACCGCCCTGCTGCGTGCGGCCAGCCAGGCCGGCGCGCGGGCCAAGCGCCTGGGGCGCAATCGCAGCGTGGGCTACAGGAGCGAGTTCGACTCCCGCGCAGGCGACCGGCTGCGGCTGGTCAAGGAGCTGCACGACGCGCTTGAGCGCGAAGAGTTCGAACTGGCCTTCCAGCTGCAGTTCGACGGCGAAGACCACCCCTGCGGCCTGGAGGCCCTGGTGCGCTGGCGGCATCCGGAGCGCGGCCTCCTCGCGCCGGGGGCCTTCATGGACGCCTGCGAGGACTCCGGGCTGGTGCTCACGCTGGGCCGCTGGGTGCTGCGCGAGGCGATGAGCCGGTGGTGCCTGCTGGACGCGTGCGGCTGGGGCGCACTGCGGATCGGCGTGAACGTGTCGGCGCTGCAGTTCCAGGAGGGACTGGTGCAGGAGGTCGGGCAGCTGCTCGCGGAGTTCGGGCTGCCGCGCGGCAGGCTGGAGCTGGAGCTGACCGAGAGCGTGTTGCTGGACAACCCGGCCGAGGCCCGCTCCGCCATGAAGGCGCTCGGCGAGCTGGGCGCCTCGTTGGCCATCGACGACTTCGGCACCGGGTACTCCAGCATGGCCTACCTCAAGGACCTGCCGGTCCAGCGCCTGAAGCTGGACCAGTCCTTCGTCCGCGACCTGGGGCGCGACCCGGAAAGCGAGGCGATCTGCGAGGCCATCCTGCGCATGGCCAAGGGCTTGGGCCTGGGCGTCGTCGCCGAAGGCGTGGAAGCCAGGCACCAGCAGGAATGGCTGCGCAAGCGCGGCTGCGACGCCTTCCAGGGCTACCTGCTTGCGCGGCCCCAGGACTTCGATTCCGTGCTCGAACGCCTGCAGCAGTTCGCCCGCGGCGAAGCCATGGGGCGGGCGCCGGGCCTGGCGTAACATGCGGGCATGGATGTTTCCCACCTGCTCGATGGGCTGAACGACGCCCAGCGCGAAGCCGTGTCCGCGCCCCCCGGCCACTACCTGGTGCTGGCCGGCGCCGGCTCCGGCAAGACCCGCGTGCTCACCCACCGCATCGCCTGGATGAACGAGGTGTTCGGCGTGCCGGTGCACGGCATCTTCGCGGTCACCTTCACCAACAAGGCCGCGGCCGAGATGCGCCACCGCGCCGACGCGCTGCTGCGCAACGGTGCCCGCGGGCTCTGGATCGGCACCTTCCACGGCCTGGCCCACCGCCTGCTGCGCCTGCACTGGCAGGACGCGAAGCTGCCGGAGGCCTTCCAGATCCTGGACTCCGACGACCAACTGCGCCTGGTCAAGCGCGTGGTGCAGCAGCTGGAGCTCGACGAAGCCCGCTTCCCGCCGCGGCAGATCGCCTGGTGGATCAACGCCCAGAAGGACGAGGGCCGGCGCCCGCCGCACATCCAGGACGGCCAGGACGAATGGTCATCGGTGATGCTCAAGGCCTATGCGCTGTACCAGGAGCGCTGCGACCGCGCCGGACTGGTCGACTTCGCCGAGATCCTGCTGCGCGCCCACGAGCTGCTGCGCGACACGCCGGTGCTGCTGGCGCACTACCGCCAGCGTTTCGCCCACCTGCTGGTCGACGAGTTCCAGGACACCAACGCCATCCAGTACGGCTTCATCCGCCTGCTTGCGGGTGACAGCGGGCAGGTGTTCGTGGTCGGCGACGACGACCAGGCCATCTATGGCTGGCGCGGCGCCAAGGTCGAGAACGTGCAGCGCTTCCTGCAGGACTACCCCGGCGCGCGGACGATCCGCCTGGAGCAGAACTACCGCTCCACCGCCGCGATCCTCGACGCCGCCAACGCGGTGATCGCGCACAACCCGGGGCGGATGGGCAAGAAACTCTGGACCGACAGCGGGCAGGGCGATCCGATCGACCTGTTCGCCGCCTACAACGAGATCGACGAGGCCGAATACATCGTCGGCCGCGTCAACGAATGGGTGCGCGACGGCGGCAGCCACGGCGATTGCGCGGTGCTTTACCGCAGCAACGCGCAGTCGCGGATCATCGAGGAAAAGCTGCTGGCCGCGCAGCTGCCGTATCGCGTGTACGGCGGCGTGCGTTTCTTCGAGCGTGCCGAGGTCAAGGACACACTGGCGTACCTGCGCCTGGTCGCCAACCGCGCCGACGACGCGGCCTTCGAGCGCGCGGTCAACACGCCCACCCGCGGCATCGGCGGGCGCACGCTGGACGAAGTGCGCATGCGCGCCCGCGCCGACGGCGTCTCGCTGTGGGAGGCGTCGCTGCGCTGCGCGCAGGGCGCGGGCCTGGCAGGGCGTGCGCGCAACGCGCTGGCCGCCTTCCATGCGCTGATCGACGCGATCGAAGACGAGCTTGGCGACCTGCCGCTGAAGGACAAGATCGACCACGTGCTGCTGCGGTCCGGGCTGCGCGAGCACTATGCGCGCGAATCGAAGGGCAGCCTGGACTCGCGCGTCGACAACCTGGACGAACTGGTCTCGGTCGCCTCGCGCTTCGTGCGCGGCGAGGATGACGAATCGGCCGCGCTGTCCGAGCTGGTCGCGTTCCTCGCCTACGCCGCCCTGGAGGCCGGCGAGGGCCAGGCCCAGGCCGGCGAGGACGGCGTGCAGCTGATGACCCTGCACAGCGCCAAGGGCCTGGAATTCCCGCTGGTGTTCCTGGCGGGGCTGGAGGAGGGCCTGTTCCCGAACGCGCGCTCGATCGAGGAAAGCGGGCGATTGGAGGAGGAGCGCCGGCTGGCCTACGTCGGCATCACCCGCGCGCGCCAGAAGCTGGTGCTCAGCCACGCCGAGACCCGGCGCCTGCACGGCCAGGACATGTACGGCATGCCCTCGCGCTTCCTGCGCGAGATCCCGCCGGCGCTGCTCAACGACGTGCGGCCGAAGGTGGAGGTGTCGCGGCCGCGCTACGCACCGGCGCCGCGGCGCGACTACGGGCACGCGGCGATGGAGGACACGCCGGGCATCGCGGTGGGCCAGGAGGTGGTGCACGCGAGCTTCGGCAACGGCGTGGTCACCGACATCGAGGGTGCCGGCGCGCATGCGCGCGTGCAGGTCAATTTCGACGATGCCGGCAGCAAGTGGCTGGTGCTGGCCTATGCCAAGCTGCAGGCGGTCTGACGGAGTCCCCGCCGCGCCGCGGCCCGGCTAGTCGCGCAGCCGGAAGCCCGGCGACTCGTTGAGCTCGCCGTCGGCCTCCAGCACCGCCCAGCGCTACCCGCGGGGCGTGGCCGGCCGTTCAGGCGGCGCCGCTGAGGTGCTCGAACAGGATCCAGGCGCCGATCGCCATCAGCAGCACGCCGCCTGCGGCCTCGGCGCGCTTGCCGGCGAGCGCGCCCAGCGCGCGCCCGAGCAGGATGCCCAGGGTGACCATCACCAGCGTGGTCAAGCCGATGGTCAGCGCCACGGCGAGGATGTTGACGTCGAGGAAGGCCAGGCCGACGCCGACCGCCATGGCGTCGATGCTGGTGGCGAAGCCGGTGGCGGCCAGCGCCCAGAAGCCGTGGCGTCGCCGTGCGTCGGCCGGGTCCCCGTCGCCGTCGTCGCGCAGCCCGACCCAGGCCATGCGCAGGCCCAGCAGGGTGAGCACGGTGAATGCGATCCAGTGGTCCCACGTGGTCACGTACGGTGCCGCCGTGGTGCCCAGCATCCAGCCCGCCAGCGGCGTCAGGCCTTCGATGACGCCGAAGATCAGCCCGGCGCGCAGCGCGTCGCGCAGGCGCGGCGTACGCATCGCCGCGCCCTTGCCGATGGCCGCGGCAAAGGCGTCGGTCGACATCGCGATGCCGAGCATGAGGATCGAAAGAGGGTGCATGCGGGATCCAGGGTCGGAAGCCGGCTACTCCCCAACGGAACCCGGAATTTTGCCACGCGGCAGGGTGATGCCCATCGACAGGTAGACGCTGGTCAGGACGTCGATGCCGAAATCGGCGGGCTTCACCCAGTCCGATGGTACGTACAGCAGGCCGCCGCCGACCGGGATCGGCGCGGTGGGCACCAGCACGGTCAGGTAGGTGCGGCCGTCGATGTGCACCGGCTCCGGGTTGGGCAGCAGGCCCAGCACCGCCACCCCGTCGCCGCCGAAGAAGCACCACACCGGGCTCATTGCCGCGATGTCGGCCTGCTGGCGGTCGCCGATCACCGAGACGAAGCGTTCGGCCAGCGCGTACACGCTGCCGACCAGGGGAATGCGGCGCATGGTGTTGTCGAGCAGCGCCTTGAACGGCGCCTTGAGCCGCGACTGCACCAGCAGGCCCAGCAGGTAGATCGCGGCGATGGTCAGCAGGGTGCCAAGCAGCCAGGCGACCACGGGATGGGCGGCGAACCAGTCGCCGAACACCGTGAACGAGCGCCCGAACAGGCTGCTGGGGCCGAGGGCGCGGTTGACGATGCCCACCGCCCAGCCCAGCAGCACCAGGGTGAGCACCAGCGGCAGCACCGCGAGCAGGCCGGTCAGCCAGGTTGCGACCATCGGCGGCAGGCGCTTCGACGGGTCGGCAGGTGCCCGATCCTGACCCTGGCCGTGGTGCGGCGGGGTGATCAGTTCCATTCGAACAGTTTGAAGTACACCGGCGACACGCCGTCGCGCTCGCTGTCGACGATGCCGTCGCCGTCGCGGTCGAACAGGTAGTAGGGCGCGCCGCGCGACGGCACGACCTTGAGCGCGCGCAGGCGGCCGTCGACGCGGTACTCGGTGACCACGTCGCCGTTGGCCTCGGTGCGGGTGGCCTCGACCGCGTCGGCCGGGATCACGTCGGCCGGCGCGCCGCTGGTGGCGCAGGCGCCGAGCAGGAGGCTTGCGGCGAGCACGGTGGCGAATGCGGCGGCGGAACGGTTCATGGCGATCTCCCGGGGCTGGCCACGATTATGCGCCAGCGGCACGGGCGAAGCCGGGGACACGTAGAATCCGCGGCATGACGCGACTCGTGCTGATCGATGGTTCCTCCTACCTGTATCGCGCGTTCCACGCGCTGCCGCCGCTGACCAATGCCGATGGCGAGCCCACCGGCGCGCTGTTCGGCGTGGTCAACATGCTGCGGGCGACGCTGAAGGAGCAGCCCGAGCACCTCGCCTTCGTGGTCGATGCGCCCGGCAAGACATTCCGCGACGACATCTACCCGCAGTACAAGGCCAACCGCCCGCCGATGCCCGACGACCTGCGCACGCAGGTGCAGCCGATGTGCGACGTGGTCGAGGCGCTGGGCATCCCGATCCTGCGCGTGCCCGGCGTCGAGGCCGACGACGTCATCGGCACCCTGGCGCTGGCGGCGGTAGGCCAGGGCATGGACGTCACCATCTCCACCGGCGACAAGGACTTCGCCCAGCTGGTGCGTCCGGGCGTGGCGCTGGTGAACACCATGAGCGGCACCCGCACCGATTCCGACGATGCGGTGTTCGCGAAGTTCGGCGTGCGGCCCGACCAGATCATCGACCTGCTGGCGCTGATGGGTGACAGCGTCGACAACATCCCGGGGGTCGAAAAATGCGGGCCGAAGACCGCGGCGAAGTGGCTGGCGGCCTACGACAGCCTCGACGGCGTGATCGCCTCGGCCGGGGAGATCAAGGGCAAGGTCGGCGACAACCTGCGCGCCGCGCTCGACCGGCTGCCGCTGAGCCGCACGCTTGCGACCATCCGCACCGATGTCGCGCTGGACGTGGGTCCGGCCGACCTCGCCCTGCGTGCGCCCGACGCCGACGTCCTGCGCACGCTGTACCAGCGCTACGGGTTCGTGCAGGCCCTGAAGGAGCTCGATGGTGGCAGCGCCAGCGGCGTGGTTCCGGCGCGCGCCTCGATGCCGCGCGCGGGCAGCGGCTTCGTCGCCCCGGCGCCGACGGCGGGCGATGCCGCGCTGGATCCGGCGCTGGCCGCGCCCGGCAGCCACGACCTGGTCCTGGACGTCGAATCACTCGAGGCCTGGATCACGCGCCTGCGCGACGCCGGGCTGTTCGCGCTCGACACCGAGACCGATTCGCTCGACGCGCTGCGCGCCAACCTGGTGGGCATGAGCTTCAGCTGCGAGCCGGGCCAGGCCGCCTACCTGCCACTGGCGCACGACTATCCCGGCGCGCCGGCGCAGCTCGACCGCGCCCGGGCGCTGGAGATGCTGCGCCCGTTGCTTGAAGACGCCGCGGTGCGCAAGGTCGGGCAGAACGGCAAGTACGACCTGCACGTCCTGCGCCGCCACGGCATCGACGTGGCCGGATACGCAGAGGACACGCTGCTGGAGAGCTTCGTGCTCGACGCCGGGCGTGCGCGCCACGACATGGATTCGATGGCCCGGCGCGAGCTGGGCTACCAGACCACCGCATACGCCGACGTGGCCGGGAAGGGTGCCAAGCAGATCCCGTTCTCCCAGGTCGCCCTCGACGACGCCACCGCCTATGCCGCCGAGGATGCCGACGTCACCCTGCGCCTGCACCGCGTGCTGTCGGCGCGGCTGGACGCCGAGCCCTCGCTGGCGGCCGTGTACCGCGACATCGAGATGCCGCTGGTGCAGGTGCTCGCGCGCGTGGAGGCCAACGGCGTGCTGCTCGACGCCGACGGACTGCGCGCCCAGGGCGCGGGGCTGGGGCGTCGCATGCTGGAGCTGCAGCAGCGCGCCACCGGGCTTGCCGGCCGCACGTTCAACCTCGATTCGCCCAAGCAGGTCTGCGCCCTGCTGTACGACGAGCTCAAACTGCCGATGCTGGTGAAGACGCCCAAGGGCCAGCCCTCGGCCAACGAGGAGGCGCTGGAGGCCATCGCCGACCTGCACGAGCTGCCGCGGGTGATCCTGGACTACCGCAGCCTGGCCAAGCTGCGCGGCACCTACACCGACAAGCTGCCGGAGATGGTCAACCCGGAGACCGGCCGCCTGCACACCAGCTACCAGCAGGCCGGCGCCGCCACCGGCCGCCTGGCGTCGAGCGACCCCAATCTGCAGAACATCCCGATCCGCACCGAGGACGGCCGCCGCATCCGCACCGCCTTCGTGGCGCCGCCGGGGCGGAAGATCGTGGCCTGCGACTACTCGCAGATCGAACTCCGGATCATGGCCCACATCTCGCAGGACGCCGGCCTGGTGGCGGCGTTCGAGGCCGGCGCCGACATCCACCGCGCCACCGCGGCGGAGGTCTTCGGCCGCGCGATCGACCAGGTCAGCGGCGACGAGCGCCGCGCCGCCAAGGCGATCAACTTCGGCCTGATGTACGGCATGGGCGCGTTCGGCCTGGCGCGCAACCTGGGCATCGGCCGCGCCGAGGCGCAGGACTACATCGCGCTGTATTTCTCGCGCTATCCGGGCGTGCGCGACTTCATGGAGCGCACCCGCGTGCAGGCGCGGGAGCAGGGCTACGTAGAAACCGTCTTCGGCCGCCGCCTGTACCTCGAATACATCAGCCGTGGCACCCAGCCGCAGCGCGCCGGCGCCGAGCGCGCTGCGATCAATGCGCCGATGCAGGGCACCGCCGCCGACATCATCAAGCGCGCGATGGTGTCGGTGGACGCCTGGCTCGCGCCGCACCGCGACCGCGCGCGGATGATCCTGCAGGTGCACGACGAACTGGTGTTCGAAGTCGACGCCGGGTTCGTCGAAACCCTGCTTTCCGAAGTGGTCGCGCGCATGACCGGCGCCGCCAGCCTGCGGGTGCCGCTGGTGGTCGACAGCGGGGTCGGCGACAACTGGGAACAGGCGCATTGACCCATTCAGGAGGCGGCCGGGGGCCGCTTCGGAGGCTGCCACGGAAGCACCGCCGACGCGTGCGCAGGCTGCCGGTAAACGCCCGCTGAATCCAACAAAAACTTAACCCCTGTCTTCACGAACCATCCATGTGCGGAGTGGTCATATAGCCCGTGACAGATGCAAGGTCTGTCGCAGATCACCTCCCCTCCCCTGGAGTTGATCGACCGGAACGAAGGCTTCTCCCCGAGCCCCGTTCTCCAGCCCCGCCGGCCCCCCCTGCCTGCGGGGCTTTTTATTGGTTCTTTTCCCAACTGCTCCGTTCTGGTCCGCGCCGCCCGTCCCGCGCACAGGGGGTGCGCTCCCCCGGCCTGTCCGCGGCCTGCTCCCAAGCCGGCCGCCGGCCATCCATGGCCGGCAGCAGGCATCGCACCACGGCGCCGCCAAGCGTCCGTGCGGGCCGTGCGGCGGCGTTCGCCTGGGTTAGCCTGTCGGGACCCATCGCATGCCGGAAGGGCGGACATGAGCGCGAACGAGCACCTGGCCCTGGTTGCCGACATCGGAGGCACCAACGCCCGCTTCGCCCTGTGCGACCCGGCGGCGGCCGTGCCGCGGCTGCTGCAGCCGCAGCGGCTGCGCAACGCCGGGTTCGCCAGCCTGCAGCACGCCGCGGAGCACTACCTGGCGCAGGTCGGGCTGCGCCCGCGGCGCGCGGCGATCGCGCTCGCCTGCCCGGTCGACGGCGACGAAATGCGCCTGACCAACCGCGCCTGGTCGTTCAACAGGCACGAGCTGCGCGAATCGCTCGGGCTCCGGGAGTTGCGCCTGGTCAACGATTTCGGCGCCATCGCACGCGCCGTCCCCGTGCTCGCAGCCGGGCAGCGCGCGTTCCTGCACGGGCCGGTGGACCCGCCCCTGCGCGGCCCGGTCAGCGTGTTGGGACCCGGCACCGGCTTTGGCGTGAGCCTGCTCGTGGAGCGCGCTGGCGGCGGCTGGCAGGTGGTGGAAACCGAGGGCGGGCACGTCGGATTCGCCCCGCTGGATGAGGAAGAGCGCGCGCTGGCCGACCGGGCGACGGCACGCCACGGTCGCGCGTCCTGGGAGCGGCTGCTGTCGGGAGCGGGACTGTCCGCGATCGACGCGGTGCTGCGCGAGCGTGCAGGTGGGCCGCCGGGCCCGCCGCGTGAGCCGGCCCAGGTCGTGGCCGCGGCGCTGGACGGCCATGACGCGGCCGCGCGCCGCGCGCTGGCCCGCTTCTGCGCCATCCTCGGCAGCGTCGCGGGCGACGTGGCCCTGCTGCACGGCGCGCGCACGGTGGTCATCGCCGGCGGGATCGTGCCGCGCTTCCTGCCTTTCCTCCGGAGCAGCGCGTTCCGCGAACGCTTCCTCGCCAAGGGACGCTTTGCCGCCTGGCTGGAGCCGGTGTCGGTCCAGGTCGTGACGCATCCCGATCCCGGGCTGCTGGGTGCAGCGGTGGCACTTCGCGACACGGACGCGGCGTGCGGCGGCGGAGTGGCGTCGGCGCACTGACGCAGCCTCCCTCCCGGGATGTGTCCGCGGCATCTTCACGACACGGCAGGCTGAATGATGGAATTCCCTTCGGAGCCATCGCCATGTCCGACCTGTTCGAACTCGCAATGCCGTGGTGGGAGTTCATCCTGCGCGCGGTGATCGTCTACTTCATCCTGCTGGCGATGCTGCGTCTGGCGGGCAAGCGTACCGTCGGCCAGTTCACGCCGTTCGACATGCTGGTGGTCGTGCTGCTCGGCACGGCGGTGCAGAACTCGCTGATCGGCGAGGATTTCTCGCTCCTGGGCGGCCTGATCCTTGCCATGACGCTGATCACCTGCAACTGGCTGGTCGGCTTCCTGACCGCGCGCAGTCCGCGCCTGGATCGGCTGGTGGAAGGCAGCCCGGTGCTGCTGGCGCGTGACGGCGAACTGTTCAAGCAGGCTTTGCGCAAGCAGAACCTGAACCAGCTGGACGTGGACGAAGCCGTGCGCGACAGCGGCCTGGACGGCCTTGCCGACGTCGGGCTGATGACCCTGGAGGTGGACGGCACCCTGACCATCGTTCCGCGCAAGGACGCCAAGGGCTGAGCCTCAGTCGAGCTCCGCCAGCCAGTCGCGCGGCCGCAGGTAGTCGGCCAGCCGTGCTTCGGCGCTCCCGGGCTCCGGCTGGTAGCCGTATTCCCAGCGCGCCAGCGGCGGCATGCTCATCAGGATCGATTCGCTGCGGCCGCCGGACTGCAGGCCGAAGTGGGTGCCGCGGTCCCAGACCAGGTTGAACTCGACGTAGCGGCCGCGGCGGTAGAGCTGGAACTCGCGCTCGCGCTCGTCGTACTGCATGGCGCGACGGCGTTCGACGATCGGCAGCCAGGCGTCGAGGAAGCCGTCGCCGACGGCGCGGGTATAGGCGAAGTCGCGCTCGAAGTCCCCGGCCAGGTCGTCGTAGAACAGGCCGCCGACGCCGCGGGTCTCATCGCGGTGCTTGAGGAAGAAGTACTCGTCGCACCACTTCTTGTGCGCGTCGTAGCGCGCCTGGCCACCGAAGGGCTCGCACAGCGCGCGCGCGGTGCGGTGCCAGTGCAGCACGTCCTCGTCGAAGGGGTAGAAGGGGGTGAGGTCGAAGCCGCCGCCGAACCACGACGCCACGGTCTCGCCGTCGCGTTCGGCGCGGAAATGGCGGACGTTGGCGTGGGTGGTGGGCAGGTAGGGATTGCGCGGGTGGAACACCAGCGAGACGCCGACCGCGCGCCAGGAGGCGCCGGTGAGCTGCGGCCGCGAGGCGGTCGCCGACGGTGGCAGGGCGCTGCCGGAGACGTCAGAAAAGCCGATGCCGGCCTGCTCGAACACCGCGCCCTCGCGCAGGATGCGGGTGCGTCCGCCACCGGACAGGCCGCCGGCAGCACTGTCGTCGGCGCGCGTCCAGGCGTCCTCGTGGAAGCGGGCGCCGCCGTCGGCGGCCTCGATGGCCGCACAGATGCGGTCCTGCAGGTCGGTGAGATAGCCGCGGACGGCGTCGAAATCGTTCATGCGGCAATTGTAAGGCGACCAACATCGCCCCGCAGGCAAGGACGAATTAGCTGGGGAATCATCGTCGGATCGGCCCGCCTCAGTCGCGGTTGATCGACTGGCGCATGATCTCCATCCACCGCTTCTGGTTGTTTTCGTTCGGCATGTCGATGCGCCATTCGGGATTGTCGATGTCGCGCACGCTCACGAACAGGCCGCTGTTCTTCCGGTTCTCGCGTTCGTTGCGCAGGTTGGCGCCTCCGGCCGCGATGGCCGTATATCCGGTGCCTCCAATGATCTCGCCACCGGATGCGAGATTGGTTTTCCATCCGCGGACAGCAGAGAACGGGTACGTCTGGATGGTGCTTCCGTTCTTCAATCGAACCGTCTCCTGGCCGGGATCGACGGCGATGCCGGTGTTGTCGGCGACATAGACGTACTGGGCTCCCTGGCCGAAGGCCTTGGCTGCAGTCGAGGTCTCGCTGCCGGAATCACCCTTGGTGCCGAACAGCAGATCCAGCAGGAAGCCGAATCCAACGAGCCAGCCAATCAAGGGGATCACGCCGCAAACCGCACCGAGGATCACCCAGCGCCCGACGGGCTTGTGCCTCCAACTGGCCAGCAGCCCGAATATGACCGCGCCAAAGCCGGCGCCAAGTGTGAGAGTAAAAAAGGCGGCAGTTGAGTCGTCCATGCTGTTTTCCTTGGATGTCCCACGGGTGACGGGGACGGTGTTGACACTGTTGATGATCTGGACCAGATCTTTGTCCAGCGGTCTCGTTCCGGTTGTCGCGGGCACGTACGGCTCAAAGCGACAAGTTCAAGGATTAGCGGCCTCGATGTCCGTCGGAGTCGAAGCCGGCGATCCACATGCGCCAGTCAAGAAACGAAGAGGTCATTCCGGTGTCTTCCAGGGTAATGAAGCCGGAAACCCACATCGCGTTGATCGCGGCGTCGAAGACCTTCTCGCCCATGTCCCTGTCGACGTCCACCATGAACAGCTTCCTCGGTGGGTTGGGCCCCGCTGTCCTTTTTGTTCCGGTCGTTTCAACGTACCCGAACAGCGGCTGCGCACTTTCGAAGCGCCTCAACTTCGCGCGGGTCAAGGCATCGCGCTTGTCGAAGCTGCTGGTCCTTCCCAGATCGTCCAGCTTGGTGAGCCGTGCGTTCAGGCAGGTCTGGAAACGTTCGGTTGTGGACTGTGTCGCGCTCGTCCAGATGCGGGCATCGATCGTCCAGCACGGAAGCGTCTCTCCGTACTCGACGAAGGTCAGCGCCACGCGGGGCCATGACAGCCTGCCCTGGATGGCGAGGTCGCGGTTCCCATGGGAGAAGACCCCTTCGAACGTGTTGGCCGCGCCGATAGGCGTGTAGATCGCCGTTCCGCCGCCTGCGTCGTTTGCGTCGTTTGCGTTGGGACGAGTCAGCGAGATGCCTGTTGCCTTCTTCAACCGATCACCAAGGCCCGCGAGTCCGGACCGCCTCGCGGGCCTGTTCTCCTGCGTGCTTGCTTCACTCTGCTGTTGTGCCTGGAGCTCGGCCACTTGTGCCTTGAGGCGTGCGTTTTCATCATTCAGTTCTGCGTTGCTCTGGGCGACGGCGGGAAGGGACGCCGTCATTGCGAGCGCCATCAGAAGTCGACAAGTCATGAGACGGTTCATACGGGTTTTCCTTGAAGTGTGCGGTGGTCAGAAGCCGAAATGCGCCGCTGCGCAGGTGGCTGCATCACCCTGGCAATCGTCGTCTGCCGGCACGTCTGCCGGCACGTCTGCCGGCACGCTGCCGTCGGGTCCATAGCTGGCAAGCACGCGGCCGGACTTGTCGGTGATCTGCACATGGGTGACCACCGCGTTGACCTTCTGGTCGTTCAGGTCCGCGGACTGGGCAAAGAAATGGACCTTCAGCTGCGGCCTGTCGTTGTAGCCGGTGCGCATGGACTCGATCCGGCGCGCGGCCGCTTCGTCCGCGACCGGGGCGAATGCAAGCTGGTTGTAATTGCTCCAGCCGATCTTGTAGCCGTAGTTGTCGTTGAAGTAGCGAGTCGTGCTGTCCGCGAACTCGCCGACAGCAAAGCCCTTGCGATCGAAGTCGTAGCTGCCCAGGTTCGCGTCGCTCACTTTCATCCAGCCGTAGGGGTTGGCCGCGGCCTGCGCGATCTGCTGATCCAGCTGCGGCCGGATTGCCTGCAGCAGGTCGTTC
Source organism: Luteimonas sp. A537 (assembly GCF_054052065.1). NCBI lineage: Bacteria > Pseudomonadati > Pseudomonadota > Gammaproteobacteria > Lysobacterales > Lysobacteraceae > Luteimonas > Luteimonas renzhihongae. The sequence goes on from NZ_JBSVRH010000003.1 coordinate 248,668, forward strand.
CTGCGGAAGGTGTCGCTCGTGCTGCGGTACTCCTTCGAGAACGGCTCGGCGAGCTTGGCGTAGTCCGGCGGCAGCTTCGAGGCGGCAACGTAATGGAACATGATCTGGTTGCCGCCTTCGAGTTGCGGGTACTCGGAAACCGGCTTGTTGGCGTCGGGTTGCGGCAGTGCGGCGGCCGCGCTTTCGACCTTGGCCTTGTCGGCGGCTGCGCCGAGCAAGCCGCTGGGCGCTGCAGCGTCGGCATTGGCGGCGGTGGTGTCGGCATTCCCGGCGTCCTTGCTGCAGGCGGACAGGGCCAGTGCCGAGGTGGCGATGAACACGAGCGTGGTTTTGCGCATGGAGGGATCTCCCTTTTGCGTGGATGTGTGGATTTCGTCGGTGAGGTGGAGTCAGGCGGCCGGCGGCAGCAGCACGCGCTTCAGGCCGACGCAGGCGACGAACAGCGCGGCCAACAGGCAGGCCCAGGCACCGAAGCCGGTGTCGATCATGTCGGCCATCTGGCTGGCCATCTGGCTGCTGATGTCGCCTCCGAAGGCGTCGCCCATGGCACGCGACGCCTTGCCCGCGGCGCCGATGATGTCGAACGCAGGCTTCAGCGTGGCGAGCAAGGGCAGCAGCAGGGCCAACCAGGCGAAGCGGCTGCGCCAGAAGACCGGCAGTGCGATCGACAGGATCGCCAGCCAGGGCCAGAACGCACCGCCGACCGAAGCACCCAGCGCCTCGGACAGCTCGCCCAGGCCGACGAGGCTGTAGCTCCGCCCGCCCATCCCGAACGGAGAGCTGACGGAAATGAAAGGCAGCCCCAGCGCGGACACAGCGAACACGCCGTAGGCGGCCAGCAGCGGAATGCCGAGCCTCTGGCGCCAGCCGGAGGCTGCGTTGCCGCCGGTGGTCGGGGCTGCGTCCCTGATCGACTGCAGGGCGGCGGCGCCGGACGAACCCAGCTTGCTGGCAAGTTGCCCGGCGCGCTCCTTGATCAGGACGTCTTCGGGCACCCGCGCGACGGATTCAAGATCGTCGCCGGCCAGGGCGATGTCGACCACCTGGTTCACGGTCGGCGCGATGTCGCTGCGCCAATGCCCGATCTCGAAGGGGAGCTGGCGGTTGTCGGCGGCGATCAAGCCGCGTCCGTCGCTGCCGTTGTAGTGGATGATCTTGCCTCGCATGCGGTGGCCCTCCCCCTGCGGCATCGGAATGGCCGCGTGGCCAGAACCGTGGCCCGGGAGGCGCAAACCTGTCCCCACGGCCTGCAAACGAAATTCAAACGAATCGCAAGCCCTTGTTTTCAAAGACAGGTCTTGCATTCGCCCCTGATTGCCCGCGAAGCTGCACCACAGCAACGGAGCCGGGGGGCGATGGAATGCAGGAGCAGGGGGATGCCGGCCAGCCGGTCAAGGCGTATTGCTGGAGTTTCGGCAACGCCGAGTTCGACGAGTCGCGCTGGCAGCTCAGGGTCGCGGACAACGCCGTCGAGCTGGAGCGCAAGCCGCTGGAGGTGCTGCAATATCTGTTGCGGCACGCCGGCGAAGCGGTGACCAAGGAAGAACTGCTGGGCGCGGTCTGGGCCGGGAGGATCGTGGTCGAGGCGGTGCTGACCAATGCGGTCGGCAAGCTGCGCAAGGCCTTGCGCGACGACGCGCAGGAGTTCGTCACGACCTTGCCGCGGGTTGGATACAGGCTGAGCGTGCCGGTGTCGCGCCGGGTGGTTGAGTTCCTGCCGGAGGCCAGTCGGCTCCAGGAGGGGGATGCGGTGCCGCGCAGGCCCAACTGGCGGCTGGAGGCGCCCCTGGCGCGAACGGAGGGCAACGAAGTCTGGCTGGCGCGGCACGCCAAGACTCGGGAGGAACGGGTATTCAAGTTCAGCCTTGCCGGCAAGGGCCTGGCGGGGCTGAAGCGCGAGGTGACGATCGCGCGCCTGCTGCGCGAGGCGCTGGGTAAGCGCGATGACTTTATCCGTGTACTGGACTGGGATTTCGAAGAGGCGCCGTATTTCGTCGAGTCCGAGTACGGCGGCACCAGTCTCGACCAGTGGCAGGGATTGCAGGAAGCCGCGCCGGCGGCGCGCGAGCGCAGGCTGGGGCTGTTCGTGTCTGCAACCGATGCCGTGGCAGCGGCGCATGGCATAGGTGTGCTGCACAAGGACATCAAACCGGCGAACCTGCTGGTGCAAGATGGGCCCGAGGGTACGAAACTGCGCGTGGCGGACTTCGGCAGCAGCCGGCTGTTCGATTCCTCCCGGCTCGACGAGTTGGGCATCACCCACCTCGGGTTGACCCGCACCCAGGCCATTTCCAGCGAGAGCGGCACGCCTCTGTACCTTGCGCCGGAGGTCGCCACCGGGCAGTCAGCGACCATCCGCAGCGACGTGTACGCGCTGGGCGTGACCCTGTATCAGTTGCTGGTCGGCGACTTCCGGCGTCCCATGGCACCCGGTTGGGAACGCGACATCGACGACCCGCTGCTGCGCGAGGACATTGCCGCGGCCGCGCACGGGAATCCGGAGCGTCGGCTGGATTCGGCCGCGGCTCTGGCCGACCGAGTCCGCAATCTGGCCGCGCGCCGGGAAAAGCGCGAACTGGAACTGGCGGTGCGCGCTCGCGTGGAAGAAGGCGAGAAGCGTCTGGCGCGCATGCGTGCGCGGAGGCCATGGATGATCGCGGCGATGGTAGCGTTGCTGGCCGGTACGACTGGCTCGCTGCTGCTGGCCCAGCGTGCGCACCGGGCTGAACAGCGTGCGCAGGAAGAGGCGGCGCGTGCGCAGGCCAGCCTCCGCACTCAGGCCATGCTCAATGACTTTCTCAGCGAGGACGTGATCGGCGCGGCAGCGCCGGATCGCAATAGCGGGCACCAGCCGACGGTTCTCGAAGCACTGGACAGCGCCGCGTCGGGTATCGGTGAACGGTTCAAAGACGATGCGGGTTCGGCAGGCACAATGCACCTGGTGCTTGCGGGTGCCTACCAGGCCGTAGCTCAGGTCGAGAAAGCGGAGGCGCAGTACGCGTTGGCCGCGACACATCTTGAGCAGGCGTTCGGCATCCATGACGCACGTGGAAGCGAGGCCCGCCTGGGGCGCAGCCACATGCTGCTGGAGCTGGGCCGATTCGACGAGGCGCGTGTGCAGCTCGACACGGCTGCCTCGCAGTTGGCCGGCATGGCCGACGCCACGGTGTCGCAGCGCTATCGCTTGGGACACACGCGGGCCTATCTCCACGAACGCCAAGCAGATTACAAGACGGCGGCAGCCGAGTATCGAAAGCTAGTCGAACTTGGCGAACAAGAGTCAGAGCTCGGTCGTGATCTACTGTTGAAATCGCGCGCCGAGCTCGGCTTCGCGCTGCTGGCCACGGGTGAGGCCGTCGAAGCCGAGCGCGAGCTGTCTGAGGCGCTGGCTGGGCTTGAACAGATCAACGGCAGGCTGCACTCACAGACCATCCAGGCGCGTCAGAACCTGGTGCAGGCCTTGATGCAGGTCGGCCGGCGGGTTGAAGCGCTCAAGCAGATCGACATGCTCGAGGCGGACCTGGTGCAGGTGCTGGGCACGAGCCACCCACAGCTTGGCAACGTCCATACCTTGCGCGCGATTTCGCTGGTGGCCGAGGAGCAGTTTGCCGAAGCCGCGGACGAGTATGGCAAGGCAAGCCGTCTGTTCGCCGAGACCCTCGGTGAAGATTCGCCATTCACTTTGAGCACGCTGCAGTATCGCGGCGAGGCGCTGCGCTGGGCGGGGCGCTCGGCCGATGCCGCACAGGCGCTGTCGGCGCGGCTTGCTGATGCTCATCGGGTATTCCAGGACCCCTCACCTGCCTTCGCCGAGTTCTCGATCATCTTGGCAATGGCCTATCTCGATCTCCATGATGAGGAGAGGGCGCACGCCCTGCTACAGGGTATCCACGCCGATGACGGCAAGATCGCCTTGGATGCGAACTCGCAGCGTCGTCCCTACCTGCGCCTGTTGGAGGGACGCATCAGCGAATTGCGGGGTGATCGGGGTACGGCGCTGGCCAAGTATCGAGACGCACTCGAAGCGCTGCCCAAGGACAGCGACTATTCCAGGGAGGTCCGTCTCCGCTTGTCGGCGGTGGAGGACGCAGGATAGATGGTCAGACGTAATCCGTCGCTTGGCCCAAGCAGGCGCTGGCGGCGGGCTGGTTACAGATGCCACTGCCGACAGCGGCAGGTCGCTCGAGCAGCCAGCCATTGCTACTTCAGCGCGCGCTCGAACAGCTCGTAAATCCGCCGGTATTCGTCGTACCAGGAGTCCGGATGCACGAAGCCGTGGCGTTCCATCGGATAGCTCGCCAGCTCCCACTTGTCCTTGCGCAGCTCGATCAGGCGCTGCGCCAGCATCACCGAGTCCCGGTAGAACACGTTGTCGTCGATCATGCCGTGGGCGATCAGCAGGTGGTCCTGCAGGCCCTCGGCGTACTCCATCGGCGATGACTTCGCGTAGGCCTCGGGATCGAGCTCCGGCGTGTTGAGGATGTTGGCGGTGTAGCCGTGGTTGTACTGCGACCAGTCGGTCACCGGGCGCAGCGCGGCGCCGGCCTTGAACACGCCCGGCTCGCGGAACAGGCCCATGAAGGTCAGGAAGCCGCCGTAGCTGCCGCCGTAGATGCCGACGCGATCGCGGTCGCCCTGGCGGCTTTCGACGATCCAGTCGATGCCGTCAAGGTAGTCCTCGAGCTCCGGATGCCCCATCTGCCGGTAAATCGCCGTGCGCCAGTCGCGGCCGTAGCCTTCGGATGCGCGGAAATCCAGGTCCAGCACGATGTAGCCCTGCTCGACCAGCAGGTTGTGGAACATCTGCTCGCGGAAATAGTTCGGGTAGCGGTCGCTGACGTTCTGCAGGTAGCCGGCGCCGTGCACGAACAGCACCACCGGGTACTCGCGGCCGGGCTCCATCGTCTCCGGGCCGTAGTACTTGCCCCAGATGGTGCCGGCGCCGTGCTTGGAGGGCACCTGCACGGTCTCGGGCTGGATCCATTCGCGCGCCTTGAACGCCGCGGTGCGGGTGTCGGTGAGCTGGCGCGCGGCACCGCCGGCGGCGTCGACCACCGACAGCTGCGGCGGCATGTAGCTGGTGGAGTGCCGCACCAGCACGCGGGCACCGTCGGGCGAGGCCACGAAGTCCTCGACGCCGTCGAGCGCGGTCAGCTCGCGCACCTCGCCGCCGCCGGTGCCGACGTGGCAGACCTCGTAGTCACCGGGGCGCGCGCGGTTGCACAGGAACAGGAAGCCCTGGCCATCGGCGGCCAGCACCGGCATCGAGGCCTCCCAGCGGCCGGAGGTCAGCGCGCGCGCGCGGCCGCCGGACGACAGGTACAGGTGCGACCAGCCGGATTCCTCGGAGAGGAACCACAGCGTGCGCGCGTCCGGCATCCAGCCGAACTCGTTGAAGCCCCAGTTGATCCAGGCGTCGTCGGTCAGCCGGTGCACCGGCTGCAGGGTCGCGGCCGACAGGTCGACCGTGGCCAGCCAGCGGTCCTTGTTGTCGACCGAATGCAGCATCAGCGCCAGGCCGCGGCCGTCGTCGCTCCAGCGTGCGCCGCCGGACACGTCGCCGCCCCAGCCTTCGATGCGCACGGCGCGGTTGCCCTCCAGCGCGTCCTTGCCGGCGGCCTTGCGCAGCGCGGCCAGCGGATCGGTGGTGATGCCCGGCAGCACGTCGGTCTCCAGCTCCCGCGCCTTGCCGTCGGCCACCGACACCAGCCAGAACGACTGCGGCGCCGGGTCGTTGCGGCCCACGCGGGTGCGCACGTCCTCGAACTCTTCGTAGCCGGACTCGGTGACGTACTTCGGCATCTTGCCGTCCTGGCCCTGGTCGGCGCCCTTGGCCTGGGTGACCGCGAACAGCCAGCGGCCGTCGGGCGACAGCGCGCTGCCCTGGATCTCGACGTCCTTGCCCAGGTAGGCCGCGGCCGGGGCGCGGGACGGGTCGGCGCTGCGCCAGGCCTCGGCCTGGGTGCGCATCTCCTCGCGGCGCTCGCGCTCGGTGCGCAATGTTTCGATGTAGCGGAGCTGGCGTTCGCGCAGGGCGTCGGCCTTTGGTGGCGTGCCGGGCGCGTCCTCGGCGCGGAGGCTGGCAGCCTGGCCGACGCCGGTGGCGGCGGTCCAGCGGAACCAGTCGTTGCCGCTGCGCCAGGACAACGAGCCGTCGCGGCCCCACTGCAGCTGGGATTCGCCGCCTTCGGTGCGGGTCAGCTGGGTCAGCGCGCCACCGCGCAGGTCGCGCACGAAGACATCGCCGTTGCGCAGGAAGGCCATGCGCGCGCGGCTGGCGTCGTACAGCGGATCGGCGGCGTCGATGCCGGCGCGCGCCGCGCCGTCCATCGGCACCACCGCGCCGCCGGTGACCGGCTGCGCGAAGGTGTCGCGCACGTTGCTGCCCTTGCGCTTGGCCACGTAGTACGCGGTGCCGCCGTCCCAGGACCACCACGCCCGCTCCACCGGTGGACCGATCCAGTCCGGGTCGGCCATGACCTGGTGCAGGTCGAGCGCCTGCCCGGGCTGGGCTGAAACCGTGGACGCCGGCGCGATGGCCAGCAGCAGGGAAAGCGGCAGGAGTGCGAGAACGGAGCGGTGGCGCATGGTGCGGGGATCCCCGGGAACAGTCGACGCGCCAGCGTATCAGCGCGCGCGCGCCGCGACTCTGGGCCGGTCGTCATGGCCCGGTGCCTGCACGCCGCAGCGGCAGGCGATTTCACGTCGTTTGGACACGACACGCGACGTTCGCGCGCAGAATGCAGGCTCGCGGCGCCCGGTCACGCTGCGGAGAACGGCGTGGACGCCCTGCTGCTGTCGCGGATCCAGTTCGGCTTCGTGATCTCCTTCCACATCCTGTTCCCGGCCTTCACCATCGGCCTGGCGCACTGGCTGGCCTTCCTGGAATGGCGCTGGCTGCGCACCCGCGACGCGATGTGGCGCGACCTCTACTTCTTCTGGCTCAGGATCTTCGCGATCTCCTTCGGCATGGGCGTGGTGTCGGGGATCGTGATGAGCTTCCAGTTCGGCACCAACTGGGCGGTGCTGTCCGAACGCGCCGGTGCCATCCTCGGCCCGCTGCTGGCCTACGAGGTGCTGACCGCGTTCTTCCTCGAGGCCAGCTTCCTGGGCGTGATGCTGTTCGGCTGGAAGCGGGTGTCGCCGAAGCTGCACTTCTTCGCGACCTGCATGGTCGCGCTGGGCACGCTGTTCTCGACGTTCTGGATCCTGGCCGCCAACAGCTGGATGCAGACGCCGCAGGGGCACGAGATCGTCGACGGCATGTTCCAGCCGCTGGACTGGTGGGCGATCATCTTCAATCCCTCCTTCCCCTACCGGCTGGCGCACATGGTGCTGGCCGCGTTCATCACCACCTGCATGGTGATCGGCGGGGTCAGCGCCTGGCACCTGCGCCGCGGCGTCCACGTCGACGCGGGGCGGCGGACGTTGAAGCTCGCGGTCGCCTTCGCCGCGATCGCGCTGCCGCTGCAGGTGCTGGTGGGCGACCTGCACGGGCTCAACGTCGGCAAGCACCAGCCGGTGAAGCTGGCGGCGATGGAAGGCCACTGGGAGCATGGCGAACCCGGCGCCGGCGTGCCGCTGGTCCTGTTCGCATGGCCGGACGCCGCCGCCGAGCGCAACCGCTACGAAGTCGCGGTCCCGCGCCTGGGCAGCCTGCTGCTGACCCACAGCTGGGACGGCGAGATCGAGCCCCTGACCGCGGTCCCGGCCAGCGAGCGCCCGCCGGTGGCGCCGGTGTTCTGGGGCTTCCGGATCATGGTCGGGCTGGGGGTCGCGATGCTGCTGTTGGCGCTGGCTTCGGCCTGGGCCTGGTGGCGGGGCTGGTTGTTCGAGTCGAAATGGCTGCTCAACGGCTGGCGGCTGCTGAGCCCGGCCGGGTTCATCGCGCTGCTGGCGGGCTGGTACGTGGTCGAGATCGGGCGCCAGCCCTGGGTGGTCTACGGCCTGCTGCGCACCAGCGAGGCGCTGAGCCCCAACATCACCGCCGCCGCGGTGCTGTCATCGCTCATCACCTATGCCGTGGCCTACGCGGTGATCTTCGGCGCCGGCATCCGCTACCTGCTGGGCCTGGTGCGCAAGGGTCCGCAGCCGTTCGAGGACGCGCCCGACACCGAGGGCGGCGAAAAGACCCCGGCACGCCCGCTGTCGGTCGGCGACCGCGACGACGCACGCACGGAGGGCACGTGATGGAGACCGCGACCTGGCTGCCGGTGGCCTGGTACTTCGTGATCGGCTTCGGCGTGCTGATGTACGTGCTGCTGGACGGTTTCGTGCTGGGCCTGGGCATCCTCGCGCCCTTCGCCGAGGACGGCGACCAGCTCGACAACATGATGAACACCGCCGCGCCGATCTGGGACGGCAACGAGACCTGGCTGGTCCTTGGCGGCACGGCGCTCTTGGCCGCGTTCCCGAAGGCGTACGCGATCCTGTTGTCGGCGCTCTACCTGCCGGTGCTGGTGATGCTGATCGCGCTGATCTTCCGCGGCGTGGCCTTCGAGTTCCGCTTCAAGGCGCGGCGCGCCAGGCGCTTCTGGGGCGGCGCGTTCGCGCTGGGTTCGATGGTGGCGGCGTTCGCGCAAGGGCTGATCCTCGGCGCGCTGGTCGAGGGCATGCCGCTGGAAGAGGGCAAGTACCTGGGCGGCGCCTTCGACTGGTTCAGCCCGTTCTCGATGCTGACCGGGGCCGCGGTGCTGTTCGGCTACGCCCTGCTCGGCGCCTGTTGGCTGATCCTCAAGACCGAGGGCCCGCTGCAGCGGGTGGCGCGCAACCTCACTCGCCCGCTGGTGCTGGTGGTGGTGGTGTTCATGGGCCTGGTCAGCGCCTGGCTGCCGTTCCTGGATTCGCAGGTCATGGCGCGCTGGTTCGAGGGCGGCAACTTCTGGTGGCTGGCGCCGGTGCCGCTGCTGGCGCTGGCGAACGCCTTCCTGCTGTGGCGCGCGGTGATGCGCGAGGGCCGGGACGTGGCGCCGTTCCTGCTGACGCTGAGCTTCTTCGTGCTCGGCTTCATCGGCCTGGTGATCGGCATCTGGCCCAACATCATCCCGCCCTCGCTGAGCATCTGGGACGCGGCCTCGCCGCCGTCGACCCAGGCCTTCACCCTGGTCGGGCTGGTCGCGCTGCTGCCGATCATCCTCGGCTACACGGCGTGGTCGTATTCGGTGTTCCGCGGCAAGGTGCAGGCCGACGCCGGCTACCACTGACGCGCCTTGCTTTATGCTTCCCGGTGCGCGCGTGCGCCCGCCGCCGGACCAGCAGATGCAAGCCTTCGTCTACAAGAGCCTGAAAAAGGCCGATACCTACATTTACCTCGCCGGCCGCGATGATTTCGGCCGCATCGCCGATCCGGTCCGCGCCGAGCTCGGCGAACTGCGCTTCGTGCTCGAGGTCGCGCTCGATCCCGGCCGCCGGCTGGCCCGCGAAGACGCCGACGTGGTGCGCGCCAACCTGGTGGCCCGCGGCTTCCACCTGCAGATGCCGCCGCGCGCGGACGTCGATCCCCTGACCGACGACTGGGGCACCGATGCCTGAGGGTGCGCCCCTGAAGCACGGGCTGCTGCTTGCCGCCGGCGTGGTGTTCGCACTGCTGGCCGGCGTGCCCGAAGCTCCCGTTGCAGCCGCCGCCGCCTGGCTGGCGCAGCCGGTACTGGCGCTTGGCCTGCGCGGCCTCCGTGGCGGCAGCCTGCCGGCCGGCGCCGGGCTTCGCCGCGACCTGCTGGCGCTGGCCCTGCTGTGGGCGCTGGCCATGGCGAGCACGGCGCTGCTGGTGGGTTGGCCGCTGTCGGCCCTGCTCGCAAGCGGCGGCGCATCGCTGGGCGCCGCGGTTGCCCTCAGTGCGACGGCGGGCCTGGGCGTGATCGCGCTGTGGCGGCTGTGGCCGCTGTGGCATCTGGTCGAGGGCGAAGGGGGCCGCGGGCTTGCGGGCCACTGGCATGCCCTGGATGGACACGATGGTTCCAGCTGGCGCGGCCTCGGCGCCGCGCTGGCGATCGCGGCGGTCCTGGCGCTGGGGCTGGCACTTGCCTGGCCGGGGCTGGTGGCCGGTGGCCTGCGCTGGCCGCTGGCTGCGCTGGCCGCGCTGGCCTGGCCGCTGCTGCACCTGGCCCTGTTGCGCACGCCGCTGCCGGTGGCGGAGCTTGAAGTGCTCGAGATGCCGGAGCCGACGAGCGCCGCGGAGGTCGACGACGCCGATGCCGATCCCGCCGTCGCCCTTTACGCTGCCGCCCGCAGCGGCCGCGTCGAGCGCGCGCTGGCCCTGCTCGGCGACGGCGCCGATCCACGTGCGCTTCCCGACCCCGAAGGCCGCGACCAGCGAGCGCTGCCGGTGCTTGCAGCGGTGCTGCCCGACCTGCGCCTGCTGCGGGCCCTGATCACGGCCGGTGTCGACCTCAATCACGCCCACGCCGGTCTGACGCCACTGCTGGCGGCCACGCGTGACAGCTGGCACGGCCGCCCTGAGGCGGTCATGACCCTGCTGGCCAACGGCGCCGACCCGCGCGCCGCCGACCGCGATGGCAATACTCCGCTGCACCACGCCGCGCGCAGCTCCGATCCAGGCGTCGCCGCCCTGCTGCATGACGCCGCCGCCGAGGTCGACGCACGCAACATCGAAGGAGTGACCCCGCTCGGAATCGCCTGCGGCTGCGGCAACTGGCGAATCGCGCGCTTCCTGCTGGAGCGGGGCGCGCGCACGGAGCCCGAAGGCGGGTCGCCGCCCCTGCTGGCCGCGGCCGGCGGCGAGGACGACGACGTCGCGGGCGTCGCGCTGCTGCTCAAGCACAAGGCGAAGCTGGATGCCCGCGATGCGCACGGTCGCAGCGCCCTGCACGAAGCGGCGCTTGCCGGCCACGTCGAAACCATGGCCGCGCTGATCGAAGCCCGTGCCGACGCCGATGCCCGCGACCGGCACGGCAGGAGCCCGCTGCACGAGGCCGCCGTGGGCGGCCACGCCGCCGCGCTGGACCTGCTTGCCGACCGCGCCGACCTGCATGCGGTCGATGGCGAAGGTCGGAACGCCCTGCATCTGGCCTGCCTGGGCGGGACCGGCACCGCGGCGCTGGCCTCGCGCCTGCTGGAGCTCGGGGTCGACGCCGGGCTCGTCGACGGTACGGGCAAGCGCCCCGTCGACCACGCCGCGGCCGGCGGGCGCTGGGCCATGGTGGCCGCGCTCGATCCCGAACACCCGCTGCCAGCCAGCGTGCTCGGCGACGACAGCGAGCTGCCGGCCGACCGGGCGCCACTGGAGGTGCTCCGCGAACAGCTGGGCGAAGGCCGCTTCGAGGGCCTAGAGCCGCTGGCCCAGCTGGTATCGCCGGCCGAACTCGGCGGCCTGCTGGTGGACGGCGACGTGGTGCCGGCGCCGGCGCGGATCGACTGGCTGCTGCTCAACGGCGCCGATCCCGACGCCCGCGAAGAAGCTGGCGACACCGCCCTGATGCAGCTGCTCGGCCGGGGGACCAAGGCCCTTGCAGCCACCCAGGCCCTGCTGCGTGGCGGCGCGTCCCCGGCCGGCGCCGGCGGCCTTGCGCGTTTCCTCGAGGCCTGCGTGCGCGAGGACCAGGCCGGTCGCGGCCTGGAACAGTTCGCGATGGAACTCATTGAACGTGGTGCCGACGTGTTCGCGCCTTCGCCATCCGGCGAACCCGCGGCGGCGCTGGCCGTGCGCCTGGGCTGGATGCGCCTGCTTGAACGCCTGGTCGCCGACGGCGTCGACCTCGACCACCGCGACGGCCACGGCATGACCGCCCTGCACCTGGCCGCGGCCCTCGCCCGCGAGCCCGCGCTCAAGCTGCTGGTCCAGGGCGGCGCCTCGCCGGACGTGCGCGCCGCAGATGGCCAGACCCCGCTCGGCGTGGCGCTTTCAGCGGGGCGCCGCGATCTTGCCGAGTGGCTCGACTGGCGCGGGTGGGCGCTGCCGCGGCGCCCGCTGCAGGCCAGCGACCTGCCGGCCGCGGCCATGGTTGGCGACAGCGACGCCGTGCGCCGCCTGCTCGACCTCGGCTTCCCGATCGATGCCGCCGACGACAAGGGTTGCACCGCACTGCTGCGCGCGGCCGGTGGCGGACACGCCGGAACCCTGGAGCTGCTGCTCGAGCGCGGGGCCGATCCGCAGCGCGCCGCGCACACCGGCGCCACGCCGCTCTCGGCCGCGGTCAGCATGCGCCACGTCGCGATCGTCGACCGCCTGCTTGTGGCCAAGGCCGCGTTGGAACATCGCCTGCCCGGCGACGTGACCGTGCTGATGCTGGCCGCGGCGCTCGGCATGCCCGATGTCTGCGCGCGCCTGCTCACCGCCGGCGCCAACATCCAGGCCGCCGACGCCCAGGGCCTGACGCCGCTGCACTGCGCCGCGCTCTACGGCTTCACCGCGCGCGACCGCCCGCGCCTGCTCGCCCTGTTCGACACCCTGCTGCTGGCCGGCGCAGAGCCCGACGCCGTCGCCGCCGGCGGGGTCACTCCGCTGCTGCTGCTGCTCGGCGCGCGCGCCGAGCCCGGCACTGCCTGCGACGAGGACGTGGTGCTGTCGGCCGTCGATCGCCTGCTCGACGAGGACACCCGCCTGGATGCGCAGGACCCGCGCGGCTTCGGTCCGCTGCACCTGGCCGCGCTACACGGCCTGCTGCGCCTGGCTCGCCACCTGCTGCGAGCCGGCTGCGATCCCGACCTGCGCGACGCCCTCAACCGGACCCCGCGCGAAGTCGCGGTGATGCGTGGCTTCATCGATGTCGCCGCCGAGTTCGCCCCGGCACAGGCCGGAGTGTCGATGGCCCGGTTCCTGCGCGACCGCAGCTGAGCCCCCGCCTCAGCTTCCCGGTTCGAGCGCCGAACGCAGTCGCAGTCCGGTCCCCGCCAGCATGGGCCGGCCGGGGATGCCCGCCATGCGGGCGTTGCCGTCGTCCTCGAGTGTCCAGGAAGGCCGGGTCTGCTCGCCTGGAACGTGCACGGTCCACTGGCCGTAGCCGGTCGGCTCGCCGAGGACGAACTCCACGGGAATGCGCATCACGTAGTCCGGTTTGCCGGCATGCGGCCCGGTGCTTGGGGGATGGAAGGTCCAGGTGCGGGCCTTGTCGGCGGCCGCCTCCGCCAGGCGCGAGCGGACGTGCGCCGCTTCCCTGGGCCGGGCCAGCACGGTGAGATTCACCTGTTCGACGTGCGTGTCCACCACCTGGCCGGAGGCATCCACGCGCAGTATCAGGTACACGATGCCGCTGGCGCCGGCGCGCAACATGTCGGTCGGGTAGCGCGGCGGTTGCATGATGGCCTTTTGCAGCCGCGCCTCTTCGGGCAGCTCGTCCTCGATCGAAGCCCCGGTGATCGAAATGCCGTACTGGTCGTCATCGATGCGGCGGGCCACCAGGCGCACCGAGAAGGGCGTCGATGAGGCCACCGGAATGCCGTCCACGGTCGCGGGATGGACGGTCCAGTGCGGCGCGTGCCGCATGACGTGCTGCAGCGCGAGCGGATCGACCTGTTCGCTGTCCTGGATCGAAAATCCGGTCACCGAGCCGTCTGCCGCCACGTCGATGCGCCCCTTGAGCAACATCGAGCCTTCCAGCTGCTTCATCAGTCCGCTGCGGGTCTGTGCCGGCGCCGGTCCGGCCAGCGCGAGCAGCAGAACCATCAATCCGCCGGCCAGGCGGCGCGTCCATTTGCCTTCCATGCGGTCTCTCCCTTTCCCCGATGTCCAGGCCGCGGAGCTTGCCACAATCGCCCGCGTTCAGTCCGCGGGCGAAAGCACCCAGGCCTGGCTGTCGATGCCGCTGCAGGTCGAGGCCTGCACCTTGCGGCGCATCGTGCGCGAGTGGTCCAGGCACAAGCCGTTCACGCGCAGCTCGCTGGCCGGCGTGGACGTGAAGCGCTGGTTGGCCTGGCCGCTGCAGGCCTGGAGCTGCACCGCGGCGCCATGCCGCGTCCCGGCCACCGTCGCGCAGCGGTCCGACGCCGGGTTGTACAGCGAACCGTCGCCTCGCAGCACCCAGCTCTGCCCGTCCGCGCCGGTGCAGGGCCATGCCGACAGGCCCGCCCCGGACACGGGGAAAGCAGGGTGCAGGCACTGCCCCGACAGTGTCGAGACCCTGGATGCGACCGTGTCGCCGGTGCCGACGATGCGGTACAGCGTGCCGGTCAGGCTGGCCAGGTACAGCTCGCCGTCGACGTCTTCGCCGAACGCGACCGGCTGGCTGATCATGCCGGCGGGGATCGGGTCTTCGACCCGCGGCTGGCCGTTGTCGAAGGTGATCGTGCGCACCGCGGTGTTGCAGTAGTCGGTGAAGAAGTAGCGCCCCGCCAGCGAGGGGTGGGACGATCCCCGGTAGACGCGGCCGCCGGTGATCGAGCAGTTGCCACCCGAATGGCTGGTCGTCACCAGCGGCTCCAAGTACGCGCCGCTGCAGCCGGAGGTGTTGTAGGGCTGGTCGCCCTCGTAGCAGCGCCAGCCAAGGTTCAGCCCGCCGCCGGTGCCCGCGGCGATGAAGTTGATCTCCTCGTACGCGTTCTGGCCGACGTCCGCGATCCAGAGGTCGCCGGTGAGCGAGTCGAAGGCGATGCGCCATGGGTTGCGCAGGCCCAGCGCGTAGACCTCGTCACAGCCGGCTCCGCCGTCACCGTCGGTATAGGCGTTGTCGGGCGGGATGCCGTAGTGGTCGCCAGTGGCCAGGCTGCAGTCAGGCGCGGTGCCGCCGCCGGCCCCGTCCACGTCGATGCGCAGCAGCTTGCCCAGCAGGCGGTTCGGGTTCTGGGAGTTGTTGTGGGGGTCGCCACCGCTGCCGCCGTCGCCCGAGGCGATGTAGAGGTAGCCGTCCGGGCCGAACTGGATGTCACCGCCGTTGTGGTTGCTGTACGGCTGCTCGAACTCCATCAGCACCAGCTCGGAAGCGGGGTCGGCCACGTCGGGATTGCCGCCGACGGTGAAGCGCGAGATGCGGGTGCGGTCCAGGCCGCTGCCCGGCGGGTCCCAGGTGTAGTTGACGTAAAAGTGGCCATTGCTCGCGTAGTCCGGATGGAAGGCCAGGCCGAGCAGGCCCTGCTCGTTGCCCGAGTCGTCCACGCGCGCGGTGATGTCGAGGAAGGGCACGGGCAGCACCACGCCGCTGTCGATCACGCGGATGCGGCCCGGCTGTTCGGCCACGAACAGCCGGGCGTCGCCGGCGTGGGTGATCACTACCGGCTGGCCGAGCCCGCTCACGAAGGGCTCCAGCACGGCGTCGGCCTCTGGCGGCGGCAGCGGCGGTGGCGGTTCGGAATCCCCGTTCTGCACGTTGACGGTCAGCTGGCGGGTGCCGATGCCGTCGCCGAGCAGGTCGAGTTGGCCATTGCTGGAGTTGCCGGCGGCGTACAGGGTCACCGGCCCGTTCCAGGCCGGCGCCTGCCAGCGGAAGCTGAAGCTGGTGCTGCCGTTGGCAAAGGCCTTGGGCTGCGTGTGCGAAATCTCGCCGCCGATCACATGCACGTCCTTGCCGGTCGCGCTGAAGCTCCCGGCGTCGCCCGATGCGGACACGCCAAGGCCGCCGGTGCCGCCGGGACCACCGCTGATGGTCACGGTGTAATCGGCGATCGTGCCGGCATCCAGGACCTGCGGGCCGCTGATGGTGACCGTGGGCGTCGCTGCGCCGGGCGCATGGCAGGCGGTGCAGGTGGATCCGCCGTTGGTACCGGGGTTACCCGAGAAGCCGTCGCGCCCGAAGCGACTGGCGTCGGCGCTGCCCCAGGCGAACAGGATGACGATGGCGGCACACGCGCGGATCCTGCTCTTGCCCATTGAACTCACCGATTCAGCCCCGAAGCCGCCGAGTATTGCGCATCGATGGATCGCGCGTCAGCCCGGGCCGACCCCACGGCCTGCGCTGCCCCGGGGGCGGACGCTATGATCGGCCGGGGAACATCGGGAAGGGAGACTCATGGGCAGGATATGGATTGGTTTGGCATCGGTACTGCTGGCAGCTGCCGTGTTCACGTTCCCGGCCGGGGCGTCGACGATGCTCAAGCGGACAGAGGCGAGCATGCTGGTGACCGGCTCGGTCGTGGTCGAGCCTGATGGGCGGGTGTCGACCTGGGAGGTCGACCAGCGCGACAGGCTTCCAGCGGAAGTGGTGAGACTGGTCGGCCAAACCGCGCCAACCTGGCGCTTCGAGCCGGTCCTCGTCGACGGCGAGGCGGTCAGGGCAAGGGCGCCCATGAGCCTGCGCGTGGTTGTCAAGGCGCTGGACGAAGGCAGCTACCAGCTCAGCATCCGCAGTGGCCACTTTGGTGACGACGCGACGGCTGGTGCGGGTGCGGGTACCGACCGCGTCACCTCACTGAAGATGGGGCCGCCGGCGTATCCGGAAAGGGCGCTGCGGGAGTTCGTCAGGGGCACCGTATATCTGGTGCTACGGATCAACCGCGCCGGAGCGGTGGAGGACGTGTTCGCAGAACAAGTCAATCTGAGGACCGCCGGCAGCGAAGCCGAGATGAAGCGGATGCGCGCGTTGCTGTCGCGCCCGGCGCTTGCCGCCGCGCGCAATTGGACCTTTCGCATCCCCACGACCGGCGAAGACGCGGATGCGGAGGGCTGGTCGTTGCGCGTTCCCGTGGACTATATGATCGGCGACGAGTCGGCGCCGGCCTATGGCGAGTGGCAGGCCTATATTCCCGGGCCGCTGCAAAGGGCGCCCTGGAGCGGTCGCGAGCTCCGCGCCGACGAAGGTCCGGACGCGATGATCGCAGGGCGTCTTTACCAGGAAGGCGCGGGGATGAAGCTGCTGACGCCGCTGGCCGAGGGCTGATCCGGAGGCGATCCGCGGCGCGAACGTTCCAAACGCAATGGGCCCCGCGATCGCGGGGCCCATTGGTTGAACGGTGGATCTTCGGAGGCTCAGCGCTTCATCGAAGCGAAGAACTCGTCGTTGGACTTGGAGGTCTTCATCTTGTCGAGCAGGAACTCCATCGCCGCGATCTCGTCCATCGGGTGCAGCAGCTTGCGCAGGATCCAGATCTTCTGCAGCAGCTCCGGCTCGATGAGGTAATCCTCGCGGCGGGTACCCGACTGGTTGACGTTGATCGCAGGGTAGACGCGCTTCTCGGTGATGCGGCGGTCCAGGTGCACTTCCGAGTTGCCGGTGCCCTTGAACTCCTCGTAGATCACCTTGTCCATCGCGCTGCCGGTGTCGACAAGCGCCGTGGCGATGATGGTCAGCGAGCCGCCTTCCTCGACGTTGCGCGCGGCGCCGAAGAAGCGCTTCGGGCGATGCAGGGCATTGGCGTCGACGCCGCCGGTGAGCACCTTTCCGGAGCTCGGCAACACATTGTTGTAGGCGCGGGCCAGGCGGGTGATCGAGTCGAGCAGGATCACCACGTCCTTCTTGTGCTCGACCAGGCGCTTGGCGCGCTCGATCACCATCTCGGCGACCTGCACGTGGCGCGCGGCCGGCTCGTCGAAGGTCGAGCTGATCACTTCGCCGCGCACGGTGCGCTGCATCTCGGTGACTTCCTCGGGCCGCTCGTCGATGAGCAGCACGATCAGGTGCACGTCGGGATGGTTGTAGGTAATCGCGCTGGCGATCTGCTGCATCATGATCGTCTTGCCGGCCTTGGGCGGCGACACGATCAGCGCGCGCTGGCCCTTGCCCTGCGGGGCCATCAGGTCGAGGACGCGACCGGCGATGTCCTCGCTGCTGCCGTCGCCGCGCTCGAGCTTGAACTTCTTGCGCGGGAACAGCGGCGTCAGGTTCTCGAACAGCACCTTGTTCTTCGACGCCTCGATCGGCTCGCCGTTGATGGTGTCGACCACGTTGAGCGCGAAGTAGCGTTCGCCGTCCTTGGGCCAGCGGATGCGGCCGGACAGGTGGTCGCCGGTGCGCAGGTTGAAGCGGCGCACCTGGCTGGGCGAAATGTAGGTGTCGTCGGGGCCGGCGAGATAGCTCGCCTCGGCCGCGCGCAGGAAGCCGAAACCGTCCGGTAGCAGCTCGAGCACGCCGTCGGCGACCACACCCTCGCCGTGGCGGGTCAGGACCTTCAGCAGGGCGAAGATCACGTCCTGCTTGCGGGCGCGGGCCACGCCTTCGTGGATGTTCAGCTGGTCGGCGATGTCGAGCAGCTTCTGCGCCGGCATCCGCTTGAGGTCCGACAGCGAGTACTGCGGGAAGCCCTCGGGAATGTTCGGCGGCGGCAGGCGGTTGGCCTGGTCGTTGTTGTCGGTCGGCAGGCCGTCGTCGCGCGGGCGATCGTTGCGGGGGCGGTCGCGGTCGCGGCGGTTGCGCGAACGGTCGCGGCGGTTGCCCTGCCCCTGCTGCTGGTCGCCGCCCTGGGCCTGGCCGTGCTGCTGGCCACCCTGGTGCTGGTTGCCCTGCGCGTGGCGCGGGCTGCCACCGTCCTGCGAGCCGGAGCGATCACCGCTGCCGGCTTCGGCCTGCGGCGTCGACTGGGGGGAAGCGGGAGCTGGAACTGGAGCCGGAGTCTGGGTCTGAGCCGGAGCCGGAGCCTGGGCCTGGGCCTGGGCCTGGGCCTGGGCCTGGGCGGGGGCCGGGGGCTGTGTGGCGGGCGCCGCGGCTGCCGCGGGTGCATCCGCCGCGGGCGCGGGCTTCTTCGCGGGGGCGTCGACCTTGAGCTCGGCCTGGACCGGCTTCTCGGCCTGGGTCCCGGTGGAGGCGTCGGCCTGGGCGGCGGCTGCCTTGGTTACGCGCGGCTTGCGCACGCGCTTCACGGCGGTTTCGCCGGGATCGGAAGGATTGTCTGACAAGTGCTGAACCTCGCTTGCTGCGAGCGCCCTGGACGGGCGGCCTGCGAATGGGCTGGTGGGGTGTTGCAGAAGGTGCGGCGCGATGGAGCGCGCCGGGGTACCGGTGAAACTAGCATCCTGCGGAGCTGGCGGCAAGCGCCGGCCTGCGGTGCCCGGAGCGGTTGAACGGGAAACCGGAACGGGGAGCCGCTGTAGGAGCAGCTATAGCTGCGACCCGGTGGATCAGAGCGTCTGCCCCGATCCTGGGTTTCCGCTCGCAGCTATAGCTGCTCCTACGGTGGCGACGCGCTCATGGTGGCAGCGCGTCAGGCGGCGGACGGGCCTCAGAGGGCCTTGTCGATCATCTGGGCGAGGACCGGCTTGCCGACGGCGCCGATCTGGGTGGCCTGGACCTGGCCGCCCTTGAACAGCAGCAGCATCGGGATCGAGCGCACGTGGTATTTCAGGGCGGTGGCGCGGTTCTGGTCGATGTCGATCTTCACCACCTTGGCGCGCCCGGCGTATTCGCCGGCGAGCTCGTCCAGGGCGGGGGCGATCATCTTGCACGGACCGCACCAGGGCGCCCAGAAGTCGACCAGGACCGGCTCCTCGGAGGCGAGGACGGTGGTGTCGAAATCGGTATCGCTGGCGTGGATGACGGCTTGGGTCACGGGGGTCTCCTGCATGGGGCGATCGGGCCGGCCCCGGTGGGCGGGCCGGTTGGCGGCCGCGGTAGCTGCTAAGCTTGGGCGATTCGCGGCCGATTCAAGTGGCTGCCCCGTCGGAGGGGGCGGGCCTGGAGCGGGCAAGCCGCCGCGACATCTCCACGGCAGTCTGCTTGGCTGCCGCCTTCCACGCAAGCGCGCCACGCCGCGCAGACTTCCGACGAATGACCGACAAACCACTTACCGACCTTACCTTCTCTTCCTTTGACCTCCACCCGCGGCTGCAGGCCGGCCTGGCGATCGCCGGATTCACGCGCTGCACGCCGATCCAGGCGCTGAGCCTGCCGGTGGCACTCCCCGGCGGTGACGTCGCCGGCCAGGCCCAGACCGGCACCGGCAAGACGCTGGCCTTCCTGGTCACGGTGATGAATCGCCTGCTGACCCGCCCGGCGCTGGCCGACCGCAAGCCCGAAGACCCGCGCGCGCTGATCCTTGCGCCTACCCGCGAGCTCGCCATCCAGATCCACAAGGACGCGGTGAAGTTCGGCCCCGACCTGGGCCTGCGCTTCGCCCTGGTCTACGGCGGCGTCGACTACGACAAGCAGCGCCAGCTGCTGCAAGAGGGTGTCGACGTCATCATCGCAACGCCCGGCCGCCTGATCGACTACGTCAAGCAGCACAAGGTGGTCAGCTTGCACGCCTGCGAAGTCTGCGTGCTGGACGAGGCCGACCGCATGTTCGACCTCGGCTTCATCAAGGACATCCGCTTCCTGCTGCGCCGCATGCCGGTGCGCACCGAGCGCCAAACCCTGCTGTATTCGGCCACGCTGAGCCATCGCGTGCTGGAGCTCGCCTACGAGCACATGAACGAGCCGACGAAGCTGGTGGTCGAGACCGAGACCATCACCGCGGCCCGCGTGCGCCAGAAGCTTTACTACCCGTCCGACGAGGAAAAGCTGCCGCTGCTGCTGGGACTGCTGTCCCGCGGCGAGGGCGCGCGCACGATGGTGTTCGTGAACACGAAGGTGTTCGTCGAGCGCGTCGCGCGCTCGCTCGAACGCGCCGGCTACCGCGTCGGCGTGCTGTCGGGCGACGTGCCGCAGAAGAAGCGCGAGAGCCTGCTGAAAAAGTTCCAGGCCGGCCAGCTCGAGATCCTGGTCGCCACCGACGTCGCCGCCCGCGGCCTGCACATCGACGGCGTGAAGTACGTCTACAACTACGACCTGCCTTTCGACGCGGAAGACTATGTCCACCGCATCGGCCGCACCGCGCGCCTGGGCGAGGAGGGCGATGCGATCAGCTTCGCCTGCGAGCGCTACGCGATCGGCCTGCCCGACATCGAGGCCTTCATCGAGCAGAAGATCCCGTCGGAGCCGGTGAGCGCCGAGCTCCTGACCGCGCTGCCGCGCAAGCCGCGCGAAGGCGTCGAGCTCCAGCCGGAAGAGGGCGAGAGCGTCAGCGAGATCTTCCGCGAGGCGCGCGAGCAGCGTGCCGCCGACGATGCCCGCCGCGGCGGTGGTCGCCGCGAGGGTGGTGGTCGTTCCAGCGGTCCGCGCAGTGGCGCTGATGGCCGGCCAGAGCGCGGCCCGCGCAAGCCGCGTTCGGACGTTGCCACGACGGCTGCGGATGGCGCAGTGGTCGGGAGCGTTGCGTCGCCAGTCGCGGCTCCGGACGCCGCGCCGCCAGCCGCAGCTCCGGTCGCGGCCTCGGGCGCTCCCGCTGCGCCGGCCACCGGAACAGGCGATGCCGCCCCGGGTGCCGAGGGCGAGCGCGCACCGCGCAAGCGCCGTCGTCGTCGCGGTGGTCGCCGCGTCAACGCTGAAGGCCAGCAGGTCGAGGGTGGCCCGCAGGCGGAAGACGGGCAGCCGAAAAGCGGCGGGGAAGCCGGTGCCGGGTCTGCGCGCGCTCCGCGGCCCAGGCCGCAGCCGCAGCCGCAGTCGAAGCAGCAGCCGCAGCCGCAGCCCAAGCCGCCACAGGCAGCCGGCCAGGCGGCTCCGTCAGCAGCGTCCGGCCCGGTGCAGGGGCCGTCGCTTCTGGGCCGCATCGGCCAGGGCCTGCGCAAGCTGGTCAAGCGCGCGCCGCGCTCGCAGCACTGAACCGGTCCGGTCACCCGACCGGATCCGCACGTCTGGCCGCAAAGCGGCCATCAAGCGATACTCGCGTCTCCCCCGACGCGAGTATCGCGATGCCGCAGGTCCTGCGCTTCGACAACGTCTGCAAGCAGTATCCAGGCGGCCACGTCGCGCTGGATGGCGTCAGCTTCGGCGTTGACGCTGGTGAAATGCTCTTCGTCACCGGACATTCCGGTGCCGGCAAGAGCACCCTGCTCAGACTCATCCATCTTTCCGAGCGGCCCAGCCGCGGCGCGGTGCTGTTCGGCGAGCGCAACCTGCTCAAGGTCCGCGGCGGCCGCGTGGCCCTGCACCGGCGCGAGGTCGGCGTGGTGTTCCAGGATCACCGCCTGCTCGCCGACCGCAGCGTGCACGACAACGTCGCCCTGCCACTGGTGCTGCGCGGCATGCGCCGCGGCGATGCCGGGCGCCGGGTGCGCCCGGTGCTCGAGCGCCTGGGCCTGGGTGCGCGCGGCAATGCCCTGCCCGGCGAACTGTCGGCGGGCGAACAGCAGCGAGTCGGCATTGCCCGCGCGGTGGTGGCCGAGCCGCGCCTGCTGGTGGCCGACGAACCCACCGGCAATCTCGACCCCACGCTGGCCGCGGAGATCATGGCGCTGTTCGCCTCCCTGCCCGGGCAGGGCACCAGCGTGCTGATCGCCAGCCACGACCTTGGTCTGGTCAAGCGCATGAAGAAGCGCGTGCTGGTGCTTGACCATGGTCGCCTGGCCGACGACATCGCGCCCGAGGACCTGGCCGATGAATGAACCCATCGCACGCGCCAAGGCATCGACCCGCTCGCGCCCCGGTGCCTGGCTCGACCACCATGCCTACAGCATCGTCGCCAGCCTCGGTCGCCTGTTGCGCCGGCCGGGCTCCACCGCGCTCACCATCGGCGTGATGGCGGTGGCGCTGGCGCTGCCGCTGGGACTGTGGCTGGTGCTGGCCAACGTCGAGCGCTTTGCCGGCGATGTCCAGGCCTCGCGCCAGCTGAGCATTTTCCTCAAGCAGGACACCGCGCCCGGGCGCGTGGCCGAACTGGTGGCGGAGCTCGGCGGCCGCGCCGACGTCGGCGTGGTCGAACACCGCACGCCGGAGCAGGGCCTGGAGGAACTGCGCGAACGCAGCGGCCTGGACGAGGCCATCGACCTGCTTGGCGAGAACCCGCTGCCGCACGTGCTGCTGCTGACGCCCGCCGGCGACGAGGTGCTGCTGGCCGACTCGCTGCGCACCCTGCCGGAGGCCGAGCTGGTCCAGCACGACGCCGCATGGCGGCAGCGCCTGGACGGCTGGCTGCGCTTCGGCGGCCGCGTGGCCTGGGTGCTGGCGACTCTGCTCGGCCTGGGCGCGCTGCTTGTGGTCGGCAACACCGTGCGCCTGGATATCCAGTCGCGGCGCGAGGAACTCGGCGTGCTGCAGCTGCTGGGCGCCAGTGACGGCTTCATCCGCCGGCCCTTCCTCTACCTCGGTGCCTGGTATGGCCTCGCCGCGGGCGCGCTGGCGCTGGGCCTGCTCACGGCGGCCGGCGCCGCCCTGCGTGTGCCGCTGGCGGAGCTTGCCGCAAGCTATGGCAGCAGCTTCGCGCTGACCGGCTTCGCGCCGCGCCAGGCACTTGCGGTCATCGCCGGTGCGACCGTGCTCGGCTGGATTGGCGCCGGGGCGGTCACCGGGCACTTCCTGCGCCAGACCCGGCCCACGGAGACCTGACCGTGACGGTGACCGATATCCGCCATCTCGATGGCAGCAATCCACGGATCATGGTGGTCGACGGTTCGCGGCTGGTGCGCAAGCTGATCGGCGACGTGCTGCGTGACCAGTTGCCGCAGGCCGAGGTCGTGTCCTGCGCCGGCCTGGCCGAAGCCCATGCCGCGCTGGCGGCCGCGCCCATCGACCTCGCCACCACCTCGCTGGTCCTTCCCGACGGGCACGGCCAGGAGCTGGCCATGGCCGTGCGTGCCGCAGCCGGCCAGCGCTACGTGCCGGTGATCGTGGTTTCGGGCAATGCGCAGGAACACCTCGAGGGCCGGCGCTTCAGCGACGACATCACCGACTATTTCGACAAGTCGCACGGCCATCGCGCACTGGCTGAATTCATCCGTGGCTACGTGCAGCCGGCGCCGATCCCAGGCGCGCGCGTGCTGTACGTCGAAGACAGCCGCACCGTGGCGCTTGCGACCACGCGCATGCTCAAGGCGCAGCAGATGGACGTGGTGCACCTGACCAGCGTCGAAGCCGCGCTGGAGTTCCTGCACGAACGCATCGCGGCCGGCGAGGCGCCGGGCATCGACCTCGTGCTGACCGACGTCTACCTCAAGGGCGAACTCGACGGCGGCCACCTGGTGCAGGCGATCCGCGGCGAATTCGGCTGGTCCAAGCGCCGGCTGCCGGTGCTGGTGATGACCGGCGATGCCAATGCCGAGAACCAGGCCACGCTGCTCCGCGATGGCGCCAATGACCTCGTGCTCAAGCCGATCGAGGAGCGGCTGCTGGTGACCAAGGCGCTGTTCCAGTTGCGGCTGTCGCGCCTGCCCGAAACCGCGGTGGCCGGAGGATGAGCGAAGCGGGAAGCCGCGTTCGCCTGGAATCATCCTGGAAGGCGCGGGTAGGCGACTGGTTCGAGCGCGATGACATGCTGGCGCTGTCGGCCTTCCTGCGCGAGCGCCAGGCCGCCGGCGTGCGGATCTTTCCTCCGGGTCCGGACATCTTCGCCGCCTTCGACGCCACGCCTTTCGAGGACGTGCGGGTGGTCGTGCTCGGCCAGGATCCCTATCACGGTGCCGGCCAGGCACATGGCCTGTCTTTCTCGGTTCGCCCGGGCGTGCGCGTGCCGCCATCGCTGGACAACATCTACAAGGAGATCCAGCGCGACCTCGGCATCGGTCGCCCCGACCACGGCTGCCTGCTTCCCTGGGCACGCCGCGGCGTGCTGCTGCTCAATGCCGTGCTGACGGTCGAAGAAGGATGCGCGGGCTCGCACCAGCGCAAGGGCTGGGAAGGCTTCACCGACCATGTGGTCGATGTGCTCAACCGCGAGCGCGAAGGCCTGGTGTTCATGCTCTGGGGCGCGTATGCGCAGGCCAAGGGCAAGGTGATAGACGCCCGTCGGCACCGCGTCCTGCGCAGCACGCATCCGTCGCCGCTGTCCGCGCACCGCGGTTTCCTCGGTTGCGGGCACTTCTCCGCGGCCAACGGGTACCTCGCCCGCAACGGCGGCGCGGCGCTGGACTGGTCGCTGCCGCCGCGCGCGCAGCTGGAGGCGCGATGAGCCACGCGCCGCTGCTGGTCTCGCTGCACCTGCCTAAAACCGCCGGAACCAGCTTTTCCGAAACCCTGCGCGCGGCCAGTGGCGAGGGCTATCGCGACGACTATGCCGACCTGCCCATGCAGTACGGCACGCTGTCCAGGCGCATGCACGCGGTGCGTGGCGGCTTGGCGCTGCGTGGACGCGTCCCGGTCGATGCGACCTGCATCCATGGGCATTTCCTGGCCTTGAAGTACCGCATCGCGCTGGGCCGGCGGCCGGCGCGCTGGATCACGTGGATGCGCGATCCCGTGCAGCGCCTGGCCTCGCACTACGCGTTCTGGCGCCGCGACTACGACGGCGGCGACCCTGCCCAGCCGCTGCGCAACCGGATGCTGGGCGAACGATGGACGTTCGAGCGTTTCGCGCTGGGGCCGGAGATGCGCGACGTCTACCGGCAGTACCTGTGGGGCTTCGACCCCGCGCGCTTCGACTTCATCGGCATCACCGAACACCACCATGCCGACCTCGAGCGCCTCGCGCGGCGCCTGGGCTGGGAGGCGGTGGCGGCCGCCGCGCTGGTGAATCCGGAGCGCGGGGCGTCGGGCTACGACATCGATCCGCGGCTGCAGGCCCGCATCGAACGCCACCATGCCGGCGACATCGCCCTGTACCGGTGGGCGCTGGCGCGACGCGGCGCCTGAAACCGCCGCCGGCGCTGGCGGGAGCAGCGCGCTTTCCTCGATAGGAGTGGTCAGGGCCGCCGGTTGGCGCGTCCGCAACCCGAGAGGAGACCTGTTCCATGCGCACTTCCACGATGCCGCCCCTGCTGGCGGCCAGCTGTGTCCTCGGCCTGGCGGCCGGACTGCACGTGCCGGATGCCGAGGCCGCCGCCCAGCGCCCCCGCTACACCCGTCCGAGCGGGATCTGCGAGGCGCCCCTGCCCGTCTACGACGCCCACCTGCGCAAGGCGCCGCTGAGGGTCGACAACGTCGGGAACCAGACAGTCTTCGTCAACTGCGCGATGCCGAGCGATCCGGTGGGCGACGTCGGGGAGGCCTGGGTCGAGATCCATTTCGCGTCCACGGCGGCGGCAAGTGCCACCGTGAACTGCACCCTGGTCACCGGTACCGCCGAGCTGCCGGTGTACGACGTGCGGTCGCGCTCGATCGCGCCGGGCAGCAGGAACTGGTTCACCTGGAGCAGCCTCGACAAGCAGAGCGCGGACGGCCTGTTCGCCTTCATGTGTTCGCTGGCACCGGGGATCCAGCTGACCAATGTCTACGCCCGCGAATACGACAGCGCCGGCGGCATCTGACATGTCCATTCTTCTTCCCGCATCCCGGAGCACATCCATGTTCGATCGCCGCATTCCACGCGCCCTGGCTTCGGCCGGCCTGTGCGTGTTCGCATCCCTCCTCCTGCAGCCCTTCGACGCGTCCGCCGCGACCACGCGCACCATCAATGTGTCGGCCACCGGCATCTGCGATGCGCCGCTGCCGCACTTCAACGTCAACCTGCGCCGGCGGCCGGTCGCGGTCCAGAACCAGGGCGCCCAGCCGGTCTTCGTCTCCTGCACGCTGGCCACCGACGACTACGGCCAGTCCAATACCGGCGCCGTGCAGGTCACGTTCAAGAGCAGCGGCAACGCCGCCAGCGTCAGCTGCACCATGGTGTCCGGGACGCGCGACGCGCAGGTGTTCTACGTGACCGCGGAGCAGGCGATCCCCGCCGGTGGCCGCGCCACCGTCGCCTGGCAGCAGATCAACAAGTGGAGCGGCTCGGGGACCTATTCCTTCAACTGCCACCTGCCCGTCGGCGTGGCCATGGAAACCGTCAGCTACACCCAGACCGACACCTCGGGCCGGCTCTGAGCCGTCCCACCCATGGAGAACCGATTCATGACCATGTCCTTCCATTGCCGCATGTCCGCCGCCGCCAGCTGCGCCCTGGCGCTTTTCGTGGTGCTGCACGCGTCTGCAGCCAGCGCCGCCACCGAGCGCGTGCAGCGCGTCAGCGCCACCGCGGTGTGCGAGGCGCCGCTGCCGGTCTTCGACACCACCCTTCGCAAGCGCCCGATCGGCATCAACAACGAGGGCGGCGCGTCGGTCTTCGTGTCGTGCTCGCTGCCCGCCGATTCCGCGGCGCCTCCCGGCGGTGCGTCGGTGAGCGCGCGCTTTGCCATGATCGGAGGCGCGGTGCCGGTCACGGTCGAATGCCAGCTGGTGGCCGGGACCCCCGACGCCCTGACGTACACCGCCGGCAGCATCGTGGTGCCGGCCGCCGGGAGCGCCTGGCTGACGTGGAACGGCGTCGACAAGGGCGCGGCCAGCGGGACCTTGAACTTCAGCTGCAACTTGCCGCCCCGCGTCGACCTGAGCACCATCATGTACAGGGAGGTGGATGCCGCCGGAGGCCTTTGATGGTGCGCGCGCCCTTGGCCGCACGGGGCCGGGGCGCGCTCCCGCGGCCGCCCGGCGGTCTCAATTCGCCTTTTTTATGCGGCGAGCCGTGATTTTCCGCGGCCATTGTTCTATCTGTAGGATGAATGAACTTTCTCATCGCTCAGCAGTCTTAACGGGCCACTGTTAAAATCGTCGCCATGACCGCAACCGCCCCCAGCTATCCGCTCGTTCCCAACAACCTGCCGATCCCCAGCGCGCTCGGCTCGCTGGACGCGTATATCGGCGCCGTGCACCAGATCCCGATCCTCTCGGTGGAGGACGAGCAGGCGCTTGCCCGCCGCTTCCACGACGAAGAGGACCTCGGTGCCGCCCGTGACCTGGTGATGTCGCACCTGCGCTTCGTGGTCCACGTGGCCCGCGGCTACAACGGCTACGGCCTGCCGCTGGGCGACCTGATCCAGGAGGGCAACATCGGCCTGATGAAGGCGGTGAAGCGCTTCGACCCCGACGTCGGCGTGCGCCTGGTTTCGTTCGCGGTGCACTGGATCCGCGCCGAGATGCACGAGTAC
The DNA here is from genome assembly GCF_054052065.1 of Luteimonas sp. A537. NCBI lineage: Bacteria > Pseudomonadati > Pseudomonadota > Gammaproteobacteria > Lysobacterales > Lysobacteraceae > Luteimonas > Luteimonas renzhihongae. Next base: position 276,353 of record NZ_JBSVRH010000003.1, read on the forward strand.
ATCATCAAGAACTGGCGCATCGTCAAGGTCGCCACGACCAAGGCGCAGCGCAAGCTGTTCTTCAACCTGCGCCGCAGCAAGAAGCGCCTGGGCTGGCTCAACGCCGCCGAGGTCAGCGCGGTGGCCAAGGACCTCAACGTGTCCGAGCGCGAGGTGCTGGAGATGGAGTCGCGCCTGTCCGGGCGTGACATCGGCTTCGACATGTCCGCCGACGAGGACGACGAGCGCGCGCCGCCGGCGCCGGCCGCCTACCTGATGTCGCGCGACGAGGATCCTTCGCAGGCCTACGAGCGCGAGGACAGCGAATCCAGCCAGCTCGAGCTGCTGCGCGAGGGCATGTCGCGGCTGGACGCGCGCTCGCGCGACATCGTCAAGCGTCGCTGGCTGGACGCGGACAACAAGGTCACCCTGCAGGAACTGGCCGACGAATACGGCGTCTCCGCCGAACGCATCCGCCAGGTCGAGGCCAACGCGCTGAAGAAGATGAAGGCGCTGTTCGCGGCCTGATCGCAGCGCGGATCGCTCGTCGAAAGCCCGGCCCAGGCCGGGCTTTTTCGTGATTGCGCCGCGTGCCGGACGCCGGGTCAGGCAGTCGCCGGCGCCGTGCTCACCACTTGAACAGCACCAGGCTGATCGCCAGCACGGCCATGCCGCTGACCAGCCCATACACGGTCTCGTGGCCCTTCGAGTAGCGCTTCGCCGCCGGCAGCAGTTCGTCCAGCGCCAGGAACACCATTACCCCGGCGATGACGCCGAACACGCTGCCGAACACCGCGTCGGATAGCCAGGGCCGCAGCAGCGCATAGCCGATGATCGCGCCCAGCGGCTCGGCCAGGCCCGAGAGCAGGCAGGCGCCGAAGGCATAGGCCTTGCTATTGGTGGCGAAGTACACCGGCACCGCGATCGCGATGCCCTCGGGCACGTTGTGGATGGCGATGGCGAAGGCCAGCGGCATGCCCACGCCGGGATTCTCCAGGGTGGCGAAGAAGGTCGCCAGGCCCTCGGGGAAGTTGTGCACGGTGATCGCCAGCGCGGTCAGCAGGCCGACGCGCTTGATGTAGGCGGCGTTGTGCTCGCGGAAGAAGGGGTCGTCGGCTTCCAGCCGCTCGTGCGGGTTCGGCACCAGGCGGTCGACCAGCATGATCAGGCCGACGCCGCACAGGAAGGCCATCGTGCCGAAACTGAAACCCAGGCGCTCGCCATAGCCCTGGCTGAAGGCGTCGATCGACTTGTTGAGGATCTCCGACAGCGACACGTAGACCATCGCGCCGCCGGCGAAGGCCAGGCCGAAGGCGAGCAGGCGCGCATTGGGCCGTGCCTGGGCGAACACCAGCAAGCCGCCGACGCCGGTGGCAAGGCCCGCCGCGGTGGTCACCGCCAGCGCGACGAGCAGGTTGGCGGGGGCGACTTCGATCATGCGTGGAGGCTCCTGCCTGGTCGATTGCAGCGAGGCCAAAGCGGCCGGCGGTGGCGTGGCGAGCACGCCAAGGTAGTCGAAAGGCCGCGGACGCGGGAAGGGCGGTGCGCCGGTTGCTATTGTGCGCGCATCGCGCCGCACCGGCGCCTGTCGAGGGTCCCCGCATGTCCGACCGGGAAAAGCGCATCGCACTGTTGATCGACGCCGACAACGCGCCGGCCTCGAAGATCGAAGTGATCCTCGCCGAGATCGCACGCCACGGCGTGGCCAACGTGCGCCGCGCCTACGGCAACTGGAAAAGCCAGCACCTGGTGGGCTGGGAGAAGTGCCTGCACACCTGGGCCATCCGCCCGATCCAGCAGTTCGCCTATACCAGCGGCAAGAACGCGTCCGACATGGCGATGGTGATCGATGCCATGGACCTGCTGTACGCGCGCAACCTCGACGGCTTCGCCATCGTGTCGTCGGATGCGGACTTCACTCCGCTGGTGATGCGCCTGCGCAACGACGGCGTGGCGGTGTACGGCTTCGGCCAGGAGAAGACGCCGGAGCCGTTCGTGCGTGCCTGCTCGACCTTCCTGTACCTGGAGAAGCTCGGCGAGCCCGACGAAGACAACGGCGACGCTCGCCAGGCGCCTTCGCCGGCGCAGCTGCAGCACGACGCTGACCTGGTGCGCCTGCTGCGCGGCGCGGTCGACGCCACCCAGGGCGAAGATGGCTGGTCGAAGCTGGGCGCGGTCGGCAGCCACGTTGGCAACCAGGGCTCGTTCGATTCGCGCAACCACGGCTATCGGAAGCTGAGCGACCTGATCGAAGCGATCGGCCTGTTCGAGCTGCGTCGCCAGGGACCGGTGATCGAGGTGCGCAATCCCAGTGCCCGCGGCGCCGTCCGCAAGCAGTCGTCCAAAGCCCCCGCGGAAGTAAGCGCCGCGAAGGCCGCCAGGAAGGGTGCGAAAACCACCAAGACCAGGTCCCCGCCGAAAGCCGACACCGTGTAGGAGCAGCTGTAGCTGCTCCCACAGGGTCGCGCGTAGGGAGCGGATGTTGCGGATGGCGCAAATGGCGCGGATCGTTCAGTAGAGGTCGGTGGGGTCCACGTCGAGCGACCAGCGGACGCGGCGTGCTTCCGGCCGCGCGTGCAGGCCCGCGATCACGGCATCGAGCACCGCGTGCAGCGCCGGCCGCCCGGGCGATGACAGCAGCAGCTGGGCGCGGTGCATGCCGGCGCGGCGCGGCATCGGCGCCGGGATCGGGCCGGCGACCAGCAGCGTCCGCGCCTGCGCAGGTGGCAGCGCGGTGCGCGCCTGCTGGAAGGCTTCAGCCGCCGCCTGCAGGAACGTGTCCGGCAGCCCTGCCTGCTGGGCTTCGGCGCGCAGCAGCGCCATGTGCGCGAACGGCGGGAAGCCCGCGGCGGCGCGCTGCGCCAGTTCGGCGTCGGCAAAGGCGCGGTATCCGCCGTTGACCAGCACGTCCAGCAACGGGTGCTCGGGATGGTGCGTCTGCAGCAGCACCTCGCCGGGGCGTTCGGCGCGGCCGGCGCGGCCCGAGACCTGGATCAGCAGCTGGGCCAGCTTCTCGCTGGCGCGGAAGTCGGCCGAGAACAGGCCTTCGTCGATCCCGACCACGCACACCAGCACCAGCTTCGGCAGGTCGTGGCCCTTGGCCAGCATCTGCGTGCCGACGAGGATCCCGGGGCCGTCCTCGAGCTTCGCCAGCTCGCGCGCCAGGCCGTCGCGGCGGCGGGTGCTGGCGCTGTCGATACGCAGCACCGGCACGTCGCCGAAGCGCGCGGCCAGCAGTTCTTCGATGCGTTCGGTGCCCACGCCCTGCGGCTGCAGCGCAAGGCCCGCGCAGTCGGGGCAGGCCATCGGCACCGGCCGCCGCGAGCCGCAGTGGTGGCACTGCAGGCGGCGGCCGCCCGAGTGCACGGTCATCGGGATCGCGCGTTCGGGCGTGCTGCAGCGCGGGCAGGCCGCGCTCCAGCCGCAGTCGTGGCAGAGCAGCACCGGCGCATAGCCGCGCCGGTTCTTGAACACCAGCACCTGGCCGCCGGCGTCGAGGGCGCGGCGGGTCGCGGCCAGGAGTTCGTCGGACAGCCCGGCGTGCAGGGGCCGCTTGCGGACGTCATGCACGCGCACCCGAGGCGGCCGGGCTTCGCCCGCGCGCTGGCGCAGCCGGAGGTGGGCATGGCGGCCGGCGCGCGCGTTGTGCAGGGTTTCAAGCGACGGCGTCGCGCTGCCCAGAAGCACCGGCACGTCCAGGGCCTTGCCGCGCACCAGGGCGACGTCGCGGGCGTGGTAGCGGATGCCGTCCTGCTGCTTGTAGCTGCCGTCGTGCTCTTCGTCGACCACGATCAGCCCGGCGTTTGGCAGCGGCGCGAAGACGGCCGAGCGCGTGCCCACGATCACCTGCGCCTCGCCGCGCCATGCCGCGGCCCAGGCGCGCGCGCGTTCGCCGTCCGCGAGTCCGGAATGCAGCGCATGCACCGGCACCCCCAGGCGTGCGCGGAAGCGCGCCAGCATCTGCGGGGTCAGGCCGATCTCCGGCACCAGCACCAGCGCCTGGCGGCCGTGGGCCAGGCAGCGTTCGGCGATGGCCTGTAGGTAGACCTCGGTCTTGCCGCTGCCGGTCACGCCTTCGAGCAATACCGATGCGAAGCCCCGGGCGGCGCGCAGCGATTCCAGGGCCGCGGCCTGCTCCGCGTTGGGCGTGTGCACGGGTCCGCCGGTAGCCGCCGCCGCCGGGGGGCCGGTGATGGCCGTCCGTTCAAGCAGGCCGCGGGCCTCCAGGCTGCGCGCCGCGGTGCGCCAGCCTTCGATGGCGTCATCCAGCAGGTCTTCGGCGACCACGCCGTCGCGCAGCGCCTCGGCCAGGCGCCGCGGGCGCCCGCCGCTCCTCAGGTCTCCGATCGCCGCGACGCCGGCCGGCGTCAGCGCCCGGCCCCAGACGACGGTCTCGGGCACCGGGCCGCCGCGGCGCAGCGCCGCGGGCAGGGCGGTGGCCAGGACCTCGCCCAGGGGCGCGTGCAGGTAGCGCGCCAGCCATCGGGTGGTGGCCAGCAGTTCGCCATGGAGCAGGGGCTCGGGATCAAGCCAGGCCAACGCCTCACGCAGCACCGGTGCGCCTGCGGCGGCCGCGCCGGTGGCCGCCACCACGCCCACGAGTTCGCGCGGGCCGAAGGGAACCCGGACGCGCCTGCCGACATCCCCCGTGGAGGCGCTGGTGGCACCGGGAGCAAGGTAGTCGAACAGCCGCGGCATCGGCAGCGGCAGGGCGACGCGCAGGACGTTTGCGGGCATTGCGGCAGTCTAGCGAGTCGCCTCTCCGCTACCCACGCCGCTTGCGAGCCAATGTTGCCTTGCAAACTACGATTCGGCTGCAAGTCCCGGGCGGGTAAAGGAATTTTGTTTATCCACACAAGCTGTGGATAAGTCTGTGCATGGTCCCTGTGCCGGACCCCCCAAACGGCGTGGGAACAACGTTCAGGGAGCGTTGGCTAAAAAAGCGCCATTCGCTGAAAAGTCAATGGATACAGCCACTTGGCCGTGAAACATGACTGTCGCAATGCTCCACGTTGCCGTGAAGGACCCGTCAATGACATTTGCGTGACCGCTGTGAACAACCTTTTGCAGCCCGAAACGGCCCGGTGTCCGGGTCGAAGCGCAAACTGTGCGCTCCGTCAAGGGCCAGTCGCCGCCGCCGCCGCGGCTAGAATGGCGCCCTCCACGCGCCTGTCCCCATGACCCCACCACGCCCTTCCGACCCCGCCGACCTCGCCGCGCCCACTGCGTTGCGGGCGTTCCTGCGCGGCGTCGAGCGACGCGGCCACGCCTTCGCATCACTGCTTGCGGGCTCCGGGGAGGCCGGCGACGAGGCCCTGGCCTGGGCACTGGAGCGGTTCGCCCGCGAGGCGGGACGGACGCCGTTCGGGGAATGGCCGCGTCGCTTCTGGTCACTCCTGCTGGCGGCACCGGCGATGCGCAGGCCGCCGCCGGATCCGCGCTGGGAGTCCGATTTCGAATGGCTGGCCCGGATCGGCCACGGTCCGCGCGCGGCCCTGCTGCTGCGCCTGGTTGCAGGGCTGGCCGAGTCCGACGCCGCGATCGTCCTCGGCATCGCGCGACCGACCTATCGCCTGGGACTGCAGCGCGCGCTTCCCCGAAACGCCGATGGCAGCGCCGACGTCGAGGCCTGGCAGGCGCTGGGCCGGGCCATGCAGGGCATGCTGCGTGCGCAGCCGCAGGTGCAGTCGGCGCCGTCGACGAGTCCCGCCGCGGCGCCGCGCGGGGCACCGGATCATGGTGGTGACGCCGGAACGCGCAGCTCCGCCAGCCGCGGCCTGCGTACAGCGCTGTGGGCGGTGGCGATCCTCACCGTGCTGGGCCTGGCCGCGACCTTCGTCCGCTTCGACAGCCTTCCCGCGGGCCTGGCCCAGGCACCGGATGGCATCCTGGTCGAAGCACTCCCCGAGGCCGAAGCACCGGCCGGCCGCTACCCGGAACAGGACGCGCTGGCGCTGCACCCGGACCTGGCCCTGCTGCTCGATGCCGATGCCGATGCCGATGCCGAAGCCGGCCCGGCCGCTGCCGATCCGGCCTTCCATGCCTGGATGCTGGCCGAGGGCGAAGCCGATGCGGACTCCGAGCCCTACGGCACCGCGGCGGCGAGCCAGGGTTCCGCGGAACGATCCGGGCGACCGGTGGAAGAGCGCCTGGGCGCGCTCGACCCCGCGGCGCTTGCGCAGCTTGCCCAGCGTCGCGAGCTTTGGGACGCACTGCCGCACGAAGAGCGCGGCGAGCGCCGCGAACGCTGGCTGGCCTGGCGCGATCTCTCCGCAGCGGAGCGCGAGTCACTGCGTGGGGTCGCGGCGCGCCACGCACTGCGAGCACCGGACGAGCAGGCCGCGCTGCGCGCCCGCTTCGACGCGCTCGACGCCAGCGTCCGCCGTGGTTGGCTGCTCGGCCCGGACCTCGGTGCCGACTACCCCCAGTTGCATCCGCTGCTTGCCCAGGTGCCGCTGGATGCACGCACCGCGCTGCTCGAGGCCCTGCGCGGCCTTGACCCGCAGGCGCGCGCCGATCTCGTCGTGCTTGCCGTGCGCACCCCGCCGCAGGCCCGCGCCGAGCTGCGCATCGAGCTGCTTGCAACGCCGCCGGCCCAGCGCGGACGCTGGCTGCGGCGCAAGGTGGCACCGGTCCAATGAACCCCGCACCGGGCAGGCTGCGCGACGCCCCCGTCCCGGGCTTCGCCAGCGACCTGCGCGCGACCGCCGTGCTCGCCCTGCCGCTGGTGGCCGGGCATCTTTCGACCGGGCTGATCGGTTTTGTCGACAGCGTGATCGCCGGTCGCCACGGCACCGCCACCTTGGCCGCGGTGTCCGTGGGCACGGCCGTGTTCTGGCTGCCGATGATGGTGCCGATGGGCACGTTGATGGCACTGCCGCCGGCGGTTTCGCAGCTCGACGGCTCCGGTCGCCGCGACGCCATCGCAGCGCTGTTCCGGCAGTCGCTGTGGCTGGCGCTCGCGCTTGGCGTGCTGCTGTTCGCGTTCCTCAGCCTCGCGCCGCTGCTGCTGGCGCCGATGGGCATCGCCGAAGACATCCGTGCGGGTGCCCGCGACTTCCTGCACGGCATCCGCTGGGGGGTGCCGGCGCTGACCCTGTACTACGCGATGCGCTATTTGAGCGACGGCCTGCACTGGACGCTGCCGACCATGCTGCTCGGCTTCGGCGGGCTGCTGCTGCTTGTGCCGCTGGGCTATGTGTTCGCCTTCGGCGCCTTCGGGCTGCCGGAGATGGGCGCCGCGGGCCTTGGCCTGGCGTCGTCGGTGATGATGTGGGCGCAGGCGATCGCGTTCGCCGCCTACCTCGCGCGTGCGAAGCGCTTCGCCGCACTGGGGCTGTTCGCATCCTTCGACCCGCCACGACGGGAGCCGATCACTGAACTGCTGCGCACCGGCCTTCCGATCGGAGTGACGGTGGCGATGGAAGGCGGGCTGTTCATCGTCACCGCGCTGCTGATCGGCCGGCTGGGCCAGTTCGAGGCCGCCGCGCACCAGATCGCGATGAACGTCGCCAGCCTGTGTTTCATGATCCCCTTTGGCGTGGCCGAGGCCACCACGGTGCGCGTCGGCCACGTCCTGGGCAGCGGCGGAGGTCGCGAGGGCGTGCGCCGGACGATGCTCGCGGGCCTGGCCCTGGTCCTGGGCACCCAGGCGCTGTCGGCGCTGGTGCTGGTGCTGGGCCACGACGCGATCGCCGCGGTCTACACCGCCGATGAAGCGGTGGCGGGGCTGGCCGCCTCGCTGCTTCTGTTCGCGGCGGCGTTCCAGTTTCCCGATGGCGTCCAGGTGCTGTCGGCCGGCGCGCTGCGCGGACTGAAGGACACGCGCGTGCCGATGCTGTTGGCGGCGTTCGCCTACTGGGGCGTGGGCATGGTGGTCGGCGCCGGGCTCGGGCTCGGGCTGGGCATGGGCCCGCGCGGGATGTGGATCGGCCTGATCGCCGGACTGTCGGTCGCCGCGGTACTGATGGCCTGGCGCTTCATGCACAGCAGTGGCCTGCTGCCCCGGCGGCACGCCGGCTGACCAGCCCCGCCTGGCGGCGGACCCCGAAGCACAGTGACCGATGGCGGGTGACGCCGCCCGGCGCCAGCGGCGATACTGGAGGCATTGCCTCCTCGGTTGTCCGCCATGTCAGCACTGCCCTCCACCGCGCCGCGTCGACGCGGCCCCATCGTCCGCGTGATCGTGGGTGCCTGGGATGCGCTCAATTTCACTCGTCGCCTGGTGTTCAACCTGCTGTTCCTGCTGCTGGTGCTGCTCGTTCTGGTGGCGATATTCAGCACCGGGCGCGCCAAGCCGCTGCTTGACCGCACCACGCTCGTGATCGCGCCCGAGGGTGCCCTGGTCGAACAGTTCAGCGTCGATCCGGTCGGCCGTGCGGTCGGCAAGATGACCGGACAGGACACGCCGGAGGTGCGCCTGCGCGACCTGCTGCAGGTGATCGAGAAGGCCGCCGGCGACACGCGCATCGAGCGCGTGCTGCTGCGCACCGACCGCATGGCGTTCTCCGGCTATGCGTCGATGCGCGAGCTCGCCGATGCGATCGGCACGCTGCGCGAGGCCGGCAAGGAGGTCGTCGCCTACGGCGACTACTTCGGCCAGGCGCAGTACCTGCTGGCGGCGCAGGCCGACGAGGTCTACATGGATCCCTACGGCGGCCTGGTGCTCGAGGGACTGGGCCGCTATCGCCAGTACTACCGCGAAGGCCTGCAGGAAAAGCTCGGCGTCGACATCCACCTGTTCAAGGTCGGCGAGTTCAAGTCCGCGGCCGAGCCCTACGTGCTCGACCAGGCCTCGCCCGAGGCCAAGGAAGCCGACCTGTACTGGATGAACGACATCTGGCAGCGCTTCATCGGCGACATCGCGACCGCGCGCGGGATCGACCCCGCGGCCCTCGCGGCCGGCGTGGACAACCTGCCGCAGGGCGTGCAGGCCGCCGGTGGCGACCTGGCGAAGCTGGCGGTGGACCAGAAGCTGGTCGACGGCCTCAAGACGCTCGAGGAAGTGCAGCAGCTGCTGGCCGAGCGCGGCGAGTCCGACGATGACAACGACAGCGGCGTGCGCGAGATCGCCTACGACGCCTACCTCAAGCACGTCACCAGCCCGATGGCCGTGGCCGACGCCCGGCCGCAGGTCGCAGTGGTGGTCGCCGAAGGCGCGATCATGGGCGGCAAGCAGAACCCGGGCAGCGTCGGCGGCGAGTCCACCTCGGCCCTGCTGCGCGCCGCGCGTGACGACGACAAGGTCAAGGCCGTGGTGCTGCGCGTGGACTCGCCGGGCGGCGAGGTCTTCGCCTCCGAGCAGATCCGCCGCGAAGTGGTGGCGCTGAAGCAGGCCGGAAAGCCCGTCGTGGTATCGATGGGTGACATGGCCGCGTCCGGCGGCTACTGGATCAGCATGGACGCCGACGCGATCTACGCCGATCCGTCCACCATCACCGGCTCGATCGGCATCTTCGGCATGTTCCCGACCATCCCGCGCACGCTCGAGAAGATCGGCGTGCGCACCGACGGCGTCGGCACCACGCGCTTCGCCGGCGCCTTCGATCCGACGCGTCCGCTGCAGCCCGAAGTAGGCACGGTGATCCAGAGCGTGATCGACAAGGGCTACCGCGACTTCATCGGCAAGGTGGCGACCGCGCGCGAGCGCAGCGTGGAACAGATCGACGCCGTGGCACGCGGCCGGGTGTGGAGCGGCGCGCAGGCCAAGGAGCGCGGGCTGGTCGACGAATTCGGTGGCCTGCGCGATGCGCTGGCCAATGCCGCGTCCCGCGCGGAGCTGGGCGAGGACGGCTGGGGCGTGAACTACATCGAGAAGCCGATGACGCCATTCGAGAACTTCGTCGCCGGCATGGCCGAGACCCGCGTCGGTGCCGGCGTGCTGGTCCGCAGCGGCCTGGCGCAGGGCCTGCTGGCCAGGGTGGCGCCCGAACTCGTCGCCGAGCTGCGCTTCATCGAACAGGTCATGGCGCGCGGCGGCCAGCCGGTGAAGGCCGTGGCCCACTGCTTCTGCATGCCGTGAGCGACATGGCCCGGTCGCGCTGGCGCCTGGATGGACAGCTGGCCCTGGTCACCGGCGGCAGCGCCGGCATCGGCCGGGCGATCGCCTCCGAACTGCTGGGCTTCGGCGCGCGCGTGCTGATCGCCGCGCGCGACGGCGATGCGCTGGAATCGGCGCGCGAGGAGCTGCTCGAGCTGCACCCGGACGGCGACGTGCGCGCGCTGATCTCCGACGTCGCCGACGACGAGCAGCGCCGCGAGCTGCTGGACTGGGTCGAGGACCAGGGCGAAGGCCTCAACATCCTGGTCAACAACGCCGGCGGCAACCTGGGCAAGGCCGCGATCGACTACACCGAGGACGAGTGGCGCGAGATCTTCGAGGTCAACCTGTTCAGCGCCTTCGAGCTGTCGCGTTACGCGCACCCGCTGCTGGCGCAGCATGCGGCCAGCTGCATCGTCAACGTCGGCAGCGTGTCCGGCGTGACCCACGTGCGCACCGGCGCGCCCTACGGAATGAGCAAGGCCGCGATGCACCAGATGACCCGCAACCTGGCCTGCGAATGGGCCGAGGACGGCGTGCGCGTGAACTGCGTGGCGCCCTGGTACATCCGCACCCGCCGCACCTCCCCCAGCCTTGCCGATCCCGACTACCTGGACGACGTGCTGATGCGCACGCCGATGGGTCGCATCGGTGAACCCGAAGAAGTGGCCGCCGCGGTGGCCTTCCTGTGCCTGCCGGCGTCGTCATACGTCACCGGCGAGTGCATCGCGGTGGACGGCGGCTTCCTGCGCTACGGGTTCTAGAACCGCAGCACGTCCTGGAATGCCGCGGCGTTCGCGGCCGCGTGTCCGTGCGCGGTGTTGTCGAACACGAACCGGGCGTCGCCTCCGGCGCGCCTCGCCGCGCCTCGCCGCGCTTGAGCGCAAGCCCGCCGGATGCCGCTGTTGCGATGTCCGCCGGATGTCCGCTTTCCGTGCCCGGGATCGTGTACTGCTGGATGCGCCGTCATGCCTGCCGGGTCACGCGCAGGCATGTGCCGTCCATGGCGGTGTCGTCCATCAAACGAAAAGACAGGGAAACCATCATGCTTCGACACCTGACGCTCGCACTCGTCGTCGGCCTCGCCACTCCGGTGGCCGGTGCCCAGACCCGGCAAGCCGTGGCAAACGACACCGTCCTGGTGTTCGATGCCTCCGGTTCGATGTGGGGACAGATCGATGGCGTGCCCAAGATCACCATCGCCCGCGAAGTCGTGCAGGGGCTGTTGGACGACCTGCCACCCGAGCGGCGCCTGGGGCTGGTGGCCTACGGACATAACCGGAAGGGCGACTGCAGCGACATCCAGACGCTGGTTCCCGTGGGCACCGACCGTGATGCGATCGGCAAGGCCATTGCGGGCGTCAATCCGGTCGGCATGACCCCGATGACCGCGGCCGTCGAACATGCGGCAGACGTCCTGAAGTCCACCGAGAACCAAGCCACGGTGATCCTGGTTTCCGACGGCCAGGAGACCTGCCACAAGGACCCCTGCCAGGCCGCGGCCAACCTCAAGAAGATGGGCATCGGCCTGACCGTGCACACCGTTGGTTTCGGCCTGGGCGCGGAAGAGGCCGGCGCGAAAGGTGAGCTGAGCTGCATTGCCGAAGCCACCGGCGGCCGCTTCTTCGTCGCCGACGATGCCGACGAGCTGCGCGCGGCGCTTGATCAGATCAGTGCCGTGCAGGCCGCGGCCGCGGCAAAGCCGGTGCCGGCAGCCGAACCGAAGCCCGTCGCAACCGTGGAAATCAGCCTGTCGGCGACCGACCAGGAGAAGGGACCGACCATCCGGCAGGGCCTGGCGTGGACCGTCCGCCATGGTGCGACCGGCGAGATCCTCCACGAGGAAGCCGATGCCGGCGCCATCAAGGTGAAGCTGCCCCGCGGCGTGCATGACGTCAGCGTGCAGCGCGCATCCGACGGTGCGAGCGCGGAAGGCCAGATCACCGGCTCCAGCCTGGAACTGCCGATCATCGTCAAGCTGGACGCCAGCATCGACGCGCCAGCGACCGGGGCGGCCGGGGCCACGGTGCGCGTGGCCTGGACCGGCCCGGACCAGCCTGGCGACTTCATCTCGGTGGCCAGGCCCGACGCAGCCGGTCATGCATACGAGAACTACACCTACACGAAGAAGGGAAACCCCCTGCAGCTGCTGTTGCCGAAGGACCCGGGCACGTATGAGGTGCGCTACATCCTGGACAGCGGGCGCAAGGTGCTGGTGCGTGAAACGATTACCGTCACCGATACCACGGCGAGCGTGGAGATCCCCGCGACTGCGGAAGCGGGCTCCACGCTGACGATGGCGTGGACCGGCCCGGACTATTCAGGCGATTTCATTTCGGTGGCCAAGCCCGAGGTGCGCGGCGAGTCCTACGAGAACTACACCTATACCCGCGATGGAAACCCGCTGGGGCTGCTGATGCCGGCGGATGCCGGGACCTATGAGGTGCGCTATATCCAGGCCCAGGGACGGAAGGTGCTGGCGCGGGAGGCGATCACCATCACCGCGGTCGACGCGAGCGTGGAGATCCCCGCGACCGCAGCGGCCGGGTCCACGTTGACGATGGCCTGGACCGGCCCCGACTATTCCGGCGACTTCATCTCTGTGGCCAAGCCCGACGTGGGCGGCGAGGCCTACGAAAGCTATACCTACACCCGCGAGGGAAGTCCGCTGCAGCTGCTGATGCCGGCCGTGGCCGGGACGTATGAGGTGCGTTATATCCAGAAGCAGAAGCGCAAGGTGATGGCGCGCGAGACGATCACCATCACCCCCGTCACGGCGAGCCTCCAGGAGGTCCCCGCGACCGCCACGGCCGGTTCGAGGGTCACGGTGGCCTGGACGGGTCCCGACTATTCCGGGGACTACATTTCCGTGGCCAAGCCGGCTGCAGCTGGCAACTCATACGAGAGCTACACCTACACCCGCGATGGAAGCCCCTTGCAACTGCGGATGCCGGCGACTGCGGGGACGTATGAAGTGCGCTATGTGCAGAAGCAGAAAGGAACGGTACTTGCCCGCGAGACGATCAGCGTGACGCCTGCGGACAGCCCCTGATGGAGACCGGAATGAAACACATGCATCGGACCCGTACGGATGCGAGCCGCCGCTTCGGACGCGCGCTGGCCGTGGCGGGATTCTGCAGCCTGCTCGTCGCCTGCGGTGCGGCACCGGCCGATGGCGCCGCTGCCGGATCATCCGACGGCACCGCGCCGGCGGCGACCGTGGCACCCGCACCCGGCGGAGCAGCGGAGCCCGGCTTCCAGGCCACGGTGACCGGCGATCGGGAGCTGGCGCTGGAAGGCGCGAACGCCATGTCCGGTGCCAGGTATGGCCGCTACCACCTCGGTTTTTCCGGCCAGCCGGGCGGCGGATCCGGCCCGGTCGTGATCTCGCTTGCGCGCGATGACACCGCGTCTCCAGCGCCCGGAACCTACGCGCTTGGCGACGATGACGACTTCGACGGCAACATCGAGATCCATCCGGGCCCGGTCGATTACGCCATCGAGGACGGCGAGCTGGTGATTTCCTCCGCTTCGGGCGACGCGTTGACGGGTCGCTACGCGTTCTCGGCGCGAGAGCGCGCCGGCACCGCCTCGGTCACGGTCGAGGGCAGCTTCCAGACCCGCGCGGTGGACTGACGGCGCGCGCTAGGGGAGGCCGCAGCTGGTGTCGCTGAGGATGGTGGATACCCGCGCGAACTCCTCCTGCAGCGGGCTCTTTGCGTCGCCGCGGGCATAGCGCCAGCCGGACTCGATCTCGCGTCCGCGCTGGCGCCAGCCGTCGCAGGCTTCGCCATCGGGGATGCGTTCGCAGCGGTCGTACTGCCATTCGCAGGCGGCGCCGGCGGCAAGGCCCGGGTCGCCGTTGATGCCCACGGTCTGCATCGGGACGCAGCGCGGCTGCGGCTCGGAGGATTCGCTCACGTAGCGGTCGTTGCCGGGCGTATGGCAGCGGTAGATCGGCGGCGGTGGCAGGCGGTCGGCGTCGGCGATGCGCGCGGGTTGCGGTGCGTCGGGCCTCGGCGGGCCGTCGGGCTCGGGCTCTGCCGCGGGTGCGGGTGCAGGTGCCCCCGGTGGCGGCGCCTGCGGCACGTAGACCGGCATCGGCGGCGGCGGCTCGATCACCGTGCGCTCCTCCCGGCTGCCGGCGGGGCAGGGTTCGTCGTTCTGCACGGTCAGCGAGCCGCTGGCGTCGGTGCAGCGGTAGATCACGACCTGGGACGCCGCGGCGATCGCGGGGATGGCGAAGGCAAGGGGAACGGCAAGGGTGACGGCGAGGGCAAGGTCGGCAACGTGGGCTGCCGCCAGGCGAAGGCGGGGTCGGGTGGATCCAAGCATCAATACATCCTGCAGTCGCGGGCGATGCGGGCGTTGAGGCCACGCTCCTCGATGCGCAGGGTATCGCGCTCGCGCTGCTGGGCGTTGAAGAAGCGGCGGCGGATGTCGTCGAGGCGGTCGCCGAGGCGCGCGCAGGTTTCGGCCGGCGGCAGCGCATGGCACTGGTCGCGTTCCCAGGTGCCGGGACCGCCGGGCCAGGCTTGGCCGCCATGGGGCGGGCGCGGGCGCGGGCCGGCATTGCCCGGCTCGGGTCGCGGCGGATCCGGTGGAGTGCTGATGCGGCTGACCGGTGGTGCGCTCAGGCCGCTGCCGGCGCTGCCGGTCCGGCCGCGGCTGCCGATGTCGCCGCGGCCGCCGTGGCCGCGGGGCCCGGCGCCGATTCCCATGGGGTAGCCCATGGTCCACAGCGGCACCCAGCGTGATTCGCCGTCACCGCTGTCGCTTTCGTACGCGCTGCCGTCCGGGCGCACGCACTCGTACAGGGGCTGCGGGGGCTGCGCGACCACGTATTGAACGGTCGGCGGGGACTCGGGCACGGGCGCCGATGGAGCGGCCAACGGTGCCGGCGCAGGCTCGCCATCCACCGGGCGCACCATGTTGCGCATTTGCTGCTGCGCGTCGCCAGTGCAAGGCACGTTGCCGATCACCATCTGGCCGTCGGCGGCCGTGCAGCGGTAGATCGTGATGTCGCCCGCGTCCTGCCCGGCGGCGCCCGCCGCTGCGGCGACCAGGCAGGCCGGCAGCAGGATGGTCGCGGCGATGCGTGCGGACACGGTCCTCATGCGCCCATCTTGCGCGCAGCGGTACCGGGACGAAAGCCCTCACTCCCGCAGCGCGACTCCGGTCCGGGCGTCGCGGATCGGGGTCGGACGCTCCAGGCCGCCGGTGGCACCGGGGAGTACGGCGTCGACGGCGGCGCGCAGTGGGGGAGCAAGATCGGCTTCGCTGCGGGCAGGGGGCTGGCCGGTGGCGTTCGCGCTCGTCGACACCAGCGCTCCGCCGAAACCGCGGCACAGCGCGGCGACCAGCGGATGCGCGCTGACCCGCACCGCAACGCCGTCATGGGCGCCGGTGATCCAGCGCGGCACGCGCGGGGTGGCCGGCAGCACCCAGGTGTTGGCGCCGGGCCAGGATGCAAGCACGGCGTCGCGGCGTGCGGCCGGCAACGCGCCCCAATCGACCAGGCCCTCGAACTGGGCCACGTCCGCCGCGACCAGCAGCAGGCCTTTGCCCACGGCGCGCTGCTTGAGCGCCAGCAGGCGCAGCACCGCGGCTTCGTGGAAGGGATCGCAGCCCAGGCCCCACACGGCTTCGGTGGGGTACGCGACCACCGCCCCTTCGCGGAGCGCGTCAATGACCTTCTGCAGCTGCACCCCGTCCATCCCGGGGTCAGAAGGGGGCGGCGTCGTCCGCTGCCGCGGCCTTCTTCGCCGGAGCCTTCTTCGCGACGGCCTTCTTTGCGACGGTTTTCTTCGCCGCGGTCTTCGTGGCCGTGGCCTTCTTCGCCGCGGTGGATGTCGTCTTCTTCGCGACCTTCTTCTTGGCGGCCTTCTTCGTCGTGGTCTTCTTCACCGCAGCCTTCTTCGCCGGCACCTTCTTCGCAGCGGCCTTCTTGCCGAAGCGGCCACGCGCGGGCTTGCCGGTTTCTTCCAGCAGCGTCACGACCTCTTCGAAGGTCAGCGAAGCGGGCTCGCGATCCTTGGGGATCTTGCCGTTGAGCTTGCCGTCGCTGATGTAGGGCCCGTAGCGGCCGTTGAGCACCTGGATGTCGCTGTCGGGGAAGGCCTTGATGATGCGGTTGCGCGCGATCTCTTCCTTTTCCTCGATCAGGAACACCGCGCGCGCGAGGTCGATCGTGTACGGGTCGTCCTCCTTCTTGAGCGAGGCATACACGCTGCCGCGCTTGGCGAAGGGCCCGAAGCGGCCAACGCCAACGCTCACTTCCTCTTCCTTGTCCTGGCCGAGGGTGCGCGGCAGGCGGAACAGGTCGATCGCGGCCTCGAGCGTGATGGTGTGCATGCTCTGGCCCGGGCGCAGCGAGGCGAAGCGCGGCTTCTCCTCTTCGCCCTCGGCCATGCTGCCGATCGCGGCGTAGGGTCCGTAGCGGCCCAGGCGCACGCTGACCGGCTTGCCGGTCTTGGGATCGGTGCCGAGCTCGCGCGCGCCGGTGGCCTGGCTGCGGTCGACGCTCTCGGTCTTCTCGTCCACCAGTTCCTTGAACGGACCCCAGAACTTCTCCATCAGCGGCACCCACTCTTCCTCGCCGCGCGACACCGCGTCGAGCTCGTCCTCAAGCTTCGCGGTGAAGTCGTAGTCGACGTAGCGGGTGAAGTGGCTGCTCAGGAAGTTGGACACCGCGCGGCCGACGTCGCTGGGGCGGAAGGCGCGGCCTTCCATTTCGACGTACTTGCGGAACTGCAGGGTCTGGATGATCGAAGCGTAGGTGGACGGCCGGCCGATGCCGTACTCCTCCAGCGTCTTCACCAGCGACGCTTCGGTGAAGCGCGGCGGCGGCTGGGTGAAGTGCTGGTCGGCGTGGATACGGTCGAGCGGCACGCGGTCGCCGGGCTTCATCGCCGGGAGCTTGCGGCCTTCGTCGTCGTCGTCCTTGCCCTTGTTGTCCTTGCCTTCCTCGTACACGGCCAGGAAGCCGGGGTCGACCACGGTGGTGCCGCTGGCGCGGAAGGTGTGCTCGCTGCCGGCGGCCAGGTCGACCGACACGGTGTTGAGGATCGCCGGCACCATCTGCGAGGCCACCGCGCGCTTCCAGACCAGTTCGTACAGACGGCGTTCGTCGTCGGACAGGAAGCGCGCCACCTGGGTCGGCGTGCGCAGTGCGGACGTCGGGCGCACGGCCTCGTGGGCCTCCTGCGCGTTCTTGGCCTTGGTCTGGTAGAAATTGGGCTTGTCGGGCAGCGCACCGGTGCCGAAGTCACGCGCGATCACGTCGCGGATCTCGCCCAGCGCCTCGGCCGACAGGCTGACCGAGTCGGTACGCATGTAGCTGATCAGGCCGACCGCGCCTTCCTCGCCGATTGCGACGCCCTCGTACAGCTTCTGCGCCACCTGCATGGTGCGGCGGGTGGTGAAGCCGAGCTTGCGCGAGGCTTCCTGCTGCAGGGTCGAGGTGGTGAAGGGCGGCGCCGGGCGGCGCTTGCGCTCCTTGCTGGCGACATCGGTGACGTGCAGCGCGCCCTGCGCCGCGGCCACGATGCGGCTGCGCGCGTCCTCGGCGGTGTCGCCATCGGTGACGGTGAACTGCTCGAACTTCTTGCCGTCGAGCCTGGTGAGCTTGGCGCTGAAGGCCTGCGTCGGGTGCGCGCATTCGGCTTCGATCGACCAGTACTCGCGGGCGATGAAGGCCTCGATCTCTTCCTCGCGCTCCACGATCATGCGCAGCGCCGGCGACTGCACGCGGCCGGCGGACAGGCCGCGCTGCACCTTGCGCCACAGCACCGGCGACAGGTTGAAGCCGACCAGGTAGTCCAGCGCGCGGCGCGCCTGCTGCGCATCGACAAGGTCGGCGGCGATCGCGCGTGGCGTCAGCATTGCTTCCTTGATCGCGCGCGGCGTGATCTCGGTGAACACCACCCGCTGCAGCTCCTTGCCCTCGAGCAGGCCGCGTTCCTTCAGGATCTCCGCGATATGCCAGCTGATCGCCTCGCCCTCGCGGTCCGGGTCGGTCGCGAGGTAGATGCCGTCCGCCGCCTTCGCCGCCTTGGCGATTGCCTCGACGTGCTTCTCGTTCTTGTCGATCAGGTCGTAGCGCATCCGGAAGCCGTTTTCGGGATCGACCGCACCCTCTTTTGGCACCAGGTCGCGGACGTGGCCGTACGAGGCCAGCACCTGGAAATCCTTGCCGAGGTACTTGTTGATCGTCTTGGCCTTGGCGGGCGACTCGACAATGAGGAGGTTTTTGGCCATTGCGGCTGGGGTTCCGGGGACGGCGGGCGCCGCGCCTTGATGTGGGGTGATGTAGACGCCGACGCCCGGGACAGGTGCCCCGGGCGTTCGATGCTGCTCTTTATAGTGGAATCACGGCCGCGATGGCACTGTCAAGCGCGACGTGGGCCGAATGCGTTCAGCCGCGGCACTCCGGCGGAAGCCAGCGGTCGTCGATGCTGGACGAGCAGGTCCACCGGGCGGAGCCGGGCTCCAGCTGCCACCAGACCCGGCCCCCGTCCATGTCCGCGCTGCCGGTGCCGCCAAGTTCCAGCTCGATGCGGCAGCTGCCGTCATCGTCTTCGTCCACCGTCATGACTTGCATCTGCTTCCCCCGGGGCAGGATCGTGCCGCGGCCGTGGGCCGCGGTGGTCTTCTGGATTGCCGGCTCGCGGCCGGAACCCCGCCATTGTGGCGGTTTCGCGATGCAAACGCCCCGTCGGTGGCGTCGACGGGGGGCTCAGTGCACCGTTTCGGGCTCGTCCACGAACATCTGGGTTTCCATCCAGGCGTAGGCGGCTTCGGATCCGGGCTGGTTGAACAGGACCATCAGGACGACCCACTTGAGGTCGTCAAGGTCGAGTTCGTCCTGGTCGAGGGCCATGGCGCGGTCGACGACCAGTTCGCGGCGGTCGGCGTCGATCACGCCGTGCTGCTCGAGGAACATCAGGAAGCCGCGGCACTCCACGTCCAGCTTGGCCTCTTCCGGGGCCGAGAACAGGCGCGTGGGACCGTTGGCGCGCGACGGGCCGTCCGCGGGCCGCTGGGCGGCGAGCGCATCGAGCCAATCGAAGGCCTTGCTGGTTTCCGCGGGGCTGAATCCGGCCTGGAGCAGGCCGCTCTGGAGGGAGTCGCGGTCGCGGGCGAGGTCCGCGTCTTCGGTGAAATAGTGTTCGAACAGGTAGAGCAGGACGTCCAGGATGCTCTCTTTCATTACCCCCGGCCTGCGCCCGGGGGCGCGTTACTGAGACTTTCGGGAATACCGGCCATGCTCGACCGCGACACGACCCTCCAGCTCCATGAGCAGCAGCATGCTTCCTAGCTCCGCAACCGTCAATGCGGTGCGCGAGACCAGTTCATCCATACCGGTGGGGTCGTGTCCCAGCGCATGCCACAAGCGCTGGTGGTCGGAGCCTGCGGGCGGATCGGCAGTGCCGGCCGCCCGGGCGTTGTTCCCGACGCCATCAATGGGGACGCGGAGGCGTCCACGCAAGTCGTCGCCGAGGCTGATCGCAAGCGGGGCCAGTGCTTCCGCCACTTCGGCCGGTGATTCCACGAGGGCGGCGCCGTCGCGGATCAGGCGGTGGCAGCCGCGGGCCTTGGGGTTGTGGATCGAGCCCGGGATGGCGAACACCTCGCGCCCGGCCTCTCCGGCCAGCCGTGCGGTGATGGCGGCTCCCGAACGCAGGGCCGCCTCGACCACCACCACGCCGAGCGAGAGGCCCATCAGGATCCGGTTGCGACTGGGGAACGCGCCGCGCCCGTACGCCGCGCCCGGAGGCAGCTCGCTGACGACCGCCCCGGTGCGGGCGATGTCCCGGTACAGGCCGGCGTTGCGCCGCGGGTAGGGCTGGTCGATGGCGGTGCCGAGCACGGCCACGGTGCGGCCGGCTGGCGCCGCGAGCGCGCCCTCGTGGGCGGCGGTGTCGATGCCGGCGGCCATGCCGCTGCACACCGACAGGCCGGACGTGGCGAAGGCGCGGGCGAAGTCGTAGGCGTTTCTCAGGCCGCCGGCGCTGGCCGCGCGGCTGCCGACCACGGCCACCGTCGGATGCCAGAGCAGGTTGGCGTCGCCCACGACCCAGAGCGCCAGCGGCGCGGTGTCCAGGCGGCGCAGCAGGGGTGGATAGTCCGGATCCTGCACGCCGATGAGCCGGCGCCCGGGTCCGGCATCGAGCCAACGCAGGCGTTGCAGCAGGTCTTCGCCACCGTCGCGGGCGCAGAGGGCGCCCTGCTGGGCGGTGTCCAGGCCGGCGGCGCGCCAGGCGGTGCGCCCGGAGCCTAGCGCCGCGCGGGGGCTGCCGTGGCTTTCCAGCAGCCTGCGGCGGGGGGCGCTGCGGCCGCCTGCGGCCAGCAGGCGCAGCAATGCCAGAGTGTCTTCGCTGTCCATGGCCCAGCCTTGCCCGGATACGACGACGGCGCCCTCGGGCGCCGTCGCGTGTACAGGTCAGGGAAGGCCGCGCCTCAGTAGGTCGCGTCCGGATGCTTGAGGTGGTAGCCGACGCGGCTGGGCTTGATGCTGTCCATGACCAGGCCGTAGCTGACCTTGTCGAAGGTGCGGAACACCATCACGTGGCCGGCGAACTCGTCGGGCAGGCGCACCTTGTTCTCGAAGAACACGGTGGCCTCGTCGCGGGCCAGGCCCTTCTCGACGCGGTCGACGGTGTTGGTGCCTTCGCGCCAGATCGAGAACACGGTGCCGTTGTCCACGCCTTCGCGGGCGCCGACCGACAGCGCGATAACGTCGCGCGGGCCGCCGGAGGTGAGCATGTCGGTCACCGCCAGCACGCGCGCCTTGCCGTAGTCGGTCTGGACCGCCGGCGGGTGCGGGAAGAACTGCAGGTCGTAGGGCTGGGCGTCCACCGCAACCACGCGGTCGCCGATGCGGACCTCGCGGCCCTCCTCGTCGAGCAGCAGGGTGCTGGCCTGGATGCCGCCGACTTCGCCGCGGGTCAGGGTGCCGGCGGTCACGCGCATCAGCTCGTGGCCCAGCACTTCCTGGCCCTTGTCGGGCATGACCACGTTGGCCCAGTACTGGCCCCAGTCGATACTGCGGCGACCGGTGGCGTCGAGCTCGTCACGGCCGAAGGTGTCGCAGCACATGCCGGCGCGCAGCAGGTGGGTGTAGCGCACGGTCGGGCGCAGCACCGCGTAGCGGGTGCCGGGCGATGCGTCGCCAAGCCCGCGCACGTAGACGACCTGGCCGCGGCTGGCGCGCATCCGATCCTCTTCAAGGCCGACCACGTAGGGCATGTGGTCGAACGCGTCGACCACGCTCAGGTCCTTGAGGAAGGGCTCGATCTCGGACAGCGGGACGGCGTTGATCGGCGCGGCCTCGGTCCGCGGGCCCGGCGTGACGCTGACGCCGACGCGGTTCAAGTAGGCCAGGCTGATCACGTCACCCGGATAGATCAGGTGCGGATTGGCGATCTGCGGATTGGCCTGCCAGATTTCCGGCCACAGCCAAGGCTTCTCGAGGAAGCGGCCCGAGATGTCCCACAGCGTGTCGCCACGCTGGACGACATAAGTATCCGGGTGGTCGCCGCGCAGGCCTTGGGCCGCCGCGTACGTAGCCACCGTGAGCATCGCTACCGCAATACCCGTGCGTAGCGCATTAGAAAGGCGCTGAAGCTTGCCGGCCATCTACTTGCTCCCCTTGGAGATTTCCCCGTATAGCGGCCGCACTATGCCTACAGGAACCGATCCGGCGCAAGCCTGCTGGCGCTACAATTGCAAGCCGTGCCGCACGGTTGTGACGGCGGCCTCCCTTTATCGCCCACCTGTATGTCTCTGATCAGCATCCTCGAACACCCCCATCCGAACCTGCGCAAGGTCGCTGCCGAGCGCGAAGCGGCCGGCATTGCCGATCCTTCCTTCCAGCGCCTGCTCGACGACATGTTCGAGACCATGTACGAAGCCCCGGGCATCGGCCTGGCGGCAACCCAGGTCGACGTCCACGAACGTTTCATGGTGCTCGACGTCACCGATACCCGCGACCAGCCGCTGGTGTTCATCAACCCGGTGATCCGCGAGCGTTCGGCCGAACTGCGCGTGCACCAGGAAGGCTGCCTGTCGATCCCGGGTATCTTCGCCGACGTCACCCGCGCCGACGGCATCGAAGTCGAGGCGCTCGACCGCTACGGCAAGCCGTTCACCATGGCCGTCGACGGCCTTCTGGCCACCTGCGTGCAGCACGAGATCGACCACCTGGACGGCACGCTGTTCATCGACCATCTCTCGCCCTTCAAGCGCGACCGCGCGATGAAGAAATACGAGAAGCTGCGCCGGCATGGCGACTGATCGCCCCGGCAGGGGCGCCGTCCGATGAGGATCGTGTTCGCGGGCACGCCGGAGTTCGCGGTGGCTTCCCTGCGCGCTGCCTGCACGAAGGCGGAAGTGGTGGCGGTCTATACCCAGCCGGACCGCCCCGCGGGGCGTGGCCGCGGGCTGCAGGCTTCGCCGGTGAAGCTTGAGGCGCTGGCGCGCGGCATCCCCGTGCTGCAGCCGGAAAGCCTGAAGACGCAGGTGGCGCGTGATGCGCTGCGTGCGCTCAGGCCCGACCTCATGGTGGTGGTGGCCTACGGCCTGCTGCTGCCACAGAAGATCCTCGATATCCCCGAAGACGGCTGCTGGAACGTGCACGCCTCGCTGCTGCCGCGCTGGCGCGGCGCCGCGCCGATCCAGCGCGCGATCGAGGCCGGCGACGCACAGACCGGCGTCTGCCTGATGAAGATGGAGAAGGGCCTGGATACCGGCCCGGTGCTGCTGTCGCAGTCGCTGGCCATCGGCGCGGAGGAGACCGGCGGCCAGCTGCACGACCGGCTGGCTGAACTCGGCGCCCAGGTGCTGGCCGACGGCCTCGGCCTGCTGCGTGCCGGCATCCGCCCGGTGCCGCGGCCGCAGCCCGAGCAGGGCGTGACCTACGCCCACAAGCTCGACAAGGCGGAGGCGAAGCTGGACTGGTCGCAGCCGGCCGACGCGCTGGCGCGCAAGGTCCGTGCCTTCAGCCCCTGGCCGGTTGCCGAGGCCACCCTGGCCGGTGAGCGCGTGCGCATCCACGCCGCGGTCGCCGTGGATGCGCCGGCGGGCGCGCCCCCCGGCGCCGTGCTGGCCGCCGGTCGCGACGGCATCGATGTCGCCTGCGGCACCGGTGCGCTGCGCATCCGCACGCTGCAGCGCGACGGCGGCAAGGCGATCGCCGCGGCCGACTACCTCAACGCCCGCCGCGACCTCGTCGCGCCCGGACCCTAGACGGCCTCGGCCTCGACCAGCCAGACCTCGCCCCGACGCGCGCGGGGCAGGCCGCCCAGCAGTGCGAAAAGCGGCGCCAGCAGGCGCACGCCCCAGCCCAGTTTGCGCACGCGCCGGAACGGGTTGGACACCGCCCGCTCGCCGCGGATCGCGAAGCCGGCCTCCGCGAGGGCCTTTTCCAGCATCCAGGGGCTTTGCGGGCTGATGTGGCCCTGCTCGCGGTAATCCACGTCCCGGAACCACTGGAACTCGCCGCGGCGCAGGAACAGCGCCTGCGAGACCGGGTTGGCGATGTTCGGCGTCGACAGCACCAGCCGGCCGCCTTTCGGCAGCAGCTCGCGGATCTGCCGCAGCATGTGCCGAGGGTTCTCCAGGTGCTCGACGATCTCCAGCGCCATGACCGCATCGAAGCCCTCCGGCCACTGCGCCGCGAACGGGCCGTTGAGGTCGGCCGCAACGAACGGCACGTGCGCGGGCTTGAAGCTCTCCGCGAACAGGTCGCTGGCGGTAACCCGGTAGCCGGCGTCGTCCAGGCGCAGCGACATCGCGCCGCTGCCGGCGCCGAACTCCAGCACCCGCGCACCGGGTGCGACCGCGGCGCCCAGCAGCGCCGCGGCGGCCTCGTGCAGGCCCGGGGCAGCGTAGATCGGCAGGCCCCGGTACTCGCGCATGCGGCGGCCGTCGAAGCCGGTGCGGAAGCTGTCGGCGCGGCCGGTGGCGGCGTCCGGCGGCGGGGCTGGCGTGTCGGGCATGGGCGGGTCGGCCGAGGGCGGGGGCGTGCCAGTCTGGCATGGCCGCCCGCACCGGGCCGCCGCATCGCGCGACAATGCCGGGATGAAGACTTCATCCGGCAGCCTGCCGCGCGTGGTGGCCGCGCGCATCCTCGACGCGGTGCTGCACCGCGGACATTCGCTGCGCGCCGAGCTCGCCGCGCACCTCGATTCGCTCGACGACGTGCGCGACCGGGCGCTGGTGGAGGCGATCTGCTTCGCCGCCCTGCGCCAGCACGCGCGCGCCGATGCCGCACTGTCGGCGTGGATGGCGAAGCCGCCCGGCCGCCGCGATGGAGACCTGCGCGCGCTGCTGCACGCCGGCTTCGCCCAGCTCGACCCGCTGGGCCTGGCACCGCACGCCGCCGTGGCCGAAACCGTCGACGCCGCCCGCGGCATCGGCCGCGCGCACCAGGCGAAGCTGGTCAATGCCCTGCTGCGCCGAGCGCAGCGCGACGGCCTGCCCGCCGCCGCTCCGGTCGATGCCTGGCCGGGCTGGCTGCGCGACCGCATCCGCGCCGACTGGCCGGACGATGCGGACGCCATCTTCGCGGCCAGCGCGCAGCCGGCGCCGACCTGGCTGCGGGTGAACCGCCGCCGCGGGACGCGCGACGCCTACCTCGCCCGCCTGCACGAGGCCGGCATCGATGCCGTGGCCGAGGCGACGCTGGATGACGCCCTGCGGCTGCCCCAGTCCATCGCCGTGGGCGCGCTGCCGGGGTTCGCCGATGGCGACGCCTCGGTGCAGGACGGTGCCGCCCAGGCCGTGGCCGACGCCCTGGCACCGGCGCCCGGCGCGCGCGTTCTCGACGCCTGCGCCGCGCCCGGCGGCAAGTCCGCGCACCTGCTCGAGCGCGATCCCACGCAGCGCCTGCTGGCCATCGACGTCGACGCCCGGCGCCTGGCGCGGGTGCGTGACACCTGGCGCCGGCTGGGCCTGGGCGAAGGCATCGATCCCGCCGCCGCGACGCGCGTGGCCGACGCCACCGACCCCGCCGCGTGGTGGGACGGGGAGCCCTTCGACGCCATCCTGGTCGACGCACCCTGCTCGGCCACCGGCATCGTCCGCCGCCAGCCCGACGTGCTGCTGCACCGCCGCGCCGCCGACGTCGACGCCCTGGTGGCGCTGCAGGCCAGGCTGCTCGATGCGGCCTGGACGATGCTGCGCCCCGGCGGGGCGCTGCTTTACGCCACCTGCTCGATCCTGGCCGCGGAGAACGCGGACCAGATCGATGGCTTCCTCGCCCGCCATGCGGATGCCGCGGCCGAACCGCTGGACGCGCGTTCCGGCCGCGAAAGCGGCGCCGGCCGGCAGCGCCTGCCCGGCGAGGGCGGGATGGACGGTTTCTACGTCGCGCGCCTGCGCAGGGTGGCCGTGCCCTAGGCCGCGGCCGCACCCGCACCCGCACCCGCGCATCGTGCCTTTGCAGGCGTACGCAGTTCCTGTCGCGGGTTCAGGGCGGCTGCGGCGAGGTGTGCGTCCAGGCCGAGCTCGCAGCGCGTCAGCCGGTGCCGCCGGGTTTCGGCGACGTAGCGGTCGTTGGGGCTGGCGCCGTCCTCGTGCCGTTCCTGGTGGTGCAAGTGGTAGGCGACTCCCGCGAAGCGCAGCTGCCTGCACTGGATGCCGTCGTTGTGCGCGCGCCAGGCCAGCTCCACGTCCTCGCGGCCCCAGCCCTCCATGCGCTCGTCGAAGCCGTTGAGGCGCACCAGGTCGTCGCGCCACCAGCCCTGGTTGCAGGTCTTGATGGTGCGCGGCGCGGTCGTGCGGTTGGCGGCCAGCCACGCGCCGGACAGCAGCAGCGAGCGCAGCGCGTTGCGGCGCCGGGACACGTCGCGCGCGAACGGTGTTGGCCTCTCGCCTGGATCCGCGAGCATGCGTTCGCGGAAGCAGGGGCCGGTCAGGACGCGCGAGCCCTGGATGAAGCTCCCGCGGCGGGCGGCGCGGACATGGTCGGCGATGAAGTGGCGCTCGAGCACCATGTCGCCGTCGAGCAGGAGCACGTAGTCGCCGCAGGCCGCGGCGATCGCCAGGTTGCGCGCCCGGCCCACGCGGAAGCCCCTGTCGGGTTGCCAGACGTGGCGCAGCGGCACCGGACAGGTGCGCGCGAGCGACGCCACGAGGTCCGCGGTGTCGCTGCGGGAGCCGTCGTCGGCGACGATCACCTCGTCCGGAAGGCGGGTCTGCCGCGCCGCGCTTTCCAGCACGCGCTGCAGGGCCTGCTTCCAGTTGTAGGTCGTCACCAGCAGGCTGATGGACGCGGGAGGCGCATGGCGCCGAAGGAGGCGGGAGACGGGGCGAGGTGCACGGAGCGCTGTGTGGAGGGGCATGGGGGCCGGTTCTGGTCGTTGTGGTGCTTCGCCACCTGCCCCCCCAGGTGATCATGTGGTGAAGTGCGATAGCCTCGGCCCTCGGGCATTAGCGCGTCAAGGCCATAGCGGAGCCGGGCACGCGCGGGCGAACCGCGCTCCGCTACCATGCCCGGATGACAACCTTGCCGGTCACCCTGCTGGTGATAACCCACAACGAAGCGGTCAACATCGGCCGCTGCCTGGACAGCGTGCCCTTCGCCGCCGAGAAGGTGGTGGTGGACAGCGGCAGCGACGATGGCACCGTGGCCATCGCCCGCGAGCACGGCGCGCGTGTGGTGCACCAAGACTGGCTGGGCTTTGGTGCCCAGCGTAACTTCGCCACCACCCAGGCCAGCCATGAGTGGATCCTGGTGCTCGACGCCGACGAGTATTTCTTGCCTGATGCCGCGGCTGCCCTGTCGCACGCCATGGACGCGCTGCTGTGCGGGGACGCCGCGGCGGCGGTGCTGCGCCGCCGCACCCTATACATGGGGGCGCCGATGCGCTGGTACCGGCCCATGGTTGGGGAGCGCATGGCGCGGATCTATCACCGCGCGCGCGCGCGCGGTGGAGCGATGCCCGGGTGCACGAATCCCTGCGTTGGGAAGGCCCCGTGGTGACGCTCGACGTGGCCTTCGAGCACCTGCACAACCCAACGCTGGCGCACAAGCAGCTCAAGGTGCTGCGCTACGCTGAACTCAAGTGCCTCGACTGGCTCGACCGCGGCCGCCCGCCGCGGCCATGGATGGCGCCGCTGGTCTACCTGGCCTCGTTTGCCAAGGAGGCGCTGCTGCGGCTCGCTCTGCTCGACGGCTGGCGTGGCCTGGCGGTGGCTCATACCGCGTCCGCCTACGCCGTCTACAAGCGCCTGCGCTACTACGAGATGGTGCGCAACCCCGAGTCGGTCGAGCAGGCGCGCGCGATCCTGCTGCGCCATGGAATCGGCCGCTGAACGCCCCCCAGCGCCCCCCCGGATACCACTACGAGACCCCCATGACACAGAAGCGCCGCTATCTCCTCTACGGTTCGGAGCGCTACGCGCTGGCGATTCTCCGGCCCATCCAGGAGGCCATCCGCGCCCGCGGCGACGAGGCGGCCTGGTTCTTCGACGGCCCGGGGGGCGCCGACTTGGTGGAAGGCGAGACCCTGCTCGACGTTGCAGGGGTCCGCCGGTGGCGACCTGACGCGGTGCTGACGCCCGGCAACCATCTGCCGCACTTCTTCCCGGGTGCCAAGGTGGAGGTCTTCCATGGCTTCGACGCCGGCAAGCCCCGGCACATCTACATACGCGGCTTCTTTGACCTCTACTGCACCACCGGCCCGCGCGACACCGCGCAATTCCAGGCGCTGGCTGACAGGCTCGGCCACTTCAGCGTGGTCGAGACCGGCTGGCCGAAGCTGGATCCGTTCATGCGCAGGATCGCCGGCCCGCTACCGCCGGTGCGCGACGTCCCGGTGATCCTGTACCACTCGACGTTCTCGCCGTCGTGGAGCGCCGCGGAAATCCTCTACGAGGAGGTGAAGCGGCTCTCGCGCAACGGTCGCTGGCGCTGGATCGTCACCTTCCATCCCAAGATGGCTGCGGAAACAGTGGCGAAGTTCAAGGCGCTGCAGAACGAGCACCTCACCTTTGCCGAGAACGACAACATCCTCGACCTGTTCCCCGAGGTCGACATGATGTGTTCGGACACCTCGTCCGCGCTCAGCGAGTTCCTCCTTACTGGCAAGCCGGTGGTGACGTTCCGCAACCGCCGTCCGGGGGGCCAGCTGATCGATATCGACGACGCGGCCGACTTCGAGCCGGCGATCGTGCGCGCGCTATCGCGGCCGCCGGAGCTGATGGCCGCGATTCGCGACTTCGGCGACGCGATCCACCCTTGGCGCGATGGGCGCAGCAGCGAGCGCGTGCTCGCGGCCATCGATGACTTCCTCGGGCGTGGCGGTCGCAACCGCAAACCTAAGCCGCGGAACCTTTGGCGCAAGTTCAAACTGCGTCGCCGGATCGGCTACTGGGGGGTTGCGCGGTATTGAGCCTCCGTTCCAGCAGCCTCAGGCGGTCTTCTGGCGCGCTGAAGCCCCTGTTGCCGATGCGGTGCGCCACCTGTGGCAGGTCGACGAGGGCTTCCGCAAGTGCAAGGCGCTGGACATGACGATCGCGCGCCCGGGCGTTTCCTCCGCTTCGATCAGCGCACGCGCTACGGCGGCCAGGACCGGGAGTTCGGCGAACGACTGGAGACCGCCAGGATCCGCGGCAAGCGCATCCGCCATCGCGCGATCGTGGGGCATCTGGACCATCCGCGCGGCTATGCCACCGAAGAGAGCCTCGCCTTCAACTGAACGCCGCGCGCGGAGACCGGGCGCAGCGGGCGTGCTTGGACGGCGCATGGGGTCGAGGCCGGGCCGGCGCCTAAAGCGGCAGGCCTGTCGACTTCGACGACCCGGCGGTGCTGCCTGCGCTGCTTGCGCGGGCCTTCGCGCCCACGCCGGAGCTGCAGGACGCGCTGGCGGCCTATGCGGACCGGATCCACCCGTTCAGGGACGGCCGCTCGTCGCAGCGTGTCATCGCGGCGACCGATGCAGTGCTGGCTGGCACCATGGGGCGTTTGCGCAGGCGCCCGCTTACCGCCGCGTACCGCGGCTTGCAGATTCGCAGGGAGCTCGGGTACTGGGGGCCGGCAGCGCGTTGAGCTCGCACTCCCGTCGGCATCGGCTGGGCGTTGCCGCCCGACATTGCAATCGGACTGTCACCCGGGCGTATGTTCGACGCCACCAAGCTCTGTGATGATGTTGCAATGAATCGTGCGATCGCCGCGAGCGTCATCTTCACCACCTACAACCAGCCGGACTGGCTGGAGAAGGTGCTGTTCGGCTTCGCAGCCCAGGATCGCGCCGATTTCGAAGTGCTGGTCGCCGACGACGGCAGCGACGATCGCACCCGCGAACGCGTGCTGGCGCTGCGCCCGCTGTTGCCGATGCCGGTGCGCCACCTCTGGCAGCCTGACGACGGCTTCCGCAAGTGCGAGGCGCTGAACATGGCCATCGCCGCGGCGCGGTCGGACTACCTGTTGTTCACCGATGGTGACTGCATCCCGCGCGCGGACTTTGTGTCCACGCACCTGCGGGAACGCGCGCCGGGTCGCTTCCTTTCAGGTGGTTACCACAAGCTTCCGATGACGACGAGCCACGCGATCACCGCCGACGACATCCGCGACCAGCGCTGCTTCGATGCGCGCTGGCTGCATGCCCGGGGCATGCCGCGCACGCTTCGCGACCGCAAGCTCACTGCCGGCCCGACCGCCGCGCGCCTGCTCGACGCGGTCAGCACCGCGCGCGCGAGCTGGAACGGTCACAACGCTTCGGGCTGGACCCTGGACGTGCTGTCGGTGAATGGCTTCGACCAGCGCATGCGTTACGGCGGCGAGGATCGCGAGTTCGGCGAGCGGCTCGAAAACGCCGGTATCCGCGGCAAGCGCATCCGCCACCGGGCGATCGCCGTCCACCTCGAACACCCGCGTGGCTACGTGACCCCGGAGGGCATCGCCTTCAACCGCGCACTGCGTGCGGAGACCCGGCGCCACGGGCGGGCGTGGACCGATTTCGGGATCCGGCCGGGTCCGGCCATGGCCCCGGCCGACTCCGCGCGGCCTGCCGCGCTTCCGCTGTCGGCCGTCACCAGCGCAATGGAAGTCGTGACAGCTCTGCCGCAAGCCGGCCGTGCAGAGCACGGGCCTCGACCTCCGGCATGAAGCGCAGGCGCAGCAGGGTCGTGGGCCGGGCGCCGGCGGTGTCGAGCGACAGCGTCGCCATGCCGAACCAGCGGTCCAGCGGGGACTGCTCCAGGCGCAGGGCCTGCAGCTTGTCGATCTCGGCGAAGCGCCACTGTCGCGACCACCAGCCCCAGCGCGCGGCCACCATGCGCGCGTCGAGCGCGTAGCCCGCGCGCTGCGCGTTCTGGCGCGCCGCGTGGACGGCCCACGGCGCCCAGGCCAGGGCCAGCAGGCCCACTGGTCCGAAATACCAGCAGGCGCCCACGGTCCCCATCCCGGCAAGCATCAGTCCGGGCAGCGCCAGCCGCTGCCATGCGCGTGGGTGCACGCGCCTCCATCCCGCAGGTGGCCAGGCGGGGGCGCCCGCGAGCACCTCGCGCACCAGCGCGTCGCAGGCCTCCGGGGTGGCGATCGGGGCCAGTTCGCGCAGGCCGCGCTGTTCGCCGCCCTCACCGGCGCTGGCGACGGTGTCGACGTGCAGCGAACGACGCCGCAACAGGCGGTGGAGCAGGCCCTCGCGCAGGGACCAGGACTGGATGCGCCGCCGCGGGGCGCTGGTGCGCAGGCGGGTGAGCAGGCCGCGCTCGACGGTCAGGCGCCGGCCCTGGAGCAGCAGCCGGAAGCCGTGGTACTGGAGCAGCGCGAGTGCCACCGAAAGCACGCGCAACAGGGCAAGCGCCACGAGTATCACAAGGGCCACCGCCGCCGCACGCGCCAGCATGCCGTCGGCGAAGCCGCTGGCGTAGCCGAACACCCTGTCCGCGGCGTCGCGGACCACGCTCGCGAGCATGTGGTCGGGCAGCACCTGCCAGGACACCGCGAAGGCGCCGGCGACCACCACCATGCCGCGGTTGCTGACCAGCCCCAGGCGCACGAGTTCGGCGCCCTGGAGCGAGAGCAGCAGCCTGCCGTCGCCGTGGCCGGCCGCACCTTCGCCTGCAGGCGCATCGGGATCGGCATCCGCGGCGACCGCACCGTGGGTGCGGATCAGCCGTTCCAGCGCCAGCGCATCCTCCATGCGCAGTACGCGCATCTCGGCCTCGGGCTTGTTGCCGCCCGCTGATTCCAGCCGTACCTCGGCGACCCCGAACACGCGGTGCAGCAGCGTCTGGTGCAGCGCCACGTTGTGGATCCGCGCGAACGGGATTTGCCGGACCTGCCGCTCCAGCAAGCCTTCGCGCACGACCAGGCGGTCGCCATCGACACGGTAGCGGTAGGTGAAGTAGCGCCAGACCGAGGCGGCCGCGAGCACCGCCACGCCGGCCAGGGGCCAGAGCGCATAGCGATCGCCGCGGCCGAGGAACACCAGTACCAGCAGCGGCACGATGAACTGGCGCAACTGCTGCAGCAGCACGAACAGCCAGGACCAGGGGTGCAGGCGGCGTTCGTCGCCATTCGCCGGCGCGTGGGGTTCAGGCGTTGCCGGCATCGTCCTCGTCCACCTGCTGCGCCAGCAGGTCGCGCAGCCTTGCGGCATCGTCGGCATCAAGGCCGGCCACCGCGACCGCGCTGTCGCGGGTGCCGGCGGTGTGGACCACCAGGGTGGCAAGCCGGAAGCGCCGCTCCAGCGGCCCGTGCTTGAGGTCGACGTGTTGCACGCGCGTTCGCGGAACGCGGGTCTCGACCTGCCACATGCGTCCGCGGCGATAGCCGAGGCCGGTGTTGTCGAGCAGCCAGCGCGTGTGGCGATAGCGCCGGGCAGCCAGCCACAGGCCCCAGGCCGGGAGCAGCAGCAGGCTTGCCAGCGCGACCGCGAACGCCGGCAGCGGCTTGGGCAACAGCAGTCCGATCGGTACCAGGCTGGCCAGCGCCAGGCCGCCCCAGCCGGCACCGTGGGCGAGCAGGAACAGGGTGCGCGCGCGCGGCGGCAGCGGCTGCCAGCCGTCGCGGGCCGGGACCGCTGCGGCGTCGCCGGGCGGTGCCGGCACGAAGGGTTCGCTCATCGCCGGCGTTCCAGGTCGCGATAGGGATTGGGTTCGTTGCTGCCGGGCGGGCGCAGCTTGTAGCGCTTGTAGGTCCACTGGTACTGCGCCGGCGCGCGCCGCGCCATGTGTTCGACGCCGGCGTTGAGCGCGGCGACCGATGCCGTGGTGTCACGGTCATGGATGCCCGCCGGTGCCGGGTCGATGCGCAGCGCATAGGCCAGGTCGCGGCCTTCCAGGCGCTCGCAGCAAGCGAACAGCACGGTCGCACCGCTGCGTTCGGCCAGGCGCGAGAGCAGGGTCATCGTCAGCGCCTCCATGCCGAAGAAGGGCGCAAACGCGCCGTCGCCGGCCTTGGGCTGCTGGTCGGGCAGGATCCCGACCACGCCGCCATCCTTGAGCGTCTTGTACAGCTGGCGGATGCCCGGGCCCTCGGCGCGGACCTGGGTGATGCGGCCGGCGTCGGTGTCGGCGCGCACGCGGCGCAGGAAGGCCTCACCGATCGCCGACTCCGGCGGCTTGTACAGGATCGCCAGCGGCGTGCGCGCGGCCAGCCACTGGTTGAGCAGCTCCCAGTTGCCGTGGTGCGGCGCGGCCACGATCACCCCGCGGCCGGCGGCCATCGCGGCATCGAACAGCGCCTCGCCGTGCGACTCGCGGATCAGCGACAGGTTTTCCGCGTGCGGCCGGGTCCACAGGCGCAGGGTTTCGATCATCTGCCGGCCGGTGGTGCGCATCACGTCGTGGTGCAGCCGTTCGCGCTCGGCGGCAGCGAGGGCGGGCATCGCCAGCTCCAGGTTGCGCAGCGCCACCACGCTCTCGCGCGTACGCAGCGTGCGCGCCAGCCAGCCCAGCGCGTCGCCCAGCGCGCGTTGCGCGCCCCAGGGCAAACGCCCGATGGCGGAAGCGGCGGCGTGCAGCAGGCTTGCGGGCAGCTCGGTCATCGCTAGAGTCTATCCGTCGGACCCGCCATCACGAGGATGCCCATCGATGCTCCTGCTCCTGCAACGCGTGACACGGGCCAGCGTCGAGGTGGACGGCGAAGAGGTCGGTGCCATCGGCCCGGGCCTGCTGGTGCTGGCGGGGATCGAGCCCGGAGACGGCGCAGTGCAGATCGCGAAGATGGCGCCGCGCCTGCTCGCCTATCGGGTCTTCGGCGACGAGGCCGGGCGCATGAACCGTTCGTTGGCAGATACCTGCGGCGGGCTGCTCCTGGTCAGCCAGTTCACCCTGGTCGCCGACACCCGCTCCGGGCTCAGGCCGGGCTTCAGCACCGCCGCCGCGCCGGCCGAAGCTGAACCGACGTTCAGCGCCCTGGTGGGGGAATGCCGCCGACTTCATGCCGGGGGGGTGGAAAGTGGCCGCTTCGGGGCCCATATGACGGTAAGCCTGGTCAATGACGGGCCAACCACCTTCCTGCTGCGGTCATGAGCCCTCGCGCGGAATGGTATAATTACGGGTTCCCCTTTTCTACGGTGCGCGCCACATGGCGATCGAGCGTCCAGCCCCGCAGTCCGACATCAAGATCCTGATCTCCAAGGGTCTCGAGCAGGGCTACCTCACCTATGCCGAAGTCAACGACCACCTGCCCGACGATCTCGTCGACGCGGAGCAGCTCGAAGACATCATCGGCATGATCAACAGCATGGGCATCCAGGTGCATGAAACCACCCCGGATGCCGAGACGCTGTTGCTGGCCGGCGAGTCCAGCGGTGGCCGCGAGGTCGATGACACCGCCGCCGAGGAGGCAGCCGCCACGCTGACCGCACTCGACGGAGAAGGCGGCCGCACCACGGACCCGGTGCGCATGTACATGCGCGAGATGGGCACGGTCGAGCTGCTGACCCGCGAAGGCGAGATCGCGATCGCCAAGCGCATCGAGGAAGGCCTGAACCAGATGGCCGCCGCCCTGGCGACCTTCCCGGGCACGATCGCGCACCTGCTCGGCGACTACGAACTGCACAAGGCCGGCAAGAAGCGCCTGCCCGAAATCGTGGTCGGCTTCACCGACGGCCTCGACGATCCCGTGCCGCCGCCTGCAGCGCCGCCGGCCCCCGCGACGCCGGCCGCCAACAACGACGCCACGGATGCCAAGGCCTCCGATGACGACGCCGATGCGGACGAGGAAGACGAGAAGGACGACACCGCTGCCGAGGAGACCGGTCCCACCGGCCCCGACCCGGCCGAGGTCGCCCGCCGCATGGAGGAGATGGCCGCCAACTACGCCAAGTTCGAAAAGGCCGTGGCCAAGGGTGGCCCGACCGCCAAGGCGGCGATCAAGCTCCGCGAGGAAATGGCCGAAACCTTCACCAGCCTCAAGTTGCCGCTGCCGCTGACCGATGTCCTGGTCCGCGAGCTGCGCGACGTGGTCGGCGAGATCAAGGACCACGAACGCCGCATCCTCGACCTGTCGACGCGCGTCGCCCGGATGCCGCGCAAGGACTTCATCCGTGCGTGGGACGGCAACCAGACCAACCTCGAGTGGGTCGACGAGCTGCTCAAGCGCAAGCAGAAGTGGGCCAGCGGCCTGCGTGACGTCAAGGACCAGATCGTCGCCGGCCAGGAAGCGACCATCGCCATCGAGAAGGGCATGATGGTGACGCTGGCCGACCTGCGCGAGATCAACCGCACCATGGCCATCGGCGAAGCCAAGGCGCGCAAGGCCAAGAAGGAAATGGTCGAGGCCAACCTGCGCCTGGTGATCTCGATCGCCAAGAAGTACACCAACCGCGGCCTGCAGTTCCTGGACCTGATCCAGGAGGGCAACATCGGCCTGATGAAGGCGGTCGACAAGTTCGAATACCGCCGCGGCTACAAGTTCTCGACCTATGCCACCTGGTGGATCCGCCAGGCGATCACCCGCTCGATCGCCGACCAGGCGCGCACCATTCGCATCCCGGTGCACATGATCGAGACGATCAACAAGCTCAACCGCATTTCCCGCCAGATGCTCCAGCAGTTCGGCCGCGAGGCCACGCCGGAGGAGCTCGCCAAGGAAATGGAAATGCCCGAGGACAAGATCCGCAAGGTGATGAAAATCGCCAAGGAGCCGATCTCGATGGAGACTCCGATCGGCGACGACGAGGACTCCCACCTGGGCGACTTCATCGAGGACACCAACGTGGAGTCCCCGATCGACGCGACCACCAACACCAACCTCTCCGAGACCGTGCACGACGTGCTGGCCGGCCTCACCCCGAGGGAGGCCAAGGTGCTGCGCATGCGCTTCGGCATCGACATGAACACCGAC
The DNA here is from genome assembly GCF_054052065.1 of Luteimonas sp. A537. Taxonomy (NCBI): domain Bacteria; kingdom Pseudomonadati; phylum Pseudomonadota; class Gammaproteobacteria; order Lysobacterales; family Lysobacteraceae; genus Luteimonas; species Luteimonas renzhihongae. The sequence continues at coordinate 311,677 of NZ_JBSVRH010000003.1, forward strand.
CACACTCTCGAGGAAGTCGGCAAGCAGTTCGACGTCACCCGCGAGCGCATCCGCCAGATCGAGGCCAAGGCGTTGCGCAAGCTGCGCCACCCGAGCCGTTCGGAGCAGCTGCGGAGCTTCCTCGACATCGAGTGAGCGCCCACGCAAGGTGATCCAGGAAAAGCCCCGCCATTGGCGGGGCTTTTTCGTTGGCGCGAATATGAATGGCACCGCCGACACCGGGTCGCCTTCGCATGATCGCTACACCGGGGCATGCAATGTGACCGCCACGGCGCACCACGGCGCCCGAACAGGAGACCTCAATGAATTCCACTGCCAAGACCCTTCTCGCCCTCGGCTTCGCCACCGCCCTCGCGGCCTGCAGCAACACCGACCAGGCCGCCAACTCCGCCCAGGAAGCCGCCGAGTCGGCGACCGAAGCGCAGGAAGCCGCGCAGCACGCGTCGGCGACCGGTGACATGGCCGCCACGCAGTCGGCCCAGGCCGCCGCCGACGCCGCCGATGCCGCCGCGGATGCATCCGCCCACATCGCCGGCCAGGTCGACACCGGTGACGAGATGACCCGTCGCGAAGACCTTGCGGACGCTGCCGAGAAGGCCGCCGACGCCGCCGAGCAGGCGCAGGACGCGGCCGAGGAAGCCAATGCGGCGGCCGATGGCGAGAACAACACCGACGGCATGTAAGCCGCCACAGCAACGAACCTTGCGACGGGTTCCGTCGCGGGATCGTGTCGCGCAGTCGCGGCCAGTCCTCGTCGTCTGGTCGCGCCTGCGCGATTCTCGTTTTGCGGCGCGCAGCGCCGGCCTACAATTGGCGCTGCGGGCCTATAGCTCAATGGTCAGAGCAGAGGACTCATAATCCTTTGGTTCCAGGTTCGAGTCCTGGTGGGCCCACCAACCAGCTGCACCGTACGCACGCGCATCGAAATTCCCGCCGCCGCCGCGGCCGGATTGCTGACCGGGATCAGGCGCGCCGCCGCCTGCGTGGTGCACAATGTCGGTCTTTCCGGCGCCTGCGCCGCACTGATCCGGGAGTCCCATGACGCGACCTTCTTCCATCGACCGTGAGCAACTGCTGGCCTGTGGCCGCGGTGAAATGTTCGGCGAAGGCAATGCCCGCCTGCCGGCCCCTCCGATGTTGATGATGGATCGCATCACCCACATCGCAAGCGAGGGCGGTGCCTACGGCAAGGGCGTGATCGTCGCCGAGCTCGACATCGACCCGTCCATGTGGTTTTTCGAATGCCACTTCCTCGGCGACCCGGTGATGCCCGGCTGCCTGGGCCTTGACGCGATGTTCCAGCTTGCCGGTTTCTACTTGCCCTGGCTGGGCGAACCCGGCCGCGGCCGGGCACTGGGCTGCGGCGAACTCAAGTTCTCCGGCCAGGTGCTGCCGACCGCGAAGCGCGTGCGCTACGAGATCGACATCAAACGCGTGATGCGCGGCAAGGTGCCGCTGGTGATCGCCGACGGCCGAACCTTCGTCGACGACAAGGAAATCTACGTCGTCCGCAGCATGCGGGTAGGCCTGTTCAAGGATCTGGAGGACAACTGATGCGCCGCGTAGTCGTGACAGGCATGGGCATCGTGTCCTGCCTTGGCAACAAGCTTGATGACGTCTCGCGCGCGCTGCGCGAGGGACGCAGTGGAATCACCGCGGCGCCGGAGTACGCAGAGCTGGGCCTGCGCAGCCAGGTCGCGGGCATGCCGGTGATCGACCTCGACGCCGAGATCGACCGCAAGCGCAAGCGCTTCATGGGCGATGCCGCGGCGTACGCCTGGGTGGCGATGCGCGATGCGCTCGCGCACGCCGGGCTGTCGGCCGAGCAGGTCAGCAACCCGCGCGTGGGCGTGATCGCCGGCTCCGGCGGCGGCTCGGCCGAGTGGCAGGTCGCCACCGCGGACCTGCTGCGCGCCAAGGGCGTGCGCAAGGTCGGTCCGTACATGGTGCCGCGCACGATGTGCTCGACGGTGTCGGCAACGTTGGCCACCGCGTTCGGCATCCTCGGCCTGAGCTATTCGATCTCGGCCGCCTGCGCCACCTCGGCGCACTGCATCGGCGCCGGCGCGGACCTGATCCGCCACGGTGCCCAGGACGTGGTCATCGCCGGCGGCGGCGAGGAAGAGCATTGGGCGATGAGCGTCATGTTCGACGCCATGGGCGCGCTCTCGTCCGGCTACAACGACACGCCCGCGGTGGCCTCGCGCCCCTATGACGCAGGCCGCGACGGCTTTGTCATCGCCGGTGGCGGCGGCATGCTGGTGCTGGAGGAGTACGAGCACGCGAAGGCGCGCGGCGCCACCATCCATGCCGAGCTTGTCGGCTACGGCGTGACCTCCGACGGCGCCGACATGGTCGCGCCCAGTGGCGAAGGCGCAGTGCGCTGCATGCAGAACGCGTTGGCCACGGTGCACGCGCCGGTGGACTACCTCAACACCCACGGCACCTCGACGCCGCTTGGCGACATCGTCGAGCTCGAGGCGGTGCGCGCAGCCTTCGGCGAGCGGATGCCGCCGCTGTCCTCGACCAAGGCGCTGACCGGGCACTCGCTCGGCGCGGCCAGCGTGCACGAGGCGATCTACAGCCTGCTGATGATGCGCGACGGCTTCATCGCCGGCTCCGCGCATATCGATACGCTCGATCCGCGCGCGGAAGGCTTCCCCATCGTGCGTGAAAGCCGCGATGCGAAGCTGGACACGGTGATGTCGAACAGCTTCGGCTTCGGCGGCACCAACGGCAGCCTGGTGTTCGCGCGGGTCTGACCGCCCAACCCGGGCCACCCCGCACCTTCCAGTAGGAGCAGCTACAGCTGCGACCGGCACTCGCTGCTTTCTGGTCGCAGCTGTAGCTGCTCCTACCGGTTTCCGGTGCTCCTGTGGCTTCCTCCGCGCCGGCACGCGCCGTCCGGGATCCATCGTTCCATGGCCGCGCACCCGCGACGGGTGCCGGCGACGTAGATTGGATGCATACGTCACTGGAACCATTCGGACCCCTTCATGAGCACACTTTTCGATCGCTGTGACCTCGGCGCCCTGGCGCTGCGCAACCGCATCGTCATGGCCCCCATGACCCGCTCCCGCGCCGTCAGCACCGTGCCCGACGCGCTCACCGCGACCTATTACGCGCAGCGCGCCGGCGCCGGCCTGATCGTTACCGAGGGCGCGCAGGTCTCGGAGCAGGCGCGCGGCTATCTGTTCACGCCCGGCCTGCATACCAGGGCCCAGGTCGCCGGCTGGAAGGCGGTGACCGCCGCGGTGCACGCCGAGGGCGGCGCCGTGTTCGCGCAGCTCTGGCACGTGGGGCGCCTGTCGCACGTGTCGCTGCAGCCCGGCGAACGCGCGCCGGTGGGGGCCGTGGCGAAGGCCGCCGAAGGCGTGCAGGCCTTCGGCTATCGCGAGGACGGCACGCCGGGACAGATGCCGGCGAGCACCCCGCGCGCGCTGGCCGCGGGCGAACTCCCGGGCATCACCGCGCACTTCGTCGCCGCGGCGCGCAACGCGATCGAAGCCGGCTTCGACGGCATCGAGATCCACGGTGCCAACGGCTACCTGTTCGAGCAGTTCATCAACGGCGGGCTCAACACGCGCGACGACGCCTACGGCGGCAGCGACATCGCCAACCGCCTGCGCTTCGTGCTCGAAACCGTCGACGCGGTCGTGGCCGCCATCGGTAGCCGGCGCGTCGGCATCCGGCTGTCGCCCTTCAACCGCATCTTCGACATGCCGGCCTTTGATGGCGAGGCCGACACCTGGCTGGCGCTGGCCCGCGAGCTGGCCACGCGCAACCTGGCATACGTGCACCTCAGCAACCGCGAGGCGATCGTGGCCGCGGCCGGCGAACGCTTTCTCACCACGTTCCGCGAGGCGTATGCCGGTGGCACGCTGATCCTGGCGGGCAACTACACGCGCGAAAGCGCTGCGGCAGACGTGGCGGGCGGACTTGCCGACCTGGTCGCCTTCGGCCGCCCGTTCATCGCCAACCCCGACCTGGTGGAGCGCCTGCGCAACGACTGGCCGCTGGCCGAGGGCGACAGCTCCACGTTCTATGGCGGCGGGGAGGAGGGCTATATCGACTATCCGGCGTACCGCGTCGAGCCTGAAACCGAGGCCGAGTCGACCTGAAGCCGGGGCGGGGTGCGCCGGTCGCCCACTCGCGTGGATGCGTCCGGCGCCCTCGGGCAGCTGCGCGGCTTCAGGGCTCGCGCCGCGGCCGTCTCTCGCATGCTGCAGGCACCCTCGGCAGCGCGTAGGCTGGATGTCGACATGAACGTTCCCGAAGGCGCGTGGTAGCCGCGACTGTCCGGATCCATGTGCAAGGCGATCCGCTGTCGGCGGCGCAGGTCCACCGGAGGTTTCCCATGATCGAACTCATCATCAAGCAGCGCACGCGTGATCTTGGCGCCTTCGAAGTCGGCCGCGTACTGCCGTTCGCGAAGCGTCGGATGGTCGGCCCCTATATCTTTTTCGATCGCATGGGTCCCAAGCTGATGGAGCCGGGCCTGCCGCGCGAGGCCGATGTCCGCCCGCATCCGCATATCGGCCTGTCGACAATCACCTACCTGTTCGACGGCGAGATCATGCATCGCGACAGCCTGGGTTCCGAGCAGTCGATCCGGCCGGGCGAAGTCAACTGGATGACCTCGGGCCGCGGCATCACCCACTCCGAGCGTTTCGAGGAACTGCGTGCCAATGGCGGTCCCATGGACGGCATCCAGGCCTGGGTCGCGCTGCCGGACGAGCGCGAGGAAGTCGATCCCGGCTTCTGGCACTACGGCAGCAATGCGCTGCCGGTGTTCGAAGGCGACGGCATCGTCGGCCGCCTGATCGCGGGGCGGCTGGCGGGCATCGAATCGCCGGTGAAGACCGATTCGCCGCAGTTCTACGTGCATTGGCAGCTGCGAGCGGGTTCGCGCGCGTCGTTGCCGGCGGAGTACAGCGAGCGTGCGGTGTATGTCGTGCGAGGTGATGTCGAAGTGGCCGGCCAGCGCGTCGAGGCCGGGAGCATGGCGCTCCTGACGCCAGGCAAGGCGGCGACGATCGCGGCGCTCAGCGATGCGGTGGTCATGGCGCTGGGCGGCGAGCCCGTGGGGCCGCGCTACATCGACTGGAACTTCGTCTCATCGTCGAAGGAGCGCATCGAGCAGGCACGCGCGGACTGGGCCGCAGGCCGGATGAAGCTGCCGGACCTGGACAACGGCGAGTTCATCCCGCTGCCGCCGAAAGTCGGCCGGATGGTGGAGCCGGAGCCGATGTCCTGAGTCGCGCGCGAAGGTCGGGTTCGACATACCGACCCTTCGATAATCCGCGACCTTGGCATCCCGATCCGCCGGCAATCCGGGACTGTAGGAGCAGTCATGGCTGCGATGCTTTTCAGCGAAGGCGATCGCAGCTATAGCTGCTCCCACAGTATTCGTCGTGCGTCGTGCGCCGTGCGCGGTTGGTTCTGCGCCGTTCGCCGTCGGTCGTTGATGGGTTTCAGTTGCAGTTGCAGTTGCGGTTGGCGGTTGGCGGTTCGCGCGATCAGCGCGCGGGGGTGAAGGTCACCTTGGTGGAAATCGCGACGTCGTCGGGGATGATCGACACGTCGCCCCAATCACCGGCGCCGACGCCGAAGTCCAGGCGCTTGACCGTGGCATTGCCGACCAGAACCGGCTGCTGGCCCGGGGTCCAGGTGATCGCCAGCGCCACCGGCTTCTTTACTCCGCGCAGCTCCAGCGTGCCGTCGGCGACGTAGCGGTTGTCGCCCAGGCTGCGGAAGCCGGTTGCCATGTAGCGAGCGGTGGCGAACTTGGCGATGTTGAAGAAGTCGCCGGTCTTGAGCGTGCCGTCGCGGTCGTCGTTCTTGGTGTCCGCAGTGGCCAGCGGGATGGTGACGTCGAGCTTCGCCTCCTGAGGTGCAGCCGGGTCGAAGCTCAGCGTGGTCCTGAAGTCGGGGAACAGGCCGACGAAGGTCTCGCCCTGGTATTCGCTGGCGAAGCTCAGCGCGCCGGAGGACTGGACGTAGTCGGCGGCGGTGGCCGGTGCGGCGGCCGCGGTGATCGCAGCGGCGAGGGCGAGGGGCAGGAGGCGGTTGCGAAGGCTGCGGGTGTTCATGTCAGTGCTCCGAAGTCGGGTCGGGGGCGTCGGCGCGGCGCAGCGAGGGCAGCATGCGCCGCAGGGTGTCGTCGCCCTGGAAAATGTGGTGGTAGAACGCGGCGCCGGCATGCGCCAGCACCAGCAGGATCAGCAGCCAGAAGCCGTATTCGTGCACCTGGATCGCGGTTGCGGCCAGGTCTTCGCTGCGTCCGGCGATCGACGGCAGGTTGAACTGCTTGAACCACTGCAGCGGATAGCCGGAGGCCGAGTTGAAGACCCAGCCGCTCAGCGGGATCGCGAACAGCAGCACGTACAGGGCGATGTGGGTGACGCTCGCGATGCGCTCCTGCCAGGCCGGAGTGCCCGGCACCGGCTTCGGTGCACCGGCGAACAGCCGCCAGGCCATGCGCACTGCCACCAACGCCAGCAGCGTCAGGCCCAGCGACTTGTGCAGCGCGTAGGTGTTGATCTTCGCAGGCGTCGGCGGCAGGTCGACCATGGTCAGGCCCAGCCAGGCCATCCAGCCGACCAGGAGCACGATCGCCCAGTGCAGCAACATGCTGACAGGACCCCAACGGTGTTCGGAATTTCGGATTTGCACGGTTGCTGTCCCTTATTGGAGTCGTGGCAGGTCGAAGACCAGGATCTCGGCATTGTCGCCGCTGGCGATCTCGACGTGCGGCTCGTCGGCGTACAGCAGCGCGTCGCCGGCGGAAACGGCGTGGCCGTTGACCATCGCCGCGCCGCGCACGACGTGCATGTAGGCCAGGCGCCCGGGGGCGATGTCGAGCGTGGCCGCCTCGTCGCCGTCGAACAGGCCTGCGTACATGCGCGCGTCCTGGTAAATGGTGACCGATCCCTCGCTGCCGTCGCGGCTGGCGACCAGGCGCAGGCGGCCGCGCTTGTCGGCGTCGGTCCACGCTTTCTGCTCGTAGCTGGGCGTGATGCCCTGGGCCTCGGGGATGATCCAGATCTGCAGGAAGTGCGTCAGGCCTTCCTGGTCGTGGTTGTACTCGGAGTGGGTGATGCCGCTGCCCGCGCTCAGGCGCTGCACTTCACCGGGCACGATGGCCGCGCTGTTGCCCATCGAATCCCTGTGCGCCAGCGCGCCGTCGATCACGTAGCTGATGATCTCCATGTCGCGGTGGCTGTGGGTGCCGAAGCCCTGGCCGGCCTGTACGCGATCCTCGTTGATCACGCGCAACGGACCCCAGTGCACGTGCTCGGGATCGTTGTAACCTGCGAAGGAGAAGCTGTGCCAGGACTCGAGCCAGCCGTGCCGGGCGTGGCCGCGTTCATTTGCGGGACGGTAGGTGATCATGATGCGGACTCCGTTGCGAGCGACTCTGCGCGCTGGAGGAGTAGTGTGATTGGCATCGCTTGTAGAATAAACACCGCGAGGAACCAATCATTGTTCTATTTTAGCGGTCAATTGGCGCCCAGGACGAACGCCGCAGATTAAACCGGTTGCTGTTCTATATTTGCGATCAGTCGTTGCAATATTGTTAAACAAAACGATAATTCAGAACGATAGACTGTCGGCCTCGGTTGATGACCTGTGTCCCGCGGTCCTCTCGAGCCCGCCACCATCCGCGAAGCACTACCTCATCCAGGAGTCCGTCATGTCCAGCCGCATCCCTTGCACCATCCTCGGCCTTGCCCTCGCCGCCGCGTCGGCCTACGCCTTTGCCGCCCCGGTGACCTACACCATCGACGCCAGCCACACCGACGTCGTTGCGCAGTGGAACCACCTCGGCTTCTCCAACCCGATCGCCCATTTCGGCCAGGTCGAAGGCACCATCACCTATGACGCCGACAATGTCGCCGCCTCCAGCGTCGAGGTCATCCTGCCGCTGGCCGGCCTGTCCTCGCACGTGAAGGCCTTCGACGAGCACCTGCTGAGCGATGACTTCTTCGACGCCGCCAAGTATCCGCAGGCGACCTTCAAGAGCACCGCCGTGGAATCCGCGGGCGAAGGCAAGCTCAAGATCACCGGTGACCTGACCATCAAGGACATCACCAAGCCGGTGGTACTCGACGCCACCATCAACAAAGTGGCCAACCATCCGATGACCAGCCAGCCGGCCGCCGGCTTCGACGCCGTGGCCACGCTCAAGCGCACCGACTTCGGCCTGGGCATGAACGCGCCCTACGTCAGCGACGAGGTGCAGCTGCGCATCACCACCGAAGCCGCGGTGCCCAAGCAGGGCGAGTAAGCGCAGCGTCCGCGCGCCGGGTCCGTCCCGGCCGCGGCCCCCACCTGCCCGAAGACCGGGAAGGAATCAGCCCTTCGCGTCGAGCTGCGAGGGGTCGCGCGCGCAGCCGCGCAGGACGAGCTCGACCGCGGCCAGGCCGTCGCGCTCCAGGTCGATTTCCTCGGGATCCACCAGGTGCATGCGCAGCGCACCGCCGATGATGAAGTGCAGGGTGCGCGCGCAGCTCTCCACGCTCATGTCCTCGCGCAGTTGGCCCAGCGCTTCCGCGCGGCGGAAGGCGGCCTTGATGCGTGACAGGGTCTGGTGCATGCCGGTCTTGCGCAGCGTGGCCAAGGCGTCGTCGGCAGCCGGGATCTCACAGCGCAGTTCGAGCACCTCGAGCGTGGCGCGCACCCGCGGCGTGTGCACCAGGTCGGCGAAGGACTGCCGCAGCAATTCTCGCAGGTCCAGCAGCGGCGTTATGCCGTCGGGGCGCGACACGCGCTCCAGTCCGTGGAAGAAGGGCAGGCTGACGCGGTTGATCATCGCCTCCAGCACTTCGGCCTTGTTCTTGAAGTGCCAGTAGACGGCGCCGCGCGTCACCCCGGCGCGCACCGCGATGGCTTCCAGGCTGGTGCCGGACAGGCCCTTCTCGCGGAAGCAGTCCTCCGCCGCGTCGAGGATGCCCTCGCGCGTGGCCAACGCGTCTTCCTTCGTCCTTCTCGCCATCATTCATTGTTCCATTACGGGCGCGAATTCGCCCTTTGACATACATACATCCATGTATGTATATTACATCACATCACCTGAAACGCCCAGCACCGATGCCGCACCAGCGGGGTCCCGGTCGCTGGGCGTGCCGTTTTCGAATCCCCACAAGGCCTCTCCCCACATGACCACGACCCTCCGCCGTGTCCGCCCCGTGCTTCTCGTCCTTGCCACCGCATTGCTTGCTGCCTGCAGCGGTGGCCAAGAGGGCGCCGAGGCCCCGAAGCCCGCGGTCACCGTCGCCACCCTCGAGGCCCGTCCGGTGACCATCACCCGCGAGCTCCCGGGGCGGACCAACGCATGGCTGGTGGCCGAGGTCCGGCCGCAGGTCAACGGCATCGTGGCCAAGCGCCTGTTCACCGAGGGCAGCCTGGTCGAGGCCGGGGAGCCGCTGTACCAGATCGACGACGCCAGCTATCGCGCCGCGGCCAACAGCGCCCGCGCCCAGCTCAAACGCGCCGAGGCCACCCGCACCGCCGCCCGCCTGACCGCCAGCCGCACCGCCGAGCTGGTGAAGGTGTCCGCGGTCAGCAAGCAGGACCACGACAACGCCACCGCTGCGCTCGCGCAGGCCGAGGCCGATGTCGGTGCCGCGCGCGCCGCGCTCGATGCGGCCAACGTGACCCTGGGCTATGCCCGGATCACGTCGCCCATCAGCGGCCGCATCGGCAAATCCAGCGTCACCCAGGGCGCGCTGGTAACCGCGAACCAGCCGGCCGCGCTGGCGACCGTGCAGCAACTCGATCCGATCCATGTCGACCTCACCCAGTCCGCCACCGAGCTCCTGGACCTGCGCCGTTCGCTGGAAGCCGGGCGCCTGGAGAGCACCGAAGGCATGCCGGTGACGATCCTGCTGGAGGACGGCAGCGAGTTCACGCATCCCGGCAGCCTCAAGTTCTCGGAAGTGGCCGTGGACCCCTCCACCGGCAGCTTCTCGCTGCGCGTCGAAGTGCCCAACCCCGACCATGTGCTGATGCCCGGCATGTACGTGCGCGCAAAGCTCGGCGCCGGCGTGCGCCAGAACGCGCTGCTGGTGCCGCAGCAGGGCGTGGCCCGCGATCCGAAGGGCGATACCTCGGCGCTGGTGGTCAATGCCGAGGGCGTGGTCGAGCAGCGTCCGGTGGTGGTCAGCCAGACCATCGGCGACCAGTGGCTGGTCGAGTCCGGCCTGGCCGCCGGCGACCGCGTGGTGGTCGAGGGCCTGCAGAAGATCGCGCCGGGCGCCACGGTCGAAGTGACGGAGGAGGCGCGCGCGCCGCGCCTGCCCGGCGCCGGCAATGCTGACGCCGCGGACACCGCCGCGGCCGACGCCGCCACCGGGCCCGCGCCGGCTGCGCAGGAATAACGGAGACCGCCATGGCACGTTTCTTCATTGACCGACCCATCTTCGCGTGGGTCATCGCGATCATCATCATGCTTGCCGGCGCGCTGTCGATCTTCAGCCTGCCGGTGTCGATGTATCCCACCGTGGCGCCGCCGAGCGTCGAGATCCGGGCAACGTATCCCGGTGCGTCGGCCAAGGTGGTCGAGGACTCGGTGACCCAGATCATCGAGCAGAACATGAAGGGCCTGGACGGCCTGATGTACTTCTCGTCGCAGTCGTCGTCCAACGGCATGGCGACCATCACCGTGACCTTCGAAACCGGCACCGACGGCGACATTGCCCAGGTGCAGGTGCAGAACAAGCTGCAGCTGGCCATGCCGCTGCTGCCGCAGGAGGTGCAGCGCCAGGGCGTGAACGTCAGCAAGTCGACGTCGAGCTTCCTGCAGGTGATCGGCTTCGTGTCCGAAGACGGCAGCATGGACAAGGTCGACATCGCCGACTACGTCGGCGCCAACATCGTCGACCCGCTCAGCCGCGTGCCGGGCGTCGGCACCATCCAGGTGTTCGGCGGCAAGTACGCCATGCGCATCTGGCTGGACCCGAACAAGCTGCACACCTACGCGCTGTCGATCCCCGAGGTCACCGCCGCGATCACGGCCCAGAACGCACAGGTCGCGATCGGTTCGCTGGGCGGTGCGCCGGCGATCGACGGCCAGCAGATCAACGCCACGATCAACGCCCAGGACCGGCTGCAGACGCCGGAGCAGTTCCGCGACATCATCGTGCGCAGCAATCCCGACGGCTCGGCGCTGCGACTTGGCGACATCGCGCGCGTCGAAATGGGCACCGAGAGCTACGAGTTCGACTCCCGCTACAACGGCCAGCAGGCCACCGGCGTCGCGATTTCGCTGGCCACCGGCGCCAACGCGCTCGATACCGCCGAGGGCGTGAAGCAGGCCCTGGCCGAGCTGGAACCGTACTACCCGCCGGGCCTGAAGGCGGTCGTGCCGTTCGACACCACGCCCTTCGTGCAGGTGTCGATCAAGGGCGTGATCGTGACCCTGCTCGAGGCCATCGTGCTGGTGTTCCTGGTGATGTACCTGTTCCTGCAGAACTTCCGCGCGACCCTGATCCCGACGATCGCGGTGCCGGTGGTACTGCTGGGCACCTTCGGCGTGCTCGCGGCGCTGGGCTTCTCGGTGAACATGCTGACCATGTTCGCGATGGTGCTGGCGATCGGCCTTCTGGTCGACGACGCCATCGTGGTGGTGGAGAACGTCGAACGCATCATGGCCGAAGAGGGGCTGTCGCCGCTTGAAGCCACGCGCAAGTCGATGGACCAGATCACCGGCGCCCTGGTCGGCATCGGCGTGGTGCTGTCGGCGGTGTTCGTGCCGATGGCCTTCATGTCGGGCTCCACCGGGGTGATCTACCGGCAGTTCACCGTGACGATCGTCTCGGCGATGACGCTGTCGGTGATCGTTGCCATCGTGCTGACCCCGGCGCTGTGCGCGACCATGCTCAAGCCGCTGAAGAAGGGCGAGTCGCATGACAGCGGCACCGGCTGGTTCGCCCGCTTCTTCGGCTGGTTCAACCGTAGCTTCGAGAAGACCAGCGGCAAGTACCAGCGCGGCGTGCGCGGCATCCTCGAGCGTCCGTGGCGCTTCATGGCCGTGTTCGCGGCGCTGGCGCTGGTGATGGGGCTGCTGTTCGCACGCATGCCCAGCTCCTTCCTGCCCAACGAAGACCAGGGCGTGCTGATGGTGATGGTGCAGACTCCGGTCGGCGCGACGCAGGAGCGCACGCTGGAGTCGATTGCGGCGCTTGAGAAGCACTTCCTCGAAAACGAGAAAGACGCGGTCGAGTCGGTGTTCGCGATCCAGGGCTTCAGCTTCGCGGGCATGGGCCAGAACACGGGCATCGCCTTCGTCAAGCTCAAGGACTGGAGCGAACGCGGCAACGCCGATCTCAGCGCCGAAGCAGTCGCTGCGCGTGGCAATGCCGCACTTGGCGGAATCAAGGATGCCTTCATCTTCGTGATTGCCCCCCCGGCCATGCCCGAGCTCGGTATTGCCAGCGGCTACTCCTTCTACCTCCAGGACACCGGGGCCCAGGGCCATGACGCGTTGATTGCCGCGCGCAACCAGCTGCTTGGCCTGGCCGGAGAAAGCGCACTGCTCGCCAACGTGCGTCCCAATGGCCAGGAGGACACGCCGCAGCTTCGGATCGACGTGGACGTGGCCAGGGCGGGTGCGCTCGGGCTGTCGCAGGACATGATCAATGCCACCCTCGCAGCGGCCTGGGGCGGCCAGTACATCGACGACTTCATCGACCGTGGCCGCATCAAGCGCGTCTACATCCAGGCCGATGCGCCGTTTCGCATGACCCCGGAGGATTTCAATCTGTGGTCGGTGAAGAACAGCGTCGGCGAGATGGTGCCGTTCAGCGCCTTCGGCAGCTCGCACTGGGACTACGGCTCGCCACGACTGGAGCGCTACGACGGCGTGCCGTCGGTGGAGATCCAGGGCGAGGCCGCGCCGGGCCTGTCGTCGGGCGAGGCCATGGACGAGATCGAACGCCTGGCCGAACAGTTGCCACCGGGTTTCGGCATTGAATGGACGGCCGTCTCCTACCAGGAGCGCGAGTCCGGCTCGCAGACGCCGCTGCTGTACACGCTGTCGCTGCTCATCATCTTCCTGTGCCTCGCCGCGCTGTACGAGAGCTGGACGGTGCCGACGGCAGTGTTGCTGGTGGCGCCATTGGGCATCTTGGGCGCGGTGCTGGCCAACACGCTGATGGGCATGGAGCGCGACGTCTACTTCCAGGTGGCGATGCTGACCACGGTGGGACTCACCAGCAAGAACGCGATCCTGATCGTGGAGTTCGCGAAGGCCAACGTGGAAAGCGGCATGGAGGTGGTGGCGGCCACCATGCAGGCTGTCCGTGATCGCCTGCGTCCGATCATCATGACCTCGCTCGCCTTTGGCCTGGGCGTACTGCCGCTGGCCATCGCAACGGGCGCCGGTTCCGGTGCGCAGCGCGCGATCGGTACCGGCGTGGTCGGCGGCATGGTCGTCGGCACGCTGCTGGGCGTGTTCTTCATCCCGCTGTTCTTCGTGGTGATCCAGAAGCTGTTCAGCGGCAGGCGCGGCAAGGCCGACTCGCAGCCCGCCTCCGCGGGAGCCATCGACCATGAGTAAGCATGCAAGCCTCGCGCTCGCCCTGGCGGCGGTCCTCGCCGCCAGCGGCTGCGCCACCCTGGTACCCGCCACGCCCGCAGCGCAGGCCGGAATTCCCGCGGCCTGGCCGATGCCCGAAGTGACGGCCGGGGATGCGAAATCGGCCGCGCGCGATGCGGACGCCGCGGGCGTCGATGCGCGTGGACCCGGCAGCACCGGCGCCATGGCATCGCGGCCGATGGCCGACATCGGCTGGCGCGACTTCTTCGCCGATGCGCGGCTGGAGGGCGTCGTTGCGCTGGCGCTCGACAACAACCGCGACCTGCGGGTGGCGATCGTCAACGTCGAGCGTGCGCGGTCGCAGTACCGCATCCAGCGCGCCGATCGGCTGCCTTCGATCGGCGCGGAAGCGATGCTCGAGCGCGTGGGCGGCGACATCCCGGTGACGGAGCAATACACCGCGGGCATCGGACTCGCCGCGTTCGAACTCGATCTGTTCGGCCGCGTGCGCAACCTCGGCGAGTCGGCGTTGCAGCACTACCTCGCCACCGAAGAAGCGCAGCGCGCGGCGCAGCTGTCTCTTGTCGCCGAGGTCGCCGGTACCTGGCTGGCGCTGGCCGCCGACCAGGAGCAGCTGCGGCTGTCCGAGGCCGCGCTGGCGACCTACCGGCAGACCCTGGACCTGAGCACGCAGCGCTTCGAACTGGGCGCAACGTCAGCGCTGGAGTTGGAGCAGGTCCGCACCCAGGTGGCCGGCGCGCGCGTCGACGTCGAACGCCTGGCCGGCCAGGTGGCGCAGGACCGCAATGCGCTCAACCTGCTGGCAGGTGCGCAGGTGGATGCCGCACTGCTGCCCGATGCCAGGGTCGGCCCGGTCACCGGGCTGGCCGCGGTACCGGGCGGGCTCGATGCAGAGGTGCTGCTGCGCCGTCCAGACGTGATCGCTGCCGAGCACCGGCTGCTGGCCGCGAGCGCCAACATCGGCGCCGCGCGCGCGGCGTTCTTCCCGTCGATCACGCTGACCGGAAGCGTCGGTTCCGCAAGCGACGAGCTGTCGGGGCTGTTCGACGGCGGCACCAGGCTCTGGAGTTTCATCCCGCGCATCAACCTGCCGATCTTCCAAGGGGGCCGGCTGAAGGCGGCGCTCGGCATGGCCACCGCCGATCGCGACATCGCGCTGGCGCAGTACGAGCAGGCCATCCAGTCCGGCTTCCGCGAGGTCGCCGACGCGCTGGTGCTGTCGCAGACCCTGGCGGCGCAGGTCGCCGCGCAGCAGGACCTGGTCGATGCCGCCACTCGTGCCGAGTCGCTGGCGCGCGTGCGCTTCGAGGCCGGCTTCGACAGCTATCTGTCGCAGCTCGACGCCCAGCGCACGCTGTACAGCGCACAGCAGGCGCTGGTGGCCACGCGCCTGGCCGAACAGGCCAATCGCGTCACCCTGTATCGCGTGCTCGGCGGTGGCTGGCTCGAAGACAGCGCACTACCGGCGGCAGCGACGCAGGGCTGATTCCCCACCAGGGGTCCGGCAGCCCACTCGGAAGCCCCATGTAGGAGCGGCTACAGCCGCATTGTGGGGGCAGCTATAGCTGCTCCCACAAGGGGGCTGTCCACAGGAAATGTGGTCTGCTGCGCCTTGGGGAGCCGCCTCAGTGGCCGCCGTCGCCGTCTTCGTTGTCCGGCGGGGGCGGCAGGTCGAGCCGGCTCGACCGCAGCGGCGTTCCGGTCGCTGCGGCATGCGCCTCGTGCGCGCGCTGCAGGTCTTGCTGCAGCACGTCGGGCCGCTTCACCATCGCCTTGAAGCGTGGCTCCAGCGCGCCCACGCGCGCCTGGCTGGCCCGGATGTCGTCGAACATCCCGCGTCGCACCGCCGGCGCAACGTCGGGCGGTAGCGACAGGTAGTCGGCGACCTTCTGCCGCAGCGCCGACACCGCCACCTTCGCCTTGCCCTTGGGACTGGTCAGCGAGGACACCACGGTCACCAGCAGGATCGCCACGATCACCACCAGCGAGGTCCAGGTGCCGATTTCGATCACCGGCACCGGTTGGCCATCATTGATGAAGGGCAGGTTGTTCTCGTGCAGCGCGTGCAGCACCAGCTTGATGCCGATGAAGGCCAGCACCGCCGCCAGGCCGATCGACAGGTAGACCAGGCGTTCGAGCAGCCCGCCGACCAGGAAGTACAGCTGGCGCAGGCCCAGCAGCGAGAACGCGGTGGCGGTGAACACGATGAAGACGTTCTGGGTCAGGCCGAAGATCGCCGGAATCGAGTCGAATGCGAACAGGATGTCGGTGCCGCCGATCGCCAGCATCACCAGCAGCATCGGCGTCAGCGCGCGCTTGCCCTGCCAGGTGGTGAACAGCCTGTCGCCGTCGTAATGCGGGCTGGAATGGAACATCCGCCGCACGACGCGGACCACGATGTTGGGCTTGTCCTCGCCGTGGTCGTCGGGTGCCAGCAGGTTGCCCGCGGTGATCAGCAGCGCCAGGCCGAACAGGTAGAACACCCAGGCGAAGTTGTCGATCAGGGCCGCGCCCAGCAGGATGAACACCGTGCGTGCCATCAGCGCAAAGGTGATCCCGAACAGCAGCACCTTCTGCTGGTATTCGCGCGGGACCTTGAAGCTGGACATGATCACCAGGAACACGAAGACGTTGTCGATCGACAGCGCCTTCTCGGTGATGTAGCCGGAGAAATATTCCGCGCCCATGTCGGCGCCGCCCCAGGTCCACACCGCGACGCCGAACAGCAGCGCGATGCCGATATACAGCGCGGACCAGATGGTGGCTTCGCGCAGCGTCGGCGCGTGCGCCTTGCGCACGTGGAAAAAATAGTCGAACGCCAGCAGGCCGATGATCAGGACGATCGTGGCTTCCCAGACAAGCGGGGTGGTCGTCGGCATCGGGGTCCCGTGGGGTGTGCAGCGCGGCGAGCATCGCATGCGGCACGTGGCCTGCGCGTCACGGCTTCGCGCCGGGCAAAAAGTTAGCCATGCGTGAAGGCCACCGGCAGGCGCAGGCTATATTCCGGCGCGATCCCCCGACCCTTGGCAACCACCTTGCACCGACGAGAACTCCTGCTGGCAGGCCTGGCCCTGCCGGCGGCCTTTACGCTGCCCGGCCGCGCCCTGGCCGCCACCGGTGATGGCGCCGCGTTCGACGACGCTTCGGTGCCGGCGCTGGCCGCGGCGCTTGCCGCCGCCGCGTATCGCGCCCCCTCGCGCGAGCTGCCGGCCGTGCTCGACGACATCGGCTACGACCGCTACCGCGATTACCGCTACAGGCCGGAGCGTGCGCTGTGGAGCGGGCAGGGGCGTGGCTTCGAGGCACAGTTTTTCCACCGCGGCTACATGTTCCGCGACCGGGTGGAGATGCACGTGGTGGAAGGCGGGCGCAGCCGGCCGTTCGCCTATTCGCCTTCGTTGTTCCGCTTCGACCATGGCGCGCCGCAGCCGCCGGCGGGAACGGACCTGGGATTTGCCGGCTTCCGCCTGCACGCCACGGGGCGGGCCGGCGCAGCGCTGGACGAGTTCGCGTCGTTCCTTGGCGGCAGCTACTTCCGCGCCGTGGCGCGCGGCCTGGGCTACGGGCTGTCGGCGCGCGCGCTGGCGCTGGGCAGCGGCGACCCGGGTGCCGAAGAGTTCCCGTTGTTCCGCGCCTTCTGGCTTGAGACGCCGGCAACCGGTGCCGGGAAGGTCGTGGTGCACGCGCTGCTGGACTCGCCAAGCGTGGCGGGCGCGTACCGCTTCGCGATCACGCCCGGCGACGAGACCGTGTTCGATGTCGATGCGCGGCTCTACCCGCGCGTGGAGCTGGCCAACGCCGGCATCGCGCCCCTGACCAGCATGTACGAATTCGATGCCCACGATCGCGCGGGCATCGACGATCCGCGTCCGGCGGTGCATGACTCCGACGGCCTGGCCCTGCTCAATGGCAGCGGCGAGCAGGCCTGGCGCCCGCTGCGCAACCCGGGCACGGTCGAGCACAGCGGCTTCCAGGATCGTGATCCGCGCGGTTTCGGCCTGATCCAGCGCAAGCGCCACTTCGAGGATTACCAGGATCTTGAGGCCGGCTACGAAAAGCGCGCCAGCTGCTGGATCGAGCCGCTTGATCCATGGGGCGAGGGCGAGGTGCATCTGGTCGAGATTCCCACCGCCAACGAGTACGCCGACAACGTCGTCGCCTTCTGGCGTCCGGGCGCCTCGCTGGCTGCGGGCCGCGAACACCGCTGGCGCTACAGGCTGCACTGGGCCGCCGATCACGGCTGGAACCCGGGCCTTGCGCGCGTGGTCGCAACCCGCAGTGGTGCGCTGGATGGCGCACAGGCGCGGCAGTACTTCGTGGACTTCGCCGGAGGTGCGTTGCCGGAGGCCGACGCCGGCGTGCGCGTGCAGGCAGCCGCGAGCGCCGGCACGCTGCGCAACGCGGTCGCCTATCGCAATCCCGAGGGTGGTGGCTGGCGCGTCGGCTTCGAACTCGAACCCGGCAGCGCGGCAGCGGTCGAAATGCGGCTGTGGCTTGAGGGTGACGGCGGGCGCCTCTCCGAAACATGGCTGTCGCGATGGACACCGTGATCCCTTCCGCCGAGAGGCCGGGCGGCGCGGTCACAGCGCACCCCGCGTTGCCGCCGCTGCCGCCGGGTTCACCGCTCGAGATGCCGGTGCAGGCGCTCGACCGGGGCACGATCAGCAACCCGACGCGCCCGACCACGCCGCCGAACATGGCCTGGCGCCGCTTCGCCGTGATCGCCGCCGCCGTGCTGCTGACCGCCATCGCCACCTACCAGCTGTGGTGGCTGCTGCGCGGCGACGGCATCGATCCGCTCGAGGGCACGATGCTGGTGCTGTTCGTCGGCCTGTTCGCCTGGATCGTGCAGGCCTTCGTGGGCGCGATCGCCGGCTTCGTGCTGTTGCTGCAGCGGCGGCCGCTGCGCATGGGCATGAGCGCACACGGCCCGTTGCCGGCGCTCGCCACGCGCACCGCGCTGCTGGTGCCGATCTACAACGAGGATCCCGCGCGGTTGATGGCCGGCGTACAGGCCATGCATGAATCGCTGGCGGCCACCGGGCAGCTCGAGCGCTTCGATTTCTTCGTGCTCAGCGATACGCGCAACGCCGCCATCCAGGCGGAAGAAGCGGCGACGCTCCTCGCCCTGTGCGAACGCCTGGGGCCGGGCGCGAGGGTGTACTACCGCCTGCGCGAGGACAACAGCGAGCGCAAGGCCGGCAACATCGCCGACTGGGTGCGGCGCTGGGGCGGCGGCTGGCCGCAGTTCCTGATCCTCGACGCCGACAGCGTGATGGACGGCGGCACCCTGGTGCGCCTGGCCGCTGCGATGGAGCGCCACGACGATGTCGCGCTCATCCAGACGCTGCCGGTGATCGTCAACGGCAACACCCTGTTCGCGCGCATGCAGCAGTTCGCCGGGCGCGTGTACGGGCCGGTCATCGCCTATGGCGTGGCCTGGTGGCACGGCGCCGAGAGCAACTATTGGGGCCACAACGCGATGGTGCGCACGCGCGCCTTCGCCGAGTGCGCCGGCCTGCCGGCGCTGAGCGGCGTGAAGCCGTTCGCCGGCACCGTGCTCAGCCACGACTTCGTCGAGGCGGCGCTGATGCGCCGCGGCGGCTGGGCGCTGCACATGATCCCGGGCCTGGGCGGCAGCTACGAGGAGGGTCCGCCTTCGCTGACCGACATGCTGGTGCGCGACCGCCGCTGGTGCCAGGGCAACCTGCAGCATGGCGCGGTGCTGCCCGGGCGCGGCCTGCACTGGGTCAGCCGCTGGCACCTGCTGATCGGCATCGGCCACTATTTCACCGCGCCGATGTGGGCGATGCTGATGATCGTGGGCGTGTCGATTCCGCTGTTGCACGCGGGCTTTTCATGGGGCCATTTTTCCCTGGAGGGCTTCACGCCCACGGCCTACTGGCGCGAGCAGGACGCGAACCGATTCATCGCCGTGTTCGTGGTGACGATGACCATGTTGCTGTCGCCCAAGCTGATGGGCTACTTCGCCACCATGGTCGACCCGGCCATGCGCCGCGGCTGTGGCGGTGCGTGGCGGACTTTCGTCGGCATGCTGCTTGAAACCCTGCTCGCCGCGCTGATGGCACCGGTGACCATGTACGTGCAGTCGCGCGGCGTGGCCGGGGTGCTGGCCGGCAAGGACTCCGGATGGGAATCGCAGCGCCGCGATGACGGCACGCTGCCGCTGCGCGAGCTGCTGCGCCTGTACGGCGGATTGACGCTTGCCGGCATCGTCGCCGGCGTGGCCGCGTGGATGGTCTCGCCGGCGCTTGCGGCGTGGATGTCGCCGGTGATCCTGGGCCTGGTGCTGGCGATTCCGATCGTCGCCCTGGGTGCGTCGTACGCAGCCGGACAATGGCTGCGCAGGCGGCGCATCTTCGCCACGCCCGAGGAGTTGGCGCCGCCGCCTGTGCTGGTGCGCGCGACCGAGCTGCGCGCGACGCGTCCCGACGCACCGGCCTGATCGCCGGCGGTGGCGGCCCCGCGGGGCCGCCGTGGCAGCGCCATGCATAATGGCGCGCCAACCGTATTGAGGCTTGCCATGCTGCTGGACTGCATCGAGCGCGAGACCGGACCGAACCCGGGCTGGAGCATCATCTGGCTGCACGGCCTCGGCGCCGACGGCGGCGACTTCGTGCCGATCGTGCCCGAACTGGTGCGCCCGGGCTGGCCGGCGCTGCGCTTCGTGTTCCCGCACGCGCCGGTGCGCCCGGTGACCATCAACAACCGCGTGCCGATGCGCGCGTGGTACGACATCGTCGACATCGACCTGGCCAACCGCGCCGACGAAACCGGCGTGGCCGAGTCGATGGTCCAGGTCGAGGCGCTCATCGCGCGCGAGGTCGAGCGCGGCGTGCCGCGTTCGCGCGTGGTGCTGGCCGGATTCTCGCAGGGTGGTGCCGTCACTCTGGCCGCGGGCCTGCGCAGTGCCGCACCGCTTGCCGGGCTGGTCGCGCTGTCCACCTACGTGCCTTCCGCGAACAAGGCCCGCGACGCGCTGGCTGACGGCGCGAACAAGCAGCCGGTGTTCATGGGCCACGGCAGCCAGGATCCGGTGGTGCCGTTCCAGGCCGGCCAGCAGAGCGCGGCGCTGCTGCGCGAGCTGGGTTTCACGATCGACTGGCACGCCTACCCGATGCCGCATTCGGTCTGCGCCGAGGAGATCCGCGACCTCGGCGACTGGCTCGCGCGGCGGTTCGCGGCGGGCTGAGGTCCATGGGCAACGCGCGCGCCGACGAGCCGTGGCTGCCCGACCTGTGCCGGCTGCGGCGGCTGGCAGCGATGCTCGGCATCGCCCAACTGGTGGTCGTCGTCGTGGTGCTGGTGCCCGATGCGGGCAGCCACTGGGACCTGCCGCGCGTTCTTTCCACCAGCGGCTTCGCACTGTGGCTGGCGCTGTCGGTATCGGTGCTGCTGTGCGTGTCGCGGCGCGCGCTGTCGCGCCTGCCGCGGCGCACCGGCGCGCTGGTCGCGGTGGCGCTTGCCGCAGCCGTCGCCGGCGTCGTGGCGGCGGTGGTGCATGCGCTGTTCGCCAGCGTCGGCGAAGCGGGGAGCTGGCCGACGGCGATGCGCTTTGTCACCGGTTCGGCCGGCGTGGTCACCCTGATCACGGCGCTCGCGCTGCGCTACTTCTACGTCATCGACCGCTGGCAGGCGCAGCTGGCGGCGCACGCGCGCGCCGAGGCCGACGCGCTGCAGGCGCGCATCCGCCCGCACTTCCTGTTCAACAGCATGAACATGATCGCCGCCCTGCTGAAGCGCGACCCTGAGGTCGCCGAACGCGCGGTACTGGATCTTTCAGACCTGTTCCGCGCCGCGCTCGGCGCCGGCGAGGGCGACTCGTCGCTGGCCGAAGAAGTGCGGCTGGTCGAGCACTACCTGCGCATCGAACAGCTGCGCCTGGGTGAGCGCCTGCGCGTGGAGTGGCAGCGCGAAGAGCCGCTGCCCTGGGACCTGCCGATGCCGCGGCTGGTGCTGCAGCCGCTGCTCGAGAACGCGGTGCTGCACGGCATCTCGCGGCTGCCCGAGGGCGGCACGGTGGGGATCACGCTGGCCGCGGACGACGACATGCTGCGGATCAGCGTGCGCAACCCGTCGCTGCCGCCGGATGCGCCGGGGGTACACGGCGCGGGACATGCGCAGCGCAGTATCGTGCACCGCCTGGGCTACGCCTTCGGCCCGCGCGCGCGCATGACCTGCGGCTGGGACGCGGGCTACTATGCCTGCGAGCTGCAGCTGCCACTGGGCGAGCTGTCGCTGGGAGCGGGGGGGAGGAGGACGCCATGAAAGTGGTCATCGCCGACGACGAGCCGCTGGCCCGCGAGCGCCTGCGCAGCCTGCTGGCCGCGCACGCCGACATCGAGGTGGTCGCCGAAGCCGGCGACGGCCGCAGCGCATTGCAGGCCTGCGCCGAGCACGAGCCCGACCTGGTGCTGCTCGACATCGCCATGCCCGGCATCGACGGCCTCGAGGCCGCGCGCCACCTGTCCGCTTTCGAACCGCGCCCGGCGGTGGTGTTCTGCACCGCCTACGACGCGCACGCGCTCTCCGCCTTCGACGCTGCCGCCGTCGACTACCTGGTCAAGCCGGTGCGCCCCGAACGCCTGCAGGCGGCGATCGACCGCGTGCGCACCTTTGCCGCGGGCCTGGAGCGCAGCCGCGGCGACGGTGGCGGCAAGCGCCGCACCCACCTGTGCGCGCGCCTGCGCGGCAGCCTGCGCCTGGTCCCGATCGAGGACATCCACTACCTGCAGGCCGATGAGAAATACGTGGTGGTGCACCACGCCCGCGGCGAGGACCTGATCGAGGAATCGCTGAAGTCGCTGGAGGAGGAGTTCGGCGACCGCTTCCTGCGCATCCACCGCAACTGCCTGGTCGCCCGCCACGAACTGGTCGAACTCCGCCGCGACCCCGAGGGCCACGTCCACGCCATCCTCCGCCACGGCGCCCAGCCGCTGGAGGTCAGCCGCCGCTGCGTGGCACCGCTGCGCGAGATGCTGCGCGGGCGCTGAGTGACGCAGGTTCGGCGGCGCCGGGCATGGCCCGTGCGCAACCGGGCTCAGGAGCGCTCGACCACCTGCCGCTGCGCGCGCTTCAGCCCCGTCAGCAGCCGGTACGGGCTGTTCCCGCTGCGCGCCGCGACCTCGGCGACCGACAAGCGCGCGCCCCACAGTTCGATATCGCTGCCGATGCCGGCACCGGGGTGGTCGGTCAGGTCCACGGTCAGCATGTCCATCGAGACGCGCCCGATCAGCTCGCCCGGCTGGCCGTCGATGATCACCGGAGTGCCCGAGGTCGCGTACTGCGGATAGCCGTCGGCATAGCCGGCAGCGACCACGCCCACGCGCGTCGGGCGCGAGGTGATGAAGGCACCCGCGTAGCCGATCGGTTCGCCCGCGGCGAGCTCGCGCACGGCGATGACCTTGGATGCCAGCGCCATCACCGCGCGCAGCGGCTCGGCCTCCGCGCACGGCGCATCGAGCATGTGCGAGCCATAGAGCATCAGGCCGGGGCGCACCCAGCCGCCGCGTGCCGCTGGCCAGGCCATCAGCGCGGCGGAGTTGGCAAGACTGGTGGTGGTGCCGGGCGGAAGCCGCGCCAGCACCGCGTCGAAGGTGGCCAGCTGCGCGGGCGTACTGGGCTGGCCAAGTTCATCGGCGCGCGAGAAGTGGCTCATCGCGACCATGTCGCCCACCCAGGGAAGCGCGCGCAGGCGCCGCCAGGCATCGGGATAGTCCCCGGGTGCGAGGCCCAGGCGATGCATGCCCGAGTCGAGCTTCAGCCAGACCGGCAGCGGCTCGCGCAGCGGATGGCGCTCGAGCACGTCCACTTGCCACGGCGAGGCCACCACCGACCACAGCGCATGCCGTTCGATCAGCGGCAGCTCGTCGGCGTCGAAGAAGCCTTCCAGCAGCAGGATGGGCGCGCGGATGCCAGCCTCGCGCAGCTCGATCGCCTCCTCGATGCAGGCCACGCCGAAGCCGTCGGCTTCGCCGTCGAGCGCGCGTGCGCAGGCCACGGCGCCGTGCCCGTAGGCGTCGGCCTTGACCACGGCCAGCGCCTTGCCGCCGCCCAGCGTTCGCGCGTGGCGGTAGTTGTGGCGCAGGGCGTCGAGGTCGATGGTGGCGCGCGCAGGACGCATCAGCGCAGCCCCGTCGGAGCGGCGGGCCAGGCCCGCCCGTAGCGGGAGATGTCGAGGCCTTCACTGTCGATCGCGGGCGCACGGCCGTCGACCAGGTCGGCCAGGTAGCGGCCCGAGCCACAGGCCATCGTCCAGCCCAGGGTGCCGTGGCCGGTGTTGAGCAGCAGGTTGCGGTACGCCGTGGGGCCGACGACGGGCGGGCCATCCGGTGTGGACGGGCGCAGGCCGCTCCAGAAGCTGGCGTTGGCGAGGTCGCCGCCGTCGGGATACAGGCTCTTCACCACCATCTCCAGGGTGTCGCGGCGGCGCTTCGGCAGCGACAGGTCATAGCCGCTGACCTCGGCCATGCCGCCGACGCGGATGCGCTCGTCGAAGCGGGTGATGGCGACCTTGTAGCTTTCGTCGAGCACGGTCGAGTGCGGCGCCAGCCCGGGGTTCGTGATCGGGATGGTCAGGGAGTAACCCTTGAGCGGGTACACCGGCAGGCGGATGCCGATCGGCGCCAGCAGGCGCTGCGACCACGCGCCCAGCGCGAGCACGTAGCGGTCGGCGGTTTCGGTCCGGCCCTGGATGCGCACGCCGGAGATGCGATCACCGTCGCCAAGCAGGGCTTCGACGTCCTGCCCGTAGCGGAACTCGACGCCTGCGGCCTCGGCCATCGCTGCCAGCCTGGTGGCGAACAGGTGGCCGTCGCCGGTTTCGTCGCCCGGCAGGCGCAGCGCGCCGGCCAGCGTGTCGGCGACCGCGGCCAGCGCCGGCTCCACGCGGACAATGCCCGCGCGGTCGAGGAGTTCATAGGGCACGCCGTACTGGCGCAGGATCGCGATGTCCTTGGCGGCACCGTCGAGCTGCGCCTGCGTGCGGAACAGCTGCGTGGTGCCGAGCGTGCGCTCCTCGTACGCGATGCCGGTGTCGCGGCGCAGGTCCTCCAGGCAGGCACGGCTGTACTCGGCAAGCCGCACCATCCGCGCCTTGCTGATGGCATAGCGGTGATGGGTGCAGTTGCGCAGCATCTGCCACATCCAGCGGTACTGTGCGGGGTCGGCCGTTGGCCGGATCGCCAGCGGTGCGTGCCGCGACAGCAGCCAGCCCACCGCTTTCAGCGGGATGCCCGGCGCGGGCCAGGGCGAGGCGTAGCCGGGCGACACCTGGCCGGCATTGGCAAAGCTGGTTTCCATCGCGGGCCCGGACGCGCGGTCGATGACGACGACGTCGTGCCCCTGTTGCCGCAGATACCACGCGCTGGTCACGCCGATCACACCGGAGCCCAGGATCAGGATACGCATTGGATTGACTCGGTCGGGCGGGTCGGCCAGGGGGCGGCGTGGCCGGCGGGTTCATGGAATCCGCCAGTATATGGATCGGAATCCACGGTGGCTCGTGCGGAAGGGAGTAATGGCGCGGTGACCACCCTCCGCCATGACGCACAGCCGCTGGAGGTCAGCCGCCGCTGCGTGGCGCCGCTCGCGAGGTGCTGCGGCAGTTCTAGGCTAAGCGCGACTCAGTTCGCGGCGATTTCGCGCGCGATCATGGTCACGTGCCGCTTCAGGCCTTCCCCAACGGCAACTACTGACTGCGCGAATCCGCCATGCCGGGTCGCGGACGAAGGCCGACACCGGCACGCCACGCACGTCGGCGGCGCGGGCGATAATGGCCCCATGACCACCCTCCGCATCGCCACCCGCAAAAGCCCGCTCGCCCTCTGGCAGAGCGAACACGTTGCCGAGCTGCTGCGCGCCGCGCACCCCGGCCTGAGGGTCGAACTCGTGCCCATGTCCACCCGCGGCGACGAAGTGCTGGACCGCTCGCTGGCGGCGATCGGCGGCAAGGGCCTGTTCCTGAAGGAGCTGGAGTTGGCGATGCTGCGCGGCGAGGCCGACTGCGCGGTGCATTCGCTCAAGGACGTGCCGATGGAGGTCGACGCGCCGTTCGCGCTGCCGGCCTTCCTCGAGCGCGCCGACCACGCCGACGCCTTCATCAGCAGCCAGTTCGCGACCTTCGATGCGCTGCCGCCGGGCGCCTGCGTCGGCACCTCGTCGCTGCGCCGGCAGGCGCAGCTGCGCGCGCTGCGGCCGGACCTCGAGATCCGCGACCTGCGCGGCAACGTCAACACGCGGCTGGCGAAGCTGGATGCCGGCGAGTACGACGCGATCATCCTCGCCTGCGCGGGCCTGGAGCGCTTGGGCCTGGGCGAACGCATCCGCGCGCGCCTGGACGCGCCGGAGTGGCTGCCGGCGCCGGCGCAGGGCGTGATCGCGATCGAGTGCCGCGGCGACGATGAGGCGGTCATGGCGCTGTGCCGCGGGCTGGACCATGCGCCCACGCGCACCAGTGCGTCCGCGGAGCGCGCGCTGAACCTGGCGCTGCACGGCAGCTGCCACGTGCCGGTGGCGGCGTTCGCGCAGCTGGACGGAGACCTGCTGCGGCTGCAGGCACTGGTGGGCTCCGCAAGCGACGGGCGCGCGGTGCGGGCAGAGGCTGAAGGGCCGGCGTCGGAGCCGGAGGCACTGGGCAGCGAGGTCGCGGCGAAGCTGCTGGCCGGCGGCGCCGGGGAGTTCCTGCCGGCCAGCTAGAAGCGGTAGCGAAGGTTCATCGAGCCTTCGGTGTTGGTCGCGCCGCTGCCGCCATTGCCGGCGCTGTCATGCCGCAGCTCGAAGTTCGAATGCAGCGTCCACTGGTTCTGCAGCTTCAGGTCCAGGCCGATCACCTGCCGGGTGGTGGTGTTGAACCTGCCGGTTTCGACCAGCAGGTTCTGGGTGAGCAGGGCGCGCTCGGCGATGCTCTGGCGCAGTTCGAGCCTGCCGCGGGCGATCATGCCTTCGCCGGCGGTGCCGTAGTCGGCGTAGGGTTGCAGGCGGTAGCCGGTGCCGAACTCCAGTTTCACGTTGGTGTCCGGCGTGCGCACGGCCTCGTAGCCGAAGCCCGCGGTGAAGCGCGAGTGGCTGCCGTGGTTGATCCGCCAGTCGCGGCGCGAGGCCGGCGAGTACAGCGGGTAGCGGCGCGCGGCGATCGCCGGCAGGCGCATCGGCACCAGCGGGTCGACGCTTCCGGGCACTTTGGGCTGCCGGATGCGCGTGAACCGGGTCGGTGGCTGCCAGGCGGCGTCCTCGCAGACCAGGCGGTAGCAGGGGCGGCGCAGGTCGGCGCGGCCCGCCGCCAGGGCGACCATCGCCGGCTCGCCCGGGGATTCCGGCAAGGGCTGGATGAAGACGGGCGGGGCGGCGAGCGCCAGCCAGAGGGCCGCGAGCATGGGTCGGTCCGGTGGAAACGGTTACATCGCGCCATTATCGCGGGCATCGGTGGCCGTTCCAAGACGGCGGCCACGGTCCGGTTCAGCAATGGGCGCTGACCTCGTGGCGGGCCTGGGCGAAGAGCAGCCAGCGTTCGGCGAAGGCGCCCGCCAGCAGCCCAAGCGCCGCCAGCAGGGTGGCCGCCAGCGCCGGGATCCAGCCAAGCGCCACCAGCAGCGTGGCCAGCAGTGGTGCCGCGACCAGCCCGGCCAGCGCCGCCCGGCGCAGCCGCGCCGCCTGCCGGCCGGCCGCGTCGTCGCGGGTGGCCGGCGCGGCGGCGGCGTCGAGGGCGCGCCAGTACAGCCATTTGAGCACCGCCAGCACCAGTCCCGACAGCACCAGCGTCGGCAGCATCCCGGCCGGACCCTGGCCGCGCAGCATCGCCGCCATGGTCACCAGCTGCAGGGCCAATCCGGTCAGCAGCGCGAACAGCAGGTACACCGGCAGCACCAGTGGATGCCGCCACGCCGGGATCGGCTTCAGCGCGGCGTAGCTCATCGCCGTGCAGGCCACGGTGGCCAGTGCCAGCACGGCCAGCAGCAGGCCCAGGCAGGCCAGCCAAGCGGCGCGCGTGGCGCCGGATGGCATCCACAGCAGCAGCGCCATCGTGGCGGCGGCCGTCGGCGCGGTGGCCACCGCCAGCATGCCCTCGCGCGACAGCCACGAGCTGCGCCACTGGCTGAAGGCGCGCCAGGCGCGGCCGGACTTGCCCAAGCGGGCCAGCCAGCAGGGCAGGCCGATGGTCGAGAGCAGCAGGCCCAGGCCAAGGCCGGCCAGCTGCACGCCTTCCAACGCCGGCGACAGGCCGCCGCGCAGCGCCAGCATGGTGATGGTCAGGCCCGACCAGGCCAGCAGGCCGTAGCCGGCGCCGGACAGGGTGTTGAAGACCATGGCGGACAGGGCCGGTTGCATCGGATCCGGCGGTGGTGATGGCAGGTCGGTCACGGCAGGCTCAAGCGCTGAAGGGGAAGTAGCGCGGGATCAGCACCACGGCCATCACGATGAAAATGATGTTCAGGGGCAGCCCGACTTTCACGAAGTCGCGGAAGCGGTAGCCGCCGGCGGCGTAGACCATGGTGTTGGTCTGGTAGCTGATGGGCGTGGCGAAGCTGGTGGACGCGGCGAAGGCGACCGCGACCAGGAAGGGCTTGCTGTCGAGGCCGAGCGACTCGGCGGTGGCGATCGCGATCGGCACCACCACGGCCGCCGAAGCGTTGTTGCTCATGATCTCGGTCAGGGCCGAGGTCAGTACGTAGATCACCGCCAGGGTTGCGACCGGCCCGAAGCCTCCGAACAGGCCGATCGAAAAATCCGCGACCAGCGCCGCGGCGCCGCTGTTCTGCAGGGCGATGCCCAGCGGCAGCACGCCGGCCAGCAGCAGCACTACGCGCCAGTCGATGGCGGCGTACGCATCTTCCGGCTCCAGCACGCGCAGCAGCAGCAGCATGCAGCAGCCGATGATCGCCGAGGCGACGATGCTCATCAGCCCCGCGGCGGCCACGGCGACCACGGCGGTCAGGATGCCCAGCGCCAGCAGCGAGCGGCGGATGGAGGTGCGGGTCTGCTCGCGCTCGCCCAGCACCACCAGGCCGGGGTCGGCGCGCATCAGGTCGAGCGCGCTTTCCGGCGCATCAAGCAGCAGCACGTCGCCGACGGCCAGCGGTACGCGATCCAGCGGCTGCCTGGAGGACAGGCGGTGGCGGTGCAGGCCCTGCACGCGGGCATGGTAGGTATGGGCGAAGCGCAGGCTGGCCAGGGTGTGGCCGATGAGGTGCGAGCTTGGCGCCACCATCACTTCGGCGTGCACGCGCTCGTCCTCGTCGTCGCCCTCGAGGTCGCCGGCTACGTCGTCATGGCGCAGCTTGAGCTTGCGCCGCGCGGCCTCGATGTCGGTCCAGTTGCCGCGCACCATCAGGCGGTCGCCGGCCTCGATCCCGGTGCCCCGCGGCGAGGGCACTGCGGCGCGGCCGCGGTAGATCTCCAGCACCACCACGTCGCCGCTGTCGTCGGGCAGCAGTTCGCTGCCCCGCTTGCCGATCGCGCTCGACTTTTCCGGCACCAGCAGCTCGGCGACGTAGCGGCCGGCATGGCCGCTGTCGGCCTGCTGCGGCACGCCGAGGTCGGGCAGCAGGAAGTGGCGCGCGATCATCAGGTAGACGGTGCCGACCACCACGAAAATGATGCCCAGACTGCTGAACTCGAAGATGGTGAAACCTTCGTGCCCCGCCTGCCGCGCCATGGAATCGACAAGCAGGTTGGTGGAGGTACCGATCAACGTGCACACACCGCCGAACTGGGCCGCGTACGACAGCGGGATCAGGAACTTCGACGGCGGAAGATTGTTGGCCACCGCCGCGGCGATGATCAGCGGCAGGAACACCGCGACTGCGGCGGTGTTGTTGATGAACGCCGACACCGCCGCGGTCAGCAGCATCATCACCAGCGCCAGCAGCCAGCCCCAGCGGATGCGCGCGATGGTTTCGCCCAAGCGGTTCAGAGACCCGCTCTGCTGCAGCCCGGCGCTGAGCACGAACATCGCAGCCACGGTCACCGTGGCCGGACTGCTGAAGCCCGACAGCGCTTCCTCGGTGCTGACCAGGCGCAGGGTGAGCAGCGCGGCCAGGACCAGCATCGCCACCACTTCAGGCGGCATTTTTTCGCTGATGAACAGCGCGACCGCGCCGGCAAGCACCAGGAAGGTGAGCAGCATGTCCGGAGTCATGGGCGGCGCGCTCCTTGGCCGAGCGGCGGAAGCATGGTCATCGCGGCGATGCTCACCAGCAGGTTCAGAGGCATTCCATTCTCTCGGGCCCAGGGGACGCGCATTTCACCTCCGGTGGGAGCCGGCGCGCAGGAGGTCAGGATATCCGCAGGCCGTGGAGGTGCAATGTCGACGGCACAGGGTGCCACCGCTGGCGGACGAGGGCATGGATGCGCGTCACGCGCGGGTGGGATACTGGCGTCCTGTTCCCGCCCTGCGAGGCACCGCTTGTCCAGCCCAGACCCTTCCCGGTTCGACGTCGTCGTGGTCGGCGGTGGCGCCAGCGGCGCGCTGGTCGCGACCCATCTGCTCGGCGACGGTGCATGCCCGCACACCGTGGCCCTGGTCGAAGCGCGGCCGGCCATGGCCGAAGGCGTCGCGTATTCCACCCGGCACCCCGAGCACCTGTTGAACGTGCGTGCCGCCGGCATGAGCGCGTTCGGCGACAGCCCGTGGGATTTCGTCCGCTTCCTGGAGGGCCTGCCCGAGCATGCCGGACAGGAACCGGCCACGCTCGGCGCGCGGTTCATGCCGCGCATGGTCTATGCGCGCTACCTGGCGGCGCTGGCTGGAGGCCGTCCGGGGCTGGAGCGCTTGAGCCGGATCACCGATGCCGCCGTGGACGTGGTGCCGCTAGAGGACGGCTTCGAGGTGGTGCTGGCGTCGGGCGGCCGGCTGCGGGCGCGGGCGGTGGTGCTGGCGGTGGGCAACCGTCCCGCGAGGCTGCCGGTGGCCGACGGCGGGGCCGCAAGCGGGATGGCCGTGGTCGAAGCCTGGGACTATGCCGGGGTCGCGGCGATCCCGCCGGATGCCGATGTCTGCATCCTCGGCGCCGGGCTGAGCATGGTCGACGTGGTCCTGGGCCTGTGTGCCAACGGACATCGTGGGCGCATCACTTCGCTGTCCCGGCGCGGACTGGTGCCGCTGCCACATGCCGAGCCGGCGCCGCCGTCGGACGTGGAAATCGCCGGCCTGCTGGACGAGCCGGACCTGCGCGCCCGGCTGCGCGCAGTCCGCCGCGTGGTCGCGCGCGAGCAGGCGCAGGGTCGGCCCTGGCAGGCGGTGATGGATGCGCTGAGGCCCCACGTCCAGGCGCTGTGGACCAGCCTGGACGCAGCCGGGCAGCGACGCTTCCTGCGCCACCTGGTTCGCCATTGGGACGTGCACCGCCACCGCATCGCTCCGGAGGTCGCGCGGCAGCTGGACGCAGCCACCGCGTCCGGGCAGTTGCGGAGGCTGGCCGGCCGGCTGGTGGTGGTCGATGGCGGACCCCGGCCCGGCATCACCTGGCGTCCGCGCGGTCGCGACGGCCTGGAGCGCTTCGAGGCCGACGTGCTGGTCAATGCGCTCGGCGTGGACAAGCGGATCGATGTCGGCGACGGGCTGCTGGCGCGGCTGTGCGGACGCGGGCTGCTGCGTCCCGGGCCGCATCGCATCGGTGCGGCAACCGCGGCCGACGGCGTTCCCCTCGGCGCCGACGGCGCGCCGGTGCCGGGACTCTGGACCCTGGGGGCGCTGCGGGTGGGCGACCTCTGGGAAAGCATCGCCATGCCCGAGCTTCGCGGCCAGGCGCTGGACGTCGCCGGCGCGGTGCGCGCCCATCTCGACGCGACCGGGCCATAATCGGGCCATGGACCGCTACGAACGCATCCTCTCGCTGCACCGCATCCTCGGCTCTGCGCGCTATCCGGTCACGGTCGCGCGCCTGCAGGAGGAGCTGGACTGCTCGCGTGCCACCGTCTACCGCGACGTGGCCTTCCTGCGCGACGCGCTGATGGCGCCGATCGTGGGCGACGATGCCGGCATCCGCTACGACGCTGAAGAGAGCGGCCGCTTCGAACTGCCGGGCCTGTGGCTGAGTTCCGAAGAACTGCACGCGCTGCTGGCCGCGAAGCAGCTCCTGTCGCGCAGCAGCGGTGGCGTCCTGTCCTCGGCGCTGGCGCCGCTGC
Organism: Luteimonas sp. A537; assembly: GCF_054052065.1. Classification (NCBI taxonomy): domain Bacteria; kingdom Pseudomonadati; phylum Pseudomonadota; class Gammaproteobacteria; order Lysobacterales; family Lysobacteraceae; genus Luteimonas; species Luteimonas renzhihongae. The sequence continues at coordinate 343,382 of NZ_JBSVRH010000003.1, forward strand.
AGTCGCGCATCGAGAAGCTGCTGAGCGAGCACGCCAGCGGCAAGCAGTGGCCGATGGAGCGCGTGCGCGTGATCCCGCACCGCACCCGGCGCCTGGATGAACAGGCGTTCCGCGCGGTGTGTTCGGCGGTGCTCGGGCGCAAGCGCCTGGCCTTCGAATACCGTGCGCGCTCGACCGATGAGAAAACCCGGCGCACCGTGTCGCCGCAGCGCATCACCCACTACCGCGACAACTGGTACCTCGATGCCTGGGACCACGAACGCGACGGCCTGCGCAGCTTTTCGGTCGACCGCGTCACCCACGCGCGCGGGCTGGAAGACGCCGCGATCGACGTCGACGAGGGCGAGCTCGACCGCCATCTCGGCGGCAGCTACGGCATTTTCTCGGGTGCGCCCAAGGGCGTGGCGACCATCCTCTTCAGCGCCAAGGCCGCGCGCTGGGTGGCCGACGAGCACTGGCACTCGCAGCAGCAGGGCCGCCACCTCGCCGACGGCCGTTACGAATTGAAGGTGCCTTACAGCGCCGCGCGCGAGCTGCTGATGGACGTGCTGCACTACGGCAGCGACGCCGAAATCCTCGAGCCGCCGTCGCTGCGCGAACAGGCCAAGTCGCTGCTCGAGCTGGCGCTGTCGAACTACGAGCGCTGAGGCGCGTCCCCCGCCTCAGCTGCCGGGTGTGGGGCTGGCGGCAGGCTCGAAGCCGAGCCGCCCCTCCTGTTCCGGGACCTGGGGCACGCGGCGCAGCCGGTCGGTATTGACGCCATGGCTGCGGATGCGCCGCTCGAGTTCGAGATAGGCCTCGTCTTCGACCTGCTGTGCCCGGGTGAGGATCCAGGCGTGGTCGCGCCCGGGCGAGTCGATCAGAAGCCAGCTGCCGTCGGTGGCCATTTCCAGCATGCGCAGCCGCGTGGGCACGACGCCATAGGCGCGCACTTTCCAGGTGCGATCGCCCTGGCCGTCGCGGCGGGCGGTGGAGCTGGCGGACTCCAGCGGCTGGCCGAAGCCCTCGCGCCAGTGGCGGCCGAGTTCGATCCGGTCGTCGTCGGCCATCGCCAGATGGGTGGTGGAAGCGACCTGTCCGCGTTCGCCGAACCACGGCACCCGCGCCACGACGTACCAGTCGCCCATCAGGACTTCGAGTGGCGGCATGCGGGCGTCGCGGCCGCCGGCCGCGGTGCCGTCGCGCCCGCTGGCACAGGCGGCCAGCAGCAGGCACAGCACAAGCGCGCACAGAGCGCGGATGGCAGAAGGACGTTGGAAGGGAACTCGTCTGGAATGCTGGGTCATCACGTATTCCGTGGTGCCGCGGCAGGCTGCCAGCGGGCCGGCGAAGGAGGCGTCAATGCCAGGGTCGCAGTCCTTGAGATGGGGCGGTTGCAGGCTGGGCTCCACATTCTGGAGAGCCATCATGACACCACGCACAAGCCACCGGTTCCACCCCGTCCGCCTTGCCGCCGCCGCTGGGCCTGCCAGCCCGGACTGGGTGGCGCGCGGAGTGCTGGCGCTGATGTTCCTGGCCCTGGTGGCCATGCTCTCGCTGCCGCAGGCGCGCGGCGACAGCGCCAGCTTCGGCTGGGTGCCGCTGTGGCTGGCCGGCCTTCCCGTCACTGCCTGGCTGGCACTGGCCGTGGCCCGCCGGCGCGCCGGCGACTGATCAAGACATTCGGCCCGGGTCCGCGCTTCGCGGCCTGTGCTAGCGTTGCCGGCCCACCCGCCGGAGCCTGCCGCATGTCCAAGCTGCCTTATGCCTGCCTGTTTGCCGCGCTTGCCGTTGCCTCCTTCGGCGCGACCGCGCAGGAGGACGCCGAAGTGACCGATCCATACCAGTGGCTCGAGGACGTAGAGGGCGAAAAGCAGCTCGCCTGGGTCCGCGAACAGAACGCGAAGGCGGAGGCCGAACTGGCCGACACGCCTGGTTTCAAGGCGCTCGAGGCCGACCTGCTCGCCGTCTATGACTCCGACGACAAGATCCCCGGCGTCTACAAGCAGGGCGACTGGTACTACAACTTCTGGAAAGACAGCAGGCACGAGCGCGGCATCTGGCGCCGCACCACGCTGGACGAGTATCGCAAGCCGCAGCCCAAGTGGGAGACCGTGCTCGATCTCGACGCGCTCAACAAGGCCGAGGGCGAGAACTGGGTCTGGCACGGCGCCAACTGCCTGCGTCCTGAATACGAGCGCTGCCTGGTCGCGCTGTCGCGCGGCGGCGCGGACGCCGACGTCACCCGCGAGTTCGACCTGTCCACGCAGACCTGGGTCGAGGACGGTTTCTTCCGCGACGAGGCCAAGGGCGCGCTGCAGTGGATCGACCGCGACACGGTCTATGTCTTCACCGATTTCGGCGACGGCACGCTGACCAGCTCCGGCTACCCGCGTATCGCCAAGGAATGGAAGCGCGGCACACCGATGGATGCGGCCACGGTGGTTTACGAAGGCCAGGCCGATGACATGTACATCTCCGCCGGGCACGACCACACGCCGGGCTTCGAGCGCGACTTCGTCATCCGCACCATCGCTTTCTACAACGACGAGCTCTACCTGCGCGAAGACGACGGCAGCCTGACGAAGGTTGACGTGCCGAACTCGGCGCAGAAGTCGGTGCAGCGCGAATGGCTCGGCCTCGAGCTGCGCGAACCCTGGGAGATTGGCGGCAAGACCTACAAGGCGGGCTCGCTGCTGGCGGCGAAGTTCGACGACTACATGGCCGGCAAGCGCGAGTTCGACGTGTTGTTCGAGCCCACCGACACCACCTCGCTGGCCGGCGCCACGTTCACGAAGAGCCATCTGGTGCTGAACGTGCTCGACGACGTCAAGAACCGGCTGCACGTGCTCACGCCGGGCGCCGACGGCTGGACCCGCAGCGAGTTCGCCGGCGCGCCCGAAATCGGCACGGTGGGTGTCTCGGCGGTAGACAGCGACGAGTCCGACGCGCTGTGGATGACCGTCACCGACTACCTCACGCCCAGTACGCTGTCGCTGGTGGAAGTGGGCGGAAAGCCGGAAGTGCTCAAGACCATGCCGGCGTTCTTCGACGCATCGAAGCATGTGATCGAACAGCACTTCGCCACCTCCAAGGACGGTACCAAGGTCCCGTACTTCCTGGTGCATCCCAAGGGCATGGCGCTGGATGGCAGCAACCCGACGCTGCTGTACGGCTACGGCGGCTTCGAGATCTCGCTGACGCCGGGCTACTCCGGCGGCGTCGGCAAGGGCTGGCTGGAGAAGGGCGGCACCTATGCCGTGGCCAATATCCGCGGCGGCGGCGAGTACGGCCCGCGCTGGCACCAGGCCGCGCTCAAGGCCAACCGCCACAAGGCCTACGAGGACTTCGCCGCGGTGGCACGCGACATGATCGAACGCAAGATCACCTCGCCCGCGCACCTCGGCATCCGCGGCGGCAGCAACGGCGGGCTCCTCACCGGCAACATGCTGACGCAGTACCCGGAGCTGTTCGGCGCGGTCGTGATCCAGGTGCCGCTGCTCGACATGCAGCGCTACCACAAGCTGCTGGCCGGCGCCTCGTGGATGGCCGAGTACGGCAACCCGGACATCCCGGAGGAGTGGGAGTTCATCAAGACCTTCTCGCCCTACCATCTGTTCGATGAAGCGAAGGACTATCCGCCGACCCTGATCCTGACCTCGACCCGCGACGACCGCGTCCACCCGGGCCACGCCCGCAAGATGCACGCGCTGATGTCGGAAGCGGGCAAGGACGTGCGCTACTACGAGAACATCGAAGGTGGCCATGGCGGCGCGGCCAACAACAGGCAGGCCGCGCACATGGACGCGCTGTACCTGACCTTCCTCTGGCAGCAGATCGGCCGCGACGCCGACTGACCTCGCCAGCAACGACCCCGGGGCGCCGCAAGGCGCCCCGGTTGCATCCGCCACCCGTGGACCCCATCCAATGAAGCCCATCGCACTTGCCGGCCTCCTGCTCATGACCCTCACCAGCCACGCCGCCACGCCCACGCCGCCCGACGTCGAGAAGCGCGCCCACGAGGTCCGTGCCCCGCACGGCGCGGTGCGCCAGGACGAGTACTACTGGCTGCGTGACGACGCGCGCGAAGACAAGGCCATGCTGGCCTACCTCGAAGCCGAGAACGCCTACGTCGACCAGGTGGTGGCGCCGCTGAAGCCGGTCGAGGACGCGCTGTACGACGAGTTCATCGCCCGCATCAAGCAGGACGATGCCAGCGTGCCCTTCCGCGAGCATGGCTGGTGGTACTACTCGCGCTACGAGGCCGGCAAGGACTACCCGGTACACGCGCGCCGCAAGGACGCCGAGGGCCTGGATGCCGCCGCGATCATGCGCCTGAACGAAGCCGGCGATTTCGCCGCCGAGCAGGTGCTGCTCGACGTCAACGCCATGGCCGAGGGCAAGGAGTACTTCAGCGTCGGCGTGTACGAGGTCAGCCCGGACAACCGCACCCTGGCCTGGGCCGACGACAGCATCGGCCGACGCCAGTACACGATCCGCTTCCGCGACCTGGAGACCGGCAAGGATTACCCGGAATCCATTCCCGGCCTGTCCGCCGACATGGCCTGGGCGGATGACAACAGGACCCTGTTCTACGTCGAGAACGACCCCGACACGCTGCTGACCGTGCGCGTGAAGAAGCACGTGCTCGGTACCCCGGTGGCCGACGACGTGCTGGTGTACGAAGAGGAAGACGACAGCTTCTACATGGGACTGTCGCGCACCCGCGACGAACGCTTCATCTGCATCGGCGTGGAGAGCACGGTGTCCAGCGAGCTGCGCTGCACCCCGGCCTCCGACCCGGGCGAATTCACCGTGCTTGCGCCGCGCGAGCGTGACGTCGAGTACGACGCCGACCATTTCGACGGCCGCTGGGTGATCCTCACCAATGCCCCCGGCGCCGACGGCGACAAGGCGCCGAACTACCGCATCGCCACCGCGCCCACCGCCGCCACTTCGCGCGCGGAGTGGAAGGAGTGGATCGCGCACCGCGACGACGTGCTGCTGGAAGGCTACGAGCTGTTCGACGGCTTCACCGCGATCGCCGAGCGCTCCAACGCCCTGGAGCGGGTGCGCGTGCTGAAGGCCGGTGGTGGCGACGAGTACGTCGCCGCGGACGAACCGGCGTACTCGATGGGCCTGTCGGTCAACGCCGAACCCGACACCGAGTGGCTGCGCTACGGCTATACCTCGATGACCACGCCGGGCACCACCTACGAGCTCAACGTGCGGACCGGCGAGCGTCGCCTGTTGAAGCAGCAGCCGGTGATCGGCTACGACCCCTCGAAGTACGTCACCGAGCGCAGCTGGGCCACCGCCCGCGACGGCACCCGCATCCCGGTGTCGCTGGTCTACCGCAAGGGCTTCGAAAAGGACGGCACCGCGGCGCTGCTGCAGTACGCCTACGGCAGCTACGGCATGTCGATGGACCCGGGTTACAGCCTGACCACGACCAGCCTGCTGGACCGCGGCATGGTCTACGCCATCGCCCACATCCGCGGCGGCCAGGAGATGGGCCGGAAGTGGTACGACGACGGCAAGCTGCAGAACAAGATCAATACCTTCACCGACTTCATCGACGTCACCGACCATCTGGTGGCCGAAGGCTGGGCGTCGAAGAACCGCGTGGCCGCCTACGGCGGCAGTGCCGGCGGCCTGCTGATGGGCGCGATCTCGAACATGGCGCCGGAAAAATACCGGCTGATCCTGTCGCAGGTGCCCTTCGTCGACGTGGTCACCACGATGCTCGATCGCAGCATTCCGCTGACCACCAACGAGTACGACGAGTGGGGCAATCCCGAGCGCAAGGCCGACTACGACTACATGGTCACGTACTCGCCCTACGACAATCTGGAGGCCAGGGCCTATCCGGCGATGTTCATCGGCACCGGCCTGTGGGATTCGCAGGTGCAGTACTGGGAGCCGGCGAAGTACGTTGCCCGCCTGCGCGACCTCAACACCTCGGGCGCGCCGGTGCTGTTCCGCACCAACATGGACGCCGGTCATGGCGGCAAGTCGGGCCGCTTCCGCCGCTACCGCGAGCTGGCGGAGATGTACGCCTTCATGCTCGACCAGCTTGGCGTCGCCGCCGACGCACCCGCGGCTCCGGCTCCGGCGCCCCCCGCGAACCCCGCCCCGGCACTGTAGGAGCAGCTACAGCTGCGACTGCCCATCCGTGCTTTCGTGTGGCATGGCCGCGGCGACGCCATCCCTGCTTTTTGTGGGGCATGGCCGCGGCGACGCCATCCCTGCTTTTTGTGGGAGCGGCTATAGCCGCGAAATGGGCTGGCGGCCAAAGGGCGTCGCGGCTATAGCCGCTCCCACAAAAGCAGCTCCTGCAACGGTCGCTCCTGCAACGGCCGCTCCTGCAACAGCGGGCGCCCCGGCGCTGCCAAAGGCATGATGGCGGGATGGATGAGCATTCCCGCACGCCAACGCCGCCCCGGGCCGCGCCGCCCGACGCACGGCCCGTGCGCTTCCGCTGGGCGTGGTGGCTGCTGGCCTACGCCGCGCTCGGCCTCGGGCTGCTCGGCGTACTGCTGCCCGGGCTGCCCACGGTGCCATTCATCCTGCTCTCCGCATGGGCGGCGGCCCAGGGCTCCGAGCGGCTGCATCGCTGGCTGCTGGCGCACCCGGGTTTCGGGCCGATGATCCGGGACTGGCACGAGCATGGCGCCGTTACCCGGCGCTCCAAGTGGATGGCCACGGGGGCCATGGCGGCCTCGGCGCTGATCCTGCTGGCCGTGGCCTGGATGACCGGCTACGCGCGCTGGTGGGCCATCGCGCTGCCGATCGCCTGCATGGTCGCGGTGTGTGCGTGGCTGTGGATGCGGCCGGAGCCGCCGCGCTAGACTGCGGCCATGAATATCCGCGCCTTGCTGCCACTCGCCCTGCTGTCGTCCGTGCTCGCGCTGTCCGCCTGCGGCAACAAGGGCCCGCTGCTGCCGCCACCGGCGCCGGACGACGAGGATTGGCCGGCCGGATCCGCTGACGAAGCCGACGATGATGCCGATGCAGGCACCGACGGCGAGCCGGTGGACGACGATGCGGACGCTGACGTGGACACTGATATCGACACCGATATCGACACCGATATCGACGCCGATACGGACGTCGATCCCGAAGCCGGCGTCGACGGCGAGGGCGACGACCCGGCCGCGGCTGCTGCGGGCGACGAGGGTGATGGCGTCGCCTGATCCCGCGATGGCCGCGGCCGCTCCGGCCGCACTGCGCTTCAGCAAGATGCACGGGGCCGGCAACGACTTCGTGGTCCTGGACCTGCGCGACGGCCGGTCGTCGCCGGACGCCGCGCTGTGCCGGCTGCTCGCCGACCGCCACCGCGGCGCGGGCTGCGACCAGATCCTGACCATCGCCGCGCCGCGCAGCGCGGACGCGCTGGCGTCCTACGCCATCTGGAACGCCGACGGCTCGCCTTCGCAGCAGTGCGGCAACGGCGCGCGCTGCGTGGCCGCCTGGCTGGTGCGCGACGGCGCCGCGGCCGCCGACTTCATCCTCGACAGCCCGGTGGCCAGCCATCGCGCGCGTGCGCTGGGCGAGGGCATGTTCGACATCGCGATGGGCGCGCCGGTGTTCGCGCCCCAGGCGATCCCCCTGGCCGGCTTCGCCGCCGCGGCTGATGCGTACGCGATCGAGGTCGACGGCCTCGCGCTGCGCGTCGGCGCGGTCTCGATGGGCAACCCGCACGCCGTGCTCGAGGTCGACGACGTTGACGCCGCGCCGGTGGCGGAGCTGGGCCCGGCGCTGCAGCGGCACGCGGCGTTCCCGGAGTCGTGCAACGTCGGCTTCGCCGAGGTCATCGACCGCAACCGCATCCGCCTGCGCGTGTTCGAACGCGGCGTCGGCGAAACGCTGGCCTGCGGCAGCGGCGCCTGCGCCGCGGTGGCGGTGCTGGCGCGCCGCGGCCGCGTGGACGCGGCGGCGGGGGTGGATGTCGTGCTGCCCGGCGGCACGCTTCGCATTTACCATGGTGCCGACGGCGGCCTGCGCATGGCCGGACCGGCGGCATTCGTCTACGAAGGGGTATTCAACGCATGAACGACACCGTCGAGAAGCTCGGCGCCCACGAGGTCGCGGCCTGGCTGCGCCGGCACCCCAGGTTCCTGCAGCAGTTCCCGGACCTTGCGATCAGCATGGTGGTCCCGCGCGAGGACGGGCCCGCCGCCTCGCTGGCCAGCTACCAGCTGGAAGTGCTGCGCGACAAGAACCGCGAACTCTCGCGCCGCCTGCAGGACCTGTACGCGGTATCGCAGGAGAACGAGCGGCTGGCGGTGCGCACCCATCAGCTGACCCTGGCGCTGATGCGCCCCCGCAGCGCCGCCGGCGTGGTCCGGGCCATGGTTGCGACGCTTGCCGAGGACTTCAACGGCGACCTGGTGCGCGTGGTGCTGTTCGAGCCGCTGCCCGGCCTGCAGGACGAGGAATGGCTGCAGGTCATCGCCCGCGACGACCGCAGCCTGCAGCCCTTCGCCGACTGCCTCCGCGACGGCGAACCGCTGTGCGGCCGGCTGCACCCGGACAAGCAGGCGCTGCTGTACGCCGCACGCGTCGACGAGGTCGCGTCCACGGCGCTGCTGCCGATCGACGGCGTGGGCGTGGTGGCGGTCGGCAGCAGCGACCCCAACCGCTTCTATCCGGGCATGGGCACGCTGTTCCTGCGCATGATGGCCGAGGCCTTCGCGGTGGCGCTGTTGCGGCATCGGGATTGAGCCCTGCGAAAGCGCGAAGACGCGAGGGAGGTCGGCTTGTGGGCGCGAAGAACGCGGGAGGCGCGGCGGTCGCTGGCACGCATCCGGCGGTCGTCGACTTCCTCGCCCACATCGAGTTCGAGCGCCGGATGTCGGCGCACACCCTGGACGCCTACCGCCGCGACCTGGCCGCGCTGGCGGGGTGGTCTGCAGGCGCGGGCCATGACGACCTGCTGGCGCTCGACAGCGCCGCGCTGCGCGCCTTTGTCGCCGCAGAGCATCGCCGCGGGCTGGCGCCCAAGAGCCTGCAGCGTCGGCTGTCGGGCTGTCGCAGCTTCTACCAGTGGCTGCTGAAGCACGGTCGCATCGCCGCCAATCCCGCCACCGGCGTGCGCGCCCCGCGCGCGCCGCGCAAGCTGCCGCAGGTGCTGGATGTCGACGAAGCCATGGCCCTGGTGGAGGTGCCGACCGACGCGCCGCTGGGCCTGCGCGACCGCGCTTTGCTGGAGCTGTTCTATTCCTCGGGCCTGCGCCTGACCGAGCTGCGCCTGCTGCGCTGGCGCGACCTGGACATGGACCAGGGCCTGGTGACGGTACTCGGCAAGGGCAGCCGCCAGCGCACCGTGCCGGTGGGCTCGCACGCCTGCAAGGCGCTTGCAGAGTGGCGCGCGGAAGGTAGCGCGAGCGGCTCGGATGCGGGTTCGCTGCCGGGCCCTGACGCGCCGGTCTTTCCCGGCCGCGGCGGTGCACCGATCAGTGCGCGTGCAGTGCAGCTCCGGCTGCGCGAGCTGGCGCGGCGGCAGGGTCTGTTCAAGCGCGTGCATCCCCATCTGCTGCGGCATTCATTCGCCAGCCACATGCTGGAATCGTCCGGTGACCTGCGCGGCGTGCAGGAGCTGCTGGGACACGCGGACATCGCGACCACGCAGATCTACACGCACCTGGATTTCCAGCACCTGGCGAAGGTCTACGACGACGCGCATCCGCGGGCCAAGCGCCGCAAGGACTGACCCGGCCCGGGTCGCAGCTATAGCTGCTCCTACAGAGGCGCGGCGCGCCGACGGGACCCTTGCATCCCTCCGCGACCAACCCCATCCAGAGGATTCAGCCCACGGAGGCCGCATGGACCCCAGCCAGAATCCCCACGTATTCCACGCCACGACCATCGTGTCGGTGCGCCGCGAGGGCCGCGTCGCCATCGCCGGCGACGGCCAGGTGACCCTCGGCAACACGGTGATGAAGTCGAACGCGCGCAAGGTGCGCCGCCTCGGCAAGGACGGCCAGATCCTCGCGGGCTTCGCCGGCGCGGCCGCCGATGCCTTCACTCTGTTCGAACTCTTCGAATCCAAGCTCGAGAAGCACGGCCAGCTCACCCGCGCCGCGGTGGAGCTTGCGAAGGACTGGCGCACCGAGCGCCGCTTCGGGAAGCTCGAAGCGCTGCTCGCGGTGGCCGACAGGGACACCTCGCTGATCATCAGCGGCACCGGCGACGTGATCGAGCCCGAGGACGGGCTGATCGCGATCGGCTCCGGCGGCCCGTTCGCGCTGTCCGCGGCGCGCGCGCTGCTCGCGCACACGCAGATGGACGCGCGCATGGTCGCCACCGAGTCGCTCAACATCGCCGGCGACATCTGCATCTACACCAACCGCAACGTCGTGGTCGAGGAGCTCTGAGCATGGCCATGAAGATCGACACCTCCCACGCCACCATGACCCCGCGCGAGATCGTGCAGGAGCTTGACCGCCACATCGTCGGCCAGCAGGAGGCCAAGCGCGCGGTCGCGATCGCGCTGCGCAACCGCTGGCGCCGCGCCCAGCTCGGCGACGAGCTGCGCAACGAGGTCATGCCCAAGAACATCCTGATGATCGGCCCCACCGGCGTCGGCAAGACCGAGATCGCGCGCCGCCTGGCGACGCTGGCCAACGCGCCGTTCGTGAAGGTGGAGGCCACGCGCTTCACCGAGGTCGGCTACGTCGGCAAGGACGTCGAGCAGATCATCCGCGACCTCGCCGACACCGCGGTCAAGCTCTACCGCGAGCAGGCCAAGCAGAAGATGCGCACCCAGGCCGAGGAGCGCGCCGAGGACCGGATCCTCGACGCACTGCTGCCCAAGCGCGAGCAGTCCCAGTCGCCCGGCTTCGGCTTCGGCGCCGCGGCGCAGGGCAGCACCACCGTCGACATCGGTGCCGAGCCGTCGTCGCAGGAGTCGGAGACCCGCCAGAAGCTGCGCCGCCAGCTGCGCTCCGGCGAGCTCGACGGGCGCGAGATCGAACTCGACCTTGCCGCCGGCGGTGGCGTCGACATCATGACCCCGCCGGGCATGGAGGAAATGGGCCAGCAGCTGCGGCAGATGTTCGCCAACCTCGGCAGTGGCAAGACCAACAAGCGCAGCATGCCGATCCACGCCGCGCGTCCGCTGCTCATCGAGGAAGAGGCCGGCAAGCTGGTCAACGAGGACGAAGTGCGCGCGGCCGCGATCGAGGCCTGCGAACAGCACGGCATCGTCTTCATCGACGAGATCGACAAGGTCGCCAAGCGCAGCGAGGGCATGGGCGCCGACGTCAGCCGCGAGGGCGTGCAGCGCGACCTGCTGCCGCTGGTCGAAGGCAGCACCGTCAGCACCAAGTACGGCCCGGTGAAGACCGACCACATCCTGTTCATCGCATCCGGCGCCTTCCACCTGGCCAAGCCCAGCGACCTGATCCCGGAGATGCAGGGCCGGTTCCCGATCCGGGTCGAGCTCACGGCGCTGCTGAAGGACGACTTCGTGCGCATCCTGACCGAGCCCAAGGCCGCGTTGACCAAGCAGTACGTCGAGCTGATGAAGACCGAAGGCCTGGAGCTCGACTTCACCGACGACGCCATCGACCGCCTGGCCGAGATCGCCGCCGAGGTCAACGAGCGCCAGGAAAACATCGGCGCGCGCCGCCTGCACACCGTGCTCGAGCGGCTGCTGGACAGCCTGAGCTTCGAGGCGCCCGACCGCGGCGGCGTCGTCAGCATCGACCGCGCCTATGTCGATGCACAGCTGGGCGAGCTGGTGCAGGACCAGGACCTGAGCCGCTACATCCTGTAAGCGCGCCGGCAGGACGCATCCCGCTCCCGCTCCCGCGACCGCGCGGGGGCGGGGGAGGGCCGGCATTCAGCAGGCGGCGCGCATCCGGGCATGTCCGGCTGGCAGACTGGTCCCCCGGACCGCTTCCGCGAGGCCACCATGCACCGTCCCCTTTCGATCACCGGCGCCGCGCTCGTGCTGCTGCTGGCCGCCGCGCCCGCCGCCGCCGGCGACGTGTCCTGCCGCCTGGATTTCGACATGTCCGGCTGGTCCGTGTTCTACAAGACCGGCTCGGGCAGCGGCCGGGTCAGCTGCGACAACGGCCAGTCGCGCGCCGTGACCATCGAAGCCCGCGGCGGTGGCCTGACCGTCGGCAAGTCCGAGATCCGCGGCGGCCGCGGCCAGTTCTCCGGCGTGGACTCGATCAGCGAGGTGCTTGGCACCTACGTCTCGGGCGAAGCCCACGCCGGCGTGGTGAAGTCCAGCAAGGCCCAGGTGATGACCAAGGGCGAAGTCTCGCTCGCCCTGGCCGGCACCGGCGAGGGCGTGGATCTGGGCGTGGCATTCGGGGCGTTCACGATCGAGGGGCGGTGAGAAAGCCGCACCGCGGCCTCACTCCTCCCCGATATCCTCGTTCCAAAGCCCCGGATTGGCCTCGATCCACTCGCCCATCATCGTGACGCAGCGTTCGTCATCCAGCACCACCACCTCGGTGCCGCTCTCCCGCAGCCATTCAACCCCGCCGGCGAAGTTCACCGCCTCGCCCACCACCACCGTGCCGATGTTGAACTGCCGCACCAGCCCGCTGCAGTACCAGCAGGGCGCCAGCGTGGTGACCATGATCGTGTCGCGGTAGGAGCGCTGGCGGCCGGCCTTGCGGAAGGCGTCGGTCTCGCCGTGGATGGACGGGTCGTCCTCCTGCACGCGGCGGTTGTGGCCGCAGCCGAGCAGGCGGCCGTCGGCGTGGTACAGGGCGGCGCCGATCGGGATCCCGCCCTCGGCCAGGCCCTGGCGGGCCTCGTCGATGGCGGTGTCGAGCAGGGCGCGGTAGTCCGGGGTGGCGATCATGGCGGGCGCTCCAGGCGGGCGGGGGAGGGCCGGCATCGTGCCATGCCGCGGGGCCTGCGGTCCGCGATGCGCGCGCGCCGCTGCCGCCACGGTGCGATAATCGCCGCCATGACCGACCGCGACCCCCGCCCCGACACCACCCACTTCGGCTTCCGCGACGTGCCGGTGGGCGAGAAGCAGAAGCTGGTGGGCGAGGTGTTCTCGTCGGTGGCCGGCAGCTACGACCTGATGAACGACCTGATGTCGTTCGGCATCCACCGGCTGTGGAAGCGCTACTTCACCGCCACCGCGCAGGTCAGCCGCGGCGACCGCGTGCTCGATCTCGCCGGCGGCACCGGCGACGTGGCCGCGCTGCTGCGCCCGCGCGTGGGCGAGACCGGGGAACTGGTGCTGGGCGACATCAACGGCAACATGCTGCGCGTGGGCCGCGACCGCATGGTCGACCGCGGCCACGTGCGCGGCTTCAGCTATGTGCAGTGCAACGCGCAGTCGCTGCCGTTCCCGGACGCCAGCTTCGACCTGGTCACGATCGCCTTCGGGCTGCGCAACGTGACCGACAAGGACGCCGGCCTGCGCGAGATGCTGCGCGTGCTCAAGGTCGGCGGGCAGGCACGCGTGCTGGAGTTCTCCGAGGTGCCGGACTGGTTCAAGCCCGCGTACGACTTCCACTCCTTCAAGGTGTTGCCGCGCCTGGGCCGGCTGTTCGCCAGCGACGCCGACAGCTACCAGTATTTGGCCGAATCCATCCGCAAGCATCCGCCGCAGGAAGAGCTCAAGTCGATGATGGAGGCCGCGGGCTTCGCGCGCTGCCGTTACCGCAACCTGTCGGGCGGGATCGTCGCCATCCACGACGGCTACAAGGCCTGAGCGCGGCGCAAATCGCCGCACGAATCGCCGCGCGGGCGCATCCGGCGGCGACCACCGGCTAGAATCGGGGGCTGTTCCAATCACCGGGCCCCCGTCCATGACCCTGAGCCGCACCCTTCGCCTGGCCGCCATCGCGGCACTGGTCCTGTTCGCCGCTGTCGCCTGCAAGCGCGAGCCGACCCCCACCGATGCGCCGCCGGCGCCCAAGCCGCAGGCCGCCGCCAGCGGCGACGACTACGACGAGCACTCCTACGCAGACCCCGACAAGGTCGCCATCGACGACCTGGCGCTCGACCTGGCGCTTGATTTCGACGCCCGCACCATCAGCGGCACCGCCACCTACACCCTCGACTGGCGCGATGACGCGGCTACCGAGCTCGTGCTCGACACCCGCGACCTCAAGATCGAACGCGTGGAAGGCGAGGGCGAGGGCGGCGCCTGGCAACCGCTGGAATACGCGCTGGCCGGGCGCGACGACCTGCTCGGCAGCAAGCTCACCATCCAGGCGCCGGAGCGCAACGCGCACATCCGCGTGGCCTACCGCACGGTGCCCGAGGCCTCGGGCCTGCAGTGGCTCGATGCTGCGATGACCGAGGGCAAGGCCACGCCCTTCATGTTCAGCCAGTCGCAGGCGATCCACGCGCGCTCGTGGGTGCCGCTGCAGGACACGCCGCGCGTGCGCTACACCTACAGCGCGCACGTGACCGCGCCGGCTGACGTGATGGTGCTGATGAGCGCCGACAATGATCCGGTGGCCGCACGCGATGGCGACTACAGCTTCAGCATGCCGCAGCGCATTCCCTCGTACCTGATGGCGATCGCCGCCGGCGACCTGGTGTTCAAGCCGATCTCGGCGCGCTCCGGCGTCTGGGCCGAGCCGGCCGCGGTCGACCGCGCGGTGGCCGAGTTCGAAGACACCGAGAAGATGATCGCCACCGCCGAGTCGCTCTACGGCCCCTACCGCTGGGAGCGCTACGACATCCTGGTGCTGCCGCCGTCGTTCCCCTATGGCGGCATGGAAAACCCGCGCCTGACCTTCGCCACGCCCACCGTGATCGTCGGCGACAAGTCGTTGGTGGCGCTGATCGCGCACGAGCTGGCGCACAGCTGGTCCGGCAACCTGGTGACCAACTCCAGCGCCAAGGACGGCTGGCTCAACGAGGGCTTCACCAGCTACGTCGAGAACCGCATCATCGAGGCGCTGTTCGGCAAGGAACGCGCCGACATGGAATACGTGATCTCGCGCAACGGCCTGAAGGCCGAGATCGCGAACATGAGTCCGGAGGAGCAGGCGCTGGCGGTGCGCCCGGGCGTGGTCAAGGATCCGGACGACTCGCTCAGCGCCGTGTCCTACGACAAGGGCGCGTGGTTCCTGCAGTTCCTTGAAGAGCGCTTCGGCCGTGCCGAGTTCGACGCCTTCCTGCGCGGCTATTTCGATCATTTCGCGTTCCAGTCGATCCCCACGTCGCGCTTCGTCGAGTACGCCAACGAGCACCTGCTGGGCAAGTACCCCGGCAAGGTGAGCCGTGCCGAGTTCGACGCCTGGCTGTACGAGCCCGGGATTCCGGCCACCGCGCCGCAGGTGCTGTCGCGCAACTTCGGCGTGGTCGACAGCGCGCGCCTGGGCTGGCTGGGCAGCGGCACGGTGCCGCCGGCGGTGATCACCGACGAGTGGAGCACGCAGGAATGGGTGCATTTCCTCGAAGGCATGCCGGAGACGCTTTCGGCCGAGCAGCTGTCGCAGCTCGACACCGCCTACGCCTTCACCGGCACGCCCAACGGCGAGATCGCGCAGCGCTGGTACCCACTGGCGGTGCGCAGCGGCTACGTGCAGGCCTACCCGGCGATCGCCGACTTCCTGCGCACCATCGGCCGCCGCAAGCTGATCATGCCGACCTACCAGGCGCTGGTCGCCACCGAGGCCGGCCTGGCGTTCGCCAAGGAGCAGCTGGCCGCCGCGCGCCCGGGCTACCACCCGATCACCACCGGTTCGGTGGAGAAAGTCATCGCCGAAGCGAAGCCGGCGCCGGGCACCGGCACGCCGGTGGCGCCGGCGGCGGTCGAGCCCGCCGAGCCCGTGCCGCCGCCGGCCGCGACGGAACCGGCGATGCCGGCCGCGGACGGCGACCCCACGCGCCCGGCGCCCACCGGTCGCTGACCAGGCCGCGGGCGCTGGCGATCACCCGCGCACGGTCGTTTCCGGCACCGTTGGTCAAAACGTTCACCGCAAGACGAGGTTCCGCATGAACACGCCACGCCCTGACAGCGCACGACGCCCCACCATGGTCGCGGTAGCTCTTTCCGCCGCGCTGCTGGCGCTGGCCGCCTGCCAGGACCCGGCCGCGCAGGCCGAAGCCCAGGCCGCTTCGCAGGCGCAGGCCAACGAAGCCGCGGCCGAGCAGGCCGCAGCCGACTTCGACACCGCCTACGCCGCGGAAAACTGGGTGCTGGCCGGCGCCCAGGGCGACGTGCTGCTGGCGCGCTACCCGGACACGGCCGCGGCCGAACGCATCCGCCCGCTGCACGAAGAGGCGCGGGCCAAGGGCAACCAGGTGCGCGAGGAGGCCCGCGTGGAAGCGCTCTGGGCCTACAACAGCGAGCCGGTGAAGGGCGGCAACCAGCTTTCAGCGGCGATTTTTTCACGCCAGGGCGTCGACAGCGACGGCAGCGGCGAAAAGCCCGTGCGCCTGATCTTCCGCGACCATCCGGACTGGGGCCGCAGCAGCTACCTGGTGATGCAGGCCGGCGACTTCGACTGCTACGGGGCCTGCCGGGTCACGGTCACGGTGGACGATGCGACGCCGAAGAAGATGGCCGCCAACCGTCCCGACACCGACGAAGCCATCGCCATGTTCATCGATGATGAAAAGGCGCTGTGGCGGATGATCGACGGCGCGAAGCGGCTGGTGGTGGAGTATCCGGTCAAGGCCGGCGGCACGCGTACCGTCGAGTTCGAAGTCGCTGGCCTGGACCGCAAGCAGTTGCCGGCCTGGAACTGAGGCAGCCGGGCCCTCTGCTCTTGTAGGCAAAAGTTGTGGCCATGGCCGCTCCTGCAGGAGCGGCGGATGCCGGATTACAGCGCGTAGCCGAACTGCTGCCTGAACTGCGCCGCGAACTCGTCGTAGTCGAATCGCTGGTTCTGCGTGCCCGGGTGCTCGACCTTCAGTGCGCCCATCAGGTTGCCGATGCGGCCGATGGTTTCCCAGTCGTACCCTTTCTCGATGCCGAACAGCAGGCCGGCGCGGAACGCGTCGCCGCAGCCGGTCGGGTCGGTGACGCGGGTCTCGTGCGCAGGCGGCACGTCGTAGGTCTTGCCGTCGGCGTAGATCACCACGCCCCTGGGACCGCGCGTGGTGATGTAGGCCTTGACCTTGCCGGCGATGGTGGCTTCGTCCCAGCCGGTGCGCTCCTGCAGCAGGTTCGACTCGTAGTCGTTGACTGTGACGTAGTCGGCCTGCTCGATGAAGGCGCGCAGCTCCGCGCCGTTGAACAGCGGCATCGCCTGGCCCGGGTCGAAGATGAAGGGAATGCCGGCCTCGGCGAACTCCTTCGAATTCTGGATCATGCCTTCGTAGCCGTCCGGGCTGACGATGCCGATGCTCACGCCGGGCACGTCGCGCACGTGGTTTTCGTACGAGCGCATCATCGCGCCGGGGTGGAAGGCGGTGATCTGGTTGTTGTCGAGGTCGGTGGTGATGAACGCCTGCGGCGTGAACAGCTCCGGGATTTCCTTGACGTGGGCGAGCGGGATCCCGAGCTCGGCGAAGTAATCGCGATAGGGTCCGAAGTCCTGGCCGACGGTCGCCATCGGGATCGGGTCGCCACCCAGCAGCTTCAGGTTGTAGGCGATGTTGCCGGCGCAGCCGCCGAATTCGCGGCGCATCCGCGGCACCAGGAACGACACGTTCAGGATGTGCACCTTGTCCGGCAGGATGTGGTTCTTGAACTGGTCGGGGAACACCATGATGGTGTCGTAGGCCAGGGAACCGCAGATCAGTGCAGGCATCGGGAAAGTGCTCCGGGGGCTGGTGCCGGCCCGGTGGGACGGCGTTTTTCGGGGATATCGTGCAATGCCGCGGACCGGCGGCGATGTTGGCGCGGCCCCTTCGGGGCCAGACCGCCGCACAGGTTAGCCCCGCCGTCGCGCCGGGCCAAGCCGCACGGCGTGCGCCGGGGCGTTTTTCCTTGCCGGGGCAGGGGGTGGTTGCTACGCTTGATGATCCGGTTTTCTCCGGGAATTCCCCCGTTCCCGCCCCCCTCCTGACGGACGCGCGCCCCCGATGTTCAAGAAGTTCCGCGGCATGTTCTCCAATGACCTGTCCATCGACCTGGGCACGGCCAACACCCTTATTTTCGTCCGCGGCCAGGGCATCGTGCTCAACGAGCCGTCGGTGGTGGCCATCCGCCAGGACCGCAACGGCGGCCCAAGGGCGGTCGCCGCGGTGGGCAGCGAGGCCAAGCAGATGCTCGGCCGCACGCCAGGCCACCTCACCACCCACCGGCCGATGAAGGACGGCGTGATCGCCGACTTCACCTATACCGAGGAAATGCTCAAGTACTTCATCCGCAAGGTGCACAAGGGCCGCTTCCTGCGGCCCAGCCCGCGGGTGCTGATCTGCGTCCCGGCCGGGTCCACCCAGGTGGAGAAGCGCGCCATCAAGGACTCGGCGATGGAGGCCGGTGCCCGCGATGTCTCCCTGATCGAAGAGCCCATGGCCGCCGCGATCGGTGCCGGCATGCCGGTCACCGAGGCGCGCGGCTCGATGGTGGTCGACATCGGCGGCGGCACCACGGAAGTCGCGGTGATCGCGCTCAACGGCATCGTCTATTCGCAGTCCGCGCGCATCGGCGGCGACCGCTTCGACGAGTCGATCATCAACTACGTGCGCCGCAACCACGGCATGCTGATCGGCGAGGCCACGGCCGAGCGGGTCAAGATCGAACTCGGCTGCGCCTACCCGCAGGAAAAGGTCCTGGAAACCGAGATCTCCGGCCGTCACCTGGCCGAGGGCGTGCCGAAGATGGTCAAGATCAACTCGAACGAGGTGCTCGATGCGCTGCGCGAACCGCTGATGGGCATCGTGGCCGCGGTGCGCCAGGCGCTGGAACAGACCCCGCCGGAGCTCAGCGCCGACGTCGCCGAGCGCGGCATCGTGCTCACCGGCGGCGGCGCCCTCTTGCGCGACATCGACCGCCTGCTGAGCGAGGAGACCGGCCTGCATGTACAGGTGGCCGAGGACCCGTTGACCTGCGTGGCCCGCGGCGGTGGCCGTGCGCTGGAGCTGCTGGACATGCACGGCAACGAGTTCTTCGCCTCGGAGTGACCTGACCGACCCCCGCCAACACCGTGCCCAACTACGCCGGTCCCGCCGCACCCCGATCCAGTGACGTCACCGGCACGCTGAAGCTGCTGGCCTACCTCGCGCTGTCGGTGACGCTGCTTGTGCTTGATCACCGCGGTGACTGGCTGGCCCAGGCGCGCGGCCACGCCAGCGTGGCCATGCAGCCGGTGTGGTGGCTGGCCGGATTGCCCGCGCGCCTGGGCGAGAGCGTCCGCGACGACGCCGCCAGCCGGACCCGGCTGTCCGAAGAGAACCGCCACCTGCGCAACGAGCTCCTGCTCGGTGCCGCCCGGCAGGCGCGGCTGCAGGTCGAAGCCGAGGAGAGCGCGCGCCTGCGCGGCCTGCTTGGTGCCGCCGAACGCGGCAGCCAGGACGTGCAGCTGGCGCCGATCCTCGATGTCGACCTCGACCCCACCCGCCAGCGCTTGATGCTCAACGCCGGCACCCGCACCGGGGTGCGTCGCGGCCAGGCGGTGATCGATGCCGGCGGCCTGGTCGGGCAGGTGATCGAGGCCACGCCGACCACGGCCGTGGTGCTGCTGCTGACCGACCCCGACCACGCCGTGCCGGTGGCGGTGGCGCGCACCGGCGTGCGCCTGATCGTATACGGCACCGGCCGCAGCGACGTGCTGGAACTGCGCAACGTGCCGCTGTCAAGCGACGTGCGCGCCGGCGACGTGCTGATCACCTCCGGGCTTGGCGGCCGCTTCCCTCCGGGCTTTCCGGTGGGCACGATCGCGGCCCTGCGCCCCGATGACAGTCGCGCGTTCCTGCTCGGCGACGTCAACGCCGCGGCCCAGCTCGACCGCGGTCGCGACGTGCTGCTGCTGCGCGAGCAACCGATGGCGCGGGACGAGGCGCCGCCGGCCGCGGCAGCCGATGCCGTGCCCGGTGCCGGGCAAGCGGCTGCGGACGTGGTGGATGCGGCGACGCCAGCGCCAGGAGTCGTGCCATGAGCGCCCGCGACCGCGGCTGGTTGCTGCCGGTCAGCGTACTGCTGGCCCTGCTGCTCGGCCTGCTGCCCATGCCCGCCCTGCTGCAGCCGCTGCGCCCGTACTGGCTGGCCCTGGTGCTGGCCTACTGGGTGATCGAGGACAGCGAACGCGTCGGCCTGGGCT
Source organism: Luteimonas sp. A537 (assembly GCF_054052065.1). Taxonomy (NCBI): domain Bacteria; kingdom Pseudomonadati; phylum Pseudomonadota; class Gammaproteobacteria; order Lysobacterales; family Lysobacteraceae; genus Luteimonas; species Luteimonas renzhihongae. The sequence continues at coordinate 363,517 of NZ_JBSVRH010000003.1, forward strand.
TCGCCTTCGGCGCGGGCCTGGTGGCCGACCTCGCCTTCGGCGGCCTGCTCGGCGAACAGGCGCTGCGGCTGGTGGTGATGACCTTCATCCTGCAGCGCTTCCGCACCCAGCTGCGCTTTTTCCCGATGCCGCAGCAGGCGCTGGCGATCGGTGGCCTGCTGCTCAACGACCGCGTGATCAGCACCGTGATCCATTTCGGCCTGGGCGAGCCGGTGCTGCCGCTGGCGTACTGGTGGGCGCCGCTGCCAGGCATGCTGCTGTGGGCACCGCTGTTCGTGCTGCTTGACGCGCTGCGGATCCGCCGCGGCGCGCACCGGTGATGTCGGGTCCGCGGGGCCGTCGGCTTCGCAACGCCGAGGCCGAGGCGCGCCTGTTCCGCGGGCGTGCCCTGATCGGCTTTGCCGTGGTCGTGCTGGCGCTGGGGGGCTTGGCCGGCTGGTATTTCAAGCTGCAGGTGCTCGATCACGACGACTACGCCAAGCGTTCGCACGCCAACCGCATCAAGCCGCGGCCGGTGGTGCCGGGGCGCGGCCTGATCCTGGACCGCGAAGGCCGGATCCTGGCCGACAACGTGCCCGCCTACCGCCTCGACGTGACCCCCGAGGAGGCCGGCGACATCCCCGCGCTGGTGGATGCGCTGTCGGAGCTGGTGGAGCTCGCGCCCGAGGACATCGAGCGTTTCGAGGTCGCGCGCAAGTCCACTCGTTCCTTCCGTGCGATTCCGCTGAAGCTGCGCATCAGCGACGAGGAGGCCGCGCGCTTCGCGGTCGAACGCTGGCGCTTCCCGGGCGTCGAGCTGGTGCCCTACCTCAATCGCCGCTACCCCTATGGCGATCTGCTGGCGCACGTGGTCGGCTACGTCGGGCGCACCGATGACAGCGACATCGAGCGCTTCGGTGAAGCCCATGCGGTGTTCACCCATACCGGGCGCGCCGGCCTGGAGCGGTATTACGACGAAGCCCTGCGCGGCGTGGTCGGCTATGAGCAGGTCGAAACCAACGTCGAGGGCCGGGCACTGCGCAGGGTCGGCCTGGTGCCGGCCACCGCGGGCGCCGACCTGAAGCTGTCGCTGGACGTCGAGCTGCAGCGAGCGATGGTGGTGGCCTTCGGCGAGATGCAGGGCTCGGCGGTGGCGGTGGACCCGGCCACGGGCCAGGTGCTGGCGATGGTCAGCCTGCCCAGCTACGACCCCAACCTGTTCGTCAACGGAATTTCCACCACCGATTACCGCGGGCTGATGGACGACCCGGCGCGGCCGCTGTTCAACCGCAACGTGCTGGGCGGCGGGCCGCTGGGCTCGATCGTGAAGCCCTTCATGGCCCTGGCCGGCCTCGACAGCGGCCTGCGCACGCCGGAAAGCCGGGTGTTCTCCACCGGCGAGTTCTTCATCCCCGGGCAGAGCCGCGGCTACCGCGACGCCGGGCGTGGCGCCGGCTGGGTCGACCTGCGCGACTCGATCTCGCGTTCGATCAATTATTACTACTACAAGCTCGCCTACGACATGGGCATCGACCGCCTGGCGGAGTACATGCACCGCTACGGCTTCGGCGAACCCACCGGCATCGACCTGACCGGGGAGACGTCGGGGATCGTGCCTTCGCGCGAATGGAAACTGGGCAACAGCCGCGAGCCCTGGTATCCGGGCGAGACGGTGATCGCCGGCATCGGCCAGGGCTACTGGGTCGCCACGGCGCTGCAGATGGCGCGCGGCACCGCGGCCATCGCCAACGGCGGCATGCTGCATCCGCTGCGCCTGGCGGCCGAGCGGCGCAGCGGCTACGACCTGCCCTGGGCGCCGCTGGCGGCCGCGCCCGCGGCGCGCATCAGCGATAGCCCGGCGCACGTGCGCGCGGTGCAGGAGGGCATGGAGGCGACCATCCACGGCCGCGGCACGGCGACGGCCATGGCCCGCGGCGCGCCGTACCGGATGGCCGGCAAGACCGGCACCGCGCAGCGCGTCAGTCGTCGCGGCAGCGTCAGCCTGGACCCCCGCAGCTTGCCCTACCACCTCCGCCACCAGGCGCTGTTCGCGGGCTACGCGCCGGCTGAGCAGCCGACCATCGCGCTGGTGGTGGTGGTCGAGCACGGCGGCTACGGCGGCGCCACCGCGGCGCCGATCGCGCGGAAGATCTTCGATGCCTGGCTGCTGGGCGAGGTGCCGGAGCCCACCGCCGTGGCCGATGGCGTGGCCGTGCCGCCGGTCGACTTGTTTGAAGACGTGGTCGGTGCCGTGTTCCCGGGCCCGGGGGCGCAGCTGCTGGAACCGGCGGCAGTCGATCCCCCGGCAGTCCACGACGCACGCCCGGGCGTGCCCGTGGAGCCGCAGCCATGAACGAGATCCTCCGCTTCCTGCTGGACCTGGTGCTGCGCTTCGTGCGCACCCTGGACTGGATGCTGCTGGGCGCCCTGCTGGCGCTGATGGGCATCGGCCTGGCGGTGCTGCACAGCGCCGGGGGCCAGAACCCCGCCCTGGTGACGTCGCAGGGTGCGCGCTACGGCGTCGGGTTGGGGGTGCTGTGGCTGCTGTCGCGGGTGCCGCCGCTGCGCCTGCGCGATGCATCGCCGGCCGTGTACCTGCTGTCGCTGCTGCCGCTGGTGGCGGTGCTGTTCCTCGGCACCGGGCGCAGCGGCGCGCACTGGCTCGACCTCGGCGTGTTCTATTTCCAGCCGGCGGAGCTGCTCAAGCTCAGCCTGCCGATGATGGTGGCCTGGTACCTCAACGCGCGCCCGCAGCCGGCCGGTTTCGCGGTCACGGTGGTGGCGATGCTGCTGGTGGCACTGCCCACGGGGCTGATCCTGCTGCAGCCGGACTTCGGCACCGCGATGCTGGTGGCCGCCAGCGGCGTGTTCGCGCTCTACCTGGCCGGCATGTCGTGGTGGTGGTTCGTGGCCGCGGGCGCGGCGGCGGCGGCGGCGGCGCCGGCGGCCTGGTTCTGGATGCTGCGGCCCTACCAGAAGGACCGCATCCTCACCTTCCTCGACCCCGAGTCGGATCCCCTGGGCGCGGGCTGGAACATCATCCAGTCGAAGATCGCCATCGGTTCCGGCGGGCTGCGCGGCCAGGGCTGGGGCGAGGGCTCGCAGTCGCACCTGAACTATGTACCCGAGCACACCACCGACTTCATCTTCGCGGTGCTGTCGGAGGAATTCGGCTGGGTCGGCGTGGTGACCGTCCTCTCGCTGTACATGGTGGTGGTGGGCCGCTGCCTGTGGATCGCGGCGGAGTCGCGCGACGGCTTCGGGCGCCTGCTGGTCGGCGCGCTCGGCCTGTCGCTGTTCGTCTACGTGCTGGTCAACGGCGGCATGATTTCCGGGCTGCTGCCGGTGGTCGGCGTGCCGATGCCGCTGCTGAGCTTCGGCGGCACCGCCGCGGTGTCGCTGCTGGCCGGCATGGGCGTGGTGATGGCGGTGGGTGCGCACCGCCCGGTGCGCAAGCGCTGAGGCCACCGCAGCGGCCGGCGCGGTCGGCTGGCGCGGTGGCGTCGGCGCTCTCGGGACTCAGTCCGCCTGCGTCGTAGCGGCAGGTACGGAGTCCGGAGTCAGGCTGCCCACGACCGTGCCCTGGTCATCCAGGAAATCGATCGAGGCACCGCCATCAGCTGCAACTTTCAGCTGCATCCGCGGGTTGCCCTTGGCGTCGCTCATGACCAGGGTTGCGTCGCCGCCGCCGTTGCGGCCGACGAACAGGCGATCCGCGCCGTAGTGGTTCCCGGCACGGCGGCCTGCCATCAGCGCCTTGCGCTCACCCTCGGGCATCGCTTCGATCTCCGCGTTCTCCTCGAAGTCGATCGCGATAGAGCGTGACGGGCGGTCGGAGACCTGCATGCCGGCCAGGGTCCGGTCGCCGCCCTGGTCGAGGCCCATGATCTGCACGATCTGGTCCTGCTCGTAGCGGTCGAACGTCAGGCTGCCACCTGAGCGGATCTTGCCGTTGGCGTCGCGGCTGCCTGCGAAGATCAGCCCACCGACCTCCGAGCCTTCATCGTTGTAGAACAACATGCCCGCCTGGGGCCGCGGGTGCGCGTATTCCCTGTCCTTGATGATCGCGCCCGGGAAACGGGCGGAGCTCGACAGTACGTAGCGCAGCGTACCGTCGGGTTCACGAAGGTTGAGCCGCTGCACGTCGATTTCCTCGAACGAGGTCTTGTTGCCCGAAGTGGCGCCGGTCAGCAGTGCCGTGGCGACGGCGAGCGTCAGCACGCCGGAGTACAGGGTGAGCAAGCGTTCCGCACGGGTCATGGTCAGTCCTTCCTTTGCTGGTGGGTATCCTTTCCGGCAGGGTGGATGCCGCGTGATCCCCGCGGATGTGCGGATCGTCATGCGGACGCCAGGCAGGCCTTCCAGATGGCGTGCGCTCCGTCACGGATTGTCGTGCCCACTGCCGTTCACCTGGCGCCAGGCCATGCCCGTCGTGTCGCGTGATAACCTCGCGACCGATGGTCAAACGCCCCCTAGCACTCGTATCCGCCTCCCTGGTGTCGCTCGCGCTGTTCGCCTGCGCGACTCCGGCCGAGACCGCCCACAACGCCACGTCCGTGGACGCGGCATCGCCGCCCGCAGCAGCCGGACCTGCGCCGCTGCCCGCAGTGCCGCAGCCGCCGGAACGCCCGGTGGCGCCGCCGTCGGTGACCGACCCGGCGATCCCCGAAGCGCAGCGCATCGCCGCCTTCGTCGACTACACCGCGGACACGTATGGCGTCGATCGCCAGCGCATCCGCGACGTGCTTGCCGGCGCCGCGCACAAGCAGTCGATCATCGATGCGATGTCGCGTCCGGCCGAGGCCGTGCGCCCCTGGAGCGACTACCGCCCGATCTTCATCAACGATGCCCGCATCAGCGGCGGCAAGGCCTTCTACGCCGAGAACCGGGCCGCGCTCGACCGGGTTGCCGCGGAGACCGGCGTCCCGGCCGAGTACATCGTCGCGATCATCGGTGTCGAGACCAGCTATGGCCGCATCACCGGCAACCATCGCGTGGTCGATGCGCTGTACACGCTGGCCTTCGGCTTCCCCAAGCGCGCGCCGTTTTTCGCCGGCGAGCTGGCGCAGCTGTTCGCGCTTAACGCCGAAGAGCCGCAGCTCGACATCGCCGCGCTCAAGGGCAGCTATGCCGGCGCCATGGGCATGGGCCAGTTCATGCCCTCCAGCTATCGCCTGTGGGCGAAGGACGGTGACGGCGATGGCCGCCGCGACCTGCTCACGCACAAGCCCGACGTGTTCGCCTCCATCGCCAACTACTTCGTGATCCACGGTTGGGAGCGCGATGCGCCGGTGGTGGCGCGCGCCGGTCGCGATGCCGGTGCGGCCGACTTCAAGCCCGAGGGCCTGGACCCGGCGCATCGCCTGTCCGAGCTCGCCGAACGCGGCTATCGCCCGCTGCCCGGGCAGCCCGTGGCCGAGGGTGCCACGCTGCTTTCGTTCGATGGCGCCAACGGCCGCGAATACTGGCTCGGCTATCGCAACTTCTACGTCATCAGCCGATACAACCGTTCGCCGATGTATTCGCTGGCCGTGCACCAGCTGGCGCAGGCGATCGCGGGGCGCGAACCGCAATGAGCAACCGGCGGGCGAGGCTCGCGTGCTGGTGGACCGCCGCCGCGGCTGCTGCACTGCTGGCTGGCTGCGCGGGTTCGCCCAGCAAGGACGCGCCTCCCGAAGACCAGGTTCCGCGCACGGTTGATGGCAAGGGCCCCCGGGTCTCGCCCTATGCGCCGGCGCAGGAAGACCCGTCGACGCGCGGCGACTACGTGGCCGGGGGCCTGTACAAGCCCGGCGTCGCGGACACGACGCCGGACTACGTCCCCGACGTGGATGCGATCCCGGAGCCGGACATCGTGGCCCTGGAGCGCTCGCGCTACGGCAACCGCTCTCCGTACAAGGTGCAGGGCAGGTCCTACCGGGTGCTTGACGATGCCAAGGGCTTCGTCGAGACCGGGCAGGCGTCCTATTACGGCCAGAAGTTCCACGGCCGCCGGACCTCCAACCAGGAGGTCTACGACATGTACGCGTTCACCGCGGCCCACAAGTCGCTGCCGCTGCCCAGCTTCGCGCGGGTGACCAACCTCGACAACGGCCAGTCGGTGGTAGTGCGCGTGAACGACCGCGGCCCCTTCCACGAAGGCCGCGTGGTCGACCTGAGCTACGCCGCCGCGGTCAAGATCGGCGTGCATCCGCGCGGCACCGCGAGGGTCGAGGTGCGCGCGCTGAGTGCCGGCGAGAACGCACGCCACGAACCCGATGCCCGCCTCGCCGCGATCGACCCGGCCACCGGGCTGCCGCCCGGGGTGCGCGTGGCCACCGGCCGCCCGCAGCCCGCACCGCCGAGCGGGCTGGATGGGCTGGTCGCCGCGCTGCCGGCACCGCAGGCGGCGGCCCCCGGGCCGGCCGCCGCGGATGCGCAGGCAGTGACGCCTGCAGCCGCGGTGGCCGCGCCAGTCGCTGCGCCCGGTTCAGCAAATGGCGACTGGCGTTTCGACATGCACCAGGACGGCCGCGCGATGACCGCCGACGAGTTCGACGCCTGGATGAAGTCCCGCCGCGCGCGCGTCGCGACCGGACGGCCGGGAAAGCCCGATCCCTATGGCTCGGCCGCCGTCGGTGCGGCCGTGGCGGCGTCCTCCACGGCGGACGCCGGCACCGGCACTGTGGCCCCGGCCGCCAGCGCACCGGTGAAGGTCGCCGCGGCTGCTGTCGCGGCGGGCGATCCTTCGCCGGCCACATCGGTTGCCGGCGTCCTGCTCCAGGTCGCAGCCTTCGGTTCCCGCGACAACGCCGAGCGTGCGCTCGCCCTGCTGCGCGGTGCCGGGATCGGCGACGCACGGCTGCATGACGGCACTGCCGCGGGCAAGCCGGTGTGGCGCCTGCGCGTGGGCCCGGTGGCGCCCGCGGGCGTCGCCGAGCTAGGCGCGCGCGTCGCCAGCCTGGGCTTCGGTGCGCCGCATCCCGTGCGCGAGTGATGCAGAACGTTAACGCGCATGGCTGACGCGCACGGTTAAAATGAGCGTCTGTCCCCGCCGTCCGCCCGCGGATGGCCCGAAATTCCCGGAGTCCCACGCCTGATGAAAGCCCACGCCGTCCGCGTCGCGCTGCTCGCCGCTGTTTCCGTCGCCACGCTCGGCCTCGCCTTTGCCCAGGACCCCGCGCCCGCTGCACCCGCTCCCGCAGCGCTCGCCGCGCTGAGCGAGGAACTGCCGGTGCCCGACGCGCCTGCCATCACCGGCACGGCGTGGGCGCTGATGGATTTCGCAACCGGGCAGGTCCTCGCCGGCGACAAGGTCGATGAGCGCGTCGAGCCGGCCAGCATCACCAAGGTGATGACCAGCTATGTGATCGCGGCCGAGATGGCCGCGGGCAAGGTTGGCGCCGACGACGACGTGATGATGAGCGTCAATGCCTGGCGCACCGGCGGCGCCGGCACCGACGGCAGCTACAGCGGCTTCGAGGTCAACAAGACCGCCAAGCTGCTCGACATGGAAAAGGGCATGACGGTGCAGTCGGGCAACGACGCCGCGATCGCCCTGGCCGAGCACATCGCCGGTTCCGAGGACGCCTTCGCTTCGCTGATGAACGCCTATGCCGCGCGCATCGGCATGAAGAACTCGCACTTCGTCAATTCCCATGGCCTGTCGGCGCCGGAGCACTATTCGACCGCGCGCGACCTGGCGCTGCTGGGCCGTGCGCTGGCGCGTGATTTCCCCGAGCACTACGCGTTCAACGCGATCAAGGAATTCACGGTCGGGCCGATCACCCAGCGCAACCGCAACATCCTGCTGTGGCGCGACCAGAGCGTGGACGGGATCAAGACCGGCCATCACTCCGGGGCAGGCTACTGCCTGATGGCCTCGGCCAAGCGCGGTGACCAGCGCCTGATCTCGGTGGTGATGGGTTCCACCAGCGAAGCCCAGCGCGCCACCGATTCGCAGGCGCTGCTGAACTGGGGCTTCCGTTTCTTCGAGACCCACGAGCTCTATCCCGCCGGTGAGCCGGTGGCGACGCAGAAGGTCTGGAAGGGCGAGGCCAGGGAGCTCGACCTGGGCGTGGCCGAGCCGCTGCTGGTCAGCATGCAGCGCGGCCAGTACGCGAAGCTGCAGCCGAGCATGGACGTGCCGCGCACGCTGGTGGCGCCGATCGAGCTTGGCCAGGCCGTGGGCAAGGTGCGGGTGATGCTTGATGGCAAGCTGGTGGCCGAGGCGCCGCTGGTGGCTTTGCAAGAGGTTCCGGAAGCCGGGTTCTTCAAGCGCCTGTGGCACGAGCTGCTGATGTGGTGGCAGTCGCTCTGAGCGCAGGCGGACGCCGCGGGTTCCGGAAGCGGGCCACGGCGTTGCAGTGATGGCGTTGGGATCCCCGGGTCCCGGCCCCATAATCGGGTGCATGGAAATCAAGTCCGACAACCCTGAGCACGGCTTCCAGTTCCCGGGTGATTTCGAGATCACCGCCATGGGCCCGGCCTCCGCCGGACTGGAAGTCGAAGTCCCCAACCTGCTGCGCGCCGCCGGCCTGACCGTGGTCCACGAGACGCTTACGGCCCGGCCGTCCAGCGGCGGCCGCTTCGTCTCGGTGCGGATCAGCTTCCGCGCCAACTCGCGAGAGGAGTACGACAGCGCGCACGCCGCGCTGCGCGAGCATCCCGAGGTGAAGTGGACGCTGTAGCCGCCACGCGCGCGCTGTTGGTCCACGACCTCGGCCGGCGCGCCTACGAGCCGGTCTGGCGCGCGATGCAGGCCTTCACCGATGCCCGCGACGACGACACGCCCGACGAGCTGTGGCTGGTCGAGCACGAGCCGGTGTTCACCCTCGGCCAGGCCGGCAAGCCCGAACATGTGCTGGCGGCGGGCGATATTCCGGTACTCAAGGTCGACCGCGGTGGTCAGGTGACCTACCACGGGCCCGGCCAGCTGGTCGCGTATCCGCTGCTCGACCTCCGGCGCCTGGGCATCGGCGTGCGCGATTACGTCTGCCGCATCGAACAGGCACTCATCGATACCTTGGCCGGTTGGGGCATCCATGCGCAGCGCCGCGAGGGCGCGCCGGGCGTGTACGTGGACAGCGGCGCCAAGATCGCCGCGCTCGGCATCCGCGTCCGCCGCGGCTGCACCTTCCACGGCCTGGCCTTCAACATCGCGATGGATCCCGAGCCGTTCCACCGCATCAACCCCTGCGGCTACGCCGGGCTGGAAACGACCTCGGTGGTAGAATGCGGCGGTCCCGCAAGCCTCGACGCCGCCCGGCCCGCGCTGGTCGCGGCGCTTGCCGCGCAGTTTGGTTTGGCGGCTGTGGAGGCGGCGGAAGAAAGAGCTTTTGCCACGGATTTACGCGGATAAGAGCGGATTTGCGCGGATGAAGCGAAGAGCTTTTTCAGTGGTTTTGCTCTATCCGCGTAAATCCGCGCAGATCCGTGGCCAAAGCTCCTGCCCCTGCTTTTTCTGCCTTTCTGCTCTATCTGTGTAAATCCGCTCTTATCCGCGCAAATCCGTGGCAAAAAACATGACCAACACCTCCGCCGCCAAGTCCATCCCGCTCGCAGTCGTCAGCAGCGACGCGCCGCCGTCGCTGGTGCCGGGGGTGAAGCAGGTGGCGGGGGACAAGATCGGGCGTTCGCCGGTGGAGTTCGTGGACGCGCCGGTGTTGCGCAAGCCGTCGTGGATCCGGGTGCGGATCCCGTCCAACGGCGCGGTCGCGGCGCTGAAGTCGAAGCTGCGCAAGAACCGCCTGGTCACGGTGTGCGAGGACGCGAGCTGCCCGAACATCCATGAATGCTTCGGGCACGGCACCGCGACCTTCATGATCCTGGGCGAGGTCTGCACCCGCCGCTGCAGCTTCTGCGACGTCGCCCACGGCCGGCCAAAGCCGCCGGACGCCGACGAGCCGCGTCGCCTGGCCGAGACCGTCGCCGACATGGGGCTGAAGTACGTCGTGGTGACCTCGGTCGACCGCGACGACCTGCGCGACGGTGGGGCCCAGCACTTCGTCGACTGCATCGCAGCCATCCGTGCTGCCACGCCCGGCACGAAAATCGAGATCCTGACCCCGGACTTCCGTGGCAAGGGCCGCATGGACCGCGCGCTGGAGATCCTTGCTGTCAATCCGCCGGACGTCTTCAACCACAACGTTGAAACCGTCCCGGACCTGTACCGCAACGTGCGCCCGGGCGCCGACTACCAGTGGTCGCTGACCCTGCTGCAGCGCTTCAAGGCCCAGCACCCGGAGGTCGCCTCCAAGTCCGGGATCATGCTCGGCCTCGGCGAGACCCGGGAGCAGGTCGAAGCCACGCTCCGCGACCTGCGTGCGCACGACGTCGAGATGATCACCATCGGCCAGTACCTGCAGCCCAGCGCGCACCACCACCCGGTGCTGCGCTACTGGACGCCGGAGGAATTCAAGGCCTTCGAGGACTACGGCATGGCGCTGGGCTTCACCCACGTCGCGTCGGGCCCGCTGGTGCGTTCGTCGTATCACGCCGACCGCCAGGCAGCGGACGCGGGCTTCGCCACCTGAGCGGCCGCGTCATTCCGCCTGGTGCCGCGTGGCGAATTGTTCACACCCAGCCCCGCGGCCGCGGTTAGAGTGGTTTCGGGCGTCAATACGCGACTTCCAGCACTGTACGGCCTATGTTCGGGCCGGCACGGTGCAGGGTAGCGACGCACCTCCCCACGTGAGCATCGAGCCGACCGCATGAAAGCACGCCAAGCCCTGTCCGCAACCGTCGTCGCCCTTGCGCTGGCCATGCCCCTGGCGTTGATGGCGCGCGCCGACGGCGACGCGATCGCGGCGCCGACCACGGATCACGAGACCACCTCCAAACTGGTCTACGGGCTGCTGTCCGACAGTCGCTACGCCTATCGCCCGCGCGGTCTCGACGCCACCCTGTCGCAGGACATCTTCAAGCGTTACCTCGAGGCGCTGGACGGCAACAAGCTGTTCCTCGATGCGGACGACGTTGCGCGCTTCCAGCGCTACGAGGCGCAGATGGGCGACGCCGTCCGCCAGGGCGACACCGGCCCGGCGATGGAGATGTACGCGATCTACAAGCAGCGCGTGGCCGAGCGGGTGGAGTACGCGCGCGGGCTGCTGGAGCAGGACATCTTCGATTTCGAGGGCGAGGAACGCTGGTATTACGATCGCGAGGACGCGCCCTGGGCTGCCGACCGCGCCGAGCTCGACGCACTGTGGAAGAAATCGGTGCGCAACGACTGGCTGCGGCTGAAGCTTGCCGGCAAGGAGCCCGCCGAGATGCGAGCGACGCTGGACAAGCGCTACGCCAACATCGCGACCAGCATCGAACAGCTGAACAGCGAGGACGCGTTCCAGACCTTCCTCAACGCCTACACCGCGTCCATCGATCCGCATACCGACTATTTCAATCCGCGCACCGCCGGCCTGTTCAACCAGAGCATGTCGCTGTCGCTGGAAGGCATCGGCGCGCAGTTGCAGAAGCAGGACGACGTGGTGGTGATCCGCGAACTGATCCCCGGCGGTCCGGCGGCGGCCAGCGACAAGTTCACCCCCGGCGATCGCATCGTCGGCGTGGGGCAGGGCACGAGCGGGCCGATGGACGACGTGATCGGCTGGCGCATCGACGACGTGGTCGAGAAGATCAAGGGCAGTGCGGGCACCCAGGTGCGCCTTGACGTAGTGCCGGTGGAGGCGCTGCTCGACAGCGCGCCGGTGCGCATCACCCTGACCCGCGCCAAGATCCGCCTGGAGGAACAGGCCGCCAAGTCCAAGCTGATCGAGATCCCCGCAGGTCCGACCGGCGACGCCAAGCGCATCGGCGTGATCGAGCTGCCGGCGTTCTACCAGGACTTCGAGGGCCGGCGCAGCCGCAATGGCGACTACGCCTCGGCCACGCGCGACGTGGCCCGGATCCTAGGCGAGTTCCGCGAGCAGGGCATCGACGGCATCGTGCTCGACCTGCGCAACAACGGCGGCGGCTCGCTCAACGAGGCGGTCGAGCTCACCGGCCTCTTCATCGATACCGGCCCGGTGGTGCAGGTGCGCGAATCCGGCGGACGGGTTGCGGTGGAATCCGACCGCAAGGCCGGCGTCTCCTGGGACGGACCGCTGGCGGTGCTGGTCAACCGCGCATCCGCCTCGGCGTCGGAGATCGTCGCCGGTGCCATCCAGGACTACGGCCGCGGCCTGGTGATCGGCGAGACCACCTTCGGCAAGGGCACGGTGCAGAACCTGTTCGACCTCGACCGCTGGCCGGCCAACGAGGGCAAGCGCCATGGCCAGGTCAAGATGACCATCGCGCAGTTCTTCCTGCCCGGCGGCAGCAGCACCCAGAACAAGGGCGTGGTGCCCGACATCCGCTTCCCGGCGACGATCAACGCCACCGAGTTCGGCGAAAGCACCTACGACAACGCACTGCCCTGGACCCGGATTTCCGCCGTGCCGCACACCCGCTACGGCAACTTCGCGCCGCTGCTGCCGCGCCTGGATGAACTCCATGCGGGGCGCGTGTCCAGCGATCGCGAGTTCCAGTGGTGGAAGGAAGACGTGGCCGAGTTCCGCGCCGAGGCCGACAAGGACTACATCTCGCTCAACGAGGCCGAACGCCGCACCGAGCGCGACCGCCAGGCCGCCAAGCGCAAGGACCGCCAGGAAGAGCGCAAGCGCCTGGGCCTGGACCTGGACCCGCTGGCCGAACTCTCCGCCGACGACGGCCTGACCGCGAACGAGCGCGACATCGCCGCCGACACCGCGCGCGAGGAGGCCGCCGAGAAGCGCCCGGACCCGCTGCTGCGCGAGTCCGCCGCGATCCTCGCCGACGCCGTGCGCCTGCTCGATGCCGACCGCCAGCTTTCGTCGGCGGTGCTGCCCGAGTCCACCGGCCCGGGACGCTGGGCGCGCTGAGGGGAGCAGCGGCCCGTAACCGTCGTACTGCGCGCTGGCGGACCGCATCCGTCGAATCGCACCCCTGTAGGAGCAGCTATAGCTGCGACCACGGGATGGGATCGGGCTCCCGTCGGAGATCCCGATCGCAGCTGTAGCTGCTCCTACTGTGGGAGCGGCTACAGCCGCGATCCGCGAGGCGTTCGCGCGGCGTAGAATCTCTGCCTCGGCGGATTGATCGAAACCGCCGCTCTTCCACTCCGCAACTTTTCCGCCCGGACGCCGCAATGGGTGCTGCTTCGCCGTTTTCCGTTCCCGCCCGCACGCCGCCCGGCGCGATGGCGGTCGTCATGGCCCTGGGCGCGGTGTACCTCGTCTGGGGGTCGACCTATCTCGGCATCCGCTTCGCGCTCGAGGGCGGCTATCCGCCGCTGCTGATGGCGGGGATGCGTTTCGTGGCCGCGGGCGCGCTGTTGTACGCCGTGCTGCGCCTGCGCGGCCTGCCGGCGCCCACCCGCGCGCAGTGGCGCGACCTCGCGATCATGGGCACGTTGCTGCTCGGCCTGGGCAACGGCATGGTCTGCATCGCGCAGCAGACGGTGTCGTCGGGGCTTGCGGCGGTGGCGGTGGCCTCGTGTCCGCTGTGGATGGGCCTGTTCGCGGCGCTGCGCGGCGAGCGGCCCACGCGGATCGAGCTCGCCGGCCTCGCGGTCGGCTTCGCCGGCGTGCTCTGGCTCAACGCCGGCAGCTCGCTCACCGCTTCGCCCCAGGGTTTGATCTCACTAATGGTGGCGCCACTGGCCTGGGCCTTCGGCTCGGTCTGGAGCCGCAGCCGCGCGCTGCCCTCGCCGTTCATGACCGCGGCCGGGCAGATGCTCTGCGGCGGGGTGCTTATGGTCGCCGCGGGCTGGCTGCTGGGTGAGCGCTTTGCCGAAGCGCCGACCCTTCGTGGCACGCTGGCGGTGGCCTATCTGACGGTGTTCGGCTCGATCCTCGCCTTCTCCGCCTACGCCTGGCTGCTGCAGAACGTGCGTGCGAGCCTCGCCAGCAGTTATGCCTACGTCAATCCGCTGATCGCGGTGGCGCTTGGTGCGTGGCTTGCCGGTGAACGCTTCAGCGCGCACGACCTTGGCGCGATGGCGGTGATCCTGGCCGGCGTGGTGGCGATCACCCTGGCCAGCGCCGGCAGGCGCAGGCGCAGCGCGCGCCAGGCCGTGGCGACAGTGCCCGTGGTGGCTGCAGCGCTGGCGCTCGCCGCCGAACCGCCGCTGCCGGATGCGCCGATGCCTGGCGTCGCCGCTCCGGTGGCGTCGCATGCAGCGCCGGATACGCATCCGTGAGCGGCAGCGCGCACACCCGCGGACTGTGGATGGCGGTCGGCGCCTTCGTGATCTGGGGCCTGATGCCGCTGTACTGGCACCTGCTCAAATCCGTGCCGTCGATGCACGTGGTGCTGCACCGCGCGCTGTGGTCGGCGGTGCTGGTGGCGGCGTTCCTCACGCTTACCCGTGGCCGCGGCTGGCTGCGCGCGGTGCTGTCGCAGCCGCGCCTGGCGGGCATGCTGCTGGCCTCGGGGCTCCTGATCGGCTTCAACTGGAGCCTGTACGTGTGGGCGGTCAACGCCGGGCACGTGGTCGAGGCCAGCCTCGGCTACTTCATCAATCCGCTGCTCAACGTGGTGATCGGCGTGGTGTTCCTGCGCGAGCGCCTGGCGCCGGCGCAGTGGGTGGCGGTGGCGCTGGCGGCCTGTGGCGTGCTCTGGCTGACCTTCAACTACGGCAGCTTTCCGTGGATCGCACTGCTGCTGGCTGGTTCGTTCGCGATCTATGGCCTGATCCGCCGCTATGCCGCGGTCGACGCGGTGGCAGGGCTTGGCGTGGAGAACCTGTACCTGCTGGTGCCCGCGGCGCTGGCCTTGGCGTGGCTTGAAACGCAGGGCAGCGGAGGCTTCGTGTCCCTGGACTGGGGCGTTGGCAGCAACCTGCTGCTGGTGCTTGGCGGTGCGCTGACCGCGCTGCCGCTGATCGGCTTCGCCTACGCGGTGCGGCAGGTGTCGCTGACCACGGTGGGCGTGCTGCAGTACCTGGCGCCGACGCTGCAGCTGCTGTGCGGCGTGCTGGTGCTGGGCGAGCCGTTCGGCCGCGACCGCGCGATCGGCTTTTCCGTCATCTGGCTGGGCCTGGCGGTATTCGCGGTCGACGGCTTCATCCGCGCGCGGCGGCGGATCGTGGCCCAGCAGGCCTGATCCGCGCACCGCGCGCCTGCTCAGGCCGCGCGCAGGGCGTCGGTTACAGGCATCGTCGCCGCACGCAGGGCCGGGAACAAGCCGCCGATGAAGCCGATCGCGAGCGCCCACTTCAAGCCCTGCCACAGCAGTTCCGGTGACACCTTGAACTCGAAGGTGAGCTGGGACATGCCACCGGCCATGGTCGACGCTGTGTAGCCGTTGAACACCAGCCACGCCAGCAGCCCGCCGAGGGCGCCGCCGAGCGCGGCCAGCAGCATGGTCTCAAGCATCACCGCCACCACCACCGGCATGCCGCGGAAGCCGATCGCGCGCAGGGTCGCGATCTCGCTCGCGCGCGAGGCGACGCTTGCGAACATGGTGTTGAGCGCGCCGAACACCGCGCCGATGGCCATGATCGAGCCGACCACGATGCCGATGATGCGCAGCACTTTCGAAATGCCTTCCGACTGTGCCTGGAAGTACTTCAGCGTGGTCTGGGCTTCGACCTGCAGGCGCGGGTCAGCTGCCAGCGTGGCCTTGAAGGCGTTGAACGCCGAGGCATCGGTGAGGCGCGCGAATACCGAGGCCCGGCTGCTGCCGCGACGATAGGTGGTGGCGACGACTTCGGCGTCGGCCCACATCTCGGATGCCATCGAGTCACCGGATTCGAACACGCCGACCACCGTCCAGGATTGGTTGCCCAGGCGGATCTCGCTGCCCGGGTCGAGGCCGAGGAACTGGCGGCGCGCGCCGCTCCCGACCACCAGCTCGCGCTTGCCGGTCTCGAAGCGGCGGCCTTCGACCAGCTGCACGTTGGGACGCACGGCCCAGGCCATGTCGCCGACGCCGCGCAGCTGCACGCTGCCGTCGACATCGGCTTCGGCGCCGCGGATCGGCAGGTTGGCCGCGACCACGAGCTCCGGCGATGCCAGCGGCCGGCCCTCGGCGTCGCGTGCGATTTCCGGCGCGCGCTCGATGGTGGTGATCGCGTCGCGCGTGAGCACCGACATCAGTTCGGCGGCCGAGCCGCCGCGCAGCACGATCGCGGTCTTGTCGTCGCCGCTGCTGGACACCGTGTGCTGGTAGCCCTCGGCCATCGCCAGCAGCGCCACCAGCACGCCGACCACGCCGGCGATGCCGATGATCACCACCGACGACGAGCCCAGGCGCTGCGACAGGGTGCTGACGCCGACCCCGGTCACCGATGCCGCCTGGCGACCGCTGTGCGTGAACAGCATCCACAGGGCGAATGCCACGGCGATCGCGAGCAGCGCGGGCCATGGCAGGAGGATCCAGGCCGCGAGGAATGCGGTCAGCAACAGGAACAGGCCAAAGCCCCGGAGCATCTTCTTCACTGTGTTCATCTGGATATTCCCTCTTCAGCGGCCCGCGAGCGCATCGACGATATTCAGGCGCATTGCGCGGATCGCCGGCAGCGCGCCGACCAGCAGGCCGATGGCCAGCATCAGTCCCAGCCCCAGGATCCAGCTCTCGGCGCCCACGGGCGGCAGGTTGATCATGCCGCCGCTGCCGGCGGTCGCCACCTTGCCGACCACCGCGGCCAGGCCCAGGCCGAGCGTGCCGCCGATCACCACCATCAGCATCGACTCGGCAAGCACCATCGCCAGCACGCTGGTGCTGGAAAACCCGATCGTCTTCAGCACCGCGAGTTCGGAGGTCCGCTCGCGCACCGCCTGCGCCATCGTGTTGCCGGTGAGCAGCAGCAGGGTGAAGAACACCGCGCCCATGATCGAACCCACGATCAGGCCGATGTCGGCCATCTGCTTGAGCTGCGAGGCCATCGCCGCCTGCTCGCTCATGGACTTGGTCTCGTGCGGCGAGTTGGCCGAGAGCGCGTCGATGGCCTTCGCCGCGGCGTCGCTGCGGCGCACGTCGGAGACGCGGCTGATGTACCAGCCGACGTCGCCGTCGACGTAGGGCGTGGATTCCTCGAAGTAGTCGTAGTGCATCAGCATCATCGCCCCGGTGAAGCCGGCGCTTTCGCCTTCCTTCGCGCGCAGCACGCCGACGATGTCGAACGCCCAGTCGAGCGTGCCGTCGCTGTTGGGGTAGATCGCCGACTGCAGCGGGATGCGCTGCCCGACCTTCCAGTCGAAGCGCTTCATCATGGTCTCGCCGACCAGCATGCCGGTACGGTTGCGCTTCCAGGCCTCGAGCTGGGCCGGATCGACCTCGACTTCGGGATAGAGCTCGAGGTAGTTCTGCGCCACGGCGAGCGTGAACAGCTGGTTGCGCGGCCCCTGGTAGGTGCCGCCGAACCAGTTGGCGTGGGTCACCGCCTCGATGTTGTCGATGGCGGTGATCCGCGGTTGCAGCGACAGCGGCAGTGTCTCGATGAACGACAGCTTGGAGGCCGTCTGCAGGCGCTGCGCACCATCCGCGTTCTGTCCGAGCTGGGCGAAGCTGGAGCGGATGCCGTCGAGCAGGCCGAACAGCAGGAACGCGGCCATGATCGAGGCCAGCGTCAGAAAGGTGCGGGTCTTGCGCCGGAACAGCGCCGCCCAGACCAGGTGGAAGTACTTCATGTCGACCTCCTCCGGTTGCGCGGCATCAGGCTGCGTGGGACTGCTGTTCGACCAGCACGCCCTTGTCCAGGTGCAGGGTGTGGCTGGCGTACTCCGCCGCCTTCGGGTCGTGCGTCACCATGACGATGGTCTTGCCGTGCTCGCGGTTGAGCTCCTGCAGCAGGCCCAGGATCTCCTCGGCCGACTGGCGGTCGAGGTCGCCGGTGGGCTCGTCGCAGATCAAGAGCGTCGGGTCGGAGACGATGGCGCGCGCGATTGCCACGCGCTGTTGCTGGCCGCCGGACAGCTCCGCCGGCTTGTGCGACACGCGGTCGGACAGGCCGACCAGTTCAAGCGCTATCTGCGCGTTGCGCTTGCGCTGCGCGCCGTTGAGCTTCGTCAGCAGCAGCGGCAGCTCCACGTTTTTCTGGGCGCTGAGCGCCGGCATCAGGTTGTAGAACTGGAACACGTAGCCGACGTTCCGGCTGCGCCAGGTGGCAAGTTGCCCGGCGCCCATGCTGTCGATGCGCTGGCCGGCGATTTCGATCTCGCCGCCCGTGGGCGCGTCCAGCCCGCCGATGAGGTTGAGCAGGGTGGTCTTGCCGGAGCCGGACGGCCCCATCAGCGCGACGAAGTCGCCGGACGCGATGTCCAGGTCCAGGCCGTGCAGCACTTCGACCTTTTCGGGGCCGCGCTGGTAGGACTTGCCGAGGTTGCGGATCGATACCAGGGTGGTCATGGCTTGCCTCCGGTGGAATGCGGGATTCTGGAACGTTGATGCGTTGATGCGGTCAAGCGGGTGCGCCTGACGGGGACCTATTCGGCGATGACGATCCTGTCGCCGTCGCCGAGTCCGGCCGGCGGATCAAGCACGACGGTTTCCCCGGGCGCGAGCCCGGAAAGCACGGTGCGCTGGGCACCGCTGCCGCCACCGGTGCTGACCTTGCGCAATTCGGCAAGGTCGTCCGCGGCGACCACGAAGACGGTGTCATCGCCGTCGCGCGTCACGACTGCCGCCGCCGGCACGCGTACGCCGCGCGGCTCGTCGGTGCCCGGCTCCGGCGCGGACTCCAGGAAGCTCACGGTCACGCCCATGTCGGGGACGATCCGCGGATCCTTCTCCTTCAGCGCCACGCGCACCTTGACCGTGGCCTTGCCGCGGTCCGCGGTGGGGATGATCGCGATCACTTCCGCCGGGATCTTCCAGTCCTGGTAGGCGTTGAGCGTGGCCTCGACCGGCATCTTCGCCTGCACCCGGCCGATGTAGGCCTCGCCGACGTCGACCTCGACCTCGAGCGAGTCCATGTCGACGATGGTGCCGATGCCGGTGCGGGTGAAGCCGCCGCCGGCCGAGAGCGGCGACACGATCTCGCCCGGCTGCGCGGCCTTGGCGATGACCACGCCGGCAAATGGCGCGCGCACGATGGTGTTGTCGACGCCGATGTCGCTGATCCGCAGCTGCTCGCCGGCAACCTGGGTGTTGCGCTGCGCGGTGGCGAGCTGTGCGCGCAGGGTGTCGCGTTGTGCCACCGCCTGGTCGTGCTGTGCGCGCGACACCAGCTGCTGTTCCACCAGCGACGACAGCCGCCCGGCCTGGGCCTCGGCTTCGACCAGTTGCGCCCGGACGCCTTCCACCTGGCTGCGCGCGGCGACAAGTTGCGCGCGTGCGAGGTCGTTCTGCGCATCGGCGTCGATCGGGTCCAGGGTGGCCATGACCTGGCCTTCCTCGACCGCCATGCCTTCCTCGATCAGCACTTCGCGCACGCGGCCGGTGATCTTCGACGACACCGTGGCCATGCGCCGCGCGACGACGTAGCCGCTGGCGTCGAGCACCGAGTTGGCGCCGCTGCCGCCGCCGGTGGCGACCGCGGTGGCCGTCTCCACCTCGACGCCGCGCTCGCCGCCGAGCAGCGCCCAGGCCAGGCCCGTGGCAAGCAGCACGGCCGCGGCCACGGCGAGTCCGATCCACAACCCGCGGCGCGAGGGCGGCGGCGTGGGCTGGCGGTCGATGCGGAGCTCGCGCAGCAGGTCTGCTTTCGTGTTCATGGATTCCCCGACGGTGGCAGGGGGTCGAGTGTGACGGCATCGGGCCGGCGCCGTCACCTGACGCCTGTCATGTGCGATGGATGATCGCGGGGACTGCAGCCGGCGGCGGCCAGCGCCCAGTCTGGACACATCCAGAAGGAGACGTGCCATGGACCACCGCTTCGAGATACCGCTGGCCAGCCTTGAAGGCGCCCGCAAGTGCTACGGCAAGGTCGCCGCGCTGGACGGCGTCGACCTGCAATTGCATGCCGGCCAGGTGCTGGCCCTGCTGGGCGCGAACGGCGCCGGCAAGACCACCGCGATCTCGCTGCTGCTGGGCCTGCTGGAGCCCGACGCCGGCCAGGCGCGCCTGTTCGGCCATGCGCCGCAGGCGCTGCAGGCGCGGCAGGGCATCGGCGTGATGCTGCAGTCCGGCGCACTCGCCGACACGCTGCGGGTCGACGAACTCCTGGACCTGGTCCGTAGCTACTACCCGGATCCGCGCAGCGTCGCCGACTGCGTCGCGCTTGCCGGCCTGGATGGCCTGCTCAAGCGCCGCTACGGCAGGCTCTCCGGCGGCCAGCAGCGGCGCGTGCAGTTCGCGCTCGCGGTCTGCGGCCGGCCGCGGCTGCTGTTCCTCGACGAACCCACGACGGGCCTCGACATCGAAGCGCGCCAGGGACTCTGGCGCGGTCTGCGCGAACTGGTCGCCGAGGGCACCGCGGTGCTGTTGACCACGCATTACCTGGAGGAAGCCGAGGCGCTGGCCGATCGCGTCGTGATGCTGGCCGACGGCCGCGTGGTGGCCAGCGGCAGCCTCGACGAAGTGCGTGCGCGGGTCGACCAGCGCCGCATCCGCTGCGTGACCACGGTCGATGCCGCCGACATCGTGCGCTGGCCGCGCGTGCGTTCGGCAGTGCGCGACGGCGATCGCCTGGAGGTGGTGGCCGACGCCGCCGAGGACGTGGTCCGCCGCCTGCTCGCCGTGGACCCGGCTCTGTCCGGGCTTGATGTCAGCCGCGCAGGCCTCGCCGAGGCCTTCCTCGAAATCACCCGTTGCACCGCGCTCAAGGAGGCTGCGTGATGAACGCCATCGCCCATGTTCCGTCCCCCGCCCATCGCCACCCGCTGTTGCGCGCCTATGCGCAGGAAGCGAAGTACGAGTTCCTGCGCCTGCTGCGCACTCCGATGTTCGCGCTGCCCACGCTGCTGTTCCCGGCGATGTTCTACCTGCTGTTCGGCGTGGCCATGAACCGCGGCGGCGGCGATGCCGCGCAGTACCTGCTCGCCACCTACGGCGTGTTCGGGGTGATGGGCGCGGCCCTGTTCGGTTTCGGCGTCACCGTGGCGATGGATCGCTCCGAGGGCCTGCTCGCCCTCAAGCGCGCGCTGCCGATGCCGCCAGGCGCCTACCTGCTGGCGAAGATCGCGATGGCGCTGCTGTTCTCGGCCATCGTCTCGTTGCTGCTGGCCGTGATCGCGGCCACGCTGGCAGGAGTGTCACTGGCGCCTTCGCAATGGCTGCTGCTGTGGGCCGTGCACGTGGCCGGCGCGCTGCCGTTCTGTGCCATCGGACTTTATATCGGCGTGCTCGTGGGCGGTTCCGCCGCGCCGGTCGTGGTCAACCTGCTGTACCTGCCGATGGCCTTCCTGTCCGGCCTGTGGCTGCCGCTGTCGATGCTGCCCGCCGCGCTTGCCCGGTTGGCGCCCGCGTGGCCGTCCTACCACCACGCGCAGCTCGCCCTGAAGGTGGTGGGCATGGATGCCGGCCAACCGCTCGCGCTGCACCTGGGCGTGCTCGCGGCGGTCACGGTCGGCTTCTTCGTCCTGGCCCGCGCGCGCCTGGCGCGTCGCGGCTGAGTGCCGTCGGACCGCGACCATCCATTGCGACCATCCCGCGTCTCCACCCCGCTGTGTCCGAACGTTCCCCATCTGCAAGGAGTGATGCCATGAAACGCTGGCCCGAAATCCTCGCCGCAAGCGCCATTGCCGCCGCCATCGCCGGCGCCGTCCTCGCCCAGGGGCCATCCGCCGAGTCGCGGGCCGCCGCAGACGGTCCGGCTGCCGACGCCGCGGCCAGCGCCGCGCTGCCGTCCGGAGGCTCGGGTGAGGCCTTCGCCATCTCCGGTGTGCGCATCTTCGACGGCGAACGCGTGCTGCCCGCCGCCAATGTCATCGTCCGCGACGGTCGCATCGAGGCCGTGGGTGCCGATGTCGCGATCCCCGCAGGCATCGAGGTGGTCGACGGCGGCGGCAGGACCCTGCTGCCGGGCCTCATCGACGCGCATACCCACAGCTGGGGCGACGCGCAGCGCGATGCCCTGCGCTTTGGGGTCACTACCGAGCTGGACATGTTCGGCGACTGGAACCGCATCCCGCAGCTGCGCGCGCAGCGCGAATCGCTGGATGCCGTCGACGGGGCCGACCTGTGGACCGCCGGCGCCACCGTCACCACCGAGGGCGGCCACGGCACGCAGTTCGGCATCCCGGTGCCCACGCTCGCCGCCGATGGCGACGCCGCGGCCTTCGTCGCCGCGCGAGTGGCCGAGGGATCGGACTACATCAAGCTGATCGTCGAGGACTTCAGCACCCATTCCGACGAACGCCGCCTGCCGACGATCACGCCGGTGCAGGTGACGGAGGCGATCGCCGCCGCGCAGGCGCACGGGCGCCTGGCCGTGGTCCACGCCGCCACGCAGGCCGATGCGCTGCACGCGGTGGCGTCGGGCGCCGACGGCCTGGTGCATGTCTTCCACGACGTGGCCGCGTCGCCGGACTTCGTCGCCGCCGCGAAGGATGCCGGCAGCTTCGTCGTGCCGACGCTGTCGGTGATCGCGGGCTTCGCCCAGGACGGCAGCGGCGCCGCGCTCGCGGACGACGCGCGGCTGTCGCCATGGACGGGCGCGGAGCAGCGCGCCACGCTCGCGGCCGCCTTCCCCGGTCCGCCGCGCCCTCAGAAGCTCGACGCGGCGCTGCGCAGCGTGGCTGCGCTGCACGCCGCCGGTGTCGACATCCTCGCCGGCACCGACGCCGGCAATCCCGGCACTTCGCACGGCATCAGCATGCACGGCGAACTGGCGCTGCTGGTGCGCGCCGGCCTGTCGCCGGCCGCGGCGCTGGCCGCCGCGACCTCCCTGCCCGCGCGCCGCTTCGGACTCGACGACCGCGGCCGCATCGCGCCCGGCCTGCGCGCCGACCTGCTGCTGGTCGAGGGCGATCCGACCGCCGACATCGAAGCCACGCGCGCCATCGTCGGCATCTGGAAGAACGGCCACGCCGTCGCCCGTCAGCGCATCGACCAGGCGTCGGCGGCGCCCGTGATCGCCGAGGGCGCCCTGGTCGCCGACTTCGAGGATGGCGGTACCGGCGTGCGCTTCGGCCACGGCTGGCAGATCACCACCGACGCCATGGCCGGCGGCACGTCGGTCGCGGAGCAGGCCTGGATTGCGGGCGGCGCCGACGGTTCCAGCGGCGCGCTGCGGGTTACCGGCGAGATCCGTCCCGGCTTCGCCTTCCCCTGGGCCGGCACCATGTTCCATCCCGGCGCGCAGCCGATGCAGCCGGTCGACGCCTCGGCGCGCAGCGAGCTGGTGTTCCAGGCGCGCGGCGACGGCCGCAGCTACCAGGCGATGCTGTTCTCCGGCCCGTCGATGCAGGCGATGCCGAGCATGCAGTCCTTCGTCGCCGGGCCGGACTGGCAGGAGGTGCGGATGCCGCTGTCCTCGTTCGCGGGCGCGGAAGCGGCCACGCTGCGCGCGATCGCGATCACCGCCGGCCAGCCGGACGGTGCGTTCGAGCTGTACATCGACCGGGTCGAGCTGCGCTGACATGGGGCATCATCGCCGCATGCGGCAAGCGGTCATTCCATCTCCGGCGTTGAAGGGCTGGCGCGCCTGGCTGTCGCCGGCGCCGGACTCGTTGATGGCGGCGACGCTGCGCCAGGGCCGGCCGCCGTGGATCGAGTGGGTGCACCTGATGTGGACGGTGTGGGTGTTCATCACCCCGCTGTTCGCTCCCGGCGGCTACGACCTGCGCTGGGCGGCGCTGACCCTGCTGTCGTATCCGCTGTTCTTGCTGCTGTACGCGGCGGTGCTGCTGCGTCCCGGGCGTGAAGCGCTGCGCTACGCGCTCGGGATGGTCGCGCTGAGCCTGGTGCTGCTGCCCTGGTATCCCTCGGGCATGAGCTACTTCGTGTTCGGCTGCGTGATGCTCCGTGGCTGGCGCGCCGGTTCGCTGCGCCGCTACCTGCTGCTGCTCGCGGTGCTCAATGCCGCGTTCGTCGGCCTTGCGCTGGCGGTCGGCTATCCCTGGCAGGCCCTGGTCTGGCTGCCGCTGGTCACGGTGATCGTCGGCCTGCTGATCCATGCCGAACACGTCGGCCAGCGCAAGGACGCCGCGCTGAGGCTCTCGCACGACGAGGTCCGCCGCCTGGCCGCGCTCGCCGAGCGCGAGCGCATCGGCCGCGACCTGCACGACCTGCTGGGGCACACGCTGTCGCTGGTGGCGCTGAAGTCCGACCTCGCCGCGCGCCTGGTCGAGCGCGATCCCGCCGCGGCGCGCACCGAGATCGATGCCGTGAGCCGCGTCGCGCGCGATGCGTTGGCGCAGGTGCGCTCGGCGGTGAGCGGCATCCGTTCGGCGGGCATGGCCGCCGAACTGGCCTCGGCGAAGCTGCTGCTCGAATGCGATGGCGTCGCTCTGCACCACGACTGGGACGAACGCAGCCTGGCCGGTGGCGCGCTGCCGGCGCGCATGGAGAACGCACTGGCGCTGGTGGTGCGCGAGGCGGTGACCAACATCCAGCGCCATGCCCATGCGCGCAGCGCCGAGGTCGCGCTGCGCGCCGCGTCCGGCGACGGCGTGGTGCTGCGGATCAGCGATGACGGCCGCGGCGGCGCGATCACACCGGGCAACGGCCTGGGCGGCATGCGCGAACGGATCGAGGCATTGGGAGGGCGCCTGCAGGTGGATTCGGAGCGCGGACGCGGCACGGTGGTCGAGGCGTGGTTGCCGCTGGCGGCGAACGACCGGTGATCCGCATCGTGCTCGCCGAGGACCAGGCCATGCTGCGCGGTGCGCTGGCCGCGTTGCTGGCGATGGAGGTGGACATCGAGGTTGTCGGCACCGCAGCCGACGGCGAGGCGGCATGGCGCGAACTGCAGCGCATGGCTCCCGACATGCTGGTGACCGATATCGAGATGCCCGGACTCACCGGCCTGGAGCTGGCCCAGCGCATCCAGCGCCACGGGCTGGCGACGAAGGTGGTCATCGTCACCACCTTCGCGCGCGGCGGCTACCTGCGCCGCGCGCTCGACGCCGGCGTGCAGGGCTACCTGCTCAAAGACGCGCCGGTGGAGGAGCTGGCAGCGGCGCTGCGCAAGGTGCACGACGGCGGCCGCGCGATCGATCCGCAGCTGGCGCTCGAGGCCTGGTCCGAAGCCGATCCCCTCAACGAACGCGAGCGCCAGGTGCTGCGGCTTGCCGGCGAGGGACAGTCGGCGGGCGAGATCGCCGCCGTGTTGAACCTCTCGCAGGGCACGGTGCGCAACTATCTTTCCGAGGCCATCGGCAAGCTGGGTGTCGGCAACCGCATCGAGGCGTATCGGCTGGCTCGCCAGAAGGGCTGGCTGTAGCCGCTCCCACAAGGGCGCTCCCAAGGACTCGAAGATCGATGTTGCGCGGCTAGCCTGCGCGGGTCTTCAGCATTTCAAACGCCGCGCGCAGGCCCAGCGCTTCGCCGCCGGCGGGGCGGCCGGGTCGGTCGCTGTCGTTCCAGGCGTAGGTGTCCAGGTGGGCCCAGGGCATGCCCTTGGGCACGAAGCGCTCCAGGTACAGCGCCGCGGTCACGCTGCCGGCCATCTTCGAACCGGCATTGGCCATGTCGGCGACCTTGCTGGCCAGGTAGCGCAGGTAGGGGCGCCACAGCGGCATGCGCCACAGCGGATCGCGCACCTGCATGCCCGCGTCCAGCCAGGCCTGGGCCAGTGCGTCGTCGTTGCTGAAGAGCGCCGGCAGGTCCGGACCCAGCGCGATGCGCGCGGCGCCGGTGAGGGTGGCGAAGTCGAGCAGCAGGTCCGGCTTCTGCTCACCGGCATAGGCCAGCGCGTCGCCCAGGATCACCCGCCCTTCGGCATCGGTGTTGTCGATCTCGACGCTGACGCCGGTGCGCGTGGCGATGACCTCGCCCGGGCGGAATGCGTCGGGACCGATCGCGTTTTCCACCGCCGGCACCAGCAGCGTGATGCGCAGCGGCAGCCTGCGCGCCATCACCAGCTCGGCCAGGGCGATCGCGTGCGCGGCGCCGCCCATGTCCTTCTTCATGTTGCGCATGCCGTCGGCGGGCTTGATGTCGAGGCCGCCGGTGTCGAAGCACACGCCCTTGCCGACGATGGCCACGTGCGGATGCGAGGCCTCGCCCCAGCGCAGCGCCAGCAGCCGTGGCGCGCGATGCGAGGCGCGGCCCACGGCGTGGATGGCGGGGAAGTTCTGTTCCAGCAGGGCGTTGCCGGTGATCGCGCTGAAGTCCGCGCCGTGCGCCAGGGCGATGTCGCGGGCCACGCCTTCCAGCTGCTCCGGGCCCATGTCTTGCGTCGGCGTGTTGACCAGGTCGCGCACGCGCGTGGTCGCGGCGAGCAGGTCCAGTGCTTCGGCATCGCTTGCGTCCAGCGCCAGCCGCGCGCGCACCGGCCTCGGCTTGCGGTAGCGGTCGAAGGCGTAGCTGCCCAGCCCCCAACCCAGCTGCAGCGCGTGCAGGGCGTCCGCGCCGATGTCTCCGGCAGGCGCCCAGTCGCCGGCGGGCAGTGCGCGTGGCGCGTGGGCGTAGGCGCAGGGGTCGAGCCTGTCGCCGACGCCGATCACCGCGGAGGCCGGCGTGCCGTCGGCCGCCGGAAGGACCAGGCAGCTGCATGCGGAGCCGTCGAAGGCGTGCGCGTCCAGCCAGGCGCCGACCGCGGCCGGCTGCGTCGCGCGCCAGGTGGCGAGTCCGTCGCGGTCGACGATATGCAGCGGCCGCGCCTGCGCGGCGTCGGCGGCGGGGGCGTAGCAGGCGGGGAGGTTCATGCGTGGGTACTCCGTATGCGGTCGCCCGGCGCGGGCAGGGCCGCGTCGAGCCAGTCGGCCAGTCCGGCCAGGGAATCGAAATGGAGGTCGGGCTCGATCTCGTCGTGGCGCCATTGCAGGCGCCGGCCGTGGTCGTCGGCGCGGTTGATCCAGCAGCTGCGCAGCCCGGCGCGCGCGGCGCCGGCGACGTCGGCCTCGGGGTGGTCGCCGACGTGCAGCACCTCGGCCGGCGGCACGCCCAGCTGCTTGCAGGCGGCGAGGAAGATGGCGGGATCCGGCTTGGCTTGGCCGAACGAGCAGGCGCTCAGCTGCACGCTGAAGAGGTGGTCCAGGCCGATGCGCGCCAGGTCGGCATTGCCGTTGCTGAGCGCCGCGATCGGCAGCCTGGCGCTGATGCGTTCCAGCGCGTGGATCGCGTCCGGATAGCACTCGACCCGGTTGCGCTCGGCGAAGAAGGCGTCGTATGCGGCATCGGCCATGGCCACGTCGCCGCCGCTTTCGCGCAGCGCAGCCTCCAGCGTCATCCGCCGCAGCGCCGACATGTCGTGGGCCAGCGACGGGTTCTCCGCACCCACGCGCTCGCGCAGCGTGCGCATCGCCTCCGCCGGGAACATCTCCGCGGTGGCCGGGCTGTGTCGCCGCATCCATTCGTCAAGCACGCGTTCGATGCGCACGCCGATGGGCGCGAACGGCCACACGGTGTCGTCAAGGTCGAGGCTGATGGCGCGGACAGTGAAGGCCATGGCGCCATTGTACGGCGGCCTACCCCAACAGCCGCGCCCACCCCTCCAGCCCATCGATGCGCGCCAGCACGCGCTTCACGCAGACCAGCAGCGGCACCGCCAGCAGCAGGCCGACGATGCCCCACAGCCAGCCGAACAACAGCAGCGCCAGCATCAGGACGAGTGGCGACAGCTGCATGCGCTGGCCAAGCACCAACGGCGTCACCAGCTGCCCTTCCAGCGTGTGCAGGCCAAGGTAGATCGCCGCCGGCAGCAGCGAGGCCCCGACGTCGTCCCAGGTCACGAAGCCCATCAGCAGCATCGCCACCAAACCGATCGCCGGCCCCACGTAGGGCGCGAAGTTGAGCAACATGGCGATCGTGCCCCAGAGCAGCGCCTCCTGCATGTCTACGCCCAGGCCCCAGTGCAGCACGGCTGCAAGCAGCACGCCCACGCCGGCGTTGATCAGGGTGATGGTGAAGACGTAGCGCGACACGTCGCGCTCGATCGATTGCATGATCTCCACAGTGACCCGCTGCCGCTGGCGCGTGGGCAGCAGGGCGATCGCGCGGCGCTGCAGGTCCTCGCCGAAGACCATGAAAAAGAAAGTCAGCAGCACCACCGCAAGCACGCTGCCCGCCATCCGCGGCGCCCTGGCCAGCGCCGAGTAGGGGTCGTCGACCTGGGTGCGCACCACCTCGACCTTGCGCCCGTCGCCGCTGGCCTGGCGGGCGATGTCCTCGGCGACGCGGTTGGCCTCGCGCACGGGCTCGGCCAGCTCGCCGAGCTCCTTGCCGAGCTGGCGCATCTGCCGCGGGGCTTCCTGCATCCAGTCGATCGCCGGTGCCAGCAGCTGCTGGCCGAGGAGGGCGGTGCCCGCGATGCCTCCGCACAGCACCAGCAGCGCGGCGAGGAAGCGCGGCAGGCAGATCCTGCGAAGGGCGCGTATGACCGGGTTGCCGATCAGGGCGAGGAACATGGCCAGCAGCACCGGCAGGATCACGCCCTGGGCCGCCCAGAGCGTGTACCCGATGGCAAGCAGGGCAAGGACCATGACCGGCGTGGACGCGCGCGGGCGCGGCGCCGGCCCCTGGGCCGCAGCTTCGTCGGTGGCGACAGGGATTGCGTTCGCGGCGGCGGGCGCTTCGCTTGAAGCGGGGGTGTCACGCGTCGCCATGGGAGTGCGCCTCAGCGCGATTCGGAGAGTTCGGTCGCGGCCTCGGCCGGGCGGGGCGGGGTCTCCCACGCGGGATCGGGCCTTCTTGCACGCTCTGCGGGATTTTCCGCAACGGTGACGCCGCCGTCCGGCGGTGCGTCTGCGCCCCGCGCAGCGGCCCCCGCGTCCTCGGCAGCCTCTTCCGCCGCGCCGGCGGCGAAGGCCGCCTGGACCGATCCGATCAGCCCGGCCACGCTGCCGAGCATCTGCAGCCAGCGCGCCGGCTGCGCCCCGGCGATGGCCTGGCCGGGCCGCACCCAGCCGGCAAGCAGGCCACTGGCGAGGCCGGCGACGATGATGCGCGGCGGCGTCCATCCCGAGCGCCAGATCCCGCCGAACACGCGAAAATCCGCGGCCGTCTGGCGCTCGCGCGCCTCGAGCGCGGCTTCCGCGCGCTCCACCTTCGCTTGCAGTTCTTCGAAGCTCATGCCGGGCTCCTCATGGCGGGGTGACTCCCGCGGCCGTGGAATCGCCCGGCACGCCGCCGCTGCGCGGGCGGGCCCGGTCCTCGGCATCGTGGGCACATTCCGCCGAGCCCGGGTCTGGCATGAACTCCGCCAGCTCGCCGATGCCCAGCCGCGCCAGCTGGCGGCGGGTGGCCTTCATCCGGGTATGTTCGAAATAGGCCATGGCCTTGCGCAGCGCCAGCCATGCCGCCAGGCTGCTGGCGGTCCCGCAGCAGGCCAGGGACAGCCACCAGGGCAGCCCGACCTGGTTGCTCAGTGCCACCACCAGCGCGGTCATCAGCAGCATCCAGGCCGAGACGGCGAACACTACCGCCACGCCGGCAAAGACCGCGCTGCGCCCTGCGGCGCTGCGTGCCAGCGAGACGTCGGCGGTGACCAGGGTACGCAGCGCGCCGGCCGCCTCGCGCGCGGCGCCGATGCCGGCCACGCCGCTGTCGCGCAGCTCCCGGACCGCCTCGGCGATGCCGGGCGCACCGTCACCCTTGCCCGGGGCCTGGCCGGGCGAGGGGTCCGATGCGGGTGGCGGCGTTTGCTCCACGCTTACCTGCCGCTGCCGCGGGCCAGCTTGGCGATGATCCAGCCGGCGGCGAACGCGGCGCCGAAGGATGCGATCGGGCGCTCGCGGATCAGGTCGGCGGCGCTGTCGATCAGGTCGCGGCCCTTGTCGAGCAGCACGTCGACCTGCTCGCTGCCGGCGCCGGCGACATCCTCGAGCGCGGACAGGCCGGCAAGCGCGCCGTCGGCGAGGTCGGACTTCAGGTTGGCCTTGCCCAGGCGCACTTCCTCGCCCGCGGCGGCTGCGGCACCGCGCACAGCGTCGGCGGTGTCGGTGGCGGCCTGCTTCAAGTGGCCGCCGGCCTGGGACAGGTTGGTTTTCAGGTTGTCAGTGTGGGTGGGGCTCATCACGATCTCCTTCGGGGGTGTTTTGGGGGTGTTTTGGGTGTCACTCCATCGCGAGGCTGCCCAAGGCGCGACCGCGCTGGATGCCCAGCACGAGCTGCGCCGGGGCATTCGACAGCGCCGCGCGCAGCGCGGACAGGTCGCTGGCTTCGGCGCCGGCGGCGGCAACCACCACGTCGCCGGTGCGCAGCCCGCTGCGTGCAGCGCGGCTGCCGCGTTCGACCTCCTCGACCAGCACGCCGGACACGCCGCCGCGGCGCAGGGCCTCGGGCAGCTCGGTGAAGCTGGCGCCGGAGAGGCGCGGGTCGAGCTGCTGCCCGGACAGCGCGCGCGGCTGCTCGCGCAGTGTGGCCTGCAGCTGCATGGCCTTGCCATCGCGGCGCAGCTCCAGGGTGACGCGGGCATCGGCAGCCTGCAGGCCCTGGAAGTTGCGCAAGGTCTCGCCATCGCCGATGCGCTCGCCATTGGCGGCCACGATCACGTCGCCCGCACGCAGTCCCGCGGCCGCGCCGGCGGAGTCGGCGTGGACGCGGGTCACCACCGCGCCGCGGCTGCCGGCGGGCAGCCCGAGGCTTGCCGCCAGGCGGTCGTCGAGGTCCTGGGTGTCGATGCCGAGCGTGCCGCGGCGGACCTCGCCGGTGGCGGCGAGCTGCTGCATCACGCCCCGCGCCAGGTTGGCGGGGATGGCGAAGCCCAGCCCGATGTTGCCGGCCATGCTGCCGCGCGGGTTGAAGCTGGCGGTGTTGATGCCGACCAGCTCCCCGCGCAGGTTGACCAGCGCGCCGCCGGAGTTGCCCGGGTTGATGCTGGCGTCGGTCTGGATGAAGTTCTGGTAGCCCACGCCGGGCACGTTGCTGCGGCCGACCGCGGACACGATGCCCGAGGTCACCGTCTGGCCGACGCCGAAAGGATTGCCGACCGCGACCACGAAGTCCCCCACCTGCAGCGCGCTGCTGTCGGCGAGGGCGATCGCCTGCAGCGCGCCTTCGTTCCCGGACACGGGGATTTTCATCAGCGCCACGTCGGTGTCGACATCGGAGCCGATGAACTCGGCGGCCAGGGTGCGGCCATCGGCAAGGGTCACCGAGACTTCGTCTGCGCCTTCGATCACGTGGTGGTTCGTGAGCACATAGCCGTGGGTGGCGTCCACGATCACGCCCGAGCCCAGCGATTCGTTGATCCGCTCCTCGGGGATGCCCGGGAACATCCGCCGGAAGAAGGGGTCGTTGGCAAACGGGTTGTTGATGCGCACGCGCTGCTTGGTGTGCACGCTGACCACGGCCGGGGTGACCCGGCGCAGCATCGGCGCCAGCGACGGCAGGGCCTGGCCCTCAACGGTGGCCGGCAGGCCCATGGCCATCGGCACGGCGGCGGCCGGGGACACCGGCGACACCGGCGACAGGGACTCTGCGCGAGCCGGCGCCTGAAGGTCATCGAGGATCAGGGTCGCGGCGGCGCCACCGAAGGCGGCGGCGGCGGCGAGGGCGAGGAGCGTGGTGCGGGTGGATGCTTGCATCGGTCTGTCGTTATGCGGGTTCGGGGGTCTTTGGACCGTGAAGTGTGGCGCGGCGGACCGCGTGGGTCGAGGCTGAACGGATGTGCGGTGCGTCTCAGCTTGGACTGCGAACCGCGACACTGCTGGGCTGCCGCCGCAAGCGTCAAAGAGCGATTGACTTCGCCCCCCGGCAGCCCTTACGGTCAATGCCCTGCCGCCACAACATGTTGGGGTCAGGCAGGCAGGTTTGGCCCAGTTCTAGTTGTTTGCGATCAAGGCGGTCGCAGGAACCAGGGGGTGGTTTGCATGCGCGGACTCGAGACCAGCCAACGAAAACAATGACGACGCAAGGCGCGCAGTGCGCGCCTGCGGATTCGCCGTCGGCGCGTCCCGCACACCGGGCCCGCGATTGACGCCATGGAACGACTACACCCGGTTCGCGCGCGGCCGGGCAGGATGAAGGAGACAGAAGCAGCATGAGTACGGTTCGCCTGGAGGCTGTGAGGAACACGATGGCTGGCACCGACCAGGACATCCCGATGCAGCCGGCGTCGGTCGATATCTGGGACAAGAAGTACCGGCTGAAGACCAAGCAGGGCGATGCCCTGGACGCCGATATCGACGGCACCTGCCAGCGCGTCGCCCGCGCCCTGGCCGAGGCCGAGACGACCGCGGAGAAGCGCAAGCACTGGAACGAGCGCTTCCTGTGGGCGCTGCGCCGCGGGGCGATCCCCGCCGGCCGCATCACCTCGAATGCCGGGGCACTCGAGCACAAGCCCGCCACCAGCACCATCAACTGCACGGTGTCCGGCACCATCGTCGATTCGATGGACGGCATCCTGGAGAAGGTCCACGAGGCCGGGCTGACGCTCAAGGCCGGCTGTGGCATCGGCTACGAGTTCTCGACCCTGCGCCCGCGCGGTGCGTTCGTCGCCGGCGCCGGCGCCTATACCTCGGGCCCGATGTCCTTCATGGATATCTACGACAAGATGTGTTTCACGGTGTCGTCGGCCGGTGGCCGTCGCGGCGCGCAGATGGGCACCTTCGACGTGTCGCATCCCGACGTGCGCGACTTCATCCGCGCCAAGCGCGAGGACGGCCGCCTGCGCCAGTTCAACCTGTCGCTGCTGGTCACGGACGATTTCATCGAAGCGGTGAAGTCCGATGCCGACTGGCCGCTGGTGTTCCCGATCAACGCCAAGGAGGCCGGGGACATCGACGTCGATGACGCCGGCCAGGTGGTCTGGCGCGACTGGCCGCAGCACGACGGCTACATCACCCGTGACGATGGCCTGGTCGCCTGCAAGATCTACGGCAAGGTGCGTGCCCGCCACCTGTGGGACATGATCATGGTCTCGACGTATGACTACGCCGAGCCGGGGTTCATCCTGATCGACCGCGTCAACGAAATGAACAACAACTGGTGGTGCGAGACCATCCGCGCGACCAATCCCTGCGGCGAGCAGCCGCTGCCGCCGTATGGCGCCTGTCTGCTGGGCTCGGTCAACCTGACCCGGTTCGTGCGCAAGCCCTTCACCGACCAGGCCGAGTTCGACTGGGAGGAATACAAGGAGGTCGTGCGCGTGTTCACCCGCATGCTCGACAACGTGGTCGAGGTCAACGGCCTGCCGCTGAAGCAGCAGCGCGACGAGATCATGCGCAAGCGCCGCCACGGCATGGGCTTCCTCGGCCTGGGTTCGACCGTGACCATGTTGCAGATGAAGTACGGCTCGAAGGAGAGCTGCGAGTTCACCGAGCGCATTGCCCGCGACATGGCCGTGGCCGGCTGGGAAACCGGCCTGGCGCTGGCGCAGGAAAAGGGCCCGGCGCCGATCATGGAGGAGCGCTTCGAGGTCACCGCGGAAATGCTGCGCAAGCGCCCGGAGATGGTCGCCGACGGCTGGAAGCCCGGCCAGCAGGTTCCCGGCAAGGTGCTGCACGCGCGCTACTCGCGCTACATGCAGCGGGTCGCGGAAGTGGCGCCGGAGCTTGTCGAGCAACTGGCCGAGAGCGGCGCGCGCTTCACCCACCACAGCTCGATCGCGCCCACCGGCACCATCAGCCTGTCGCTGGCCAACAACGCCTCCAACGGCATCGAGCCCTCGTTCGCGCACCACTACAGCCGCAACGTGATCCGCGAAGGCAAGAAGTCGAAGGAGAAGGTGGACGTGTTCTCTTTCGAGCTGCTGGCCTATCGCCACCTGGTCAACGCCGACGCGATGCCTTTCAGCGAGGATCCCGCCACGCAGCTGCCGGACTACTTCATCTCCGCCGACGACATCAGCCCGAAGGCGCACGTCGACGTCCAGGCCGCGGCGCAGAAGTGGGTCGACTCGTCGATCTCCAAGACCGCCAACGTCCCGACCGACTTCCCCTACGAGGACTTCAAGGACATCTACCTGTACGCCCACGCGCAGGGCCTGAAGGGCTGCACGACCTTCCGCTTCAACCCGGCCGCCTTCCAGGGCGTGCTGGTCAAGGAGTCCGATCTTGCCGGCACCACCTACCGCTTCGAGCTCGAGGACGGCAGCACGGTGGAGGTGAAGGGCAACGAGGAGATCGAGTACGACGGCGAGACCCACACCGCGGCCAACCTGTTCGACGCCCTGAAAGAGGGCTACTACGGCAAATTCTGATGAAGGCTCACGGCAGGTTCCGGGCGCGCTACATTCCGTCCTGCGGGCGCCCGCCCGCGACCATG
Organism: Luteimonas sp. A537; assembly: GCF_054052065.1. Taxonomy (NCBI): domain Bacteria; kingdom Pseudomonadati; phylum Pseudomonadota; class Gammaproteobacteria; order Lysobacterales; family Lysobacteraceae; genus Luteimonas; species Luteimonas renzhihongae. Next base: position 397,687 of record NZ_JBSVRH010000003.1, read on the forward strand.
ACGACGAGGGAGCAACGATGAGCAACGGCAATGGGGTCGCGACGACGATCGGTACGGCCGCCGAGGTCGTCGCCGACAAGGCGAAGACGGTGCGCAGTGCGGTCTCCAAGCGCGCATCGACGGCGGTGACGAAGGCGAAGCAGGCCGCGGGCAAGGCCGAGAAGGCCGTGGCAAGGACTGCCGGCAAGGCCAGGACCGCGGTGGCGAAGACGGCGGGCACGGCGAAAAAGGCCGTGGCCAGGCGCGTCGCGGGGGCCAAGCAGTCGCTGGCCGCCACCAGTGCCGGTGCAAAGGCCGAAGCCGCCGCCCTCAAGCGCAAGCGCTCGGTCAAGAAGGCGGCGAAGAAGGCGGTGAAGAAGGCCGCCGCGAAGAAGGCGGTGGCGAAGAAGGCCGGGACCAGGACCTCGGTGGCCAAGAAGACGGTTTCGAAGAAGGCCGTCGTCAGCAAGGCGGCCACGAAGAAGGCCGCCGTCAAGAAGGTCGCTGTCAAGAAGGTCGCCGTGAGGAAGGCCGCTGCCCGCAAGGCGGCGCCGCGGAAGGCCACCAGCAAGTAACCCGCCGGGCCTCCCCGCAGCAGCAGGGAGGCGGGCACCAACGAATACCAGGGAACAGCGTCATGGCAGTCAGGATCGAGAAGAAAATCACCGGATACTCCGTCGCCACCGCCGATGACGGGCGCAAGGCCGCAGCCGCGCTGCCCGCCGCAGCCGGGCCGGAGGCCGCCGCGGCGCGCCCGTCGGCGGAAGTCATCCAGATGCACGAGCGCATCGAGCGCCCGGAAGTGCTGATCGGCAGCACCTACAAGATCAAGTCGCCGCTGGTCGAGCACGCCATGTACGTGACCATCAACGACATCGTGCTCAACGCCGGCAGCGAGCACGAGCAGCGCCGTCCGTTCGAGATCTTCGTGAACTCGAAGTCGATGGAGCACTTCCAGTGGATCGTCGCGCTCACCCGCATCATGTCGGCGGTGTTCCGCAAGGGCGGCGACGTGACCTTCCTGGTGGAGGAGATGAAGGCCGTGTTCGATCCGCGCGGCGGCTACTTCAAGGCCGGCGGCGTGTACATGCCTTCGCTGGTGGCCGAGCTCGGCGCGATCGTCGAGGACCACCTGAAGTCGATCGGCATGATCCATGACCCCGATATGAGCCCGGAGCAGCGCGCGCTGATCGAAGAGAAGCGCCGCCAGTACGAGGCCCGCTCAAAAAAAAACGCTGACGCCGACGTAGCCGCCGCCGAGGCCGGCCCGGTCGGCGAGCTCCTGGCCGACCAGGGCCGCGACCGCAGCGGCGAAGACGTGGCGGTCACCGGTGACGGCACCAGCTTCCCGCCGTCGGCCACCATGTGCCACAAGTGCAGCACCAAGGCCGTGGTGGTCATGGATGGCTGCGCCACCTGCCTGAACTGCGGCTACTCCAAGTGCGGCTGAGGCCGGGGCGGGCCGCTTGAACGCGGTCCGGACGCTGGCGGTGGTGGTCGCCGCCGCCGGCGCCTTCGTGCTCTGGGATGCGTTCAAGCCGGAGGGCGGCCTGGGCTCGGTGGTCGACCAGGTGGCGTCGCGAGGTGCCTCCGACGGGACCGCCAGCGCGCGGGGCTTCGTCGAGATCCCGATGCCCGATGGCCTGCCGGCGCGCGGCGTGGTGGTCTTCGCGCCGGCCAACTGCCCTCAGGATGCCGGCCAACGGGCCGATGCCATCGTCAGCCACCTGCAGGCGCAGGGCATCCCGCACCGCCGCTCCAGCAGTGCCAACTACAGCAGCCTGGCCAGCGCCGACGAGGCGCGACGGGTGACGGCGGTGATGAACGGACCGATTCCGGTGGTCTACGTCAATGGCCGCGCGCGCGCGAACCCGTCGGCGCAGGACGTGGTGGCCGAGTACCGCAACGTGAGCCGATGACCATGCCGCTGCCGACCCCAGCCCCGTCGCCCGCGGGGCCCGCGGGGCCCGCCGCGCTCGATGCCGCAGCCCTGTCCGAACTGCGGCAGGCCCGGGTGCTGCTTGAAAACCCGGGGCTGGCGGCACAGCTCGCCAACCTGGTCGGCGCTCCACTCGAGTACGTGATGGAAAAGCGCCTGCCGGCGTCGGTGACGCGGCTGGTGAACGCGCTGGTGCGCACGGCGTTGCGGCAATCCCTGCGCATGGCGGTGGCGACACTGGGCAAGGACGCGACGTCGTCCGCACGCAGTCACACCATTGCGGCGGCAACCAGCGGCGCAGTTGGCGGTGCCTTCGGCTTCGCCGGGCTCGCGGTCGAACTGCCGCTGACCACCACCCTGATCCTGCGTTCGATCGCCGGGATCGCGCGTGCCGAGGGCGAGCCGCTGGATGATCCGGCCACCATGCTTGCCTGTTTCGAAGTGCTGACCATGGGTGGTCGTGCCAGCGCCGACGACGGCGCGGAGTCGGGCTACTTCGCCGCGCGCGCGGTGCTGGCGCAGCAGGTGGCGGCGGCGGCCGAGTACGTGGCGGTGCACGGCCTGGTCGGCAAGGGCGGGCCGCTGATCGTGCAGCTGCTGTCGGCCATCGCCTCGCGGTTCTCGGTCAACCTCAGCCAGAAAATCGCGCTGCAGGCGGTGCCCGTGGTCGGCGCGGCGAGCGGTGCCGCGCTCAACACGCTGTTCATGCGCCACTTCCAGGCCGTGGCGCGCGGCCACTTCACCATCCGCCGCCTGGAGCGGCTGCACGGAGCGGTGGCGGTGCGCCGGGCCTATGACGCGCTTCGCGCGCCGGATGGCTCCGGACACGCGCGCGTCGAGCCCCGTTCAGGCTAGGATTCGGCACCATCCAAGAGGAAGCACGATGAAGGGACTATTGGGAGCGGGCCTGCTGGCACCGCTGCTGGCACTGGCCGCCGCGCCGGCGCTGGCCGATGCCGGTCGCGGTATCACCGGCGAAGAAGCCATGGCGACGCTGCAGGGCATGGAGCTGGAGCTGGAGCCGGAACTGCGGACCGACGAAGCCGGCGATCCGATGATCAAGTTCCAGATCAACGATCTCACCGCCTATCTCAATTTCTACGACTGCGACGACGGGCGTTGCGGTTCGCTGCAGCTCCAGGTCGGCCTTGATCTGGAGAACGGCACCACGCTGCAGGTCGCCAACGTCTACAACAACCGCTACCGCTATGGGCGGATGTCGCTGGATGACGAGATGGATCCGTTCCTGCGTTACGACTTCGAGGTGTTGCACGGCAAGCACGCCGCGCAGATCCAGAGCCAGGTCGAGATCTTCGGCCAGCTGCTGGTCGACTTCGTGCAGGCGGTCGATTTCTGAGCGTTGCGCCCGGCGCCGCGCGGGCCGTCCGGATCAGGCCTCGCGCAGTGCCGGGAACTGCGCGGTCATGCGCACGCCGTCGGCCAGTCCCCAGCGGATGGCGATGCGACGCAGGCGCGCACTGGTTTGGTCATGCAGGTGCGGCGGTGCCAGCTGCATGACCGCATCGTGGCGCTCCGCCCAGGCGTTGGCGTAGGCGAACAGATCGCGGTGGCGGAGCTGGAGATCGGCCATTTCGTCCTCGAGCCCGACGATCGCCTGCTCGAGGTCGGTATCGATATCGGTACGGTCGGCGGACGGAGTGACAGTCATTCGGTATCGGATCAAGCGGGGGCACCGTACTATGGCAGCTATGCGTGCAGGTGCAATGAACATGGCGGGTGGCTGCGGGACTGTCGATGCGGCACGGCCGGGGGCGTTCTTGCGTCTTGTCCCGATGCTGCTGTTGCCGCTTGCACTCGCCGCCTGCGGTGACGCGACGCAGGTGCCTGCCGTCGCCACTCCGGCGCCGCCGCCCCTCGACTACCAGGCCAAGCGCCCGATCCCGGTCCGGCTGGACATGCGCGCCACCGCCGACGGCGGCCGTGCCGTCGCGATCTCGGGAGCGTGGCGCGGCGAAGTGGATTTCGATGGCGGCGACCCGGCCGCGCATTGCGGCATCAAACGCGATGGCATCGCCGCCATCGAGCCGGGCAGCAGCAACGAAGTGCACATGCTGTGTGCACGGACCGTGCGGCTGCCGGACGATGGCAGCCGCGGTTTCCGCGTGCTGGAAGACGGCCGCGAAATCGCCTCCGGCGTCGTCCTTCCCTGATCAGCCGCCGGCGGCGGGGAGCAGCTTCAGCAGGCGACCCTGTGCGCCGTCTTCAAGCAGCCACAGGCCGCCTTCCGGGCCCTGTTCGACCTCGCGGATGCGCTGCCCCATGTCGAAGCGCTCGGCCTCGCGTGCCCGGGTGCCTTCGACCTCTACCCGCACCAGTGACTGCGACGACAGGCCGCCGATGAAGGCGCTGCCCTGCCAGTCCGGGAATACCTCTCCGCTGTAGAACACCAGGCTCGATGGCGAGATCACCGGCGTCCAGCTGATCGCAGGCGCATTGAAGTCGGGCCGGGTGGCGTGGTCGGGAATCGGCCTGCCGTCGTAGTGGTCGCCGTCGGAGACAGTCGGGTAACCATAGTTGCCGCCGCGTTCGACGAGGTTGAGCTCATCGCCGCCGGCGGGACCCATCTCCACGTCCCACAGTTGGCCGCCAGCGTCGAATGCGATTCCAAGCACGTTGCGATGGCCCAGCGACCATACCTCCGCGGCCACGCCGCCGGCATCGGCGAATGGATTGCCGGCGGCCGGCTTGCCGTCTTCCCCGAGGCGCAGGATCTTGCCCATGTTGGAAGCCATGTCCTGGGCGGGATCGAACTTCTGCCGCTCGCTCGAACTCAGCCACAGCGTGCCCTCGCCGTCGATCGCGATGCGATGGCCGTAGTGGCCCTCGCCGGACACCTTGGGGACCTGGCGCCAGATCACTTCAAGGCCTTCAAGCCGCCCGCCACCGGCGTCGTCGGGGATGAGCTTCGCTCGCGCCAGCGCCGCGCCGCGCGTGTCGCCGCGGCCGGCCTCGGCATAGCTGAGATAGACGATGCCGTTGTCTGCGAAGTCGGGATGCGGCAGCACGTCGCCGAAGCCGCCCTGGCCGCCATAGGCGACCTCGGGTACGCCCGTGACCTCGTGCGTGGCACCGCTCTCGACATCGACCAGCTGCAGGCGCCCCTGCTTCTCGGTGACCAGCAGGCGCCCGTCGGGCAGGAACGACATTGCCCAGGGCTCGTCGAACACGGCGATGACGTCGACTTCGAAAGGGCGCTCGGCGGTGGCGGCAGCGGAGTCCGCGACGCGTGCAGCCAGGTCCGCGGGACCGGCGGCCTGCCGTGCCTCGCCGTTGCAGGCAGTGACGGCCAGGGCAAGCACGGCGGCGCCGGCAAGGGGGTGCAGTTTCATCGCATTGATCTCCGGTCGGGGCGGATTGCCAGTATCGGACAGGCGATGTCCGCGTGCACGCCGCGCAATAGCCGCTGCCGCGCCCGAAGTGGTTAAGAACGTGTCCACGCGGGAATCGCGGGGGGCGCGGGGTTAATGGTGGCCGCGCCAGGATGTCGCCGTGGTCCCGGGTATCCGGTCGCCACGTACCCAACAGACATATGGATGCCCCCGCATCCGCAAGGAGAGTCCCCCTGATGAACAATGCACGCACGCAGCTCACCGCCATCCTCGCCCTGGGCGCCGCGCTGGCCATGCCGATGGCCCTTGCCCAGAGCGCAGTGACCCCCGAGGTCCGCGATGCCCAGAAGGCTGCCACTGAAGCGGCGGATGCCGAGCAGGCGGCCGTTGCCCAGGAAGCAGCCGTTGCCCAGGATGCACAGGCCACCGGCGCGCAGGACGCGCAGCCGGCGGCTCGCCAGCTTGGCTGGGCCGACGTCGACGCGGATGGCAACGGCACGATCTCGCGCGAGGAATCCGCTGCGTTGCCGGCACTGGCCGCGGTGTTTGCCGAAGCCGATGCCGACGCCGACGGCGAGCTGACCGCCGACGAATACCGCGAACATGCCGCCAAGGCTGGCGGCGAGTAAGCGGCGTGCGGCGCGGCACGTCCTGCCGGGGCGTGCCGTAGCCGGTGCGTGGCGGCGGAGATGCCCGCCGCCACGCCTTTCCCGGATAATCGGCCCATGGCCAACATCAAGATGGTCGGCTTCGACGCCGACGACACCCTCTGGCGCAGCCAGGACTATTTCGACCGCGCGCAGGACGACTTCGAAACCATCATCGCCGGCTACGTCAACGGCGACGCGCGCACCAGCGAGCGCCTGTACGCGGTCGAGAAGGCCAATCTCGCGGTGTTCGGCTACGGCGTGAAGGGCATGGCCCTGTCCATGATCGAGGCCGCGATCGACATTACCGAAGGCCGTATCAGCGCTGCCGACCTGCACCGCATCGTCGCGCTGGCCAAGGCGCTGCTGCGCCACCCGGTGGAGCTGCTGCCCGGCGTGCGCGACGCGGTCGAAGCGGTGGCATCCGACCTCCCGGTCGTACTGATCACCAAGGGCGACCTGTTCCACCAGGAGGCCAAGGTGCGCGATTCGGGGATGTCGAGCCTGTTCCGGCGCATCGAGATCGTCAGCGAGAAGGACGTGTCGACCTATCGCCGGCTGCTTGAAGAATTCGCGATTGCGCCGGAGGAGTTCGTGATGGTGGGCAATTCGCTGCGCTCCGACATCGCACCGGTGCTCGAACTCGGCGGCTGGGGCGTGCATGTGCCCTATCACCTGACCTGGGTCCACGAGCGCGAGGCCGAGGTGTCGACGGCCCACGCGGCACGCCTGCGAACGCTTGGATCCGCCGCCGCACTGCCGGCCGCCCTGCGCCTGATCGTGGCCGCCTGACGCTGCCGCCTGGGCCGCGCGCCGCAGCGTGCGCAGCCGGGCTGCTGCACAATCAGCGCATGCCACGCGCCCACGCTTCCGCTCTCGCGCTACTGCTTGCCGGCCTGCTGTCCGCCTGCATGCGCGAGGATGATGCCGCCAGCCACGCCAGCCTGCCCGGCCTGGGTGCGGGACAGGACGCGGTCGAGTGGCGCGGCAGCCTGCCCTGCGCGGACTGCGAAGCCATCGATACCCGGCTGGTGCTGGAGCGCCGCGGCGGCCAGCAGCTGTACGAACTGGTCGAGGTGTACGTGGCCCTGGATGGCAGCGTCAGCTTCGAGGAAACCGGCGAATGGCAACTTGAGCGATCGATGCTCAGTCTCGAGCCGGGCACAGGCGGCCTGCGTCGCTATGCGCTGGTGCACGGCGGCGTTCTGCAGGTGCGCGACCTCCGCGGCCGCGTGTTCCCGGGGCGCGAACACGACATCCTGTTGCCCGCCCGCCGCGATCCCTGACAGAGGACCACATCGTGAACAATCGACTGCCGTTATTGTTTTCCTGCCTCCTTTGCCTGCTGCTGGCGGGTGCGGCCCAGGCGCAGGACGCTGCTGCGGCCGATGCCGCCGACCTGGCAGCCGATGCCGATGCCGATACCGATGCCGCTTGGGCGCCGCGTACCGGCGATGCCGTGGTCGACGCGCGCCTTGCGGACATCAACGTCTATGCAGCGCGCTACCCCGGGGCTTTCGTCGACGAGCTGGAGCGTTATTTCGACGCGCCGCGGCCGCTGCTGGAAAAGCTTCTCGGCGAGGGGCGCGCGCCCGGCGACCTCTATTACGCCTGCGCCCTGGCCCGCGTGTCGGGGCGTCCGTGCCGCGGCGTGATCGAAGCCTGGCAGGGCCGTGGCGATGGCGGCTGGGAAGCGATCGCGCGCGGGTTCGGGGTCGAGCCCAGCGACGAGCGCGCGAAGCGCCTGCGCCAGGGCATCGAACAAAGCTACGCGCATTGGGGCCGGCCACTGCCAGGCGGCGATTGATGCCGGCGCCGCGCGGGCCTGTATCGCCCATGGCCCTGTAACCTGTACTGCTTCTCCACCGCTGCCGCGGCGAAAACCGCCTGGCCCGACCACGACCATGACCGCAACCGGGCACGCCGGAACCCAGGATCCAGCCGCGGAATCGCGCGGAAATCCGCGCTACGACGCCTCCATCCGCCTGTCCGTCGCGCCGATGATGGACTGGACCGACAGCCATTGCCGCGTCTTCCATCGCCTGCTGGCGCCGCATGCGCGGCTGTACTCCGAGATGGTGCACGCCAACGCCGTGATCCACGGCGACCGGGCCAAACTCCTGGCCAAGGACCCGGCCGAACATCCCGTCGCGCTACAGCTCGGCGGCAGCGAGCCGGCGCTGCTGGCGCAGGCCGCGCGCATCGGCGCCGAGCACGGCTTCGACGAGGTCAACCTCAACTGCGGCTGTCCGTCGGACCGGGTTCAGGCCGGGCGCTTCGGCGCCTGCCTGATGCGCGAGCCGGCGCTGGTTGCCGACGGCGTCGCCGCGATGATCGCCGCCTGCGACGTGCCGGTGACCGTGAAGTGCCGGCTGGGCGTGGATGACGACCACGACTACGCGCGCTTCCTTGCCTTCATCGATAGCGTGGCGGCCGCCGGCTGCAACACCTTCGTGGTCCACGCGCGCAACGCGTGGCTCAAGGGGCTGTCGCCGAAGGAGAACCGCGAAGTGCCGCCGCTGCGCTATGACTGGGCGTATGCGCTCAAGCGCGAGCGGCCGGCGCTGTCCGTCATCGTCAATGGCGGCATTGCCGACGAAGGCGAGGCGACCTCCCACCTCGAGCACGCGGACGGCGCCATGCTCGGCCGCGCCGCCTACCACGATCCGTGGCTGCTGCACCGGCTGGACGTCGCCTGGTACGGCGGTACGCTGTCGACGCGCGCCGACGTGCTGCGCTCGATGCGGCCCTACGTCGAAGCGCAGCTCGCGCGTGGCGCGCAGCTCAAGCACATCACCCGCCACGTGCTCGGCCTGTTCCACGGCCAGCGCGGCGGGCGTGCGTTCCGCCAGGTGCTGAGCGAAGGGGCGCACCGCCCCGGCGCCGACTGGTCGCTGGTGGAGGAGGCGATCGCGGTCACCGTCGACGATGGCCGGTCCGGGGCTTGAAACTCGGCTCCGCGTCCCCTCCCCGATTCCCGAGAGCACGTCCATGCCGACCCGCGACATCGCCCGCTTCCTCGCCTTCGCCCGCGACTGCGCCCCGGACTTCGGCCCGGCCACCGCGCGCGCTGCCTTCCTGGTCGCACCCGACGGCTTCGGCCATGCCGCCGAGTCCGCCACCGACAATCGCTACATGGCCACGGCCGAAGGCTTCGACGCGGTGCGTGCCTCGGCGCAGCACCGCGACCTGCAGCGCGCGCTGTCGTCGGTGCTGCCGACGCTGTGCTTCCCGGGCGACCCAGGGGCTCCGGATGCGCTGTTCCCCAACAATGTCTTCGCCACCGTGCCCGGTGCGCTGGTGGTTGGCCGCATGCGCCACGCGGTGCGACGGCGCGAGGCGGGTCGCGCCGACATCCGCGGCTTCTTCCGCGATGTCCTCGGCTACGCGGTGCGGGACCTGTCCACGCAGCCGCATCCCGGCGAACTGACCGGCGCGATGGTCATCGACCGCGCCCGCGGAATCGGCCTGTGCGGCCTCTCCGAGCGCTGCGACGAAGAGGGCGCGCGCCTGATGCACGAGGCCCTGGGGCTGCGCGCCACGCTGCTGTTCGACCTCGCGCCCGGCGAATACCACACCAACGTCGTGCTCGCGGTGCTGGCCGGGCGCGCGGCGATCATCTGCCCTGCCGGATTCGCCGACCCGGGCGTGGTCGACGCCATCGCCACGCTGTATGCACCGCACGCCATCCTGCTTCCACCAGCCGCGCAGGCGGCGTTCGCCGGCAATGCCATCAGCCTGACCGATGACGTCGTGTGGATGAGCCGGCGGGCCTGCGATGCCCTGGACCCGGCCAGCCGCCGCGCGCTCGCGGACGCCGGCTTCGAGGTCCGCGCGGTTCCACTTGATGCGATCGAGGCCGCCGGCGGCTCGCTGCGCTGCTGCGTGGCGGAGATCTACTGAGGCGCGGGGGCAGGAACAGGCCCGATATGAACGGGGCCTGCGGGCCATGGGAAAAGTTAAGTGGCAATTCACCGCCCGACTCCGAGAATCATCTGAACGCTCCTGCCGTGGCTCGCTGTGTGCGTGCGTAACTTTCTGTATTCTCTGGAAAATGGTTTCCATGACCGCTCGTTATCTGTCGCCGACGCTGTGCCTTGCCGCCGCATTCATGCTGGCCGGCGCGGTGCATGCCGATGACGGCCGTCGACAGGCGCGCGGCTCTCGCGCTGCGCCACCGCGCGCCGTTGAACAGCCCGCCCGGCCGGCGCCGTCTGCGCGATCGTCGCGAGGCCGCCCGGACGCGCTGGCCGACTCGGTTCGCCGCGTGCGCGCGCGGACCGGTGGCCAGGTGCTGAGCGCCGAGCCGATTTCGTTCGACGGCCGCAGCCTGAACCGGGTGAAGGTGGTGGATGAGGGCGGACGGGTCCGGGTCTACATGGACGATCCATCCGCCCGCCCACGCCGCCTGCCGCGGCCCGCGCCTACACGTGGCGACGACGACTGAATTCGCACCCTAGCCTGCAACTCTCCCCGCGACGACAACCCGGCGCCGGGACATACCGGAGAAACCGATGCGCATCCTTCTGGTCGAAGACGAAGCTCCCCTGCGGGAGACCCTGGCCGCGCGCCTGAAACGCGAGGGCTATGCCGTGGATGCCGCGCAGGACGGCGAAGAGGGCCTGTACATGGGACGCGAAGTCCCGTTCGACGTCGGCATCATCGACCTCGGCCTGCCGAAGATGTCGGGCATGGAGCTGATCAAGGCCCTGCGCGACGAGGGCAAGCAGTTCCCGGTGCTGATCCTGACCGCGCGCTCTAGCTGGCAGGACAAGGTCGACGGCCTGAAGCAGGGCGCCGACGACTACCTGGTCAAGCCCTTCCACGTCGAGGAGCTGCTGGCGCGCATCAACGCACTGGTGCGCCGCGCCGCGGGCTGGAGCAAGCCGACGCTGGAATGCGGCGCGGTGGTGCTGGACCTGGCCGCGCAGACGGTCAGCGTCGACGGCGCCAACGTCGACCTCACCAGCTACGAGTACAAGGTGCTGGAATACCTGATGATGCACGCCGGTGAGCTGGTCTCGAAGGCCGACCTGACCGAGCACATCTACCAGCAGGACTTCGACCGCGACTCCAACGTGCTTGAGGTCTTCATCGGCCGCCTGCGCAAGAAGCTGGACCCGGACGGCACGCTGAAGCCGATCGAGACCGTGCGCGGCCGCGGCTACCGCTTCGCGATCCCGCGCAGCAACGAAGGCTGAGCCCGGCGGGCGCGCGCTGCGCGTCCGGCGTGCAGGGGAGGGCGGCGTGGCGCAGGCGCGCAAGGATCGGAGATTGGCCTGGCGCCCGCGTTCGCTGCAGGCACGCCAGCTGCTGGCCGCAAGCCTTGGCCTGCTCGCCTTCCTGGCCGCCGCGGGCTACGCGCTCGACCGCGCCTTCGTCGACGTCGCCGGCCAGCTGCAGCGTGACCGGCTGCGCAACTACGCGACCTCCTACGCCCGCGACATCGAGTTCGACCGCGGCGGCAACCTGATCCCGCCTTACACCCAGGCCGACCCGCGCTTCGAGCGGCCCGACAGCGGCCTGTATGCCGAGGTCGTGCTGCCGCAGGGCAGCTGGGGCTCGGAATCGACGCGTGGCCCGCAGCTGCCGGACGCGGAGCTGCTTGAAGGCGGGGTCGAGAAGTTCGAGGGCCCGCTGCCGATGACCGGCGCCGATGGCAGCCCGCGCGAAGTGCTGCGCTACGGCAAGGGCTTCATCTGGGACATGGAGCAGCGCGCCGAGGCCGAATTCCCGTACACCATCTACATCATGGAAGACGCCGGCACCCTGCCGCAGCAGGTGCGCGTGTTCCGCGCCGCGCTGTGGGGGTACCTCGGCATCGCCGGCCTGGTCCTGCTGCTGCTGCAGGCGCTGGTGCTGCGCTGGAGCCTGCTGCCGCTGCGGCGCGTGGAGGCCGAGCTCAAGCGCGTGCAGCTGGGCCAGGCCAACCGCATGAGCGAGCTGCATCCGCGCGAGCTCGAGCCGCTCACCGAGAGCATCAACGCGCTGGTGGAAAGCGAACGCCAGAACCTGGAGCACCAGCGCAACACCATGGCCGACCTTGCGCACAGCCTGAAGACGCCGCTGGCGGTGCTGCGCACGCGCCTGGACAGCGATGCCAGCGAAGACGAGCTCCGCGACGAGGTCGCAACCCAGGTGCGGCGCATGAACGAGCTGGTGGGCTACCAGCTCGGCCGCGCGGCCTCGGCAGGCCACGCGCTGTTCGCCGCTCCGGTGGAAGTCGAGCCCTGCGCCGAGGAGATCGTGCGCGGGCTGGAGAAGATCTACGCCGGCAAGGGCACCGTGTGCGAGTTCGAGATCGACCCGGCGGCCCGCTTCCACGGCGAGTCCGGCGACCTGCAGGAGCTGCTCGGCAACCTGCTGGAAAACGCGTTCAAGTGGTCGAAGTCGCGGGTGCTGCTGACCGTCGAGGTGGGCGCCTGCGCGCCGCGGCGACGCCCCGGCCTGGTGCTGGCGGTCGACGACGATGGCCCGGGCATCCCGGCCGAGCGCATCGCACACGTGCTGCAGCGCGGCGTGCGCGGCGACGAGCGCGTGCAGGGCCATGGCATCGGGCTGTCGATCGTGCAGGACATCGTTCGTGGCTATCGGGGCGAGCTCGAGGTCACGGCGTCCCGGGAGCTTGGCGGCGCGCGCTTCCTGGTGCGGCTGCCGCCGGGGCTGTAGCGCTCAGCCGGCGGCGAACGGCGAGGGGCCGTACAGCCTGCGCAGGTGCGTCGCCACGGCCGGCTGCTCGCGTTCGAGCAGCGCCGGATCGCTGAAGTGGTACTCGCTGCAGACCGCGAAGAACTCCTCCGGCGCCTCGGCCGCGTAGGGATCGAGCGCAGTGTGCAGGCCGCGATCCACGCGCGCCGCGAACGCGTCGTACGCCTGCTGGAAGTCCCGCGCCCACTCGCGCTGCCAGGCGCGCGGCAGCGGCGGGGTGCCGTCGAGCAGGCCGTCGAGCGCGTCGAGCTTGTGCACCATCTCGTGCACCGCCACGCAGCAGCCGTCGCGCGGACTGTCGAGGTCGGCCAGGATGTCGGCCCATGAGAGCACCAGCGGGCCGTATTCCCAGGCTTCGCCCGCGAGTTCGTCCTCGCCTTCGTGCATCACCCCGGCGGCATCGACGTGGCTGCGGTCGACCCGGAACGCATCGGGGTACACCAGCAGCTGCGACCAGCCGTGCAGGCCTTCGGCACCGAACTCCATCAGCGGCAGGCAGGACAGCGCGGCCAGCGTGGTACGGGCGACCTGGTCGAGCTCAAGCCCGCCGAGCGGGGTGATGGTCTTGTCGTGCAGGAAGCGCGCCGCCAGGGTGCGCAGGCGTTCGCTGCGGGGATCGTCGAGCGCGGCCACCCATGGCACGCGTTCGCGCACGTCCTGCCAGGTGCGTGGATCGACGTCGGCGGGCTGGCGCCGGAACAGGCGCCTGATCACGCCATGCCTAGCGGAACATCCCCGGCAGGAAGCTGTGCCAGCGCGGCGGCCGCGCCGCGTCGGGGTCGGCGCCCCGGGGAGTGACCGGCTTTTCAGCCTCGGGGCGCCTGATTGCACGCGCCGGATCGACATCCGGGGTGCCGCTGGTCGGGTAGTCGGCGCTGCAGCCCGAGCCGTCGACTCCGGCCCCGGCCATGCGTGCTTCACGGGCCTCGGCCTGGCAGGCCAGGGACAGCAGGGAAATGGCAAGGATGGCGCGGACGGACATGGCGGGTGCCTGTTCGGTGACCAGTAGCATCCTCGTGATCATACAACGCCCGCGTACGGGCACGCGGGTGTCGATGAGGTCGGGCGTTCAGGGGTGATAATCCGGGGATGTCCGCCCATGTCCCTGCCACCGCGCCGAGTGAAACCGACGCCGTCGAAAAGGCGCTGCTGCTACGCCTGGCCGCGGGGCCGGTCCCCGGTGACGACCTTGCGCGCGAATACGGCCTGACCCGGGCCGCAGTGTGGAAGCGGGTCGAGGCACTGCGCGCGGCGGGCATCGCGATCAGCGCGCGTCGCGGCCATGGTTATGCGCTGGACGCGCCGCTGGAACTCCTCGATGCCGAAGCAATCGCCGCCGCGTTGCCCGCAGGCTTGCGCGCGGGAATGCAGGGGCCGGAAGTCGCCTGGACCATCGACTCCACCAACAGCGAACTCCTGCGCCGGCGCACGCCGGACAGCGGCGTGGCCGTGCTGCTGGCGGAGCGGCAGCTCGGCGGGCGCGGCCGGCTTGGCCGCGACTGGACCTCGCCGTTGGCGGCAAACCTCTACCTGTCGCTGGCGCGCGCGTTCGACGGCGGGCTTGCGCGGCTTGGCGGGCTGGGCCTTGTCGCCGGCGTTGCCAGCGCCGAGGCCCTGCACGCGGCTGGATACGGCATGGTGCGACTCAAGTGGCCGAACGACCTGGTGGTCGTCGATCCGGCGGGCGCTGCCCTGCGCAAGCTCGGTGGCCTGTTGGTGGAAGGCGGCGGCGAGCACGCCGGACCGGTGCGGGCGGTGCTTGGCCTGGGGCTCAACGTGGGCATGCCCGCTGCGGCGGCGGCCGCGATCGACCAGCCCTGGTGCGACCTTGCGACCCTTGCACACTCTGGCCGGCCTTCGCGAAGCGCGCTTGCGGCAACGCTGATTGCGCACCTGGTGCCGGCGCTGGACCAGTTCGACCGCGAAGGCCTGGCGCCGTTCCTGCCGCGACACGCGGCGCTGGATGCGCTGGCCGGGCGCGAAATCGAAGTGCGCGTGGGCAGCGGCCTGCAGGCGGGTCACGCGCTGGGGCTTGCGGCCGACGGCGCGCTTCGCGTGGACGTCGGCGGCACCGAACGTCATTTCCATGCCGGCGAGGCCGGCCTGCGCACGCGGCTGGCCACGTCGTGAGCGACTGGCTGTTCGACCTCGGCAACACCAGGCTCAAGCTCGCGCCGCTGGACCCGGGTGGCGCCGGCCCGGTGGCGGCCTTCGGCCACGGCGGCGAGGAGCTTGATCCTGCATGGTCATCGACACTGCCATCCAGGATCGACGTCGCATGGCTGGCCAGCGTGGGTCCGGCGGCGCTGCGGGCGTCGCTGCTTCAGGTGCTGGTGCCGCGGGCCGCGCGCGTGGTCGAAGTGCGCGTGGAGCGTGAGATGGCCGGGGTGCGGATCGGCTACGCCGAACCTGCGCGGCTTGGCGTGGACCGCGCGCTGGCCCTGGTGGGTGCCCGTGCCCGGGAGCCTGGCTGGGTGCTCGTGATCGGCGTCGGTACCGCGCTCACCGTCGACCTGCTGGCGGCCGACGGGCAACACCATGGCGGCAGCATCGCGCCCTCGCCGACGCTGATGCGCGAAACCCTGCATGCGCGCGCACCGCAGCTTCCGGCGACCGGCGGCGACGCCATGGTCTTCGCCATCGACACCACCGATGCGCTCGCCGCAGGCTGCCTGGGTGCTGCACTCGGGCTGGTGGAGCGCAGCCGTCGCGAGGCCTGTGCGCGTGCTGGCGTGCCGGTTGGCGTGCTCCTTCACGGCGGCGGCGCCGGCGACCTGCTTCCGCACGTGCCGGGCGCGCTGCTTGCCCCGTCCCTGGTCGTCGACGGCCTGGCGCGGCTGGCGCGGCAGCCCGCAGGCACAGGCTAGAATCCGCGCATGTCACTGCGCGCGCTGCTGGTCCTGCTGGTCATGCTCAACTTCGGTGTCGCCACCTGGTGGCTGCTGCGTCCCGGGCCGTCGGCGCCGGCGCCGTGGGTGCAGCCTGATGCCGTGCCGCGCCTTCTGCTGCTGGGTGAGCCGGCACAGGCGCAGGCCGGGGACTCATCGCGCGTGGACGGGCCTGCGACCGTGGAAATCGAGCCGCGTGGCGAAGCGGAGCAGTCCGCGATGGCCGGAACGCCGGACGCGGTGCAGGACGACGGCCAGGGCAGCGGATTGCACGAATCGCCGGAACCCGCGCAATCGCCGACCGACACTGCTCCCGTGTCCCCGCCAGTGTCCCCGCCAGTGTCCACGGCGCTTCGCTGCATGAGCTTCGGCCCATATGCCGATGCCGCCCAGGTCGCGGCCGCACGGGCCGCACTGCAGCCGCTCGGTGCTGCGCGGACCCGCGTGCGCGACGTGGTCGAAGCACCTCGAGGTTGGAGCGTGGCGATGGCACCGCAATCCGACCGCGACACGGCCAACGCACTGGCCGTGAAGATCAGGGAGGCCGGCTTCGACGACCTCCTGGTCGTGCCCTCGGGCGCCGACGCCAACGGGATTGCACTCGGGCGTTACGCCAGCGAGCCAGCCGCCCGCCGCCGCGAGGCCGCGCTGCGTGCCGCGGGCTTCCCGGCGTCGGCACAGCCCTTGGGCGACGCCAATGTCAGCCACTGGCTGGACGTCGCCGCCGGTCCCGGCTTTGATGCCGCAGCGGCCCGGCGTGTCGCGAAGGCACCGCGGCTGCAGGACATCGACTGCGCCCCCGTCGTCGCCGCGGGCGTCGCGCGCTAGAATGCGCGCGCCCCACCGGGCGCATCGTGCCGGCATAGCTCAGCTGGTAGAGCAACCGCCTTGTAAGCGGTAGGTCGTCCGTTCGATTCGGACTGCCGGCACCACGATGCACGTCCGTGCATCGTGGATTTTCAGCCCGATGCCACAGCGCACATTCTGGACCTGCCGCCTTCGCTGCAGGATCATGGAAAGTCCCGTTCCGCCCGCTGGAGGCACCCATGTCCTTGAAACTGCTGCCCGTATCCGTGTTCGGCGTCCCTACCGACGTCGGTGCGGGGCGACGCGGGGCGTCCATGGGGCCCGAGGCGCTGCGCGTCGCCGGCCTGGTCGAAGCGCTGGTCGCGCGCGGCATCGACGCGGTCGATCGCGGCGACGTTCAGGGGCCGCGCAATCCCTGGCAGGCGCCCGTGGACGGCTATCGCCACCTCGACGAGGTGGTGGCATGGAACCGCGCGGTGATGGAGATGTCCGGCGCCGAACTGGCGGCCGGCCGGATGCCGGTGATGCTGGGCGGCGACCACTGCCTGGCGATGGGCTCGATCACCGCCGTTGCGCGCCATTGCCGTGCGCAGGGGAAGCGCCTGCGCGTGCTGTGGCTCGACGCCCATGCGGACTTCAACACCTCGGCGATCACGCCGTCGGGCAACGTCCACGGCATGCCCGTCGCCTGCCTGTGCGGGCTCGGCCCGGACGCGCTCGTCAACCTCGGCGGGCAGGGGCCGATGATCTCGCCGGCCGACGTGCGCCAGATCGGCATCCGCTCGGTGGACCTGGAGGAAAAACGCCTGGTCCGTGAGCACGGCCTGGACATCTACGACATGCGCTACGTCGACGAAGTGGGCATGAAGCAGGTGATGGAGGAGGCGCTGGCGGGCATGGGCGACGACACCCACCTCCACGTCAGCTTCGACGTCGACGTGCTCGATCCCACCATCGCGCCCGGCACCGGCACCCGCGTGCCGGGAGGCCTCGACTACCGCGAGGCGCAGCTGATGATGGAAATGATCGCCGATGCCGGCGGTGCCGATTCGCTGGACGTGGTCGAGGTGAACCCGGCGCTGGACGTCCGCAACCGGACTGCGCGCCTGGCGGTGGACCTGGTGGAAAGCCTGTTCGGAAAATCCACGCTGATGCGCGACTGAGCCCCCGAATATGAATGGGAGACGATCACGCTGACGCGCGACGTGGCGGCCTCAACGCGGATTTCACCCGCACCTGCGTTTGATGGCGGCAACGGGGCACCGCCGCCCCGTGATCGTCCATCAACGGAGAGTTCCCATGAAGCGCATTGCAATCCTCGTTTTTGTCTCGCTGTTTTCCGCCGGCATGCTTTCCGCCTGCAACACCATGGCCGGTGCTGGCAAGGACGTGCAGAAGGTCGGCGAGCAGGTCGAAGAAGCGGCCGATGACACCGGCGCCACCGATCCCCGCTGAATCCGCAGTCATCCAAGTGAAGGCCAGGCAACAAAATCTTGACCTTGCCGACATGTGGAGGCCCGCATGATGGATCCAGATCCACCGCAGCAGCGGTGATCTTTCCCCCATCAATCGAGGTGACGCATATGAACAAGGACATCATTTCCGGCAAGTGGACCCAGCTCAAGGGCCAGGCGCAGGCGCGGTGGGGCGATCTCACCGACGATGTGTTCGATGTCGCCGAAGGTAATGGCGAATACCTGGCGGGCAAGCTGCAGGAGCAGTACGGCTGGGAGCGTGACCGCGCCGAGCGCGAGGTCCGCGACTTCGAGAAGGGCCTGGGCTGACCGAACAGGTGAGTAGCATCGACGGGCCGGTTCGCCGGCCCGTCTTTTTTTGCCCGGGGATCC
This sequence comes from Luteimonas sp. A537, assembly GCF_054052065.1. Classification (NCBI taxonomy): domain Bacteria; kingdom Pseudomonadati; phylum Pseudomonadota; class Gammaproteobacteria; order Lysobacterales; family Lysobacteraceae; genus Luteimonas; species Luteimonas renzhihongae. The sequence continues at coordinate 415,852 of NZ_JBSVRH010000003.1, forward strand.
GGCGGCTGCGGCGGGCCGACCTCGCTTCCGAACGGCGGGCCGCGGCGGGCCACTGGACTAGAATGGCGTTTTCCCGTTCCTGGTCCCCGAATGAGCCTGCGCGTCCTCACCGGCATCAAGCCCACCGGCATCCCGCACCTGGGCAACTACGTCGGTGCCATCCGCCCCGCGGTGGTCGCCAGCGTGGCACCCGATGTCGAAAGCTTTTTCTTCCTTGCCGACTACCACGCCCTGATCAGCACCCAGGATCCGCTGCGGGTGCAGCGTTCGACGCTGGAGATCGCGGCCAGCTGGATTGCCTGCGGACTGGATCCGGAGCGCGTGGCGTTCTATCGCCAGTCGGACATCCCCGAGACTACCGAGCTGACCTGGCTGCTCACCTGCGTGGCGGGCAAGGGGCTGCTCAACCGCGCCCATGCCTACAAGGCCGCGGTTGACCGCAACCGCGCCGAAGGCAGCGACGACGATGCCGGCGTGACCGCGGGGCTCTACATGTACCCGGTGCTGATGGCCGCCGACATCCTGCTGTTCAACGCGCACAAGGTGCCGGTGGGCCGCGACCAGGTGCAGCACATCGAAATGGCGCGCGACTTCGCGCAGCGCTTCAACCATCTGTATGGCGCGCACTTCACCCTGCCCGAGGCGGTGGTGGAGGAGCAGGTCGCGACCCTGCCGGGCCTGGACGGCCGCAAGATGTCGAAGAGCTACGACAACGTCATCCCGCTGTTCGCGCCGCGCGAGACGCTGCGCAAGCTGGTGCTCTCGATCGTGACCGACTCGCGTGCGCCGGGCGAGCCGAAGGACACCGCGGGCTCGGCCGTGTTCCAGCTCTACCAGGCTTTCGCCGGGGCCGACGACACCGGGGCGATGCGCCGTGCGTTCGCCGATGGCATTTCCTGGGGTGAGGCCAAGGAGCGGCTGGTCGAGCGCATCGATACCGAGCTTGCGCCGATGCGCGAGCGCTACGAGGCGCTGGTGGCCGACCCGGCCGGCATCGAACGCATGCTGCGCCTGGGCGGCGAACGCCTGCGCGACGAGCGCGCGCGGCCGCTGCTGGCGCGGCTGCGCGATGCGGTCGGGCTGCGCGACCTGGGCACGTCTGGCGGTGGTGGAATCGCGATGCCTTCGCCTGCGGGCGAAGGCGCCGCCAAGCCGGCGCCGCCGGTGTTCAAGCAGTACCGCGAGGCCGATGGCCGCTTCCACTTCAAGCTCGTCGACGGCGAGCGCCTGCTGCTGCAGGGCGCCGGCTTCGAGTCGCCGCGCGACTGCGGCCGCGTGGTGGCGGCGCTGAAGGCGGGAACCGCGCCCCCCCGCATCGACGACGCCGGCCAGGTCCTGCTCGACGGCGCGACCGTGGGCGCGCTGGGCGAGGGCGTGGACGCAGCCGCGCTGGTGCAGGCGCTTGAGCGCTTCGGGGAAGACGAGGGATGAACCCGCTGGTCGAAGTGAACCTCACCCTGATCCTGTTCCTGCCCTGGTTCCTGATCCTGGCCACGCTGTTCTGGATCTATCCGCGCCAGCCGCGGGGCGTCATGCGGCGGCTGTACGACGTGGTCGCGCTCCTGGCGGCGCTGGCGGTGTTCGTGGCCAGCCTGTACTGGTCGCACCAGATCGCAGACCCGGCCCACGGCCGCATGTGGCGGCAGATCCTCGCCACCGCGCTCGGCTACGGGGTGTTCCTGGCGGCCATGCTGTTCGCGGTGGTGCTGCGGATGCTGCTGTTCCGCCGGCGCTGAGGAGTACAGGGCGTGGATCCGGGCGACGGCATCACCATCATCGACACCGGCTTCGGCGAGCGACCGGACTTCTGCGCCGCCTACCTGGTGGCGGAGGCCGGGCGCGCGGCGCTGATCGACTGCGGCACCCTGCACAGCGTGCCGCGCATGCTTGCCGCGCTGGACGGCGCCGGGGTGGCGCGCGATGCCGTCGACTACCTCATCGCCACCCACGTCCACCTCGACCATGCGGGTGGTGCCGGCGCGCTGCTGCGCGAACTGCCCGCCGCGCGCCTGGTGGTGCATCCGCGCGGTGCGCCGCACCTGGTCGATCCGGCCAGGCTGATCGCGAGCGCGCGGCAGGTGTACGGCGATGCGCTGTTCGAGCGTGCCTACGGCGGGCTGGTGCCGGCGCCGGCGGAACGCGTGCTGGAGGCCGCGGACGGCCAGGTGCTGGACCTGGCGGGCCGCCCGCTGCTGCTGGCGCACACGCCCGGGCATGCGCTGCACCACCTGTCGGTGTGGGACGCGCGCACGCGCGCCTGGTTCACCGGCGACGTCTTCGGCATTTCCTATCGGGAGTTCGACGTCGGCGGTCGGCCGTTCGCGATCCCGACCACGTCACCGGTGCAGTTTGATCCGGTGCAGATGAAGGACTCCGTGCGACGCCTGATGGCGGCGGAGCCGGAGGTCTGCTACGTCACCCACTTCGGCGCCGTGCGCGACGTCCGGCGCGTGGGCCTGCGCCTGGTCGAGCAGGTTGACGCGATGGTCGCGCTGGCACAGTTCCTGGCCGATGCGCCGGACGCGCATGCCGCGCTGAAGCAGGCGTTGACGACGCTCTACGTGGACCGCGCGCGCATCCACGGCGTCGACGCCCCAGAACAGCTGGTGCCCGCGCTGCTGGAGATGGACATCGAACTCAACGCGCAGGGCTTGGCCGCGTGGCTGGAGCGCGGGCGCAGGCAGGCCGCGCGGGGCGGCTGAACGCCGCGGGCCACTCCCTCGCGGGAGTGGCGATGTCACGCGGCGCGGCAGGTGGAGTCAGTTCGCCAGCGCCATGTCGTCCAGCAGCGCCTTGAGGAAGCGCGCGGCCTCGCCGCCGGTCGCGGCGCGGTGGTCGAAGGTCAGCGAGATCGGCATCCGGCGGTGCACCTCGATGCCGCCAATCACCGCCACCACGTCCTGACTCAGCTTGCCGGCGCCGACGATGGCCACGCACGGTGGCACCACCACCGGAGTGGCGTAGCGGCCGGCGAACATGCCGAAGTTCGACAGGCTGATGGTGTAGCCCGAAAGCTCGCTGGCCGGGATGCTGCGGTCCTCGACCTGGGCGCGCAGGCGCTGGATTCCGGCACGCACGCCGGCGGCGTCGAGCACGTCGGCGTTGCGCAGCGCCGGCACGAACAGGCCGTCGTCGGTGTCCACGGCGATGCCGATATCCACCTGCGGGTGCATGGTGCGGGTGAGGTTGTCACCGTCGAACCAGGCGTTGAGCGCGGGCACGGCCTTGGCCGCGGTGCAGATCGCGCGGATCAGGCGCGCGGTGATGTCTTGCTTGCCGGCCCAGGCGTGCAGGTCGGCATCGTCCACCAGGGTGGTCGGCACGACCTGCGCGTGCGCGGCGGCCATGACGCGCGCCATGTTGCGGCGCACGCCCTTGAGCTGCTCCGGCTGGCCGCTGGCGACCACGCCCGGCGGCTGGGTGCGCATGGGCTTGCCGGAGGCGGAGAGGCGGGTACGGTCGGCGGCGTCGCGGCCGGCGGCGGCCCCTCCTGCTGCACCTGTGGGAGCGGCCATGGCCGCGATCGGCGCTGCGGTAGTCGCGGCTGTAGCCGCTCCCACAGGAGCGCGACCGGCCGCGCCCATGGGCGCGCTGCCGTCGGCTGCGGCGCGCTTCACGTCGGCCATGGTCACGGTGCCGTCGGTACCGGTGCCGTTGACGCGGCTGATGTCGACCTTGAGCTTGCGCGCCTGCGCGCGCACGGCGGGCATGGCGCGCACGCCGCCCACGGCCACGGCCTGTTCGCTGCGCACCGCGTCCGACGACTGCATGGCACCGACCACGGTGCCGCTGTCGCTGCGCTCGCCGCCGACCTCGCCCGTGGGCGCGGACTCGCCGGCGTCGCTGATCGCGCCGCCCTCGTCGGAGGCCACGACCTTGTCGTCGGGCGCCGGGTCCTGGCTGCCCACGCCGTGCCCGCCACCACCGCCGTGGTGGTGGCCGGTGTCCTGGCCCTCCGCGCGCTGCGGCAGGCCGGGATCGATCTCGAATTCGGCCAGCATCGCGCCGGTGATCACCACGTCGCCGGCGGCGCCGGCGAGCCTGAGTACCTTGCCCGAGACCGGCGAAGGCACGTCGACCACGGCCTTGGCGGTTTCCATCGACACCAGGTTCTCGTCCAGGCGGATGATGTCGCCCTCCTTGATGAACCACTCGACGATGGTGGCGTCGGGCAGGCCTTCGCCGAGGTCGGGGAGGTAAAAGGTCTTTTTGTCGGCCATGGTGTCCTCGGGAAATCTGGTGCTCCAGCGGGAGCGGTTGCGTTCGGTTCGCCGACCCGGTGCCAGGGACTGCGGTGTGCTCGTGTCGCCTGCTGCGTCGCGCAGCGGTCCGGCAGGGCGGGGCGGTCAGCCGGCGGCCATCGCCCGCTTCGCCGCGGCGACGATCTTCTCGACGCTCGGCAGGTACTTCATTTCAAGCCGGAACAGCGGGATGTGCGTGTCGTAGCCGGTGACGCGCTCGACCGGTGCCAGCAGGTCGTACATGCACTCCTCGGCCAGGCGCGCGGCGATCTCGCCGCCGAAGCCCGCGGTCTTGGGGGCCTCGTGCACGATCACGCAGCGGCCGGTCTTGGCCACGGATTCGGCGATGGTGTCGAAGTCCAGCGGCGTGAGCGTGGCGACGTCGATGACCTCGGCGCTGATGCCGTCCTTCGCCAGCGCATCGGCGGCCTCGAGCGTCTCCTTCACCTGCGCGCCCCAGGTCACCAGGGTCACGTCGGTGCCGTCGCGCAGCACGAAGCACACGTCCAGCGGCAGCGCTTCGCCGTCGTCGGGCACGATCTCCTTGTACTGGCGGTAGATGCGCTTGGGTTCGAAGAAGATCACCGGATCCGGCTCGCGGATCGCGGCCAGCAGCAGGCCGTAGGCACGTGCGGGCGACGAGGGCAGGACCACGCGCAGGCCGGGAACGTTGGTGAACAGCGCCTCGTTGGCCTCGGAGTGGTGCTCAGGCGCGCGGATGCCGCCGCCCCACGGCACGCGCAGCACCATCGGGCAGGTCAGCCGGCCGCGGGTGCGGTAACGGAAGCGCGCGGCGTGGCAGATCACGTGGTCGAGCATCGGATAGACGAAGCCGTCGAACTGGGCCTCGGCCACCGGCTTCATGCCCTGCGCGGCCATGCCGACGGTCAGGCCGGCGATGGTGGTCTCGTCCAACGGGGTGTCGATCACGCGCAGGTCGCCGAACTCGGCGTGCAGGCCGGCGGTGGCGCGGAACACGCCACCGTTGACGCCCACGTCCTCGCCCAGCACCACGACCGAGTCGTCGTGGCGCATCTCATAGGCCAGGGCCTGGGTCACTGCTTCGATCAGGGTGATGGCGGCGGGTGCCGCGTCCTTCGCCACGGCGCTCACGAGCGCTTCTCCAGGGCGATGGCGGCCGCGCGCTGCTCGAGCAGGTCGGCGGGCGGATCGGCATACAGATAGTCGAACATCGCTTCCACGGGCTGCACCTTGCACTCCAGGTAGGCGTTGATTTCCACGTCGACCATGCGGCCGCACTCTTCGATCCAGGCCTTTTCCTGGGCCTCGTCCCACACGCCCTGGGCGCTGAGCCAGGTGCGCAGGCGGGTCATCGGCTCGCGGGTCCAGCCGTCCTTGACCTCGGCCTCGTCGCGGTAGCGGCGGGCGTCGTCGGCGGTGGTGTGGTCGTGCAGGCGGTAGGTCATGAATTCGATCACGCTGCCGCCGCCGCCCGAGCGCGCGCGCTCCATGGCGCGGCGCATGCCCTCGAGCACGGCGAACAGGTCGTTGCCGTCCACCTGCAGGCAGTGCAGGCCGCCGGCCAGGCCCTTCTGCGCCAACGTTTTGGCGCCGGTTTGCGACTTGCGCGGCACCGAGATCGCCCAGCCGTTGTTGATGATGCACTGGATGAAGGGCAGGGCGTAGGCGCCGGCCGAGTTGATCGCGGCGTAGGTGTCGGTCTTCGACGAGCCGCCGTCGCCGCAGCAGGTCACGGCCACGCGGTCTTCGCCGCGGAGCTTGAACGACAGCGCCGCGCCGGCGGCGTGCAGGCACTGGGTGGCGATCGGCACGCACCACGGGAAATCGTGCTTCGGGCCGGAGAAATCGTTGCCGCGCTCGTCGCCGCCCCAGTACATCAGGACGTCGCGGGGCTTCACGCCGCGCATGAACTGCGCGCCGTATTCACGGTAGCTGGGGGCGAACACGTCTTCGGGACGCATCGCGGCGCCGATGCCGATGTGCGTGGCCTCGTGGCCCAGGCAGGCGGCGTAGGTGCCGAGCTTGCCGGTGCGCTGCAGCGCGATGGCCTTGGTGTCGAAGGTGCGCACCATCAGCATCTGCTTGAACAGCGGCAGGATTTCCGCCGCCGGAAGGGCCTCCGGGGGCAGGTCGGCCACCAGGGTGCCGTCCGGGCCAAGGTACTGGAGGTATTCGATTTCAAAGGTCGCGGCAACGCTCATGCGGGCACGTGCTCGGTCATCCACGGGAGCCGGACATGATACCCGCAGGGCGTTTCGGGTTCGTTGCGCGCTGCGGCAACGCCGTCCGTGGCGTGGCCGGAGGCGGAGCGGCGTGCGGGGCACGCCGCTTCCGGTGGCGCGTCAGTCGCCGCGGACGGTCTGGATCCGCGCGCGGGCCTCGTTGTTGCCGGTGTCGGGATCGTGGACGTCCGATTCCACCTGGACCGTGACGTCGTACCTGGGCGGGGTGAGGCGACCGCCGGTCCCGGTCATGAACTGCAGGTTGTGGGTCTGGCCGGGCGCGAACAGGCCCTCCAGGACGCAAAGCGCGCGGAAGGGATTGGCCGACTCGGTGACGCATTCGAGGCGGCTATCGACCCAGACGAGGGATTCACTCACCCCCGCCGAAAGACGGACCACCACGTCGCTGGCGGCCACCGGGCCATCGTTGCGGAGCTGGATCGAATGGTGCCCCCAGGCGCCCCTCACGATCCGCTCGGCCGCCGCCATCGTCACCGCCAGGTCGGCCTGTGCATCGACGGCGACCGTGGCGCTGTCGCTGTCGTTGCCCGCCTCGGGGTCGTCGGTCAGCGAAGTGGCCGCAGCGCTCAGGGTGATGCCGGTCCCCGACGCCGCTTCCGGTGCCGTGGCGGTCACGGTGAATGCGGCATCGCCGCCGTTGGCAAGTGCGTCCGTGGTGCAGGTGGCGGTGGTTTCGCCGCCCGCGAGCGCGGGGTCTTCGCAGATCCAGCCAGCCGGGGCGGCGATGGCGAAATCGCCCAGATGGGCATCCACGGCCAGGCCCAGTCCGGGGAACGTGGCCGCGTCCGGGCCCTCGTTGGCCGCGGTGACCTGCCAGGTCATCGTGCCACCAACGGCCACCGCCGCCTGCGGTGCCGCGACCACCGTGGCCATGTCGGCGAACTGCACCGCCTGCAGCCGCAGCATCAGCACCGAGGGGTCATGGTCGGACAGGCGCGCGGCGCTGTCGGGGTCGTTGCGCGCGGTTTCCGGGAAGTCGGCGTTGAGGCGGGCGTGGCTGATCGTCCACGAGTTGATCATCGAGCCCAGTGCTGCCTGATTGACCAGGATGTGGTCGAGCGACTGCGCGTTGCTCTCGAACACGAACGAATAGCGCTCGGATGGCTCCAGCATGTGGGTCGCGTTGACCAGGTCCGGTTCGACCAGGTCGGCGCCGTCGCCGTTGACCGCCGTGGCGTCGTCGGCCGAGGGCATGCCGACCACGGTGCCCATGATGTCGGCATAGCCGTCGTTGAACTCGAAGGCGTTGAAGTCGCCCAGCACCACCAGGCTGCGCCCGGGATCGTCGGCCTGGAGGTCCTGCAGCAGGCCGGCGAGGAACTCCGCCTGCAGCTGGCGCTTCTGGCGCACGCGGTCGCCGAGGGTGCCGGTACCGGCCGGTTCCTCGCTGTCGACGCCGTTGAGCGAGCGTTGGTGCACGGTGACCACGGTGACCGGCAGCGCGCGGCCGTCGGCGAAGTTCACCACCGCGTCGAGCACCAGCGGCGGACGGTCGTTGAGCAGGCTGGCGGCGCCGGTGCCGGCATAGGTCCAGCTGACGTCGGCGCCGACCTGCTCCACCGAGAGCACGTCCACGCGCGGCAGCGCGGCGGCGATGTCGCCGGCCTTGACCAGGAAGCCGACGTCGATGCCGCCGACGTCGTTGCCTTCCTCGAGGTAGGCGACGTAGCCCGGGTCGGGCCCGCCCAGCACCACCGCGTCGGCGTTGATCTTGTCGGCGAGTGCCTGCAGCGCGGAGAGGTTCTCGACCTCGCTGACGCCGATGACGTCGGGCGAATGCATGTAGGCGCGGATGCCGAGCGAGGCCTTGTTGAGCCGGGCCGCGAACGCGTCGGCGGTGAGCACCGGCTCGCTGGTGGCGGGGTCGTTCACCGTGTCGAAGAAGCGCTGCAGGTTGTAGGTGGCGAAGGTGGCGTGGTCCTCGCTGGGCACCACCGCGCCGCGCGGCTGGTCGAGGCCGTCACAGGCCGTCGCCAGCGGGCCTTCCGGATAGATCGTGTAGCGGCGGAAGGTGTAGTCCAGCGGACCGGTCAGGGTGCCGTCGACGATCCGGCAGCCGGCGGCCAGGTCGGCCTGCGGCGCGCCGATGGTGTCGCTGTCGACCGCGATGACTTCGGGGTTGAAGTCCCAGCGCGGGATGGCGGTGGCGGTGGTGCCGCTCGGATCGGGGTCGGGCACCTGGATGCCGGCCTCGCGCAGCGGGCGCGGCACGCCGGTCACCACCACCGCGAACTGGCCGTTGCCGGTCGACGTGGCGTTGGCTTCGCTGGTGTTGCCGCGGGTGGGCGCGACCACCGTGGCGCTGGGGATGCTGACGCGCATGCCCTCGAAGGCCTCGAGCTGGTCAAGGTCGCCGTCGGGCAGCACGCTGTCGGCCGCCAGCACCACCGGCGCCGGCAGCGCATGGCCGGTGCCGAGCTGGGTGACGGTGGCGAAGGTGAGCTCGGTCATCGGCAGCTGGTACGGATCGGCGGCGGGGATGTATTCCTCCACCATGGCCTGCACGCGCACGCGGTGGCCGATCGAGGCCGCCGCCGGCGGCGCGCCCGCGGTGAACACGAAGATGCCCTCGGAGGTGGCGGCGTCGCCATCGTCCTCGCCGTCGGCGCTCTGCATGAAGAAGCCATTGTTCTTGCGCGCCGTGACGATGCCCTCGGTCACGACCGACTGGCCGGCGAGCGGCGAGGTCGCGCCCGGGCCCTGGATGGCGGCGATCGGCACGATCGTGAAATCGTCGTTGACGATGGTCCCGGTGCCAACGAGGGTGCCGTCCTCCGCGCCGGAGATGTTCGACAACGCAAGGCCGAAGGCCTCGTCGGGCTCGGCCACGGTGTCGCCGATCACGCTGACCGAGAGCGAGACCGAGGTGTCGCCTTCGTCGATGGACGCGGTGCCGCTCTTGGCGACGTAGTCCTGGCCGGCCAGCGCCGTGCCGTCGACGGTCGCATAGTCGAAGCTGACGCCGCCGGGGCCGGCGGGCCGGGTCAGGCTGACCTGGAAGAACATCTCGCTGGTGCCCGAGTCGCCCTCGGCCGCGCTGCCGTTGCCGACGTTGATCACCGTGACGGATCCGCCGCCAGCGGCGACCACGCTGATGTCGTCGATGCCGATCCATTCGTCGTTGCCGGCGGCGTTCGTGGTCATGATCCGCAGTTCGACCAGCGCCTGGTTGTCGGCGTCGGCGGGCAGGGTCACCGACACCGGCGTGTCGCGCGTGCCGCCGGGACTGCTGGCGTCGGCCACGTAGGCTTCGGGCACGTTGGTGAAGTCGCCGATGCCGCCCACGCGGTAGTGCAGCGCGACCTGCTGGGCGGCGTCGTCCGCCGAAGCGTCGACGTCGCGCAGGAGGTAGGACACCTGGATGCCGCTCGCGCCGCGGGTGTCGAGGTGGATCCTGAGATAGGGCGCATCCGCCGACCCGCTGCCCTGCAGCCCCACCACCGGATTGCCGATGTGGAACTCGGCCACGCCGCCGTTGGTGATGCTGGTATTGGTCTGGTTGGCGATCACGTCGACGACGCCGGCGGCATCGGCGCCGAGCACCGTGCGCGGGTCGACCCCGTTGGCCGAGGTCAGGTCGCCGCCGAGGTAGCCGAGGATGCCGGGCACGTTCGACCAGTCGTCGTTGCTGGTGATCAGCCCGGTATCGGTCCAGTCCTGCGCGAACGGCAGGCCCTGGGGCGTGGAATCGGCCTGGGCGGCGCCGATGGCCGCGGACAGGGCAAGAGCGAGCGCCAGGCGGCGCGGAGTCGGTTGCATGGTGTGGTTCCCCCGGAAGATGTCTGGTGCGGCCCCCGCCGCAGCCCCGTGATTCTGCACCAGTCATGCGGCAGCGGTGTGACCTGCCGGATCCCGGTCCCGCCACGGGGCGGGCCTGCGCTACCCTTTCACGCATGAGCATCGAGAAGAACGAACGGGCCCTCGAGGCCGGCATCCACACCGAACTGTCCGGGCGCATGACCTACGGCGGCTACCTGCACCTGGACCGGCTGCTGTCGGCGCAGCAGCCGGTGACTGATCCGCCGCACCACGACGAGATGCTGTTCATCATCCAGCATCAGGTCTCGGAACTGTGGCTGAAGCTGCTGGTCCACGAGCTGCAGGCGGCGGTCGGCCACCTGCGCGCGGGCCGGCTCGATCCGTGCCAGAAGATCTTCGCGCGCTGCAAGAGCGTGCTGCGCCAGCTGACCGCGATGTGGTCGGTGCTGGAAACGCTCACGCCCTCGGAATACGCCGAGTTCCGCGACCTGCTGGGGCCGTCCTCGGGCTTCCAGTCCGCGCAGTACCGCACCGTGGAGTTCCTGCTCGGCAACAAGAACGCCGGCATGCTCAAGGTCTTCGCCCATGACCCGGCGGCCGAGGCCATGCTGCGCGGCGCGCTCGAGGCGCCCAGCCTGTACGACGAGGCCCTGCGCCACCTGGCGCGCAGCGGGCACGCCGTCCCCGCGCGCCACCTGGAGCGCGACTGGACCCGGCCGCACGTGATGGACGAAGCGCTGATGCCGGTCTTCGAGGGCATCTACCGCGATACCGCCTCGCACTGGGAGGCCTACCACCTTTGCGAGGACCTGGTGGACCTGGAAACCGAGTTCCAGCTGTGGCGCTTCCGCCACATGCGCACGGTGATGCGGATCATCGGCTTCAAGCGCGGCACCGGCGGCTCCAGCGGCGTGGGCTTCCTGAAGCAGGCGCTGGACCTGACCTTCTTCCCGGAGCTGTTCGAGGTGCGCACGCGCATCGGCGGCGCGCCGGACAGCGCCTACTGAGCGGATGATGGAGGCCGGCGCCGGGCCCCGCACTTCCCCTTGGCGGCGCCATCACGCTAAGTTAACCGGTCGGCCAGCGCGGCCGGACCCAACCAGCCAGGAGTAGCGAGTGACCCCGAATCCCTACGCAGCCGAGGAAAAGAAGACCATCCTCGGCCATCCGCGCGGCCTGTTCGTGCTGTTCTTCGCCGAGATGTGGGAGCGCTTCTCCTACTACGGCATGCGCGCGCTGCTGATCTTCTACCTCGTCCAGCACTGGATGTTCTCCGACGGCGAGGCCTCGGTGATCTACGGTGCCTATACCGCGCTGGTGTACATCGCGCCGGTGGTGGGCGGTTATCTCGCCGACCGCTACCTGGGGCAACGCAAGGCGGTGCTGTTCGGTGCGGTGCTGCTGACCTTCGGCCATTTCCTGATGGCGTTCGAAGGCACCGGTGGCCAGGGCGCGGCCGAGATCAACATCTTCTGGCTGGCGCTGTCGTTCATCATCGTCGGCTCGGGCTTCCTCAAGGCCAACATCTCGGTGATGGTCGGCCAGCTGTACCCGCGCACCGACATCCGGCGCGACCCGGCGTACACGATCTTCTACATGGGCATCAACCTGGGCGCGATGCTCGGTTCGCTGATCGCCGGCTACCTGGGCCAGACCTACGGCTGGAAGTACGGCTTCGGCGCCGCCGGCGTCGGCATGCTGCTGGGCCTGGTGGTGTTCATCATCGGCAAGCCGATGCTGATGGGGCGCGGCGAGCCGCGTGATCCGCAGCGGCTTGCGGCGCCGCTGTTCGGCATCCGCTTCGAGTGGCTGCTGTACGTCCTCAGCTTCCTGACCGTGGGCCTGGTGTGGTGGATGATCCAGCACCAGAAGCTGGTCGGCTTCCTGCTGGGTGGCGCGGGCCTGATCCTGGTCGGCTACGTGCTCTACAAGGCGGTGTTCTCGATGCAGCGCGAAGAGCGCAACCGGATCTTCGCCGCGATGTACCTGATCATCGGCTCGATCCTGTTCTGGGCGCTGTTCGAGCAGGCCGGCGCGTCGCTGAACCTGTTCACCGACCGCTCGGTCGACCGCAACATCCTCGGCTGGGAAGTGCCGGCGTCGATGTTCCAGTCGCTGAACTCGATCTATATCGTCTGCCTCGCGCCGCTGTTCGCGATGCTGTGGCTGTGGCTGGCCAAGCGCGGCTGGGAGCCTTCGACCCCGGCCAAGTTCGCCATCGGCGTGGTGCTGGTGGGCGCGGGCTTCCTGGCCCTGGTCGCCGGCGCCAACGCGTCGACCGTGGGCGCGACCCCGGTGATCTTCATCTTCGTGATCTACCTGATCCACACCCTCGGCGAGCTGTGCCTGTCGCCGGTCGGGCTGTCGGCGATGAACCGGCTGACGCCGGCGCACATGGCCAGCCTGATCATGGGCACCTGGTTCTTCGCCTCGGCCACCGGCAACTTCGCCGCGGGCCTGATCTCGGCCGCCACCGGCGGCGAGGGCGCGGGCCCGGAGAAGGTGCTGGAGGTCTACTCCAACGTCGGCTGGCTGGCGGTGGGCGTGGGCGTGGTGATGCTGGTGATCGCACCGCTGGTGAAGAAGCTGATGCACCTCGACACCCTGCGCGACGACGACCTCGCTGGCCAGGACGAGCTGGCCGAGCCGGCCGCTGCCGGGATCGACGTCACCGAAGAGCGCCGCTGAGCGACGCCCACGCGTACTCCCGGCATGAGTGACAGGCCGCGCCCTCCGGGGCGCGGCTTTTTTTTGCGCGGAGTTCAGTCCAGCGTGACCCCGAGGCCCGCCGCTAGCGGGCCGAGGTGATCGCGGTAGGGCAGCCAGTCGGGCGCGCGCGGCGCCCGCAGGCCTGAGCGCACCTGCGCTGCGCTGGCGGTCGCCACGGCGCCACCGCTGCGTTCGGGCTTCAGCACCGAGGGATCGAACGCCAGGCCGAGATGGCCGAGTACGCGACGCATCGTGGCGTCGGGGTCGCGCAGCAGGTCGTCGTGGCGGACATCGAGCAGCCTCGGGCCCAGTACCCCGCGCCAGTGCGACATCAATGCCGCGTGCGCCTGGTGCCACGCGGCAAGCTCGCGCTGGTCGTAGGACCAGCGCGCCGAGCCGCCATAGAGCATGCGCAGGTTGGAGAAGCACACGTCCATCGGCGCGCGCTCGGTATGGATGAACCGCGCCCGCGGCAGTGCGCGTGCGATGCAGCCCAGCAGCAGGGAGTTGGTGGGCAGCTTCTCCGTCCACAGGCCGCGGCCGCGCGCGCGCCATGCGTTGGCCTCGAGGAAGGCCCGGCCCAGCGCCGGCCAGTCGATCGTTTCCAGGCGCTCGAGCAGGCCGGCGTCGACCAGGCCCTGTCCGCGATGGTCCGCGGCCAGCCGCAGCGCCGCGGCAAAGCCCATGCTTTCGCCGCCCTCGGCCACCGCGGGATGGCCGCCGAGCATGCGTTCGAGCACGGTGGAACCCGAGCGGAACAGGCCGACGATGAACACGGGCTGCTGCGCGCCAGTGCCCGGGTCATGGCCCGGACCGGCCAGGAATCCCGCGTCGCAGCGGTCGCGGATAGCCTCGAGCAGGCGCAGGTCGTCGGCGACGTCGTAGCGCATGGCGGCGCGCTTGGCGCGCATGCCGCGCTCGAGTTCGGGCCAGGCGGCCTCGTGTTCGCCGAGGTCGTGCAGCTCGTCGAACAGGGAGTGGCTGAAATGGATGTCGTGCTCGCTGCCGGGCGCGACGCGTGCGCGCTCGTCGCGCAGGCGGGCGATGCGCGCCCGGGTGCCGGCCACGTCGTGCGCGCGCAGCTGCGACAGCCGGCGGTGGGCATGGGCGAAGTGCGGCGTCACCGCGATCGCCCGGTCCAGGTCCTCGCGGGCGCCGGCCATGTCGCCCAGGAACAGGCGCGTGCTGCCGCGCACGTAGCGCGCGGGAGCGTGGCCGGGGTCGCGGTCCACCGCGCGGTCCAGCCAGGCCAGTCCGGCGTCGTGCAGGTCCTCGGCGCCGAGCAGGTCCGCCAGCGCGACCATGTCGTCGACGCTGGCCTGGCCGGCCCGTTCGGCCAGCGCAAGCGACAGCTCGGTCAGCGCGTGCGGCTCGTGCAGGTCGCGCAGCAGTCGCGCGAGCGCCAGCGCGTGCGGCCAGGAGCGCGGACCCGCAGCGTGCGCCCGCATCGTGGCCGCGTGCATGTCGCGGTAGTGGCCGGCGCGCCCCTGGGCCTTGGCCAGGCCGAGCCATGGCGCCGCATCGCCGGGTGCCGCTTCGGCCAGTCGCGCATAGGCAGCGGCGGCGCCGGCCCAGTCGCAGGCCGCGGCGAGGGCGTTGGCTTCCAGCCAGGCCCGGGCGTCGGGCAGGCTGGCAGCGTCCGGACGGGTGTCTGCTTGCATCGTGGTCAATCTACTAGAGCCCGTAGCGTTCGCCGAGTCTGTCCAGCATGCGCGAAAACTGCACGCGCTCGTCCCCGCTCAGCGGCGCCAGCAGCTCGCGCTCGTAGGCCAGCGCCAGCGGTGCGACCTGCGAATACACCTCGCGCCCGCCCTCGCTGAGTTCCAGCACCGAGCGCCGGCGGTCGTCGTCGTGCATTTCCCGGTGCAGCAGGCCGCGTTCGAGCAAGCGGGCCACGGCGCGGCTCACCGCCACCTTGTCCATGGCGCTGCGTTCGGCCACGCCCGCGGCTGACAGCCCGGGGAACCTGCCGAGCACGGCGATGATCCGCCACTCGGTGACCGCCAGGCCGAAGCGTTCGCCGTAGGCCTGGGCGATTTCCTGGCTGACCACGTTGGACAGCAGGCTGAGCTGGTAGGGCACGAAGCGCTCGAGGTCGAGGACCGCGTCGTGGGCGGCGTCGATTGCGGCGCCGGTGTGGGCTTTCCTGTCTGGAGGCTGGGACATTGCTGCGCTGCGCCTTGCAACTGGTTTCATATGAAACTATAACACCGCATCCCTCCCGTCCACTGCAGGAGCCGCCATGAGCGCCCAGACCCAGACCCGGCCGAACCTCGGCATGCAGGTCACCACCTTTGAAAACCCGATGGGCATCAACGGCTTCGAGTTCGTCGAATTCGCAGCCCCCGCCGGCCGCGCGGACGCGATGCGCACCTACCTGCAGCAGCTCGGCTTCACCGCGGTCGCGAAGCACCGCAGCCGCGCGATCACGCTGTTCCGCCAGGGCACGATCAACTTCCTGCTCAACGAGGAGCCGGACTCCTTCGCATCGGACTTCGCCGCCAGCCACGGCCCCTCGGCCTGCGGCTTCGCGATCCGCTTCAAGCGTCCGGCGGGCGAGGTGCTCGAGCACGTGCTCGCCAACGGCGGCGAGAAGGCCGACCACAAGGCCGCCACCGGCGCCGTCGACTTCCCGGCGATCAAGGGCATCGGCGACTGCATGCTGTACCTCGTCGACGACGGCGCCGACGTCTACGCCGACTACGAGCCGCTGCCGGGCGTCGACCAGCACCCCAAGGGCTTCGGCCTGACCTTCATCGACCACCTGACGCACAACCTGTTCCTGGGCAACATGCAGAAGTGGTCGGACTACTACGAGAAGCTGTTCAACTTCCGCGAGATCCGCTACTTCGACATCAAGGGCTCGAAGACCGGCCTGCTGTCGAAGGCGATGACCGCGCCCGACGGCGTGGTGCGCATCCCGCTCAACGAGTCCTCCGACGAGAAGAGCCAGATCAACGAATACCTGCGCGACTACAAGGGCGAGGGCATCCAGCACATCGCGCTGTTCACCGATGACATCTACGAGTCGGTGGAGAAGATGCGCGAGGCGGGGATCGCCTTCCTCGACACGCCGGCGGCGTATTTCGACGTCATCGACCAGCGCGTGCCGGATCATGGCGAGGACGTCGAGCGGCTGCGTCGCAACGCGATCCTCATCGATGCCGATCCGGAGACCAAGCAGCGCAAGCTGCTGCAGATCTTCGGCAAGAACGCGTTCGGGCCGATCTTCTTCGAGATCATCCAGCGCAAGGGCAACGAGGGTTTTGGCGAGGGCAATTTCCAGGCCCTGTTCGAGTCGATCGAGCGCGACCAGATGGAGCGCGGCGTCCTCTAGAAAACCTTGCCACGGATCGACGCTGAAAAGGCGCGGATTTACACGGATAGAGCGGGAAGGGCGTAAAGAGCGAAGAGCGTTTGGCCACGGATTTGCGCGGATTACGCGGATCAGGGCGAGGCCAGCGTAAACATCACGCCCGTACCAGCTTTTTCTTCCGATGGGCCTTCGGCAACAATCTTGCCTCCGGCCAGATCCGCGTAATCCGCGTAAATCCGTGGCTGAAAGGGCTTTCTGCTCTATCCGTGTAAATCCGCGCCTTCTCAGCGTAAATCCGTGGCAAAAAGTTCTTGATCTTCCGGGAGACAACCGTGGTCGGATACATGTCCGGGTTTGGCAACGAGTTCGCCACCGAGGCGGTGGCCGGGGCGCTGCCGGTGGGGCGGAACTCGCCGCAGAGGGTGGCGCACGGGCTATACGCCGAGCAGCTAACCGGCACGGCGTTCACCGCGCCGCGCCATGCCAACCGCCGCAGCTGGCTGTACCGGATCCGTCCGGCGGCGATGCACGGCAGCTTCGAGCCGTACGCGCAGCCGCGGCTGCACGAGGATTTCGGCGATGGGCCGGTGACGCCGGACCAGCTGCGCTGGGATCCGCTGCCGATGCCGGCGGACGGGACCCGCGTCGACTTCGTCGATGGCCTGTTCACCATGGCCGGCAACGGCGGATCGCGTGCCGGCACCGGCGTCGGCATCCACATGTACGCCGCCAACGCCTCGATGCGCGACCGCTTCTTCTACAGCGCCGACGGCGAGCTGCTGGTCGTCCCCCAGCAGGGGCGCCTGCGCATCGCCACCGAGCTCGGCGTGCTTGAAGTCGAGCCGCAGGAGATCGCGGTCATCCCCCGCGGCGTGCGCTTCCGGGTCGAACTTCCGGACGCCGACCGCGATGGCGGCACGGTGCGCGGCTACGTTTGCGAGAACTACGGCGCGCTGCTGCAGCTGCCCGACCTCGGGCCGATCGGCTCCAACGGCCTGGCCAACCCGCGGGACTTCCTCGCGCCGGTCGCGGCCTACGAGGACGGGGAGGGCGCGTTCGAGCTCATCGCGAAGTTCCAGGGCCACCTGTGGCGCGCCGACATCGGCCATTCGCCGCTGGACGTGGTCGCCTGGCACGGCAACTACGCGCCGTACAAGTACGACCTGCGCCGCTTCAACGCCATCGGCTCGATCAGCTTCGACCATCCGGACCCGTCGATCTTCCTGGTGCTGCATTCGCCCAGCGACACGCCCGGCACCAGCAACATGGACTTCGCGATCTTCCCGCCGCGCTGGCTGGTGCAGCAGGACACGTTCCGTCCGCCATGGTTCCACCGCAACATCGCCAGCGAGTTCATGGGCCTGGTGCACGGCGCCTACGACGCCAAGGCCGAAGGCTTCGCGCCCGGCGGCTGCAGCCTGCACAACTGCATGACCGGCCACGGACCCGACGCCGCGACCTTCGAGAAGGCCTCGGCCGCCGACCTGTCGCAGCCCGACGTGATCACCGACACCATGGCCTTCATGTTCGAAACCCGCGCGGTGATCCGGCCGACCCGGCAGGCGCTCGATGCCGCGCACCGCCAGCGCGGCTACCAGGCCTGCTGGGCGGGGCTGCGCAGGCACTTCCAGGCCGGCGGCTGAGCGACGGGCGGCGCGCCGCTCAGCCGCGCTGCCGCCGCGTCGCGGGGTCTCCACGCCGTCCGCGCACGGTTTTGTCGTAGCCTTGGACTTCCGCCATCCGGAGCAAGCGCATGCGTCGTGCCCCCAACGTTGTCCTGCTGTCCCTGTCCCTGTCCCTGTCCCTGGCGCTCGCCGCCTGCAACGCCGAGCGCAGCGCCGAGAACGGCGTGGACGCGGCCGCCAACGCCATCGAGGCGATCGAACCCGTGACCGAACCTGCCGCGGCAGCCGCGGCGATCCCGGCCGCGGGCGATTCGCGCATGGACGGTTACGCGGACCTGGAGTTCGGCATGACCGCGGACGAGGCGCGCACGGGCTGGAGCGGCAACCCGCTCGAATCCCTTGGCGAGCCGGCCGACGGCTCCACCTGCCACCACCTGGTCCCGGCAGGCCAGGCGACGCCGTCCGACCTGGCCTTCATGTTCGAGAACGACCTGTTCGTGCGCTACAGCGTCGAGTCGGCCGAGGTCACCGCACCCGGCGGCGGCCGCGTCGGCATGGACGAGGCCACCCTGCAGGGCCTCTACGGCGAGCGGCTGCAATCGGCCCCGCACAAGTACGTCGAAGGTGGCAGGGTGCTGATGAGCCCCGAGGACGGCGGCGCGCTGCCGTCGCGGCTGTTCTTCGAGCTCGGTGCCGACGGCGTCGTGACCAGCTGGCGCGTCGGCATGGTGCCGCAGGTCGGCTACGTCGAAGGCTGCAGCTGACGCTGGACACGGGAGCGGCCAACGGCCGCGACCTGCTGTGAAGTCGCGGCCATGGCCGCCCCCCCCAACGGGAATGAGCGGCTCGGAGACAAGGCGATGTTCGAGGCAATAGGCTTCACGGTCCTGGGCCTGGTGCTCCTGGCCCTGGGTGGCGACTCGCTGGTCAAGGGTGCGGCGGGTCTGGGCGAGCGCCTGGGCATCCCCCGCTTCGCGGTCGGGCTGGGGCTGGTGGCGGTGGCGACCTCGCTGCCGGAGCTGGCGGTCAACGCCCGCGCGGTGGCCGCGGGCGACAGTGCACTGGCCCTGGGCAACGCGGTTGGCAGCAACATCGCCAACATCGGCCTGACCCTGGGCGCGGCCGCGCTGGCGGCGCCGCTGGTGCTGCGCTGGCGCGCGCTTTCACCGCTCCTTGCGGTGCTGCTGCTGTCCACGCTGGTGGTCGCCGGGTTGGGCCTGGACGGCGGGATTTCGCGCCTCGAGGGCGTGGCCCTGCTGCTGGTGTTCGTGGGCGTGGTGGCGTTCGTGGCGATGCGCGGCGATGACGAGTCGCCCGACGTGCGCGCGCAGATCGATGCGTTCGCCGCCACCCGCGGCGGCCTGGGCCTGCACCTGGTGCGGATCGTGCTGGCCGTCGTGCTGCTGTGGTTCGGCGCGGGCTGGATCGTGGCCCACGTGCCGGTGATCGGCCACGCGCTGGGCATGGATTCGCTGGTGGCCGGCCTGGTCCTGGTCGCGGTCGGCACCGCCCTGCCCGAGGCGGCCGCGGCGATCGCCGCGGCGCGTCGGGGCCAGGGCGACATCGTCGCCGGCCACGTGATCGGCTCCAGCCTGTTCAACCTGCTGGTGGTGCTGGGCGGCATGGCGGCGATCGGCGGCAGCGTCCCGGTGCCGGCCTCGTTCGTGCGCCTCGAGCTGCCGGTGGCCTTCCTGTTCGCGCTGCTGCTGGTGCCGCTGCTGCGCGGCAACACCACGGTCAGCCGGGGCGAAGGCGGGCTGCTGCTGGCCGCGCTGGCCGCCTGGCTCGTATTGGAGGCAGCGCTGCTCGGCTGAGTCGACCCGGCCGGCGTCGCTCCGCCGGGACGGGACTCAGAAGCCTTCGTCGTCGCTGCCGTCCGGGCGCGGCGGCACGTGGGTGTCCTCGTCGGACTTGCCGGGCAGCTGCGGCCATTCGTCCATGCGCAGGGAGAGCGCGGCCTTGGACATCAGGTGCGCGCTGATCGGCGCGGTGATCAGCAGGAAGGCGATGATCAGCAGTTCGCGCGGCTGCGGGTCGCTGCCCACGAACATGTGGTAGCCGACCGAGGCGCTCAGCACGCAGCCGACGCCCAGGGTGCTGGCCTTGGTCGGCGCGTGCAGGCGGCGGAAGAATTCGGACAGCTTCACCAGGCCGATGCCGCCCATCAGGATGAAGAAGCTGCCCACGAGCAGCAGCACCACCAGCAGCAGCTCCCAGAACACGTTCATTCGACGATGTCCCTCCGCATCACGTACTTGCTCAGCACCACCGTGCTGACGAAGCCGAGCATGGCGATGATCAGCGCCGCCTCGAAGTAGACCGCGGTCTTCAGGTGCATGCCCAGTAGCATCAGCTCGGCGATGGCGGTGACGTTGAGGGTGTCCAGGGCAAGGATGCGGTCGGGCACGGTGGGGCCGCGCAGCAGCCGCCACAGGGCGAGCAGCATGGCGGCGCCGACCACGTACATCGACACGCCGATGGCGACGTCGATCAGGCCGTGGCCGTAGACCTGGATGCCGGCGAGCTCGGGGGGATTCACGGGAAGATCTCCATCAACGGGCACTCGTAGCGGCGCTTGATGTCGGCCACCAGCGTGGCCTCGTCGGCGAGGTCGAGCACGTGCACCAGCAGGTAGCGGCGGTCGTCCGACAGTGCGGCGGTGACCGTGCCCGGGGTCAGGGTGATGCAGCACGCCAGCGCGGTGATGCCGTGGATGTTGCCGATGTCCAGCGGGTACCAGATGAAGCCGGAATGGATCCGCGACTCCCGGCCCAGCACCTGCCGCGCCACGCGCAGGTTGCACATCAGGATGTCCCAGAGCAGCACCACCACCAGCTTGGGCAGCGGGCGCAGGCTGCCGAAATTCGCGAACTCGCGGTCGATGCGGGTGGCGTACAGCGGGATCACCAGGCCCAGCACCAGCGCCAGGGTGAACTGCGCGGCGTTGACCTCGGACACCATCAGCAGCCAGAACGCGGTGATGGACAGGGTCAGCGGCAGCGAGGGCAGCCAGCGGCGGCGGTTCATGGCAGCCTCCTCTGCGGCAGGGCGGCGCGCACCTGGTCGACGTAGGTCGCCGGTGCCAGCAGCTGCTCGGCGGCCGCGCGCGTGTACGCCGTCACCGGCCCCGGGGCGACGGCCATCGCCACGCCGTAGGACAGCAGCAGCATGGTGGCCATGGTCTCCGGCAGGCGCAGCCGCCCGCGCGCGTTGCGGGGCGCGTCGCCGGGCGGCGATGCCTGGATCGCCGCCGGCTTCCAGAAGATGCGCGTGCCGGCGCGGGTCAGCCCCACGATCACCAGCATGCTGCTGCCGAGGATCGCCGGCCACGCCCAGCGGACGTCGGCATCCGGCACCGCCTGCAGCAGCAGGGTCTTGCCGATGAAGCCGGACAGCGGCGGCAGGCCCGCGACGGAAATCGCGCCGACCATGAACATGGCGCCCGCCATGATCCGCACGCCGGGCGCGGGGGCGAAGGCGCGCAGCGCGTCGCCGGCGTCACCGCGCCCGCGGCGGACCAGGTCGGCCACCAGGAACAGCGCTGCGGCGACGAAGGTGCTGTGCACCAGGTAGTAGAGGCCGGCGCCGATGGTGCCGGCGGTGCGCAGGCCGAAGGCGATGAACAGCGTGGTCGCCGAAACCAGGACCACGTAGGCCACCAGCACGCGCAGGCGCGAGGCCGCGAGCACGCCGAGCGTGGCCAGCGCGAGCCCGCCGACCGCGGCGGGAAGCATCCAGTCCCAGCCGTAGCCGGCCATCGGCCCGGCGCCTTCGCCCAGCATCAGCGAGCCCACGCGCAGCACGGCGTAGATGCCGACCTTGGTCATGATCGCAAACAGCGCCGCGACCGCGGCCGGGGCGCGGGTATAGGCCTCGGGCAGCCACAGGTACAGCGGCATCAGCGCGGCCTTGGAGCAGAACACGACCAGCAGCAGGCCGATGGTGGCCTTGGCCAGCTTCAGGTCGCCGGGCGGGACCGTGGCTACGCGCGCGGCGAGTTCGGCCATGTTGAGCGTGCCGAACACGCCGTAGACCAGGCCCAGCGCCACCAGGAACAGGGTCGAGGCGGCGATGTTGAAGGCCACGTAGTGCAGGCCCGCGCTCATGCGCACGCCGCGGCCGCCGGACAGCAGCAGGCCGTAGGACGCGATCAGCATGACCTCGAAGAACACGAACAGGTTGAAGATGTCGCCGGTCAGGAAGGCGCCGTTGATGCCCATCAGCTGCAGCTGGAACAGGGCGTGGAAGTGCGGCGCGCGCCGGTCCCAGCCCGAGCAGGCGTGCAGCAGGCAGGCCACGCCCAGCAGCGACGTGGTGAGCACCATCAGTGCCGAGAGCCGGTCGACCATCAGCGCGATGCCGATGCGCGCCGGCCAGTCGCCCAGCAGGTACACCACCACCGTGCCCTCGTGGGCCCGGGCCACGAGCAGGACCGAGACCAGCACCGTGGCCAGCATGAAGGTCCATGCCACCGAGCGCTGCACGATCGTGCCCACGCGCCGGTGCTCGACGAACAGCGACAGCGCGCCGCCCAGCAGCGGCAGCAGGATCGGGAGGATGGGAAGCTGGCTCATCCGCGGTTGTCCCGGTCGTCGCGCACGTCGCCCGCGTCGACATGGTCGCTGTCGTTGTCGGCGCGGCTGCGCATGGCCAGCACGATGAGGACCGCCGTCATCGCGAACGAGATCACGATCGCGGTCAGCACCAGCGCCTGCGGCAGCGGGTCGGTGTGGTTGGCGAGCGTCGCCTCCAGCCCCTCCCGCAGCACCGGCGGCTTGCCGATGGTGAGCCGGCCGCTGGAGAAGATCAGCAGGTTGGTGCCGTAGGACAGCAGGGTGAGGCCCAGGATCACGTCGAAGCTGCGCGCGCGCAAGACCAGGTACACGCCGGCGAACACCAGCACGGCGATACCGCTGGCAATGGCCAGTTCCATCAGACGGCCTCCCCGGTGGTGGCGGAGCGTGTGGCCGGATCAATCGTGCCGCGGTGGGCGATCATTTTCTTGGAGGACTCGACGGTGCCCATCATCGACAGGATCAGCATGGTGCTACCGAATACGACCAGGTAGACGCCGAGGTCGAAGACGGCGGCGCTGGCCAGCGGGATCGTGCCCAGCAGCGGCAGCTCGAGGTCGTAGTGGCCGCTGGACAGGAAGGGCAGGTCGAGCACCATCGAAGCGGCGCCGCCGAAGAGTGCGATCAGCAGGCCGAGGCCGATGGCGCGGATGTAGTCGAAGCCGAAGCGCGATTCCACCGACGCCGCGCCCTGGATCACGTACTGGATCAGCAAGGGCACCGCCAAGGTCAGGCCGGCGATGAAGCCGCCGCCAGGCGAGTTGTGGCCGCGCAGGAACAGGAAGATCGACACCACGAGCGTCAGCGGGAACATCATCTGCGCAAGGTCGGCGGGTACCGGCAGCTTGACCGGTGGCCCCGGCATCACCTTTTCCGGCGCCATGCGTGCGCGGCGCAGCATGGCGTGCACCACCAGGCCGGCGATGCCGAACACGGTGATCTCGCCCAGGGTGTCGAAGCCGCGGAAGTCGACCAGGATCACGTTGACGATGTTGCTGCCCCAGGCTTCGGGGAGCGAGCGGGCGGTGATCTCCGCGGCGACGCCGTTCGACGGCGGGCGGGTCATCATCGCCCAGGCCAGGCCGCCGGTGCCGACGCCCGCGACCAGGGCCACCGCGCCATCGCGCAGGCGGCGCGGCAGTGAGCGCAGGGGTGGTGAATCCTTGGGCAGGTAGTGCAGGCCCAGCAGCATCAGCGCCACCGTCACCAGCTCCACCAGCAGTTGGGTGAGCGCGAGGTCCGGCGCCGACAGCGCCACGAAGGTCATGCTCACCGCCAGGCCGCAGCCGCCCATCACCAGCACCGCCAGCAGGCGGTGGCGATACAGTGCCAGGGTGCCGAACGCGCAGCACACCAGCAGAAGCCACAGTACCCAGGCCAGGCGCACCATCGGCTGGCCGACGAACACCGTGGGTACGCCGGGCTCGCCCCAGGCGGCAACGAACGGCGCCGCGCCCGCGGCGATGGCCACCAGCACCAGCCACAGCAGGCTGCGCTGCATGCTGCCGTTGGCGATGGTGTGGGTGAAGCGGCGCCCGAGCCGGAACAGCGCCTCGATGTTGAGGTGGAACAGCTTGCGCCCCTGCGACTGGCGCACGATCGCGTGCAGGTCCAGCAGCCGGCGCAGGCCCAGGTACAGCAGCACGCCGCAGACCACGCCGCCCAGGCTCATCAGCAGCGGCGTGTTGATGCCATGCCAGACGGCCAGGCTGTATTCGGGCAGTGCGTCACCGAGCACGCCGCGCGCGGCGGTCTGCAGGAAGGGCCCGATCGTCCACTGCGGGGCGATGCCCACCGCGACGCAGGCCACCACCAGGATCGCCACCGGCACCTGCATGAAGCGCGGCGGCTCGTGGACTTCGTTCTCGACCGCGCGCGGACCGCGTCCGAGGAAAATGTCATAGACGAAGCGCAGGCTGTAGGCGACGCCGAAGGTCGCGAACAGGAAGGCGGCCACGGTGATGAAGATCCGCATCTCCTCGTGGCCCTCGATCTCCAGCGCCTGGGCGAAGAACATTTCCTTGGACAGGAAGCCGTTGAGCAGCGGGATGCCGGCCATCGCCAGCGAGGCGATGATCGCCAAGGCGCTGGTATAGGGCATCAGCCGGCGCAGCCCGCCCAGGCGGCGCATGTCGCGGGTCCCGGTCTCGTGGTCGATGATGCCCGCGGCCATGAACAGCGAGGCCTTGAAGGTGGCGTGATTGAGGATATGGAACATCGCCGCCACCACCGCCATCGGCGTCGACAGCCCGAGTAGCAGGGTGATCAGGCCGAGGTGGGAGATCGTGGAGTACGCCAGCACGCCCTTCATGTCGTGCTGGAAGATCGCGTTCCAGGCGCCGATGAGCAGCGTCAGCCCGCCGACGATGCTGACCGTGTAGAAGAACAGGTCGGTGCCCGCCAGCGACGGATGCAGCCGCGCCAGCAGGAACACGCCGGCCTTCACCATGGTCGCCGAGTGCAGGTAGGCCGAGACCGGGGTCGGCGCCGCCATCGCGTGCGGCAGCCAGAAATGGAACGGGAACTGCGCGCTCTTGGTGAACACGCCGGCCAGCACCAGGCCCAGGATCCACGGGTACAGCTCGTGGGCCCGGATCGCGTCGCCGGCGGCCAGCACGGCGTCGAGTTCGTAGCTGCCGACCACGCGGCCGATCAGCACCACGCCGCCGAGCAGCGCCAAGCCGCCGGCGGCGGTGATGGTCAGCGCCATGCGCGCGCCCTCGCGGGCGTCGTCGCGGTGGAACCAGAAGCCGATCAGCAGGAAGGAGCTGATCGAGGTGAGTTCCCAGAACACCACGGTCAGCAGCAGGTTGCCCGACAGCACCATGCCGAGCATGGAGCCCATGAACAGCAGCAGGAAGCAGAAGAAGCGCCGGGTCTTTTCCTGCGGGCCGAGATAGTAGTGCGCGTACAGCACCACCAGCGCGCCGATGCCCAGCACCATGGCCGAGAACATCCAGCCCAGGCCGTCCAGGCGCAGGCTGAAGGCGAGGCCGGCCTGCGGCAGCCACTCGTGCATGGCGCGCGGGATGTCGCCGGCCATCACCCCCGGGGTCAGCCAGGCCAGCACCGCCAGCGCGAGCAGCGGAGCCAGGCCCGCCAGCCACGCGACCGCGCGCGCCGGTGCATTGCGCAGGATCGCGAGCACCAGCGCCAGCACGAAGGGCAGGGCCAGCATGAGTTCGAGCATCGGTGTCCTTGGTCTTGCATGGGGGAGACCGCGCTCCGCACGGTCATCCGGGGATTCTAACAGCGCCGGATATTGCTCCCTGCCATGCGTCGCCTATCCTGAGCCGATGCACTTTCCATCACCCAGCCGCGGCCACGCCGCCATGGATTCCACGCGCATGAGCACCGGGAACGGGCGTGCGCTGCTGCTCGGTGGCAGCGGCCAGGTCGGCGCCGCGGTGCTCGCGCGACTGCTGCATGCGGGGTGGACGGTCGATGCGCTCTCGCGCGCCCCGCGCGAACCGATGCCGGGGCTGCGCTGGCTGCGCGGCGGCTTCGAGGCCATGCCGGCGCTGGAACCCGGCTACGACGCGATCCTGAGCTGCGGGCCGCTGGACCGGTTCGCGCGCTGGTACGCGGCGGGCGGCCCGGCGTCGCCGCGGGTGGTCGCGTTCGGCTCGACCAGCCTGGCGGTGAAGCGCGCGTCGCTCGACGCCGCCGAACGCGACCTTGCCGCGCGCCTTGCCGGCGCCGAGGACGTGCTGTTCGCGGCGGCCGCCACGCGCGATGGCGATGCCATCGTGCTGCGCCCGACCCTGGTCTACGGCGCCGGGCGCGACCAGACGCTGAGCCGCATCGCCACGATGGCCAGGCGGCGCGGACTGTTCGTGCTGCCGCGCGGGGCCACGGGCCTGCGCCAGCCGGTGCACGTCGACGACCTTGCCGCGACCGCGATGGCCGCGCTGGATGCGCGCGGAGCGGGCGGGCGCGGTTATGAGCTGCCCGGTGGCGAAACCCTGGCCTATCGCGAGATGGTGGCGCGCGTGCTGGCCGCGCTGCGGCCGCCGGCGCGGCTGGTGGAGCTGCCTGCGCCGCTGTTCGCGTTGCTGGCCGCGGCGCTGCGCGCGGGCGGGGGGCTGCAGGGCTTCGGCGCGCAGGCACAGGCCCGCCTGCGCGAAGACCTGGTGTTCGACATCGCCCCGGCCGCGGCCGCCCTGAGCCATGCGCCGCGGCCGTTCCGGCCGGATGCGGCGATGCTCGGCGCGGAGTGATCCTGGCGTCGCGTCGGTTCAGGCGCGTCGATTCAGATCTCGCGCGCGGGCGGCAGCGGCCGCGCCTTGGCCAGCGCGCGCAGCGCGATCGCCACCACCCCGCCCAGCACCAGCGCACCGCCGATCCACAGCTGTGGCCCGGGCCGGTCGCCCCAGACCAGGATGCCGAGCAGCACCGCCAGCAGCGGGGTCAGCATCAGCCACGGCGTGAGCTGCGCCACCGGATGGCGCTGCAGCAGCAGGAAATAGACGCCGTGGCCGAGCAGCGAGGCCACCAGCGCCGAGTAGGACACGCCGATCCACGCCCGCGGGCTGGCGGTCGCCAGGGCCGCGATGCCCTCGGGTTCGAACACCAGGCTGAGCGCCATGAGCGGCAGCACCGCGATCAGCGCGCTCCAGCCCTGCTGGGTGAGCATGCCGATGCCGCCCAGGCGGCGCATCAGCACCGTGCCCAGCGCCAGGAAGCCGGCCGAAACCAGCATCGCCGCGATCGCCGCCGGCTTCTCCACGATCGAGGGATCGAAGCCGATCACCAGCACGCCGATGAAGCTGGCCGCGATCGCGGTGCCGGTGCGCCAGGCGAAGCGCTCGCCCAGCACCACCCAGGCCAGCAGCGCCGACATCGGCACGTAGCTCTGCATCACGATCGCCACCGCCGAAAGCTCGCCGGCCAGGCGCAGCGCCCAGAAGCTCAGCCCGAAGTGGAACACGTTCATGCACAGCGCCACGGCGAGGAAGCGCGGCCACTGCTCGCGCCGCACGGGCTTCAGGAACGGCAGCAGCACCAGGGCCACGATTCCCATCCGCAGCGCGGTGTACAGGAAGGCGGGCATCTCGAGCAGCGCATAGGCCGAGAACAGGAAATTGCCCGCCCAGGCCGCGCAGATGGTGAGGATCAGCAGGAGGTCACGGGGAGACATGCGCCATTGTCTCCCGCCGGCGGGGGCCGCGGGGTGCCGCGCGCGCCGCCTTCACGGCACGCAGCGTTGCGCCGGCTGCTACCAGTGCCAGCCGAGGCGGCGATAGGCCTTGGACAGCACCCAGGCCGGGCCGATCAGCAGGTAGACCAGGTCGGTGAGGAAGCTCGGCTTGCGACCCTCGATCCGGTGGCCGACGAACTGCGCGATCCAGGCCACCACGAACACCGCGATCGCGAGCGTGAGCAGCCCGCGGGTCCCCAGCGCCCCGTGCAGCCACCAGGTCAGCGACGCCATCGCCAGCAGCACCAGCGCCATGCCGGCGCCCAGCGGCCGCGAGCTGCGCTGGTAGAACAGCCAGGCCGCGAACATCGGCAGCGCCGCCCAGATCCCCGGCTTGAACAGCGTGCCTGGCGCCGGGATGCACCACAGCAGCGCGATCACGCTCCACAGGATCGCCGGCACCGCGAAGTAATGGATGGCCTGGTTGGTGTCGTTGCGATGGTCGCCGGAGTAACTGGCGAACCAGCGGTCGATCGGACGGTCTGCTTGGCTGCTGCCTGCCATGGTGGAACCCCCTGGACGCGTGTCCGCCGAGGATAGGGCAATCGGCCGGGGATCGGCCGCGCGATCGACGCTCAGGGCAGGCCGAGGCGGGCGCGCACTTCGGCGGCCACCCGCGGGGTCTCGCGCAGCGGGTCGGCATCGAACGGCATCGCCATGGCGTCGAGCGGACGCACCCGGCCGCGCGCCAGCAGTTCGTCGACGAAGCGCCGCGGTCGGCCGCGCACGGCCGCCGGCCGGTGCACGAACACCGGGGCCGCGGTGGCACAGGCTTCCGACAGCATGTTCACCGAATCCGCGCTGCAGGCGATGCGGTCGGCCCAGGCCAGCATGCCGGCGTAGGGGTTGGCGCCGTCCGCGGCATCGACCCAGGCCACGGTCGGCACCCGTCCTGGGCGGGCGCGCAGGGCGGCGCGCACATCCGGTGGAGTGCGCCGTGACGCGGTGACCAGCAGGCTGCCGCCGGCGCGATCGGCCATGGCTTCGGCCGCGGCCATCAGGGCATCGAGATCGCCGGGGTCGAAGCCGGCGTGGGCGCTGGGCCCGCCGACCAGCACCGCGATCCGCGGTGCGGGGAGCGCCGCGAAAGCGGCGAAGGCGTCGCGGCCGTGGGCCAACCAGGCATCGTCCACCGCATGCAGGCTGCCAAGCAGGGTCACGACGTTGTCGCCGCGCAGCCCGTCGTGCAGCGGCGCGACCACCACGTCCCAATGCCGTGGCGGCAGGCGTGGGTCGAGGACCTGGACCACGCGCGTGCCGCGGGCGCGGAGGATGCGCGTGGCCAGCGCCGCCTGGCGCCCGCAGCCGACGGCCAAGGGAGGCGGTGCCGCCAGCGCCCGTGCGAACGCATCCCCGAGCGCGCGCGCATCGGCCGGCAGCCGGCGCGGCGCCAGCCAGCGCCAGGGTGCGCGCGGGTCGAGCACCAGTTCCCGCGGCGCGGCCGGTGCTGCAAGCGCCGAGGCAAGGGCCTGCGCCTGGCGCGCATTGCCCGCGCGCCCGTCGCTCAGCGCGACCACGCCGGTAGGGCGTGCGTCGATCGTGCTCATGACCATGCGTTGCGGCCGTGGGACGGTGGAGTCATCGCCGAAACTCTACACTGCGACCTCCACCTGCCGACCACGAGGGAACCCGATGTCCGATGTGCTGCCCGATGCCACGCTTGCCCGCCTGTTCCGCGAGGGCCGCACCCACAACGCCATCGGCGGCGAAGTCGATGACGCCACCCTGCGTACGCTCTACGACCTGGTGAAATTCGGACCCACCGAGGCCAACTCCTGTCCGGCGCGCTTCGTGTTCGTGCGTTCCCCCGAGGCCAAGGCCAGGCTGGCGCCGGCGCTGAGCGACGGCAACCGCGACAAGACCCTGGCGGCGCCGGTGACGGTGATCGTCGGCCACGACATGGCCTTCTACGACAAGCTGCCGGTGCTGTTCCCGCACACGGATGCGCGCTCGTGGTTCGCCGGCTCCGACGAGGCGCGGCTGGAGCGCGTGGGCCTGCGCGGCTCGAGCATGCAGGGCGCCTACCTGATCATGGCCGCGCGCGCGCTCGGCCTGGACTGCGGGCCGATGAGCGGTTTCGACAACGCCATGGTCGACGAAGCATTCTTCAAGGGCACCGCGGTCCGCTCCAACATCCTGGTCAACCTGGGCAAGGGCGACCCGGCGCAGCTCTTCCCGCGCTCGCCGCGGCTGCCCTTCGAAGAGGCCGCGCGCATCGAATGAGCGCGGCTGGCAGCCACGCTGCGGCAGCGTCGCGACCGAGGCCTTCTCCCGCGGCGATGCGATAGACCGCGACTGGATGGGATGGGGCGCGCTCCGCGTGCTCTCCCGGCAGGACTGGAGTCCTGGCGCCTCGCGCGACAATGGCCGCGTAGCCAACATGGAGCGGCTGCTGCTGGTGATCGAGGGCGCCCTGGAGGTCGACTGCGGCAGCCTTGGCCAGCATCGGCTGGAGGCCGGCGACCTGCTGTGGATGGGCACCGGGCACGGCCTGCAGTCACGACTCGGGAATGGATCGGCCACCGCGCCGCTGCGCCTGGTCGAGTGCTGGCTGCAGCCCGGTCGCGTCAACGCTGACCCGGCGGTCGCCCGGCGCGCTGCGGATCACGGCGATGCCGGCCAGGGTGCCGGTGCGGACGGGTGCTGGGTCACGCTCGCGGCCGATGATCGTGGCCACGGCAGTGATGGCCATACCGGTGCCCGGGAGCATGAGCCGCCGTTGCCACTGCGGCAGCGGGCGCGTTTGATGGCGGTGCGCGTCGCCGCGGGCAAAGCCGTCGACCTGCCCGCCTGCGACGGCGGCAGGTGCTGGCTCGAGGTGCTCGACGGCGGCGTGATGGCTGCCGACGCTGGCGGCACCTGCACGCGGCTCGCTTCCGGCGACGGCATCGGCTGGATCGGCGGCACCACCTGTGCGCCGTCCGCGCTGACCGCCACCGGAACGGGTCCGGCCTGGCTGCTGCTGTTCGTGCTTCCCGCCTGATCCGGGCCACGCGGGCGCCGGCGCGGTAAACTGTGCGGGTCCCCGCAGCCCCCGGTCACGTCACGATGTCCACCGCCACGTCGCAGCCCGTCCAGGCCAACGCCGAAAAGCAGTACGAGGTGCGTCGCGCCGACCTTCCGCTGAGCTGCCCGCTGCCGTCCATGGCGCTGTGGAACTCGCACCCGCGCGTGTACCTGCCGATCGAGACCGAAGGCGGGCAGTCCGACTGCCCCTACTGCGGCGCCCACTTCGTCCTGGTCGACTGAGTCCGGCACGCGGCGCCGCCGGCGCATGCCCCGGCCGCTGACCGTCCTGCAGCTGCTTCCGGCCCTGGAGGCGGGGGGCGTCGAGCGTTCCACCCTCGAAGTGTCGGCGGCCCTGGTTGCCGCGGGACATCGCGCGCTCGTGGCATCGGCCGGTGGCCGGCTGCTGCCAGCGCTGCTCGCGTGCGGAGCGGAGCACGTCGCCCTCGATATCGGCCGCAAATCGCTTGCCACCCTGCGCCTGGTGCGTCCGCTGCGGCAGCTGATGGTCGAGCAGGGCGTGGATATCGTGCACGCGCGTTCGCGGCTGCCGGCCTGGATCGGCTGGCGCGCGCTGGCAGGGCTGTCCGCGGAGGCGCGGCCGCGCTTCGCCACCACGGTCCACGGCCTCAATTCGCCGTCGCGCTACAGCCAGGTGATGGCCCGCGGCGAACGCATCATCTGCGTCTCGGCCACCGTGCGCGAACACGTGCTGCGGCACTATCCGGGGACCGATCCCGGTCGGCTGCGCGTGATCCCCCGCGGCATCGATCCTGCGGCCTTCCCGCGCGCAGCGCTGCCGGATCCGGCAGCGCGGGCCGCGGCGGCCACGGAGCACCCGCAGCTGGATGGCGACGGCCCGCTGCTGTTGATGCCGGGTCGCGGCACCCGGCTGAAGGGCCATGTCGACGCGCTCGAACTGCTTGCCGGCCTGCGCGCCGGTGGCCTCGACGCCAAGCTGTGGATGCCCGGCGCACGCGATCCCGCGCGCGCGGCCTACGTCTCCGAACTTGAAGCGCAAGCGCAGGCCCTTGGCGTCGCCGCTGCCGTGGCGATCACGCCACCGACCGCGGCGATCGCCGAAGCCTATGCCGCCTGCGACCTGGTGCTGCAACTTTCGCGCAAGCCCGAAGCCTTTGGCCGCACCGTGATCGAAGCCCTGTCCGTGGGCCGGCCCGTGCTTGGCTGGGACCACGGCGGCGTCGGTGAACTGCTGCGCGAACTGCAGCCGGATGGCGCGGTACCGGTTTTCGACTCAGCTGCGCTGGGCGAGGGCGCACGCGGGATGCTTGCGCTGGGCGAGGGCGCACGCGGGATGCTTGCGCGCGACACGCGGCTTCCAGCTACGATTCCACCGGCTCCAGCCAGGTATTCGCTCCGGTCCATGCAGGACGCCACCCTCTCGGTTTATGACGAACTCCGCTGACACCATCCCCGCAACGCCGCATGCGACCGCCGCCGGGTGGCGCTGGGCGCCGCACTGGGTGTTGGTCTTCGTCGCGCTGTGGCCCGCGCCCGGTTATGCCGAAGCCATCGTGGCCCTGGGTGCGCTGGCGGTCATCATCAAGCTCGCGGCCACGCGCTTCCGCGGTGGCGCGACGCTGCTCAGCGGCCCGGCCTGGGCCCTGACCAGCGTGCTGTTCTTCGCCTACTGGCTGCCCGAGCTGCTGTCGGCGGTCGGCTCGGTCGACCCGGCGCGTGCGCTGCGCGAGGCGGCGGTCGACCTGCGCTACCTGCCCTTCCTGTGGCTGGTGGCGATCGCGGTTGCCGACGACCGCGGCAGGCGGCTGACGTTCGGCGGCCTGGCCGTGATCATCGCGGTGTGGACCATGGACGCGCTGGTGGAGGTGGCGTTCGACACCAGCCCGTTGTTCTGGGGCATCGATATCGCCAAGCAGCTGATCAGCGGTGGGCCGATGTGCGACCTCGAGCAAATCGCGCGCGCCGATCGCCTGGGCGGCGTGCTGGGTCCATGCAACCTCAAGCTCGGCCTGGTGCTGGCCAGCCTGTCGCCATTCCTGCTCTACGCCGCGGGACGGCGCTGGAAGACCGCGGGCTGGGTGCTTGCGGCGGCGGCAGTGGGCATCGCCATCGTGTTCGCAGGTTCGCGCGCCTCCTGGCTGACCTACGGCCTGGTGCTGCTGCTCTCCGGCTGGCGCCTGCTGGGCTGGAAGCAACTGCTGCTGGTGTTCGCCGCCGGCGCCGTGGTGACGGTCGCCGTGGGCCTGGCATCGCCGGAGGTGCGCCTGCGCCTGGAGCGAACCTCGCACGCCTTCCAGGCCGGCGAGCATGGCGTCGATACCGCGCTTTCGGGCCGCACCCGGATCTGGGGCGCCGCGCTGTGCATGGTGCGCGAACACCCGTTCAACGGCGTCGGTGCCCGCGGCTTCCGCGAAGCGTTCCCGGACTGCGATCCGGACGCAGGGACGGTGGCCGCCTGGGGTGAGGGACCGGCCCTGCATGCGCACCAGATCGTGCTCGAGATACTCAGCGAAACCGGCCTCATCGGACTGCTGCTGTGGCTGTCGGGCGTGGCGCTGGCGGTGCGCGCCTGGCGCTATGCGGGCACGGCGGCGCGCGAACGCGCACGGCCGGCGATGCTTGCGCTGCTGGTGACGGTGTTCCCGCTCAACACCCACCTGGCGTTCTATTCGACCTTCTGGGGCGCGCTGACCCTGATGCTGGCCGCGCTGTATGCCGGCAGTCTGCTGGCCCGCGCCAACGCGGGCGCGAAGGGTACGAACGCGACGCTCCCGCCTCCAGCCGCCGCACCCGCGCCTCAGTAGGCCGAGCTGCCGTCAGGCTGCCGCTTGAAGCGGCGGTGGATCCACAGGTACTGCTCCGGCGCCGCGCGCGCCATGTTTTCGATCGCGGCCATCACCTCGGCGGTGTCCGCGGTCGCATCGCGCGAGGGATAGCCTTCGCTGGCCGGGAACAGTCGCAGCGTATAGCCGCCGTCCTCGCGCCGCGCATGCTGGTAGAACAGCACCGCGGCGCCGGACATGCGTGCCAGCTGGTGGGTCGAGGTCAGGCTGTGCGCCGGCTGGCCGAAGAAGGGCACGTACACGCTGTCGCCGCGGCTCGGGTCCTGGTCGGGCGCGTACCAGAGCAGGCCGCCGCGCTTGAGGTGGCGCACGGTGCCGCGCAGGTCCTGCTTGGGGAACATCGCCGCGGCGTAGCGCAAGCGGCCCCGGCGCACCGCCCATTCCATCGCCGGCTGCGCGTGCGGGCGGTACATGCCGGCCAACGGCACGTAGTCGCACATCAGCCGGCCGCAGACCTCCAGCGTGGTGAAGTGGCCGCTGACCACGATCACCCCGCGGCCACCGGCGCGCGCCGCCTCCATGTGCTCCAGGCCCTCGACCACGAGCCCGCGGCGCAGCGGCTCCACCGAGCCCCACCAGGCACGGGCGAATTCGAACAGGCCGATGCCGATGGCGGCGAAGTGCCGGCGCAGCAGTGCCTCGCGGGCGACGGCGTCGAGCTCCGGGAAGCACAGTTCGAGGTTGCGCGCGGCTACGCGGCGGCGCGCGGGCAGCGCGCGCCGCAGCAGCCCGCCAATGGCGCGGCCGAGTGCGCGCTGCAACGGCCACGGCAGACGCGCCAGCAGCGCCATCGCGCCGATTCCCATCCATGTGGGCCAGTGGCGTGGTCCCAGCGGCGGTCTGTCCCGGTGTGTGGCCATGCGTTGATTCTAAGGGCTGCGCCGCGGCATGCGCCCGCGCACGCCGCGGCTTCGCTATCCTTGGCGCATGGAGGCCGCCCCCCGTGATCGCGCTGTCGAACGCCTGCTGCGCGGCCTGTATTCGGCCGCGCTGTACCTGCTCGTGCCGGTCACGGTCTACCACCTGATCTGGCGCGGTTTCCGCCAGCCCGAGTACCTGGAGCGCTGGGGCGAACGCTACGCTGCCTACCGCACGCCGCCGCTGGAGGGCTGCGTGTGGGTGCACGCGGTCTCGGTGGGCGAGGTCACCGCCGCCGCGCCGCTGGTCAACGCCCTGCTCGAGCGCCGTCCCGACCTGCGCCTGCTGGTCACCACCATCACCCCGACCGGTTCGGCGCGCGTGCGCGCGCTGTGGGGCGATCGCGTCGAGCATGTCTACCTGCCCTACGACCTGTCCGGCGCGGTGCGCCGCTTCCTCGGGCATTTCCGCCCGCGGCTGGCGCTGGTGCTGGAAACCGAACTCTGGCCGAACCTGCTGTTCTGCTGCCGCGACCACGGCATTCCCGCCTACCTGGTCAACGCGCGCCTGTCCGAGCGCTCGCTGCGCGGCTACCGCGCGCTGCGTCCACTGATCGGCCGCGCGCTGCGCACCCTGGCCTGCGTGGCCGCGCAGTCC
The DNA here is from genome assembly GCF_054052065.1 of Luteimonas sp. A537. Lineage (NCBI taxonomy): Bacteria > Pseudomonadati > Pseudomonadota > Gammaproteobacteria > Lysobacterales > Lysobacteraceae > Luteimonas > Luteimonas renzhihongae. Next base: position 450,847 of record NZ_JBSVRH010000003.1, read on the forward strand.
GACGCCGACGGCGCGCGCTTCGTGCGCCTGGGCGCGGAGCCGGCGGCGGTCTCGGTGCTCGGCAACCTGAAGTTCGACGTCAAGGTGGACGACGCCGCGCGCCGGGTCGCGGCCGCGTTCGACGGACACAGCGGTGGCCGCGCGGCGTGGATCGCCGCCAGCACGCACCCGGACGAAGAGGCCGCGGTGATCGCCATCCACCGTCGGCTGCGCGAGCGCTGGCCGGACCTGGTTCTGCTGTGGGCGCCGCGCCATCCCGAACGCTTCCGCCCGGTGGCCCAGGCCTGCGTCGAGGCCGGCTGGCGGGTGGCCACGCGCAAGCTCACGCAATGGCCCGATCACGACGACGATGTCTTCGTGATCGATACCCTGGGCGAGCTGGTGAATTTCTATGCCTGCGCGAAGGTGGCCTTCGTCGGCGGCAGCCTGCAGCCGGTGGGCGGGCACAACCTGCTGGAGCCTGCGGCGCTTGGCGTGGCCGTGGTCACCGGGCCGCACCTGCACAATTTCGCCGACATCGCGCGGCAGATGGACGCTGCCGGCGCCGTGCGCATCGGCGCGGACGCCGAGGCCGTGGGTGATGCGGTGGAAGCGCTGCTGGCCGACGCCGATGCGCGCGCGGCGATGTCGGCGCAGGGGCTGCGGCTGGTGATGGAGGGCCGCGGCGCGCTGGCGCGGACGATCGCGATGATCACGCCTGAGCTGCCCCCGGCGTGATCATCGTGGCGTTGCTCAGCGCCCGGCGCTGGTGTCCGGGGTGGCCGCGTCGACCGTGAGCAGGCGGTTGATCTCCTGCACGTTGCCGATATCCAGCGTGCCCGCGGCCTGGGCCAGGAGCAGCCGGTTCTGCAGGTAGTTGTAGCGCGCCAGCGCGTACTGCTGTTCGGCGTTGAACAGGTTCTGCTGGTTGATCAGCACGTCGACCACGGTGCGGGTGCCCACTTCCAGGCCAACCTGGGAGGCCTCGTACGCACTGCGCGCCGAGATCAGCGCCTGGCGGCGGGCCTCGATCTCGCTGACGCCGGCGACCACCGTCTGGTACGCGTTGCGGGTGTTGCGGTCGAGCGCGCGGCGGGCCTGTTCGAGCTGCTGCCCGGAGATATCGCGGCGCGACAGCGCCTGGCGGACCTGCGACTGGGTGGCGCCACCGCTGAAGATCGGCACGCTCAGGGTCAGGCCGATGCTGTGTCCTTCGCCAGTGGACGTGCCGGTGCCGCCGCCGGTGCCGAGATCGCCCCAGGCAGCGCCGTTGTCATAGCCGGCGCCAAGGGTGAGCCGCGGCAGGTGGCCCGAACGGGCGGTGTTGACGTTGTGCTCGGCGGCGCTGACGTTGTACTCGGCGGCGCGCAGCGAGGGGTTGTTCTCCAGCGCGCTTGCGAGCCAGCGGTCGAGGCCGTTGCCTTCCGGCGCTTGGGGCTGGAAGTCCTCGGGCAGCGCGCGCAGGGTGCGCACCGGCCGGCCGGTGATCTCGGCCAGTGCCTGGTAGGCGTCCTCGAGGGCATTGCGCGCGAGGATGGTGTTGGCGCGCGCGGCGTCGTACTGGGCGCGCGCTTCGTGCACGTCGGTGATCGGTGCCAGGCCCACTTCAAGGCGCTTGTCGGCGAAGTCGAACTGCTTCTGCAGCGCTTCTTCCGCGGCCTCGGCGGCGGCCAGGGTCTCGATCGCCACCAGCACGTTGAAATAGTTGGCCGAGGTGCGCGTGATCAACTCGTCGTTGGCGGCCTCGAGGTCAAGCCCGGCGGCTGCGTCCAGGTCACGCTGCGCGCGCAGGTTGGAGATCGCGCCGAGGTCGAACACCGTCTGGCTGAGGTCCACGCCGACGCTGCGACGACGCGCATCGCCGTCGACGCCGGCGGCGTAGCTGCGGTTGATCGATGCGCTGCCGTTGATCTGCGGCAGCAGGCTGGCGCGGGCCTGGACGCGGCCCTCGCGGCTGATGTCGCGGTTGGCTTCGGAAATCGCCAGCTGCGGATCGCTGCCGCGCGCCAGCTCGTAGGTCTGCAGCAGGTCTTCGGCCGATGCCGCGGCGGGCAGCATGGCGAGGAGGAGCGCAAGGGCGAGGGGGCGACGGATCATCAGGGGAAGTCCTTGGTCGGGCCGGCCGTCAGGCCGGCGGTCAGAACGTGAATGCAGGCACCGGCGCGGCGCCGGCGAGATAGGCGATTTCGGTTTCAAACAACGATTCAATGCGGTTGCCGTTGACGTCGGGGTGCACGAGCACCGCCTCCATGGCCGGCGCGCGGCCACGCACGATGAACATGCGGCCGCCGGGGCGCAGCCAGCCGATGAAGCGCTCCGGCACGATGTCGGCCGCGGCGCTGACGCAGATCGCGTCGAACTGGCGGCCCGGCTCCCAGGCGAACGCGTCGGCATGGACCACCGAGACGTTGCTGGCGCCCTGCGCCAGCAGCGCGGCCTGCGCGCCCCGGGCAAGGTCGGCGTGGCGTTCGATCGTGGTCACTGCGCGCGCAAGCCGGCCCAGGCACGCGGCCATGAAGCCGCTACCGGTGCCGATCTCGAGCACGTCCTCGGAACCTTCCAGCGCCAGCGCCTGCAGCGCGCGGCCTTCGACCACAGGCTTCATCATCGATTCGCCGTGGGCCAGGGGCAGGGCGATGTCGGCATAGGCCAGTGCACGATGCGCGGCCGGCGCGAAGGCGTCGCGCGGCAGGCGCAGCAGCACGTCCAGCACGCCGGGTTCAAGCACGTCCCATGGGCGGATCTGCTGCTCGACCATGGCTTCACGTGCTTTGGCGAAATCGAGGGTCATGGTGTCGGGGCCTGGCGGGTCTGGGTGACCGGCCATTTTACGGTGTATTTGCGGGGGGTGCCGACAGCATCGCCGCGACAGGGTGCCCTGCCTGAGTGCCGGAAGTCACCGGGCCGCTCGGCGGGGGCTCACGGCGCCGGGCGGCGGGCGTAGGCGCGCAGGAAGAGCTCCACCGTGGCCTCCAGGTGCGCATCGACGTCGAAACCGGGCGTGTCGCCGCAGCCCATCATCAGCCGGGGATGGAGTTCGCCCCTGAGCAGGGCGAAGAACTGGCTCGCCGCGCGCCCGGTGTCGGCCACGTCCAGTTCGCCGGTGGCGGTGCGGCGCGCCAGGAGCGCCGCGAACCCGGCCTGCAGGTGGCCGGCGCCTGCGTCCCAGAACATGCGCGACAGCCTGGGATCCACGCGCGCGGGCATGCATACCAGGCGGAAGCCGGCGAGCGCTTCGGGCGAGGTCATCAGCGCGTGCACCGCGCGCGCGATGCCGACCAGGCGCGGCCGCAGCGCCGTGCCCGGCGATGGCGTGAACAGGGATGGCGGCACCTGCTGCTCGCAGTAGTGCTCGACCGCGGCGGCGAACAGCGTGTCCTTGTCGCCGAAGTGGCTGTAGACGGTGAGCTTGGACACGCCGGCCCCGGCCGCGATCTGGTCCATGCTCACGCCCTCGAAGCCATGCTCGAGGAACATGCGCTGGGCCGCGTCGAGGATTGCCGCGCGCTTGGCAAGGTCCTTGGGGCGGCCCGGTGCGGGACGCGGCGCCACCGGCTGGTCGCTGGGCGTGGACATCGGCAAATACTAGACCGTGGAGTTTTGTAAATATAGCATCGCGCCTTGAAGCCCGGGTCCCGGGCCCGTGACAGGAGCGGCGCCATGGTTGGCATGCGCGGGATCCGATGGCTGGGCGGCGCCGCGCTTGGGCTGGCGCTGGCCGCGTGCGGTGGCGCGGAGCCGGAGCAGGCAGCGTCGCGCCCGGTGCTGGTGGCCCGGCCGCAGGCGGCGGCCGGCGTCGCGCGCAGCTATTCCGGCGAGGTCCGCGCGCGCGAGGAAAGCCCGCTGGCCTTCCGCGTGGGCGGCAAGCTGCTCCGGCGCGAGGTCGATGTCGGAGACCGGGTGGCCCGGGGCGACCTGCTGGCGGTGATCGACGCCGGTGATTTCGAGGCCCAGGCCCGCGCGGCCGAGGCCCGGCTGTCCGCCGCCGAGGCCCAGCGCAAGCGCGCCGCCGCCGATCGCGCCCGCTACGCCACGCTTGCCGGGGAGCAACTGGTCAGCCGCTCCGCGCTTGACGCCCAGGATGCCGCCTGGCGCGCCGCCGAGGGCGAGGCCCGCGCCGCGCGTGCCCAGGTCGACGTCGCGCGCAACCAGGCCGGCTATGCGGAGCTCCGCGCCCCCGCCGACGGCGTGATCGCCAGCCGCCAGGCCGAGGCCGGGCAGGTGGTGGCGGCCGGGCAGGCGGTGTTCACCCTGGCCGGCGACGACGGTCGCGAGGTCGCGATCGCGCTGCCGGAGTCCGCGATTGGCGATTACGCCGTGGGCCAGCCGGTCGAGGTCGAACTCTGGACCGCGCCCGGCGAGCGCCTGCCGGGGCATTTCCGCGAGATTTCCCCGGCGGCCGACGCCACCGCGCGCACCTACGCGGCCCGCGTGGCGCTGGACGGCGAGGCCGCCGCGCGCGTGGCGCTGGGACAGAGCGCGAGGGTGCGCGTGGCCAATGGCGGTTCTTCGCTTTCGGTGCCATTGGCAGCGGTGCAGGCCGGGGGCTCCGGCAAGGCTGGTGACGGCAAGGCTGGCAGCAGCACGGCTTCGGTGTGGGTATTCAAGGACGGCCGCGTCCACGCCGTCGCCGTGGGGACCGGCGATTTCGGCGCCGAGCGGGTCCCGGTGACCGCGGGCCTGGATGCCGATGACTGGGTGGTGGTCGCCGGCGGCCATCTGCTCCGCGATGGCCAGGAAGTGACCGCGGTCGATCTGCACAATCGTCCGGTCGACGCACATGCCCCGGTGGAGCCGTCGGAGTGACTGCCGGAACCGCGGCGCGATGAGCGGCCCGCGCTTCAACCTGTCCGCATGGGCGCTGCGCAACCGTGCCCTGGTGGTGTACGTGATGCTGGTGGCGGCCCTGGTGGGCGCCTGGTCGTACAAGCAGCTCGGGCAGTCCGAAGACCCGCCCTTCACCTTCAAGGCCATGGTGGTGCGCACCGTGTGGCCGGGCGCCACCGCCGACCAGGTCGCGCGCCAGGTCACCGACCGCGTCGAGCGCGCGCTGATGGAGACCGGGCGCTACGAGATGATCCGTTCGTACTCGCGGCCCGGCGAGTCGCAGGTCATCTTCATGGCCTCCGATTCGCTGCCGCAGCGCGACGTCCCGGAGCTCTGGTACCAGGTGCGCAAGAAGGTCGGTGACATCCGGCCGATGCTGCCTGCGGAAGTGATCGGCCCGTTCTTCAACGACGAATTCGGCGACACCTTCGGCAACATCTATGCGCTGACCGGCGAGGGCTTCGACTACGCCGTGCTCGAGGACTACGCCGAGCGCATCGAACTGGAACTCCAACGCCTGCCCGACGTCGGCAAGGTGGAGCTGATCGGCCTCCAGGACGAGAAGGTCTTCGTCGAGGCCAGCAACACGCGCCTGGCCACGCTGGGCGTGCCGATGGAGGCGCTGCAGCAGGCGCTGGCGCAGCAGAACGCGGTGGCGCCGGCGGGCTTTGTCGAAACCGCGACCGACCGCGTGCAGCTGCGCGTGGACGGCGCCTTCCGTTCGGTGGACGAGATCCGCGCGCTGCCGGTGCGCGCCGGTGATCGCACCCTGCGTCTGGGCGACGTGGCCGAGGTGCGGCGCGGGTACGCCGACCCGGCCGCGCCGCGGATGCGCTTCATGGGCGAGGACGCGATCGGCATCGGCGTGGCCCTGCGCGACGGCGGCGACATCCTGGCCTTGGGCGACACGCTGGCCGCGGAGGCCGCGCGCCTGCGCGACACGCTGCCGGTCGGGATGGAGCTGCGCAAGGTGTCCGACCAGCCGGCGGCGGTGCGCGAGTCGGTGGGCGAGTTCGTGAAGGTGCTGGCCGAGGCGGTGGTGATCGTGCTGCTGGTCTGCTTCTTCTCGCTCGGCCTGCGCACGGGCCTGGTGGTGGCGGTGTCGATACCGCTGGTGCTGGCGATGACCTTCGCGCTGATGCACTGGTTCGGCATCGGCCTGCACAAGGTTTCGCTGGGCGCGCTGGTGCTGGCGCTGGGCCTGCTGGTGGACGACGCGATCATCGCGGTCGAGATGATGGCCATCCGCATGGAGCAGGGCGACGACCGGCTCACCGCCGCAAGCTACGCCTGGTCGCATACCGCGTTCCCGATGCTGACCGGCACCCTGGTGACGGCGGCCGGCTTCCTGCCGATCGCGACCGCGGCCTCGTCGGTGGGCGAGTACACGCGCTCGCTGTTCCAGGTGGTCGGCATCGCCCTGGTGGTGTCGTGGATCGCGGCGGTGTTGTTCATCCCGCTGCTGGGCGAGAAGATGCTGCCGGACTTCGCGACGCAGGCGCACGACCACGATCCCTACCAGCGCCCGTTCTATCGGCGCCTGCGCAGGATGCTGGACTGGTGCCTGGTGCACCGCTGGCTGGTGATCGCGGCGACGGTGGCGCTGCTGGTGATGTCGCTGATCGGCTTCCGCTTCGTGCCGCAGCAGTTCTTCCCGGACTCGCAGCGGCTGGAGCTGATGGTCGACCTGGAGCTGGCCGAGGGCGCTTCGCTGCGCGCGACCGGCGACGCCGCCACGCGGCTTGAAGCGCTGCTCGCGGACCATCCCGGCATCGAGAACCACGTCGCCTATATCGGCAGCGGTTCGCCGCGCTTCTACCTGCCGCTGGACCAGCAGCTGCCGCAGACCAACTTCGCCCAGTTCGTGGTCCTGGCGCGTGACGTCGACGCCCGCGAGACGCTGCGCGACTGGCTGATCGACGAGGTCACGCCGCTGTTCCCGGAGCTGCAGCTGCGCGTGACCCGGCTCGAGAACGGGCCGCCGGTCGGCTATCCGGTGCAGTTCCGGGTCTCGGGCGAGCATGCCGACGAGGCGCGCGCGATCGCGCGCGAGGTCGCCGACAAGGTGCGCGCCAATCCGCACGTGGCCAACGTCAACCTCGACTGGGACGAGCCGAGCAAGGTCGTGCGCCTGGTGATCGACCAGGAGCGCGCGCGCGTGCTGGGCGTCGACTCGCAGCAGCTGGCGCGGTTCCTGTCGGCCTCGCTGTCGGGCCAGGCGGTGGGCGTGTACCGCGAGGGCAACGAGCTGATCGAAGTGGTGATGCGCGGACCCGTCGACGAGCGCACCGCGCTCGACCAGCTTGGCAGCCTCACCGTGCACGGCGCCGACGACAAGCCGATCCCGATGTCGCAGGTGGCGCGGCTGGAATACGCCTTCGAGGACGGCATCATCTGGCACCGCGACCGCCTGCCGACGGTGACCGTGCGTGCCGACGTGCGCGGCGATGCGATGCCGGCGACGGTGGTGTCGGAGCTGCTGCCCGGGCTGGAAGGCATCCGCGACGCGCTGCCGCCCGGCTACCTGCTGGAGACCGGGGGCACGATGGAGGATTCCGCGCGCGGCCAGGACTCGATCGCCGCGGGCATGCCGCTGTTCCTGTTCGCGGTGGCGACGCTGTTGATGCTGCAGCTGCGCAGCTTCTCGCGCAGCGCGATGGTCTTCGCCACCGCCCCACTGGGGCTGGTGGGCGCGGTGCTGTTCCTGCTGGTGTTTCGCGTGCCCTTCGGCTTCGTGGCCCTGCTCGGCACGATCGCGCTGGCGGGCATGGTGATGCGCAACTCGATCATCCTGGTCGACCAGATCCAGCAGGACATCGACGCCGGGCACGCGCGCTGGGACGCGGTGATCGATGCCACCGTGCGCCGCTTCCGCCCGATCGTGCTGACCGCGCTGGCCGCGATCCTGGCGATGATCCCGCTGTCACGCAGCGTGTTCTTCGGGCCGATGGCGGTGGCGATCATGGGCGGACTGACAGTGGCCACCGTGCTGACCCTGGTGTTCGTGCCGGCGCTGTACGCGGCGTGGTTCCGGGTGCGCCGCGAAGAACCTGCGCAGCCCTCATCCGATCCATCGCTTCTGTAGCCGCTCCTACAGCAAGCGCGGGTCGGAGTGGGCGCAGGGGCCGGTGCGGATGAGCAGCTCCGCGCGCGGCCCTGCCACGGGCGACACATGCGCCTGCGCGGCCACGCCGGCGCCTGCGAAACCCGCCACCATCGCGGGCGCCGCCGCTTCCGCCGCCGCCCGCGATGCGAACCACGCGAAGCACGCGGGACCGCCGCCGGAGATGCTGGCACCGAGTGCGCCGTGGTCGAGCGCGGCCTGCTTGACCGCGGCGAAGCCCGGGATCAGCGGCGCGCGCCGGGGCTCCACCAGCACGTCGCGCAGGCCTTCGCCGATCAGGGTGGCATCGCCCCGCGCCAGCCCGGTCAGGAACAGCGCCAGGTGCGTGGAGTGCGCGACCACCTGTGGCAGCGGATAGGGCTCGGCCAGGACCGCGCGCGCGCGCCGCGTTTCCAGCACCAGATCCGGCTGCACGACTACGCAGTGCAGCCAATCCGGAACCTCCAGGCGCAGCAGCCGCGTGGGGGTGGCCAGCGCCACGCCGCCGAGCAGCATCGGGCCGACGTTGTCACCCTGGCGGCTGTGGGTCGACGCCCACTCGCCTTCCAGCGCGAACGGGTAGAGCGCTTCGCGCGAGAGCGGCTGCCCAAGCAGGGTGTTCGCCGCGACCAGGGCGGCCACGCAGGACGCCGCCGAGCCGCCGAGTCCCGAGCCCAGCGGGATGCCCTTGTCGAGTTCGATCGCGAAGCCGTGGCCAAGTCCCAGCGCCTCGCGCAGCGCCATCAGCGCACGCCCGGCGGTGTTGGCCGCGGCGTCCAGCGGAATCCCCTCGATACCGCGCACCGCCCCGCGCACGGCATCCACGCGAACCAGGGGCTCTTCAATGACGCGTACGGTGGCGACGTCGCGCGGCCCTTCGATGACGTGCCCGAGCAGGTCGAAGCCGACGCCGATGTTGCCGACGCTTGCGGGGGCGAACGCGCGGGCCTGCCGATGGTCGAGGGTCATGCCCGGGATTGTCCCATCCCGCACCGCGGCGCGCAGCGCGGCCTTGCTGCGGCGCGGCAAGACCTGCGCGCGCTTGCGCCTAGACTGTCCGCGCGAGCGACGACCGGCGCGTCCGGCCAGCCAGCAGCGAGGGTCGCAGTGAAGCCGACCGATATCCGCAATCCCGACACCTTCCACAAGGTCGTCGACTGCCAGTGGGCATGTCCCGCGCACACCCCGGTTCCCGAATACATCCGCCTGATCGCCGCCGGCCGCCACGCCGACGCGTACATGGTCAATTGGGTGAGCAACGTGTTTCCGGGCATCCTTGGCCGCACCTGCGACCGCCCTTGCGAGCCGGCCTGCCGCCGCGGCCGGGTCGAGGAAAACAACGGTCCGCCGTCGATGCGCGACAAGCCCGAGCCGGTGGCGATCTGCCGCCTCAAGCGCGTTGCCGCCGACCACAAGGGCGATGTCCGCGGGCGCATGCCCAAGGTGCCGGCGGAGGGCAACGGCCGGCGCATCGCCTGCGTCGGCGCGGGGCCGTCGTCGCTGACCGTGGCCCGCGACCTGGCGCCGCTGGGCTACGACATCACGATATTTGAAGCCGATCCGAAGGCCGGCGGCTTCATGCGCACCCAGGTGCCGCGCTTCCGCCTGCCGGAAGAGGTGATCGACGAGGAGACCGGCTACATCCTCGACCTGGGGGTGAAATTTGTCGGCGACACGCGCATCGAATCGATGAAGTCGCTGCTGGCGCAGGGCTTTGATGCGGTCTTCGTCGGCAGCGGCGCGCCGCGCGGGCGCGACCTTGACCTGCCCGGCCGGCAGGAATGCGCGGACAGCATCCATGTCGGCCTCGACTGGCTGGCGAAGGTCTATTTCGGTCACGTCACCCGCGTCGGCCGCCGGGTGCTGGTGCTGGGCGGCGGCAATACCGCGATGGACTGCTGCCGCTCGGCGCGCCGGATGGGCGGCGAAGACGTGACGGTCGTGGTGCGCTCGGGCTTCGACGAAATGAAGGCCAGCCCGTGGGAGAAAGAGGACGCGATGCATGAGGGCATCCCGATCCTCGACTGCCGCGTGCCCAAGGCCTTCGAGCACGCCAGCGGCAGGCTCACGGGCATGCGCTTCGAGCGCGTGCGCGCCGAGTACGACGGGCGCGGCCGCCGCAGGCTGGTGCCGACCGGCGAGCCCGATGACGTGATCCCCTGCGACGAAGTGCTGGTCGCGGTCGGCCAGGAGAATGCCTTCCCGTGGATCGAACGCGACCTCGGCATCGACTTCGACGAGTGGGGCATGCCGGTGGTCGACAAGGTGACCCACCAGTCGACGCTGCCGCAGCTGTTCTTCGGCGGCGACGCCGCGTTCGGGCCCAAGAACATCATCTGGGCGGTGGCGCACGGCCATGCCGCGGCGATCTCGATCGACCGCCTGCTCAACGGAGATGACGTGCGCATCCGTCCGGCGCCCGGCACCTGGCTGGAATCGCAGAAGATGGGCATCCACGAGTGGCAGTACGACAACGCGGTCTCGCCCGACGAGCGCTTCGCGGTGCCGTGGTCGGAGGCGGCGAAGAAGCTCGACAGCATGCACATCGAGGTCGAGCTCGGCTTCGACGCGGCGACCGCGTGGAAGGAAACCCAGCGCTGCCTCAACTGCGACGTGCAGACGGTGTTCACCGCCGAAAAATGCATCGAGTGCGATGCCTGCGTCGACATCTGCCCGACCGACTGCATCACCTTCACCGCCAACGGCGAGGAAGAAGAGCTGCGTACGCGGCTGACCGCACCGGCCTTGAACCTCGAACAGGATCTGTATGTGTCCGGGCCGCTGAAGACGCCGCGGGTGATGGTCAAGGACGAGGACGTCTGCCTGCACTGCAGCCTGTGCGCCGAACGCTGCCCCACCGGCGCCTGGGACATGCAGAAGTTCCTGCTGCTGGAGACCCATGCCGGCGGCGACCGCCGCGGCGCCAGGAAGAAGGAGGCGGCATGACCCCCGGGTATTCGCCGCTGCAGTCGGTCAATGATTTCGTGGTCAAGTTCGCCAACGTCAACGGCTCCGGCTCGGCTTCGGCCAACGAGCTCTTCGCCAAGGCGATCCTGCGCATGGGCGTGCCGGTCAGCCCGCGCAACATCTTCCCGTCCAACATCCAGGGGCTGCCGACCTGGTACGAGGTGCGGGTGTGCGAGCGCGGCTGGCTGGGGCGCCGCGGCGGCGTCGACATGATGGTGGCGATGAACCCGCAGACCTGGGATGTCGATGTCGCCGAGATCGAGCCTGGGGGCTACCTGTTCTACGACAGCAGCAGGCCGCTGTCGCGCTCGCGCCTGCGCGACGACATCAACGTCATCGGCGTGCCGCTGACCGAAATGTGCAACGCCGCCTGGGACGATCCGCGCCAGCGCCAGCTGTTCAAGAACATCATGTACGTGGGCGCGCTGTCGGCGCTGCTGGACATCGACCCGGCGGTGGTGGAGGCCCTGATCGGCGAGCAGTACAAGAGCAAACCGAAGCTCCAAGCGCCCAATATCCAGGCGCTGGACCTGGGGCGCGACTGGGTACGCGAGCACCTGCCGCGCCCCATCGGCCTGCGCGTGCAGCAGGCGGACGCGGTTGGCGACCGGATCTTCGTCGAGGGCAACGACGCCGCGGCCCTGGGCTGCGTCTACGGCGGCGCCACGGTCTGTGCCTGGTACCCGATCACGCCGTCGTCGTCGCTGGCCGAGGGCTTCCAGAAGTACTGCCAGAAATTCCGCGTCGACGACGAGGGCGGGGCGCGCTACGCGATGATCCAGGCCGAGGACGAGATCGCTTCGATCGGCATGGTGGTCGGCGCCGGCTGGAACGGCGCGCGCGCGTTCACCACCACTTCGGGGCCCGGCGTGTCGCTGATGAACGAGTTCATCGGCCTGGCCTACTTCGCCGAGATCCCGGTGACGATCATCAACGTGCAGCGCGGCGGCCCGTCCACCGGCATGCCCACCCGCACCCAGCAGTCCGACGTGCTGGCCTGCGCGCACGCCTCGCATGGCGACACCAAACACGTACTGTTGTTTCCGGAGGATCCGCGCGAGTGCTTCGACTTCGCCGCCGCTTCGTTCGATCTCGCCGACCGGCTGCAGACGCCGGTGTTCGTGATGAGCGATCTCGACATCGGCATGAACCAGCGGTTGTGCGCACCCTTTGAATGGGACGACGCGCGCGTCTACGACCGCGGCAAGGTGATGACCGCCGAAATGCTCGATTCCGGGCGCGAGTTCGCGCGCTACAAGGACGTCGACGGCGACGGCATTCCCTGGCGCACCTGGCCCGGAACGCATCCCGGCAAGGGCGCGTATTTCACCCGCGGCACCTCGCGCAACCCGCACGCGCAGTATTCGGAGCGCGGCGCTGACTATGTCTACAACATGCAGCGCCTGCTGCAGAAGTTCGACACCGCCAAGGCCCTGTTGCCGCAGCCGATTGTCGGGCAGGCGGCGCTGCCTGCGCGCTTCGGCGTGATCTTCTACGGGTCCACCAGCCCGGCGATGGCCGAGGCGATCGAACAGCTGCGCGACGCCGGCATCGCGCTCGATACGTTGCGGGTGCGTGCATACCCGTTCCCGGATTCCGTACGCGGGTTCATCGACGCCCATGAACAGGTGTTCGTGGTCGAACAGAACCGCGACGCCCAACTGCGCCTGCTGCTGATCGACGCCTTCGACATCGATCCGGCGCGGCTGCCCGCGGTGCTGCACTACGACGGCACGCCGATCACCGCGCGCTTCATTTCCGGCGCGATCCAGGCGCATATGCAGCTCGAAGCCAGACAGGAAAACGTGGCATGACCTATCTTGCCAAGCCCGCGCTCCACCATCCGACGTTGCGCTGCAACGCCATCGGCTTCACCCGCCGCGACTACGAGGGCAAGATCAGCACCCTGTGCGCCGGCTGCGGCCACGACTCGATCTCGGCGGCGATCATCCAGGCCTGCTGGGAACTCGACATCGAGCCGCACCGCATCGCCAAGCTGTCGGGCATCGGCTGCAGCTCCAAGACTCCGGACTATTTCCTCGGCCAGTCGCACGGCTTCAACACCGTGCACGGACGCATGCCTTCGGTGCTGACCGGCGCCAACCTCGCCAACCGCACGCTTACCTACCTCGGCGTCTCCGGCGATGGCGACTCGGCCTCGATCGGCATCGGCCAGTTCGTGCATGCCATCCGCCGCGGCGTGAACATGACCTACATCGTCGAGAACAACGGTGTCTACGGCCTGACCAAGGGCCAGTTTTCGGCCACTGCCGACCAGGGCTCGGTGTCCAAGCGCGGCGTGGCCAACGCCGACAGCCCGCTGGACTTGGTGACCATGGCGCTGCAGCTTGGCGCAAGCTACGTCGGGCGCAGCTTCTCCGGCGACAAGCAGCAGCTGGTGCCGCTGATCAAGGGTGCGCTGTCGCATCGCGGCGCGGCGTTCATCGACGTGATCAGCCCCTGCGTCGCGTTCAACAACCACGCCGGAAGCACCAAGAGTTACGACTACGTGCGCGAGCACAACGATGCCGTCAACCGGCTCGACGTGATGCCGCCGCGCGCGGCGATCGAAGTCGAACAGGCCGCCGGCAGCACGATCGATGTGGCCCAGCACGACGGCAGCGTGTTGCGCCTGCACAAGCTCGACGCCGGCTACGACCCGCGCGACCGGATCGGTGCGCTGAACCTGATTCACCAGCGCCAGGCACGCGGCGAGGTTGCCACCGGCCTGCTCTACGTCGATCCCGAAGCCGGCGACCTGCACAGCCACCTGGGCACGGTCGCAACGCCGCTCAACGCGCTCGGCCCCGGGGAACTCGGGCCGGGGAGCGCCGCGCTTGCCAGGCTCAACGCCACCCTGCGCTGAAGGTCCGCTATCCCGGTTGGCGGCACCCCGTGGCTCGTGGTCGCGGGAAATCTGTGGGAGCGGCTATAGCCACGATCCGGGCTGGGAAAAGATCGTTCGCGGCTATAGCCGCTCCCACAGACATCGCCCGAGGGCTGCTGGACATTGGCGGACAGCGTACGCCGTGCTCAAATGGCAGCCGAAGCGGGGGTACCGCGGCCGGCACGGCGTGGTTGAGACAGACCCTTCGAACCTGATGCGGTTTATACCGCCGTAGGGAAGCTTCGCGACAGCGCCACCGGTCCCGGTGGGGCTGCTGCGCCTTCGCTTCGTCCAGCACGCGGGAGCCTCCCGCGGCACCCACAGGACGATGCCGATGAACGCAGTGCCTTCGCCCCTGCAGCAGCAGGCGCAACAGCTTTCCCAATCCGTCACCCGCCCGATCTCCGGATCGCGCAAGGTCTTCGTCGAGGGTTCGCGCCCCGACCTGCAGGTGGCCATGCGCGAGATCGTGCAGACCGCGACCCCGACCCTGTTCGGTGGCGAGGACAACCCGTCGATCCCCGTATACGACACCTCGGGGCCGTATACCGACCCGGACGCCGACATCGACCTTTCCGGCGGTCTGCCGGCGAGGCGCGCTGGCTGGATCGCCGAGCGCGGCGACACCGAGCACCTGGATGCGCTGAGCTCCGCCTTCGGCCGCGCGCGCGAGGTCGATGCCCGCCTTGACGCGGTGCGATTCTCGTCGCGCGCGCTGCCGCTGCGGGCCAGGGCCGGCGCCAACGTCACCCAGATGCATTACGCGCGGCGCGGCATCGTCACTCCGGAGATGGAGTACGTCGCGATCCGCGAGAACCAGCGGCTGGACAAGTTGTTGGAGGAGATGCAACTGCGAGCCGGTGGAGAGATCGCAGCCATAGCTGCTCCTACAGATGCGGAGGTCGCAGCTATAGTCGCCCCTACGGGTGGGGTGGTTGGCAAGGGAGGGGGGCCGCTGCTGGCGCAGCACGCGGGGCAGTCGTTCGGGGCGTCGATCCCGGCGCGGATCACGCCGGAATTCGTGCGCGACGAGATCGCGCGCGGTCGCGCCATCCTGCCCTGCAACATCAACCACCCCGAAAGCGAGCCGATGATCATCGGCCGCAACTTCCTCACCAAGATCAACGCCAACATCGGCAACAGCGCCGTGAGCTCCGGTATCGCGGAAGAGGTTGAAAAGCTGGTCTGGGCGATCCGCTGGGGCGCGGACAACGTCATGGACCTCAGCACCGGCAAGCACATCCACGAGACCCGCGAGTGGATCATCCGCAACTCGCCGGTGCCCATTGGCACGGTGCCGATCTACCAGGCGTTGGAGAAGGTCGACGGCCGCGCCGAGGAGCTGAGCTGGGAGATCTTCCGCGACACGCTGGTCGAACAGGCCGAGCAGGGCGTGGACTACTTCACCATCCACGCCGGCGTCCTGCTGCGCCATGTACCGCTGACCGCGAAGCGTGTCACCGGCATTGTCAGCCGCGGCGGCTCGATCATGGCCAAGTGGTGCCTGTCGCACCACAGGGAAAGCTTCCTCTACGAACACTTCGAGGACATCTGCGAAATCATGAAGGCCTACGACGTGGCCTTTTCGCTGGGTGACGGTCTGCGCCCGGGTTGCATCGCCGATGCCAACGACGCCGCCCAGTTCGCGGAGCTCGAAACACTGGGCGAGCTCACGAAGATCGCCTGGAAGCACGACGTCCAATGCATGGTCGAAGGCCCGGGGCACGTGCCGATGCAGCTGATCAAGGAGAACATGGACAAGCAGCTGGCCGAATGCGGCGAGGCGCCGTTCTACACCTTGGGCCCGCTGACCACCGACATCGCCCCGGGCTACGACCACATCACCAGCGCGATCGGTGCGGCCATGATCGGCTGGTTCGGCACCGCCATGCTCTGCTACGTGACGCCCAAGGAGCACCTGGGCCTGCCCAACCGCCAGGACGTGCGCGACGGGATCATGGCCTATCGGATCGCGGCGCACGCCGCCGACCTGGCCAAGGGTCATCCCGGTGCCCAGGTGCGCGACAACGCCCTGAGCAAGGCGCGCTTCGAGTTCCGCTGGGAAGACCAGTTCAACCTCGGCCTGGATCCGGAGAAGGCAAAAGAGTTCCACGACGAGACCCTGCCCAAGGATGCACACAAGCTGGCCCACTTCTGTTCCATGTGCGGTCCGCACTTCTGCAGCATGAAGATCACCCAGGACGTGCGGGACTACGCCGCCGGACGGGAGATCGACGAGGCCGCCGCGTTGGAGGCGGGCATGGCCGACAAGGCCGCCGAGTTCAGGGCGGCGGGGGCCGAGGTCTACCGCCGCGACTGAACGAAGGGAAACCAACCGGACGGCGGGGCGCCTCCAGGCGCCCCGCATCACATGCGCGCGGCCGGCCGCATGCTAGCGTCCAAGCACCCGCGAAAGGAGGTTCGCCATGGCACGCATCCGACCGTCATTCCGCTGGCTGCTGGCCGCGATTCTTCTGGGCCTGCTCACCGCCTGCGCCACGGGTCCACGCATCAGTTCGGATTCCGATCCGCGTGCGGACTTCTCCGCCTACCGGACCTTCGCCTTCTATTCGCCGCTGGCGATCGAGCGCGAGGGCTACGCCAGTCTGGTCAGCGGCCGGATGAAGGCCGCGGCGCGCGCGCAGATGGAATCACGCGGCTACCGCTACAGCGAACAGGATCCCGACCTGTGGCTCAACATCAACGCCTACATGCAGCAGCGCACCGACGTCAGCACCATTCCCGACGTCGACTACGCCTACTACTACAGCTACCGGCACCGTGGCTACGTGGCCATGCCGTACTGGAACGAGCGCACCACCGTCAGCCGCTACACCGAGGGCACGATGAACATCGACTTGGTGGATGCGGGCCGCAATGCCCTGGTCTGGGAAGGCATCGCCGTGGGTCGGGTCACGCGCAACCAGGATCCCCTCCAGCGCGATGCGGCCATCGACAGCACGATCGCCGAGATCTTTGCGGCGTATCCGCACCGCGCGGGAGCGCGCTGAGCCGGCTGTTGCCCGGGCGCAGCCCTGCCCGGGAGCAGGAGTCCGCCGCCGCCGCGAGACGGCCGGCGTTTCGCCGATCAGCGCGTAAAGGCGGCTTGCAGGGACGCCAGCCAGCCCTGCCAGTTGCCGCCGTCGCGGCTCGGGTCGTATTCGCTGCCCAAGGACTGCATGCGCGCGCCAAGCGCGGCTTCGTCAAGGCCTTCACCCGCCAGTTTTGAAAGATCGTCGCGCACGGCAATGATCTCCGCGTCGGCTTCGCTGCCCAGATAGGCATCGACCACGCCGGTGGCCGTGTCGTGTTCCATCGCCCAGTCCTGGTGGAAATAGGCGGACAGGAAGTTCTCAAGCGCGGGGGTGTCGCTCATGCAGGGGCCTCGGGATCGTGATCAGGGCGTCGAAGGATAGCCGGTGACGATGCGATACCCGGTATCGAGCCGGTCCGAGCGCTCCAGCACCAGGCGCACCGAGAACACGTC
Source organism: Luteimonas sp. A537 (assembly GCF_054052065.1). NCBI lineage: Bacteria > Pseudomonadati > Pseudomonadota > Gammaproteobacteria > Lysobacterales > Lysobacteraceae > Luteimonas > Luteimonas renzhihongae. The sequence continues at coordinate 468,097 of NZ_JBSVRH010000003.1, forward strand.
TTCGGCGCTGCTGTCGCCGCGCTTGACCGAGATGCCGGTGGTGGCGTCGAAGCTGGCGTCGATCACCAGACGGTTGCCGCCCTGGCCGTCGACCCAGGCGTCGATGCGGCCCTGGTGCTCGGACAGGGTGGCGGCCACGAAGTGCTCTGCTTCCTCGATGTCGCGGAAGCTGGAGGCGGCGCTGATGTTGTCGTTGCGCACGCGATCGACCAGCCACTCCTCGCTCTTGCCGACGTGGCGCTCGATCAGGTGGCCGCCGGCGTCCTCGTGGGCCTGGAGGCCGCCGCCGGGAACTTGGCCGGGCGCGTCGGGACCATCCGGGACATCCGGACCATCGACATCATCGACGCCCAAGTGGGCGTCGAGTTCGTTGACCGTGGCCTCGACCGCGTTGCGCTCGGCGCGCGGAAGCTGGCTCGTGTCGAGTTCGCCCAGCGCATCGCGGATGCGGCCCAGCAGCGGGTCGAGATGCTCGCCGAAGGTCTGGTCGCCGCCGGCGAGGGAGATCGCGTCCCGCACCTGCCCCAGGAAACCTTCGATGTCGCCGCCGTCGGCGAGGTCCTGGATGTGGGATACGAGATCGGCATCGGGATCCGCTGCCGCGGCCATGGCCGTGCGGCTGGACGGCTGCTGCAGCGACGCCAACGACCATTGGCTTGCCGGTGAAAGGGCTTGGGTGACATCCATCACGTGCGGCGCCTCGTGTTCGGGGGAGCCATGAAGCCTAGGGAGCGCATGCCGGCGCGGACAGCTGGTGCCTGCCCGAGGGTGGGCGCCGCGCGCCATGCGTGCGCACGCGGCCCCGGCGCGGCACACTCCGCCGATGGTCAACATCCTCCGCAATCCGATGCGCTGGTCCGCGGCCGCGGCGAGGCATCCCTCGGCGCTGCTCCTGGCTGTGCAGTTGGTCAGCCTGCTGCTCTATCCGCTGATGGACGGCAGCGAAAGCCGCGTGCTGTTCAGCGCGTTCACCCTGGTGGCGGTGCCGCTGGCGGTCTGGGTGGTCTCGCGCAGCCACGCCGCGAACGGATTCGCATGGGCGCTGGCGGTGCCCGCGATGCTGCTGGCCGGCGCCGCGATCGGGTTCGACCTGCCGCTGCTCGCGGTGGCTTCGGCCGCGCTGGAGTCAGTGCTTTACTTCTACGCCGCCGGCGCGCTGATCGTGTACATGCTCGAAGACCACACGGTCACCGTCGACGAGCTGTTCGCGGCCGCCGCGGCGTTCACCCTGCTGGCCTGGGGCTTCGCCTATGCCTTCCTGGTCTGCCAGGCGATCCTGCCGGCCAGCTTCACCGGCCTGGTCGAGCCGGAGCGGCCGCGGCGCTGGATCGAGCTGCTGTTCCTGAGCTTCTCGACGCTGTCGGGCACCGGCAACGGCGACATCATGCCGCTGACGCCATATGCGCGGGTGCTGGTGATGCTGGAGCAGTTCGCGGGCGTGGGCTATATCGCAGCCGTGGTGTCACGGCTGATCGCGCTGAGTATCGTGCGCCAGCGCGGGCGCAGCCGGGACTGAGCGCCGGCAATCCGGGAAACCCGGCTTGCCGGCGACTTTTCGGGGCTCCGTTGCCGGGCCCATGTCTGGCGCCTGTTACGCGGTGCGGTAGCGCTCGATCGCCTCGAGCAGCAGGCCCTTGGCCTCGGCGGCGTTGCCCCAGCCCTCGATCTTGACCCACTTGCCCTTCTCGAGGTCCTTGTAGTGCTCGAAGAAGTGGCCGATGCGCTCCAGCCAGTGCCCGGATACCTGGTCGATGTCGTGGATGTGCGCGTAGCCGGCGAACACCTTCGGCTCCGGCACCGCCAGCAGCTTCTCGTCGCTGCCGGCCTCGTCGGTCATCTTCAGCACGCCCACCGGGCGGCAGCGGATCACCGAGCCCGGCACCAGCGGCAGCGGCAGGATCACCATCACGTCGGCCGGGTCGCCGTCGCCGCAGACGGTGTTGGGCACGTAGCCGTAATTGCAGGGGTAGCGCATGGGGGTCGACAGCACGCGGTCGACGAAGATCGCCCCGGACTCCTTGTCGACCTCGTACTTGACGGGCTCGGCGTCCTTGGGGATCTCGATGATGACGTTGATTTCGTCCGGCGGACTCTTGCCGGTGGTCACATGATCCAGGCCCATGGGTGCTCCAGTGGTGCGGGCGAACCGGAATGGGCCGCTGCCGCGTAAGGGAAGGCGTCCATTCTACGCGTCGCTGTTGCGACGCAGCAAAGGGCGTCGCAGGTGACGCGTGGGGGATGAACAGGAGGCGGGCAGACCCGAGGTGGGGTACGCCCCAGCTTGGTGTCGGTGACGGTCCGGTTACACAGTACGGCACCGTATCCACAAGCAGAGACCTCCGTATGAGCATCCAGTCCGCCAGTTTCGACCCCGGCGTCAGCGCCATGGCCCAGTTCGAGCGCGCGGGCTATTGGAACAACCCCGACGCCCCGCACCAGCACGACCACGGTGCCGAAGCCCTGGGCAGCGATGCCCCGGCGCCGCGGCCGGTCGACGTGGGCGGCAGCGACGTCGTGGACGCCGACCTGGACTCGCCCCAGGCTGAAGGCCAGAAGATCGACGGTGGTTCCGACAATCCCGCCGAGCGCAGCCAGCGCAGCACCGTGGACGGCAAGCCGATCGTGGTGGATCCGCTGCATTCGGACAAGGGCGTGGAGGTGGCGCGCGAGCGCACCATCGACGCATGGAACCAGGTCAGCAGCGACCAGCTGGTGTTCACCACCGGCGCCGGCGATGACAGCTTCGGCGTCAAGCAGCGCGACGACGGCACGCTCGACGTGAACATCAACGGCGAAAGCTACGAGGTCCGCCTGGACCGCGGGCAGGAGCTGACCATCCGCGCCGGCGCCGGCGACGACGTCATCGAGGTGGCGCCCAACGTCAAGGTCAACATCGTGGTTGAAGGCGGCGATGGCGACGACACCATCACCACCGGTGCCGGCGACGACCGTATCGACGGCGGGCGCGGCAATGACACGATCTTCTCCGGTGCCGGTCGCGACGACATCTTCGGCGGCAGCGGCGACGATGTCCTGGTCGGCGGTGATGGCGTCAACATCATCCACGGCGCCGACGGCAACGACGAGATCACCGCCGGCTCGGGCACCAACTTCATCGAGGGCGGCGCCGGCGACGACATGATCCAGGGCGCCGGCAAGAGCGACATCCTGTCCGGTGGCACGGGCAACGACCGCATCGCCGTGGGCGAGGGCAAGAGCACCGTCTACACCGGTGCCGGCGACGATACCGTCGACGCTGCGGGCGCCAACGCCACCGTCTATGCCGAGGTCGGCGACCTGATCAATTCCGCGACCGGCAGCAAGCCGACGGTACTCAACGTCGCCATCGACGCCAATGCCGGCCACACCATCAAGGTCGAGGGTTCGGAAGGCTTCGTGCAGCGCATCCAGGCCGAGCTCGACTTCCTGCGCGCCTCCCCGGTGGGCCAGCAGATGCTGGCCGAGTTCGACAAGGCCGCCGACGTGAAGGGCAACATGGTCACGATCAAGGAGCTGGCCAACGAGCAGAACGGCTATGCCCAGACCTTCAGCCGCGACGCCGACATCGTGAACGGTCGCGCCGGCGCCGGCGGCAACGTCGACATCGTCTACAACCCCTCCTTCCACATGGACGCCTTCCCGGCCCCCGTGGTCGTGCTTTACCACGAGATGTCGCATGCCTATAACGGCGTGAACGGCACCTTCCAGCCTGGTGAGTACACCGGCCCGGGCCCTGACAACGGCACCGCCAACGCCGAGCGCCAGGCCGTGGGCCTGGAGACCAGCGCCCCCGCCTTTGATTTCGATGGCGATCGCTCCACCGCGCCGACCACCGCCAACCCTGACCACCTGACCGAGAACGGCATCCGCGAGGAGCTGGGCATGCCGGACCGCCCGAGCTACGCGATCGAGTTCTGATCATCCCCGGATTGACGATCGTTCCCGCGCAGCCTGCGTTCACCGCAGGCTGCGCGCTTTCGGTCATCCTGAGTGGAACCAACGAGGACACAGGTGAGGCATGGCCCTGAACATGATCCAGCGCGCGGGCGGCATCCTGGCCGCCGTCCTGTCGACGGCCGCAGTGATCCCGCATCCCGCCGCCGCCCAGCCACAAATGGAGTCCGAAGCCGTGAATGAAGAAGAGCGGGTGGCGCGCACAAGCGTCAGTGGAGAGGGCGCCATGCTCGAGGCCGCTTTCGATCCCGATGGCCAGCGCCTGGCGGTGCGCTACCGCATCAGCAATACCGGCGACGCGCCGCTTGCCGTGTTCGACCGCGGCGACAGCCACTCGGTGCTGACCAAGCGCCTGGTCGCCGGCGATGTGCCGGCGCCGAGGGTGGAAGACGGCGAGGACGGCCTGACGCTTTCGCATGCGGCGCAGCCGCTGCCGCACCCCGCGCCGACGTCGCCGCCGACGCCGCTGGCCACGAAGCTCGGCCCCGGTGAAAGCCTGGATGCCGGCTTCGACATCGACCTGTCGCTGGTCGCCACCGCCGCCCGGGTGCGCTGGTGCCTGGGCGTGCTGCCCTTCGACGAGGCGGGGTTCAGGTCGGCAACGTCGGCAGGCGACGTGGCGGTGTGGTCGGCGCCCTTCAGCGTCGTCGAGCACCAGCAGCTGCTTTGCACGCCGTGGTTCGACATGGCGGCGGGGACGTTCGAGGACGCGTGACGTTCGGGGCGATGCCGTGCGGTTGGTGTGTTGGCGCGGCGTCGCGTCTTTCGTTGGGGTTTGCACTGCCCGCCGCGGCCCCGACCTGTTTGGCGATCTGGCGGAGGGCAAAGTCGCAGCGTTGAGGTGGAACCGGTCGGTTCGTAACGACCAGGAGCGTCCCAGCCGCGACGCTCTTGATCTCCGTCACGAAGCCGAAGAAGGACCGGAGCCCGTCCCGCGCACAGGGGGTGTGCGGAGAGCCGGCCATGGATGGCCGGCGCCCGGCGCTGGTAGCAGGACGCGGAGACGCCGGCGCAGCACACCCCCTGTGCGCGGGACGGGCCGCGCGGACCCCAACGGAACGGCGACCATCCCCAGACGCGCATCAACGCCCCAGCTGCAAGCCATCACCCCCGCAGCCCGGAGAAGAGCCAAAGAAAAGCGGCCGCAGGGGCCGCTTTTCTGCTCCTGCGTGGGATGCCCCGCGCAGGAATGTGCCGTCTCAGGTATCGCCTAGAGCAGCGGCACCAACAGCAGGGCCACGATGTTGGTCACCTTGATCAGCGGGTTGATGGCGGGGCCGGCAGTGTCCTTGTAGGGATCGCCCACGGTATCGCCGGTGACCGCGGCCTTGTGCGCCTCGGAGCCCTTGCCGCCGTGGTGGCCTTCCTCGATGTACTTCTTGGCGTTGTCCCAGGCGCCGCCGCCGGTGCACATCGAGATCGCCAGGAACAGGCCGGTGACGATGGTGCCCATCAGCAGGCCGCCGAGCGCGTCCGCGCCCAGCACCAGGCCGACGATGATCGGAATGGCCAGCGGCAGCAGCGAAGGCACGATCATTTCCCGGATCGCCGAGCGCGTCAGCAGGTCGACCGCGCGGTCGTACTGCGGCTTTCCGGTGCCTTCCATGATCCCGGGGATCTCGCGGAACTGGCGCCGCACCTCCTCCACTACCGCACCGGCCGCGCGGCCGACGGCCTGCATCGCCAGCGCGCCGAAGAGGTAGGGGATCATGCCGCCGATCAGCAGCCCGATCACCACGTTCGGGTTGTCGATGGAGAAGTTCACCGCGCGGCCCGAGGCCTCCAGCTTGTGCGCGTAGTCGGCGAACAGCACCAGCGCGGCCAGGCCCGCCGAACCGATCGCATAGCCCTTGGTCACCGCCTTGGTGGTGTTGCCGACGGCGTCGAGCGCGTCGGTGGTCTCGCGGATCTCCGGCGGCAGGCCGCTCATCTCGGCGATGCCGCCGGCGTTGTCGGTGATCGGGCCGTAGGCGTCGAGCGCCACGATCATGCCGGCCATCGACAGCATGGCGGTGGCGGCGATCGCCAGGCCGTACAGGCCCGCGATTGCGTAGCAGCACCAGATCGCGGCCGCGACCACGATCACCGGTGCCGCGGTCGACTTCATCGACACCGCAAGTCCCGCGATCACGTTCGTGCCGTGGCCGGTCTCGGAAGCTCGCGCCACGTCCTGCACCGGCGCGTACTCGGTCGCGGTGTAGTACTCGGTGATCACCACCAGCATGCCGGTCAACACCAGGCCGACGATCGCGCACCAGAACAGCGGCAGCGCCAGCGAGGCTTCGAACATGCTGCCGGTGATGAACCAGAATGCGATCGCCGCCAGCACGCCGGACACGCCCAGGCCGCGGTACAGCGCGTTCATGATCTTGCCACCCGGCCGCGCCTTGACGAAGAAGGTGCCGATGATCGAGGCGATGATGGACGCCGCACCCAGTACCAGCGGCAGCACCACGCCGGCCCAGCCGTAGGTCGCGAAGCTGATGCCGGCGACCAGCATCGAGGCGATGATGGTCACCGCGTAGGTCTCGAACAGGTCGGCCGCCATGCCGGCGCAATCACCCACGTTGTCGCCGACGTTGTCGGCGATCACCGCCGGGTTGCGCGGATCGTCCTCGGGGATCCCGGCTTCGACCTTGCCCACCAGGTCCGCGCCGACGTCGGCGCCCTTGGTGAAGATGCCGCCGCCAAGCCGCGCGAAGATCGAGATCAGCGAGGAACCGAAGGCAAGTCCGATCATCGGCTGCAGCGCGGCCTCGACCGCCAGCGCGTCGCGGCCGTCGCCGACCACGAACATGAAGTAGCCGGCCACGCCCAGCAGGCCCAGGCCGACGACCAGCATGCCGGTGACCGCGCCGCCGCGGAAGCTGACCGCCAGCGCCTCGTTCAGGCCCACGGTCGCCGCCTGCGTGGTGCGCACGTTGGCACGCACCGAAACGAACATGCCGATGAAGCCGGCCAGGCCCGAGAGTACCGCGCCGATCAGGAAGCCGATGGCCGTCGGCCAGCCGAGGGCCGGCACGAAGCCGGTGACCAGGAACAGCACCACGCCGACGATGGCGATGGTGATGTATTGCCGCCGCAGGTAGGCCCCGGCGCCCTCCTGGATCGCGGCCGCGATCTGCTGCATGCGCTCGTTGCCCGCGGGCTGCGCAAGGATCCATCGCGCAGAAACAATGCCGTAGATGATCGCCAGGCCGGCACAGGCAAGTGCCAGCCACAAAGCTTGTTGCTCGAGCATGAATCCCTCCCCAGGGTGTGGTCGATAGCATCTGAGTGGAGCTGGAACCACCCGACTATGGCATACGCCCCGGGCCCGGTATTGCCGCGCTGCAGCGCGTGCGGGCCGCGCCGCGGCAGGGCGGATTCAGGCGCCGCATGCCAGCCTGACCATCGCCCCGGCCCAAGGAGTCCCGCGATGCGATCCGCCGCTGCCATCTGCCTGCTTGCCTTCGCCGCCGCGCCCGCGCTGGCCGCCGACCCGAAGCCCGAGATCAGCCGGCCGGCGGCGGCACCGCAGGCGGTGGGCGTGGTCCACACGCTGCGCCAGATCCCGGAGGCCTGCGCACGCATCGAGGGTGCGTTCACCGGCGATGCCGCTGATCCCTACCGTTTCGCCGTGGTCCGCACCAGCGCGAACTGCCAGCCGCGCGCACGCTTCGTAGACGCGGCCAAGGCCAGGCCGTCGGTCGCGTCAGGCTGGGTGTTCAACGATGTGCTCAGGGTGCCGAGCGCCGAGTGCGCCTCGCGGCGGGCAGTGGTGCGCGTGTGGCGCAAGCCGGTGGACCAGACGATGGAGCTGGACGGCCAGGGCCAGTCGCGGATCTACATCGAAGAGTCGAAGCAGGCCGCCGCCGCCGGCAGGATCGCGGCGACCCCGATGTACGCCGCCGAGATGGGCGTGGAAGGCAAGGCCTGCGCCGGCGGCTGACGCGGCTCCCGCTCGATCGCTATCGCCACCCCCGAGGGCAGGAACTCATTCTTCCCAGGTCGGCAGCTTCTTTGGAACGGCGACATTCTTCAGGGTGACGTACTTCGGCAGGCCGTCGCGGCCGTAGGGCGGGTAGGCTTCGCCGCGGATCAGCGGCTCGAGATAGGTTCTCGCCGCGGCCGTGATGCCGTAGCCGTCGCGGCGGATGAAGCCCCTGGGCATGGTCTTTTCGCGGTTGGCGATCCGGGCCAGCGGCGCCGGCTCGATCTTCCAGCGATAGGGCGCGTCGGAGGTGCGGACGATTGCCGGCATGGTCGCGTTGCGGCCCTCCAGCGCGAGGCGCACCGCGGCCTTGCCCACGGCCATGGCGTGGTCGAGATCGGTCTTCGAGGCGATGTGGCGCGCCGAGCGCTGCAGGTAGTCGGGCAGCGTCCAGTGCACCTTCAGGTCGAGGCGATCCTTCACCCGTCCCGCCAGGTACGAGGCGACCCCGCCAAGCTGGGTGTGGCCGAAGGAGTCCTTGCCGCCGCCCGCGTCCGCCACGAAGCGGCCGTCCGCGGTGCGGATGCCCTCGCTGGCCACGACCACGCAGTAGCCGACGCGATCGACGACCTTGCGCACCCGGGCCAGGAAGTGCTCCTCGTCGTAGGCGCGCTCCGGGAACAGGATCAGGTGCGGCGCGGCATCGGGGCCGTCGCCAGCGAGGCCCGCCGCGGCCGCCAGCCAGCCGGCGTGGCGGCCCATGGCCTCGTAGACGAAGACCTTGGTCGAGGTGTCTGCCATCGCCGCGACGTCCAGCGCTGCCTCGCGCACCGAGACCGCGGTGTACTTGGCCGCCGAACCGAAGCCCGGGCAGCAGTCGGTCACCACCAGGTCGTTGTCGACCGTCTTCGGCACGCCGATGCAGGTCAGCGGGTAGTCGAACTCAGCGGCCAGCTGCGAGACCTTGTTGGCGGTGTCGGCGGAATCGTTGCCGCCGTTGTAGAGGAACCAGCGCACGTCGTGGGCGCGCAGCACGTCGAGCAGGCGCTCGTACTTCGCGCGGTCCTCGTCCAGTGATTTCAGCTTGTAGCGGCACGAGCCAAAGGCGCCGCCGGGGGTGTGGGCCAGGGCGCGGATCGCCGCCGCCGGCTCCTTCGACGTGTCGATCAGCTCCTCGCGCAGGGCGCCGAGGATGCCGTTGCGGCCGGCCAGCACGCGCACCTTGCGCGCGCGGGCCTCGCTGATCACAGCGGAGGCGGTGGCGTTGATGACGGCGGTGACGCCGCCGGACTGGGCGTAGAACAGGCAACCTTTGGGCATCTCGGGTCCGTTGGAAAGGGGCTTCGGGCCGGGGGGTGATTACGGTAAGCTGGCGCGGTCGTGGCCGCAGGCGGTGGATTCTACGCCCCGCGCCGTCCACGCCCAGAGACCACATGGAGCGTTCGATGCGACTGGTACTGCTTGGTGCGCCGGGTTCCGGCAAAGGGACGCAGGCCACGCGCCTGAAGGAGCACCTGCAGGTGCCACACGTGTCGACCGGCGACCTGCTGCGCGCCGAGGTCAAGGCCGGCAGCGCGCTGGGCCTGCAGGCGAAAGAGGTGATGGCCCGCGGCGAGCTGGTGTCCGACGCGATCCTGCTCGGCATGCTCGAGGACCGGCTCTCTCGCGCCGACGTGGCCAATGGCTTCATCCTCGACGGCTATCCGCGCAACCTGGCCCAGGCGGCCGCGCTTGACGCCCTGCTGCAGCGCATCGGCCAGCCGATGGACGCCGCGATCCAGCTTGAGGTCGACAATGAACTGCTGATCGACCGCCTTGCCGGGCGCGCACAGGCCGAAGGCCGTTCCGACGACAACCCCGAATCGGTCCGCAAGCGCCTGCAGGTCTATGACGAGCAGACCGCGCCGGTGATCGGCTACTACCGCGACGCCGGCAGGCTCGGCGTGGTCGACGGCGTCGGTACGCTCGACGAGGTCTTCGACCGCATCCTGGTGGCGCTCGACCGGTCCTGACGCCTTGAAGCTGCATATCCTCGGCATCGCCGGCACTTTCATGGGCGGCGTGGCCGCGCTGGCGCGCGAGCTCGGCCACGAGGTCGAGGGCAGCGACCAGGCGGTGTACCCGCCGATGTCGACCCAGCTCGAGCGCCTCGGCATCGAACTGCGCCAAGGCTACGACCCCGCCAATATTTCGGCCGACTGCGACCAGGTGGTGATCGGCAACGCGCTGTCGCGCGGCAATGCCGCGGTGGAGCACGTGCTGGACAACGGGCTTGCCTATACCTCCGGCGCGGAGTGGCTGCGCGACAAGGTGTTGCCGGGGCGCGACACGATCGCGGTGGCGGGCACGCACGGAAAAACCACGACCACCACGATCCTCGCCTGGCTGCTCGAGGCCGCGGGGCGTCATCCCGGATTCCTGATCGGGGGCGTGGCGGAGGATTTCGGGGTCTCGGCGCGGGTTGGCGGCATGCACGACGGTGCCAGGCGCGAAGGCCTGGAAAACTCCCCCTTCGTGGTCGAAGCCGACGAATACGACACCGCCTTCTTCGACAAGCGCTCGAAATTCGTGCACTACCGGCCGCTGGTCGCGGTGCTCAACAACCTCGAGTTCGACCACGCCGACATCTTCCCGGACCTGGCCGCGATCCAGCGCCAGTTCCACCATTTCGTGCGCACGATCCCGGGTCGGGGGCGTCTGGTGGTCAACGGCGAGGACCCGCACCTGGCCGAGGTGTTGGCCATGGGCTGCTGGACGCCGGTCGTGCGCTTTGGCATGGACGCGGGCCAGGGCGCGCCGCTGGACTGGAGCGCGCGGCTGCTCGCCGACGACGGCAGTGCATTCGCCGTCTTGCAGGCCGGACGCGAGGTCGGCGAGGTGCGCTGGCCGCTGCTCGGCCGCCACAACGTGATGAACGCGCTCGGCGCCCTTGCCGCCTGCGATGCGGTTGGCGTCGATGTCGCCTCCGTGCTGCCGGCGCTGGGGGCTTTCCGCAGCGTCAAGCGACGCATGGAGCTGCTCGGCGAGGCCGGCGGGATCAGCGTCTATGACGACTTCGCCCACCATCCCACCGCCATCGCCACGACCCTGGAGGGCCTGCGGGCACGCGTCGGCGACGGGCGGATCGTGGTGGCGATGGAGCCGCGCAGCAACTCGATGCGCCTGGGTGCGCACGCGAAGGCGCTGGCGCCCTCGCTCGCGCTGGCCGATGCGGTGGTGTTCCTCCATCGCGCCGGGCTGGAGTGGGATGCGGGCGCCGTGGTCGGCGGGCTCCGCGGCCAGGGCACTGCGGTATCCGATGCGGACACCTTGCTGGCGAGCCTGCGTGCCCTCGTGCATGAAGGCGACCATGTGGTGTTCATGTCCAACGGTGGCTTCGACGGCGCGCCGCGTCGCTTCCTCGGCATGCTGCGCGGCGACTGAGGTCGCACGATGCGGCCGTCTCGCCGTGGCCTTGACGCGCACGGCGGGTAAACTGCGGTCGATGGCCGATCCACCGCTGCTTCCGCTGCTTCCGCTGTTCCCGCTGCAGACCGTGCTGGTGCCCGGTGCGATGCTGGGCCTGCGCGTGTTCGAACCGCGCTACCTCGACCTGGTGGGTGAATGCGGCCGGCGCGGCAGCGGCTTCGGCGTTTGCCTGATCGCCGAGGGCAGCGAAGTCGGCTCACCCGCGGTTCCGGCGAAGTTCGGCACCGAAGCGCTGATCGAGGACTTCGGCACCGATGAGGACGGCCTGCTGACCCTGCGCGTACGCGGCGCGCGCCGGTTTCGCGTCGCGCGTACGGCCGTGCGTGACAGCGGCCTGGTCGAGGCCGAAGTGGAGTGGCGCGCGGACGAACCCGCCCATGCCCGGCTGCGCCCCGAGCACGCGCTGCTCGGCACCCTGCTGGAACGCATCTTCGACCAGGTCGGCCGGCCACCCGGCTTCGAGCCGGGTTTCCAGGATGCCGCCTGGGTCGGTTGGCGCCTGCTCGAACTGTTGCCGATGCCTGAAGAGCGGCGCGTCGAACTGCTGGCCATGGACGATCCCCACGCCCGGCTCGAGGGCCTGCTGGCGCTGATCGGCTAGGGCCCGGCTCCGGCCGCCAGGGGCAGCCGCAGGCGCAACACCTGTTCGCCGGACGCCGGGTGCGGGTCTTCCCGCAGATCGAATCCGGCGAGGTCCTCGCGCAGCAGGGCGTAGGCGCTGCTGGTGTCCGCGTCGGGCGACCACAGTCCGAACAGGTCGAAGGGGCGCGCGTGGGTGAGGGTCTGGACCGTGCCGATCCAAAGCGGCGTGCCGTCGCGCGGCTGTCGCGGTGCGTGCCACAGGCGGAGCACCAGGATGCGGCCGTCATCGAGCGTGCGGCGCGCCAGCAGGGTTTCGGCGCTGGCGCCCAGGGTGGCCGGCAACACCTTCTGCTCCAGCGCCGGGGTGTCATCGTCAAGCAGCAGCAGTGTGTCGCTCCAGTCCGCCTGGGCCTGGACGGTCCAGCCGCGCTGGCCGAGGTGCGCCTCAAGGGGCTGCAGTGGCCCGGCGACCTGCACATCCAGCGGCCAGCGACGGCTGGCGTCGCGTTCGTTGCGCTGCCAGGGCAGGGCCGCCCAGCCGTCTCGCCACCAGCTGTCCAGGTCGATGTTGGCCGGTGCCGGCTGCGGTGCGAAGCGCTCCAGCAACGGATCCACCGCCCGCGGTGCGTGCCACAGCGCGGCCAGCAGGAAGGCGCCGTAGAACAGGCCTGCAAGTGGCCGCATCCAGAACGAGCGCGCCACGTGGCGGCGGTAGGCGATGCCCAGCGCCAGCAGCCAGGCAATGCCCAGCAGCATCCCGCCCACGAGGTCGGTCAGCCAGTGCGCGCCCAGGTACAGCCGCGCGAAGCCCAGCACCGCCACCACCGCGCCGGATACCAGGTAGGGCCAGACCCGCTGCCGCCCGGGGAGTTCGCGCGCAATCAGCACGGCGAAGAAGCCGAAGGTGATGGTGGTCATCGTCAGGCCCACCGAGGGGAAGCCGAAGCCGCTGAGCGCGGTCGGCGGGCGCGGCATGTCGATCGCCGCCTCCAGGGCCGCGGTCAGCACCAGGCCGAAGGCCAGCGCCGCCAGCCAGTGCGCCGCCGCCATCCAGCGCCGTCGCCACAGCAGCCACAGCGTGGACAGCGCGATCGGCAGGCCGAGGACCACCGGGTCGCCGATCGACGCCAGCCCGGCCATCAGCCGGTCGGCCAGCGGATTGCGCAGCGCGTACATCGCGTCGTGGATGCGCAGGTCCAGCGCCAGCGGCTCGCCGCGCGCCAGCATCGTCGCCAGCAGGGTGAACCAGGCCACGCCGATTGCGAGCAGGCAGGCGGCCAGCAGCGCCAGCGAGGCGGATTCCGGGCGGTTGGGCGAGATCAGCGCGGCGGCGTAGCGACCCAGGCGCGGATGGTCGCGGGTCCAGCGCAGGGCGCGCGCCAGCAGCGCATCGGCGTGGTTGGCGAACCAGCGATAGGTATAGAGGACCAGCGACCAGGCCAGCGCGATCGCCGCCAGCAGCGCGGCGACCACCAGCGCCAGGCGATCGGCGACCGCCGCCACCGCGTCGTAGGCCTCGCCGAGCAGCCAACCCGGGGCGAGGAACAGCATCGCCCACGAGATCGCGGCGACGATGCTCGCGGGTACGTAGCGCCGCAGGGGCATCCGCGACATGCCGGCGATCGCGGGCACGAAAGGGCGCACCGGGCCGACATAGCGGGCGATGAAGATGCCCTTGATCTCGTTGCGGCGGAACAGCACCCCGGCGCGGTCGAGCAGCTGCGGGTATTTCCTGAACGGCCAGGTGGCGCGCAGCTGCGGGCCCCAGCGGTAACCGATCCAGTAGCTGCTGGCATCGCCGGCCAGCGCGCCAAGCGCTGCGCAGGCGATCGCGTACGGCCCCGAGATCTCGCCGAAGCCGATCAGCACGCCGATCGCGAACAGCAGCGGCAGCGCGGGCACCACGGCACCGAGCACGATGACGGCATCGCAGAACGCAATTGCGAAAATGGCCACGCCGGCGGCCACGGGATGGGCGCCGATCCATGCAACGAGGGTGTCGAACCAGGCACTCACCGCAGCAATTATGGCAGCCGGAGGGCGCATCGCGCCGCCTACAATGCAGTAATGGATGACTCGGGTTCAGTCGAAGTGCGCGCGCTGAAGGCGGACAGCTTCGGCCGCATCGGACTGATGCGCCGCGAAGGCGGGGCCGCTGTGCCCGGCGCCGGGAACGCCGGCGCGGCCGGCGGCACCCTGTTCGTGCGCCGCGACCTGCGCCACGTGCCGTGGTGGCTGCGGCTCCCCGCCTGGTGGCTGGCGCGGCGCGAGGCGCGCGGACTCGAAGCGGTGGCGGGCATGGCCGACGTCCCGCAGCTGCTGCGCTGGGACGGTCGCATGCTCGACCGCAGCTACATGCCCGGCGATGCGATGTACCAGCGCCCGCCGCGCGGCGACATCGCGTACTTCCGTCGCGCGCGCCGGCTGCTGCGGCAACTGCACCGCCACGGCCTGGCCCACAACGATCTTGCCAAGGAAGCCAACTGGCTGGTGCTCGAGGACGGGCGCCCGGCGATCATCGACTTCCAGCTGGCGGTGCGCGGCCATCCGCGCTCGCGCTGGATGCGCCTGCTCGCGCGCGAGGACCTGCGCCACCTGCTCAAGCACAAACGTACCTACTGCCCGGACCGCATCACCCCGATCGAGCGCCGCGTGCTCAAGCGCACTTCATGGCTGCGCGACGCCTGGTTCGCCACCGGCAAGCCCGTCTACCGCTTCGTCACCCGCAGGCTCCTGAAGTGGGAAGACAACGAAGGCCAGGGCCCGAAGCCCTGAGGGCATCCGCCACGACCCCAGCGCCGGACCGCATGCGCCGCCCCCCACCGCAGGCGCAGCTGTCGCTGCGACGCACCCCTCTTGAAGCCATGTCCTATCATCATCCGATCGCAGCTATAGCTGCTCCTACAGGCGGTGTCCTGCCATGACGTCCACACTTTCCGGCAAGACCCTCTTCATCACCGGCGGCTCGCGCGGCATCGGCCTGGCGATCGCGCTGCGAGCCGCGCGCGACGGCGCCAACGTCGCCATCGCGGCCAAGTCGGATGTCGCCAATCCGCGGCTGCCGGGCACCATCCACACCGCGGCGAAGGCGATCACCGACGCCGGCGGCCAGGCCCTGGCGCTGAAGTGCGACATCCGCGAGGAGGATCAGGTACGCGCCGCGGTCGCCGCCACGGTCGACGCCTATGGCGGCATCGACATCCTGGTCAACAACGCCAGCGCGATCTGGCTGCGCGGCACGCTCGATACGCCGATGAAGCGCTTCGACCTGATGCAGCAGGTCAATGCCCGCGGCAGCTTCCTCTGTGCCCAGGCCTGCCTGCCGCATCTGCTGGAGGCGCCTAATCCGCACATCCTGACGCTCGCGCCGCCGCCGTCGCTGGACCCGAAGTGGTGGGGTCCGCACACCGGCTACACGCTGGCCAAGATGGGCATGAGTTTCGTGACCCTTGGGCTTGCGGCCGAGTTCGGGCCCAGGGGCGTGGCGGTCAACGCGCTGTGGCCGCGCACGATCATCGGCACCGATGCGCTGAACATGATCCCGGGCGTGGAGCCTGGCAACGGCCGCTCGCCGGAGATCATGGCCGACGCCGCCCACGCCGTGCTGGTGCGCCCGGCGACCGGCTTCGCCGGCAATTTCCTCATCGACGACGAGGTGCTGGCCGAAGCGGGCATCACCGACCTCTCGGGCTACGCGGTGGATCCGTCGATGCCGCTGTTCCCCGACCTGTTCCTCGACTGAGCCCGCCCCATGCCGGATACCGCCTCCCTCCTCGCCCTCGGGCGCGACCGCTACCTTCCGGTATACCGCCAGCGCGAGGTGGTGCTCGTGCGCGGCCAGGGCGCGCGGGTCTGGGACAGCGAAGGCCGCGACTACATCGACTTCTCGGCCGGCATCGCGGTCTGCAGCCTGGGCCATGCCGACCCCGACCTCGTCGCCGCGCTGGTCGAGCAGGCCGGCAGGCTTTGGCACACCAGCAACGTCTTCCACAGCGAACCGCCGCTGCGCCTGGCCCAGGAGCTGGTGGAGGCTTCGCGCTTCGCCGAACGCGTCTTCCTGTGCAACTCCGGCGCCGAGGCCAACGAGGCCGCGATCAAGCTGGTGCGGAAGTGGGCGAGCGTGCAGGGGCGGGGGCCGGAGCGGCGGGTGGTTCTCACCTTCCGCGGCAGCTTCCATGGCCGCACGCTCGCGACCGTGACCGCAACTGCGCAGCCGAAGTACCAGGCCGGCTACGAGCCGCTGCCGGAAGGCTTCCGCTACGTGGACTTCAACGCGATCGACCAGCTGGAAGCGGCGATGTCCGCGGGCGACGTGGCCGCGGTCATGCTCGAGCCGGTGCAGGGCGAGGGCGGGGTGGTCGCGGCCGCGCCCGGCTTCCTGCAGGCGGTGCGCGCGCTGTGCGACCAGCACGGCGCGCTGCTGGTCCTGGACGAGATCCAGAGCGGCATGGGGCGTACCGGTGCCCTGTTCGCCCACTGGCATGACGGCGTGGTGCCGGACATCGTCACCCTGGCCAAGGCCCTGGGCGGCGGCTTTCCGGTGGGCGCCATGCTTGCGGGGCCGCGCGTGGCGGAGGCGATGCAGTTCGGCGACCACGGCACCACCTTCGGCGGCAATCCACTGGCCGCGGCGGTGGCCCGGGTGGCGCTGCGCAAGCTGGCCTCGCCGCAGATCGAAACCAACGTGGCGCGGCAATCCGGTGCCTTGCGCGCCGGGCTGGCGACGATCGGTGCGGAATTCGACCTGTTCTCTGAAGTGCGCGGGCGTGGATTGATGCTGGGCGCGGTGCTCAAGGCGGCGCATGCCGGTCGCGCCGGTGAATTCCTCGATCACGCCGCGGCCGAAGGCCTGCTGCTGTTGCAGGCGGGCGCCGACGTGCTGCGCCTGGTGCCGGCGTTGAACATCAGTGACGCGGAGGTTGCCGACGGCCTGGCACGCCTGCACGCCGCCGGGGCCCGGATGGTTCGCTGAAAGCATGGGGGATGCCGCGATCCGAAGCGCCGGGAGCGCCGGCACTTCGGGCAGCCCTGGTGGAAAGGCGGCCGGCCAGTGCGCCGCCGGGTCCGGCGGCGCCTGCGCTCCGCGGGCTCAGCCGGCGGCGACGACCTTGAACGCCTCGCGCGCGGCGGCCAGCGTGGCCTCGACCACCGCCTCGTCGTGGGCGCTGGAGACGAAACCGGCCTCGTAGGCCGATGGCGCCAGGAACACGCCGCGCTCCAGCATCGCGTGGAAGAAGCGGTTGAACGCCGCGCTGTCGCAGGCCACGGCGTCGGCATAGGTATCGACCTTGCGGTCGGTGAAGAACAGCCCGTACATCGCGCCGACGCGGTTGGTGGTCAGCGGTACGCCGGCCTCGCGCGCGGCGGCCTCGAAGCCGTCGCACAGCGTGTTGGCCGTGGCTTCCAGGCGGTCGTGGAAGCCGGGCGCTTGCACCAGCTCCAGCATCGCCAGGCCCGCGGCCATCGCCACCGGATTGCCGCTGAGCGTGCCGGCCTGGTAGATCGGGCCGGCTGGCGCGATCTGCTGCATCAGCTCGCGGCGGCCGCCATAGGCGCCCACCGGCATGCCGCCGCCGATGATCTTGCCGAACGTGGTCAGGTCGGGAGTGACGCCGTAGCGCGCCTGCGCGCCGCCCAGGGCCACGCGGAACCCGGTCATCACTTCGTCGAAGATCAGCAGCGCGCCGTGCTTCGTGCAGAGTTCGCGCAGGTGCTGCAGATAGCCTTCGCGCGGCGGCAGGCAGTTGGCGTTGCCCACCACCGGTTCGATGATCACCGCCGCGACCTCGCTGCCAATGTCATCGAACAGCTGCGTCGCGGCCTCGAAATCGTTGTAGCTGATGGTCGAGGTCAGCTCGCCCAGCGCGGCCGGCACGCCCGGCGACGTCGGCACGCCGAGGGTGAGCATGCCGCTGCCGGCCTTCACCAGGAAGGAGTCGCCGTGGCCGTGGTAGCAGCCCTCGAACTTGACGATGCGCTGGCGCCCGGTGGCGCCTCGCGCCAGGCGCACCGCCGACAGCGTGGCCTCGGTGCCGGAGTTGACCATGCGCACCATTTCGCAGGACGGCACCAGGCGGGTGATGGTCTCGGCCATGGTCACTTCGGCCGGGCAGGGTGCGCCGAACGAGAGGCCGTTGCCGATCGCCGCCTGCACGGCCTCGCGCACCTTCGGATGGTTGTGGCCGACGATCATCGGCCCCCAGGAGCCGACATAGTCGATGTAGCGGTTGCCATCGACGTCATGCAGATAGGCGCCGTCGGCGCTCTCGACGAAGAACGGCTCGCCGCCGACCGACTTGAACGCGCGTACCGGCGAATTGACCCCGCCCGGGATCAGTTCCACGGCGCGGGAGAACAGGGCGTGTGACTTGTCGTGCTTCATCGCAATGAATTCCTGTAGTGGCGCCTGAAGGCGCGAATGGCGTGATGGTGATTGCCGCGGACGCTCCATGGCGCCCGTGCGGGACGTGCCCGGTGCATCCGGCTCTCTACGCGACAGGTGCTTCGAACGCCTGGAGGTAGGACTGCGCCGCGGCCACCGGGTCGGGCGCGTCGAACACGCCGCTGATCACCGCGACCAGGTCCGCGCCGGCATCGACCACGATGCGGGCATTGTCCGGCGTGATCCCGCCAATGGCCACCCGCGGCACGCCGAACTTCGCCGCGCTGCGCAGCAGTCCGGGCGTCGCGCGGCGGGCCAGCGGCTTGGTCGGCGATGGAAAGAACGCGCCGAACGCGAGATAGTCGGCGCCCGCGGCCGCTGCGCGCTCCGCGTGCTGCAGGCTGTCATAGCAGGAGGCGCCGATGATCGCGCCTTCGCCAAGCGCCTCGCGCGCGGCGCGGATGTCGCCGTCGCCTTCGCCCAGGTGCGCCCCATCGGCGCCGCAGGCACGCGCAAGCCGCCAGTCGTCGTTGATCAGGAGCGGTACGCCGCGCTCACGGCAAAGCGGCAGCAAGGCTGCAATCTGTGCGCGCGCCAGCGTGGCGTCGGCAAGCTTGTTGCGGTACTGCAGCAGCGCCGCCTTCGCGAGCACCGCCGAGACCCGGGCCAGCAGGCGCGACGTGTCGGGCTCGTCCGGCGTCAGCAGATAAAGGCCGCGCGCGTGGGCGCCCGGACGCGAAGGCATTGCCTCGGACATTGCGTGGTTTCCTGTCGATGGGCGTGATGGGACAATGGTGGCCCGCGCCGTGCGCGACCGGAACCGCATTATCCGATGAACGACACCACCGCCTACCGCACCTGGATGTGCGTGGTCTGCGGCTTCATCTATGAAGAAGCCGTGGGCCTGCCCGAAGAAGGCATCGCCCCCGGAACGCGCTGGGAGGATGTCCCGGACACCTGGACCTGCCCGGACTGCGGCGTAACCAAGGACGATTTCGAGATGATGGCGCTCTGAAGAGCCCCGCGTGACCGCATTCAGCGGCCGCGAGCGACGTCCGGGCCGAGTTCCAGCGCGGCGCCGTCCTCCAGCCCCAGCCGGTGGGCTTCACCGGCGTTGAGTTCAAGCACGTACAGCGCCGGTGCCCGGCTTGGATACGGCGGACAGCGGTCTCCCGCCGAACACGGCGGCACTCCCCGCTGCTGTGACACCAGGCGCAGCGATGCGTCGAAATAGAGGATGTCCAGCGGGATCCGCGTGTTCTTCATCCAGTAGGCCTGGCGCTCTTCGCGTTCGTGGATGAACAGCATGCCGTGGCCATCCGCCAGCGAGTCCCGGAACATCAGGCCGCGCGCCCGGGCCTCGTCGTCGTCGGCTACCTCGACCACGTAACGCTCACCGGCAAGCTCCACCCAGCGCCCGTCACTGGCGCACGCGGTCGCAAGCAGGGTCGTGCAGCACAGCAACAGCGCGAAAAAGGGTATTCGCATGGGCAGCGTCTCTCGTCATATATAGGGAGTGCGCCAACAGTCCCGGAGAGGCGCGGCGCGGTCAAGTCGAAAAAAAACACTGGACCCCTTCCCAAATCCTCCCGGGCGCTGCACAATGCGCGCCCCGCCAAGCAGCGGTCGGCACCGCCGGCAGCTACGAAGCGGGGAAGAACGAAAAAGCCGCTTCACAGGGTGTTGACGTTCTTCGAAACCGCGCTAAGATGTGCGGCTCCCCTGACGGAAACGGCCTCCGGGCCACGACGAAAAGGGAGGCTGAAATCAACCCCACACAGGGTGTTGACGGAAGCGAAAGTCGCGCTAAGATGGGCGGCTCGCTTCGGACAAAACGGTCACTGACCGCCACCTCCGAAGCACGCTGAAGGAAGCGCCCGCAGGGTGTTGACGGAAGCAAAAGTCGCGCTATAATGGGCGGCTCGCTTCGGACAAACGGTCACTGACCGCCACCTCCGAAGCACGCTGAAGAAGACGCCTCACAGGGTGTTGACGAAAGCAAAAACCGCGCTACAATGTGCGGCTCGCCTCGGAGGAAACGACGGGGCAACGGGAAAGGCGCTGAGGCCGATCCCCATGATCTTTGACAGTGTGCGCAGGTGACTTGTGCGGACGTCTGGCAAGTGGATGGTTGTCCATTTGCAGACGTACGTAACAAGAGCAACAAATCAAGCAAATGCAGAAATGCATGCGAGTGATTCGAGCTCGGGTAACGACGACTGCACTCAAAGCGTTTGGACTTCGGTCCATGCAATTTTAAGTGAAGAGTTTGATCCTGGCTCAGAGTGAACGCTGGCGGCAGGCCTAACACATGCAAGTCGAACGGCAGCACAGGAGAGCTTGCTCTCCGGGTGGCGAGTGGCGGACGGGTGAGGAATACATCGGAATCTGCCTATTTGTGGGGGATAACCTCGGGAAACCGGGACTAATACCGCATACGACCTACGGGTGAAAGCGGAGGACCTTCGGGCTTCGCGCAGATAGATGAGCCGATGTCGGATTAGCTAGTTGGAGGGGTAATGGCCCACCAAGGCGACGATCCGTAGCTGGTCTGAGAGGATGATCAGCCACACTGGGACTGAGACACGGCCCAGACTCCTACGGGAGGCAGCAGTGGGGAATATTGGACAATGGGCGAAAGCCTGATCCAGCCATGCCGCGTGAGTGAAGAAGGCCTTCGGGTTGTAAAGCTCTTTTGTTGGGGAAGAAAAGCAATCGGTTAATACCCGGTTGTTCTGACGGTACCCAAAGAATAAGCACCGGCTAACTTCGTGCCAGCAGCCGCGGTAATACGAAGGGTGCAAGCGTTACTCGGAATTACTGGGCGTAAAGCGTGCGTAGGTGGTTCGTTAAGTCTGATGTGAAAGCCCCGGGCTCAACCTGGGAATTGCATTGGATACTGGCGGGCTAGAGTACGGTAGAGGGTGGCGGAATTCCTGGTGTAGCAGTGAAATGCGTAGATATCAGGAGGAACATCCGTGGCGAAGGCGGCCACCTGGACCAGTACTGACACTGAGGCACGAAAGCGTGGGGAGCAAACAGGATTAGATACCCTGGTAGTCCACGCCCTAAACGATGCGAACTGGATGTTGGGGACAATTGAGTCTTCAGTATCGAAGCTAACGCGTTAAGTTCGCCGCCTGGGGAGTACGGTCGCAAGACTGAAACTCAAAGGAATTGACGGGGGCCCGCACAAGCGGTGGAGTATGTGGTTTAATTCGATGCAACGCGAAGAACCTTACCTGGCCTTGACATGTCGAGAACTTTCCAGAGATGGATTGGTGCCTTCGGGAACTCGAACACAGGTGCTGCATGGCTGTCGTCAGCTCGTGTCGTGAGATGTTGGGTTAAGTCCCGCAACGAGCGCAACCCTTGTCCTTATTTGCCAGCACGTAATGGTGGGAACTCTAAGGAGACCGCCGGTGACAAACCGGAGGAAGGTGGGGATGACGTCAAGTCATCATGGCCCTTACGGCCAGGGCTACACACGTACTACAATGGTCAGGACAGAGGGCTGCAAACCCGCGAGGGCTAGCCAATCCCAGAAACCTGATCTCAGTCCGGATCGGAGTCTGCAACTCGACTCCGTGAAGTCGGAATCGCTAGTAATCGCAGATCAGCATTGCTGCGGTGAATACGTTCCCGGGCCTTGTACACACCGCCCGTCACACCACGGGAGTCTGTTGCACCAGAAGCAGGTAGCTTAACCTTCGGGAGGGCGCTTGCCACGGTGTGGCCGATGACTGGGGTGAAGTCGTAACAAGGTAGCCGTATCGGAAGGTGCGGCTGGATCACCTCCTTTAGAGACTAAAGACAGCTAATTGCCTGTCAGGCGTCCGCACAAGTGACCTGCATCCAGGAGTTCCACGGCGAAAGCCGGGGGACCGACCCCTTTTATGGGGCCTTAGCTCAGCTGGGAGAGCACCTGCTTTGCAAGCAGGGGGTCGTCGGTTCGATCCCGACAGGCTCCACCACGCTGGGGAAAGACATTGGGTCTGTAGCTCAGGTGGTTAGAGCGCACCCCTGATAAGGGTGAGGCCGGTGGTTCGAGTCCTCCCAGACCCACCATTCCTGGATGATCTGCGCACACACTAAAGATTTAGAAGCGGGGCGGCATTGTGGCCGAACCGTGTTCTTTGAAAATCAGGGACGTAGCGAGCGTTTGAGACGAATATCCAAACGTGTCGTTGAGGCTAAGGCGGGGCCCTAGAGGCCCTACATAAATTGAGTGGTTATATTCACGTCCGTGCTTTGTACGCATGGGCTGCATATGGCTCCGAGGCGACTTGGGGTTATATGGTCAAGTGAATAAGCGCACACGGTGGATGCCTTGGCGGTCAGAGGCGATGAAGGACGTGGTAGCCTGCGAAAAGTGTCGGGGAGCTGGCAACAAGCTTTGATCCGGCAATGTCCGAATGGGGAAACCCACTCCGCAAGGAGTATTGCATGGTGAATACATAGCCATGCAAGGCGAACCCGGGGAACTGAAATATCTAAGTACCCGGAGGAAAAGAAATCAACCGAGATTCCCCTAGTAGCGACGAGCGAACGGGGAGCAGCCCAAAAGTTGTTCCGGTTCTAGCAAAACAGTCTGGAAAGACTGGCCATAGAAGGTGAAAGCCCTGTATGCGAAAGTGCCGGAATGATGATAAGTGAGTAGGGCGGGGCACGAGAAACCCTGTCTGAACATGGGGGGACCATCCTCCAAGGCTAAATACTCCTGACCGACCGATAGTGAACCAGTACCGTGAGGGAAAGGCGAAAAGAACCCCGGTGAGGGGAGTGAAATAGACCCTGAAACCGTGTGCGTACAAGCAGTAGGAGCTCCTTCGTGGAGTGACTGCGTACCTTTTGTATAATGGGTCAGCGACTTACTGTTCGTGGCGAGCTTAACCGTATAGGGGAGGCGAAGGGAAACCGAGTCTGATAAGGGCGCATAGTCGCGGGCAGTAGACCCGAAACCGGGTGATCTAGTCATGCCCAGGGTGAAGGTACCGTAACAGGTACTGGAGGCCCGAACCCACTCCCGTTGCAAAGGTAGGGGATGAGGTGTGATTAGGAGTGAAAAGCTAATCGAACCCGGAGATAGCTGGTTCTCCTCGAAAGCTATTTAGGTAGCGCCTCGCACGAATCTTCTTGGGGGTAGAGCACTGTTATGGCTAGGGGGTCATTGCGACTTACCAAACCATTGCAAACTCCGAATACCAAGACAGAATATGCGGGAGACACACGGCGGGTGCTAACGTTCGTCGTGAAAAGGGAAACAACCCAGACCCACAGCTAAGGTCCCAAATTCCATGCTGAGTGGAAAACCATGTGGAAAGGCACAGACAGCCAGGAGGTTGGCTTAGAAGCAGCCATCCTTTAAAGAAAGCGTAATAGCTCACTGGTCGAGTCGGTCTGCGGGGAAGATTTAACGGGGCTAAGCATGGAACCGAAGCTTGGGGTGCATCACTTTGTGATGCGCGGTAGAGGAGCGTTCCGTAAGCCGTTGAAGGTGGATTGAGAAGTCTGCTGGAGGTATCGGAAGTGCGAATGCTGACATGAGTAACGATAATGGGGGTGAAAAGCCCCCACGCCGAAAGCCCAAGGTTTCCTTGCGCAACGTTAATCGACGCAGGGTGAGTCGGCCCCTAAGGCGAGGCAGAAATGCGTAGTCGATGGGAAGCTGGTTAATATTCCAGCACCTCGCACAAGTGCGATGGAGGGACGGAGAAGGTTAGGTCTACCAGGCGTTGGTTGTCCTGGGGAAAGGAGGTAGGTTTGGGTCTTTGGCAAATCCGGGACCCTTCAAGACCGAGCACCGAGACGAGCTCATTAGAGCGAAGTGACTGATACCACGCTTCCAGGAAAAGCTCCTAAGCTTCAGCTTGTGCAGACCGTACCGTAAACCGACACAGGTGGGTAGGATGAGAATTCTCAGGCGCTTGAGAGAACTCGGGTGAAGGAACTAGGCAAAATGGTACCGTAACTTCGGGAGAAGGTACGCCCTCTTTGGTGGCCACATGCGTGGCTGGGCTGAGGAGGGCCGCAGATACCAGGCCGCTGCGACTGTTTATCAAAAACACAGGACTCTGCAAACACGAAAGTGGACGTATAGGGTCTGACGCCTGCCCGGTGCCGGAAGGTTAATTGATGGGGTCAGCCGCAAGGCGAAGCTCTTGATCGAAGCCCCGGTAAACGGCGGCCGTAACTATAACGGTCCTAAGGTAGCGAAATTCCTTGTCGGGTAAGTTCCGACCTGCACGAATGGCGTAACGATGGCGGCACTGTCTCCACCCGAGACTCAGTGAAATTGAAATCGCTGTGAAGATGCAGCGTTCCCGTGGCAAGACGGAAAGACCCCGTGAACCTTTACTATAGCTTTACACTGAACGTTGAGTTCGTCTGTGTAGGATAGGTGGGAGGCTGTGAAACCCTGGCGCTAGCTGGGGTGGAGCCAACCTTGAAATACCACCCTGTCGTGCTTGACGTTCTAACCTAGGTCCGTTATCCGGATCGGGGACCGTGTATGGTGGGTAGTTTGACTGGGGCGGTCTCCTCCCAAAGAGTAACGGAGGAGCTCGAAGGTACGCTCAGCGCGGTCGGACATCGCGCACTGTGTGCAAAGGCATAAGCGTGCTTGACTGCAAGATCGACGGATCAAGCAGGTACGAAAGTAGGACTTAGTGATCCGGTGGTTCTGTATGGAAGGGCCATCGCTCAACGGATAAAAGGTACTCCGGGGATAACAGGCTGATACCGCCCAAGAGTTCATATCGACGGCGGTGTTTGGCACCTCGATGTCGGCTCATCACATCCTGGGGCTGTAGCCGGTCCCAAGGGTATGGCTGTTCGCCATTTAAAGTGGTACGCGAGCTGGGTTCAGAACGTCGTGAGACAGTTCGGTCCCTATCTGCCATGGGCGTTGGAGATTTGAGAGGGGCTGCTCCTAGTACGAGAGGACCGGAGTGGACGAACCTCTGGTGTTCCGGTTGTCACGCCAGTGGCATTGCCGGGTAGCTACGTTCGGAAGCGATAACCGCTGAAAGCATCTAAGCGGGAAGCGCGCCTCAAGATGAGATCTCCCGGGGCACAAGCCCCCTGAAGGAACCATCAAGACTAGGTGGTTGATAGGCTGGGTGTGTAAGCACAGCAATGTGTTGAGCTAACCAGTACTAATGATCCGTGTGGCTTGACCATATAACCTCAAGTGGCCTTGGACTCGACGACGCGTCGATGTTCGACCCAAAAGTTCGCTACGTCCCTATTTATTCGCCAACGGCGGAGCTGATTTCTGGCTCCGTTCCGAGGCAAACCAACGAGAGCGTGTGCGCGTCAAGCCGGTAACGGCCCGCGACCCTCCACCCTCTCCCTGGTGACAATAGCTGCGTGGAACCACCCGATCCCATTCCGAACTCGGAAGTGAAACGCGCATGCGCCGATGGTAGTGTGCATCTAGCATGCGAGAGTAGGTCATCGCCAGGGTTTTACCCCAAAACCCCGCAGCCACGGCTGCGGGGTTTTTCTTTGTGCATCACCCTGTCCCGGCCTTGCCTAGCAGGGCCGCCTCCGATAACGTGGGCAACCTTTCAAGACCGGTGAATCCAATGCGTCGTGCCGCCAGCTTTCTGTTTATCGCCAGTTGCCTCCTGGCGCTGTCGCCGAGTTCAGACGCCGCCGAGTTGGGGCGCGTGGATGTCCAGGGTGCGGTCGGCATGTGCAGGGCGATCACGCAGCTCGACGCGGCAGGCATCCGCTACCGGCCCCTCGCCCTGACGAACGAGTCGAATGGGATCGCCCGCGTTGCCTGCAACTGGCAGGGCGACGACAGCCCGCAGACCGTGCGCGCGGCCAAGCGGCTCGCGGTCACGATCAGCAATTTCGGCGCTGCGCCGGTCGAAGTGAGCTGCACCCTGGTCAACGGCCACCAGACGGGTGCCCTGGTCTATGCCAGCTACGCGCCCAAGACCGTGGCGATCGCCGCCGGCGCTTCGGCCGAGCTTGCATGGCTTCCGGGCGACGTCGCGAATTCCAAGCCTTCGGGTATCGACAGGCCCTCCATGAGCTGCCTGCTGCCGCCGCAGGCGGCGATGATGTACACCACCCGCGAGTACAACGAAAATGTCGGCGCCTGAGGTCCGCGCGAGCGCGCCGCTCGCGGCATCCGCCCTGTTCGCGGCGCTCGTGGTCGCCGCGCCGGCGCTTTCGCTCGATGCTCGAAGCGCCGAAGTATCCCGCTACGATTTCCAGGGGGCGGCGGCGATCTGCCAGCCCGCGACCGCTGCGTACGCACAGGGCGTGCGCTCGCGTCCATTGGCCGTGGTGAACGAGGGCACGAGCAACACGTTCGTGACCTGCGCGCTGCGCGGCGATCCGCGTCCCGGTGGCCGCGGTGCAATGAAGGTCCTGGTTGAAACCGGGGCGCCGGTGGGCAGGAGCGGCATCGTGTCCTGCACCTTCGTCGATGGTACCCAGCAGGGCGATGTGGTCGACGCCGTGTATCGCACCAAGTCCTCGAGCGTTGCCGCGGGAAGCCGGGGCGTTGCGCTGACCTGGCAGCCCGTCGAGATCGCCGGTGCACCCGAGCACATCTTCCGACCGGCCGTGCAGTGCATGCTCAGCCCGGGAACCGCGCTGCACTACCTCAGCGTGACCTACGACGAGGACATCGGAAGCTGAAGCGTCTCATCCGGGATCGGTGACGCGGGCCCTGCCCGCGCTCAGCGCGCCCGCGGCGGCGTGCCGCCGACGATCACCACGTCGGCGGGACGCCGCGCGAACAGTCCGACGCTGACCACGCCCGGCACCTGGTTGAGCATCTGCTCGAGCGCCACCGGGTCGGTGATCGACAGGCCGTGGATGTCGATCACCCAGTTGCCGTTGTCGGTGACCGTGCCTTGGCGCCAGACTGGCTGGCCGCCGGTCAGCGCCACGATCTCGCGCCCCACCAGACTGCGCGCCATCGGGATGACCTCGACGGGCAACGGAAAGCGCCCGAGCACCGGCACTTCCTTGGATGGATCGATGATGCAGACGAATTTCGCCGCCGCCTCGGCGATGATCTTCTCGCGGGTGAGCGCAGCGCCGCCGCCCTTGATGAGGCGCTTGCCCGGATCGCATTCATCGGCGCCGTCAACGTAAAGCGGGATCGGGCCGCAGGCATTCAGATCCAACACCTCGATGCCATGCCCGCGCAGTCGTTCCGTGCTTTGGTCCGAACTCGACACCGCACCGGCAATCCGGTCGCGGACGCCGGCGAGCGCATCGATGAAGAAGGCCACGGTCGATCCCGTGCCCACGCCCACCACCATGCCGTCTTCGACGTAGTCGAGGGCCTTTTCGCCGGCCAGGCGCTTGGCTTCACTCATTTCGGCTCCATGGCCAGCAGGATCTTCCACTGCGCGGCGCCCACCGGCAGCACGGACAGGCGGGTGCCCTTGCGGATCAGGGCGAAGTCCTCGCCCAGGGATTCCGAACGGGCGCGGATGGCTTCAAGCGTGACGGGTGCGGCGAGCCTGCGTACGAAGCCGACGTCGACCAGCATCCAGCGCGGTTCCTCCGGGCTCGCCTTGGAATCGAAGTACTTCGATTCGCGGTCGAACTGCGTCGGGTCCGGGTAGGCCGCGCTCGCGACTTCGGCGATGCCGTAGATGCCGGGCACCTTGCAGTTGGAGTGGTAGAACAGCACGCCGTCGCCAAGCTGCATGCCGTCGCGCATGAAATTGCGCGCCTGGTAGTTGCGCACGCCCGTCCAGGGCTCGGTGCCGACCCGTTCAAGGTCGTCGATCGAGAAATCCTCGGGTTCCGACTTCATCAGCCAGTATCGTTTGCGCTTGCCAGTGGTCATGTCGGTCGGTAATGGGTGGATTGATCGGTGCATACCATGTCGAGCTGGACGTCCCAGTCTTCGCTGGGAAGGTCTTCGTCGACATGCTGGAATTCAAACGCAGCACCAACCAGCCGCGGTGGCGCGGATTGCCGGTGCCGGAACGCGAAGCTGCGATCGTACCAGCCGCCGCCCATGCCAAGCCGGTGGCAGCGGGTGTCGAAGGCGACCAGGGGCACGACCGCCAGATCCAGCGCCGACGGCTCCAGGAGTGCCCCGGGCGCAACCGCGGGTTCCGGGATGCCATAGCGATTCGGTACGACGGGTTCGCCCGGGCGCCATGGAGCGAAGCGCAGGCAGCCGTCATCCTGCAGCACGGGCAGGCAATAGATGCAGTCCGCGGGAAGTCGCAGCTGCCAGACATGGAGGGCGATTTCACCGTCAGAGGCCCAGTAGCCGGCAACAGCGGCTCGAGGCGCAAGCGGCAGCGAAAGCAGCTGCCCGGCGAGGGCACTGGCCGAACCGATGCGCGCCGCCGTGGGAACCCCGCGTCGACGCTCGCGCATGAGGCGGCGGGTGTCGCCGCGGTTCGGGGGACTCACGTCACGTCCGGCGCAAGGCTCGCCGGCGGGAGTCGGAAAGGAGATACGTCCTCCACCATGTCGATGCATACCAAACGACCTTGAACCCGGGGTTCAAGTGGAGACGCTTGGCTGCCATCGGGCTTTCCGCTCGGGGGCGGACATGCACGCCAGGCTACCGTCGCGTCCCCGTGGTCGTGATTAAGGGACAAGGCGAATGTTTGTGTACGCCGTCGGTCACGGCAGAGGACGCAGCCGCAGTATACCCCTTGGACTTCCGACCCGAAGGCCATCCGTCGGTGGCCGTTCACCTTGTGCCTGGCCCCGCGGTCGATGCGCTCGCCTTCAAGCATGGAGCAGCGCGTCGAGCTTCAGCTCCAGCGCCGACAGCGCATCCGCCAGTTCCCGGTCGCGGCGTTCCGCGTCCCTGCGCAGCTGTTCGAGTTCGTGGGCCAGGTTGAGTGCGGCAAGCACCGCGACGCGATCGATCGCGGCCATGCGGTTGGCGCCGCGCACTTCGCGCATGCGCGCATCCAGCACGCGTGCCGCAGCCATGAGGCCTTCGACTTCGCCCGCGCCCACGCCAACGGTGTACTCGCGATCAAGCACCCGTACGCTGACGGCCTCGGTACCGCTCACGTGTGCTGCTCCAGTGATTTGAGGTGCGCGATCATCGCCTCGACCCGGCTGCGCGCCTGTTCGTTCCTGGTCAGCAGCTGGGCCCGTTCCCCCGAGGCCTGTTCATGCTGCTGGCGGAGGCTGCGGTTCTCCTCGCCCAACCGGCGCGTGCGCACCGCGAGCTCGTCGAAGCGTTCTGAAAGCCGCCGCAGCTGGGCAAGCACGTCCGGAGTGTCCATCAGCGGCACGATAGCAGGCGGGCGGGAGTGGTCAAGGCGTCCCGATGGTGGTGGCAGTGGCCGGACCCCCGGAATGGCGGCGGTTGTGGATGTAGGCCATGCAGGACACCGCGTCCAGGGGATGCGACACCCAGAAGCCCTGGATCTCGTCGCAGTGGTTGCGGGCCAGGAACCGGGCCTGGTCCGCGGTCTCCACCCCTTCGGCGACCACGGTCAGCCCGAGTCCGTGGGCCATCGCGATCACCGTGGTCGTGATCGACGCGCCTTCGCGGTCGTTGCAGACGTCGGCGATGAACGTCTTGTCGATCTTGATCGTGGTGATCGGCAGCCGCTTGAGGTACGCAAGCGACGAGTAGCCGGTGCCGAAATCGTCGATGGCCAGCGAGACGCCCAGCTCGCGGAAGGCCTGCAGCTTGTGCGCGGTCTGCGCGGCGTTGGCCATGAGCATGCTTTCGGTCAGTTCCAGCTCCAGTGCCTGCGCCGGTACGCCGGTATCGTCCAGTACGCCGCGCACGACTTCGGCGAAGTCCCCGCGCAGCAGCTGCAGTACCGACATGTTCACCGATACCCGGACATCGGACAGGCCATGGTCGCGCCAGCGGCGGGCCGCCAGGCAGGCCTCGCGCAGGACCCATTCGCCGATCTCGAGGATCATGCCGTTCTCTTCGGCAAGCGGGATGAAGTCGGCCGGCGGGATTTCGCCGTGTTCGGGACTGGTCCAGCGCAGCAGCGCTTCGGCGCCGGTGATGAGCGAAGACGCCAATGCCTGCCGTGGCTGGTAGACCACCCGCAGCTCGCCGCGGTCAAGCGCCTTGTGCAGCGCGCCGGCGAGGATCGCACGCCGGCGGATCGCGGCTTCCATGCTGTCGTCGTAGCGCATCCAGGTGCGGCGGCCGGCGGCCTTGGCCTGGTACATGGCGGCGTCGGCGCGCTTGAGGAGTTCGGTGGGCACCTGGGCGTGGTCGGGGTACAGGCTGACGCCGATCGAGGCCGATACCGAGACCTCCTGGCCGTCCTCGGGGACCAGTGGCGCCTCGAACGCCATGATGATCTCCCGCGCCACGCGCTCGGCGTCCTCGGGTGCGGCCAGGCCCTCGAGGATCACCGTGAACTCATCGCCGGCCAGTCGGGCCACGGTCTGCCCCGGACCGACCGCCTGTTGCAGGCGGGCCGCGGCCGCGCGCAGGATGCGGTCGCCGACGGCGTGGCCAAGCGAATCGTTGATGTCCTTGAAACGGTCGAGGTCGAGGAACAGCACGGCGACCCGGGAGCCGTCGCGCCGGGCGTGGACGATCGCGCGCGACAGGCGCTCCGCAAGCAGCGAGCGGTTGGGCAGGTCGGTCAGCGAATCGAAGTTGGCCAGGTAGCGCAGCTCTTCCTCGGCGCGCTTCTGCAGCGTGATGTCGCTGAGCATCAGCACGTGCATGCGTTCGCCGCCGGCGTTGCCATCAAGCACGGTGGCGGCCTCCACGGCGCACAGGAGTTCCTCGCCGTTGTGTTCACGCTGCCACATTTCGCCCGACCAGCGGCCGTCGCGCCGGAGGGCCTCGCGCATGCTGCGCCCGCGTGAGTGATCGTGCTGGATGCTGTCGAGGACATCCACGCTGCGCCCGATGACGTCGGCCGCGCCGTGGCCGGTGATCCGCGTGAACGCGGGATTCACCGAGAGGAACCGGAAGCGGTCGTCAAGGACCGCAACCGCCTCGCTCATGCTGCGCAGCACTTCGCTGGCGATGCGGTTCTCGCGCTCCACCGCGCGGGTGGCGCCGATGTCGAGCGAGGTTCCGGCGACCCGCAGGATCGCGCCGTCGGCCTGGTGCTCGACCGCGCGGCCGCGGGCCCGGATCCACGTCCAGTCGCCTTGGGTCGACGCCGGGCTGTCGGCGCGGACCCGGTGTTCGGACGAGAACTCCGCGGTCTCGCCGGCGGCGTAACGATGCATGGCATCGACAACGCCCGGCAGGTCGTCGGGATGGATCACGGCGGCCGGCTCCGCCTGCTCGGAGCTGAAATCGTGCCTGCAGCCATCGCCATCGTGGCGGGCGACCAGGTATTGCAGGCGCGCGCTCGGCACATGGAAGTCCCAATAGCGCTGGCCGCTCGCCCACAGGGCCATGCGAAAGCTCTGCTCGCGCGCGTGCAGCGATGCCACCAACCTGCGCGCCCGTCGCGCACGCATGGCGAGGACGACGCAGGCCGCTGCCAGCATCGCCGCGATGATCACAGGTCCAGCTCCATCGGCCACTGGCAAGGCGGCTCTCCCCATCGCCTCCCCTGGCGGACATCGCAGTGTAGGCGCGCGTGCGCGCCGGCAACAAGCCGCGCCCGACGGTACACTGCCGTGGTCCATCGCAGACTCCTTGCCATGTCCGAAAAATCATTGCCTACCCTGTCCGAAGTCGAGCAGACCTGCCGCGAGTCCGGCCTCGCCACGCCCGCGCCCGAACTGCACGGCAGCCTGTGCGGCTGGTTGGCCGGTGGCGGCGACGCCGCGGGCAACTGGCTGGCCCGGGTGATGGTGGACGACAGCCTCCCGGCCCCGGCCGAAGGCTCGGTGCTGGCGCGCCTGCAGTCGGCAACGCGCAGCCAGTTCGAAGACCGCGAGTTCGGGCTGGTCCTGCTCGGCCCCGACGACGATGCCTCCCTGGCCGCGCGCAGCGGCGCCCTGTTCGACTGGTGCCGCGGTTTCGTTGGCGCGTTCGGACTCGCCGCCGGTAGTGGGGCGAAGCTTTCGGAGGAGGGCGAGGAAGCCCTTGCCGACCTTGCACGCCTGGCGCGCGCCACGGCCCAGGATGATGGTGACGAGGAAGACGAAGCCGCGCTGGCCGAGATCGAAGAGTTCGTCCGCGTCGCCGCACTGCTCCTGCACGGAGATTGCGCGCTGGCCGCCCGCCACCGCAACAGCCTCAACTGAGTTCCGCTGCATGGCCTTTGCCGCACCGACCAGCATCTGCAAGCGCCGTCGCCGCCAGCTCATGCGGATGGCCGGTGACGACGCGATCATCATCCTTCCCGCCGCGCCCGAGCGCGTGCGCAGTCGCGACACCTTCCATCCCTACCGGCCGGATTCCGACGTCCTGTACCTCAGCGGGTTCGACGAGCCGGAAGCGGTCCTGGTGCTGGTGCCGGGCCGCGCGCACGGCGAAAGCCTGCTGTTCTGCCGCGAACGCGATGCCGCGCGCGAAGCCTGGGACGGCTCCCGCGTCGGCCCCGAAGGCGCCCCGGACGCGCTTGGCATCGACGACGCCTATGCGATCGACGACATCGACGACATCCTGCCCGGCCTGATCGAAGGCCGCCGCCGCGTCTACTACCACTTCGGCCGCGACACCGACTTCGACCTCAAGCTGATCGGCTGGGTCAACAGCGTCCGCGCCCAGGTCCGCCACGGTGCGCAGCCGCCGCACGAATTCCTCGATCTGGGCCACCTGCTGGACGAGATGCGCCTGTTCAAGGGCGCCGACGAGCTGCGGCTGATGCGCCGCGCCGCGGCGATCAGCGTGCAGGCCCACGAAGCGGTGATGCGCGCGGCACGTGCCGGCATGCGCGAATACGAACTGCAGGCCGAGCTCGAGCGCGTGTTCCGCGCCGCCGGCGCCGAACCCGCCTATTCCAGCATCATCGGCGCGGGTGCCAATGCCTGCATCCTCCATTACCGCGGCAACCGCGCCACGGTGCGCCGCGGCGACCTGGTGCTGGTCGACGCCGGCGCCGAGCATCGCGGCTATGCCGCCGACATCACCCGCACCTTCCCGGTCGACGGCGCCTACAGCCGCGAGCAGCGGATCCTGCACGACCTGGTCGATGCCGCCTACGCCGCGGCGCTCGCGCAGGCGCGGCCCGGCGTGCCCTACGAGGCCGGCCACCTGGCCGCAGTGGAGGTGCTCACCGAGGGCATGCTTTCGCTGGGGCTGCTGAAGGGCACGCTGCGCAAGGCGCTGGCGGACGAGGCCTACAAGCGCTATTACCCGCACAAGACCGGCCACTGGATCGGCCTGGACGTGCACGACGTGGGCGACTACCGCATCGACGGCGAGTCGCGCCTGCTCGAACCGGGCATGGTCTACACCATCGAGCCCGGGATCTACATCCCGCCGGGCGATACCGACGTTGCCGCCAAGTGGCGCGGCATCGGCATCCGCACCGAAGACGACGTCGCCATCACCCGTGACGGCCACGAGCTGCTGACCGCTGGGCTGGCCCGCAGCGCCGACGAGATCGAAGCGTTCATGGCGGGCTGAACGGCGGCGCGGGCAAACGCACATGCCGCCGTCGTCGCGCCCGTTGCCGGTGGCCGGTCAGCCCAGCGAGGCGAACTCTTCGCGGGTCAGGTTCACCGGCTCGCCGTCCGTGCACACCACGTTGTCCTCGATGCGCACGCCGCCGAAGCGCCGGAAGTCATCCACGCGGTCCCAGTCCACCAGACGGGCGTTGTCGCTGGCCTTGAGGTCTTCGAGCAGCATGTCGCCGAAGTACAGGCCGGGTTCGATCGTCACCACCATGCCCGGCGCCAGCTCGCGCGTCAGCCGCAGGTAGGGATGGCCCTCGGGCTTGTCGATGCTGCCGCCGGCGTCGGAGGCTGCGAAGCCGGCGACGTCGTGCACCTGCAGGCCCAGGCCGTGGCCGATGCCATGCGGGAAGAAGCTCGCGCTGAGGCCGCTGGCCACGGCCTCCTCGGCGCCGCAGCCGATCACCCCGAATTCCTTCAGCACGCCCGACAGGGCCAGGTGGGCATCGAGGTGCAGCTGCCGGTAGTCGACGCCGGCGCGGACCTGGTCGCACATCGCCAGCTCGGCGCGATCGACGGCATCGATGAAGGCCTGGAATTCGCCCTCGCGATCCATGGCATGGGTGCGGGTGATGTCGGCCGCGTAGCCGGCGTGGCCGGCGCCGGCGTCGAGCAGGAAACTCAGTACCGGCTTCGGCGGCAGGCGGTCGCGCTCGGTGTAGTGCAGCACCGCGCCATGGCCGTTGAGGGCGACGATGTTGCTGTACGGAAGTTCGTTGGCGTCCTGGCCCACCGCCTGGCAATAGGCCAGGTGGATGCCGAATTCGCTGGCGCCGGCCCGGAAGGCGCGTTCGGCCGCGCGATGGCCGCGGACCGCGCGCCGGTTGGCCTGGCGCAGCATGGCCAGTTCGTAGGGCGTCTTGTAGGCACGGTGGTAGTCGAGGTAGTCGAGCACCGGCTGCGGGTTGTTTGGGGCGAAGGCACCGTAACGGCCGAGCGCGCTCTGCGCCTCGCCGAGGATGGCGCAGCGCGTCGCGTCCCGCGGCAGGTGCTGCAAGGCCTCGTCGGGCGTGCGCACCACGGTGATGTCGAAGTGCTCGACCCAGTCGCCCGACGGCGACTCGGGTACCACGTGCCAGTAGTCGCGCGGCTGCAGGTAGACCAGCTTCGGGCGCGCGCCGGGCGTGGCCACAAGCCAGCTGCCGGGATTGGCCAGCAGCGGCACCCAGGCCTTGAACTGCGGATTGACCGCGTAGGGATAGTCGCGGTCGTCGAAGACCTGGTAATGCAGGGTGCCGCTGGGAACCACGAGGTGGTCGAAGCCGCCGCGCTCAAGCGCGATCGCGGTGCGCGCGGCCAGCGTCTCGAGGTGGGCGGCGTAGAGGGATGCGGGGGTCTGGACGGTCATGGCGGCTACACAGGGGGGGGGCTTGCCGCCATTTTGCCGCATCGGCCGGATCGTCGCCGGACCCGCTATTCGTAGCGGCTGCCCGGGGCGTCGATCCACGCGCGGAGCGGCCGCGCCTGCAGTTCGGTGATGCCGAGGAACCTGAAGCCGGCCCAGACCTGGCCTGGCGCGCTGGCCTGGTCCATCCACAGCAGGTGGGCGCCGATCTCGACGCTGGACTCGTCGTCGCCTTCCGTCGGCAGGCTGAAGCGGAACTGGTACAAGGCGTCGTCCACCAACGGCGTCCCGGCCATCAGCAGCATGCCGGTTTCCGACAGGTTGCCGATCCGCCCGACCACGCGTTCGGTCATGGCGTCGATCACCAGGATGGTCGCGGGGGCCTTGCGTCGCCGGGCGCGCCGGAACTCGTTGATCATGCGTGCGGATCCGCGTCGATGGACAGGGCGTCGCTGCGCCCGGCGAAGCTGCGCAGGGTACGCAGCGCGGCCTGCCAGGCGCGGTCGACCAGTCGGCCGCGCTCGGCGGTGACGATGCGTGCCTGCCCGGCCACGATCATCCGCGCCAGCGAGTCCAGCGAATGCTCGCCGATGCGCTGGCCGCGCTGGTTCACGAACAGCGCGTTGTCGGTGACCGGGCTGAACCACGACATGCGGCGGCGGACGACGTCGCCCTGCTGGTTGGTGGTGAATTCGATCCAGGTGCCGAAGGGCATCACCCGGAGCTGCTCGTAACGCGCCTGCTCCCCGGGCGTGCGCGGAGGCAGGTCGGGGCGGCGCGCCCGTTCGGCGTCCTCGCCGAGCCGGGTGCGCGCCTTGAGCTTCATCGCCAGCTCGGTGCGCGAGGCGGGATCGTCCTCGTCGCTGCGGCTGCTGGTCAGGCGCGCGGCGATGATGCCGGCCTCGTCGGCGTGGTAGCCAACCTGCGACAGGGCGGCTTCGACGTGGGTCGTCAGCGCCGGGTCGGCGACCGCTTCACCGCGTACGCAGGCGGTGATGATGCGCCGGGTGGCACCAAGCTGGGCCTGCCATTCGGGCGAATCCTCGCCCTGGCGAAGCAGGCTGAGGGTCAGGACATCGGTCCAGGCCTGGTTGAGCAGCGCCCGGGAGAATTTCGGGATCCGCTGGTCGCCGAGGAGCTTTTCAAGCACGGCCGCCGAGCGGAGCTTGGCGACCTCGAGCTTTTCCTTGCCGCGGGCGGCTTCGACGTGCCGGCGCTCGAGCATTTCGGCCTTGCGCACCTGCGCCTGCAGGTGTGCCTGCAGCTGCTCGTTGCTGGCCTCGAACACCTTGTTGTCGCCGTCGTACTTCTCGACGACCTGGCTGACCGCCTGCTGCAGCGGGAGCAGCAGCTGGGGGTCGACGTCGTCCTTGTCGAGCCAGCTTGCGGCGGTTTCGGCGACGGTGTTGAGGAGTTCGCGCGCCGGGTGCGTCGCCTGGACGAAGAAGGCCTGGTCCTGCAGCGCGACCCGCAGCAGCGGCAACTGCAGCCTGCGGATCAGGGCGGCAGCCGGGGCATCGGTCCGGATCTCGCCTTCGAGCTGGCCGTACAGCAGGTGCAGGAGTTCGAAGGTGTCGTTGTCGCGCTGGGACAGGCTGGCGCCCTTGCCATGGCGCTGGCGTGCCTGCGCCAGCAGCATCTGGCGCACGTCCATCAGGCTCGGCCTGGTGCCACCGGGAGCATCCGGCTGGCGCTGTATCGACCCCAGCGCGTGCATCAGCTCGCTGGTTCCCAGCGTCGCCATCGGGCCCGCGGGACTGGTGGCGCGCAGCTTGCCGATCAGTGCGCGGCGTCCGGCCAGCAGCTGCTGCAGGGCACCGTACGACGCCTGCTCGTCGCTGCCGGCGAATGCGGTGGTGGTTTCCGCCATCCATCCGGTGTGTGGATGCCGGGTGCCTGCGGGACCCGGGCCTGTTCCCGACGGCTTCGAGCCGCGCTGCGCGCCGCCACCCGTGCCGCCGCCATTGCCAGCAGCGCCAGCGCGCGATCCACCGGCCACTGCGGCATCGCCTTGCCCGGCGTTCCGCGGCGCATTGTCCGCACCGCGCTGTTCGACCTCGCCATCGCGCCCGGAGCCGCTCCGCCCGTCCGGCGTCCCGCGGGCCCCACGGTTGTTGGACCGCCCCGGGGCCGCGCTCTCGGCGGCTTCCTCGGCCTGGTCGCGTGGCGAGGCGCGCAGCCGCGCGGGTACATAGGTCAGTCCCTTGAGGACACCCGCCTGGTCGAGGGTGGCGTCGAGCTTCTCGAGCACCGGCGCGTAGTGGGCCATGACCATGCGGTCGAACAACCGATACAGCAGTTCGCGCGCCTCGGCGCCGAGCTGGAGGGCGTGGCAGGCGCTGCGCAGGGCGCGGCACACGGCCTGTGGCCCCAGCGGCAGGCGTTCGGCGTCAGGCGCCGGCGTCCCGGCCAGCACGCCGAAGCGCTGGCCAAGCAGGTGCATCGGCAGGCTGGCGCGGCCTTCCTGCCGGATCGCGATCTCGCGCAGCAGCGTGTCCTCGTCGATCATCGAGTCGTCGACCAGGCCCAGGATCCGTCCGGCGGCCGGCGCTGCCGGAGGCGGGTTCGCCGCGGCCACCGGTGGCGCGCGCAGCGTGGCCAGGCCGATCTCCAGCTCGAGCATGAACTGCGGCACCAGGTCCGAGCGGTTCATGCGGAAGCTGCGCAGCGCCTGCACGTATGCGGACTCGCTGCCCGGGTGCCTGGAGCGCTCGGCCAGGCGGAACAGCTCCTGCTCGTACTCGTCGAGCATCGAGGCCAGGTACGGATCGAGCTCCATCGACACGAGCTTCAATGCCGCGTCCAAGGCCTTGCGTATGCGCCTTGGGAGGTCGACGGCCGCAAGGCCGCGCCGACCCGGACCATCGTTGGAATGTGTCGTCAATGACATGAGTGTTCGCTGGTTCCCCTGTGGGTTTCATATCACGGGCATCGAGTGACGGCCAGCACGGAAAGCGCAGGCCCGCGCGGCCACCCGGGCGCAGGTCGGCGTCAGGCCAGGAAGAGCGAGACCACGTCGTTGCCCAAGCGCCGCCCGAGGATGGTCGGGACCACGCGATCGCCATCGATCCGGAGCCAGTCGCGAGCCACTGCTTCATCAAGTTCGGCCGCGATCGCCGTGCGCGGCAGGCCGGTGCGTGCCTCGAAGTCGCCCAGGGCGAAACCTTCGTGCAGGCGCAGCGCATTGAGCATGTATTCGAAGGGCAGGCGCGCGGTCTCGACGTCCTCGTCGCCGCCCAGGGCGGCGGCGGTGCCGGCGACGCCCATCCACGCCGTGGGGTGCTTGAGCTTCCAGCGCCGGCGCACCGTCTGCGTTGCCCCAAGGCTGATCTTGCCGTGCGCGCCGGCGCCGATGCCGAGGTAGTCGCCGAAGCGCCAGTAGTTGAGGTTGTGCGCGCACTGCCGGCCGGGGCGCGCGTAGGCGCTGACTTCGTAGTGCTCGAAACCGGCTTCGGCCAGCATCGCCTGGCAGTGCTCCTGCATGTCCCAGGCGGCGTCCTCGTCCGGGATCGCGTCGGGCGGGCGCGCGGCGAACAGGGTGTTGGGCTCCAGCGTGAGCTGGTAATGCGAGACGTGCGCGGGCTGCAGCGCGAAGGCGCGCTCGAGGTCGCGCGCGGCGCCGGCCAGGTCCTGGCCCGGTAGCGCGTACATGAGGTCGACGTTGATGTTGTCGTAGCCGGCGTCCTGGGCCAGCTTCACGGCGGCGTCGGCCTCGCGGCTGTCGTGGATGCGCCCCAGGCGCTGGAGGCAGCCGTCGTCGAAGCTCTGGATGCCGAAGCTGAGCCGGTTCACGCCGGCGGCGAGGTAACCCTCGAAGCGCCCGTGCTCGGCGGTGCCGGGATTGGTCTCCAGCGTGATCTCGCAGCCGGGCGCGAAGCGCAGCCGCGCGCTGGCCTGCTGCAGGAAATCGTCGATGGCATCCGCCGGGAACAGCGAGGGCGTGCCGCCGCCGAAGAACACGCTGTGCACGGTGCGGCCCCAGGCCAGCGGCAGGTCGTGCTCGAGGTCGGCGATCAGCGCCTGCACGTAGCCGGCGAAGGGCAGGGCGCCGCGCTGTTCGTGCGAGTTGAAGTCGCAATAGGGGCATTTGCGCACGCACCAGGGCAGGTGCACGTACAGCGACAGCGGCGGCGGCACCAGCATGGCCTAGGCCAGTTCGTGCAGGCGCGCGCGCAGCGCGGCCAGGGCGCGGCCGCGGTGGCTGGTCGCGTTCTTGCGCGCGGCCGGCAGCTCGGCGGCGGTCAGGCCGCTGTCGGGATCCAGGAACAGCGGGTCGTAGCCGAAGCCGCCGTCGCCGCGCGGCGCGCGCAGGATGCGGCCGCGCCAGCTGCCCTCGACGACCAGCGGCCGCGGGTCGGTGGCGTGGCGCAACAGGACGATGCAGCAGTGGAAACTGGCGCTGCGGGCGTCGTCGGGCACGCCGTCGAGTTCATGCAGCAGGCGCTCGATGTTGCGCGCGGCGTTGCCGCCCTCGCCGGCGTAGCGCGCCGAATACAGGCCGGGCGCGCCGTCGAGCGCGTCCACGCACAGGCCGGAGTCATCGCCCAGCGCCGGCAGGCCGGTGGCCTGCGCCGCGTTGCGGGCCTTCAGCAGGGCGTTCTCGACGAAGCTGAGCCCGGTCTCATCGATATCCACGACGCCGAGCTCCGACTGCGCGCGCAGCCTGAAGCCCGCCTCGCCGAGCAGCTCGCGCAGTTCGACCAGCTTGCCGGCGTTGCCGCTGGCCAGCACCAGGTCCATGGCTCAGCCCGCGGCCAGCGCGGCCTGCTGGGCCGCGAACAGCTCGCTGCAGCCCTTGGCGGCCAGCTCCAGCATCGCGTCCAGCTCGTCGCGACGGAAGGCGTGGCCTTCGGCCGTGCCCTGCAGCTCGATGAAGCCGCCGCCGTCGTTCATCACCACGTTCATGTCGGTGTCGCAGTCGCTGTCCTCGGCGTAGTCGAGGTCGAGCACCGGCACGCCGCCGTGGATCCCGACCGAGACCGCGGCCACCGCGCCGTGGACCGGGTCGCGCTTGATGTCGCCGCGCGCCTGCAGCCAGCGCGTCGCGTCGACCAGGGCCACGTAGGCGCCGGTGATCGCGGCGGTGCGGGTGCCGCCGTCGGCCTGCAGCACGTCGCAGTCAAGGGTGATGGTGCGCTCGCCCAGGGCGTCGCGGTTCACGCAGGCGCGCAGGCTGCGCCCGATCAGGCGCTGGATCTCCAGGGTGCGCCCGCCCTGCTTGCCGCGCGAGGCCTCGCGGTCGTTGCGGGTGTGGGTGGCGCGCGGAAGCATGCCGTATTCGGCGGTGACCCAGCCGGTGCCCTTGCCGCGCAGGAAGCCGGGCACGCGGTTCTCGACGCTGGCGGTGCACAGCACGCGGGTTTCGCCGAAGGCGACCAGCACCGAGCCCTCGGCGTGGCGGGTATAGCCGCGCTGGATGCGCACTTCGCGCATCTGGCCGGCCGTGCGGCCGCTGGGGCGTGGGGTCTGGGACATGTCGATTACCGCTGGAATGGCGCGCGAGTTTACCATCGGCACCCCGATCCCCTGGATGCCGGCATGATCCGCAGCATGACCGCCTACGCGTCTGGCGAGCGCACAACCCCCTGGGGC
Organism: Luteimonas sp. A537; assembly: GCF_054052065.1. NCBI lineage: Bacteria > Pseudomonadati > Pseudomonadota > Gammaproteobacteria > Lysobacterales > Lysobacteraceae > Luteimonas > Luteimonas renzhihongae. The sequence goes on from NZ_JBSVRH010000003.1 coordinate 508,867, forward strand.
ACGCTTGCCTGCGAGCTGCGTGCGGTCAACCACCGCTTCCTCGAGATCGGCATGCGCGCGCCCGATGAACTGCGCGCGCTGGAGCCGCAGCTGCGCGAGCGGATCTCGGCCCGGGTCGCGCGGGGCAAGCTCGACCTGTCGCTGCGCCTGCGCCCCGCCGAGGGCGCGGCTTCGCTGCACGTCGACGATGCGCTGCTCGGCCAGCTGTCCGCGATCGCGCAGGACGCCGGCGCGCGCTTCCCCGGGCTGCGCACCCAGTTCGTCGACCTCCTCCAGTTCCCGGGCGTGCTGCGTTCCGCCGCGCCGGAGCCGGAAGCGCTGCAGGCGGAGCTGCTGGCGCTGCTCGACCAGGTGCTTGGCGAGTTCATCGCCGCGCGCGAGCGCGAGGGCGGCAAGCTGGTGGCAAACATGCTCGAACGCGTCGACGGCATCGAAGCGCGCGCGGCGGAGGTCCGGACGCTTGTGCCGCTGATCCGCGCCGGGCAGCGCACCAAGCTCGAGGCGCGCCTGGCCGACCTTGCGCAGGCGGCGGATCCGGGTCGCGTCGAACAGGAGCTGGTGCTGGCGCTGCAGAAGCTCGACGTCGACGAGGAGCTCGATCGCCTCGACAGCCACGTCGCCGAGATCCGTCGCGTGCTCGGCCAGCCCGAGCCCGCCGGCCGCCGCCTCGACTTCCTGCTGCAGGAGTTCAATCGCGAGGCCAACACCCTGGGTTCGAAGTCGGTCGATGCCCGCACCACCAACATCGCGGTGGAGCTGAAGGTGCTGATCGACCAGGTCCGCGAACAGGTGCAGAACATTGAGTAGCGACGCCCCGATGCGCGGGACCCTGTTCATGGTCGCGGCGCCGTCGGGCGCCGGGAAGTCGAGCATCGTCAACGCCTGCCTTGCGCGCGACCCGAACATCAGCCTGTCGGTCTCGTTCACCTCGCGCGCGCCGCGCCCGGGCGAGCGCCAAGGCGAGCATTACCACTTCGTCGACGACGCGGAATTCCAGCGGATGATCGATGCCGGCGATTTCTTCGAACATGCCCGCGTCCACGGCGACTGGAAGGGCACCGCGCGGCAGTCGGTCGATCCGCAGCTGGCGGCGGGCCGCGACGTGCTGCTGGAGATCGACTGGCAGGGCGCGCGCCAGGTGCGCGCCGCGGTTCCGGACTCGGTAGGTGTGTTCATCCTGCCGCCCTCGCGCGCCGCGCTCGACCAGCGCATGCGCAAGCGCGGCCAGGACAGCGAGGAGGTCATGGCCCGGCGCCTGGCGGCCGCGCGCGAGGAAATGTCGCACTACGGCGAGTTCGACTTCGTCATCGTCAACGAGGACTTCGACACCGCGGTGGCCGAGATGTGCGCGGTGTTCAGCGCCAGCCGCCTGCGGCGCGAGGCGCAGGCGCGACGCCACCAAGCGCTCATCCGCGCCCTGCTGGCGGGGGAGTGACCCGGCCCGCCCCGCAAGTCACTGATTTTCATTGCGCGTTACTTGTTTCTGCAAGTTGCGTGGGGTATCATTTCCGGTTCCTTACACCGCATCGACGGCCCGCCGGCCGCCCGGAGATTTATGGCCCGCATCACCGTTGAGGATTGCCTCCAGGTCATCGACAACCGCTTCGAGCTGGTCATGATGGCCGCCAAGCGCGCCCGCCAGCTTGCCAATGGCGTCGATTCGCAGCTCGACAACAGCGAGAACGACGACAAGCCGACCGTGCTGGCGCTGCGTGAAATCGCCGCCCGCCGCATCGATGCCGACTACGTCGAAGCGGTCGAGAAGTCCGAGCGCGAGCGCCGCGAGCGCGAAGCGCTGGAATGGGCTGCCGCCGAGGTGGTTGCCGACGACGAGCTCGGCAAGGGCGACGACGCCTGAGCCACCCGCGCGCGCCGACAGGTGCGTTGCCGCAGCACCCGCGCTGTCGCATTGACGGCCCCGCCCTGGCGGGGCCGTTCGCGTTTTGCCAAACGAAGTCGCCTGGCCGGGAGCGGAGGCGCTCCATTGCCGGCCCGCAGGCGCGCGCGTACGCTCGCTGCATGAACGCAGCTGAACTTGCGCTGGTCACCGTGCCGGTCCCCGGGGATGAGGAGATCCCGGGGTACATGCGTGCGCTCGAGGCCGCCGCCGCCTATCTCCCGGCCGAGCAGATGCGGCTGCTGCGTCGCGCCTGGGCGGTTGGTGCCGCGGCGCACGCCGGCCAGGTGCGGAAGTCCGGCGAACCCTACATCACCCATCCGGTGGCGGTGGCCGGCGTGCTGGCCGAGCAGAAGGTCGACCTCGAGACCCTGGTCGCAGCGATCCTGCACGACACCATCGAAGACACCCCACTGACCCGCGTCGCCCTTGCCAGCGAGTTCGGTGAATCGGTGGCGGAACTGGTCGAAGGCGTCACCAAGCTCGACAAGCTGCATTTCGCCAGCCGCCGCGAGGCCGACGCCGAAAGCTTCCGCAAGATGATGCTGGCGATGGCGCGCGACCTGCGGGTGATCCTGATCAAGCTCGCCGACCGTCTGCACAACATGCGCACGCTCGGCGCGCAGTCGGGCGAGGCGCGGGCACGCATCGCCCGCGAGACGCTGGAGGTCTACGCACCAATCGCGCAGCGCCTGGGCATGAACCTGATCAAGTCGGAGTTGCAGGACCTGGGCTTCCGCGCGCTGTATCCCATGCGGCACCGGATCCTCGACAAGCGGATCCGCACCCAACCGCAGCTGCGTCGCGAGGCGATGGCCAAGATCGAGGCCCAGTTGGCGCAGCGGCTGACCAAGGAAGGGTTGAACTACCGGCTGGTGAGCCGGGTGAAGTCGCCCTGGAGCATCTACAACAAGATGCGCGCCGAAGCCAAGACCTTCGCCCAGGTGATCGACGTCTTCGGCTTCCGGCTGATTCTTGGCACGGTCCCCGACTGCTACCACGCGCTCGGCGTGGCGCACTCGGTATACAAGCCGGTCGACGGCCGCTTCCGCGACTTCATCGCCATCCCCAAGGCCAACGGTTACCAGTCCCTGCATACGGTGTTGTTCGGACCGTACGGCTCGCCGATCGAGGTCCAGATCCGTACCGAGGAAATGGACCTGATCGCCGAACGCGGCATCGCCGCGCACTGGGCCTACAAGCACGGTGGCGGTGGTCCCAACAGCGCCCAGCAGCGTGCGCACGCGTGGATCTCCGGGCTGCTGGAGTCGCAGAGCGGCACCGGTTCGTCGCTGGAGTTCCTGGAAAACGTCAAGGTCGACCTGTTCCCCGACGAGGTTTACCTGTTCACGCCCAAGGGCGAAATCATGTCGATGCCGCGCAACGCGACCGCGGTGGACTTCGCCTATGCCGTGCACACCGATGTCGGCAACCAGGCCGTGGCCGCGCGGGTGGACCGCAAGCTGGTGCCGTTGCGCACGCGCCTGGTCAGCGGGCAGACGGTCGAGGTGGTGACCGCGAAGTCGTCATTGCCGCGGCCGCAGTGGCTGGAGTTCGTGGTCACCGGCAAGGCGCGCACGGCGATCCGGCAGCAGCTCAAGCAGCTCGAGCACGAGGATGCCGTGCAGCTTGGCCATCGCATGCTCGACAGCGCGCTCGAGGATCTCGACAGCTCGCTCGAGCGCCTGCCGCCGGCCCAGCTCGAGGCCTACCTGGCCGAACACCGGTATCCGCGGCTGGAAGCGCTGCTGGCCGATGTCGCGCTTGGCAACCGGATGCCGGCGCACGTGGCGCAGTCGCTCAGCCACAAGGATCCCGCAAGCGCGCGCGCGCACCGCGAGGACCGCATCCTGATCACCGGTGCCGAACGCGGCGTGGTGACTTTCGCCAACTGCTGCATGCCGATCCCGGGCGACGACATCATGGGTTACCACACCGCCGGGCGCGGCGTGATGGTGCATCGGATCGAGTGCCCGAACGTGGCCGAGTACCGCAAGTCGCCCGAACGCTGGGTCGACATCGGCTGGGACCGCGAGGTTACCGGCGACTACAACGTCGCGCTGCGCTTCCAGGTCGAGAACCGCCCCGGCGTGCTGGCCCAGGTGGCGGCGGCGGTGGCCAAGGCCGACTCCAACATCGATGCGGTGGAGTACCTGGAGCGCGATACCAACGTCTCGGTGATCCAGTTCGCCATCGAAGTGCGCGACCGCACCCACCTGGCCGACGTGATCCGCAAGGTGCGCAGGCTCGGCGTGGTCCATGGCGTACAGCGCCAGTAGGCCTGCGCTCGATGGCGGTGGGCGCCTGCCGCGGTCATAATCGGCGGCCACGTACAGTCGCAAGGATGTCGCGCATGCCCAGGCAACCCGTCCGCACCGGCGATGCACCCGCCGCGATCGGCCCGTATTCGCAGGCCGTGCGCGCCGGCAATACCGTCTTCGTGTCGGGCCAGATCCCGCTGGATCCAGCCACCGGCGAGCTGGTGCCCGGCGATCTCGCCGCCCACGCGCGCCGCGCCTTCGACAACCTGCGCGCGGTCTGCCAGGCCGGCGGTGGTTCGCTCGACGACGTCGCCCGCGTCGGCCTGTACCTGACCGACCTGTCGCAGTTCGCGGTGGTCAACGCCGTGATGGCCGAGTACTTCACCGAACCGTATCCCGCGCGTTCGACCATCGAAGTGTCGGCGCTGCCCAAGGGCGCGCAGTTCGAGGTCGACGCGGTGATGGTCCTCGACTGAGGCGTGGCCGCGCGGCGCACGCCGGGTACGCCGGCGCCCGGACTGGCGCCGGCCGGTGCGACCGCACTGTCCACGCTTGCCGGCGTGGGGCCGAAGATCGCTGAAAAGCTCGCCGCGCGTGGCCTGGAAACCCTCCAGGACCTCTGGCTGCAGCTACCGCGTGGCTATGAGGACCGCACCGCGTTGACGCCGTTCCGCCTGCTGCAGCCTGGCGTCGCGGCGCAGGTCGAGGGCCGGGTCGAGGCCGTCGAACGGGGGTTCCGCTACCGGCCGCTGCTGCGCGTTGCGCTCTGCGACGATTCGCACGCGACGCTGGTGCTGCGCTTCTTCCATTTCCGCGCCGTGCAGGCCGCGCAGTTCCAGCCCGGCGTGCGCGTGCGCGCCTATGGCACGCCGCGGCCGGGACAGCGCGGGCTGGAAATCGTGCATCCCAGCTACAGCCTGCTCGATGACGCTGACGATGCCGGACTCGGCGATCGCCTCGATCCCGTCTATCCCGCGGTGGAGGGCATCGGTCCGGCAACGATGAAGCGCCTGATCGCGCAGGCGCTCGACCGCCTCCCGGGCGACGACGTGCTGGAGTTGCTGCCCCCGGGGCTGCTGCGCGCGCACCGCCTGCCGGCGCTGCGCGAGGCGCTGCTCACCGTGCACCGGCCCCCGCACGACGCAGATGTCGATGCGCTGATCGCAGGGACCCATCCGGCGCAGCGGCGGCTGGCGTTCGAGGAACTGCTCGCGCACCACCTCAGCATGCGCAGCCAGCGCCTCGCCCGCCAGGCCCATGCGGCCACGCCGCTTGCCGATGCACGCCTGGCCGAGCGCCTGCGCGCTGGTCTGCCGTTTGCGCTCACCGGCGCGCAGGAGCGCGTGCTGGCCGAAGTACGCGCGGACCTTGCGCGGCCGGTGCCGATGCTGCGCCTGGTACAGGGCGACGTCGGCTCGGGCAAGACCGTGGTCGCGGCGATGGCGGCGCTGATGGCGGTGGCCGATGGCCGCCAGGCGGCGCTGATGGCACCCACCGAGTTGCTCGCCGAACAGCATCTCGGCAACCTGCGTGGCTGGCTCGAACCCCTGGGCGTCGAGATCGCGTGGCTGGCGGGCAAGGTCACCGGTCGAGCGCGCGGCCGCGCACTGGCCGCGGTTGCCGACGGCGGCGCGCAGGTGGTGGTCGGGACCCATGCGCTGATGCAGCAGGCGGTGGCGTTCCACGACCTGGCGCTGGCGATCGTGGATGAGCAGCATCGCTTCGGCGTCCACCAGCGCCTGGCGCTCCGCGACAAGGGCGGCGAGGGCGGTCGCGTGCCACACCAGCTGGTGATGACCGCGACCCCGATCCCGCGGACGCTCGCGATGGCCGCCTACGCCGACCTGGACGTGTCCGCCATCGACGAGCTGCCGCCCGGGCGCACGCCGGTGCAGACCGTGGTCATGGCCGAGGGCCGTCGCCCGGAGCTGATCGAACGCATCCGCGTCGCCTGCGCGGAAGGCCGCCAGGCCTACTGGGTGTGCACGATCATCGACGAGTCCGACGAAGTGGTCGCGCAGGCCGCGCAGGCGACGTTCGAAGGGCTGTCGGCCGCGCTTCCCGGGCTGCGCGTGGGCCTGGTGCACGGGCGCATGAAGGCTGCCGAGAAGCAGGCCGCGATGCGCGCGTTCAAGGATGGCGAATGCGACTTGCTGGTGGCGACCACGGTGATCGAGGTCGGCGTGGACGTGCCCAACGCCTCGCTGATGGTGATCGAGAACGCCGAGCGCCTCGGGCTCGCGCAGCTGCACCAGCTGCGCGGGCGGGTGGGGCGGGGCAGCGAAGCCTCCAGCTGCGTCCTGCTCTACCAGGCACCGCTGTCGCGCACCGCGCGCGAGCGCCTGGCGACCATGCGCGAAACCGGCGACGGCTTCGTCATCGCCGAAAAGGACCTGGAGCTGCGCGGTCCCGGCGAACTGCTGGGCACGCGCCAGACCGGATTGGCCACGTTCCGCGTCGCCGACCTCGCGCGCGACGCGGGCATGCTGCCGCTGGTGCACGCGCTTGGCGAAGGGCTGCTGCACGACCATCCGGCGGTGGCCGCGCGCCTGGTCGCGCGCTGGGTTGGCGGCGCGGCCCGGTACGCCTCGGCCTGATCGGGGATAATCCGGCGATGGACGAACGCATTCCGCTGTTGATCGATACCGACCCGGGCGTCGATGACGCACTGGCCCTGCTGATGGCCTTCGCCGATCCGCGGCACGAGGTCGTGGGCCTGACCATCGCCGCCGGCAACGTCGGCCTCGGGCACACCGTCGCCAATGCCCTGAAGCTGTGCGAGGTGCTGGGTCGCGACGACGTGCCGGTGTTCGCCGGCTGCGACCACCCGCTGCTGCACCCCTCGCCGGATGCCGCCAACGTGCACGGCCGCGACGGCTTCGGCGACGCCGGCCTGGCTCCGGCCACGCGCGGCGCCGAGTCGCGCCACGCCGCCGAGGCCATCATCGAGCTCTCGCACCGGCATGCCGGCCGCCTGCTGCTGGTGGCACTCGGGCCGCTGACCAACGTCGCGCTGGCGCTGCGCCTGGACCCGACGCTGCCTTCGCGCGTGGCGCGGCTGGTGGTGATGGGCGGCGCGGTCACCGGGCACGGCAACATCACGCCATCGGCCGAATTCAACGTGTTCTTTGATCCGGAGGCGGCGCACATCGTGTTCGGCGCTTTCGAGCGTTTCGACCTCTGCGACTGGGAGGCGACCATGGCCCATGGCTTCCTCCACGCCGACGTCGAGCGCTGGCTGGCGGCGCCGGGTCCGGTCGCCGCGTTCTACGAGGCCGTGTCGCGGCATACCCGCCTGTGGTCTGCCGACGCCCGCGGCGAGCGCTGGCACTCCGCCGATTCGCTGGCCATGGCCATGGCGCTGCGCCCCGACGGCGTGCGTGAAGCGCAGGAGCGACCGATCGAAGTCGTGCTGGGGCATTCAGCCGCCCGTGGAGCGACGCTGGTGGACTGGCAGCGCCAGCTGGGGCGCCCGGACCGGGCGCGGATCCTGCTCCGTTACGACCAGGTGGCCTACGAGGCGCAGGTGCGCGATTGCCTCGCTTGAAGGCTTGCGGGCGGTTCTGCTGCCGGCTATAATGCCGCTCTTCCCTCGATCACTCTGGTGCCCGCCATGAAGGCCGACATCCACCCCGAATACCGCGACGTCGTCTTTCAGGACGTGACCTCGGACTTCAAGATCCTCACCCGTTCCACGCTCTCCAGCAAAGAGACCGTGAAGTGGGAGGATGGCAATGAATATCCGCTGGTCAAGATCGAAGTCTCCTCGGCTTCGCATCCGTTCTACACCGGCCAGAACAAGCTGATGGACACCAGCGGTCGCGTCGACAAGTTCCGCAAGCGCTACGCCAAGTAAGCGCCTGCCATCGCGCACGCCCGACGGCCGCCGAAAGGTGGCCGTCGTCGTTTCCGGCGCACGCCCGCGCGCGGAGGGCAGACGCAGCATCCCGGCGATCACCGGCCGCATGGATACGGCGGCGCACGTTGCTATGCGATAATTGCCGCATCGCGTCAAAGCCGCGATCCGCCTGATTCCCCGACCGCCTGCCGCACCGCGCCGGCGTGGGACGCCAAGAAGGAGTGCGAGAGTGTCCGCCAACCAGAACACGGCCGGCAGCGAGCCGTCCATCGCCACCGTCCAGGTCGACGGTGCATCCGTCGAGCTGCCGGTCATCAAGCCAACGCTCGGCAACGAGTGCATCGACATCGCGAAGCTGCCCAAGGCCACCGGGCGCTTCACCTACGATTCCGGCTTCACCGCGACTGCCAGCTGCAAGTCCGCCATCACCTATATCGACGGCGACGAGGGCGTGCTGCTGTACCGCGGCTACCCGATCGAACAGCTGGCCGAGCACTCGAACTTCCTCGAGGTCGCCTACCTGCTGATGAACGGCGAACTGCCGGACCAGGCCGAAATGGCCGCGTTCGACCACGACGTCACCCATCACACGATGATGCACGAGGCGTTCAAGAGCTTCATCGGTGGTTTCCGCCACGACGCCCATCCGATGGCGATGCTGGTCGGCATGCTCGGTTCGATGGCGAGCTTCTACCACAACGACCTCGACTACGACGATCCCGCGCAGCGCCGCCTGGCCGGCATCCGCCTGATCGCGAAGCTGCCGACCATAGCGGCTGCGTGCTACCGCTATTCCATGGGTTGGCCGGCGAACTATCCGCGCAACGACCTCGGCTACGTCGAGCGCTTCCTGCACATGATGTTCGAGCTGCCCAGCGGTCCGCTGGAGCTGTCGCCGGTCGCGGCGAAGGCGATGGACCTGCTCTTCATCCTGCACGCCGACCACGAGCAGAACGCGTCCACCTCGACCGTGCGCCTGGTCGGTTCCACCGGCGCCAATCCGTACGCGTGCATCGCCGCCGGCGTCGCCGCGCTGTGGGGGCCCGCGCATGGCGGTGCCAACGAGGCCGTGCTGAAGATGCTCGCCGAGATCGGCGACGTGAAGAACGTGCAGTCGGCCGTCGACCGCGCCAAGGACAAGGAGTCCGGGTTCCGCCTGATGGGCTTCGGCCACCGCGTCTACAAGAACTTCGACCCGCGCGCCCGGATCATCCGCGAGATGACCCACAAGGTGCTGGGCGAACTCGGCATCGACGACCCGATGCTCGAAGTCGCGATGCGCCTGGAAGAGGCCGCGCTGAAGGACGACTACTTCGTGCAGCGCAAGCTGTACCCGAACGTCGATTTCTACAGCGGCATCATCTACAAGGCGCTGAAGATCCCGACCGAGATGTTCACGGTGATGTTCGCCATCGCGCGCACCGCCGGCTGGGTCTCGCACTGGCTGGAACAGCAGACCGATCCCGAGTTCAAGATCGGCCGCCCGCGCCAGGTCTATACCGGCGCGGCATCGCGCGACTACGTGGCCACCGCGAAGCGCTGACCGGTTCGCCAGTCGGCCGTGCCAGGAACGCCCCGCATCCGCGGGGCGTTCCGCGTTTCCGGGCAGGGAATTCCGACATGGATCCGGTCGGCGGCGGATGGTGCGCCATGGCGCCGGCACGGGAGCTCGAAGTGCGCACGGGCATCGTCACGGCCATGCAGCCTTGCCGCGCAAGCGCTTCCGCGTCATCGCCGGGCGGCAGTGGGTCCGACGCCGGCGCCGGTGCCGACGCCGGCGACGACGTCGTCCGCGGCAAGCAGCTCCTGCAGCTGGGCACGCGAGGCGCGTGGCATTGGCCGTTCATCAATGCCCGACAGCGGCGCCTGGCGCAGCGTGTCCAATGGCAACACGGTCAGGTCGAATGCCAGGCCGTCGGCGTTGAATGTCCAGACCGGTGCATCGCAGTCGCGCGCCCGGTCCAGGCGGATGCGGCGCGAGCCCGCCTCGGCCGGAATGCCGGCGTCGGCCAGGAAGCGCGTGACCTCGTCGGCGTCATCGATGTGCAGGTGCAGGGACACGGCCGTGTGCTGGTCGGCGGTGCCGTCGAGCACGCGGCCGACCAGGCGCGGCTGGAACGGCCCGAAGAAGTCGAGCGCCTGCAGTGCCGCGTCGCGGCGCGTGCGCAACGTGACGGCCTGTGCATCGCCCAGGAACAGGCGCTGGTACTCGCGAAGCGCATCTTCGATCTCGCGGTTCCGCGGCAGCGAGGCGTCGTCGTGGATGCCCAGGCGGTCGGCGGCCTTGCGCTTGGCCTGGTGGTAGTCGCGGATGCCGCCTTCGGCCATCAGCCTGGCGGCTTCGTTGGCGAGCCTGTGGCGGCGTTCGCGGGTGTTTCGCTCGGCGTGTTGTCGGGCGCGGCGCATGCATCGACCTCCGTGCTGGCCCGGCAAGCCTAGCGGATACACATGTCAGAAGATGTCGAAGGCTTCCTCGGCGGGCATCTCGTCATCAAAGTCGTCGAAGGTCGATTCCATGCGCTCGAGATCCTCGGCCTTCACCCATTCGGTGATCCCGTCCTCGCCGGCGGGCAACAGGCGCCCGCTGGCGCTGACCGACACCTTTACCATGCCCTCGGGCGGCTCGTTGGCCGCGATCGGCACGCCGTCGAGCGCTGCGCGCATGTAGTCGATCCAGATCGGCAGCGCCGAGCGGCCGCCGTATTCGCGGCTGCCCAGCGAGCGGTTGTCGTCGCGGCCCACCCAGACCACGGTGACCAGGTTGCCGCCGAAGCCGGAGAACCAGGCGTCGCGGTGGTCGTTGGTGGAGCCGGTCTTGCCGCCGACATCCTCGCGGCCCAGCACCTTGGCCTGGGTGCCGGTGCCGCGCTGGACCACGTCGCGCATCATCGACACCAGCTGGTAGGCGACGCGCGGGTCGATCGCGCGCGGCGCGACCACGGCATCCGGACCGGGCGCCTGCGCGGGCTCTTCGGTGCTGGTGTCCGCAACCACTTCAGGGGCCGGCAGCGACGGGCCGAGGTTGAAGCCGTCGACGACCGTGGACGGCACTCCCGGCCTGCCACCGGTGCCGCAGCTGCGGCAGGCCACCGCCGGGTTCTCCTTGAAGATCACCTGGCCGTCGCGATCGCGGACCTCGTCGATGTACCAGGGCGTGACCAGGAATCCGCCGTTGGCGAAGACGCTGTAGCCGCGTGCGATGTCCATCGGTGCGAGCGACGGCGTGCCCAGCGAGATCGACAGGTTGGGCGGCAGCTCGGATTCGTCAAAGCCCATGTGGCTGATGTAGCGGCGTGCGTAATCCACGCCGATGGCATCGAGCAGGCGCACCGAAACCAGGTTGCGCGAACGCACCAGTGCTTCGCGCAGGCGCATCGGGCCGACGAACCTGCCGTCGTCGTTCTGCGGCCTCCAGTCCTGGCCGCGACGCATTCGGAACACCACCGGCGCGTCGGGGACGATGGATGCCGGGTTGAAACCGCGCTCGAAGGCGGCGGCGTAGATGAAGGGCTTGAAGCTCGAGCCCGGCTGGCGCCGCGCCTGCGTCGCGCGGTTGAACTTCTGTCCGGCGAAGCTGAAGCCGCCGACCAGCGCCCGCAGCGCGCCGCTGTCCGGCTCCAGCGACACCAGCGTCGCCTGGGCGCGCGGCAGCTGGTCAAGCTGCCACGTCGGTTTGGCGTCCGCCGCCGGTGGCTCGCCGTCCTTGCCTTTGGGTTCGATGCGGCGCACGCGCGTGAGGTCGCCGCGCGTGAGGAGCGCGGCCGGGTTGCGACCGGTCCAGCGGCTCGAAGCGGCATCCAGCGTGACCACGGTGGCATCGGCCAGCACCACGTCGGCGGTGCCGCCGTCGGCGCGCAGCACCACTGCCGGCAGGAGCCCTCCCTGCGCGAAGATCCCGCGCAGGCGCGCGGCGGCCGTCGCGGCGTCCTCGTCGTCGGCAAGTTCGAAGGTCTGCTCGACCTTGGACCAGCCATGGCGATGGTCGTACGCCGAAAGCCCACTGCGCACCGACTGGTCTGCGGCGGCCTGCTTTACCGGGTCGATGGTCGTGGTGACGTGGTAACCACGGGTCAGCACGTCGCCGCCGTAGCGCGCGATCATTTCCTGGCGGACCATCTCGGCAACGTAGGGCGCGTAGACCTCGACCGGACGCTCGTGCGGACGCGCGTGCATTTCCACGGCCTGCGCCGCGGTCGCCTGGGCGCGGGTGATGAAACCCAGGTCGGCCATGCGCTCGAGCACGTAGTCGCGACGGATCTGCGCGCGCTCGGGGTTGGAGATCGGGTTGCCGCTGGACGGGAACTTGGGAATCGCCGCTAGCGCGGCGACCTCGTCGAGATCGAGCTCGGACAGCTGCTTGCCGTAGTAGAACTCGGCGGCGGCGGCGATGCCGTAGGCGCGGTTGCCGAAGAAACTCTTGTTGAGGTAGAGCTCGAAGATCTCGTCCTTGCTGAGCTCGCGCTCCATCTTCATCGCGAGCAGCATTTCCTCGAACTTGCGCGTGTAGCTGACCTCGGGGCTGAGGTAGAACTGCCGCGCCACCTGCTGGGTGATGGTCGAGCCGCCCGGCACGCCTTCCTTCGAACCGGTCTTGGCGATCAGCCAGATGGCGCGCGCCACGCCCTTGTAGTCGACGCCGTCGTGTTCGTAGAAGCGGTTGTCCTCGATCGCGATGAAGGCCTGCTTGATCGCCTCCGGAACCTCTGCGATGTCGACCGGGTAGCGCCGCATCTCGCCGAACAGCGCCATCAGGCGGCCGTCGTTGGCGTAGACGTACATCGGCTCCTGCAGTTCGATGTTGCGCAGGCTGTCGACTTCGGGCAGGCGCGAGGACACGACGTAGTAGAGTGTGCCCGCCGCGAGCAGGCCGAGGACGGTAGCAAGTGCGGCCAGCAGCAGCAGCCAGCGAAACAGACGACGAAAGCGTGACATCGGATTGATCCTGGGCCGTATCGGGGCTTGGCGGGCCGTGGAGAGTCGCGCAGTATATATATGGTTGGGCCGGGCGGCCGCGAGGCGCACTGTCCAGAGGGGTGACGTTCTACGTCAAGACGTGACCGAACGCGCAGTGCGACACGCTTTGGCGTGCCGCTTATTGCCATTCGGTAAAAACTCCGTTATTTAATGCACCGGGGCACGAAGCGCACGTAAGCGCCCGTGACATGGGGAGAAAAGCGTGGGGCTCATCACAAAAAGCCAGGCACCGCTGGTCGGGGTCGATATCAGCTCGACAGCGGTGAAGCTGTTGCAGCTGTCGCGGTCGGGCGACCGTTATCGGGTCGAGCACTACGCCGTCGAGCCGCTGCCACCGAATGCGGTGGTCGAGAAGGGCATCGTCGAGGTCGAGGCCGTCGGCGAGGCGATCCGCCGCGCGATGGCGCGTTCGGGCAGCAAGGCCAAGCATGCGGCCGCGGCCGTTGCGGGCTCCGCCGTCATCATCAAGCTGATCCCGATGCCGGCCGACCTCGACGAGGAGGAAATGGAGTCTCAGGTCGAGCTTGAGGCGGTCAACTACATTCCGTACCCGATCGAAGAAGTGAACCTTGATTTCGAGGTGCTTGGTCCGATGCCGGGCAACACCGAGATGGTGCAGGTGATGCTGGCCGCGTCGCGTTCGGAAAGCGTGGAGATGCGCGCTTCCGCCCTCGAACTCGGTGGCCTTGCCGCCAAGGTCATGGACGTCGAGGCCTTCGCGATCGAGAACGCCTTCGCGCTGCTGGCCAACACGCTCAGCGTGCCGCGCGAGGGCATCGTCGCCCTGGTCGACGTCGGCGCGACCATGACCACGCTCAGCATCCTGCGCAACGACCGCAGCCTGTACACCCGCGAGCAGGTGTTCGGCGGCAAGCAGCTCACCGACGAGGTCATGCGCCGCTACGGCCTTTCCTACGAGGAAGCCGGACTGGCCAAGCGCCAGGGCGGGCTGCCGGAAAGCTACGAGGTCGAGGTGCTGGAGCCGTTCAAGGAGGCGCTGGTCCAGCAGATCAGCCGCCTGCTGCAGTTCTTCTACGCCGGCAGCGAGTTCAACCGCGTCGACCAGGTGGTGCTGGCCGGGGGCTGCGCCTCCATCGCCGGCATCTCCGAGATGGTCGAAGAGCAGCTTGGCGTGCAGACCGTGGTCGCCAACCCGCTTGCGCAGATGACCCTGGGTCCGCGCGTGCAGGCCCATGCGCTGGCGCAGGATGCGCCCGCCCTGATGATCGCCTGCGGACTGGCCCTGAGGAGCTTCGACTGATGGCCCGCATCAACCTCCTGCCGTGGCGCGCCGAACGCCGCAAGCAGCGACAGAAGGAATTCGGCGTCATGCTGGCCTTCGCCGCGCTGGCCGGCGTGCTGCTCTGGTTCCTGGTCAACGGGTATTACAACGCCCAGATCGACGGCCAGAACACGCGCAACGCCTACCTGCAGGACCAGATCAAGCAGGTCGAAGAGCGCATCACCGAGATCGACGAGCTCGACCGGCAGAAGGCGCGCCTGCTGGCGCGCAAGGAAGTGATCGAGCAACTGCAGGCCAACCGCTCGCAGATGGTCCACCTGTTCGACTCGCTGGTGCGCACCATTCCCGACGGCGTGGTCCTGACCGCGATCAAGCAGGTCGGCGAGAAGCTGACGCTGGAAGGTCGCTCGCAGTCCAATGCGCGCGTCAGCACCTACATGCGCAACCTCGAGGGCTCGGGCTGGATGACCAAGCCGGACCTCTCGATCATCGAGGCCCGCGACGGCGTGGCCGGCCTGCCCTACGCCTTCACCCTGGCCGTGGAGCTTGCCAACCCCAACGCGCCGAAGGACGAAGACGGCGACGGCATCCCGGATGCGGTTCCGCCGGTCGATTCCGCGGACGCCGCGGCGCCTGCCGGCGTCGCCGCCGATCCGGCGCCGGACGCCGCTGGAGCTGCCGGTGCCGCGCCCGCCGCGAATGCCGAACCCGCCGTCGAGGCCCCCGCGGACGCTGAAGACGCCGTGCCGGCCGCTGAAGAAGGAGCCGCATCGTGAGCAAGCGCAAGATGTCGCTCAAGGAACTTGATTTCAACAATATCGGTTCCTGGCCGCGCGAGTACAAGATCGGCTTCTGCGCGATCGTTGGCCTGTTGATCTTTGGCCTGGCGTGGTGGGTGTTCACCCGTGAAAAGGGCGACCAGCTCGAAGGCCTGGAGCGCACCGAGTCCGACCTGCGCGCCGAGTTCGAGACCAAGCAGGGCCGCGCCGCCAACCTCGAGCCGCTCAAGCTCCAGTTGGTGCAGATGGAACAGCAGCTGCAGCAGATGCTGCGCCAGCTGCCCAGCCGCACCGAGATGCCCGACCTCATCGTCGACATCTCGCAGACCGCGCTGGCCACCGGCATCCAGAACGAACTCTTCCAGCCCGGTCCGGAAACGCCCAAGGAGTTCTACGCCGAGAAGCCGATCGCGCTGCGCATGGTCGGCACGTACCACCAGTTCGGCGCCTTCGTCAGCGGCGTGGCCTCGCTGCCGCGCGTGGTGATCATGACCATGCACGACATCCAGCTGCGCCCGCGTGGTGCCGACAAGGATCCGCGCGCCGGCATCCGCGCCAACTCGCCGCTCGAGCTTGCCGGCACGGTGAAGACCTATCGCTACCTGGACGAGGAAGAGGCCGCTGCCCAGGAAGCCGCGGCCGCTGCAGCCGGGGGGAGCCGCTGACATGCGCATGACATCCAACGCCATCCGCGGGCTGGCCCTGGTCGCGGCCATCGCCGCACTGGCCGGCTGCGGCCGCGGCATCACCAGCGAACCCGGCGGCGCGCCGAACCTGGAGGAGTGGGCCGCCAACGTCCGCGCCCGTCCGGCGCCACCGCTTGATCCACTGCCGGTGATGCAGCAGTTCGAGACCTTCGAATACGCGGCACAGGGCATGCGCGATCCGTTCAGCGCCGCCTTCACCAACGAAGGTGGTGGCAGCGGGCCGCGGCCCGACTCCAACCGCCGCAAGCAGACGCTCGAGCAGTTCCCGCTCGACAGCCTCGACATGGTCGGGTCGCTGGGCGCGGGCAACAGTTTGACGGCGCTGGTGATGGCGCCCGACAAGGTCACCTACCGGGTCGGCCCGGGTGTGTACATGGGCCAGAACGACGGCCGCGTCACCAGCGTTACCGATGACCGCATCGAACTCGTGGAACTCGTGCCCGATGGCTCGGGTGGCTGGCTGGAACGGCCGGCCTCGATCGCGCTCGAAGACAATTGATTAGGGGAAGCCAGATGACGTTCACCAACGCGCAACGCCGTTCGCCCACCCAGCGGGCACTTCCGCTCCGGGCAGGCGCCTGCGGACTCCTCGCCGGCCTGCTTGGCGCCTTCGGAACGGTCAGCGCCGCTCCCAACCCGGGCGTGCCCGTGGCCAGCTTCGCCCAGTCGTCCGTGGCGGCGACGGATCCGGCAAAGCAGGTCCCGGCCGAAGTGGCCGTGGCCGACATCGACTTCAAGCGCGGCGACGGCGGCGCGGGGCGGCTCGTGCTCCGCTTCGACGGCGAAGGTGCCGCCCCGGACCTGCGTACCGAAGGCGGCTCCGTGATCATCAACGTCGGCAATGCGTCCCTGCCGGCCTCGCTGCAGCGGCCGCTGAACGTCACCGACTTCGCGACCCCGGTGCAGCGGATCGACGCCAACCAAGGCGCCAAGGGCACCCAGATCGTGCTCAGCACGCAGGGTGCGTTCGAACCGCTGGCCTACCAGACCGGCCGCGACTACATCGTCGAGATCGTGCCGCGCGCCGAAGCACCGGACCGCGCCGTGGGCGCAGCCGCCGCCAACACCGTGGCGGCCACCGGCCAGGTCGTCGCGGCCCAGGCCGCGCAGGGCGAGACCCGCGCGTACCGCGGCCGTCCGGTCACGTTCAACTTCCAGGACGTGCCGGTGCGCACCGTGCTGCAGCTGATCGCCGAGCTGTCCGACCTCAACATCGTCGCCAGCGACAACGTCACCGGCAACGTCACCCTGCGCCTGATCAACGTGCCGTGGGACCAGGCGCTGGACATCGTCCTGCAGGCCAAGTCGTTGGACAAGCGCCGCAACGGCAACGTGGTCTGGGTGGCGCCGCAGTCGGAAATCGCGAAGTTCGAGCAGGACATCGCCAATGCCCGCATCGCGCTGGAGAACAGCGCGGAAATGGTCACCGAGTACATTCCGATTTCCTATGGCAGCGCTGAAGACATCGCCAAGCTGCTGACCGACGAGAGCAAGAGCAGCCAGGGCGGCGGCGGTGGGCAAGCCAATTCCAGCCGCGGCTTCCTGTCGCCGCGCGGCAGCCTGAGCTTCGATCGCCGGACCAATACGCTGCTGGTGATCGATATTCCGGATCGCGTGCGGGAAATCCAGAACCTGGTCGACGAGCTGGACAAGCCGGTGGACCAGGTGGTGATCGAGTCGCGGATCGTGATCGCGAACGAGTCGTTTGCGCGGGACCTGGGCGCGCGCTTCGGCGTCCGCGGCGTCAAGGATCGTCTTATCGGCTCGGGTTCTCTGCAGGCCAACCAAGGCCTGATCCAGTCGGCGGCAGAGGCCGAGCCGGGCGATCTCATCGAATGGGGCTCGCCTTCGCTCAACAACGATTTCAGCATCCGCAACCTCAATCCGGGCTCGATCGCCTTCACGATCCTGGGCAACACTATTGACTGGGATCTGGAGTTGCAGGCGCTGCAGCAGGAGCAGCGTGGTGAAGTGGTATCCAACCCGCGCGTGGTTACCAGCAACCAGCGCGAGGCGGTCATCCGCCAGGGCCGCGAGGTCGGCTATCTGACGGTGACCGGCGGCCAGAGCAACAACGTGCCGACAGTGCAGTTCAAGGAAGCGCTGCTGGAACTGAAGGTTACGCCGACCATCACGGCCGACGGCCGCGTGTTCCTGACCCTTGCGGTCAAGAAGGACGAGATCGAGGACTACACCGAGATCACCGGCTTCGGCTCGATCCCGAACCTGGCCAAGCGCGAGGTCACCACCGCGGTCCTGATCGAGGACGGCCAGACCGTTGTCATCGGTGGCGTGTACGAGTTCAGCGACCGCAACTCGGTGTCCAAGGTTCCGTTCCTCGGCGACCTGCCCATCCTGGGCAACCTGTTCAAGACCAAAAGCCGCTCCAAGGCCAAGGCCGAGCTGCTGATCTTCGTGACCCCGCGCGTGCTGCGCGTGGCGCCGCGCGGATACTGATCCCGCAAGGCCAGGTGTGACCCACGACGGGGCCCTTGCGGCCCCGTCGTCGTTCCAGTGACCAGTGGCGCTTGAACCAAGTCGCCCGGTTGGGGTCAAACTGGTCCCGGCGCAGCCCGCGTCGCAGACCGGCTTCAAATGGAAACGACCAGCGACGAAAGTGTCCGCCTCCACGGCCTTTTCTCCAGCCTCCGCGACGCGCTCGCCGAAGAGATCATCGGCCAGGCGGCGCTTGTCGAGCGCCTGCTGATCGCGCTGCTCGCAGACGGCCACCTGCTTGTGGAAGGCGCGCCCGGGCTGGCCAAGACCAGCGCCATCCGCGCGCTGGCCGCGCGCGTTGAAGCCGACTTCGCCCGCGTCCAGTTCACCCCCGACCTGTTGCCCGGCGACCTGACCGGGACCGAGGTCTGGCGGCCGCAGGACGGCCGCTTCGAGTTCCTGCCGGGGCCGGTGTTCCACTCGCTGCTGCTGGCCGACGAGGTCAACCGCGCGCCCGCCAAGGTGCAGTCGGCGCTGCTCGAGGCCATGGGCGAGCGGCAGGTGACCGTGGGCCGCCAGACCTATGCGCTGCCACCGCTGTTCCTGGTCATGGCGACCCAGAACCCGATCGAGCAGGAAGGCACCTTCCCGCTGCCGGAAGCCCAGCTTGACCGTTTCCTGATGCATGTCCGCGTCGGCTATCCGGAAGCGGACGCCGAGACCGCGATCCTGCGCCTGGCGCGCGAGCGCGCGATTGCGACGCTGGAGGCGCCGTCGGTTCCCGCCGAACGCATCTCGCAAGCCGATGTGATGGCCGCGCGCTCCGCCGTGCTGGCGCTGCACATGGCGCCAGCGGTCGAGCGCTACCTGGTCGAGATCGTGCTGGCTTCGCGCGACGCTGCGCGCTACGACGAAACACTTGCACCGCGCATCGCCTGGGGTGCCAGCCCCCGCGGCTCGATCGCGCTGGAGCGCTGCGCGCGCGCCCACGCCTGGCTTGCGGGGCGTGACTTCGTGACCCCGGACGACGTGCGCGCGGTCGCGCCCGATGTCCTTCGCCACCGCGTGCTGCCGAGCTACGAGGCCACCGCCGAGGGCTGGGACGGGGAGCGCCTGGTGCAGGCGCTGCTGGCGCAGGTGCCGTTGCCGTGATCGGAGGGGCCGTAGTCGATGCCCTGCGCGGGCGACTGCGGGTTCGCGCAGGGGCGCCAGCAGGGAGCCTGATGCCGGCAGCGACTCCGCCACGCGAAGGCGATGGCATCGTGCCGACCCTTCCCGAACTGATCGCGCTGCGCGGCCTGGCGCAGGCGCGCGGCGCGGCGCGTCGCGGGGCCGCGGGCCTGCGCGCCCAGGCGCCATCGGTGCTGCGCGGGCGCGGCATGGAGTACGCGGAGTCGCGCGGCTATGCGATCGGCGACGACGCCCGCCACATCGACTGGCGCCTGACCGCTCGCAGCGGCAAGCCGCACACGAAGCTGTTCCAGGCCGAGCGCGAGCGACTCAGCCTGATCGTGGCCGACACTGCGCCGGCGCTGTATTTCGGCACCCGCGTGCGCTTCAAGTCGGTGCAGGCCGCGCGTGCCGGCGCGATCGCGGCGTGGCGCGCGGTGGCCGACGGCGACCGCGTCGCCGCGCTCCGTGGCAGCGACGCGTCACCGCCGGTGCCCGCGGGTTCCGGCGCCCGCGGCGCGCTGCGCGTCCTCGATGCCCTGGTGCGCTGGTACGCGCGGCCGCCGGACGCCGATGCGGGCCTGGATGTCGCCCTCGACCATGCCCATCGCCTGCTTCGGCCCGGCTCGCGCCTGCTGGTGCTGGCCGACCCGGCCAGCGTGGCGGCGGTCCCCGCGCGGCGCTGGCCGGCGCTGGCCGCGCACAGCCAGGTGGTCGTGCTGCTGTTGACCGATCCGCTGGAGACGGCACCGCCCGCGGCCCTGCTTGCGTTCACGCCCGCGGGCGCAGGGCAGGCCTCCGGCGCGCGCATCAGCGTGGACCTGGCGGCCGATGCCCAGCGCAGGCGGTGGCAGGAGGCATTCGCTGGTAGCGTTTCGGCCACGGTCGCGAGCCTGGCGGCCCGCGGGGTGCGCGCGGTGCCGCTGTCCTGCGACGCGCCCAGCGATGCCTGGCTCGCGGGGCTCGGGGCCGGTGCGGGAGCAGGGCGCGGCTGATGGACGACGGGCTGGTCCTGCGCGACATCCATCTGTCGACGGCGCCCTCGTGGTGGCCGCCGGCACCGGGCTGGTGGATGCTGGCCGCAGCGCTGCTGCTCGTGCTTGCCGCGATCATCGCCTGGCGCTGGTGGCGTGCCCGTCGTCGTCGTCGGCTGCAGGCCCTGTTCGACGCCGAGGTGGACGCCGCCCGGGGACCTGCCGAGTCCGTCGCCGCGATCTCGACCCTGCTGCGCCGCGCGGCGCGGCTGCGCGATCCCGCGGCGGACCGGTTGGAAGGCGAGGCCTGGCTCGCGTTCCTGGATGCCGGTCGCGAGGCCCCGCGCTTTGACGGCGCCCGTGGGACGCTGCTGCTTGAAGGCCCGTTCCGACGCGATGCGGATGCTGCCGGGGTGGCCGACCTGCGCCACGTCGCGCGCGAGCGCTTCGTTGAATGGATGGAGGGCCGCAAATGAGTGCGCTGTCTTCCGCCTGGCCGGCGTTCGCGGGCTTCGCCTGGCCCTGGCTGCTGCTCGCGCTGCCGCTGCCCCTGCTGCTGCGCGCCGTCCTGCCACCGCTGCGCGACGCGGGCCCCGCGCTGCGCGTGCCCTGGGCGGCGCGGCTGGCCCCGATCGTCGCCCCGTCCGGCCTGCAGCCGCGCGCGGGCGGGCAGCCCTGGCTGGCCTGGGTCGGCTGGGCGCTGCTGTGCCTGGCGGCTGCCCGCCCCCTGGCCTGGGGCGAGGTCGTCACGCCACCGCAGGCCGCGCGCGAGCTGATGCTCGCCGTCGATCTTTCCGCGAGCATGGGCGAGCGCGACATGCTGGTCGGCAACGAGGTCGTCGACCGGCTCGGGGCGGCCAAGGCCGTGATCGCCGATTTCCTGGACCGGCGCGAGGGCGACCGCGTCGGCCTGCTGGTGTTCGGCCGCGGCGCGTACGTGCTGGCGCCGGCCACCGCCGACCTCGACACGGTGCGCGAACAGCTGCTGGCGACCGAGGTCTCGCTGGCCGGCCGCGAAACCGCCATCGGCGATGCGATCGGGCTCGGGGTCAAGCGCCTGCAGGCGCAGCGCGAGGGTGAGCGCGTGCTGGTGCTGCTCACCGATGGCGTCAACACCGCCGGCGCCCTGGATCCGGTGAAGGCCGCTGAAATCGCCCGCGACGAGGGCGTGCGCGTCCACACCATCGCCTTCGGCGGCAGCGGCGAACAGCTGTCGGTCTTCGGCTTCCGGCTGCCCTCGGGCGGAAGCGAAATCGACGAGGAATCGCTGGCACGGATCGCGGAGATGACCGGCGGGCGCAGCTTCCGCGCCCGCGACACCGAAGCCCTGGCCGGCATCTACGCCGAAATCGACCGCATTGAACCGGTCGAGGCGCCGGGCGAGGCCATGCGCCCACGCCTCGAGCGCTACCACTGGCCGCTGGCCCTCGCGCTGCTCGCCGGCCTGCTTGCAGCGGCGCTGGCATGGCGCAGGGACGGACGATGACCCTGCCGATCGCCGACCTCCAGTTCCTGCGCCCGGCCTGGCTGCTGGCGCTGCTGCTCCTGCCGCTGCTGGCCTGGGCCTGGAGGCGGCGCGCGCGCCGGCGCAGCGGCTGGCGCACGGCGGTCGATGCACATCTTTTGCCGCACCTGATCGATGCACGCGGTGGTGGGCGCGACAGCTCGCTGGCCGGCGTCGCCACGCTCGCCGGCCTCGCCCTGGCGATCGTCGCACTGGCCGGACCAAGCTGGCGCGGCGTGCCGCAGCCGCTGCAGGGTGGCGGCAGTGCCCTGGTCATCGTCCTCGACCTGTCGAGCGCGACCTTGGCCAATGACCTCCAGCCTTCGCGCCTGGTGCAGGCCCGCGCCAGGATCGACGCCCTGCTGCACGCGCACGCCGGCGAGGTCGCGCTGGTGGCGTATGCGGACGATGCCTTCGTGGTGTCGCCGGTCACGTCCGATCCGGACAACGTCGCCGTCTTCCTCGATGCGCTCGCACCTGACGTCATGCCCGTGGATGGCCAGCGGGCCGGGCGCGGCATCGACCGCGCGAGCGAGCTGCTGGCACGGGCCGGGCATGCCCGCGGCGACATCCTGCTGCTGGCTCCAGGGGCCGGGCGCGACGCGGTGCGCGCCGCCACCCGCGCCGCCGCGGACGGCTACCGTGTCTCGGTGCTGGCGATGGGCACCGAAGCCGGTGCCGGCTATCGCGGCCGCGACGGTGAAATCCATCGCAGCGCGCTCGATCCCGGGTCCCTGCGCGCGCTGGCCGCGGCGGGAGGCGGCAGCACCCACGCCTGGGGTGAACCCCCGGCCGAGGTTGTCGCCACGCTCGGCGGCGGCGGGGCCTCGGGTGCCAGGGCAGGCGCCGCGGCCGCCGACGCGTCGCGCGGCCTGGTGCGCGAGGACGGCGGCTACTGGCTGCTGCCGCTGGCCATGGTCCTGTTGCTGGTCGCGTTCCGGCGCGGCGGCGTGCTCGCGGTGCTGGCGCTTTGCATGGTGCTGCCGATGCAGCCAGGCTTCGCGGCCGGCGCCGGGCCGCCGGTGGCCGATGCCTGGCGCCGGGCGGACCAGGCCGCGCATGCACGCAGCGCGGAAGCCGAAGCCGCCTACCGCGAGGGCGATTTCGCGGCCGCCGCCCGAGGCTTCGACGGACTGCCGGGCGCCGACGCCGCGTACAACCGCGGCAACGCCCTGGCCCGCGCGGGCCGCTATGAAGAAGCGATCGCCGCGTATGACGAAGCCCTGGGCGAAGTCCCGGGCATGCCCGATGCGCTCGCCAACCGCGCCGCTGTCGAAGCGGTGATGGCCCGCGAACCGCCCGACGGCGGTGCCGGCGGCGGCGACATGCCTCCCGATGGTGGCAAGGGCGACCTTGGCGCGGGCGACGAAACGGGCGACCGCGGCGACGACGGGCGCGCGCCGCCGGATGCCGATGCCGGGAAGGAGCCTGGCCAGGACCCGCCATCGCCCCCGCCACAGCCTCCGGATCCAGGCGACGACGCCGGGCCGCCGCCCGCGGCCGACGAGATCGGCGACGCCGAGGCCCGCGCCCGCCAGCAGGCCGCCGACGAAGCACAGCGCGAGGCGATGCAGCGCGCCATCGACGCCGGCGACGCGCGCGACGGTGGCAGCGAGCCGGGTGACGGGCGCGACGCGTCCGAACGCACGGATTTCACCGCCGCCGCCGAGCGCGAGCAGGCCAACGCGGCATGGCTGCGCCGCGTGCCCGACGACCCGGGGGCGCTGCTGCGCGCCCGCTTCCGCAACGAACACCTGCGCCGCCGCGCCGGGGAGCGCTGACCACATGTCCATGTCCAACGCGTTCCGACGGCCGCTCGCGCTGCTCCTGCTGCTGGCTATGCTCGTCCCCGGCTTCGCCCACGCCGAGATCCGCGCCTGGCTGGACCGCGACCGCATCGAGCTCGGCGAAACCGTCACCCTCAACGTCGAGACCGACGGCGGCGGCCGTCCGGACTACGCGCCGCTCGAGGACGACTTCCGCATCGAACAGCGCAGCAGCCGCCAGTCCTTCGGGCAGCAGGGTGGGCAGGCGGTGGCGCGCACGCTGTACGCGGTGGCGCTGCAGCCCGACCGCGAGGGCAGGATCACGATCCCGGCGCTGCGGGTCGGCGGCGAACGCACCGCGCCCATCGTGCTCACCGTGACTGCCGCCCGTGCGGCGCCGGCGCGCGCCCGCGGGCCCGCCTACATCGAAGCCGAGGTCGACGACACCGCGCCCTATGTGCAGCAGGCCGTGGGACTGCGCCTGCGGCTGTACTACTCGGCACAGCTGGTGTCCGGGCAGCTGGACCAGCCGGAGCCCGATGGTGCCGCGCTGCGGCGCGTCGGCAGCGACCTGCAGTTCACGCGCGAGGTCGACGGCCGCCGCTTCCACGTGGTCGAACGCAACTACCTGCTGGTGCCCGAGCGCAGCGGCCGGATCGAACTGCCGCCGGCGCGCTTCCGCGGCCGCGGCGTGGGCGGCTGGCTCGACGACCTGTTCGGCGACGGGCAGCGCGCACTGTCCGCGGACGGCCCGGCGATCGCGCTGGACACGAAGCCGGTGCCCGACGCGGCGGCCCGGCCCTGGCTGCCGCTGCACGGGCTGCAGCTGCGCTGGCTGGAGACGCCCGCCACGGCGCGCGCGGGCGATGCGTTCACGGTCGAACTGGAGCTTGTCGCCGATGGCGCGATCGCCGCCCAGATCGAGCCGCCGGTGCTTGCCGTCGACCAGGGTGCGCAGGTCTTCCCCGAACCCGTCCAGCACGACGAGACCGTCGCGGACGGCCGCCCACGCGTGCGCATGGTGCGCCGCTTCTCGATCCTCCCCGCGCGCGAGGGCCGCGTCCGCGTCGAGGCGCCGCGCCTGCAATGGTGGGACGTGGATGCCGAACGCGCCCGCGTGGCGACGCTGCCGCCGCTGGAGCTCGATGTCGCGGCATCGGCATCCGGCGGCGATGCCACGACCACGTCGCCGCGCGACGGGGGATGGATGCGCGTCCCCGGCGTGCAGGGAGAAGTACGCACCTGGGCGCTGGCGACGGTGGCGTTCGCCCTGCTGTGGCTGGTGACCCTGGGCTGGGCGCTGGGCTTGCGACAGCGTGCAGGCGCCGGTATCCGGGATGCAGGCGGCGGACAGGCCGCCGATGCCGCGCCGGCCCGCCGCGCGGGGCCATCGCCCGCGTTGCGCAAGGCGCTCGACACGGGCGACCTCGGCGACGTCGCCGCTGCCCTGTGCGCGCTTGCGTCGCCGCCAGCCGCCGACCTGGACGCGCTGTCGCGGATGCTGGCGGCCGGCCCGCAGCGCGAAGCCGTCGCCGAACTGCAGCGCGCACGCTGGGGACAGGGCGACGCCACGGCGGCACAGGCCCGCGCCGCCGTGCGCGCCGCCTTCGCGCGCGGTCCCGACTGGCTCGCACGGGACGTCGACCGCGACGGCTCGCTGCCGCCGCTCTATCCGCCCTGAGCTGCCGCGGCGGGCCGCTTTGCTAAGCTCCGCCGTCCACACCGTTCCGGGGAACACCGCATGACCGAGCCGAACGCGCCCAGCCGCAAGCGCATGCCGCTGCACTGGAAGATCGCCATCGGCTTCGTCGCCGGCCTGGTCCTCGGCCTGTTCGTGCACTACGTCGCCGGCGCCGAGACCGCCTGGGTGCAGGGCCTTACGCGCTACGTGACCCAGCCGCTGTCGACCCTGTTCCTCAGCCTGATCTTCATGATGATCGTGCCGCTGCTGTTCTCGGCGCTGGTGGTCGGCGTGTCGGAGATGGGCGACGTGAAGTCGCTGGGCCGCATCGGCTGGCGCACCCTGGTCTGCACCGTGCTGTTCTCGGGCATCGCCGTGTTGCTGGGCCTGGTGATGGTGAACGTGTTCAAGCCCGGCGTGGGCGTCGACCCGGTGCTGGCGCAGCAACTGCTGACCGAGGGCGCCGAGCGCGCCGCGGCCATCGTCCGCGACAGCAGCGAGCAGCCGTCCGGCATGCAGATGCTGCTCGACATCGTGCCCCAGAACGTGGTCGGCGCGGCGGCGAACAACGCCAACATCCTGGCGCTGATGTTCTTCGCGCTGATGTTCGGCATCGGCATCGTGATGAGCCCGGACACGGCGCCGATCCGCACGCTGCGCCGCGGCATCGAGGGCATCTTCGAGATCTCGATGACCCTGATCGGCCTGATCATCCGCATGGCGCCGGTGGCGGTGTTCTGCTTCATGTTCAACCTCGCCGCGCTGTTCGGCTGGGACCTGCTGCTGCGCCTGGGCGCCTTCGTGCTGGTGGTGGTCGGAGCGCTGGCGCTGCACATGGTGGTGACCTATTCGCTGGCGCTGAAATTCATCGGCGGCTATTCACCGGTGAAGTTCTTCAAGGGCGTGCAGGAGGCGATGCTGATGGCCTTCTCCACGGCCTCCAGCAACGCCACGCTGCCGACGGCGCTGAAGGTGGCCGACCAGGACCTGCACCTGCCGTCGAAGGTCTCGCGCTTCGTTCTGACCATCGGCGCCACCGCCAACCAGAACGGCACCGCGCTGTTCGAGGGCGTGACGGTGATCTTCCTGGCGCAGTTCTTCGGCGTGGATCTGACCTGGGGCCAGCAGTTCATGGTGATGCTGGTCTGCATCCTGGGCGGCATCGGCACCGCCGGCGTGCCCTCGGGCTCGCTGCCGGTGGTGGCGCTGATCTGCGCCATGGTCGGCGTGCCGCCGGAAGGCATCGGCCTGATCCTGGGCGTGAACCACTTCCTCGACATGTGCCGGACCACGGTGAACGTGACCGGCGACCTCGGGATCGCTGCGATCGTGTCGAAGGGCGAGGTGGGCGCGCCGCTCGACCCCGCCCCGGACACCCCTGCAGCCACGACCTGACAATAGGAGCAGCTATAGCTGCGACCGAACCAATCGGTTGAGCCAATTTTCGTTCAGTGGGGGACCGTGGTCGCAGCTATAGCTGCTCCTACGGAGGGGGCGCTCCGGACGGAGCGAGGCGGCGGGGCGGGGCGGGGCGGGAGACTCCGCGGGCGGGGGATGGGACAATGGCGGCTTCGCCCGCCGTCCCAGCCGCCCGAGACCCCATGACCAGCCCCAGCCGCCGCGACCTTGCCAACGCCATCCGCATCCTCGCCATGGACGCCGTCCAGGCGGCCAACTCCGGCCATCCCGGCATGCCCATGGGCATGGCCGACATCGCCGAGGTGCTGTGGAACGACTACCTGAACCACAGTCCGGGCAATCCGAAGTGGTTCAACCGCGACCGCTTCGTGCTGTCCAACGGCCACGGCTCGATGCTGCAGTACGCGCTTCTGCACCTTTCGGGCTATGACCTGCCGATCGAAGAGCTGAAGCACTTCCGCCAGCTTGGCCACCGCACCCCGGGGCATCCGGAGAACTTCGTCACCGACGGCGTCGAGACCACCACCGGGCCGCTCGGCCAGGGCTTCGCGAATGCCGTCGGCTTCGCGCTGGCGGAGAAGCTGATGGCGCAGCGCTTCAACCGTCCGGAACACGCGGTCGTCGACCACCGCACCTGGGTGTTCATGGGCGACGGCTGCCTGATGGAGGGCATCAGCCACGAGGCCGCATCGCTCGCCGGCACCTGGGGCCTGGGCAAGCTGGTGGC
Source organism: Luteimonas sp. A537 (assembly GCF_054052065.1). Lineage (NCBI taxonomy): Bacteria > Pseudomonadati > Pseudomonadota > Gammaproteobacteria > Lysobacterales > Lysobacteraceae > Luteimonas > Luteimonas renzhihongae. The sequence goes on from NZ_JBSVRH010000003.1 coordinate 536,264, forward strand.
GTTCTGGGACGACAACCACATCTCGATCGACGGCGACACCGCCGGCTGGTTCACCGATGACACCCCGGCGCGCTTCGAGGCCTACGGCTGGCGCGTGATCCGCGACGTCGACGGCCACGATGCGGATTCGATCAAGGCCGCGATCGACCAGGCGATGCAGCACGACGACAAGCCGGTGCTGGTCTGCTGCCGCACCACGATCGGCTTCGGCTCGCCTGCCAAGGCCGGCAGCGAGTCCTCGCACGGCGCGCCGCTGGGCAAGGACGAGATCGCCGCCACGCGCAAGGCGCTGGGCTGGACGCACGGCGAGTTCGAGATCCCGCAGGCGATCCGCGACGGCTGGCGCGCGAACAACGCCGGCACGGTGCGCGAGGACCAGTGGAACCGCATGTTCGACGCCTACGCCCAGCGCCACCCGGAGCTGGCCGCCGAGCTGACGCGTCGTTCGCACGGCGACCTTCCGGAGGGCTTCGCGGCCGAGGCTGACGCGTACATCGCAAAGCTGCAGGCCGAGAGCCCAAAGGTTGCCTCGCGCAAGGCTTCGCAGATGGCAATCGAAGCCTTTGCGCCGCTGCTGCCGGAGCTCATCGGCGGTTCGGCCGACCTCGCCGGCTCGAACCTCACCCTGTGGAGTGGCAGCAAGTCGGTGGCCGGTGACGACCCGGACGCCAACTACATCTATTACGGCGTGCGCGAGTTCGCGATGACCGCGATCTCGAACGGTCTTGCGGTGCACGGCGGCTTCATCCCCTACGACGCCACCTTCCTGGTGTTCAGCGACTACGCCCGCAACGCGGTGCGCATGAGCGCGCTGATGGGTGCGCACGCGATCCACGTCTACACCCACGACTCCATCGGCCTGGGCGAGGACGGCCCGACGCACCAGCCGATCGAACATATCGCGAGCCTGCGCTACATCCCCGGCAACGACGTCTGGCGTCCCTGCGACGCGGTCGAGTCGGCGGTGTGCTGGAAGGCCGCGATCGAGCGTCGCGACGGCCCGAGCTGCCTGGTGTTCTCGCGCCAGAACCTGGCGCCGCAACAGCGCGACGCCGGCCAGGTTGCTGCGATCGCGCGCGGCGGCTACGTGCTCAGGGATTCGGTCGGCGCGCCGGGAATCATTCTGATCGCCACCGGTTCGGAAGTGGGCCTGGCGATGGACGCCGCGGCGCAGCTCGGCGACTCGGTGCGCGTGGTGTCGATGCCTTGCAGCGATGTCTTCGATCGCCAGGACGCGGCCTGGCGCGAATCGGTGCTGCCCGATGCATGCCGCAAGCGCGTCGCCGTCGAAGCCGGCGTGTCCGACTTCTGGCGCAAGTACGTCGGCCTGGACGGCGCGGTGATCGGCATCGACCGCTTCGGCGCCAGCGCCCCGGCCGAGGTTCTGTTCCCGCACTTCGGCTTCACGGTCGAGGCGGTGGTCGACGCCGCGCGCGCGCTGTAAGGCGCGCGGGGAGCACGGCGACATGGCACAGCGGGACTGGGTGGCGCGCGCCATCCACACCATCGAGGCCGACTTCAACCGGTCGGCCGACACCCACCTGATACCGATGCCGCTGCCCGGCTACCCGGGCATCGACGTCTACCTGAAGGACGAGTCCAGCCACCCGACCGGCAGCCTGAAGCACCGGCTGGCGCGCTCGCTGTTCCTGTACGCGCTGGCCAACGGCTGGCTGCGCGAGGGGCGGCCGGTGGTGGAGGCCTCCAGCGGCTCGACGGCGGTGTCGGAAGCGTATTTCGCGCGCCTGCTGGGCCTGCCCTTCATCGCCGTGATCCCGGCGTCGACCTCGCCGGAGAAGATCGCCGCGATCGAGTTCCACGGCGGCCGCTGCCAGTTGGTCGACACCGCCTGCGGCCTGGACGCCGAGTCGCACCGCGTGGCGCAGGAAACCGGCGGTCATTTCATGGACCAGTTCACCTACGCCGAGCGCGCGACCGACTGGCGTGCGAACAACAACATCGCCGAGTCGATCTTCCGGCAGATGGCCGAAGAGCCGCACCCGGTGCCCGCGTGGATCGTGTGCAGCCCCGGCACCGGTGGCACCGCGGCCACGCTGGGCCGCTACGCGCGCTATCGCCGCCACGACACCCGCGTGCTGTGCGCGGACCCACAGGAGTCGGTGTTCCACCAGGCCTACCGCGCGGCGCTGGCGGACGAACCCTGGCGCGACTTCACCCATCCCTGCGGCTCGCGGGTGGAAGGCATCGGCCGGCCGCGCGTGGAGGCGAGCTTCATCCCCAGCTGCATCGACGGCATGGTCAAGGTGCCCGACGCACTGGCACTGGCGGGGATGCGCCACGTCAGCGCGACCCTCGGCCGGCGCGTGGGCGGCTCCACCGGCACCAACTTCGTCGGCGTGCTGCACGCCGCGCGGCGCATGAGCGAGCAGGGGCGCGACGGCTCCATCGTCACCATCCTCTGCGACGCCGGCGACCGCTACGCCCACAGCTACTACGCGCCCGCCTGGTACGTGGACAACGGCATCGACACCGCGCGTTCCGACGCGGCGATCGCCGCGGCCGTCGCCGGCGGCGACCTCGAGCCCCTGGACCCGCTCGGCGAAGCCTGAGGCGCACCGGCACGCCGCGTCAGTCGAGCCGGTGCACGGCCTCGGCCAGCCGGCGGACTTCGTCGGGATGGTGGCTGACGTAGAGCATCGGCAGCCGCACCTCGTCGCGCACGCGCTGCAGCCAGGGGATCAGCTCCTCCCGCCGCGCCTGGTCCAGCGCCGACAGCGGCTCGTCGAACAGCAGGATCGCCGGCTGCGACAGCAGCGCCCGGCCGATCGCCACGCGCTGCGCTTCGCCGCCGGAGAGGTTCGCGGTCCGCCGCGGCAGCAGCGCTTCGATGCCGAGCAAGGCGACCACGGCGTCGAGCTCGAAGCGCCTGCCGCCCGCCACCGCGGCGTGGCGGCCATAGAGCAGGTTGCCGCGCACGTCGAGGTGCGGGAACAGCCGTGCATCCTGGAACACATAGCCGACGCGGCGCCGGTGCGCGGGCAGGTCGATCCGGCGCGCGCTGTCGAACAGCACGCGGCCGTCGACCTCGATGCGCCCGGACCGCGGCTTCACCAGCCCGGCGATGGCATTGAGCACCGTGGTCTTGCCCGAGCCGGACGGGCCGGTGAGCGCGACCACCCGCGCGCCGTCCTCGATCCGGACATGGCGCTGGAAGCGGCCCCGGCGCAGCTCGATGTCCAGGCTCAGCATCGGCCGGCGTCCGGACACCAGGCCTGGGGCGCTCATGCCTCGTCCCCATCGTCGCGACGCCCGTGCTGCCGCCGCACCAGCCACTCCGAGGCCAGCAGCGCCAGCAGCGAAATCGCCACCGCCACGATTGCCATGCGCCAGATCCCCAGCTCGCCGCCGGGGACCTGCATCAGCTCGTAGATCGCCGAAGAAATGGTTTGCGTCTCGCCCGGGATGTTGGACACGAAGGTGATCGTGGCGCCGAACTCGCCCAGCGCCTTGGCGAACGCCAGCACGCCGCCGGCGACGATGCCCGGCCAGGCCAGCGGCAGGGTGACGGTGGCGAAGACGCGCCAGGGGCTGGCGCCCAGCGTGGCCGCGGCATGCTCCAGCCGGCGGTCGACCGCTTCGATCGACAGGCGGATCGCGCGCACCATCAGCGGGAAGCCCATGATCGCGCTGGCCAGCGCCGCGCCCGTCCAGCGGAACGCGAAGGTGATCCCGAAGCGTTCGGCCAGGAAGGCGCCCACCGCGCCCTGGCTGCCGAACACCACCAGGAGCGCGTAGCCGACCACCACCGGCGGCAGCACCAGCGGCAGGTGCACCAGGGCATCGAGCAAGGCCTTGCCGGGGAAGCGCCGGCGCGCCAGCAGCCAGGCCACCGCGATCCCGAAGGGCAGGCTGGCCAGCGCCGCCACGCAGGCCACTTTCAGGCTGAGCGCGATCGCGGCGAGTTCGGCGGGACTGAAGTCGGGCATGGCGGGGGCGGCGCGCCGGGTCGGGCGTCAGCGCAGGCTGAAGCCATGGCGGGCGAAGATCGCGCGCGCCGCGGGCCCGCGCAGCCAGCGCACCAGGCCGGCCGCCTGCGGATGCCTGCTCGCGGCCACCCGCGCCGCCGGATAGACGATCTGCGGATGCGAATCCGCCGGGAAGGTCGCCAGCACGCGCACCCGCGGCTCGGCGCGCGCGTCGCTGCCGTAGACCACGCCCAGCGGCGCTTCGCCACGCGCGACCAGCATCAGCGCGGCGCGCACGTTTTCCACGCCGGCCACGCGCGGCGCGAGCATGTCCCACATGCCCAGCGATTCGAAGCCGGCCCTGGCATACCTGCCCGCGGGCACACTGTCGACCATGCCGAGCGCGATGCGTCCGCGTTCGCCCAGCAGCGGACGCAGGTCCAGGCCCGGGCGCAGCGTGAGGGCGCTGGCAGCGGACTTCGCGGGCGCCACCAGCACCAGGGTATTGCCGAGCAGCTCGCTCCGGGTCGAGGCGTCGACCAGGCCCCTGTCCTGCAGCGCGTCCATCCAGTCCAGGTCGGCGGAAACGAAGACATCGGCCGGCGCGCCCTGGGCGATCTGCCGCGCCAGCGCGGAACTGGCGGCGTAGGACACGCGCACCGCCTGCCCGCTGGCGGCGGTATACGCGGCGGCCGCGTCGTCCATCGACTCCTTGAGGCTGGCGGCGGCGAACACGGTCAGCGGCGCGCCGGCGGCCTGCACGGCGGGCGCCAGGCACAGCGCCGCGACCGCGGCCAAGCCGCGCAGGGCAAGCATGGCGCGTCGGGAAATCAGCATGGTCCGGCGGGACTCAGCAGGCGTCCGCCGCCGCGCCGCGCCGGCTGCCGCCATGCTGGAGCGGTGCGACGGCGACGGGCGCGGCCCTGGTCACGGGACGTTCTTGGGCCGTGCCAGCGCGTAGTTGAGCATCTTCGCCAGGCGATAGCCGGCCTCGCGCAGGCGGCGCTCGGCCAGCGGGCGCTGCGCGTCGAGGAAAGCCTCGTCGATCACATGCGTGCCCTCGGCTGGATAGAGTTCGCCGGACTCCACCAGGCGGCAGGACTCCAGCGCCCACTCCAGCGTCGGCCGGTCGGAGGCGAGGGTCGGGTCGTCGGGCAGGGGCTGCTGCAGCAGTTCGGCGGCATAGGCCTCCGCCCCCAGGTCGCGGCGCTTGAGGATGGTGCCGTCCCAGATGCGGTGCATGTTGCTGCCTTCACCGTCCAGGTTCACCTGGTAGTCGTTGCCGCCCTTGTCGTCGCGCATGCTGGCGTGCATCGGCTGGTGCAGGTCGCCGATAAGGTGCACGAGCCATTTCAGCGCCCCGGTGCGCTCGGCATCATCCTTGCCGCGGTTGGCCAGGACACCGAACATCAGGTTGGCCTGGGTGACCACGCAGTTGTTGCCCGGGCAGTCCTTCGGCGGCTCGAAACCGCAGCGGCCATCAAAGTTGATGTAGTGCCACTTGGCCGTGCGCTTGGCGACCTCGGGAAGGGTGTCGCGCAGTTCGTCGGCCCAGGTGGAGATGCCGGCCAGGGTCGGGTCGGGCTCGGCGGCGAGCAGGCGATCGACCTCGGCGCGGGCGGCCGGCGTGAGGCCGGCCTCGGCGATGCGGGCGACGATGCGGTGGCCTTCGGCGCTCCAGGCCAGGGCGTCGCCGGCGAACAGGGCGCCGGCAAGCACGAGGAGGGAGAGGTATCGGTGCATTCGGGGGGCTCGGTTCGGGTGCATGCGGCGATTCTAGCCGCATGCGCCCGGTGATCCCGCCCGGGGTGGATCAGAAGCGCATGACGTAGGCGGCGCCGTACACCAGCGGGTCGATCTTCGCGCTGCCCAGCTTCACGCCGTCGAGCTTGACGTCGCTGTCGATGTCCATCCAGCGCACGTCGACGCGGATCGCGCCCTTTTCGCCGACCTTGAAGTCGACGCCGGCGTGCAGCGCGAGGCCGAAGGAATCGTCGAGTTCGAGCTTCGAACCCGCGAGCGCGCCGCGGGCGTCTTCGCTGAAGAAGGTGGTGTAGTTCAGGCCCACTCCCAGCAACGGCGAGACCTTGCCCTGGCCGTTGAAGTGGTACTGCAGGCTGACGGTCGGCGGCAGGTGCTTCGTGCTGCCGACGCGGCCCAGGCCGTCGATGGCGATGTCGTGCTGGAACGGCAGTGCGGCCAGCACTTCCAGGCCGAGGTTGTCGCGCAGGAAGTATTCGAAGGCGATGGTCGGGCGGGTGCTGGAGCCGATGTCCAGCGGCAGGGTGCCGGCGGCGAGCTTGCCGTTGTCGGAATCCGGGTTGACCTGGTGGGCGCCGATGGCGACGGTCCAGTCGCCGGCGGACTGGGCGAAGGCGGCCGGGGCGGCGAGGGCGCCGGCAACGGCAAGGGCGAGCAGGGGGAGCGGGAGGGAGCGGGTCTTGCGGGCCATCGAGGCACCTGTTCTCTGTGGGGATGCCGCCATGGTCCGCTGTCCCATACGGCCCCGCATTGATCGTGGTCAAGCCCGGCCCCTGCCTGCCCGGGCCTGCTAAAATGGGCGTTCTGCGTGTTCCATCCACTTCTGCCGCGGCGCGCGGCGTTACGGAGTCAGCATCCCATGGCGATCAAGGTTGGCATCAACGGTTTCGGGCGCATCGGGCGCAACGTCCTGCGTTCGGCGGTGGCGAATTTCGGCAGCGACATCGAGATCGTCGCCATCAACGACCTGCTTGAGCCGGACTACCTGGCCTACATGCTGAAGTACGACTCCGTGCACGGCCGCTTCGATGGCGAGGTGTCGGTCGACGGCGGCACGCTGGTGGTCAACGGCAAGCGCATCCGCCTGACCCAGGAGCGCGATCCGGCCAACCTGAAGTGGGACGAGGTCGGCGCCGACGTCGTCATCGAGTCCACCGGCCTGTTCCTGGACAAGACCACGGCGCAGAAGCACCTGGATGCCGGCGCGAAGAAGGTGATCCTGTCGGCGCCGTCGAAGGACGACACGCCGATGTTCGTGTACGGCGTGAACCACGAAAAATACGCCGGCGAGGCCATCGTCTCCAACGCGTCCTGCACCACCAACTGCCTGGCCCCGATCGCCAAGGTGCTCAACGACAAGTGGGGCATCAAGCGCGGCCTGATGACCACCGTGCACGCCGCCACTGCCAGCCAGAAGGTGGTCGACGGCCCGTCGAACAAGGACTGGCGCGGCGGCCGCGGCATCCTCGAGAACATCATTCCCTCGTCCACCGGCGCGGCCAAGGCCGTGGGCAAGGTGATCCCCGAGCTCAACGGCAAGCTCACCGGCATGTCGTTCCGCATCCCGACCTCCGATGTCTCCGTGGTCGACCTGACCGTCGAGCTTGAAAAGGGCGCGAGCTACGAAGAGATCAAGGCCGAGATGAAGGCGCAGTCGGAAGGCGCGCTGAAGGGCATCCTCGGCTACACCGAGGACAAGGTGGTCGCCACCGATTTCCGCGGCGACACCCGCACCTCGATCTTCGACGCCGAGGCCGGCATCCAGCTCGACGACACCTTCGTCAAGCTGGTGGCCTGGTACGACAACGAGTGGGGCTATTCCACCAAGTGCCTGGAAATGGTGCGCGTGGTGGCGGCGAAGTAAGCGCCGCGCCAAGGCGATATCCGAAGCCCCGCCCAGTGCGGGGCTTCTTTTTGGTTCTTCTTCCGATTGAGGGGGCGGGTGATTGCTCCGGGAGGGTGCGCGTTGCCCGCCGTGGAGGCCGGGGGAGTACACCCCCTGTGCACGGGACGGGCAGCGCGGACCAGGGCGGAGCAGCTCACGGCGCAACGCTCCCACTGCACTTCACCATCCCAGAGCCTCGAGAAGAACCAGCCACCCCGCCGGGCCGGCCATACGCCTCCCCTCAGTCGGGAGATGAACCTTCTTTTTTCCGGACCCGCGTCGGTTAAGGTTCCGGCCGGGGCCGCGGATGCGGCGGAGGCGGGATCGGGGAATGGAATCGATGTTGGTGCTGTTGGCGCTCGCCGTATTGGCGGTGCCCGTGCTGCTGGTCGTGGTGCTTGTGGGGCTCGGCAACCTGAAGCGGCGTGTCGACGAGCTGGAGGGTGAGCTGGGGCGGCTGCGCGCGGCGGAATGGACCGACGCTGCACGATCGCCCGCTGAACCGACGGCTGTTGCGGCGCCGAAGCCGCCCGCCGCGCCGGCAATCGTCGAGACGTCGAGGCCGCCCGCCTCGCCGGCAACCATCGAGACGCCGAAGCCGCCCGCCGCGCCGGCACGCGCCGTGCCGCCGCTGCCGCCGCGCATCGAATCGGTCCCGGCGACGGCCCGGCCCGCGATCGCCGCCCCGCTGCCTTTCGACCGCCTGGCCACGATGGCCAAGCGCTGGTTCACCGAGGGCAACGTGCCGGTGAAGGTCGGCGTGCTGGTGCTGCTGGCCGGCGTGGCCGCGCTGCTCAAGTACGCCAGCGACCAGGGCTGGCTGACCCTGCCCATCGGCATGCGCCTGGCGGCGGTTGCGCTGGCGGCGCTGGCCGCGCTGGCGTTCGCGTGGCGCAAGCGCGACAGCCACCGCAGCTTCGCGCTGGCGGTGCAGGGCGGTGCGATCGGCGTGCTGCTGCTGGTGGTGTTCGCCGCGTTCAAGCTCTACGGCATGCTGCCGGCGGCCGCCGCGTTCGCGCTCAGCGTGGGACTGGTGGTGGCGCTGGGCCTGCTGGCGGTGCTGCAGGGTTCGCGCACCATGGCGGTGCTCGGCATCCTGGCCGGCTTCCTGGCGCCGATCTGGCTGTCCACAGGCAGCGGCAACCACGTGGTGCTGTTCTCGTATTACGCGCTGCTCAACGCCGCGATCTTCGCCATCGCCTGGCTGCGCCCGTGGCGCGAGCTCAACCTGCTGGGCTGGATCTTCACCTGGGGCATCGGCGTGGCCTGGGGCGTGCTTGCCTACGACCCGGACAAATACGCCAGCACCCAGCCCTTCCTGCTGCTGTTCTTCGCGTTCTACCTGCTGCTGCCGGTCCTGTACGCGCGCAAGCGTGCGCCCGGCCGGCGCGACGTGGTCGACGGCTGCATGCTGTTCGGCACGCCACTGGTGGCGTTCAGCCTGCAGGCGGCGCTGCTCGAGGGCGAGCGCATGCCCCTGGCACTGTGTGCCCTGGCGCTGGCGGCGATCTATGCGGCGTTCGCATGGTGGCAGCGGCGCGGCGCGCATCCGGTGCTCGGCGAATCCTACGTGCTGCTCGCAGCGGGCTTTGCCACGTTGGCGGTGCCGCTGGCACTCTCGGCACGGGCGACGGCGGCGGTGTTCGCGATCGAAGGCGCGGCGCTGGTCTGGTTGGGCCTGCGCGAGGAACGTCGACTGCCGCAATGGACCGGCGCCGGTCTCCAGATCGCAGCGGCAGTGGCGTTTTTCATCGGCGTGGGCGACCTGCTCCGGCCTGCGCCTGCGCTCGCCAATCCGGTATTCACCGGCGCCCTGCTGCTGGCACTGTCCGGCTTCGCCAGCGCGTGGTGGTATCGCGGCGCCGGGCGGTCACCGGCAGCGGCGGCGTTCTATTGCTGGGGCCTGGCGTGGTGGTGCGGCAACGTGCTGCACGAGGTGGGCGCGCATGTCGCGCATGCGCTGCGCGCCGATGCGTTGCTTGCCGCGTTGGCGGTGACCGCCGTGCTGGCGGCGCTGGTGCACCGGCGGCGGCCCGCGCCCGCGCTGGCGCTGACCGTGCTCGGCGCGTTCCTGCTCGCGGTCCCGCTGGCATTCGCCCAGGTCGGGATTCGTGGCCAACCGCTTGCAGGCTGGGGCGCGGCGGCCTGGCTGCTCTTTGCCGCCTGCGGGGTGCAGAGCCTGGTGAGCCTGCGTGGAGATGGCGGACGCTTTGCAATCTGGGCGCAGTTCGCCTGGTGGCTGCTGTGGCCGCTGGTGCTGTCGCTGGCGGCGGGTGAGTGGGCACGCGCGCAGGCGCTGGGCGGCGGTTGGCGCTTGGCCCTGCCCGCCCTGCCGTGGCTGGCCCTGCTGGCCCTGCTGGCGCTGCTGCAGTTCCGCTGGCGCTGGCTGCGGCAGCCGCTGGGTGCGGGTTTCGATGCGTCGCGCGGCGCGCTGCTCGGCGTGACCCTGGCCGTGGTGGGCCTGGGCTGGCTGCGCGCCCTGCGCGATGCCGGTGACAGCGCGCCGCTGCCCTGGCTGCCGCTGCTCAACCCGCTGGACCTCGCCCAGCTCGCGACGCTGGGGCTGTCCGCATGCTGGCTGTGGTCGACGCTGGCGCCGGTGGAGTTCGCCCGGCGGCGGATCGCCCTGCTGTCGGCGGCCGGCTTCCTGCTGGCGACCTGCGTGACCCTGCGTGCGGTGCATCACTGGGGCGGTGCGCCCTGGGGCGAGGGACTGTGGTCGAGCAGCCTGGCGCAGACCGCGCTCACCGTGGTCTGGAGCGTGCTCGGGGTCGGTGGCTGGATCGCGGGATCGCGCCGCGGGCAACGCGCGCTGTGGCTGGCGGGCGCGGTGCTGATGGGTCTGGTGCTGGCCAAGCTGGTGCTGGTCGATCGCCAGCACCTCGGCAACCTGCTGGGCATCGGCTCGTTCATGGCCTACGGCCTGCTGTGCACCCTGGTCGGGTGGTTTGCGCCGGCGCCGCCGCGCGCAGACGGCGGCGCAGACGATGGCGCAGACGATGGCGCAGACGATGGCGAGGCGGCGGCACCGGCAGGCACCTGAGCAGGCCGGGCCGGGACACGCGACTCGCGGTTCCGGCCGGGGACCCTCAGGTGTTGCAGCCCTCCGGGCCGCAGGCGCCGCCGTCGCCAGCGGCGGCGGGCTTCGGCGCCAGCTTGCGCAGCGCGTCCGCGAGCACCTCCGGAGGATGCGCGCCCTGGATGCCGTGTTCGCCATCGATGACGAAGGTCGGCACCGCACGGATGCCCATCGCCTGCGCGCGGCCGAGTCCGGCCTGGACTTCCGCCAAGCCTTCGTCGGACGCGAGCATCGCGCGCACGCGGGCCGCGTCGAGGCCGCCGGCGGCGCCTGCAGCCACCAGCACCTCCGGATCCGCCAGGTTGCGGCCTTCGGCGAAGTGGGCGTGGAACAGCGCTTCGCCGACCGCATCGGCATCGCCCTCGCGCGCCGCCAGCCACATCAGGCGGTGGCCGGGCAGGGTGGTGACCCGCACCTGGCCACGCTCGAAGTCCATCGGCAGGCCTTCGCCGCGCGCGGTGCCCTGGGTACGCGCAAGCATCTGTGCGGCCTGCTCCGCGCCGCCGAACTTGGCTGCATAGGCATCGCGCAGCGGAACCGGCGTGGCGTCGGCGTCCGGATCGAGCAGGTAGGGATGCCAGTGCACCTCGACCGCGGGCGGGTCTTCGCCAAGCAGCGCGAGCGCGCGCTGCAGGCGGTGCTTGCCGATCCAGCACCAGGGGCAGACCAGGTCGGACCAGATGTCGATGCGCATGGGCTTCACCTCTGCGGTTTGCGTTCGTGGACGACGCGCGTGCCGGCCGCGCGGTCGTGCCAGGTCAGGCGGTCGCGGTCGATCCACGCCCACCAGAAGCCGAGCCCGGCCGCTGCCAGCGAAAGCGTGGCCACGGCGTAGCGCAGCCACATCACCTGCCAGGAGGGCACGGCGCCGTCGGCGGCGACCACGCGCAGCCGCCAGGGCCGCATGCCCAGCGTCTGCCCGCCGCGGCGCCAGCTCACGGTCGCATAGCCACCGGTGACCGCCCAGCAGCACAGCCACAGCAGCCACTGCAGCGGGCTCCAGGGCGCGATGTTCTCGCGTGGCGCATGCCCGGCCAGGGTGTAGCCCAGCGCAAACAGGAAGCCGAGCAGGAACCACAGCGCCAGCACCGGCAGCAGGTCGTACAGCATGGACAGCATGCGCCGGCCGATGAAGGCGCCGTGCCGGGCGCTGGCGTCGGGGTGGGGTGCGGAGGACATCGCCACAGGATAGCCGGCGTGGCCCGCGCACCGCTAAGCTGGTGGCGATGACCGCGTCCACGCCCGCCGAGCGCCGCACGCGCGCGATGCGGCTGCCGCCGCTGCGCGACGCGGACGCGCGCGCCATCGATGCCTTCATCGATGCCTGGTGGGCCGAATCCGGCGCCGCGCGCCAGACCCTGGACAGCTATCGCCGCGACCTGGGCGGCTTCGCACGCTGGCGCGACCGTGGCGACATCGCCGACGCAGGCCGCGGCGACCTCTTCGACTACCTCGCATGGCGCAGCCGCGGCGGCTGGTCACCGCGCAGCAACGCGCGCCTGCTCTCGGCCCTGCGCGCCTTCTATCGCTGGCGCTTGCGCCAGGGCCTGCGCGCGGACGACCCGACCGCGCTGCTGGAGCCGCCCAAGCTGCCACGGCTGCTGCCCAAGGCGCTGGGCGAGGGCGAGATCGACCGCCTGCTGGCCGCGCCCGGGGTCGACAGCGCCGATGGCCTGCGCGACCGCGCCATGCTCGAGCTGATGTACGCCTGCGGCCTGCGGGTGAGCGAGCTCGTGGGGATCGCGGCCAACGGCGTCAACTTGCGCCAAGGCGTGCTGCGGGTGTCGGGCAAGGGCGGCAGGGACCGGGTGGTGCCGCTGGGCGAGGAGGCGCGGCACTGGCTCGAGCGCTACCTGGCCGACGCGCGCCCGGTGCTGGCCGGTGGCCGCGCGATCCCGGTGGATGACAGCGGCGAAGCCCCCCTGTTCATCGGCCGCGGCCTGGCGCCGCCCAGCCGCCAGGCGTTCTGGGCGACGGTGAAGCGCCACGCGGCCGCCGCCGGCATCGACCCGGCGCGCGTGAGTCCGCACGGCCTGCGCCACAGCTTCGCCACCCACCTGCTCAACCACGGCGCCGACCTGCGCTCGTTGCAGATGCTGCTGGGCCACAGTTCGCTGTCCACCACCCAGATCTACACCCTGGTCGCGCGCGAGCAGCTCAAGCGGTTGCACGCGAAGCACCACCCGCGCGCCTGAGGGCCGCGCAGCGCCCGACGCCGGGCGCGCGCCCCTCCTCTGCCTGAAAGCCGGCGCAACGCGAAGCCGGAGCCGGGCCCTCGCCGCCGGGACGCGTGCGAGAATGCCGGGCCAGCCGCCGGATCCGGGCGGCACCGTCGAGCCGAGATCGCGAATGAAGTCCTTGCTGCCCCTCCTCCTGTGTGCCGTCAGCCTCACCGCCTGCGCCCAGTCACCGGGCGATGCCGCCGCGGGTGACGCGTCCCCGGGCGCGGCCACGGCCGGCGGCCAGGGCCTGGCAAGCGCCGCGGCCGGTTCGGCCGACGAGCGCGCGATCCAGGCGCTGCAGTCGATCAATCCGCGGATCGAGGTCGACCACGTCGGCGCGGCGCCGCTGCCGGGCTTCCGCGAGGCGGTGGTGGGCGGGCAGATGGTCTACATCAGCGACGACGGCCGCTACCTGCTGCAGGGCGCGCTGTTCGACGTCCGCGAAAAGAAGGACCTCAGCCAGGCCGGCATGGCCGAGGTGCGCCGCGAGCTGCTGGCGACGATCCCGGCGTCCGAGCGCATCGTGTTCGCGCCCGCCAATCCCGAGTACACGGTCAGCGTGTTCACCGACGTGGAGTGCGGTTACTGCCAGAAGCTCCACGAGGACATCGAGGAATACAACCGCCTCGGCATCGCCATCGAGTACCTGGCGTTCCCGCGCATGGGGCCGGCCAGCGAGGACTTCGGCAAGATGGTGTCGGTGTGGTGCGCGGCCGACCGCGGCGCGGCGCTGTCGGCGGCCAAGCAGGGCCGCAAGGTGCCCGCGAGCGATTGCACCAACCCCGTTGCCAGGCATTACGACATCGGCCGCCGCGTGGGCCTGACCGGCACGCCGATGATCGTCACCGCCGACGGCACGCAGATGCCGGGCTACATGCCGCCGGCCGACCTGCGCGCCGCGCTGGACCGGCTGGCCGCGGACGCCGGCGCCACGGTGCCCGCCGCAGCCCCGGGCGCGGCCGCCCCGGGCGCAGCCGGCAGCCGCTGAGCCGCCGGGCCGCGCGCCGGCAGCGCCGCGGCTTCGCTACAATGGCCGGCCCGTTCCATCACGGTCGAATCCGGTCATGATCGTCCTCGAAGGCGCTCCCGCGCTGCCGCCGTTCCGGCGCGAACGCCTCCAGGCCCGCCTGCAGTCCATCGATCCCGGCATCCGCATCAGCGGCGCCTGGCATGTGTACTGGGTGCTCGCCGAACCCGACGCCGGCGCCGCGATCGACCGGCCGGCCCTGCACCGCATCCTCAAGGCCTCCGACGCGGCCGCGCCGGTGGAGCCGGGCGCCACCACGCGCTATGTCTCGCCGCGCCTGGGCACGCTGTCGCCGTGGGCGAGCAAGGCCGCCGAGCTGCTGCGCGGGGCCCGCCTGCCGGTGGCGCGCGTGGAGCGCGGAACCCGCCTGGACATCGTCGGCTGGCCGGCCGACCCCGCAGTCGCCGCCGCGCTGGCGCAGGCGCTGCACGACCCGATGACCCAGTCGCTGCTGGCCGCGCACGCGGACGCGGCCGCGCTGTTCGCGCTGCCGCCGCGCGGCGCCGTCGAAGCCATTCCGCTGGCGGGCCTGGAAGAAGCCAACCAGCGCCTGGGCCTGGCGCTGGCCGAGGACGAGATCGCCTACCTGCGCGAGCGCTACGGCGCGCTGGGCCGCGACCCGCACGACGTCGAACTGATGATGTTCGCGCAGGCCAACTCCGAGCACTGCCGCCACAAGATCTTCAACGCGTCGTGGACCATCGACGGCGAGGACATGCTGGCCGGGGGCGGGGCTGCCAGCGGTCCGCAGTCGCTGTTCGGGATGATCCGCCACACCCACGCGCAGACCCCGGAGCACACGCTCTCGGCCTACAGCGACAACGCCGCGGTGGTTGAAGGCTACCCGGCGCAACGCTTTCGCCCGGATCCCGCAAGCGCCGTGTATCGCGCCGAACCGGAGCTCGGCAGCGCGTTTTGCATCAAGGTCGAGACCCACAACCACCCGACCGCGATCTCGCCGTTCGCGGGCGCCTCCACCGGCGCCGGCGGCGAGATCCGCGACGAGGGCGCCACCGGCCGCGGCGGCAAGCCCAAGGCCGGCCTGGTTGGCTTCAGCGTCTCCCACTTGCGCATTCCCTCGCTGCCGCAGCCTTGGGAGGCGCCGCGCGCGCTGAACCCGCGCATGGCGCCGGCGCTGGAGATCATGACCGACGGCCCACTGGGCGCGGCGGCGTTCAACAACGAATTCGGCCGGCCGAGCCTGACCGGCTATTTCCGCAGCTTCGAGCTCGCCGAGGGCCAGGGCCTGGTGCGGGCCTACGACAAGCCGATCATGCTTGCCGGCGGCCTTGGCGCGATCGATCGCGACCAGGTCGCGAAGCGCCGGCTGTCGCCGGGCGACGCGGTGGTGGTGCTGGGCGGCCCGGCGATGCTGATCGGCCTGGGCGGCGGCGCCGCAAGCTCGGTCGCCTCGGGCGAAAGCGCCGAGGAGCTCGACTTCGCCAGCGTCCAGCGCGACAACCCGGAGATGGAGCGCCGCTGCCAGGAGGTCCTCGACCGCTGCACGGCGCTGGGCGAGGAGGGCAACCCGATCAAGTGGTGCCATGACGTCGGCGCCGGCGGCCTGTCCAACGCGATCCCGGAGCTGCTGCACGACTCGGGCGTGGGCGGCGTGATCGACCTCGGCCGCGTGCCCAGCGACGATCCATCGCTGTCGCCGATGCAGCTGTGGTGCAACGAGTCGCAGGAGCGCTACGTGCTCGGCGTTGCGCCAGGGCGCATCGCCGAGTTCGCGGCGCTGTGCGAGCGCGAGCGCTGTCCGTTCGCGGTGGTGGGCTACGCCACCGCCGAGGAGCGGCTGGTGGTCGGTTACGGCGTGCTGCCGACGCCGGCCGCGGCGGAGCACCTCGAGACCGTGACGCCCGCTGCGGCGGCCGACGGCCCGGGGCAGGGCGCGGGCGATACCGCCACGCGGCCCGTGCTGCCGATCGACCTGCCGATGGACGTGATATTCGGCAAGCCGCCGAAGATGCACCGCGACACCGCGCGCACCACGCCGCACCGCTGGCCACAGCTCAACGCCGTTGCCCTGGCCGCCGCCGGCCGCCCCGGCGAGGCCCTGCACGAAGCCGGCCTGCGCGTGCTTGCGCACCCGACGGTCGCCTCGAAGCAGTTCCTGGTCACCATCGGCGACCGCAGCGTCGGCGGCCTGACCGCGCGCGACCAGATGGTCGGGCCCTGGCAGCTGCCGGTGGCCGACTGTGCGATCACCCTGGCCGGGTTCCACGGCCATGCCGGTGAAGCCATGGCGATCGGCGAGCGCACGCCGCTGGCCCTGATCGACGCCGCCGCCAGCGCGCGCATGGCCGTGGGCGAGGCGATCACCAACCTTTGCGCGGCGCCGGTGGAATCGCTGGCCCGCACCAAGCTGTCGGCCAACTGGATGGCCGCCGCCGGCCATCCGGGCGAAGACGCGCGCCTGTTCGACGCCGTGCACGCGGTTGGCATGGAGTTGTGCCCGGAGATCGAGCTGTCGATCCCGGTCGGAAAGGATTCGCTGTCGATGCAGGCGCAGTGGCAGGCCGATGGCCAGGCGCAGGCATCGGTGTCGCCGGTATCGCTGGTGGTCACCGCCTTCGCGCCGGTGGCCGACGTGCGCGCGCAGCTCACGCCGCTGCTGGTGCGCGAGCCCGGCACCGAGCTGTGGCTGATCGGCCTGGGCGCCGGCAAGCAGCGCCTGGGCGGCTCGATCCTGTCGCAAGTGCACGGTGCCTTTGGCGGCGCCTGCCCGGACCTGGACGATCCACAGCGCCTGCGCGCCTTCTTCGAACTCATCCGCGATGCGCGCGAGGCCGGCCTGCTGCTGGCCTACCACGACCGCTCCGACGGCGGCGTTTTCGCCACCCTGTGCGAAATGGCCTTCTGTTCACGCGTCGGCATGGACATCGACCTCGACACCTGGGGCGACGACCGCACCGAGAACGTGTTCCGCACCCTGTTCAACGAAGAACTGGGCGCGGTGGTGCAGATCGCCGCGGGGGACCGGGTCGAGTTCGTCGATCTCATCGAGCGCCACGGCCTGGTCGAATGCGCGCAGCGCATCGCACGCCCCACCACGGCCTCCTCGGTGCGCGTGCTCGACGACGGCGAGGTGATGGCGGAGTGGGCCTGGCAGGACCTGATGGGCGCCTGGTGGTCGGTCAGCCATGCCATGCAGCGCCAGCGCGACAACCCCGACTGCGCCGACGCCGAGCGTGCTGCGGCGCTACGCTTCGACGCGCCCGGCCTGCAGCCGGTACTCACGTTCGACCCGTCCGACGACATCGCCGCGCCCTACATCGCCAGGGGCGCCGCGCCGCGGGTCGCGATCCTGCGCGAGCAGGGCGTCAACGGCCAGGTGGAGATGGGCGCGGCGTTCACGCTCGCCGGCTTCGAGGCGGTCGACGTGCATATGAGCGATCTCATCGAGGGCCGCGCGCGGCTGGATGACTTCGCCGGCTTCGCGGCCTGCGGCGGCTTCAGCTACGGCGACGTGCTGGGTGCCGGCCGCGGCTGGGCGACTTCGATCCTCGAGCGCGAAGCGCTGCGCGACATGTTCACGCGCTTTTTCGCCCGCGGCGACAGCTTCGCCCTGGGCGTGTGCAACGGCTGCCAGATGATGTCGCAGCTCAAGGAGATCATTCCCGGCGCCGCGCACTGGCCGGGCTTCCAGCGCAACCTGAGCGAGCAGTTCGAGGCGCGCCTGTCGATGCTGGAGGTGGTGGAATCGCCCTCGCTGTTCTTGCGCGGCATGGCCGGCTCAAGGATCCCGGTGGTGGTTTCGCATGGCGAGGGCCGGGCGGAGTTTGCTGGCGCGGCCGACCGTGCCGCCGCGTGCGTGGCGCTGCGCTACGTCGAGGGCGACGGCCGCGTTGCGGCCGGCTATCCGGAAAATCCCAACGGCTCCGACGACGCCGTCGCCGGGCTGGCCAGCGACGATGGCCGGGTGACGCTGCTGATGCCGCATCCCGAACGCACCCTGGCCACCGCCAACTTCAGCTGGGCGCCGGCGGCTTGGTCGGAGGCCTCGCCGTGGCTCAGGATGTTCTGCAACGCGCGGGTGGCGATCGGCTGATCCGCCACCCGTTGTCCAGTCTTTCCGCCGGCCAGGGTCAGGCCCCGATTTCCGCCTGCTGTACCGAGCCCAGATGTCCGATGCCGGTGCCGGCCGGCAGGTTGCAGGACAGGCTGGTCCAGCGCGAGAACGGGTTGCCGCCGTTGTCGACCGGAAGCCAGTGGAGACCCGTGGCTCCGCCGGGATCATTGGCGGGCACTTCCCGGGTCTTCGTCACGCTGAGGAACACGTCGCCCGCGTGGCTGTTGACGAGCGTGCAGGTGATTGAAGCCGGCGCGTCGTTGAGGTTGATCAGATAGACGAATATTTGTTGGGTTCCTCCCAGGCTGTTTCCGTCACCAATCAGCGCGCAGCTCACGAACGCGTTGGTGGAGCTCTCGTTCTGTACGGCCAAGGGCCTTTTGCGGATCCTGCCGTCGTACGCCGGCAATGCGGGCTGGCAAAGCGCGGGCGCGCTGGCGGTGGTCATGCGCGAGGTGGTGGCCGCATCGGTGTCGCCCGAAGCGAGGGCGAGCAAGGCGACGATGGACGTGGCGAGGAGGATCGGACGCTGCATGTGTACTCCCTGGTTGATACCGCGTGACAGTAGCGGTCTCATGGAATACGTGAACGGGCGCGGCAACCGGACGGAATTCGCCGGCGAAGCCGCCCGCGCCGCTGCCCGCGTGACGCTGCTGATGCCGCATCGTGAACCGCAGCGTCAGGGCGATTTCGGCATCACTTGCTAGTATCCGTTGCTGCACGGTCGAACCTCCACATGCGCCACCGGTCCGGGGCCAGGTCACGGTGGGGGCGGGACGCGGCGATTGGCTGGCGGGCACGGAATGCCGCGGCACCCACTGCGATGGAACGGGGTACGGATTTGCCAAACGATTCCACGGAAGAGATCTGCGCCAGCGCGGTCGAGCTCGCGCCACTGCTGTATCCGGACCTGCGGCGCGCGGCGCGTGGCATCCGCGCCGGCTACCGCGGCGGGGGAACCCTGCAGACCACGGCCCTGATCCACGAGGCCTGGCTCAAGGTGCTGCGCGGCGGTCCCTGGGAAAGCCGCAGGCATTTCCTCGCGGCCGCGGCGGTGGCCATGCGCCACGTGCTGGTGGACCAGGCGCGGTCGCGCTCACGGCAGCGCCGGGGCGGTGGCGTGGCGGCGGTCAGCCTGGACGAGGCCTTCCATTCGTTCGAGGCGGCCACGGACGTCGCGGGGCCGGATGACGACGCCAGCATCGCGATCGGCGATGCCATCCGTGACCTGGAGCGGATCAGTCCGCGCCTGGCGCGGGTGGTCGAGTGCCGCTATTTCGCCGGCTATACCGAGGCCGAGACGGCCGAGATCCTCGCTGTCACCGAACGCACGGTGCGGCGCGACTGGGTCAAGGCCCGTGACTGGCTGCAGCACCAGCTCCGTGACTTCGGGGGGCCGCTGGCGCCTGCGGAGCCTGCGACGGATTGACCGTGGGCGGCGGGTCGCCGTCGCGCCAGCCTGCCTCCAGCCGATCCAGCTGCTCAAGCGCGCCGGTGCCCCCGGGACCCAGCGTCGCCAGTACCTGGCGGGCACTCGCGGCGGCCTGCATCGCGCTGTCGCGCGCACCTGTCGAATTGTGGATTCGCGCCCGCGAGACGCCCAGCATCGCCGCCAGCAGGTGCTGCTCGCCGTGGGCATCGCGGATCAGGGGCAGGAGTCCGTCCAGTACGGCGTGGCCTTCGACCGGGTTGCCGATGCCTGCCAGCGCCTCGGCGAGGCCGAGCCCGGCGGCCAGCGACACCGGCGCCGCCGGCCCGCCGGCGTGGGCTTGGCCCATCTCGATCGCTTCGCGCAGGAGCGGGATCGCCTCCTGGTGCCGACCGAGCTGGCTGAGGGTCTTGCCGAGGTTGTTCAGCAGGGCCGCAGTCGCGGTGGACGGGCCGTAGAGTTCCCGTCGCAGCTGAAGGGCCGCGCGCATGCTGGCCGCGGCCTGCTCGGAGCGCAGCAGGCGCGCTTCGACCGCAGCCAGATTGTTGAGCGTGTTCAGCGCATCGGCGCTGCGCTCCTGGCCGAGTGCGCTCCACAGGGAGTGGGCCTGCTGGAACCGGTCGCTGGCCTGTTCCAGCTGGCCGGCCTGGAAGTAGGTGATGCCGAGGTTGTTGATCAGCACCGCGGTTTCGCGATGCTTCCGCCCCGAGAGCGCGATCCGCTGCCCAAGCGCCTGTTCAAGCGTTGCCAACGCCCGCGGGAAGTCGCCGTCGGCGCGTTCCAGCTGCGACTGGATCAGGCGGCTGTCGAGCAGCTCGGACAGATAGCGCCGCGGTTCGGCGGACCAGAATGCCTGCGCCTGGCGCAGGAGGGCCCAGGCGTCCTCCATCCGGCTTTCGCGATAGTTCACCTGCGCCAGATCGTGCTGCGCCATCGCCCGAACGTCCGCGGAGATCCGGTCGCCCTGCTCGACCAGGCGCTCGAGCAGCGGCCGGGCGCCGGTGTAGTCGTTGAGCTGGAAGAACAGTTCGGAAAGCGCGATGGAGATGTCGGCGTGGGCCTCGGGGTCGTTGGCGAACTGTTCGTCGACCTCGTCCGCGGCACGGGCAAGCACGTCGCGCGCGGTCATGTCGTCGTTGCCCTGCAGCTCACCGGCGGACCGGAACATCAGCATCAGGTACTGGCGCACGGCGTTGTTGCGGACCACCTCGCGCCGGGCATGGTCGCGCTCCATGGCGGCTTCGCGGCCTTGCACGATCACGCCGCCAAGGCCCAGCAGCAGGCTGGCGACGGCGACGCCGGCCAGCGCGGTGGCGAGCCTGTGCCGACGCACGGTGCGCACCACGACGTATGCAAGCGTCGGTTTGCGCGCCCTGATCGGCCGTTGCTCCAGGTGCGCCTTCAGGTCGTATGCGAGTTCGTCGGTGTTGCGGTAGCGCTTGCCGGGTTCGGGCTGCAGCGCCTTCAGCACGATGGTGTCCAGATCCCCGCGCACGGCGCGTGCGGCCGCTCCGCGCAGCCGGCTGCTCGGCCGCGGGGTGTCCTGCACCCACAACCGCTCCAGCGCGCGCATCAATGGCAGGCCACCAAGCTGCCAGGGCCGCTCGCCGGTCAGCAGCTCGAACATGATCACGCCGAGTGCGAACACGTCGGTGGCGGTGGAGATCGTGCCGCCGTCGAGCTGCTCCGGTGCGCAGTAGTCCGGGGAGGCACGGATCACCTGGGTGGCGTCGTCGTCGACGCTGGACAAGTGCTTCGCGATGCCGAAATCGAGCAGGCGCAGGCGTCCGTCGGCCGATACCAGCATGTTCCCGGGCTTCAGGTCGCGATGCACCACCAGGTGCCGGTGTGCATGCCCGACCGCGTCGCAGGCCTGCAGCACCAGCTCCAGGCGCTCCCGCAGGGGAAGGTCGCGTGCGTAGTCGGTCACCGACTGGCCGTCGACGTACTCCATGACGGCATACGGCGTGCCCTGGTATTCGCTGCCGTCCAGCAGGCGCGCGATCGAGGGGTGCTCGAGGCGGGCGAGGATGCGCCGCTCGGCGGCAAACCGGGCCCGGTCCTCCTCCGACTCCATCCGCAGCAGCAGCTTCAGCGCCGCGCGCTGCTCGAAATCCGCGTCCACCCGCTGCGCAAGGTAGACCTCGCCCATTCCGCCGCGGCCGATCAGGCGCTCCACGCGCCAGTTGTCGACCAGCGTCCCGGGCTGCAAGCGTGGCTGCAGCGCCGGGGCCGGGTCCGGGGCGGTGACGTCGCTGGTATGGCTCGCCTGCAGCAGGCGCTCCACTTCGGCGCGGATGCCGGCATCCGCTTCAAGCGACATCAGCAGCGCGGACTGCTCCCCGGCCGACACGTCGACGACCTGGTCGAACAGCTCCCACGTCCGCTTCCAGCGTGCTGCATCCATGTCTTCCCGCTCCTGACTGTGCGACGGGCGTCGATACCCACAGCCGACCCCCGTGCTCCCCTCGGCCGATGGTATCCGAAGCCACTACCACGGGCCGCCACCCTGGCCACGGCGGGTTCCTGCCCGGCATCGGGCAAGGACCGGGTGGAGCGCGACCGGTCTGCTAAAGTCGGCCACCGCACGAAATCCCGCTGGAACGAGTGAATACCGACACGATCCAAGCCTCCGCCGACGAACGCATCGTCGCTGCCCTGCTTGAAAAGGGCCGGGTGAAAGACGCCGACCTTGGCCGCGCGCGGCGCCTGCAGGAGGAAACCGGCGGCAGCCTGCTGTCGCTGCTCGGCCGGCTGGGCCTGGTGTCCGAACGCGACCACGCCGAGGCCTGCGCCCAGGTCATGGAGCTGCCGCTGGCCAGCGCCAAGGACCTGCCGGAGATGCCACCTGACGGCACGCCGCTGACCGCGCGCTTCATGACCCAGTTCCACGTCGTGCCGGTGGGCGAGGGCGAAGGCTTCATCGATGTGCTTGCCGCCGACCCGCAGGATCCCTATGCGCTCGACGCCGTGCGCCTGGCCACGGGCAAGGCGGTGCGCGTCAACGTTGCGCTGCGTTCGGAAATCGCCGGGCTGGTCGAGCGCTGGCATGGCCAGGGCCGCAGCGCGATGGGCGCGATCGTCGAAAGCGCCGAAGGCGACGGCGGCGACATGGACGACGTCGAGCACCTGCGCGACCTCGCCTCCGAGGCGCCGGTGATCCGGCTGGTGAACCTGGTGATCCAGCGGGCGGTGGAGCTGCGTGCGTCCGACATCCACGTCGAGCCCTTCGAGAACCGGCTGAAGGTGCGCTATCGCGTCGACGGCGTGCTGGAGGAGGGCGAAAGCCCGCCGACCAACCTCACCGCCGCGGTGATCAGCCGCATCAAGATCATGGCCAAGCTCAACATCGCCGAGCGCCGCCTGCCGCAGGACGGCCGCATCATGCTGCGGGTACAGGGCAAGGAGCTCGACCTGCGCGTGTCCACCGTGCCCACGGCGCACGGCGAGAGCGTGGTGATGCGCCTGCTTGACCGCGAGACGGTGGTGTTCGACTTCCACAAGCTCGGCTTCACCGACAATTTCCTGCCGCAGTTCGAGGCAGTGCTGCAGCAGCCGCACGGCATCCTGCTGGTCACCGGGCCGACCGGCTCCGGCAAGACCACCACGCTCTACACCGCGCTGTCGAAGCTCAACACCGCCGACGTCAAGATCATCACCGTCGAGGATCCGGTCGAGTACCAGATCGAGGGCATCAACCAGATCCAGGCCAAGCCGCAGATCGGGTTGGACTTCTCTCATGCGCTGCGCTCGATCGTGCGCCAGGATCCGGACATCATCATGATCGGCGAGATGCGCGACCTCGAGACCGCGCGCATCGCGATCCAGTCGGCGCTGACCGGGCACCTGGTGCTGAGCACGCTGCATACCAACAACGCCGCCGGCGGCATCACCCGCATGCTCGACATGGGGGTGGAGGACTACCTGCTCACGTCGACCATCAACGGCATCCTGGCCCAGCGCCTGGTGCGCCGCCTGGAGCCTTCGCACGCGGAGAAGTACCTGGCGTCGCCGGAGGAAGTCGAGAAGTTCGGGCTGCGGAAGTACCAGCCCGAGGGCGAGATCTTCCTGTACCGCCCGCGCGGCTCGGCCATCGCGCCCACCGGCTACCTCGGCCGTACCACGATCATGGAGTTCCTGGTGATGAACGACGCGCTGCGCCGCGCGGTCATGCGCCACGCCGGCATGGGCGAAATCGAGCAGCTCGCCCGCGACGCGGGCATGCGCACGATGTACGAGGACGGCATCATCAAGGCGATGGCGGGCATGACCACCATCGAGGAAGTGCTGCGGGTGACCGAGGACGCGTAAGCCGACGCGCAGGCCGGGATGAATCCGTGATAAACAGCATGCGGCGTAGCCGGCGCGCCATTCTTTCCGCCGGTACCAGGGGGAATTGGATGAAGTTCTTGATGAAGTCGCTGCTGTGTTCGGCCGTCGTGGCCGCGGGCGTCGCCCAGGCCGGAGTTCCGGCCATGGTGGAGCGCACCCAGTATTTCAACGCGGCGGCGCACTGCCAGGCCTCGCTGTCGAAATTCGATGACGCACTGCGCAAGCGTCCGCTCGCCCTGCAGAACGAGGGCACGACCAGCGCCTTCGTGACCTGCGCGATCCCCACCCAGGGCCAGGTGGACGGACTCGAGGTCTACGTGTCGAGCCACGACGGCAGCGCCGCGCCGGTTGCATGCACCGCGGTGACCGGCTGGCACGGTGGCACCAACTACTACGTGACCCAGGTCACCGATACCGCCTCCGGCTACGCCGGGTTCTACTGGGCTGCGTCGGACTTCGTCGAAGGGGCCACCGTGTTCCCGAACGGCTACCTCGCGCTGTCGTGCAACCTCGCACCTGGCACGGGCCTGAACGATTTCTGGCTGCATTACTCCGAAACCGTCGGCTGAACCCGGCTGCCGTCGCGTCGCCGCCCATCCGGCGGCGGCCCGTCACGCGACGCCTTGCCCGTCCGCCGCGCCCAGCACCGGCGCGACCTGCGGTAACGTGTCGGCCCTGCCCGATGCCCGCCCCCGACCGATGCCGCTTTACCGCTACAAAGCACTGAACAGCCGCGGCGAGACCCTGGACGGCCAGATGGAGGCTGCCAGCGACGCCGAGGTGGCGCTGCGCCTGCAGGAGCAGGGCCACCTGCCGGTCGAAGCCCGCCTGGCCAGCGAAGGCGGCGGCGAGGGTTCGCTCAGGTCGCTGTTCAAGCCCAAGCCGTTCTCGGGCGAACGCCTGGTGCAGTTCACCCAGCAGCTGGCGACGCTGCTTGGCGCCGGACAGCCGCTTGATCGCGCACTGACCATCCTGCTCGACCTGCCCGAGGACGAGGCCGCCAAGCGCACCATCACCGACGTCCGCGACCAGGTGCGCGGCGGCACGGCGCTGTCGACCGCGCTCGAGCGCCAGCACGGCAGCTTCTCGCGCCTGTACATCAACATGGTCCGCGCCGGCGAGGCCGGCGGCACCCTGCAAGACACCCTGCAGCGCCTGGCGGACTACCTGGAGCGCTCGCGTTCGCTGCGCGGCCGGGTGATGAACGCGCTGATCTACCCGGCGATCCTGATCCTGATGGTGGGCCTGGCGCTGCTGTTCCTGCTTGGCTACGTGGTGCCCCAGTTCGGCGTGATGTACGAAAGCCTGGACGCGGAGCTTCCGTTCTTCACCAAAATCGTCCTTGGCCTGGGCGAGCTGGTGCGCGACTGGTGGATCGTGCTGCTGGCGGTACCGGCGATGGCGGCGCTGTGGTTCGACCGGCGCCTGCGCGACCCGGCGTTCCGCGCACGTTTCGACGAGTGGCTGCTCGGGCGCAAATTCATAGGCGGGCTGGTGGCGCGGATCGAGACCGCGCGCCTGATGCGTACCCTGGGCACCCTGCTGAAGAACGGCGTGCCGCTGATCGCGGCCCTGGGCATCGGCCGCAACGTCCTCGGGAACCGTGCGCTCGCCGCCGATGTCGAAGCAGCGGGCGAGGAGGTCAAGAACGGCGTCGCGCTGTCCACGGCGCTGGCGCGCGGCAAGCGATTCCCGCGGCTGGCACTGCAGATGGTGCAGGTCGGCGAGGAGTCCGGCGCGCTGGACACGATGCTGCTCAAGACCGCCGACACCTTCGAGGCCGAGACCGGCCAGGCCCTGGACCGCATGCTGGCCGCGCTGGTCCCGGTGATCACCCTGCTGCTGGCGGTGGTGGTCATGGTGGTGATCCTGGCGGTGCTGGTACCGATCTACGACCTCACCAATGTCATAGGCTAGCCGCCTGCCCGGCGCCCGGGCACCCGACACCTCATATCAATACAGGCAGGTTCCATGCACAAGCGACCCTTCACCCGTTCTCCCCGCCAGTCCCAGGGCGGCTTTAGCCTCATCGAGATCATCGTGGTGGTGATGCTCATGGGCGGCATCGTCGCGTTCGCGGCCTCGCGCATCATGGGCGGTGGCGATCGAGCCAAGGTCCGCCTGGCCGA
Source organism: Luteimonas sp. A537 (assembly GCF_054052065.1). Taxonomy (NCBI): domain Bacteria; kingdom Pseudomonadati; phylum Pseudomonadota; class Gammaproteobacteria; order Lysobacterales; family Lysobacteraceae; genus Luteimonas; species Luteimonas renzhihongae. Next base: position 562,129 of record NZ_JBSVRH010000003.1, read on the forward strand.
AGCGCAGGTGCAGACCATGGCCGAGAAGATCAACCAGTTCGAGATGGACACCGGCAGCCTGCCCAACGCGCTGTCGGAGCTGGTCAATTCGCCCGGTGGCGCGGCAGGCTGGCTTGGCCCCTATGCGAAGGCCTCGGAGCTCAACGATCCCTGGAACACGCCCTTCGAGTACCGCGTGCCCGGCGATGCCGGCGCCTTCGACATCGTCAGCTATGGCGCCGACCGCAAGCCCGGTGGCGAAAGCGTGGACGCGGACATCCGTTACGAATAAGGAGTCGCGGCAATGAACGCCGGGTGCGGCGGTGCGGGCCGCTGCGGCGGCTTTTCCCTGCTCGAACTGTTGCTGGTCATGGTGCTGATCGCCGCGACCGGCGTGCTGGCCGCGGGCGTGGTCGGCGGCGGCTTCGCGCGCATGGAACTGCGCAGCCAGACCCGCGACGTCGCTACCCAGCTGCGCTTCACCCGCGCCCGCGCGCTCGATACCGGCGTGCCGCAGACCTTCAGCATCGATCCCCGCGGCCACCGGTGGCAGGGCGCGGACGGACGCAGCGGCGAGGTGCCGGCGTCGCTGGGCATCCACTTCACCGGTGCGCGCGAGCTGCAGCCGACCGAAGGCGTCGGCGCGATCATGTTCTTCGGCGACGGCGCGTCCACGGGCGGGCGCGTGCAGCTGAGCCGCGACCAGGCCGCGTTCGACATCGACGTGGCCTGGCTGACCGGCGAGGTGACCGTGCACCGGGCCGAGGGCGTGCGATGACCAGGCAACGGCAACGCGGGTACACCCTGCTCGAGGTGCTGGTGGCCTTCGTGGTGCTGGCGCTGGCGCTGACGTTCCTGCTGGGCACGCTGTCCGGCGGCACGCGCCAGGTGCGCTGGTCGGCGGACGCAGGGCGGGCGGCGCTGCACGCGCAGTCCCTGCTGGCCGATGTCGGCGTCGGCGAGGCGCTGCGGCCCGGGCGCGATGAAGGTGATCTCGAGGACGGCCGCTATCGCTGGCAGCTCGAGGTCGCGCCCTATATCGATCCGCTGCGTCCGGGCGGTGCGCCCCAGGATCCGTTTGCCGCGCAGCTCATGCAACTGCGTCTCGAGCTTGCATGGGGCGACGGCACGCGCGCGCAGCGGCTGGTGGTCGACTCGTTGCGCCTGGTGCAGCCGGAGCCGGGGACGGAGCCATGAGCCGTACCCGGGCCGCCGGCTTCACCCTGATCGAGGTCCTGCTGGCCACGGCGCTGCTGGCCAGCGGTCTTGCGCTGGGCTTCGCGACCTTGCGCGCGGCCACGGCCACCGTCGAGCGCGGCGAAGCCATGGCCGCGCGCAGCGAACGCATGCGTGCGGTTGAAGGCTTCCTGCGCCGGCGCCTTGCGGCGGCGCAGGCCATCGCCTTCGACCAGGATCCGGACAACGGCGGCGCGCTGCGCTTCATCGGGGAGCCGGACCGCATCCGCTTCGTCGCCGACCTCCCGAGCTACCTCGGCCGCGGCGGTCCGCACCTGCATGACATCGCCGTGTACGGCCAGGGCGATGACACGACATTGGCAGTGTCGTTCGCGATGGTGCTGGCCGGCGAAACCATCGAGGAGGACCAGCCGCGCGAACCGGAGCCGCTGGTCGAGGGCCTGACCGGGCTGCGCATCCTCTACCGCGGGCTTGATGACGAGAACGGCCTGACCGACTGGCTGGATGCGTGGGAGTCGAGCGAGACGCTGCCGCTGCAGGTGTCGATAGAAATCGAGAGCGCCGGTGGCGGTGCCTGGCCGCCGCTGGTGGTCGCGCTGCCGCAGGCGGGGACCACGCCGCACATGGGCAGCGGGCGCTCGCGCCTGGGGCCCGCGCAACGGCCCGGCCAGCGGCCCGTGCAGCGACCCGGCCAGCGGCCGGGACGGGGCGATGGCAACGGCCGGTCCCGCGTGCGCGACCGGTTCCCGGGGAGGCGATGATGTCGACGCAGCGGGGTGCGGCCCTGATCCTGGTGATGTGGCTGGTGGCGCTGTTGACCGCGCTGATCGGCGCCTATGCGGCCACCGCGCGCATCGAGTACATGCAGGGGCGCGGCCTGCACGGCGCGGTCGCCGCCGAGTCCGCCGCGCGCGCCGGCCTGGAGTACGCGCTGGTCCGGGTGCAGGCGGAGGAGCCCGACTATGCCTGGATGCCCGATGGCCGCCCGTATCGCTGGAGCTTTGGCGCGGCGACGGTCGAGGTCCGGATCGTGGACGAGTCGGGCAAGGTCGATCTCAACGCCGCGGACGTGGGCCTGCTGTCGTCGCTGATCCGTGCGGTCGGCACCGAACAGGAGCGGGCCGATGCGGTCGCGGCCGCGATCGTCGACTGGCGCGATGCCGACGACCTCACCCAGCCGATGGGCGGCGCCGAGGGTCCGCAATACGCACAGGCCGGAAGGCCGTACGGCGCCAAGAACGCACCCTTCGAGACCGTGCCCGAGCTCGAGCAGGTGCTCGGCATGGACCGCACCCTGTTTGAAGCCGTCGCACCCCACCTCACCGTGTTCAGCGGCCTGCCGCAGCCCGACCAGCGCTTTGCCGGCGGCCCGGTGCTGCAGGCGCTTGGCGTCGATCCGCAGGCGACGCTGATGCAGCGCGACGCGGACGATGCATTCACGCCCGATCTCGTGGGCGGCGGCAGTGGCACGTATAGTATCGACAGCCGCGCCCGGCTCGCCGATGGTCGCCAGGCCGTGTTGCGCGCCGTGGTTCGCGCAGGAGGGGGCGGATTGCCGGGTTCGGCGTACGTCCCGCTGCAATGGGAAGAGGGAGCCACGCCGCGCTGATGGCAGTCGCAAACGACACCGCTGCTGTAACACCGCGTCGCCAGGCGCTCGGCCGCCTGGGTGGCTCGCTGCGCCCGCGCGCCGCAGGCTTCTGGCGTTGGTGGACGCAGGCGCTTGCCACCTGGCTGCCGCTGCGCCTGCGCGAGCTGTTCGGGCTTGCGCGCGAGCGCCTGCTGCTGCACGTGACCGCCGACGGCCTGCGCGTATCCATCGACGGCGGCACCGGGGCGCGCACCTTGGGCGACCTGCCGCCGCTGCCGGAAGGCGTCGATGATCCGCTGGCCTCGCTGCTGGCACAGCGCGTGGCCAAGCTGCCGCGCTGGCTGCTGCTGCCCGAAGCCGCCGCGCTGCGCCGGCGCATGCCGCTGCCGGCGGCGGCCAGTGCGCGCCTGCACGAGGTCCTCGGCTTCGAGATCGAGCGGCAGACGCCATTCCCCGCCGCCGAGGTCGAATACGACGCGCGCGTGGTCGGCCACCGCGCCGACGGCCAGGTCGAAGCCGAACTCGTGGTGGTCCCGCGCCACGCGCTCGAGGCGCGGCTGGCCGCGCTCGGCCCGCTGGCCACCACCCTGACCGGCGTCGACGTGGATGCCGGCGACGGCACCGGCCGGGGCGTGAACCTGCTGCCCGGCGCGCGCCGCCACCGCCGCGTCGACCCGTGGATGAGCTGGAACCTGGCCCTGGGCCTGGTGGCCGTGGTCGCCACCGCCGCCGCGCTGTGGCAGGTCCTGGACAACCGCCGTGCCGCCGCCGACGCCTTCGAAGCCGAAGTCGCGCAGGCCGCGACCCGCGCCCGCGGTGCCTCCACGCAGCGCCAGGCCCTGGTGGACCTGGTCGAAGGCATGGCCTTCCTGCAGGCCACCCGCGCCGCGCGCCCGACCACGGTTGAAGTGATGGACGAACTGTCGCGGCGCCTGCCGGACTCGACCTACCTGGAAAAACTGTCCATCGAGGACACCCGGATCCTGCTGATCGGCCTGAGCAACGAGGCGCCGTCGCTGGTGCAGAGGCTGGAAGGGTCGCCGCTGTGGCGTTCGCCGGCGCTGGCCGGGGCGCTGCAGCCGGATCCACGCAGCGGCCGAGACCGCTTCACCCTGACCGCCGAACTGGTGGTGGCGCCGGCCGCGGCCGCGCAGGACCGGGAGCCCGCGCGTGCGCGAAGCAATCCCTGACCGCGACCGCTGGCTGGCGCTGGCGATCCTTGCCGGCGCACTGGCCGTGGCCTACCTGGTGCTGGTGCACCCCTGGTGGACCGCGCCGATGCTCGAGGTCGGCGAACGCATCGAAAACCTGCAGCAACGCGACCTGCGCGTGCGCATGGAGCTCGCACAGGCCCCGCACGTGCAGGAGCGGATGGCCGAAGTGCAGGACATCGCCGCGCGCGTGCCCGGCTTCATGGCCGAGGGCAGCACGGAGCTCGCCACCGCCGCGCTGATCGCGCGCCTGGAAACCGCGGTGCTCGAAGCCAGCCCCGGCAACCGCAGCTGCGCCATCCGCAACCGCTCGCCGATGACCGAGCCGCGCCAGGGCCGCTTCCCGCGCGCGGTGGTCCAGGTGCGCCTGCACTGCGGCAATCCCGAGCTCGCGGCGGTGCTGCACTCGCTGGAAGGCGGCGCGCCGCGGCTGTTCGTCGACAACCTCAACGTGCTGGCCCCGCGCCAGGTCTTCGGCCGCAGCGGCAACGGCGCCCAGGGCGCAGGGCTGGACATCACCTTCGACCTGTATGGCTACCTGCGGCCGGTGCCCGCCGCCCCGGGCCAGGGAGGCGACGATGCGCGCTGAGGTCCCGGGCGCGCGTACCTGGGTGCTCGGCGCCGTGGCGCTGTGGGCGCTCGCGACCTGGGCGCTGGGCCTGTTCGGGCTCGGTGGGCGCGTCGACCGCCTGCCGCCGGATCCCGAGCTGGTACAGGCCCTGCCCGCGGCCATCCAGCCCGGCGAAGAGCGCCTGGGTCCGCTTACGCAGTACGCCGAGCTGGGTGACCGGCCGATGTTCACCACCGACCGCCGGCCGCAGCCCTTCTTCATCAATCCGCAGGGCGAGGAAGCGCCGGCGGAGTTCGAGTACGTGTTGACCAGCATCCTGCTCACGCCGGGGCTCGAGGTGGCGATCGTGCAGCCTGCCGAGGGCGGCGAGTCGCTGCGGCTCAAGGTGGGCGAAAGCGCCGCGGGTGCGCCGGGCTGGCAGCTGGCGTCGATGACGCCGCGCAGCGCCGTGTTCGACGGCCCCGAGGGCCAGCGCACGCTGGAGCTGCGGGTGTTCGACGGCGTTGGCGGCGAGGCCCCGACGGCGATGTCCACCCCGTCCGCACCCCGGGATGCTCCGGTGCGTGGGCGCGCGGCCGCCGACGAAGATGGCAACAGCGCGGCCGGCAACCGCCCGGTGGTGGTGACGACCTCGAGCTCGCCCGCGCCCACCGAAGTCGAAGTCCCGGCGCCCGGCCAGCCGGCGCAGGACGCCGGAGTGCCCGCCGAGGCCGCCCCCGAAGACCAGGTCAATGCCATCCGCCAGCGCATCGAGGCGCGCCGCGCACGCCAGCGCGAGCAGGCCCAGCAGGAAGCAGAAAGCCAGTGACCGGCCCGAATCCCTAGAATGCCCGAGATGACCCTGACCAAGACCCTCAAGCCGGCGTTTGCCGCATTCCTTGCCACCCTGCTGGCCGCCTGCGCTTCGGCGCCGGTGCCCGACGTGCGCCGGGAGGCGCGCATGCCGGCCCCGGTGATCCAGGTCGACGGGGTCCCGCGTGACGCGAGCGCAGCCCTTGGCACCGACGGCATCGCCGAGCAGGCGCTCCCCGAAGGCCCGCGGGCGCAGAAGCACCGCGGCGATGGCCGGGTCATCAATGAATCGCTGGCGGCCTCGGCGCCGCCCAACCTTGCCGGCACCACCGGCGAGGCCACCTTCAACTTCGAAGGCGAGTCGCTGCACGCCGTGGTCAAGGTGATCCTGGGCGACATGCTCGGCCAGAACTACGTGATCGCCCCGGGCGTGCAGGGCACGGTGACCCTGGCCACGCCGAAGACGGTCAGCCCGGCACAGGCGCTCAGCCTGCTGGAGATGGTGCTGGGCTGGAACAACGCCCGCATGATCTATGCCGAAGGCCGCTACAACATCGTGCCCGCCGAAGGCGCGGTTGCCAGCGGCGCGGTCGCGGCGCGCACCGGCACCGCCACCGGCGCGCGCGGCTTCGAAACCCGCGTGGTGCCGCTGCAGTACATCTCCGCGGTCGAAATGGAGAAGGTGCTGCAGCCGTATGCGCGCGCCAACGCCATCGTCGGCGTCGATGCCGGCCGCAACGTCATCACCGTTGCCGGCTCGCGCCAGGAGCTGGAAAACTACCTGCGAACGATCCAGATCTTCGACGTCGACTGGCTGTCGGGCATGTCGGTGGGCGTGTTCCCGCTGGTTGCCGGGCGTGCGCCGCAGGTGGTCGCGGACCTGGAAAAGGTCTTCGGCGCGGAAAGCAGTTCGCCGGTGGCCGGCATGTTCCGCTTCATGCCGCTGGAAGGCGCCAATGCGGTGCTGGTGATCACCTCGCAGCCGGCCTACCTCGACCAGATCGAACAGTGGATCAACCGCATCGACGGCGCCGGCGGCGGCGTGCAGCTGTTTTCCTACGAGCTGAAATACGTCACCGCCAAGGACCTGGCCGAGCGCCTGTCGGAGGTCTACGGTAGCGGCGGCGGGCGCTCCGGCGGCGGTGGCCGCGGCGGTGCATCGCTGATGCCGGGCCTCGAGTCCACGGAAATCGACGACGGTGGCATGGACGGAGGAATGTCCAGCGCAAACCTTGGCCGCGATGGCGGTGGCAGCGGCAGCGGCAGCGGCGGTCTCGGCGGTGGCACGCTGTCACTGGGTGAACGCCAGGGTGGCAATGCCTCGGTGACCCTCGAGGTCGACGGCAGCGAAGTGGGCGTTTCCGCGGTCGACGAGAGCAACACGCTGCTGGTGCGTTCCACCGGCCAGGCCTGGCGCTCGATCCGCGAGGTCATCGACCGCCTGGACGTGATGCCGCTGCAGGTGCATATCGAGGCGCAGGTGGTCAAGGTGACCTTGACCGGCGGCTTGGAGTACGGCGTGAGCTGGTTCCTTGAAAAGGGCATGACCGACAACGGCATCGGTCCCTTCCCGGCGCCGGCCGCGGGTGGCCCGAGCGGCTGGAGCACGCTGGGCGCCGCGCTCGGTACCGCGGCGAACCCGGGCGCGGTCTGGAGCCTGGTCAAGAACGATGCCGCCGCGGTCATCCGCGCGCTGGACCAGGTGTCGGACGTGCAGATGCTGCAGACCCCGTCGGTGCTGGTGCGCAACAACTACGAGGCGACGCTCAACGTGGGCGACAGGATCCCGATCACGTCGGTGTCCTACAACCCCGGCTTTGGCGGTGGCGACACCGTCGGCCAGGTGCAGTACCTCGACACCGGCACCATCCTCAAGGTGCGCCCGCGCGTGACCCGCGACGGCACCGTGTTCCTGGACATCGTGCAGGAAGTCAGCGCGCCGACCGACACCGATGCCAACGGCAACCGCACCATCAATACCAACCGGCTCAAGACCAACGCGGTGGTGCAGAGCGGTGACACGGTGTTCCTGGCCGGCCTGATCACCGACGGCGTGACCCGGGGCGCATCCGGCATCCCGGGGCTGAGCCGGATCCCGGTGATCGGCGGACTGTTCGGGTCGCAGAATACGCGTACCGAGCGCAGCGAGATCGTGGTGCTGCTGACGCCGACGCTGGTTCGCGATGGCAACGACGCTCGCAACCTGACCGACGAATACGGCCGCCGCTTCCGCGCGCTGGAGCCGCTGAACCGGACCACCGACTGAGCATGGCCGGCGGGCAGGGCGCCGGCGTGCCCGGACCGCGGAGCGAAGCCTCGGGCGAGCTTCCGATCGTGCTGCTCCCGGTGGCGGTGGATGACGACGTGCTCGATGCCTGCCTGGCGGCGCTCGATGCCGGCACGCCCGCGGGCACGCGGGTCTGGTTGGCCGATGATGCCCAAGCCGGTCCCCGGGGCCTCGCGATCATCGAACGCTGGCTGGAACGCACGCCGCTGCGCGCCGAGTACACGCGGCGCCAGCGACGCCTGGGCGAAGTCGCGCACCTGGACGAAGCCCTGGCCGCCTGCGGCCACGCCGACGTGATCGTGCTGGCCGCCGATGCGGTGCCGGGTCCCGGCTGGGCAGGGCGGCTGGCGGCCTGCGCTGCACGCGATGGCGCCATCGCCACCGCCACGCCCTGGTGCAACGCCGGCGAGACCGCGGCTTGGCCGGACTGCGGCGAGGTCTCTCCACGGCCGGACGAAGCCGAGCTCGTGCGCTTGGCGCGGGCCGCCGAACGCATGCCGTCGACCTGCCCCGAACTGCCTTCCGCGATCGACCACGCGGTCTTCATCCGCGGTCGTGCGCGTGCGAAGGCCGGTGGCCTGGACGCCGCAAGCTACGCCTCCTGGTATGCGGCCCTGATCGACCTGTCGCTGCGCATGGCCGGGCTGGGCTGGCGCAACGTGTTGTGCGAAACCGCCTTCGTCGCACGCGGCGGCGAGGGCGGCCCGGCCGAAGGCGACCTGGATGCACTGGCCGCGCGCTGGCCGGGTTGGCGGCCGCGGCTCGCGGAATTCCTGATGCACGATCCGATCAGCGACTGCCGCCGCGGGCTTGCGCACCGCCTCGATGGTCTTGAGCCGCCGTCGCAGCACGAGTTGTTCGCGCCGTGAGCGCGCCTGTCGCCGCCGTGGGCGCGCCGTCGGTCGCCGCCGTCGTCGTCAGCCACCAGAGTGCAAGCAGCATCGACGCTTGCCTGTCACGGTTGTGCGCCGCCGCCGGCGTCGCCGAAATCCGGGTGGTCGACAACGCGTCCACCGACGACACGCTGGCGGTGGTCCAGCGCCATGCACTGGCCGATGCGCGCCTGCGCTTCATCGCCAATCCCGACAACCCGGGCTTCGCCGCCGCCTGCAACCAGGGCGCGGCCGACAGCACGGCGCCGTGGCTGGCCTTCATCAATCCCGACTGCATGGTCGAGGCCGACACCCTGGATCGGATGCTGCGCCACGCTGGCGCGGCCGGTGGCGAGTTGCTGCTGGGTGCGGATCTTGTCGACGAGGCCGGCGTGCGCGACGGCGCGGCGCGGCGCAACGATCCCGATTTCGCCGCCATGCTGCGCGGCCCGCTGCGCGCGGGTCGCGGACGGCCGCTGGACGTGGAGGTCGATGAAACCTTGCCGCTGCAGCCGGTGCAGGCGGTCTCGGGGGCGCTGATGCTGCTGCCGCGGGCGCTGTTCGATCGCATCGGCGGCTTCGATGCAGGCTATCGGCTGCACGCCGAGGACCTCGACCTGTGCCGCCGCGCCCGCGAGGCGGGTGCCGGGATCGCGGTGGCCAACGACGTGCGCGTGCTGCACCTGCGCGGCGTGTCCGCGCGCTCGCGGCCGTTCTTCGTGGAGTGGCACAAGCATCGCGGGCTGTGGCGTTACTTCAGCCGCTTCGAGGCGCCAGTGCGCGGCCCGCTGCTGCGTGCCGGTGTGTGGCTTGCAGTCTGGATGCACTGGCTTGCGGGCCTTCCGCGCATGCTGCTCGAGTCGATGCGGGAAGATGCCTCATGATCACTTCCCTGCTCGACACCGACCTCTACAAGTTCACGATGATGCAGGCGGTGCTGCACCGGTATCCGGCGGCGCACGCCGAATACCGCTTCCGCTGCCGCACGCCCGGCGTCGACCTGGCGCGGCATATCGACGTGATCTCGGACGCCATCGACGCCCTGTGCGCGCTGCGCCTGTCCAGCGATGAGCTTGACTACCTGCGCGGCCTGCGCTTCATCAAGCCCGACTTCGTCGACTTCCTCGGCCTGTTCCACCTCGACCGCAAGCATGTGCGCCTGGAGCGCTCGCGTGACGAGCCCGGCGGGATCTCGCTGACCCTGTCTGGACCCTGGCTGCACACCATCCTGTTCGAAGTGCCGCTGCTGGCGATCGTCAGCGAAGCCTGGATGGTCGGCGAGCACGGACCGGCCGACGAAGCCGAGGGACTGCGCCGGCTGCAGGCCAAGGTTGACCGTCTCGACGCCGCGGTTGGATACGAGGATTGCCGGATCACCGATTTCGGCACCCGCCGCCGCTATTCGCGGAGCTGGCAGGACCTGCTGGTGCCGCGCGTGGCGCAACTGCTGGGCCCGAAGTTCGCCGGCAGCAGCAACGTCGACATCGCCCGCCGCCACGGCCTGGTGCCGCAGGGCACGATGGCGCACGAATGGCTGCAGGCGCACCAGGCGCTGGGCCCGCGCCTGCGTGATTCGCAGACCGCCGCGTTCGAGGCCTGGGCGCAAGAGTACCGCGGCGACCTCGGCATCGCGCTCACCGACGTGATCGGCATGGACGCGTTCCTGCGCGACTTCGATCTCTACTTCTGCAAGCTGTTCGACGGCATGCGCCACGATTCCGGCGATCCGGTGGAGTGGGGCGAGCGCATGCTCGCCCACCTCGAGGCGCTGCGGATCGATCCACACACCAAGACGCTCGTGTTCAGCGACGGCCTGGACATGGAGCAGGTGATGCGCCTGTACGCGCATTTCCGCGGCCGCTGCCGGATGTCGTTCGGCATTGGCACCAACCTTACCAACGACACCGGCCCGAAAGCGCTGCAGATCGTGCTGAAGATGGTCGCCTGCAACGGCCAGCCGGTGGCCAAGCTGAGCGATTCGCCGGGCAAGACCATGGTCGACGACGAGGGCTACCTGCGCTACCTGCGGCAGGTGTTCGAAGTCCCGCAATCCCCGACCTGAAGCCACCGCGCTGCACTGTGGGAGCGGCGGCTCAAGGGGCAGCTGAAGGCAGCCCTGTGGGAGCAGCTGAAGGCAGCCAAGGCAGCCCTGTGGGAGCGGCTATAGCCGCTCCCGCAGGGTCGGGTTCAGCGCGGGGGAATCTCGACCCGCTGCTGCTCGAACATGCTGTCGCCTTCGGGGCTCACCATCACCACGCCCGGCTCGAGCGCACTGATCGTGGCGTTGCCGACGAGCTTCGTGCCCAGGGGAAAGTCCGCCACCGCCTTCCATGCGCCATCGACCTCGCGCAGGACGTAGCCGCTGCGGTCGTAGTAGTTCCCGCCGCCGCCGCAGCCTTCCATCGTGTACAGCAGGAGCGCCTCATCGCCTGGCTGGCCATCGAGGTCGAGCATGAACAGGCGTTCGCCCTCGGGGTAGGTGCCGCATTCGCGCTCCTCGCCGGTAGCGTCGACGAGGCGCCGGGCTGCATCACGCAGCTCCGGCGTGGCCGCGCGCCCTGCGTTGCGCACCTTTTCCAGGGCCGGGCCGCTGAAGTCGAAATACTGCGTGTCTTCGGCGTCGCTGCCGGCGGTCGCCACGACTTCGTCGGTCGCGGGCGCGGCGGCCGGCGTAGCGTCACCGGTACCTGCGATGAGAGTGGTGCCGGTCGCCCTCGCCGATGGCTCCGACGCGCCGGCAAGGGCCTCGGGTGACGCGGTGTCCATGGACGTGGCAGGTGCGTTCGACTGGCCGCAGGCGACGAGCACCAGGGCAAGGGCGACGGTCAGGGGCAGGCGTGTCATCGGCATCCTTCCAGCTTCAGGGCGGCAGCCCCGTTGGCCAGCAGGATATCCATGCCGCGTGAGGTCGGCGGCAATCTTTTTTGCCAGGCCCGTGCCAGTGTGCCGGGCTCAGTCCGTGGCGCGGTGGCGGTTGAGCGTGTCGCGCAGCTCGCGCGCAGCATCGGCGGCAGCTTCGGCGTAATCCTCGCCAGTGGATGCATACAGGATCGCGCGCGACGAGCTCACCATCAGCCCGGCGCCCTCATCGCTGCGCGCGTTGCGCACCACGGCCGCCGCATCGCCGCCCTGCGCGCCGACGCCCGGCACCAGCAGCGGCATGTCGCCGACGATCGCGCGCACCTCGCGCAGTTGCTCCGGCCAGGTCGCACCCACCACCAGCGCGACGTTGCCGTTGCCGTTCCACTCGCGCGCCGCGCGCTCGGCGACGGACTGGTACAGCGGCCGCGCGCGACCATCGGCGCTGCCCTGGACCGGCAGATCCTGAAGGTCCGCCGCGCCCGGGTTGGACGTGCGGCAGAGAATGACCACGCCGCGGTCCGCACGATCGAGGAACGGTTGCAGCGAGTCACCGCCGAGGTAGGGATTCACGGTCACCGCATCGGCCGCGTACCGGTCGAAGGCTTCCGATGCGTAGCGCTGTGCCGTGGACCCGATATCGCCGCGCTTGGCATCCAGGATCACCGGGATGCCCGGATGCGCGGCATGCACGTGGGCGATCAGCCGCTCCAGCGCCTTTTCGGCACCCAGCGCCGCGAAGTGCGCGATCTGCGGCTTGAACGCACAGGCGTACTCCGCCGTGGCATCCACGATGTCCCGGCAAAACCCGAACACCGCGTCCGCATCGTTGGCGAACCGCGCCGGAAACCTGCCCGGCTCCGGGTCCAGGCCGACACAGACCAGCGACCCGGACGTGTCCCAGCGGTGTCGCAGCTGCTGCATGAAGGTCATCGGGACGTCCTTGTTGCTGGGACCCAAACGGGAGAGGAGTGATCTGTGGAGATAGAGCGGAAGAGCATTTTTGCCACGGATTTACGCGGATAAACGCGGATAGGGCAAAAGCAGATAGGAGCAGGTGAAGCCAAGGCGGATTTCAGTCGCATATCGCGGGGAATTCGCAGCAGAGAAGGGGTGGGGTTCTGGAAGCCTGCATCAACGTGCAAGCACACGGCCCGGCCAGAACCCATCCATATCTTTTGCCCTATCCGCGTTTATCCGCGTAAATCCGTGGCCAAAAAGCTCTTGCTCCTGCTCTTGCCCTTACTTCAACGCCTTGAACCGCAGCCGCTTCGGACCGGCGTCGTCACCCATGCGGCGCTTCTTGTCTTCCTCGTATTCGCGGTAGTTGCCCTGGAAGAACTCGACGTGCGAGTCGCCTTCGAACGCCAGGATATGGGTCGCGATGCGGTCCAGGAACCAGCGGTCATGGCTGATCACGAAGGTGTTTCCCGGGAACTCCAGCAGCGCGTCTTCAAGCGCGCGCAGGGTCTCGATGTCGAGGTCGTTGGACGGTTCGTCCAGCAGCAGCACGTTGCCGCCCTGCAGCAGGGTCTTGGCCATGTGCAGGCGGCCGCGTTCGCCGCCCGACAGCGTGCCGACCATCTTCTGCTGGTCCTGGCCCTTGAAGTTGAAGCGGCCGATGTAGGCGCGCGACTGGATCTCGATGCCCTTGATGTTGAGGATGTCGGCACCGCCGGAGATTTCCTGGAACACGTTGTGGTTGCCCTCCAGCTTGTCGCGGCTCTGGTCGACGTAGGCGACCTCGACCGTCGGACCCATGTCGATCGAACCCGAGTCGGGCTTTTCCTGGCCGGTGATCATCTTGAACAGCGTCGATTTGCCGGCGCCGTTGGGGCCGATGATGCCGATGATCGCGCCAGGCGGCGCGATGAAGCTCAGCTTGTCGATCAGCAGGCGGTCGCCGAAGCTCTTGGAAACGTTGTTGAACTCGATCACCTTGTTGCCCAGGCGGTCGCCCGGCGGGATGAAGATCTCGTTGGTTTCCTGGCGCCGCTGGTAGTCGACCGCCTGCAGCTCCTCGATCCGCGCCAGTCGCGCCTTGCCCTTGGAACGGCCGCCCTTGGCGTTCGAGCGCGCCCACTCCAGTTCCTTGGTGATCGCCTTCTGCCGCGCCTTCTCCGTGGAGTCTTCGCGCTTCAGGCGGTCTTCCTTCTGCACCAGCCAGTCGGTGTAGTTGCCCTTCCACGGAATGCCACGGCCGCGGTCGAGCTCGAGGATCCACTCGGCGGCGTTGTCCAGGAAGTAGCGGTCATGGGTGACCGCCACCACGGTGCCGGTGTAGCGGGCCAGGAACTGCTCCAGCCACTCCACCGACTCGGCGTCCAGGTGGTTGGTGGGTTCGTCGAGCAGCAGCATGTCGGGCTTCTGCAGCAGCAGGCGGCACAGTGCGACCCGGCGCTTCTCGCCGCCGGACAGCTTGTCGATCACCGCGTCCCACGGCGGCAGGCGCAGCGCGTCGGCGGCGACTTCAAGCTGGTTCTCGAGCGTGTGCGCATCGCCGGCGGCGAGGATCGCCTCCAGGCGCTCCTGCTCCTTGGCCAGGGCATCGAAGTCCGCGCCTTCCTCGGCATAGGCGTTGTAGACCTCGTCCAGGCGCTTCTGCGCCTGCAGCACTTCGCCCACGCCTTCCTCGACGGCCTCGCGCACGGTGTGCTCCGGATCCAGCTCCGGCTCCTGGGCCAGGTAGCCGACCTTGATGCCGGCCTGCGGGCGCGCCTCGCCGCTGAAATCGGTGTCGACGCCGGCCATGATCCGCAGCACGGTGGACTTGCCGGACCCGTTCAGGCCCAGCAGGCCGATCTTCGCGCCGGGGAAGAACGACAGCGAGATGTCCTTGATGATCTGGCGCTTCGGCGGCACGGTCTTCGAGACGCCGTTCATGGTGTAGATGTATTGCGACATGGGGGACTCCGGTGCAACGTGACCGCCGCCCGCGCGGATGCAGCGGGCGGGAACGGTGGATTGGGGATGGCGCGATTATACGGCCACCGCCGCCGGCTGGCGGTTGGATAGGGCGTCTGTTCAGCCGCTGCGGGCAATAGTCGGGCCAGTCCACCGCCGGAGTCCGCACCATGATGTCCGCCAGCCGCCTTGCACTAGCCGCCGCCACCCTGGTGATGGCCTTCGCCTTCGCACTGCCCGCCGAAGCCCGCGACAACCACCGCCGCGGCCATGACCGCGGAAACGATCGTGGCCATGTCCAGCGTGACTGGCGCGGCGACAGCCGGTCGCGCGGCAATGACCGGCATGATCGCCGCGACCGCCGTCATGCGCGCGGGTACGACCGGCGCCATGACCGTCGTGATACCCGCGTGGTCTACGTTCCGCGGCCGCTGGTCGTGCACCACCCGCGGGGCCATCGCGGACCGCCGCCGTGGGCGCGCGGCCGCCATTACGGCTATTCCGGCTATGCGCCGACCTACGTCGTCAACCAGTACGGCCACTACGGCCTGCGCCAGCCGCCGCGCGGCCACCATTGGCGCCGCAGCGATGCCGGTGACTTCCTGCTCGTGGCGATCGCCACCGGGATCATCGCCGACGTGATCACCGGGCGCTGAGGCTCCGCCGGAGCGGCCGGGCCTGCAACAGAGCGTCGCGGCCATGGCTGCTCCCACGCCGGCCCCGGGACCTTCCCGGGGAATGGGGGGAGCTACAATGGCGGCCTTTCCCGGCCATTGGAGCGCACGATGTTCCCCCGCGACGCACGTATCGAAGGTTACGACCCCGAACTGGCCGCAGCCATCGCCGCCGAGAACCAGCGCCAGGAAGACCACGTCGAGCTGATCGCGAGCGAAAACTACGCCAGCCCCCGGGTCATGGAGGCCCAGGGCAGCCAGCTCACCAACAAGTACGCCGAAGGCTATCCGGGCAAGCGCTATTACGGCGGCTGCGAGCATGTCGACGTCGCCGAGCAGCTGGCCATCGACCGCGTGAAGGAGCTTTTCGGGGCCGACTACGCGAACGTGCAGCCGCATTCAGGCTCGCAGGCCAACCAGGCCGTGTACCTGGCCCTGCTCGAGCCCGGTGACACCATCCTCGGCATGTCGCTCGCCCACGGTGGCCACCTGACCCACGGCGCCAGGGTCAACGTCAGCGGCAAGCTGTTCAACGCCGTGCAGTACGGCGTCGACGACAAGGGCCTGATCGATTACGACGAGGTCGAGCGCCTGGCGGTGGAACACAGGCCGAAGATGCTGGTGGGCGGCTTCAGCGCCTATTCGCAGGAAATCGACTGGGCGCGCTTCCGCGCCATTGCCGACAAGGTCGGCGCGATCCTGTTCGTCGACATGGCCCACGTCGCCGGCCTGGTCGCGGCAGGCGTGTACCCGAATCCGGTGCCGCACGCGCACGTGGTGACCTCCACCACCCACAAGACCCTGCGCGGGCCGCGCGGCGGCATCATCGTCGCCAGCCGCAAGGCCATGGGCGAGGGCGCCGACGACATGGTCAAGAAGCTGCAGTCGATCGTGTTCCCCGGCATCCAGGGCGGCCCGCTGATGCACGTCATCGCGGCCAAGGCCGTGGCCTTCAAGGAAGCGCTCGAGCCTGGTTTCAAGGCCTACCAGCAGCAGGTGGTGAAGAACGCGCAGGCGATGGCGAAGGTGATCATCGACCGCGGCTACAAGATCGTCTCCGGCGGCACGATGAACCACCTGATGCTGGTCGACATGATCGGCAAGGGCGTGACCGGCAAGGCCGCGGAAGAAGCGCTGGGCCGCGCCCACATCACCGTCAACAAGAACGCGGTGCCCAACGACCCGCAGAAACCCTTCGTGACCTCGGGCCTGCGCCTGGGCACCCCGGCGGTGACCACGCGCGGCTACACCGAAGCGGACTGCATCGAGCTCGCCGGCTGGATCTGCGACGTGCTTGACGCCCCCGCCGACGAATCGGTGATCGAGGCGGTGCGGGCGAAGGTCGAAGCCCAGTGCCGCCGGCTGCCGGTGTACGGCTGATGGCGGGGCAGGCGGAGCGCGCGGGACCGGCGGCCGCTGCCCGCCCGCGCCGCACGCACGGCGCCTGACGGCGTCGCCCGACGATGCATTGCCCTTTCTGCCAGCACGTGGATACCCGGGTCATCGATTCCCGGGTGAGCGACGACGGCGCAACCATCCGCCGCCGGCGCGAATGCGAGGCCTGCGGCGAGCGTTTCTCCACCATGGAGACCATCGAGCTCAAGCTGCCGGCGATCATCAAGACCGACGGCCGCCGCGAGCACTTCGATGCGCGCAAGCTGCGCCAGAGCTTCGACCGCGCCGTGCACAAGCGCGCGGTGTCGGAAGAACAGATCGAGTCGGCGGTGCGCGCGGTGATCCACCAGCTGCGCATGACCACCGAGCGCGAGCTGGCATCGCGCCGCGTGGGCGAGTTCGTGATGGCCGAACTGCGCAAGATCGACCACGTCGCCTACGTGCGCTTCGCCTCGGTCTACCGCTCGTTCCAGGACGTCGCCGATTTCCGCGACGAGCTTGACCGCCTGGAGCGCGACCTGCCCGGCGAGGGCCAGCTGCCGCTGCTCGATGGCGAACCTGCCGCCTTCGATTCCAGATCCGGCAAGGGCCGGAAGCGCTGAGCGCGGTGCGCGATCCCGGCGAACCAGGGCGCTACCCGAGGCCTCCGGCGGCCGACGTGCTGCGTCGTGCATTGGCCCTGGCAAGCGTGGTCGCGCGCGCGGGGCTCGAGCCGCGTGCGGACGGACCCGAGGCCGCGGAAATGCACCGGCGCATGCTCGACTGGCTGCGCGTCACCGGCCTGCATGCGGCGCTCGAACCCGCCGAGGCAGCGCTGGTGGAGGCGCCGCTGGGCAGCCTTTCCGACGCCGCGGTGGTCGATGCCAGCTGGCGTGCCGAAGGGATCCAGGTGCTGGCCTGGGCGCTCGACCGGCATGGGCCGGTGCCACACGATCGCATGGTCGATCCCGACGACGTCGCCTGGACGCTGGGCTTCCTCGATGACGCCGCGCCGGACATGCTGCATGACGCGGCGCTGCGCGGCGATCGCGAAATCGATACCTTCCTCGCCCGCCAGCTTGCGCTGCACTGGCGGCTGCGCGAGTACTCGCTGCGCCCGGGCCCGATGGATTTCGCCGCCGTGGTCGCCAACGGCGGCTGGGCGCGGCTGGACATCGACGATGCCGACCTGGTCGACGACGACCTCGCCATCGACGGCCTCCGCATCGATCGCGCCGACGCCGCCCAACTGGCGCGCTGCACCAGCATCGCCGGCGAGCGCCACCGCGCGGCCAGCTGGCTGGCCGGCGCCGACCCCGTCTATTCAAGCGTGGAGAACATCACCTGATGCAGGGCCATTCCGATATCGACCATCTGATGATGGCGCGCGCGCTGCGCCTGGCCGAACGCGGCGCATGGACCACGCGCCCCAACCCGATGGTCGGCTGCGTGCTGGCGCAGGCCGACGAGGTGGTGGGCGAGGGCTGGCACCAGCGGCCGGGCGGCCCGCACGCCGAAGTCTTCGCGATCGAGGCCGCCGGCGAGCGTGCCCGCGGCGCCACTGCCTACGTCAGCCTGGAACCCTGCGCGCACACCGGCCGCACCGGCCCCTGCGCCGACGCGCTGGTCGCGGCCGGCGTGTCCCGCGTGGTCGCGGCGATGCGCGACCCGTTCCCGCAGGTCGATGGAAACGGCTTCGATCGCCTGCGCGAAGCCGGCATCGAGGTCGAGCACGGGCTGATGGAGGCGGCGGCGCAGGAGCTCAACCGCGGCTACGTATCGCGCCTGGTGCGCGGCCGGCCCTGGCTGCGCGTGAAGCTGGCCATGAGCCTGGACGGCCACACCGCGCTTGAAAGCGGCGAGTCCAAGTGGATCAGCGGCGAGGCCTCGCGCCGCGACGTGATGCGCTGGCGCGCGCGCAGCGGCGCGCTGTTGACCGGCTCCGGCACGGTGATGGCCGATGATCCGCAGCTGACCGTGCGCCTGGACGACGACGCCGAATTCTCGCCGCCGCTGCGCGTGGTGCTTGACCCGGGACTTGCCACCATCGCCCGTGGCCGCGTCCGCGAGGGCGACGCGCCCACGCTGTACGTGCACGCCGCCAACGCCAAGCCGCCGCGCGAGCTCGGCAGCGAGCGCGTCGCGGTGCCCGCGAACGGCAATGCCCTGGATCTCGCAGCCGTGCTTCGCGTGCTCGCCGACCGCGCCATCAACGAGGTGCAGGTGGAGGCGGGTGCCACGCTGGCCGGCGCCTTCATGCGCGCAGGCCTGGTGGACGAAGTGCTGCTGTACGTGGCGCCGGTGCTGCTGGGCACGCAGGCGCGGCCGCTGTTCGCCGGCCTGCAGATCCAGGACATGGCGCAGCGCATGGCGCTGCGGATCGTCGACAACGTCAGCGTGGGCGATGACCTGCGGCTGCGCCTGGTCCCCGAGCGCGCGGTGGTCGACGCCGGCGCGGTGGGCTGAGGAGGCACGCCGATGTTTACCGGAATCATCGAAGCCGTCGGCAGCCTGGTTGCGCGCGACGCCCGCGGCGGCGACGCCCGCCTGCGGATCGCCGTCGGCGCGCTGCCGTTCGCGGACGCACGGCTGGGCGAAAGCGTTTCGGTCAACGGCGTCTGCCTGACCGTGGTCGCCTTCGACGCTGGCCATTTCGAGGCCGACGCCAGCAACGAAACCCTCGCCCTGACCACGCTTGGCGGCCTCGGCGAGGGCGCGCCGCTGAACCTCGAGCGCGCCATGCGCCCGACCGACCGCCTCGGCGGCCACCTCGTCAGCGGCCACGTCGACGGCGTCGGTCGCGTGCTCGAGGTGCGCGAGGATGCGCGTGCGCAGCGCTGGCGCTTCGCCATGCCGAAGGCTTTGGCGAAGTACGTCGCGCAGAAGGGATCGATCTGCGTCGACGGTGTCAGCCTGACCGTCAATGTCGCCGAGGCGGAGGCCTTCGAAGTCGCCCTGGTGCCGCACACCGTCGCCAACACGGCCTTCGCGTCGGCGAAGCCCGGCGACCCGGTCAACCTCGAAGTCGACCTCATCGCGCGCTATCTGGAACGCCTGCGCAGCGTCCCCTGAAACGCCAGCAGGCCCAGGGCCACCGCTGTGGGAGCGGCAATCCCCGCAATCCCGCAATCCCCCGCAATCCCAACCCAGGTCGCAGTCCCATGTCCTTCGCCCCCATCCCTGAACTGCTTGAAGAACTCCGCGCCGGCCGCATGGTCGTCATCGTCGACGACGAGGACCGCGAAAACGAAGGCGACCTGATCATGGCCGCCGAGCTGGTGCGCCCGGCCGACATCAACTTCATGGTCACCCACGCCCGCGGCCTGGTCTGCCTGTCGCTGACCCGCGAGCGCTGCGCGCAGCTGGGCCTGCCGCCGATGGTGCAGTCCAACACCTCGTCGCACCACACCAACTTCACCGTTTCTATCGAGGCCGCCGAGGGCGTCACCACCGGCATCTCGGCCTATGACCGCGCGCATACCGTGCGCACCGCGGTGCGGCCCAATGCCTCGCCGGCCGACCTTGCGCAGCCGGGCCACATCTTCCCGCTCACCGCGCAGCCCGGCGGCGTGCTGGCGCGCGCCGGTCACACCGAGGCCGCGGCCGACCTGGCGATGCTGGCCGGCCTGGAGCCGGCGGGCGTGCTGGTCGAGATCCTCAACCCCGACGGCACCATGGCGCGCCGGCCCGAGCTTGAAGTGTTCGCTCGCGAGCACGGCCTGAAGATGGGTTCGATCGAGGCACTGATCCGCCACCGGCTCGAGACCGAGCACACCGTCGAGCGCGTCGACAGCCGCGACATCGAGACCGAGCATGGCCGGTTCCGCCTGCACACCTATCACGACCGCCTCGGCCATGCGCTGCACTTCGCCCTGGTCCGCGGCGAGCCGGATGCGGACACCCCGACCCTGGTGCGCGTGCAGGTGCGCAATGCCCTGGCCGACGTGCTGCGCTGGTGCCGCCCGGACTTCGGTCCCGCGGTGGGCGAGGTGCTGGCGATGATCGCCAACGAGGGCCGCGGCGCGCTGGTGCTGCTGGATGGCGGCCAGACGCCGGAAGCGCTGCTGGAGCGCCTGCGCGCGGAGGACGAGGCGCCCACGCCGCCGCGCGGCGGCGCCCTGGTCGAGTGGCGCCGCAACGGCGCCGGCAGCCAGATCCTGGCCGACCTCGGCCTGGGCAAGCTGCGCGTGCTGGGCACCGCCCGCAAGCAGGTCGGCCTGGCCGGCTTCGGCCTCGAAGTCGTCGAATACCTCGACCCCGCCTGATTCCCCGTAGGAGCAGCTATAGCTGCTCCTGCAGAGGGCGTCGGGGCGATGTGCGGCGTGTTCCGGCAGCGGCGCGGCGCAGGGCTTAGAATGCGCGTCCGTCCAAGGAACATGCCATGACCCATCACGAAGGCGACCTGCACGCGCCCGAAGGCGCGCGCTTCGCGATCATCGCCAGCCGCTGGAACCCGCGCATCGTCGACGCGCTGGTGACCGCCGCGCGCGCCACCTTCGAGGGCAATGGCGTGGCTGCCGACGCGGTCGACGTCATCCGCGTGCCCGGCGCCTGGGAAATCCCGATGGTCGCCGCACGCGTCGCACGCGACGGCCGCCACGCTGCCGTCGTTGCCCTCGGCTGCGTGGTCCGCGGCGATACCCGCCACTTCGAGCACGTCGCCGACACCTGTGCCGAGGGCCTGGCGCGGGTGCAGCTCGACCACGGCGTGCCGGTGGCCAACGGCGTGCTTGCCGTCGACGACATGGTCGACGCCGAGAACCGCGCCGGTGGCAGCCATGGCAACAAGGGCGAGGAATGTGCCCTGGTCGCGCTGGAAATGGCCAGCCTGCTGGGGACGCTGTCGTGAGGCCGCAGCGCGGCGGTGGTGCGGGTGGCCGCAACGCAGGCATCGACACCGTCGGGCGTTCACGCTCGCGCCGGCGCGCCCTGCAGGCGGTGTACGCGATGCAGCTGTCCGGCGTGGACGCGCGCAATGCGATCGCCCAGTTCGCCCACGAGCAGGCGCACGAAGTCGCCGACCTCGAGTATTTCGAAGACCTGGTGCGCGGCGTGGAAACCCATCGCCGCGACCTCGACGCCGCCCTGGAACCTTTCCTCGACCGCGCCATCGGCGAAGTCGACCCGATCGAGCGCGCGATGCTGCGCATTTCCGCCTACGAGCTGCGCCACCGCATCGACGTGCCCTACCGGGTGGTGATCGACGAGGCCCTGAAGACGGTCAAGCGTTTCGGCTCCGAGCACGGCCACACCTACGTCAACGGCGTCCTTGACCACGCGGCGGCCGAGTGGCGCGCAACCGAAGTGCGGGCCGGCCGCGGCTGAGCCCGCGGCCGAGGCGATGGCCGAGTTCACGCTGATCGACCTCATCCGCGCGCGCGCCGCGCATGCGCGCGACGACGTGGTGCTGGGCATCGGCGACGACGCCGCACTGCTGCAGCCACCGCCAGGCATGCAGCTGGTGGTGGCGATGGACACGCTCAATGAAGGCGTGCATTTCCCGTCCGGCACCGATGCAGCCAGTGTCGGCTGGAAGGCGCTGGCGGTGAACCTGTCCGATCTTGCCGCGATGGGTGCCGAGCCCGCCTGGTGCACGCTGTCGCTGTCGCTTCCGGATGGCGACCCGGCGTGGGTCGCCGGCTTCCTCGACGGCTTCTTCGCGCTGGCCGGGCAGCACCGCGTCGCCCTGGTCGGCGGCGACACCACGCGCGGGCCACTGTCGGTGTCGGTGACCGTGCACGGTTTCGCCGACCCGGGCCGCGCGCTGCGTCGCGACGGCGCGCGCATCGGTGACTCGGTCTGGGTGAGCGGCACGCTTGGCGGCGCCGCCGGCGCGCTGGCGCAGTGGCGCGAGGGCCGGGCGATCGCCCCCGCGCTGCGCGAGCGCCTGGAGCGGCCGCGGCCCCGGATCGCGCTGGGGCGCACGCTCGCCGGCGTGGCCAGCGCGTGTATCGATGTCTCCGACGGCGTGCTGGCCGATCTTGGCCACGTCTGCGCCGCCAGCGGTGTCGGCGCGCATCTGGAAATCGACGCGCTGCCCGGGCGTGACGCCTTGGGCCCGCACTTCTCCGGTGACGCGCTGCGCGCGCTGCAGGCTTCGGGCGGCGACGACTACGAACTCTGCTTCACCGTGCCTGCGACAAAGGACGCGACCGTTGCCGCCGCTGCAACCGCCGCGGCTACCGGCGTCACGGTCACCCGCATCGGCACGGTGGTGGCCGGGCAGGGCGTGCAGGCCTTCGACAGCGATGGCCGCATCTGGCAGCCCGCACAAGCCGGCCACGAACACTTTTCCACCCCATCAAACCCCGCCGCCCCCACGCATTTGTAGGAGCGGCTAAAGCCGCGACCGCCGTTTGATCGCCAAGTCGGTCGCGGCTATAGCCGCTCCTACAGCGGGGGTGGCGGGTGCGACGTCAGGCGTCGTCCAGGCGGAACGCGTCGCGGTGCCAGATGAAGTCCGGCGCCTCGGGATCGCCGCTGGCATCAATAACGTCGAAGCGGCAGAAGTCCTCCGCCAGCGCCGGGTGCTGCAGCAGGAACAGCTGCGCCGCGCGTACGATGCGGCGTCGCTTGCCACGGTCAACCGATTCCGCGCCACCGCCGTAGTCGGCGCTGGCGCGATAGCGCACTTCCACGAACACCAGGGTGTCGCCGTCGCGCATCACCAGGTCGAGCTCGCCAAGGCGGTAGCCGGCATTGGCCGCGATCGCGTGCAGGCCGGCGCGCAGCAGGTGCGTGCGCGCGGCGGCCTCGACCCCGGCGCCGCGGCGCCGGGTCTCGCTCAATTTGCGACGCCCGCCAGCGGCACCACATGACCGCCGTTGAAGGTCGACCAGGCCGGCACGCGCTGGACGTGGCCGTCAACGTTCATCCGCAGCACGCCGCTGGCGCTGGAGACCGAGGCCTCGGAGCTGGTTGCCAGGTGTCCCAGGTAGGCCGAGAGCAGCCAGGCGTCGTAGCCGAATGCGAACAGGCGCGCGGCCGGGCCACGCGCCGTGGGCAGGGCATCGGCCACGGTGCGCGCGGGCGGCAGGCCCGGCACTCCCGACACGCTCCAGGCATCGCTCGGGAAGGCGATCCCGTCCAGCACCGCGTCCTCGTCCGGCTTGCCGGTGCCCGACAGCAGCTGCGAGGTCGCCACCCGCGGACGACCCGCCAGACCGGCGGCCGACACTTGGGCCGCGGCCAATCGCGCCTGCGGCCCGCGCAGGGCGAGGAAGATCGCGTCCACGCCGCCCTCGCGCTGCAACGCAGCCTGCATCGGGCCGATCAGGTCGGGCGGACTGTCGCCGACCACGGGCAGCAGCTGCACCATGCCGCCGCCAAGCTCCTGCAGGCGTGCGTTGAGCGCATCGATGCTGCGGCGCGCGTTGTCATCGCCGGAACTGAGCACCAGCACCCGCAGCGCGTTGCGCGCGGCAAGGAAGTTGGCCGCGGCCACGCCCTCGTCCTCGGGCGCGAGCGCATAGCTGGCGCTGTTGAGCGGCGGCGCGCCGGCGCGGTTCAGCGCCAGCACCGGCACGGTAGCCGTGGTCTGCGCGAAGACCGCATCGACTCCGTCACGGCCCAGCGGCCCGACCACCTGGTCGGCGCCCTCGGCGACCGCGCGCTGGTAGGCGGAGACCGCACCATAAGCCGTGCCCATGGTGTCGTAGAACTCCAGGTCCGGACGCCGCCGGTGCTCGCCGTAATAGCCGGCCAGCAGGCCGTCGCGCACGGGGCCCGCGGCGGTGGCCAGGCTGCCGGTCAGCGGCAGCAGCACCGCGAGCTTGCGCGGCGGGCGGTAGCCGTCGCGCTCGGCGGGCGGGCGGTCACCGGCATCGAACTGCCAGTGGCCGGTTGCCACCGGCGCAGGCGCGCTGTCCGGAGCATCGGTGGGCCGCGTGACCTGCACGGTCGAACAGCCCGCGATCACGAACGCGGCGAAGGTGGCTGCGAGGGCCTGCTTCCAGGGATGGCGCATCAAGGCGTTCCGGCTGCGAGAATGCCCGGATTCTACCGCCACCCCAGCAGGGACACGATGCAGCCCGCCGCCGGAACCCTCCACGTCGTCGCCACGCCGATCGGAAACCTCGCCGACCTGTCGCCGCGCGCGCTGGACACCCTGCGCGCGGTCGACGCGATCTGCGCAGAAGACACGCGCCATACCCGCCGCCTGCTCGCGCACTTCGGCGTCGATCGCCCGCTGCTCGCCCTGCACGAGCACAACGAGGCCGAGGTCGCAGCGCGGCTGGTCGCACGCCTGGCCGCCGGCGAATCGCTGGCCCTGGTCTCCGACGCCGGCACCCCGCTGGTCAGCGACCCCGGTTTTCGCCTGGTGCGCGCCGCGCGCGAGGCCGGCATCCGCGTCAGTCCCGTGCCCGGCCCGAGCGCGATCATCGCCGCGCTGAGCGTGGCCGGACTGCCGAGCGACCGCTTCACCTTCGAAGGATTCCTTCCGGCGAAGGCCTCCGCGCGCCGCGAGCGCCTGGCGTCGCTGGCCGGAGAAACGCGCACCCTGGTGTTCTACGAGTCCTCGCACCGCATCGCCGATACCCTGGCCGACTGCGTCGCGGCCTTCGGCGCCGAGCGCCCCGCGGTGCTGGCGCGCGAGCTGACCAAGCTGTTTGAAACCGTGCTCGATGGTGGCCTGGCCGAGCTTCACGCTCGCGTCGAAGCCGATGCCAACCAGCGCAAGGGCGAGTTCGTGCTGCTGGTGGGCGGCGTCGGCGACGACGCGGAAGCAAAGGTGGCGCAGGGCAGGCTGCTGTACGCCAAGCTCGCCGTGCACCTGCCGCCATCAACCGCCGCGAAGCTGGCCGCGGAGATCAGCGGGGCGCCGAGGAAGGAGTTGTACGGGGGCTGAGGCGAACCTGATCGCGGCCATGGCCGCTCCCACAGGACCGTCGCCATGCGTGCGAGAATGCACGTGGCGGAGTCGGCCAGACAGTCGCGTCACCGTTCCCGTTTCGACGGGAGCCGGTGCCGAGGAAAGTCCGGGCTCCACAGGGCACGGTGCCAGGTAACTCCTGGGCGGCGCGAGCCGACGGAAAGTGCAACAGAGAGCAGACCGCCGAACGGTCGAGTATTCGAAAGAGTGCTGGATGCGTGGCAAGGGTGAAACGGTGCGGTAAGAGCGCACCGCGAGTCTGGCAACAGACCGGCATGGCAAACCCCACCGGGAGCAAGGCCAAATAGGGACCTCATGGCGCTGCCCGCGTCGGGTCCGGGTAGGTTGCTTGAGCGTATCGGTGACGATGCGCCTAGAGGAATGACTGTCCACGACAGAACCCGGCTTATCGGCCGGCTCCGCCACCTTTTCCTCTTCATCGCGTGGCCGCCATGGCGGCGCTGGACCCCTGCGCGCGAAACCTCCCCGCCATCGCGGGCATGGTCGCTCCCGCATGGCCTCCTGTCGTCCGGGGCCGGTGCGGGATGCCGCATGTGAAAATCATGTGAAGACCATCACATATTCGCAGAATCTGTGACTAAACAGCAGCTTGTGGATAAAGCTTGAACAAGTCTCTGAAGTTCGCTGCAAGTCATTGACCTGCCTGATGAAAATTCCTGGCCAAGCTGTTGACAAGGGTGGGGAGCGCTCCTAATGTGGCCATGCGTGGGGAGACCGGGAATATCGTGGTTTTCCCAAGCATGAAACCCGCCGCAGACGGGTACTGGAGTGGCAGAAGGTGTTGCAGGGCGAAACCGCCATCACGATCGACGACAAGGGACGGCTGGCGATTCCGACCGGCTACCGGGAGATCGTTGCGTCCGAATTCGGCAATCGCCTGGTCATCACCTACAACCCGTTCGAGAAGGGTTCGCTCTACATCTATCCCTATGCCGCCTGGGGGCAGGTGCGCGACGGCGTCAATGCGCTGCCCCGGGTGAAGGAAGCCAACCGCCGCCTGCAGCTGAAGCTGGTGGGCGCGGCGGCGATCGTCGAGCCCGACGGCAACGGCCGGATCCCGATCCCGGCCAGCATGCGCAACGCGCTCGGCATCGAGAAAAAGGCTGTCCTGCTGGGCATGGGCGACAAATTCGAGCTCTGGAGCGAGCAGGCGCACCGCACGCAGATCGAGACGCCCCTGGGCGACGACGATTTCGGCGACGACCTGGTCGGGCTGCAGTTGTGACCGCGGGTGCCGCGGATGTCCGCTCCGCGCACCTTCCGGTCTTGTTTGTGCAGGTCATGGAAGGGCTGCGCGTGCGCGAGGACGGAACGTACCTGGATGGCACCTTCGGCCGCGGCGGGCATGCCCGTGGCGTGCTGCAGGCGCTCGGGGCTGGAGGCCGGCTGCTGCTGATGGACAAGGATCCCGACGCGATCACCGTGGCCGAACGCGAGTTCGGTGCGGATCCGCGCGTCTCGATCTTCCGCGGCAGCTTCGCCGACCTCGGCCGCTGGGACGCGACCGCCGGCGGCCTCGACGGCGTGCTGTTCGACCTCGGCGTGTCCTCGCCGCAGCTTGACGTCGCCGAGCGCGGCTTCAGCTTCGGCAAGGATGGTCCGCTGGACATGCGCATGGACCCTGATGCCGGCGAGAGCGCGGCGCAGTGGCTCGCGCATGCGGGCGCCGACGAGATCGCCGACGTGCTCTGGACCTATGGCGAGGAGCGCATGAGCCGCCGCATCGCGCGCACCATCGTCGAGCGCCGCGCCGAAGCGCCGCTGGTCCGCACCGCGCAGCTCGCGGAGCTGATCGCCTCGGTGATGCCACGGCCGAAGCCCGGCCGCCACGAGATCCACCCGGCCACGCGTTCCTTCCAGGCCATCCGCATCCACGTCAACCGCGAGCTGGCCGACCTCGAAGCCGGCCTCGACGCGGCGCTGGCCGCGCTGAAGCCGGGCGGCCGGCTGGCGGTGATCAGCTTCCATTCGCTCGAGGACCGCATCGCCAAGCGCTTCATCGCCGCGCAGTCGAAGGCGCCCCCGGGTAACCGCCGCCTGCCCGAGGCGACGGATTTCGTGCCCACCCTGCGCGCGATCGGTGGCGCGCAGAAGGCTGACGGCGCCGAGCTCGCCGGTAACCCGCGCGCGCGCAGCGCCGTGCTGCGCGTGGCCGAAAAGCTGGAGGTGGCGGCGTGACCCGCTTCCTGGTCTTCGTGCTGCTGGCGGCCAACGTGGTCGCGGCCATCGGCGTGGTGCATGCGCGCCACGCGCACCGCCAGCTCTTCGTCGAGCTGACGCGGCTGGTGGACGAGCGCGACGAACTCAATATCGATTTCGGCCGCCTGCAGCTGGAGCAGGCCACCTGGGCCGAAGCCAACCGCATCGACCATGTGGCACGCACCCGGCTGGGCATGAAGTTCCCGGAAGCCGGGGACATCGTGGTGGTGCGGCCATGAAGTTCCGCCGCGATCGCAATGGCACAGTCCGCCCCCGCGGCCGCGCGCAGTTCGACCTGCGCGGGCGGCTGAAACTTGTGGTGGGCGCGCTCGGCCTGTGCGGCGTGGTGCTGGTGGCGCGCGCGGTCGACCTGCAGCTGGTCGACAACGCCTACTACCAGCAGAAGGCCGACTCGCGCTTCCTGCGCGAGATCCCGATCCCGACCTCGCGCGGCATGATCACCGACCGCAACGGCGAGCCGCTGGCGGTGTCGTCGCCGGTCGACAGCGTCTGGGGCAACCCGCAGGAGATGCTCAAGCATCCCGAGCGCCTGCCCGAGCTGGCCGAGGCCCTGGGCGTGCCGCTCGACCATCTCGAGCGCCGCGTGGCGCAGCGCGCGGACAAGGAGTTCGTTTACCTCAAGCGCCGCATCAACCCGGCCGAGGCGCAGCAGATCCTGGCGCACAAGGTGCCGGGCGTGTTCTCACAGCGCGAGTTCCGCCGCTTCTACCCGCAGGGCGAGGCGCTGGCCCACGTGCTCGGCTTCACCAATATCGACGACGCCGGGCAGGAAGGCGTGGAGCTGGCGTTCGACGAATGGCTCAGCGGCGAGCCGGGCGCGCAGAAGGTGATCCGCGACCGCCGCGGCCGCACCGTCGAGAACGTCGACCTGGTGCGCGCCGCGCAGCCGGGCAAGGACCTCACCCTCAGCATCGACCGCCGCATCCAGTACCTGGTGCACCGCGAACTGCGCGCGACACTCGAGCGCACCGGTGCGGTCGCGGGCTCGGCGGTGGTGCTCGACGTCGCCACCGGCGAGATCCTCGCCATGGCCAACCTGCCGACCTACAACCCGAACGCGGTCACCGGCGAGCACCGCGATGCGCGCCGCAACCGTGCGGTCACCGACCTGATCGAACCCGGCTCCACCATCAAGCCGATCACCGTGGCCGCAGGGCTTTCGGCCGGCGTGATCACGCCGGAGACCATCTTCGACACCAACCCGGGCTGGATCCCGAACGGCCGCTACCGCACCACCGACCATCGCAACCTGGGCGTGCTCGATACCACGGGCGTGATCACCAAGAGCTCCAACATCGGCGTCGCGCGCATCGTGCAGCGCCTGGACGACGACTACTACCACGACTACATCGCACGCCTGGGCTTCGGCCACAGCACCGGCAGCGGCTTCCCGGGCGAAGCGTCCGGCGTGCTGCCGCCCGCGGCAAGCTGGAGCGGCACCAGCAAGCAGACCATGAGCTACGGCTACGGGCTGTCGGCCACGCCGCTGCAGATCGCGCGGTCCTACGCGACCATCGCCAACCACGGGCGCGCGGTGCGGCCGACCCTGGTCAAGGGCCAGCACGGCGAGTCCGAGCAGGTGATGGATGCCGCGGTCGCCGACACCGTGCTGGCGATGATGCAGACGGTCACCGAGCCCGGCGGCACCGCCATCCAGGCGGCGATCCCCGGCTATCACGTCGCCGGCAAGACCGGCACCGCGCGCAAGGCATCCGGTGGCGGCTATTCGCGCCGCTACGTGTCCTTTTTCGCCGGCGTGGTGCCGGTGGAGAACCCGCGCTTTTCGATGGTGGTGGTGATCGACGATCCCGATCCGGCCAAGGGCATCTACGGCGGCCAGGTTTCGGCCCCGGTGTTCCAGAGCGTCATGGACGGCGCGCTGCGGCTGATGGACGTGCCGCCGGACGACATCGAGACCTGGCTGGCCGAGCAGGCGAAGCAGCAGGCGAAGGAGCGCGCGCGCAATGCGCCGCGCGTCGCGGCCGGGCGTGCAGCCACCGCCGCCGCGCCCCCCGCGTCCGGAGGTGGCCAGTGAGCCGCCGCATGGCCCTGCGCGAACTGCTGCCCGACGTCGTCGACGTCCCGGCGGCGCTGGAGGTGTCCGGCCTGGTGCTGGACAGCCGCTCCGTGCGCGCCGGCGACGGCTTCGTCGCCATCGGCGGCTTCGGCACCCATGGCCTGCACTTCGCCGGACAGGCGCTTGTCGATGGCGCTGCAGTGGTGATGTACGAACCACCCGTGCCGGCCGACGTGCCTGCGCCGCCCGCGGATGCGATCGCGGTGCCCGGCCTGCGCGCGCGCATGGGCGCGATGGCCGATGAATTCCACGGCCGGCCGTCGGCGGCGATGTCGACCGTCGCCGTCACCGGCACCAACGGCAAGACCTCGACCGTGCAGCTGCTGGCCCAGGCCTGGGAGCTGCTCGGCCGCCGCGCGGCCACCATCGGCACGCTGGGCGCGGGCCTGCACGGCGACGTGCGCCCGACCGGCTTCACCACGCCGCTGGTATTGCAGGTGCACGAGCTGCTGGCCGGGTTGCGTGACGCCGGCGCGCAGGCGGTGGCGATGGAAACCAGTTCGCATGCGCTGGACCAGGGTCGCGTGGATGCCGTCCATTTCGAGGTCGGCGTGTTCACCAACCTCACCCGCGACCACCTCGATTACCACGGTGACATGGCCACCTATGGCGCGGCCAAGGAGCGCCTGTTCGGCGTGGCCGGACTGTCGGCGGCAGTGGTGAACATCGATGACGGCTTCGGCCGCGGCCTGTTCGCGCGGCTGCCGTCGACGCTGCGCCGGATCGGTACCAGCGCGCGCGGCGATGCCGAAGCGCTCGTGGCCGCCACGGATATCGTGCTCGATGCCGCGGGCATCGCCTTCCAGCTGCGCATCGACAGCGAACGGCTGCCGGTGCGCTCGCCGCTGCTCGGTCGCTTCAACGTCGAAAACCTGCTGGCGGTGGCCGGCGTGCTGCACGCGCAGGGCGTGGCCGCGGCGGACATCGCGCGCGTGCTTGGCCGACTCGAGCCGATCGCCGGACGCATGAACCGCTTCGGTGGCCATGACGGCCTGCCGCTGGTGGTGGTCGACTACGCGCACACGCCCGACGCGCTTGAGCAGGCCCTGGCCGCGGTGCGCGCGCACGCTGCCGGCCGCATCACCTGCGTTTTCGGCTGCGGTGGCGAACGCGACCGCGGCAAGCGCCCGGAGATGGGCGCGGCTGCGCTCGGTGGCGCCGATTTCGTGGTGGTCACCGACGACAATCCGCGCGGCGAAGACGGCAACGCCATCGTCGTCGACATCATGGCCGGCATCCCCGATACCGCGGTGGTGGTGGTCGAGCGCGATCGCGCTGCCGCCATCACCCGCGCGATCGGCATCGCCGATTCCGGCGACATCGTGCTGGTCGCCGGCAAGGGCCACGAGCCATACCAGGAAATCGACGGCGTGCGCCATCCATTCGACGATCGCGACGTCGCGCGCCGCGCGCTGGAGGCCCGGGCATGAAGCCGATCACGCTCTCGCGCATCGCCCAGGCATGCAACGGCCGCCTGCAGGGCGAAGACGTCCCGGTCGAGGCGATCGCGACCGACAGCCGTACCTTTGTCCCGCACGCCGGGGGCACGCTGTTCGTCGCCATCGCGGGCGAGAATTTCGACGGCCATGAGCATGTGGCCGCGATCGCCGCCGCCGGCGCGACCGCCGCGCTGGTGTCACGCCCACTGGACGTGGCGCTGCCGCAGGTCGTGGTAGGCGACACTGTCGAGGCCCTGGGCTCGCTCGCGGCCGCGCTGCAGGCCACGCGTCCGGCGCAGGCCGTGGTCGCGATCACCGGCAGCAACGGCAAGACCAGCGTCAAGGAGCTGCTGCTGTCGATCCTCGGCCGCTGCGGCAGCGTCACTGCCAGTCCCGGCAACCGCAACAACGAGATCGGCCTGCCGCTGGCGATCATCGATGCCGACGACGCCGCCGCCTTCGCCGTGTACGAGATGGGCGCCGGCAAGCCTGGCGACATCGCCTACCTGGCGGCGATCGCGCGCCCGCGCGTCGCGCTGGTGAACAACATCGCACCCGCGCACCTCGAGCGCATGGGCAGCCTGCAGGGCGTGGCCGATACCAAGGCCGCGATCTACGACGCGCTGCCGACCGATGGCACCGCGGTGATCAATGCCGACGATGCGTTCGAGTCGTTTTTCGCCGAGCGTGCCCATGGCCGCCGCGTGCTGCGCTTCGGCTTCGGCGCGCGCGCGGACGTGCATGTGCGTGAGGTGGTGCTGCACGAAGGCGGCAGCGATTTCGTGCTGGTGACGCCGGAAGGCGAGGCCGCCGTTTCGCTGTCGCTGCCCGGCCGGCACAGCGTTGCCAATGCAATGGCGGCGGCGTCGCTGGCGCTGGCCTGCGGCGCGCCGCTGCCGGCGATTGCCGAAGGCCTGACGCACGCGCAGCCGGTGGCTGGCCGCCAGGTGCGCCGGCAGTTGCCGGGCGGCGCGTGGCTGGTGGATGACAGTTACAACGCCAATCCCGGATCGCTTGCCGCCGCCATCGATACCCTGGCCGCGGCCAGTGGCGGCGGCTGGCTGGTGCTGGGCGACATGCGCGAACTGGGCGCTGACGCGGTGGCGCTGCACGAAGCCGCCGGGCGCCGCGCGCGCGAGGGCGGCGTGGAGCGGGTGTTCGCGCTTGGGGAGCTGGCGGCGAAGGCGGCCGAGGCGTTTGGTGAGGGAGGCCAGGTGTTCGCTTCGCACGAGGCATTGGTCGCGGGCTTGTTCGCGGCTATAGCCGCTCCCACAAAGGCCGCGCCACCCGTGGGAGCGGCTACAGCCGCGATCGCTCCCACCATTCTCGTCAAGGGCTCGCGCGGCAGCGCGATGGATCGCGTGGTCCGCGCGCTGCTGGAAGGAGTCGATACCGATGCTGCTTGAAATCACCCGCTGGCTCGAGCAGCTCGAGGGTCTGTTCGGCCTCTTCGGCTACCTGACCTTCCGCGGCATCCTCGCCGCGCTGACCGCGCTCTTCCTGTCGCTGTGGTGGGGCCCGGCGGTGATCCGCAAGCTCGCCCAGTACAAGGGCGGCCAGCCGATCCGCCAGGATGGCCCGAAGACGCATTTCTCAAAGGCCGGCACGCCCACCATGGGCGGCGGGCTGATCCTGCTCACCGTGCTGGCTTCGGTGCTGCTGTGGGGCGATCTGCGCAACAAATACGTGTGGCTGGTGCTGCTGATCATGGTCGCGTTCGGCGCCATCGGCTGGTGGGACGACTGGATCAAGATCGTGAAGCGCGATCCCAACGGCATGCGCTCGCGCACCAAGTACCTGCTGCAGTCGATCTTCGGCCTGGCGGCGGGCCTGTTCCTGTGGTTCAGCGCAGACACGCCGGTCGCGACCACCTTCTACATCCCCTTCTTCAAGGCGGTGGCGCTGCCGCTTGCCGGCGTCTCGTTCGTGACCATCGCCTACTTCTGGATCGTCGGCTTTTCCAACGCGGTCAACCTGACCGACGGCCTCGACGGCCTCGCGATCATGCCGACCGTGCTGGTGGCCTGCGCGCTGGGCGTGTTCGCCTACGCCTCGGGACATGCGCAGTTCGCCGAATACCTGCAGATCCCGCGCGTGCCCGGCGCCGGCGAGCTCGTCATCATCTGTGCGGCGATTGCCGGGGCGGGGCTGGGCTTCCTCTGGTTCAACACCTATCCGGCCATGGTGTTCATGGGCGACATCGGCGCGCTTGCCCTCGGCGCCGTGCTCGGCAGCATCGCGGTGATCGTGCGCCAGGAGCTGGTGCTGGTGGTGATGGGCGGCATCTTCGTGATCGAGACGCTGTCGGTGATCATCCAGGTCGCGTCGTTCAAGCTCACCGGCAAGCGCGTGTTCCGGATGGCACCGATCCACCACCACTTCGAACTCAAGGGCTGGCCGGAGCCACGCGTGATCGTGCGCTTCTGGATCATCTCGGTGATCCTGGTCCTGGTCGGCCTGGCCACGTTGAAGGTGCGCTGATGGACAGGACCCACGACCGCGGCAGCCAGGCCGTCCGCCTCGAATCGATCGGCGGCCGTTTCGACCCGTGGATGCTCGGCGCCGTGTTCGGCCTGGGCGCACTCGGCATCGTGATGGTGGGCTCAAGCTCCATCGCCGTCGGCGAAGAGCTCGGCGTCGGTCCGTACTACTTCCTGATCCGGCACGTGGTCTTCATGGCCCTGGGCGCGGCGCTCGCGTTCTGGGCGATGCGCACCGAGCTCAAGACCATCGAGCGCTTCGACCGCCTGCTGTTGGTGGCTTGCTTCCTTGCGCTGCTGCTGGTGTTCGTGCCCGGCATAGGCAGCAGCGTCAACGGCGCGCAGCGCTGGATCAACCTCGGCGTGTCCAAGTTCCAGGCGGTCGAGGCGGTCAAGGTGATGTACATCGTCTGGCTTGCCAGCTACCTGGTGCGTTTCCGCGACGAGGTCAACGCCACCTGGGGCGCGATGCTCAAGCCCATCGGCGTCGCCATCGTGCTGATGGTCCTGCTGGCCTTGCAGCCCGACTTCGGTTCGCTTGCGCTGCTGCTGGCGATCACCGCCGGCATGCTGGTCCTGGGCGGCGTGCACCTGCCGCGCATGGCGGCACCGGTGCTGCTGCTGCTGCCGGTGCTGGCGATCGTGGCGATCGCCGAGCCTTACCGCATGCGTCGCCTGACCTCGTTCATGGATCCCTTCGCCGACCCCTTCAACAGCGGTTACCAGCTGGCCAACGCGCTGATGGCGGTGGGCCGTGGCGAGTTCTGGGGCGTGGGCCTGGGCGCTTCGATCCAGAAGCTCAACTACCTGCCCGAAGCGCATACCGACTTCATCCTCGCGGTGATCGCGGAAGAGCTCGGCTTCGTCGGCGTGTGCCTGGTGATCGGCCTGTACGCGCTGCTGGTCGGCCGCGCGTTCCTGATCGGCCTGCGCTGCGTGGAGACGCGCCGCCACTTCGCCGGCTACGTCGCCTTTGGCATCGCGCTGTGGATGAGCCTGCAGGCGCTGGTGTCGATCGGCGTCAACCTCGGCCTGCTGCCGACCAAGGGCCTGACGCTGCCACTGGTGTCGTCGGGCGGCTCCAGCGTGATGATGACCTGCGTCGCCGTGGGCCTGCTGCTGCGCGTGTCCTATGAACTCGACCGTACCCAGCGCCAGGTCGCGCGCCTGCGCGGCGAGGCCGTTGCAGCG
Source organism: Luteimonas sp. A537 (assembly GCF_054052065.1). Taxonomy (NCBI): domain Bacteria; kingdom Pseudomonadati; phylum Pseudomonadota; class Gammaproteobacteria; order Lysobacterales; family Lysobacteraceae; genus Luteimonas; species Luteimonas renzhihongae. Next base: position 596,740 of record NZ_JBSVRH010000003.1, read on the forward strand.
CCCGCCACGCCGCCGCCCACCGCACAGCCGGTGCCGTCGCTGGCCGCGCGCGGCACCAGCCGCCTGCGCCAGCGCATCGAACCCAGGATTGCCCCCGGAGTGAACGCATGACCCGCCGCCTCCACGACACCCACGGCGTGGCCATGGCCGACTTCGCGCGGCGGCATTCGCGCGTGCATTTCATCGGCATCGGCGGCACCGGCATGAGCGGGATCGCGGAGGTGCTGTGCACGCTCGGCTACCAGGTGTCGGGATCCGATACCGCCGACAGCGCGGTCACCCGGCGTCTTGCGAGCCTGGGCGCAACCGTGCATCTCGGGCATGCCGCGGCCAACGTGATCGCCAGCGACTGCGTGGTGGTGTCCAGTGCCATCAAGCCGGACAACCCGGAGCTGGTGGAAGCGCGCGCGCAACGCATCCCGGTGGTGCCGCGCGCGGAGATGCTGGCCGAACTGATGCGATTCCGCCGCGGCGTGGCCGTGGCCGGAACCCACGGTAAGACCACCACCACCTCGCTGCTCGCCAGCGTGCTCGCCGAAGGCGGGCTCGACCCGACCTTCGTGATCGGCGGCAAGCTGCTGGCAGCCGACGCCAATGCGCGCCTGGGCGGTGGTGACTGGCTGGTGGCCGAGGCCGACGAGAGCGACGGCAGCTTCCTGCGCCTGAACCCGCTGGTCGCAATCGTCACCAACATCGACGTCGATCACCTCGAGAACTACGGCGGCGACTTCGCGCGCGTGCAGCAGGCGTTCTCCGAGTTCCTGCACCGGCTGCCGTTCTACGGCCTGGCCGTGCTGTGCATCGATGATCCCGAAGTCGAGGCCCTGGCCGGCGCGGTCTCGCGCCACGTCATGACCTACGGCTTCCATGCCGATGCCGACGTCCGCGCCGAGAACGTGCGCCAGGAAGGGCCGACCATGTATTTCGACCTGGTCCTGCCCGATGCGTCCACGACGTCCATGGAGCTTGCGCTGCCCGGCCGCCACAACGTGCAGAACGCGCTGGCCGCGGCCGCGGTCGCCTGGCAGCTGGGCGTGCAGCCCGAAGCCATCCGCGACGCGCTGGCGAAGTTCGAAGGCATCGGCCGCCGCTTCAACCGCCTTGCCGAACTGACCACCGCACGCGGCGCCAGGGTGCAGCTGGTCGACGACTACGGCCACCATCCGCGCGAGCTTGCCGCGGTGTTCGAGGCCGCTCGTGGCGGCTGGCCCGACCATCGTCTGGTGGTCGCATTCCAGCCGCACCGCTACAGCCGCACCCGCGACCTGCTCGACGACTTCGCCGGGGTACTGTCCGAGGTCGACGCGCTGGTGCTGACCGAGGTGTATCCGGCCGGCGAACAGCCGATGGCCAATGCCGACGCGCGTGCGCTGGCGCGTGCAATCCGCGCCCGCGGCCGCATCGACCCGGTGGTGGTCAACGGCCCCGGCGACCTGCGTGACGTGCTGCCCGACATCCTCGAAGACGGTGACCTGCTGCTGGTGATGGGTGCCGGCGACATCGGCCAGGTGGCGCAGAACCTGGTGGCCGAAGGCTTCCCGACGGCGGGGGAGGGCGGATGAGCGAGCAGCTGCCGCCGCTGCGCCTGACCGACCCGGCCGACTTCGGCCGCGTCGCCGTGCTCATGGGTGGTGACACCAGTGAGCGCGAGGTGTCGCTCGACTCCGGCGCCGGCGTGCTCGAAGCGCTGCGTTCGCGCGGCGTCGATGCCGAAGCCGTCGACGGCGTGCCCGCCCTGCTCGCCGCGCTCCTGGCCGGCCGCTTCGACCGCGTGTTCAACATCCTCCACGGCGGCGTCGGCGAGAACGGCGTGCTGCAGGGGCTGCTGCAGGCGCTCGATGTGCCGTTCACCGGCTCCGATGTGCTCGGCTGCGCGCTCACCCTCGACAAGATCCGCACCAAGCAGGTGTGGCTGTCCGAAGGCCTGTCGACGCCGCGCTACGAGCGCCTGGCGAAGGGTGCCGACCTGCGCGCGGCCGCGCAGCGGCTCGGCTATCCGGTGTTCGTGAAGCCTTCCAGCGAAGGCTCCAGCGTCGGCGTGTTCCGCGTGCTTGCCGAAGCCGACCTCGCTCCCGCCATCGAATTCGCCGCCCACTACGACGGCGAGCTGCTGATGGAGCAGATGGTGCGCGGCGACGAGCTCACCGTCGGCATCCTCGGCGACGTCGCGCTGCCGTCGATCCGGATCGTGCCCGCAGGCGAGTGGTACGACTACCACGCCAAGTACGTCGCCGAAGACACGCAGTACCTGTGTCCCGGGCTTGAAGGCGATGACGAGGCCGCGATCCGCGACCTCGCGCTGCGCGCCTTCCGCGCCGCCGGCTGCAGCGGCTGGGGTCGCGTGGACATCATGCGCGACCGCGAGCGCGGCCTGCAGCTGATCGAAGTGAACACCGCGCCGGGCATGACCGGCCATTCGCTGGTACCCAAGGCCGCCGGCCAACTGGGCTGCGACTACGCGGACCTGTGCTGGCGCGTGCTGGAGCAGACGCTGTGAACGCGCTCGCCCGCATCCTTGCCTGGACGCTCGCGGTGGCGCTGATCGCGCTGCCGGTGGTGGCCGTGGTCCAGGGCTGGATCGGCGCCGAGCGCTGGCCGTTGCGCACGCTGCGCATCAACGACAACCTGCAGCAGGTCGATCCCGCGCGTGTGCGCGAAGTGGTGCTGCCCTATGCGCAGCAGGGCTTCTTCGCCGTGCGCCTGGACGAGGCCCGCGAGTCGGTCGCCCGCCTGCCCTGGGTGGAGCAGGCCGACGTCGGCAAGCGCTGGCCGGACGTGCTTGAAGTGCGCGTGCAGGAGCACCGCCCGTTCGCGCGCTGGGGCGATGAACGCCTGCTTTCGCTGCAGGGCAAGCTGTTCCCGGCCGAAGGCATCGACGTGCCGCAGGGCCTGCCGCTGCTGCACGGCCCCGACGCCCGCTCGGAAGAAGTGGTCGAGCTCTACCAGGCCGCGCGCGAGCTGTTCGCGCCGGCGGGTTACGGCGTGCGCGCGCTGCTGCTCGACAGCCGCGGCAGCTGGACCATGGTCCTGTCCAACGGCACCCGGGTACTCATCGGCAGCCACCAGGTGCGCACCCGCATGGCCCGCTTCGCCCGCCTGCTGCCGCAGCTCCTGACCCAACGGCACCAGCCGCTGGCACGCGCCGATCTCCGCTACACCAATGGATTCGCCCTGACATGGGCCGAGGAACACACCGCATGAACCGCAAAGGCGACAAGGCCCTGATCGTAGGCCTCGATATCGGCACCTCCAAGGTGGTGGCCCTGGTCGGCGAGTACTCGCCGGGCAACCCCATCGAGGTGATCGGGATCGGCAGTCACGAATCGCGCGGGCTCAAGCGCGGCGTGGTGGTGGACATCGAATCGACCGTGCAGTCGATCCAGCGCGCGATCGAGGAGGCCGAGCTGATGGCCGGCTGCGACATCCGCTCGGTCTACGCTTCGATCTCGGGCAGCCACGTGCAGTGCAAGAACTCGCCGGGCATCGTCCCGATCCGCGACGGCGAAGTGACCTGGTCGGACCTCGACCGCGTGCTCGACGCTGCCAAGGCGGTCGCGATCCCGGCCGACCAGAAGATCCTGCACGCGATCCCGCGCGAATACGTGCTCGACGATTCCCAGGAAGGCATCCGCAATCCCGTCGGCATGACCGGCGTGCGCCTGGAGGTGCATGCGCACCTGGTGGTCTGCGCGCAGTCGGCCGCGGCCAACATCTCCAAGTGCGTGCAGCGCTGCGACCTGCAGATCGACGACCTGGTGCTGTCGTCGCTGGCGTCAAGCACCGCGGTGCTGACCAGCGACGAGCGCGAGCTTGGCGTGGTGATGGTCGACATCGGCGCCGGCACCACCGATCTGGCGGTGTTCGTGCAAGGCGCGATCTGCCACACCTCCAGCCTGCCGATCGCCGGCGACAAGGTCACCGAGGACATCGCGCACATGCTGCGCACGCCCACGCCCGAGGCCGAGCAGATCAAGGTCCGCTATGCCTGTGCGCTGGCGCAGCTGGCGACCAGCGAAGAATCGATCCAGGTCCCGAGCGTCGGCGACCGCCCGCCGCGTCGCCTGCCGCGGCAGTCGCTGGCGCAGGCCGTGCAGGCCCGCTACGAGGAGATCTTCGAGATGGTGCAGGCCGAACTGCGCCGCTCGGGCTTTGAGCAGCACGTGCGCGCCGGCATGGTGCTCACCGGCGGCGCCGCGAAGATGGAAGGCGTGGTCGAACTGGCCGAGGAAATGCTGCAGATGCCGGTGCGCGTGGGCATTCCCCAGCACGTCACCGGCCTCGGCGAAGTGGTCAACAACCCGGTGCATGCCACCGGCGTCGGCCTGCTGCTGATGGGCAGCCAGATTGAAAACCCGCGCCGCCCGGTGCTGCCCACCGGGCGCGCCGGCAGCCTGCTGAAGAAGCTCAAGACCTGGTTCAACGGGGAGTTCTAGACCGATGGCCGCATTCCACCAAAACCCGTGTAGGAGCAGCTATAGCTGCGACCCACCCCGCGACCCACCTCGCGACACCCGGCTTTTGTGGGAGCGGCCATGGCCGCGAAGAAAGACAAGGCGACGACGAAAGCGGCACGCGACAGCAACAAACAACAACTAGAAAACACCAGCAACACATAACGACATCAAAAGGACTACGGACATGGCGCATTTCGAACTGGTTGAAAAGATGGCCCCCAACGCCATCATCAAGGTCATCGGCGTGGGTGGCGGCGGCGGCAACGCGGTCAACCACATGGTCAGCAGCAGCGTGGACGGCGTGGAGTTCATCACCGCCAACACCGACTCGCAGGCAATCAAGAACTGCGGTTCCAAGCTGCAGCTGCAGCTCGGCACCGGCGTCACCAAGGGCCTGGGCGCGGGCGCGAACCCGGAGGTCGGCCGCCAGGCCGCGCTTGAGGACCGCGACCAGATCATGGAAGCGCTGCAGGGCGCCGACATGGTGTTCATCACCGCCGGCATGGGCGGCGGCACCGGCACCGGTGCGGCACCCGTGGTCGCGCAGCTGGCCAAGGAGATGGGCATCCTGACCGTCGCCGTGGTCACCAAGCCGTTCCCGTTCGAAGGCCGCCGCCGCATGCAGGTGGCGCTGAAGGGCATCGAAGAGCTGTCGGCGCACTGCGACTCGCTGATCACCATCCCCAACGAGAAGCTGATCACCGTGCTCGGCCGCAACGCCACCATGGTGCAGGCCTTCCGTGCGGCGAACGACGTGCTGCTGGGCGCCGTGCAGGGCATCGCCGATCTCATCGTGCGCCCGGGCCTGATCAACGTCGACTTCGCCGACGTCCGCACCGTCATGTCCGAGATGGGCCTGGCGATGATGGGCACCGGGCATGCCCGCGGCGACGACCGCGCCCAGGCCGCTGCCGAGTCCGCGATCCAGAACCCGCTGCTCGACGACGTCAATCTGGCCGGCGCCAACGGCATCCTGGTCAACATCACCGCCGGCCCGGACTTCACCATGGCCGAGTTCGACGAGGTCGGTCGTACGGTGGAGAACTTCGCAAGCGAAGACGCCACCATCGTCATCGGCACCGTGCTCGATCCCGACATGCAGGACGACGTGCGCGTGACCGTGGTTGCCACCGGCCTCAACCGTGCCCAGGCGCGCGGCGTGGTCCGCGACAGCGGCTACGGCCGTGACGCAAGCTTCAACGAGGCTCAGCGCCGCCCGCACGTGCAGCTGATCAACACCGGCGGCCGTCGCGACGGCACCACCGGCATGCTGGTCGAGGAAGACGACGTGGCGCAGCCGATGGCGGCCGGCGGTGGCATGGGCATGGGCCTCGGCCTGCGCCGCGGCTCCGCCGAGCCCGCCGCCCCGAGCACCCCGGCCGTGGCCGATTTCGGCAGCAACAGCGACGGCGGCTACCTCGACATCCCCGCCTTCCTCCGCCGCCAGGCCGACTGAGCAGAACCCGCGCCCCGCCCCTGCAGGAGCAGCCCTGGCTGCGACCCCGCAGTGGCGGGACCGCTCGATCCGCTCTTGCAGGAGCAGCTATAGCTGCTCCTGCAGGTGGTTGTTCCGCGTTGGGTCGGGGTTGCGCTCCTGCAGCATGAGGGCGCCTGCGCTCCGTTCAGGTTCAGCGGCACGCGTGCTAAATTGCGAACCGCTTCCATTTGCCGGCTGCTTGTCTGCCGCCGGCGCTTCCCCCAGAGTCCGTGAATGGTCCAGCAGCGCACCATCAAGAACATCACCCGCGCCACCGGCGTGGGGCTGCACAGCGGTGAGAAGGTCTATATGACCCTGCGTCCGGCGCCGCCGGACTCGGGCATCGTGTTCCGCCGTGTCGACGTCGAGCCCGCGGTCGAGATCCCGGCCAGGGCCACCCTGGTCACCGAGACCACGCTGTGCACCGGCCTGTCGGTGGATGGCGCCAACGTGCAGACCGTCGAACACCTGATGTCGGCCCTGGCCGGCCTTGGCATCGACAACATCATGGTCGAGCTCTCGGCCGCCGAAGTGCCGATCATGGATGGCTCGTCGGGCCCGTTCGTGTTCCTGCTGCAGTCCGCGGGCGTCGTCGAGCAGGCCGCGCCCAAGCGCTTCATCCGCATCACGCGCACCGTCGAGGTCCGCGATGGCGACAAGATCGCCCGCTTCGAGCCCTTCGACGGCTTCCGCCTGGGCTTCACCATCGACTTCAACCACCCCGCCATCCCGACCGCCCGGTCGCGCGCGGAGGTGGAGTTCACCACCGAGAACTACATCCGCGAAGTCAGCCGCGCCCGCACCTTCGGCTTCATGCGCGACCTGGAATACATGCGCGACCGCAACCTCGGCCTGGGCGGCTCGATGGACAATGCGATCGTGCTCGACGACTTCCGCGTGCTCAACGACGACGGCCTGCGCTACGCCGACGAATTCGTGCGCCACAAGATCCTTGATGCCGTGGGCGACCTGTATCTTGCCGGCCGGCCGATCATCGGCGCCTTCGAGGGCTACAAGTCCGGGCACGCGCTGAACAACACGCTGGTGCGCGCGCTGCTGGCGGAGCAGGACGCCTGGGAAGAGGTGACCTTCCCCGAGGCCAAGGTCGGACCCGTGGCCTACGGCGAACTGCAGCCAGTCGCCTGAGGGGTAGGGCGGCTCGCGTGCTTTTGTGGGAGCGGCCATGGCCGCGATCGCCGCTATAGCGGCTCCTACAAAGGCACGGGCGAGCGGCTCCTGCAAAGCGGACTCCGGACCTGTCTGCGGCCTGTAGGACTTTCACGGGTTGTTGCCGCCCAGGTCACATCTTTACGAAAAATTAACGAAATCGGTCTAAAAACGTTCCGCCCGGTTAACGTTTCGGGTGCCAATGGCCGTTAGGATGCCCCGTCCGCGCCAAAAGCGCGGTCTGATTTCAGGACTCGTTCTTGCCGTTGCCGATGGCTTCGCGCAGGGACGCCAAGGCGGCCCGCAGCCCTTCCGGTGCGGACGCCGACAACGGACGTACAGCCGCTTCGACCCGCGCAGGCGGGAACAGCGGTTGGGTGGTCGTCTTGACCCTGAGCTCCCGGACCTTCAGCCCGTGCGAACGGGCGGCATCCAGGAGCGCTGGAGCGGCAAGCCTCAGGCTGGCGTTCCACAGCGGCGAATCCACCAGGTACACCAGCCTTGCGCCATCCACATTTGCAAGCCGCGCGTGCGCGGACAGTGAAGGTGGGAGGTGGGGACGCAGGGTGCGGTCCAGTGCGTCGAGCCACATGGCGCGCTGGATCGGGGAACGGCCGGAGACATCGGCCGCCAGCGCGTCGAAGACGGCGCGCGGACCTTTTGGGGAGACCGAATTGGCATTGCCAGCAGACATCCAGATGACTTTACACCGTACGCTTCAACACTCACACGATTGGCTCATGCATTACGCCCGCCTCGGTGGGCGCCGCCTGGCGCAGGCCGGAGGCCGGCAGCCGATGGCACTGCTGGGCGCGGCCCTGGTGCTGGGCGCCGCGATCGGCGCCGCCGTGCAGTCGGGCGAAGTCAACGCGCTGCGCGTCGAGATCGCCAGCCAGGACGCCCAGCTCGATGACACCCGCCGCGCCGCGCAGCGCGAGGTCAACGCACTGGCCGCCCGCCTTGGCGAGCTGCAGGCCCAGGCCAACCGCCTCAACGCCCTCGGCGACCGGCTGACCCGCGTCGCCCAGCTTGGCGACGGCGAGTTCGACTTCAACAGCCCGGTGGGCGTCGGTGGCCACGGTCCGGTCCGCGACATGCCGGCCGGCGAGCTGCGCGACGGCATCGCCGGCGTCGACGGCGAGTTCGGCGTCGCCGGCGACCAGCTCTCGGTGCTCGAAATGCTGCTCTTCAACCGCGAGATCGACCGCAACTCGGTTCCTTCGCGCTCGCCGGTGGCCGCCAGCTACATCACCTCCGGCTTCGGCCGCCGCGCCGACCCCTTCGGCGGCGGCTCCGCGTACCACAAGGGTATCGATTTCGATGCCCGCACCGGCGACACGGTGATGGCCGTGGCCGACGGCGTGGTGAGCTACTCCGGCGTGCGCTCCGGCTACGGCAAGGTGGTCGAGATCGATCACGGCAACGGCTACGTCACCCGCTACGCCCACAACTCGGCCAACGTGGTGCAGGTCGGCGACCTGGTGCGCGTGGGCCAGAAGATCGCCCGCGCCGGCAGCACCGGCCGCAGCACCGGCGCCCACGTGCACTTCGAAGTGTGGGAGAACGGCCGCGTGACCAACCCGCGCAAGTTCCTCGGCGAAAAGAAGAAGGCCTGACCGCTTGATAGGCGGGGTCCCGGACCCCACGCTACAATGTCGCAGCCAGCTGGAAAGGGCGCCTTGCGCCCTTTTCCCGTTTTTGCCCCCCTTCCACGAACCGGTCATCCAATGCTCAATCGCCTGCTCACCAGCGTCTTCGGCAGCCGCAACGAACGCATCGTCGGTCAGTACACGAAGATCGTCGCCAAGGTCAACGCGTTCGAACCGCAGATGCAGGCGCTCTCGGACGCCGAACTCCAGGCCAAGACCCCCGAATTCCGGCAGCGCATCGCCAACGGCGAATCGCTCGACAAGCTCCTGCCCGAAGCCTTCGCCGTCTGTCGCGAAGCCTCGGTGCGCGTGCTCGGCATGCGCCACTACGACGTGCAGCTGGTCGGCGGCATGGTGCTGCACACCGGCAAGATCGCCGAGATGCGCACCGGCGAGGGCAAGACCCTGGTCGGCACGCTGCCCACCTATCTCAACGCGCTCGACGGCAAGGGCGTACACGTGGTCACCGTCAACGACTACCTGGCCCGCCGTGACTCGGCGTGGATGGGCAAGCTCTACAACTGGCTGGGCCTGTCGGTGGGCGTGGTCTACCCGGGCATGCCGCACGGCGACAAGAACGCCGCCTACAACGCCGACATCACCTACGGCACCAACAACGAGTTCGGCTTCGACTACCTGCGCGACAACATGGCGCTGTCGAAAGAGCAGCGCTACCAGCGCGGCCTGAACTTCGCGATCATCGACGAGGTCGACTCGATCCTGATCGACGAGGCGCGCACGCCGCTGATCATCTCCGGCCCCGCCGACGAAACCCCCGACCTCTACATCAAGGTCAACCGCATCGTCCCCGAGTTCACCCGCCAGGCCACCGAAGAAGCCGAGGGTGACTACTGGGTGGACGAGAAGGGCAAGCAGGTGCACCTGTCCGAGTCCGGCCAGGAACTTGCCGAGACCCTGCTGCGCGCCGCCGGCATCCTCGACGACGACGCAGGCCTGTACGACCCGCAGAACATCCACGTCGTGCACCACCTCAACGCCGCCATGCGCGCGCACGCGATCTACCAGCGCGACGTCGACTACATCGTCCGCGACGGCGAGGTGATCATCGTCGACGAGTTCACCGGCCGCACCCTGACCGGGCGCCGCTGGTCCGACGGCCTGCACCAGGCGGTCGAGGCCAAGGAAGGCGTGCCGGTGCAGCGCGAGAACCAGACGCTGGCCAGCATCACCTTCCAGAACCTGTTCCGCATGTACAACAAGCTCGCGGGCATGACCGGCACCGCGGACACCGAAGCCTTCGAGTTCCAGTCGATCTACAGCCTGGAAGTGGTGGTCATCCCCACCAACCGCGAGATGGTGCGCAAGGATCATCCGGACGCCGTCTTCCTCAACCGCGCCGGCAAGTACCGCGCCGTGGTCAACGAGCTCAAGGAAGCGCACGCCCGCAACCAGCCGGTGCTGGTCGGCACCACTTCGATCGAAGTCTCGGAGTTGCTCAGCGAGCAGCTGCGCGAAGCCGGCATCCACCACGAAGTGCTCAACGCCAAGCAGCACGAGCGCGAAGCGCAGATCGTCGCCAACGCCGGCACGCCCGGCGCGGTCACCATCGCCACCAACATGGCCGGCCGCGGCACCGACATCGTGCTCGGCGGTTCTCTCGAGGTCGAGATGGCCGAGCTCGAGGCCGCGGGCGAAGTCGACGACGCCACCCGCGAGCGCGTCAAGGCCGAATGGCAGAAGCGCCACGACGCGGTGAAGGCCGCCGGCGGCCTGCACATCGTCGGCACCGAACGCCACGAATCGCGCCGCATCGACAACCAGCTCCGCGGCCGCTCCGGCCGCCAGGGCGACCCGGGTTCCAGCCGCTTCTATCTGTCGCTTGAAGACAACCTGATGCGCATCTTCGCCGCCGACTGGGTGCAGAAGGTGATGGCGCGCATGGGCCTGAAGGAAGACGACATCATCGAGTCGCCTCTCGTCAGCAAGCAGATCGCCAACGCCCAGCGCAAGGTCGAGTCGCACAACTTCGACATCCGCAAGAACCTGCTCGACTTCGACGACGTCAACAACGACCAGCGCAAGGTGATCTACGGCCAGCGCAACGAGCTGCTGGAGTCCGAGGACATCTCCGACAACATCGCCGGCATCCGCGGCGACGTGGTGGCCGATGTGGTGGATCGCTTCGTGCCGCCGGATTCGGTCGATGACCAGTGGGACCTGCCGGGCCTGCAGGCCGCGCTTGAAGCGGACTACAGCCTGCAGAGCGGCCTGGTGGAGTGGGCCGCCGCACAGCAGGAACTGGACGCCGAAGGCATCCTGCGCCACGTGCAGGAGCTGGTGGAGCAGGGCTATGCCGAGAAGGAAGCCAGCACCGGCCCCGAGACCATGCGCATGCTCGAGAAGCACATCATGCTCAGCGTGCTCGACGACAACTGGAAGCAGCACCTCGCGCGCATGGACTACCTGCGCCAGGGCATCCACTTGCGCGGCTATGCCCAGAAGCAGCCCAAGCAGGAGTACAAGAAGGAAGCCTACGAGCTGTTCTCCGAGCTGCTGGAGAAGGTCAAGCGCGAAGTGGTGATGATGCTGGCCCGCGTGCGCGTGCGCACCGAGGAAGAGCTTGCCGCGATGGAAGCCCAGGAGCGCGCCCAGGCCGCCGCCCAGGCCGGCCAGCTGCAGTTCCAGCATGCCGACAGCGGCGGCTACAGCGCCGACGAAGAAGCCGCCCAGCCCGACTACCAGCTGGACGGCGACCCCGCCGACCGCATGCCCAAGGTCGGCCGCAACGACCCCTGCCCCTGCGGCAGCGGCAAGAAGTACAAGCACTGCCATGGGCAGATCACCTGACGCGCACCCCGTGGGAGCGGCTACAGCCGCGATTGATCCTTCGGGCGCAGCCGCGGCCGCGAATCGCCGCTATAGCGGCTCCCACAAGGGCAGGGCTCCAGGCTCCCACAAGGGCGGGGATCCGAGCCTCCACAAGGGCGGCGGAGGTCCAGCGTGAACCCGGTCGAAGTCCTCGCCGCGGTCATCACCGATGCCAGCGGCCGCATCCTGCTGGCGCGCCGCACCGCCGGGCGCGACCTCGCCGGCCTCTGGGAATTCCCCGGTGGCAAGCGCGAGCCGGGCGAGACGCCCGAAGCCGCCCTGGTGCGCGAGCTGCACGAAGAGCTCGGCATCGAAGCCCGCATCGGCGCGCACCTGATCACCGTGCCCCAGGCCTACCCCGGCAAGCGCCTGCGCCTGGACGTGCGCCACGTGACCCGCTGGACCGGCATCCCCCGCGGCCGCGAAGGCCAGGCCCTGGCCTGGGTCCCGCCGCACAAGCTGGCCAGCTACGCCATGCCGCCGGCCGACATCCCGGTCGTCGCCGCCCTCCTGCAGCCCGCCCTCTACGCCATCAGCCCCACCCTGGCCCCGCCCCCCTGTGGGAGCGGCTACAGCCGCGAACCGGTGGCCCCGGTTTCTTCGATCGCGGCTATAGCCGCTCCTACTGGGGGTGATGGGTGGCTCGCTGGTTTGGACCTTGCCCTTGCGGCTGGCGTCAGGCGTATCCAGGTCAGGCTTCCCGGCATCGACTCCACCCAGTGCCGCGAACTCACCATCGCCGCCACCGTGCGCTGCCGCGCGGCCGGCGCCGACATCCTGGTCAACGGTGACGCTAATCTCGCCCGCGAACTCGGCATCGGCCTCCACCTTCGCGCCGCCCAGCTTGCCGGCCTGGATGCGCGGCCCGCGCTTGCGGCCGGCGCCCTGCTGGCCGCCTCGTGCCACAACGCCACCGAACTCTCCCACGCCACCCGCCTGGGCTGCGATTTCGCAGTCGTCGGGGCGGTGAAGCCCACCGCAACGCACCCCGGCGAGCCGGGCATTGGCTGGGATGCCTTCGCCTGCCTGCGTGAGGACGTCAGCCTCCCGATCTACGCCCTCGGTGGCCTGGCCCCCACCGACCTCGAAGACGCCCGCCGCCACGGCGCCCAGGGCATCGCCGCCATCCGCAGTCTGTGGGGTGGCGCCCGGCGATAGCGGCCGCACTCGGCCCTGGTCTCGGCGGCTGGGTCTCTCGGTGCGTTACCCGGGGCTCCTACGGGATGCGGGAGGCGGGCTTGCTTTGGGCGAGGGTGAGGTAGCGCTCATGCAGCGCTGTCACCACACCATCCAGCGCCTCCAGCGGCCCGTCGTTGGCGATGACGTCGTCCGCCACCGCCAGCCGCTGCTCGCGGGTGGCCTGGGCGCGGATCATGTTCCAGGCCAGGGCTTCGTCGATGCCGTCGCGCCGCAGCAGGCGTTCCAGCTGCAGCTCCACCGGCACGTCCACCACCAGGACGCGGTCGATCCACTCCGCGTAGGCGTCGCGGCCGGCTTCGGCGAACAGCGGGATCGCGGCGATGGCGTAAGGGCCGGGCGCGGCATCGCAGGCGGTGCGCAGCGCGGTGCGCACCCGGGGATGGATGATCGCTTCGAGGCGAAGGCGGGCGGTGCCGTCGGCAAAGACGCGTCGGCGCATGGCCGGGCGGTCCATCCCGCCGTCGGCTCCCAGCACGTCGGGGCCGAAGGCCTCCACGATCTCCGCGAGTCCCGGCGTTCCGGGCTCCACCACCTCGCGCGCTGCCACGTCGGCATCGGCCACGTATACGCCCAGGGCGCGGAAACGGCGCTCGACCTCGGACTTGCCCGAGGCGATGCCGCCGGTGAGGGCGATGGTGTAGTGGGCCATGGGAGCGAAGTCTAGCCTGTGCAACGTACGGCGCTACAGCCCCACGGACGCCCTGTCAGCGCTGTGGATGCTTCCCCAGCCATTCCCGCAGCGCGGCATTCATCCGCGATTGCCAGCCGGGGCCGTCGGCCTTGAAGGCTTCCAGCACGTCCTTGTCGAACCGGATCGTATCGGTTTTGAGCAGCTCGCCGAAGTGACCGACAAACCCAGCAAGAGTCTGCATCGCATGCTCTCGTCCCACGGCAATCCGAGCATGGACAACCTGGCGGCGATCTTTGGCGCGGTGCGCGAGCGCCTGGGTGTCGGTCTTGAGGTTCACGCGGTCGAAGCCCACGCTTGAGGAAGAGGGGCGGCTCCTTGCGACGCGAGCTACAGCCCGGCGTACGCCTTGTAAGCGCCGATAATCCCATCACCCCACATGAAGACAATCCACCCCGCTGCCGCCAGGAACGGGCCGAAGGGGATGGGGGTCGCGCGCTCGCGGCCCTTGATCATCAGCCAGGCCCCGCCGATCAGGGCGCCCACCAGCGACGACATCAGGATGATCGGCAGCACGCCCGCCAGCCCGCACCAGGCGCCCAGCGCGGCCAGCAGCTTGAAGTCGCCGTGGCCCATGCCGTCCTTGCCGGTCAGCTGCTTGAACACCCACCACACGCTCCACAGGCTCACATAGCCCGCGATCGCGCCCAGCAGGGCCTCCTTGGGCCCGTGGTACAGGTTCTCGACCGCCGCGATCAGCCCCAGCCACATCAGCGGTAACGTGAGTGAGTCCGGCAGCAACTGGGTGCGCAGGTCGATGCCCGACAGCGCGACCAGGTAGCAGGTCAGGAGTCCCGCGCCGAAGCCCTGCCAGCCGAAGCCGAAGGTCCACACGCAGGCCAGCAGCAGCAGCATGGTCAGCAACTCGACCGCCGGGTACTGCGCCGAGATCGGCGCGCGGCAGCTGCGGCACTTGCCGCGCAGCGCCACCCAGCTCAGCACCGGGATGTTCTCGTACCAGCTCAGCTGGTGGCCGCAGTGCGGGCAGTGCGAGCGCTCCACCACGATGCCCGGCGGCGGCGGATCGTAGAGCTCCGGCTCACCGAGCATCTCGCGGCTGTCGCGCTTCCACTGCCACTCCATGCGCCTGGGCAAGCGCAGGATGACCACGTTGAGGAAACTGCCGACAAGCAGGCCGAGGCCTGCGACCAGCGGGTAGCCGATCTCGGGGTTCTGGTCGAGGAAGGCCACTGGTCGGTCAGACCACCGCGGCGAGTTTGAAGATCGGGAGGTACATGCCGACGACCATGCCGCCCACGATCGTGCCGATGAATACCATGATCAGCGGCTCCAGCAGGCTGGACAGCGCATCCACGGCATTGTTGACCTCTTCCTCGTAGAACTCGGCCACCTTGAACAGCATGGTGTCGAGCGCGCCGGCCTCTTCGCCGATCGCGGCCATTTGCGTCACCATGTGCGGGAACAGGTTCACCTGTTTCATGGACGCATTGAGCTGATAGCCGACAGCGACGTCGTTCTTGATCTCGTGGGTGGCTTTCTCGTACACGGTGTTGCCGGTCGCACCGGCTACGATGTCCAGTGCTTCCACTAGGGGAACGCCGGCCTGGAACGTCGTCGCCAGCGTCCGGGCGAAGCGTGCGATGGCCGAGTTGTGCATGATCTGGCCGATCACCGGGACCTTGAGGATCAACCGGTCGCACAAATGCTGGAACGCGGGTGAGCGCTTGAAGATGAAGATCGTGCCCAGAATGGTGACCACCGTTACCAGCAGGATCATCCACCACCACTTCACCATGAACCGTGAGGCTCCCACGATCAGCTGGGTAAACGCAGGAAGATCTGTGCCAAAGCCCGCGAACACCGATTCGAACTGTGGCACCACGTAGACCAGCAGGATGGCACTGACCAGAAGCGCGACCGCAACCACCGTTGCCGGGTAGAACAGCGCTTTCTTGATCTTGCCCTTGAGGGTCTCGATGTTTTCCTTGTAGGTGGCGATGGTCTCAAGCACGGTCTCCAGCACGCCTGCGCCTTCGCCGGCCTTCACAAGGTTCCGGTACAGCTCGTCGAACTGCACCGGATGCTTGCTCATGGCTTCGTAGATCGACATGCCGCCCTCGAGGTCCAGGCGCAGGGAATCGACCATGGCCTTCATCCGGGGGTTCCGGTTGCCGTTGCCGATGATTTCCAGCGATTGCACGATCGGCACGCCGGACTTGATCATTGTCGCCAACTGCCGGCTGAAGACCGCAATGTCCTTTGCCGAGATGCGCGCGCCTGAGCTGCCGAACAAGGGCTTGCCCTTGGCTTTGACCACCGTGGGCGTGATCCCCTGGCGGCGGAGTTCAGCACGGAGCAGGTTCGCGTTCTTCGCGGACTGCTCGCCCTTCATCTTCTTGCCGCGCTTATCGGTGCCTTGCCAGACGAAAGGCGTCAGCTCAACGCCCTTGCGCTGTTGCGCAACGGGCTTCTTCGCGGCGGTTCGCGCGGCGCTACCGGTCACAGCCATGTTCAGACTCCCCTAAAGGCCCGGAACCCCGACCAGGCCGCAAGAGTCCATCCTAAACCCTTGCGGCGGAAAGTGAAATTTCCGTTTGTGACGTGCCTCCGGGTTCCAGCAACTCCCCAGCCTTTCCTTCCCGCAAAGCGGGGGAAGGTGCCCAAAGGGCGATGGGGCGCTCTCAGTCGACCGTAATCCGGTTGATCTCCGCCAGGCTCGTCAGCCCGTTCCTCGCCTTCAGCAGCGCCGACTGGCGCAGGTCTTTCACCCCTGCCACCTTCGCCGCCTCGGCGATCTGCAGCGCGTTGCCTCCCTGCAGAACGATGGTCTGGATCTCATCACTCATTGGCAGCACCTGGTAGATACCCACCCGGCCCTTGTAGCCACCGGTGCACTCGTCGCAGCCCACGGCTTCGTAAATCGTGAAACCCGCGTGTATCTCGTCGGCGGTAAAGCCTTCGGCCAGCAGGGCGTTGTCGGGCAGGTCCTGTGGGCGTTTGCACCTGGGGCAGAGCCGGCGGCATAGGCGCTGGGCGACCACCACCGTGACGGAACTGGTGATGTTGTAGGGCGCGATGCCCATGTTCATCAAGCGGGCGATGGTCTGCGGCGCGTCGTTAGTGTGCAGGGTGGAAAGCACCATGTGGCCCGTTTGGGCGGCCTTGATGGCGATCTCGGCGGTTTCCAGGTCGCGGATCTCGCCGACCATGATGATGTCCGGGTCCTGGCGCAGGAAGCTGCGCAGGGCGGCGGCGAAGGTCATGCCGCGCTTCACGTTCTGCTGCACCTGGTTCACACCGGGCAGGCGGATTTCCACCGGATCCTCCACGGTGGAGATGTTGCGCATGTCGTCGTTCAAGATGCCGAGCGCCGTGTACAGGCTGACCGTCTTGCCGGAGCCGGTGGGGCCGGTGACCAGCACCATCCCATACGGCTTGTGGATGGCATCCAGGAAGATCTTCTGCTGGTCCGGTTCGTAGCCCAGCTTCTCGATGCCCAGCTTGGCCGCGCTGCCATCCAAGATGCGCAGTACAACCTTTTCGCCGAACAGGGTCGGCAGGGTGCTGACGCGGAAGTCGATCTGCTTGGTCTTGCTCAGGTTGAGCTTGATGCGGCCGTCCTGGGGCACCCGCTTCTCGGCGATGTCCAGCTGGGCCATGACCTTCAGGCGGGCAGTGATGCGCTGGTTCAGCTTGACCGGCATCTTGGCGGCCTGCTTGAGGATGCCATCGATGCGCAGACGAACGCGGAAATCGTCCTCATACGGCTCGAAGTGGATGTCCGACGCCCCTTTCTTAATGGCATCGATCAGGACCTTGTTGACGAACTTGACCACCGGGGTGTCGTCGCCCTTGGCGTCGACGCCGGAATCGCTGCCCTCATCCTCGCCACCGCTGATGTCGAGGTTGTCCAGGCCATCCGAGTTCTGCAAGGCGTCGCCGAAGCTGTCGCCGGCGTCCTGCCACAGTTCCACGCAGCGGCGGATCTTGTCCTCGTCCACCAGGATGGGCTCCACCACCAGGTTGGTGTGGAACTTGACCTCGTCCAGGGCATGGGTGTTGGTGGGGTCTGTGGTGCCCACGAACAGCTTGCCGCCGCGCTTGAACAGGGGAAGGATGGTGTGCTTGGACAGCAACTCATCGCTGACCAGCTTGATCGCGCTCATGCTGCCGTCCATGACTGATGGATCGAACACCGGCATGCCGAACTCCATGGAGTTCGCCGCGGCCATCTGGGCCGTCGTGACCAGTTTGGCCTCGCGCAGGTACAGCGCGACGGGCTTACGCTCCTTGGTGGCCTTGTCCAGCGCCTCGCGGGCGGTGGCCTCGTCCAGGACTCCGTCAAGGACCAGGCGGCGGGCGATGCCGGTGATGCCGACCAGGTTGGCCGATGCGACTGCGTTCATTGGGTTCCTCCGCGATGGGCAGACTTTAGCGCAAGCGTCCGCCGGGCCATAGGCAGGTAGCCGTCCCAGTGTCGGGGCCGACAGCTGCCACCGTCGGACATTTCCGGCTACTCTTGGGCAAAGGGGACCTCATGCGAATTTCAGTCATCCTGCCCGCCAAGAACGAGGCCGAAGGCCTGCGGCGTGTGCTCCCGGCCCTGCGCGCGCAAATGCCGGACGCCGAGATTATCGTGGTGGACGACGGGTCCACCGACGACACCGCGGCGATGGCTGCCGAGTACGGTGCCACAGCCCTGACCTCTCCGTACTCCATGGGCAATGGCGCGGCGATCAAGCGCGGGGCCCGGGCCGCCGGCGGGGACGTCCTGGTGTTCATGGACGCGGATGGGCAGCATGACCCGGCGTGTATTCCGCAGCTGCTGGAGAGGCTGGGTGAGGGATACGACATGGTGGTCGGTGCCCGCAACCGGGCCGGTCAGGCCGGCGTGCACCGCGGGGCCGCCAACGCCTTCTATAACTGGCTGGCCAGCCGCATGACCGGCTCCGACGTGAAGGACCTGACCTCCGGATTCCGGGTGGTGCGGGCGGCGAAGTTCCGCGAGTTCCTGTACCTGCTGCCCAACGGCTTCAGCTACCCCACCACCAGCACCATGGCATTCTTTCGCAGCGCCTATCCGGTGGCCTACGTGCCGGTCCCGGTGGCCAAGCGCATCGGCAGGAGCCACATCCGCCCCATCCGCGACGGCATCCGCTTCATGCTGATCATCTTCAAGATCGCGACCCTGTACGCGCCGCTGAAGCTGTTCGCGCCCACGGCGTTCGCCTTTTTCCTGACCGGCATGGGCTACTACGCCTACACCTACTTGGGCGAAGGTCGGTTCACCAACATGAGCGTACTGCTATTCAGTGCAGCGGTGATCATTTTCCTGATCGGGCTGATTTCCGAGCAGATCACGGCATTGACGTACCGCAGGGATGATTGATAGCGGACCTGCCACCGGGACGGGAACCGACAAACCCACGCTGCTGGTGCTGGCTTCGACCTATCCGCGCTGGGCGGACGATCCGGAGCCGGGCTTTGTGCACGAGTTGGCAAAGCGGTTGACCGACCGCTTCCGCGTGGTCGCTCTTGGCCCCCATGCGCCCGGAGCGAAAACGGCCGAGGTGCTTGATGGCGTCGAGGTGATCCGCTATCGCTACGCGCCCGAGCGGCTGGAAACGCTGGTCAACGATGGCGGGATCGTCACCAACCTGCGCCGCAGCCAATGGAAGTACCTGCTCGTCCCCGGTTTCGTGCTGGCACAGGCCTGGCAGGCCTGGCGGCTGGTCCGCGCGGGCGATGTCGATGTCATCCACGCCCATTGGCTGATCCCGCAGGGCTTGATCGCTGCGATGTTGCGGCGCCTGCCGGGGCGCAGGGTGCCATTCGTGGTCACCTCGCACGGTGCGGACCTGTTCGCACTCAAGGGCCGCTTGCTGCAGCGGATGAAGCGTTTCGTGATCCGGAGCGCATGCGCGGTCACGGTGGTCAGCGAAGCGATGCGGGAACGGATACTGCAAATCGTGCCCGACGCCGACAATGTCAGCGTACAACCGATGGGCGTCGATCTGCGACACCGGTTCGTGCCGGACCCCGACACGCCACGCTCGGACGATGAACTGCTGTTCGTCGGCCGGCTGGTGGAAAAGAAAGGGCTGCGCCATCTGCTTGATGCGATGCCTGCGGTGATCGCCCGCCAGCCCGGCGCCCGTCTGCGCATTGCCGGATTCGGCCCCGAAGAAGCCGCGCTCAGGCGTCGCGTCGCAGGACTCGGGATTGCCGAACACGTCGAGTTTCTCGGTGCGGTTCCCCAGGCGGACCTTCCCAACCTGTATCGGCGGGCCGCGATCTTCGTGGCGCCGTTCGTCGAAGCCTTGTCCGGCGACCAAGAAGGTTTGGGGCTGGTGCTTGTGGAAGCCGTCGGTTGCGGCTGCCCGGTGCTCTCCGGTGACGTGCCGGCGGTGCGTGATGTGCTTGGCCACACGTCACGCAGCCTTGTTGATCCACGCAAGCCAGAGCAACTATTGGATGCTGTTCTCGATGTCCTTGAGAATCCGCGAAGCGCCCGATCTCAGGCTGAAAGCCTGCATGAAGACCTGATCAACCGGTTCGACTGGGAGAGTGTCCGGAACGGCTATGCGGCTATCCTGAGCACCTGCTCGCCCATGTAGCGGCGCTACGTTGGTGTCATCATTCCTCGTTGATCCACAAGATCTTGCGCATCGAGAGGCTTCGCCATGAGTGACCAGCAACTGCGCAAGGCGGCGCGACCTGCAGTCTGGTTCCCGACGGTCAGGACCGGCACTGGCACCGACGTCTTCACCGAGCGTCTGGTCGAGGGCCTGCGGAACCGGGGCATCCAGGCCGAAATCAGCTGGCTGCCCCTGCGTGCGGAGTACGCGCCCTGGACAGTGGCCGTGCCACGGCCGCCTGCATGGGCAAACGTGGCCCACCTGAACACCTGGTTGCATCCTCGATTCATACCTGATCGCCTTCCTGTGGTGGCTACGCTCCATCATTCCATCCATGATCCTGCGTTGCGTCCCTACAAGGGCAGGCTGCGCGCGGCGTACCACCGGTGGTGGATCGCTCCCATCGAGCGTCGCGTCCTCCATCGCGCGCAGCGTGCAGTTGCCGTCAGCCAATTCGTGGCCGACATGGGTCGTCAGACCTTGAGCGATGTGCCGATGGTGGTCATCCACAACGGTATCAACACTGCGCGCTTCCATCCGGGCCACAGGGCGCGTCAGCCCGGTGAGCCATTCCGCTTGCTGTACGTCGGAAGCTGGATGGCGCGCAAAGGCGTTGACCTGCTGGCGCCGATCATGGGTGAGCTGGATGATGGCTTTGAGTTGCGGTACACCGGGGGCTCAGAGGCAGCGCAAGACCTTGCGAACATGCCGACCAACATGATCGACATCGGTCGTTTGCATGGCGACGCCGCCGTGGTGGCTGCGATGCAGAATGCGGATGCACTCCTGTTTCCGTCGCGCAGCGAGGGATTGCCGCTGGTCGTGGCAGAAGCGATGGCATGCGGGCTGCCGGTGATCGCTTCGCACGCTTCCTGCCTGCCCGAAATAGTTGCTGATGGAGTGAGCGGGTTGCTGTGTCCGTGTGATGACGTTGCAGCGTTTGCGGCCGCGGTACGGAGACTGGCTGGTGATGGCGATCTTGCCACAGCCATGTCTGCGGCCGCGCCGGAAATCGCGAAGCAGCGCTTCGGGTTCGAGACGATGGTCGATGCCTACCGTACTCTGTATCCGGTGGCCGTCAGCGCGGAAGAATGACAGACGTCGACACTCGCCTCTCGCGCCAAGTCGACACCGGCCTGTGCCATCGACATTCGTATCAACGCCTCTCAGGCTTGCCACCCAAGCGAAGACGAACGCCTTCGAAGACCGCAGCACCATGTATGAAAGTCGCCACGGTCAGTATCCGCAACCTGTCCCAGTAGCCGAGTTGCCTGTTCTTGAGAATCCATATCGCTGACTGCAAGGAAGAGCGTTGCTTGGCGACCGCCGCATCACCAATGTGAGCCAAGCCAAGCTTCCGCAATCCGGCCCTTCCTGCCACCACCCGTCGCCCTTGGCGAATGGCGCCATGCAGTGAGCTGCGCGGCTCCGTATAGACGACGGCATCGGGTTGATAGGTCATGTCAATCTGGTGCGTGTTCGCCCGCCATGCCCATTCGCGATCCCCACCAGAGAGCAGGCGCTCATCAAACGGGCCGACGGTCTTGAACTGATCCCTGGTGCAGAACAGATTGGCAGTCGCTGAAAATCCCTTGTCGCGAATATTGCCTTCCTGGCCGAAGCCCGTGACCATCTGGTACAGCGCAACACCTGTGGGCGAGTCCTGGGGAGCAAAGATCACGTCCCCGCCTACCGCCCATTTGCCTTCGCCAGCATCCAGCGACGCTATTCCACGCTCAAGCCAGTGCTCGCATGGGACGCAATCCGCATCGGTGAATGCGAGAACGTCGCCTTGGGCAACTGCCGCGCCCGCATTGCGGGCTGCATAGGATCCGGGTGTTTGGCATCGGATCACCTTGACGTGAAAGGGGTGCTCGGAGTGCAGTCTGACTGGATGCTGGGAGCCATTGTCCACAACAATCACTTCAATGAGGTCCACTGGCCAGGACTGCCGGGAGAGTCCTTCAAGCGTTCTGGCTACGCCAGCCACGTCATTGAAAACAGGAATGATGACGCTGGTCAGTTGTGGGGTGCGCATGCTTGATTCATGATCTGCGTACGGGCGCTGGAACACGCAGCAGTTCCGCCATTGCTTCAATCCACTGCCGATTGTAGAACCAACTCAGCAGCAGATACCCGCCGGCGAGAACCAAAGAACCAGCGGGCAGTTGAAATGACGGCGGGAGCACGCTGGCGGCGACGTAGGCAAAGGCCGATGCAAGTACGGTAGCTCCGAGCGGCGGAGCAATGCTGGCATTGTAGGTCGAGAAACCTGCGCCGCAGGCTGGCCGGACGAGACAGCGCCAAGCCAGTACGTAAACCGCCGCCTGCCAGCCGAGCATCGTCCAGGCCAGTGCGGTCAAGCCCCCGAGCTTGGCGGCCACCCATAACAACGGCACGGTGGCAAAGAACAACAGCAGGTTCCAGGCATGGGCGCGTCGTGCCATGCCCACGGCATACAACAGGCTGCCAGAAGGGTTGCCAGTGGACCGAATCAGGCCCCACAAAGCAAACAGGCGGAGGTAGAAGGCGGCGGCATCCCACTGATCGCCAAGCAACAAGGACACGATCTGTTCGGGGAACAGTGCCAAGAGCGCATACAGGGGGAAGTTGAACGAAGCGGTCAGCCCCAGTGTCTTCAGGTAAACGGCCCGCAGCGCGGCCGGATCGTCCTGCAGGCGCGTCATGACAGGCAGGCCAACGCGTGTGATGACTGGATTGATGACGGTGTTGGCAATCTTCAACGTCAGGTCGCGCGGGACTGCGTAAGCGGCTACCACGGCGGGCGCCGCGAACAGCCCCGCGATGAACACATCGGCCTGCATGCGTATGGTGTTCCAGAAGCCGTCGCCCACGCGGTGCAGGCCGAAGGCGACAAATGGGCGGGCAAGCATCGGACGGAATGTGGTCTGGGGCTGCAGCCCGGCCGACAAGCGCCACCAGGCAAGAAGAGAATTGACGGCGGCCGATGCCACTAGTGCCATCACCAGTGCAAACACACCGTAGCCCGCAAGCGCTGCAACGACGGCGATGGCGGTTCCGGCCACGGTGGCAGCAATCTCATTTTGTGCCAGAACCGCGAAACGCAAATCCTTCTCGGCGAGTACTCGGAATTGCTGACCTATCGCAGCGAGCGGGAAGCTGACGGACAGCCAGATCATGACCGACACCAAGTCCGGTTCGCCGTAGACGTAGGCCAGCGGCCAGCCCGCCGCGGCAAACAGCAATGCCAGCAGCAAGGAGAATGCCAGGTTGAGCCAGAACAGCGTCGACAGCGTGGCGGGGTCCGGCCGCGGGAAATGCATCAGCGCACTGCTTAGTCCCAAGTCCGCAAACAGTGACGTGACGGCTGCTGCCACGCCCGCCATGGCCATCAGGCCGAAGTCGCCCGGCACCAGCAACCTCGCCAACACCGCCATCTGCAGCAGCTGCATGCATGCGCGAAAAATAGCCGAGATCGTGGTCCAGCGAGCGGCGGAGAACGTGGTTTTCCGCAGGGTCATGGCTTGGTGGCGGTGACGAAATAGCCGGCTGTCTCGCGCTCCTCAGGCCAGAACCGGTCGAGGGCCTGCCCAAGGTGCTGGTTTGCCCACCAAAACGGGACCAACAACGCGCGAGCCAGCATCCTGACCGGCTGCGGCCCCCGGGCAAGGCGATTCGTCTGGTAGTTGAGCTTGAGAAGCCACATTGACCAGAAGCCGGTCGTTGGAGTCACCACGATGTCGACAAAGCCGGCCTTCTGCAACAGATACTCAAGCCCATGGCACGTATATCGGTAATAGTCCCAGGGTGCTTCGTGAACCCACCATTGGAAGGGGACGGAAAGCGTCAGCTCCCCACCTGGACGGAGGATGCGCAAGGCCTCGGAAAGCATCACTTGCGGCTCTGCCAGATGTTCCATGACTTCAAAACTAACGACATGGCCTGCGATATCGCTGGCGAAAGGCAAAGGTCGATTGAGATCGGCAACGACATCGGCCTGCAAGCCGTGCAACGTACTGCTCCAGTCGACCCCAATGTACTCGTCGGCGTATTGAAGGATGTCCTGCTCGAACGGCCGCATACCGCAACCGAGGTCCACTACGCGGCCGGATAGCTCAGGAAGGCGCGCCCGGAACTTGCCGTTCAGGACCTTTTTGATCAGCCAGTTGTGGCTGAATAGATGCTCTGGATACACGCGGATCCCTTTGCGAGGATTTTCATAATCCCGTATCTATCATGGGCTGCACGTTTCATGCACACCCGCCCTTTCTTAGAAAGACAAGAAGAGTTTCACCCGGCTCTTTGTTAATTCGGTAGCTTACGGTCATCAAGCTCCGAGCCACGAAGTTTGCTGCTCGATTTAGAGTGCTGCGGCTGGTGCCATGGGTTGTGGCGGGCAAAGTGGCATTGCGTGGTTGAATTACTGCTTTCGATATGGTGCAGCCAAAGAGCCTCGCGATGTTCTCGTAGGCTGCGGCCGTGAAGTGCCCCATGTGATGCGGTGGGGCGTCGAAGATGTCCTGTTGATTGCGAAAATCGATGTTGTCGTTGTTTGGAGTGCTGAAGATAAGTGTGCCGTGGTCGTTCAGACAGGCCAGCGCCTGCTCGATGAAGAATCGCGGGTCCGTGACGTGCTCAAGAACGTGGAAAGCGCAAACGATATCGAATCTACCGCCTTTCGTAGCAATATCCTCGATGGATGTATGAAGGACATCCGCCGAAGTTACTTTTTCGCGAATAGCGTCTTCGTTGAATTCAAGACCCGTTGCGGATTTGACGCCCCCCTCTAGCGATCGCAAGAAGTAGCCCCTACCGCAGCCGATTTCCAGCAGGTGTTCCGTGCCAGTCAATGAGTTCCTGACGTGCGAGTATTCCCATCTCTCTGCACGATAGTAGTTTTTCCAAGCGCGACTGATTTCCCTGTAGAAATCCTCATCGCCAGCGACTTCTTCTGGGCGCCAGAATCTATATCCTGTCTCTGCGCATTCGTATAGCCCGATACTTCCAAGCGAGCCGAACTGTCGAGACACGTCGATTCCGCATTTTCTTCTGTAGTGTTCCACGATGAAGCCGGTCGGCACCTCCTGTAGCAATGCGGCTTTGCCGCCAAATGGACTCGACAGCGCTGTGGGAATATCTGCAGTCGGATTCTTCATTTGGATAGCCCGCATGCGTGCGCATAGACTTGTTCAAGGCGCAATGTGTTGAGTACGATGCTGTGATTTTCCTCGCAGAAGAGTCGAGTCTTGGTGGCGATGTTTTTGTCCCGCTCTCGG
Organism: Luteimonas sp. A537; assembly: GCF_054052065.1. NCBI lineage: Bacteria > Pseudomonadati > Pseudomonadota > Gammaproteobacteria > Lysobacterales > Lysobacteraceae > Luteimonas > Luteimonas renzhihongae. The sequence goes on from NZ_JBSVRH010000003.1 coordinate 622,061, forward strand.
ATCGCTGGGACAAGTGCACCGACTAGGCTCGGCAGATGGTTCTCGGCGAGGCCTCTTCCAGTTGCTCCATCAATGATGCCCTCAAGCCCTCCTTTAGCCGAGGTGACGACGGGCACGCCGCAGGCTTGAGCTTCCAAAATTGAGATCGGCAGCCCCTCTGCATCTCCATTTTCCGCCGTGATGCTTGGCAGACAGAGAACGCGTGCTAGGTGAAGTTGCGCCAGCACGGTATTAGGGTCTTGTGCCCCCATGAACTCCACCGTGACATCAAGCGTCCGAGCCAGTTTCCTGGCGTCATTGAGCAACGGGCCGTCGCCGATCATGACCAGCTCCGCATCCGCTACCTGTTTGCGCACTTCGGAGAACGCGCGGATCAGCAACAGCGGAGCCTTCTTCTCCACCATCCGTCCCACAAACAGGATCCGTTTGCTTCGCTGATCGATGGGTAGCCCGCCGGGTTTGAATCGCTCGGTGTCAACGCCGATGTAGCAAACGGTGATCTTGTCCTCCGGGATTCCATACGCGATGGCGCGGCACTTGATAGCGTGGGACACGGCGATGAAGTGGACTGCAGGCTCGCGTGCCATTTGCAACAGCCGCCGCGGGTAGGCCCTGCGATGGATCCCACCATGGCCGGCTTCCCACCACTCGCGGTGGACGTTGATATCGTAGCCATGCAAGGTGACAACCATTGGCAGCCCGGCAGCCTTGACGCTTGGCCATACATCGGTGGCATCGGGTCCGAAGTGCGTATGGACCAGCGCTGCACCTGTGCCAAGTAATACCGTCACGGTCGCCGGATGGGGGCTGTCTAGAAGCTGGCGCACCCGCAAGGCATATCGTCCAATGGTCCCTGCTGACGCGCAAGGGATGAGATCTACCTCAAATTCGTCAAGATCAAGGCCATCCTTCACCGATCCGTAGCCGACTAGGACGGACTTCCAGCCGACAAGGGCTCGTGTCTGCTCCTTGATGAAGGTTTCGGAGTTCGGCAGCAACTCATTACGGAAGACGATAACCTTTTTCACCTGACAAGCTCCCCATCACCAAGGCTCCTCTTCTTCAAACCGGCCAGCCATGACTGAAGGAGGTCCAAATGCTGGTCATCGGCAAGCGCGACAGCCCGGCGCGCTGCGTTGAGGGCCTCTTCCGGACGCCCGATACTCAGTAGCACTTCGGCAATGCTGACATGTCCAACCGGGTCCTGCGGCTTGATCTCAAGACCCTCGGACAACAGTGAGAAGGCCCGCTGCGGGTCTCCCTCCGCGGCCGCTAGCCGACCCGCTGCAAGGAGGTAATCGCCGTAAACATCCAAGTCTTGACGAATCATTCGGGAGGCGCCAGCTCGATCGATCAGGATGGCTGCCCGCTCCGTATCGCCTCGGTCGATCTCGAACTTCGCAACCTCGATTGCGCAGCGTGCGCACTCTCCGTCATTGCTGAAGAACCGGTCGACATGCGCATTGGCTTCACCCAGTCTTCCATTGCGCAGCAAGGCCGCGGTGAGGTTGTACTGCACGATCTCGGTCGTGGGGTTCTCGGACAGCGCCCAGCGCCAGACCGACTCGTCATCGAGCCAGAGCGGTACGGTGACGCGAATGGTTGCGAGGCTGCTGATGACCCATGCGGCTCCCAGCGTGGCCAGAAGAGTGTATTGCAGCCGACGACTTGTCAGCTTGATCCGGGGCCATGGCAAAAGCGGGAGAATGGCCGTGCCGAAGGCCAGCGCAGTGATGACGTAACGCTGGTGGTAGAGGCTGACGGCGAATCCGGTGGGAAGCAGGTTCAAAACTGGAAGCAGGGCCAGGGTCACAAGCAGAAAAAGGCCGCCCCATGCGGAACGTCGTGACAGGAGCGCATGGACGGCCCAGGCCAGCCCGGCCAGCGACAACCCGCCGAAGGCCAGCAAGCCAGGGCGAATGCGTTCGAACTCGTCGGTCGCAAACGAATGCACCGGATTGATGTCGGCAATAGGGAGAAGAATCATCCGCCAGTATTGGAGGTGCGTGTAGATGACCTTCTGGATCGAGCCCAGGAGGGACAGCTCACCCCCAAACGGAGGGGCGTCGTGCATCAGGTAGCCGAGCCCCCATGCGCGAAACGCCAGGTACGCCAGTCCGGCGAGGGCCAGCGCAGCGATCAGTAGCGCGTTTCTGCGCAAAAAGGCGCGAAGGAACGACGGACGATCACTGTCTTCAGGTTGCCTTGACTGCACAAGCCAGTCGACCAGCAGCACCACGGCCGGGAACACGGCCGCTGACTCCTTGGAACAGGCCGCAAGGAAGAAGGCCACGCCAGTGGCCAAGGCACGCCAACCCAGGGCCCGGAGCGCAAGCGCGGCCCATGTCCCCAGCAGCATGAACAGTGTGGCGATGAGGTCGAACTGGACCCCGATCCATGCCACGGCCTCGATCAGGGCCGGGTGCAGGCCATAGAACACCATCGCGGCCACAGTCCAGGCCAGATGTGGAGTGGGCGAATGTCGGACGATGCGGCTGCAATGCCGTGCAAGCAGGCCCACCAGACAGGTGTTGGCTAAGTGCAGCCCGAGTGACACGAGGTGCATGGCCCCCGGGCTGCTGTCGAAGGCGCGGATCTGGAGGGTGAAGAACCCCACGACCAATGGCCTGAAATAGTTGGTCCAACCGTTAAAGTCGCGCAGCACGTAGTGCTGCCACTGTGCGCCCGAGCTCAGCCAGTCGTTCTCGACGAAGTTGATGATGTCATCCCAGACGAATCCGCCGTTGCGTACGGGCCAATAGACTGCGGCGACAAGCAGGAGTGCAAGTGCGGCGCTGGCAAGCGTGGCGAATCGGGACGGATCGGCGGGCCTGTCAGGCGCGGGGTTCATGGCGCTCAGTTCGCGACAGGCAACGTGGGCAGCTCGCCGTCGCCCCCGTTGCTGTCCGCAAGACCCACATCGACGCGAATCCCCAGTTCGTGGGCCTTGGCCGCAACCACCCGGGCCTGGCGGACGTGCCCATCCTTCAGCAGGACATTCGCCATCTGCTGCGCGTAGTCCGGGCTGGAGCGGCTTGCCACCACCGCAAGCTCGAAGATCTGGTCCGCCAGCGGCTCATCCCCGACGTGCTTGAGCAGATAGTCGCCGAACTGCGCATAGCTGTAGGGTGGGAGCCTGATCCGGTTGAACATCGCCAGGAATGCATCGACCAGCCGCTCGTCGTCCAGCGCCACGCCCTTGAGCCGGTTCCCCAGCAGGCCGAACATGGCGTGAGTGGTGTCTGGCGTGATCGGCTGGTTCTCCAGTTTGGCGGTCAGCCTGTCCCACCACACCGGGTCCACCGGTCGCCCGGCTTGTACCGCCACAAGGATGAGGCCTTGGTCGCTGATGATCGAACTGCCCGGAATCAAGGCACCCCGTTCGAACTCGCGCATGGCGAAGTCGTTGAACGGGGATCCGGAATGGCCGTCTGTCATCTCGAGGTAGAGGGTGGCCAGGTCGGAACTCGCGCGCGCCGAAAGCGGATTCTTGTCCGCCAGATCGCTGGCCAGATGCAGCTGGTCGCCCCAGGTGGCGGCCCGCAGTGCTGTCAGCAAGAGCAAGGCCACGCACACCAGCACCACCACACCCCATTGCGCCGCAAAGCGATCGCGTACCGGAAGCTTCAAGAACAGTCCGGCCGCCGCCAGGATCACGCCCAGCAGTGCGAAGTAGTTGCGATGTTCGAACACAAGCTCAAGCGCCACGACGTTGCTGGTGAGGGCGTGGGCGGTGAAGAACAGTAGGACGCCCAGCGAGTACAGCGGAATGCGCTTGATCAGTACCAAGGCCGATGCCAGCAGTGCAAGCAGGAAGATGCCACTTGCCAGGGTCGTGGCCGGCGACAACAGGCCTTTCGACACAGGCAAATCGTCGTAGTAGAAATGCATCGTGCCCGGCAGAGGCAGGACGATCTGCCACAGGTACATGCTCAGTACCCGGAGCTGTGTCAGCAGGCGCTCGGCGGTGTTGAAGTTCCGGGCGGTGATCGTTTCGGTATTCCAGTAATGGGGAATCACCAGCAGCAGGAACACCAGGACCGCCGCGGCAACGACCAGCGCGTACCCCCAGCGCCAGCTTCGCGCAATCCAGGTACGCTGCGCCGCAAAGGACAGCACCGTCAATTCGAGTGCGAGTGCGAATGCGGGAAACAGGACGGCCGATTCCTTGGCGGCCCAGCCCAGCGCCACCAGCGGGATGCAAAGCGCCAGCCAAGCCCAGCCGCGTCGCCCATCGATCTGGTTCGTCCTTCCACGCAGATAGGCCAGCAAGGCCAGCAGGACGAAGGTGATGGAAAGGGTCTCCATCCGCTGGACGACATACAGGACGGTGGACACCTGCAGCGGATGCACCGACCAGAGCAGCGCAACCGCACCCGCGACGACGACCGGGTTGGTGGCAACAGGCGCAGATTCGTCTGTAGTGCCGAACCGGGTTGGCGTCTGCGGCGCGGCCAGCATGACCACGCGTCGGACGAACAGGAACACCAGCAGGGTGTTGAACAGGTGGACCAGCCAGCCTGTCAGCTTGTAGCCCCAAGGCTCCAGGCCATGCAGGGCATGGTTCACGCCGAAGCTGAGCATGGACAGCGGCCGGGCACCGAGGGTGCCGCCCGGCTCGAAGGATGTCGCGGCCTGCCGAAGCGACGCGCCATCCAGCGCGTCGATGTGGAGCCGCTGGTTGTCCACCAGGGCCGACCAGTCGTCGAAGATGAAACCACCGCCCAGGCCGGGCCAGTAGGCAAGACCGGCGGTCAGCAGCAAGAGCGCGCACCAGGCGCGGGGGTCGAAAATCAGGTTTTTCATCGATCCTGGTGGGCGTGAAGCCGGGTTGGCGCGTTCATGGTCAGGACGTGAGCGGCGACGCCATAATTACTGGCAATGGTTGGGTTTATAGACGTCAAGCGTGCCCGCAGCTGTCTGGCACTGCCACTGGCCCGATGCGTTGCGGCTGATGCGCAGGGCATTCCCCTGGATGGGCGGGGCGCCGTTGACGATGCATTCGATATGGCCGGCTTCCCCCGAAACCAAGTTGATCGTGCTGCAACGCGGCGTGCTGGCAGCCAATCCGATGTCGGTCGGATTGAAGCTGCTGATATTCTCAGCCAATAATTTGGCTTCGAACATGCTGCGCCCAGAATTTATCTCTGCGAGAGCGCTGGTCAGTTGACTCTTGATTGTGTAGTTCTGATAGGCCGGTAGCGCAATTGCAGCGAGAATGGCAATGATCGCGACCACGATCATTAGCTCGATCAGTGTGAACCCCTTGGCATGCTGCATGAGCGGTCTCCCCTGTATGACCGGTGCAACGGATGGATGGGTCCTGACGAAAAGGCCCCGCCGGAGCGGGGCCTCGAGGTGCTCCGTGTTCTGAAGCAACGCCCCGGTTTTGAGTACGATCAGCCGCAGTTGTTCGGGCGGTGATTTTCGCTCGCGACCGTAGTGGTGCACGGCCACTGGCCGCTGGCGGTCCGGGTGAGTGTGATGGTGCTGGTGTTGACGTTCGGGTTGCCCGAAATGGTGCACACGATCGTCTGACCGGAGGCGGCATCCCAATTCCCGGTCACGCCGACCGTCGAGCAGCGAGGGGTGCTGCCATTGAGGCCGATGTCACCGACAGTGGCGGGAACGGCTCCGCGGGTACCGGCTTGGATGCCCTCCTCGAACGCGGTCACGCCGCCACGGATGTCCGCCAGACCAGCAGTGGCCTGCGACTTGGCGACATAGTTCTGATACGCCGGCAGCGCAATGGCGGCCAGGATGGCGATGATCGCAACGACGATCATCAGTTCGATGAGGGTAAAGCCAGACTGCTTCTTCATTTGGGTAACTCCCCTAGAGGTTTGTAGGAAACTTCACGTGTGACAACGCCGGCATGGGTTCCGGAACCGTTGCTGCCGTGCGATATCGCACGTGCAGTGAAGTGTATGCAGAACCCGTGCCAGTTGTTGCCTTGCGGGGATGAATGAACAGATGTGCAACAGGATTCACGGTCCAGACTGTCGTTGCCGGGGAGTAGGCGACGCGTTGCGTCACTTTTTGGCGCCCATTGTGACGCTCAGGGGCAGGATTCAGTCAAGATATGTGACGCCTGTCTTTTTTGATGCTCGCGGTCCGCGGACGCTGCGCGAACTTGGCGACGCCTATTGGTGCATTGGGGGGTCACAAGCTGACGGCAGCGATGCGAGATGGGCATGCGAGTTCCTCTTCGGCGGCGCGCCGTTGACGGCGCTCTGGGACTGGCCGGGCTTGTCGGGTGCCTTGGGGCTTGCGCGAACAGGCTGGTCGCGCGGCTTCACCCTGATTGAGAAAGCCGCCACGGCCACCCGGCGCCACCGGGACAAGCTACAGGTCCGCAGGATGCTCACTCGGCGTGGGGATTACCCCGGCTCCGGCGGCGGCGTGGGCCGGTATGCGCGTTCGAAGTCCACGCGCGTAAGGCCTTTCACGAAGGCAGTGGACGGGTATCTATCGCACTGATGGCCGGCCCAGCTCGAACCTGCGCTCGCGCGTGGGTTCGCCGGTGGCAATGATCGGGTCCGGTCCGCAGGCGGTGCGGAGTGCTGTCACGCCTTCGTCGGCATCGTCGACGCCGCGGGGGCCGCTCCACACCACGCGCTCGCCCACGCGGGCGGCGCTGCGATCGACGTCGGAACCTTGCGGCTCGGTCACGACCAGGTAGCCGTCCCCGTCCAGCCCCAACTCGACATCCCGCCCGAACAGGACCAGCGGCTCTTCGTCGCCATCTCCCTGCATGCGGAAGCACCCGTCGCGCAGGATGAGGCGCCCGCTGTGCGCGGCCAGGGGCACCACGGCCGGCAAGCGGTCTTCGCGCGCGAACACTCGCACCAGCGGCACCAGTGCGGGATCCACCGAGCGGGGATTGGGCGGTGGCGGGAAATTCAGCCGGACACGCTCGGGCAGCACCCAGTTTTCGCGCGCGGCAATGACGCGGTAGCCGGCCCCGTCGATGGTCATGTCGAACTGGACTTCGCCCTCGAACTCCATGACCGATCCGCCACCAAGGATGCGGTGCGGTTTGAAGCGCTTCCACCATTCGTCGAACAGCGGTTGAAGCTCCTCCCTGGGGATGCCGCCCTCGGCGGCGACGAAGCGGCTGTCGGAGGTGAAGCGCGCCAGCGTCGCCGCGGCGTCGCGACGGAACTGGAAGGCGAAGCGCGGGTCGAGATCGTGCACGATCCGCATCCCGATGTAGTTGCCAGCGGTCTGCGCTTTCAGCTGCCTGTCCAGCGCCCTGGCATCGCTGGAGGCGGCCTGGTCTGGATTCATCAGTGCCTCGGCCCCGGCCTTTGGCGGTCGGTGCAGGGAAGCGGTCGAGGGGGGGGGCGTGCAGGACCGTGGCGAAGCCGGACGGTTCGATGCTGGCCCCGGGGGTGTACCGGCATGATTGCCGCTGGCCGGGTGCGGCGCGGTGGCGCAGGCGCCGAGTGCGAGCAGCAGGGGGGGGCGGTCCGTGGTGTCATGCACCCTCCCTGGTGCGGCTTGCGCCTCAGTCGATCCCGAGCTTCTTGAGCTTGTACCGCAGCGCCCGGAAGGTGATGCCCAGCGCGGCGGCAGCCTTGGTCTTGTTGTAGCGGCTTTCCTGCAGGGCCTGCTGGATGGCTGCGCGTTCGATCTCTTCTATATAAGAAGGCAGGGCGCTCGACGCGGTCTCGCGCGGGTTCATCGCCGCCGGCGACTGCGCCTGGGCGGTGCTGCCCACCATCGGCAGCCGGCGGCCGGGCGAGTGGATGTTGCTGCCGCCCGGCAGGCGCAGGTCGGCGGCGGTGATGTTGTCGCTGTCGGCCAGGGCCATGGCGCGTTCGAGCACGTTTTCCAGCTCGCGCACGTTTCCGGGGAATGCGTAGGCATCCAGTGCGGCCAGCGCCTCGGGGCCGAGCTTCGGCGCGCTGCGGTGCATCGCCTGCGCCAGCCGCGCGAAGATGGCGTCGGACAGGATCGGCAGGTCGCCGTCACGGTCGCGCAGCGCCGGTACGTGCAGTTCGATCACGTTGATGCGGTAGTACAGGTCATGCCGGAAGCTGCCGGCATTCACCAATGCGTTGAGGTCCTTGTGGGTGGCCGAGAGGATGCGCACGTCGACGTCGATCTCGGTCTGCGCGCCGACCGGGCGCACCTTCTTCTCCTGGATCGCGCGCAGCAGCTTGACCTGCATCGCCAGCGGCAGCTCGGCCACTTCGTCCAGGAACAGGGTGCCGCCGTCGGCGCTCTGGAACAGGCCGGGCTTGTCGGCATGGGCGCCGGTGAAGCTGCCCTTGCGGTGGCCGAAGAACTCGCTTTCCATCAGTTCGGTGGGGATGGCGCCGCAGTTGACCGGCACGAAGGGGCCGTTGGCGCGGGCGCCCTGGGCGTGGATGGTGCGCGCGACCAGCTCCTTGCCGGTGCCGGATTCGCCGCTGATGTGCACCGGCGCCTGGCTGCGCGAGACCTTGGCGATGGTTTCGCGCAGGGCGACCATCGCCGGCGAGCCGCCAAGCAGGCGGCCGGCCTCTTCGGGCTGGGCGGCGCGGCGGGCGTTGAGCTCCAGCGCCTGGCGCACCAGGCCCCTGAGTACGTTGATGTCCACCGGCTTGCTGACGAAGTCGAAGGCGCCGGCCTTCAGCGCTTCCACCGCGGCCTCGACGTTGCCGAAGGCGGTGATCATCGCCACGGGGGTCTCGGGGAAGCGGGTGGTGATGTCGCTGATCAGCTCAAGGCCGGAGCCGTCGGGCAGGCGCATGTCGGTCAGGCAGAGGTCGTAGCGGCCGCGGCCCAGCAACTCCTGCGCAGCGGCCAGGGTGGCGGCGGTATCGGTGCGCAGGCCCATGCGGCCCAAGGTCAGGACAAGGAGCTCGCGGATGTCGTGTTCGTCGTCGACGATGAGGGCGCTGCGGGCGTCTGTCATGGAATTTCTGCGAACCTGTCCGTGGGTGACCAATTTTGGCACTTTTCACCATAGTGTGACGAGTGTCAAAGGTACAAGCCTCAGCCCAGCATCGCGGAGCCGCTGCGCAGGGTGATGCGGAAGCAGGCGCCGCCGCCGGGGAGGGAGACGTACTCCAGGCGGCCGTCGTTGGCGCGGCACAGCTCGTGGGCGATGTAGAGGCCCAGGCCGGTGCCGTGCTCGGAGGTGGTGAAGAAGGGGCGGAACAGCTGGTGGGTCACGGCGTCGGGGATGCCGGGGCCGCGGTCGCTGATCTCGATCACGGGGCTGCCGTCCAGGATGTCGGCGTTGATGGTGATGCGGGCGGCCTCGCCGGGCTGGTGGCCGTGGCGCACGGCGTTGTTGGTCAAGGACGTCAGCACCTGCTGCAGGTGGCGGGGGTCGACCATGGCCGGGACGTCGGGGCGCTGGCCAGCCTGGCGCAGGCTGGCGTTCTCTTCCGGGCAGGTCTGGCGGTAGTCGTCGATGAAGGTGCGCACCTGGCCCACGAGATCCACGTGCTCGGGCTGGGCGCGCTCGCGGCGGGCCAGGCTCAGCACGCTCTCGACGATGGCGTTGGTGCGCATGCACTGCTGGTGGACGATCTGCAGCAGGCGGCGGTCGCTGTCGCCGATGTCGCGCGATTCCTCCAGCAGCTGGGTGGCGTAGCTGATGGCGGCCAGCGGGTTGCGGATTTCATGCGCCAGGCTTGCGGAGAAGCGGCCCATGGCGGCCAGGGTGAGCGATTCGGCGCGGCGCGAGACAAGCGCCGTGTCGTCGAGGAAGATCAGGGTGGTGTCGTCGGTGGCCAGCAGGCGGGTGAAGCGCGGCAGGACTTCGTTGCCATCGTCGCCGATGGTCAGCGGGGTGTCGTCGCTCCGGCCGCTGCGGCGCCATTCGGCCACGCGCATGGCCAACGCCGGGGAAATCTTCGGCAGGGTGCGCGGCGGGCCTTCGGGGTCGGGGCCGGGTCCGCCCAGCAGGATCCGCGCGGCCTCGTTGGCCATGCGGATGCGGCCGGTGCCGTCCACCATCAGCACGCCCACGCGCATGCGGCGGATGATCAGCTCGTTGACTTCGGCAAGGTTGGCGGCCTCGGCGCCGCGCCTGTCGGCCAGGCTGCGGGTTTCGCGCATGTCGCGGCCAAGGAAGTTGGTCAAGGACGCGATGGCCAGGTAGCTGACCGAGAACATCAGCACTTCGGCCAGGGGGCGCTCGCGGATCGGGCTGCCGGCCACGATCACCGCCATGTACTGCGCCACCAGCGCGCCCGACGCCAGCGCGGCGGCCGCCAGGCCCAGGTGCAGGGGCAGCAGCAGGGCGGCGGCGCCGACGTTGAACAGCAGCATCATCGCGATGCCGGGCCCGGCGTGGGGCAGGGCGTGGGTGGCCAGGGTGGCCACGGCGATGTCGATGATCACGCCGAAGATGACCTGCGCCGGCAGCGGGATCGATGCGCGGCCCGAGAACACCAGCAGTACGGCGGACGCCGCAAGGTAAGTGGCGGCCACTGCCACGGCCAGCGCGGGATCCCGCGCCTCGCCGCCGAATACGCCCTGCAGCGGGCCGAATACGGCCAGCGCCAGCAGCGCGGCTTCGAGCGTCCGGTACAGGGCAAGGAGGTACAGCTCGCGCCTCATGGCGCGGTCGGTGGGGGCAATGGGCACTCGGGCGGGCTCCGTAGGCGTTGGCGCACTATAATGGTCGGCGCTGTGTCCCACTTTCCCACGACGGACCCCACATGAACTTCCACGAGTACCAGGCGAAGCAGCTCTTCGCCGATTACGGCATTGCAGTCCCGGCCGGGCGCGTCGCCCGGACCCCTGAAGAGGCGGTTGATGCCGCCAAGGCGATCGGCGGTGATTTCTGGGTGGTCAAGGCCCAGATCCACGCCGGCGGCCGCGGCAAGGCCGGCGGCGTCAAGCTGTGCCGCTCGCTCGACGAGGTGCGCGAGCACGCCAAGGGCATGCTCGGCAAGAAGATGGCGACCTACCAGACCGCCGGCATCGAGCTGCCGATCGACTCGGTGCTGGTGACCCTGGCCACCGATATCGACAAGGAGCTGTACCTGTCGGTGCTGGTGGACCGTTCGACCCAGTCGGTGACCTTCATCGCGTCAAGCGAAGGCGGCATGGACATCGAGCAGGTGGCCGCCGAGACGCCGGAGAAGATCCAGTCGCTCAACGTGAACTTCATCCAGGGCCTGCAGCCCTACCAGTGCCGCGACATGGGCTTTGCCCTGGGCCTGACCGGCAAGCAGGTCAACCAGCTGTCGAAGATCATGATGGGCCTGTACAAGCTGTTCAACGAGAAGGACCTGGCGCTGGTTGAACTGAACCCGCTGGCGATCCTCACCGACGGCAATCTGGCCGTGCTGGATGGCAAGGTCGACTCCGACGACAACGCCGGCTTCCGCCACCCGGAGCTGGTCGCCCTGCGCGACATCCGCCAGGAAGACGAGACCGAGGTCAAGGCCAGCCAGCACGACCTGAACTACGTGACCATGGACGGCAACATCGGCTGCATGGTCAACGGCGCGGGCCTGGCGATGGCGACGATGGACGTGATCCAGCTGGAAGGCGGCTCGCCCGCCAACTTCCTGGACGTCGGCGGCGGCGCCACCAAGGAGCGCGTGACCGAGGCGTTCAAGCTGATCCTCTCGTCCGACGACGTGAAGGCGATCTTCGTCAACATCTTCGGCGGCATCGTGCGCTGCGACATGATCGCGGAAGGCATCATCGCCGCGGTGAAGGAAGTCGACGTCAAGGTTCCGGTGATCGTGCGCCTCGAGGGCACGAACGTGGACGCGGGCAAGGAGCTTTTGAAGAACTCCGGCCTGGCGATCACCGCCGCCGACAACATCAACGACGGTGCCCGCAAGGCCGTTGAAGCCGCCAAGGCTGCCTGAGTCCCGACATCCACCATATTTCTTCCTGCCACCTGGGCCTTGACCCTGTGGGAGCGGCTACAGCCGCGATTCCCGCACGGCCAAGACAGCAATCGCGGCTATAGCCGCTCCCACGGGTGGGGCGCGGAAGACACAGAAGAACCGAGGAAACACATGAGCGTTCTGATCAACAAGGACACCAAGGTGATCGTGCAGGGCTTCACCGGCACGCAGGGCACCTTCCACGCCGAGCAGATGCTCGAATACGGCACCAAGGTCGTGGGCGGCGTGACCCCCGGCAAGGGCGGCACCGAGCACCTGGGCCTGCCCGTGTTCAACACCGTGGCCGATGCCGTGGGCGAAACCGGCGCCAATGCGTCGGTGATCTACGTGCCGCCACCGTTCGCGGCCGACGCGATCCTTGAAGCCGCGGATGCCGGCATCAAGGTGATCGTGTGCATCACCGAGGGCATCCCGGTGCTGGACATGCTGCGCGTCAAGAAGACCCTGGTCACGACCTATCCGGACACCGTGCTGGTGGGCCCCAACTGCCCCGGCGTGATCACCCCGGGCGAGTGCAAGATCGGCATCATGCCGGGCCACATCCACATGCCGGGCAAGATCGCGATCGTCTCGCGCTCGGGCACGCTGACCTATGAAGCGGTCAAGCAGACCACCGACGCCGGCCTTGGCCAGTCGACGGTGATCGGCATCGGCGGCGACCCGATCAACGGCCTGAACTTCATCGACTGCCTGAAGCTGTTCCAGGACGATGCGCAGACCGAGGGCATCATCATGGTCGGCGAGATCGGCGGTTCGGCCGAGGAAGAAGCAGCCGAGTTCATCGCCGAGTACGTGACCAAGCCGGTGGTGGGCTTCATCGCCGGTGCGTCGGCCCCGAAGGGCAAGCGCATGGGCCACGCTGGCGCGATCGCCTCGGGCGACTCGGGCACGGCGGAAGGCAAGTTCGCCGCGATGGAGAAGGCCGGTGTGACCACCGTGCGTTCCCCGGGTGACCTGGGTGCGGCCATCGCCAAGCGCCTGGCGGGCTGATCGCCCGACTCACCCTGCAGAAAGTGAATGAAAGAGGCCGCCTTCGGGCGGCCTTTTTCATTGCGCGAACGCATCAGTGATGTGGAAGTGGCGGGGCAGGCCGCGGCGTACGCTCGATGGTCGCTCCGAGGCTGCGCTCGGCGTCTTCTCCCAGCGTCAGCAGGGTGAGGTTCCAACCTGACGTCGCATGGATCTGGAACAGCCGTGGCAGGTCGTCGCTGGTCTCGACGCTTGCCAGGTGCCTGTCTTCGACGCTGTAGACGTACAGCAGGACGGCAGCGGGCGGCAGTGCATCGATTTCGGACGCGGTGCGTCCTGCCACGTCGGCCGGAGGCAGGTGTGCTTCGCCCAGCAGGTGGGCATCATCCAGCCAATGCCAGGTGAATCCGGTAGCGTCTTCCAGGCCCGGGGGTATCGTCGGCAGCGCGGAGGCATCGTCGGGCGTGCCGACGGACGCGATCGCGTACTCCGCATCCCCGAAGTAGATGAGCGCCATGTTCTGGCTGGGGTTCAGCTCCAGTCCGTAGATGGATGCACCGCTGCGTCCGTCGCGGACGACGGTGCCGTCGCGGTCCACGATCCGCGAGCTTGTTCCGCGTCCAAGCAGCCTGATCGGTGCGGTGTCCGGACGGGAGGCGGTGTCTTCAGCGGGGGCACCGGGGACCAACTGGTATTCCATCCGGTCCTGGCCAACGTGGCCCGGCTCCGTGACGGTGGCAGTGGTCGCCGCCTGCACGGTTGCGGGGCCCGGGGCGCCCGCGGAACATCCGGACGCAAGTAGCAGCCCGGCCGCGAACAGTACCGCCAGGCCCGATCGCATGGTTGGGAGCGGGCGCGCGTGCTTCATGGATTCCGCCTCAGGTCTTCGATCAGTGCGCCGGCGATGGCATCGGCAATGTCCTGCCGCACCTGCTCGTGGTCATCGCGGGTGTTGAGCAGTTCGTCCACTGCCAGGTTGTCGATGAACTCGATTTCCACAAGCGCCGCGCGCAGCGGATGGTAGTTGGCGGAATTGCCCAGCGACGTATCGCTCAGCACGGCGAGTTGCTGGTCCTTGACGCCGCGGTCGAGGGCGCCGGGATCGTGCGCAAGAACGGTCTGGTACACGGCTTCGTTGACGCGCTCCGCCAGCGCGACATCCTCGCCATGGTTCACGTTGTCGCTGCTTCGCCTGACCAGGGTTTCGGTGCCGCGCGCGGTGCCGTTGAAGCCGTTGAAGTGAATGCTCAGCAGGATGTCCGCGCCGTTGTCGCGCCCGACGTGCGCCCGGCTCGCGCCGGGCAGGTTGACGTCCTCGTCGCGCGTCATGTGGATCCGGAGGTTGGTGTTGTCATCGACCCGCAGCGTGCGCAGCGCGGTCCTGGTGCGCAGTCCGAAATCCAGCGTCAGCTCTTTTTCAAGGATGCGGCTGGTGTGCGATGTCGCGTTGTTGGCGGTGGAGCTGGTCTCGTTCCTGTCGCCTCCGTGCCCCGGGTCGATCACGATGATGCCGGGGACTTCCAGGTCGATCAGCTCCACCGCGCTGTCTTCACCTTCCAGCTGGGCACTGATGCGCGCCGCGTTGAAGGCGATGGGCGCCAGGTTGATGCGGATGGCGGTGTGGCCGGTGTCGTCCACGACGGTGGTGGCCTGCTGCTGGCTGCTGCGCGTGAAGTCTTCCGCGGTGAAGTCCGCCGGCGCTTCGAAACGGTCGCGGTGCCCGGCCGCGGCACGGGCCCAGTCGCCCCGGAAATCGGGATCCCCTTCCTGCTGGCCTTCTTCGACGGGAGCCACGAACAGCGGGGCCATCGACCAAGTAACGGTTTTCCCCGCGTGGTGGCCATCGGGGCGGCCTTCGCTCCACACGCGGATCCTCAGTTCGCGATGCGCGATCCGGTTGGTCGCAGGCTGGATCTTGACCATCGGGTGCTTGTGGGGCGCCGCCTGCGGCTCGGTCGAACCGTCGACCTCGTCGCCGTCTTCGTCGGTGATGGCGGGTGCAAGCTCGATGGCCTCGACATGCAGCACCTCGCCCGGGGTCTCGAGCAGCACGTCCCTGCGGACCAGGTTGTTCGTGGTGGACATGACGGAGTCGGCAACGCGCCTGTAGAGCAGGCCGGAGTCAGCGCCGGTCATGGTGTCTGCTCCCCCACTTCCAGGGCCAGGCCTTCGGGCTCCGCCGCCGCCACCACCTGTGTGCGCCCGGCTGCGTCGGTCACGCCATGCAGGTAGCTGCCATCCTTGAGCAGGATGCGGTAGGGGACGTTGGGAAGCGGCTTGCCGGTGCTCCTGTCCTTGAGCACGAAGCCTTCGTCGAACAGCTCCACGCGGGAGTCGGGCAGCGTCGGAAGACCGGCGGCCTTCGCCTCTCCGGCGAGGAAGGGCGACTGGCTTGCCTTGACGATGAAGTTGCCAGGCACGTAGATAGCTCCTTTATCTCCGGTGCGAATTCATGGAGCCTGGCCAGCAATGTCGCTGATCATCGCCGCCGATGTGCAGGACCACCTGATCCTGGCCGGTGATCATTGCGCGGTCCTTTCCGGGGAGTCAAACCGGGGCGTACCCGAGCTGGTGCTCGACAGTTACCGCAAGGTCTATCCGTGGAAGTACGGCGTGGTGGCCGCTTCGGGCGATGTGTTCCTGATGGTGCTTTTCTGCCGCCTGTTCGTGCAGCACGAGCAAACGGGACGGCCCGTGGACCTGCTGCGGGTCGCGAGGGAGGCGAAACAGGCGCGCACCCGCAGCGGGGTTCCGTCCGACCGGTCCGTGGGGAGCATCTTCTTCACGCTGCCGGGCCGCGAAGGCTTCGAGCTGTACGGGGTGTCCGTACGCGCGCGCAGCATCGAGTACGAGGTCATCGAGCCCATCAGCACGCGCTTCGCGATGCACAAAGATGCGCCGCGGGCGTCCGCGTACGAAGCATTCAACAGCAGCCTCCGGCCGTCGTTCTTCTATCCGGATGCTGCCGGGTTCCAGCGCCATCACCTGGATCTGCTGGCGGGATTCTTTGCCGGCCAGAGCGCCGTCGATGATCGGGTGACGGCCTCGTTCGATGCGTGCATCCTCGAGAAGCGGACGGGGGCCGGGCTGTTCTGGCAGGTGTCCGAGGGGTCGAAGCAGCTGCTGCTCCTCGAGCCGGGCGCTGGCACGGACGCCCCGTGGCCTGCAGCCGATCGCGCGCTTCCGGAGGCGGCATGCGACCATCGTGGCCACTCCAGACCTGCCGATTCCCGGGATCCGACATGACCGACTCGCTCCGCATCGCACTCGCCCAGTTCGACTTCCCGGTGGGTGACGTTGCCGGCAACGCGCAGCGCATCGCGGCGATGATCGGCGAGGCCCGCGACGAGTACGGCGCCGACATCGTGGTGTTCCCGGAGCTTGCGGTCAGCGGCTATCCGCCGGAAGACCTGCTGATGCGGCCGGCCTTCCTGGCCGAGTGCGAGCAGGCGCTGCGCGCCATCGCGGATGCGGCGACCGGCATCGTCGCCATCGTCGGGTGGCCGGAGTCGGCCGGCAGCATCCTCTACAACTCGGCCAGCGTGCTGCGCGATGGCAAGATCGAACGCACCTACCGCAAGCGCGAGCTGCCCAACTACAACGTGTTTGACGAGCGCCGCTATTTCCACGTCGATCCCGACGGCGGCAGCTGCGTGTTCGAGGTCAAGGGCGTGCCGGTGGGCCTGCTGGTGTGCGAGGACCTGTGGTTTGTCGAGCCCATCGCCGACACGGTGGCGCAGGGCGCGCAGCTGGTGCTGGTGCCCAACGCCTCGCCCTTCGAGCGCGGCAAGCACGCGCAGCGCGACGCCATGATCGCCGCGCACACGCGCGATACCGGCGCGGCGCTGGCGTATCTCAACGTGGTGGGCGGGCAGGACGCGTTGGTGTTCGACGGCGCGTCGGTGGTTGCCGATGGCGACGGCACGGTGCACCCGGCCGCGGCCGCGTTCACCGACCAGTGGCTGGTGGTGGACTACGACGCGGAGCGGCGCGCGTTCACGCCTATCGTGTGGATGGATGACGGCGACGAGAGCATGGACGCGCTGGCCTGGCGCGCGGTGGTGCGCGGGATTCGCGACTATTTCGGCAAGAACGGGTTCAGGCGGGCGTGGCTGGGGCTGTCGGGCGGTCTTGATTCGTCGATCGTGCTGGCGATGGCGGTGGAGGCGCTGGGCGCGGAGAACGTGACCGCGGTGCGCATGCCTTCGCGCTATACCGCCAACCTCAGCAACGACCTGGCCGCGGAACAGTGCCGCGCGCTGGGCGTGGAGATGATGACGGTGCCGATCGGGCCTGCGTTCGACGGCCTGCTGGCCAGCCTGGGGGATGCCTTCGAAGGCCGCGAAGTGGACGTGACCGAGGAGAACCTGCAGTCCCGTGCGCGTGGCGTGATCCTGATGGCGCTGTCGAACAAGCTCGGCGGCCTGGTGCTGACCACCGGCAACAAGAGCGAGTACGCGGTTGGCTACGCCACGATCTACGGCGACATGGCCGGCGCCTATGCGCCGATCAAGGACCTGTACAAGACGGAGGTCTACGGGCTTTCGAAGTGGCGCAACACGGTGGGCGGGGCGCCGGTGATCCCGCCTGCGGTGATCGCCAGGCCGCCGTCGGCGGAGCTGCGCGACAACCAGCTGGACCAGGATTCACTGCCGCCCTACGACGTGCTGGACGCCATCCTGCTGCGCTTCGTGGACCAGGAACAGTCGCGCGACGAGGTCTGCGCGGCCGGCTTCGATGCGGCGGTGGTGGACCGCGTGGTGGCCCTGGTACGCCGCGGCGAGTGGAAGCGCCAGCAGGCGGCGCCGGGCCCGAAGATCTCGAGACGGGCCTTCGGTCGCGAGCGGCGCTATCCGATTACCAACAAGTACCCCCACTAGCGCCGCTGCCGAACGCCTTTGTGGGAGCCGCTATAGCGGCGATCGCAGTTCGGCCACCGCCACGGGAACCCATGGCAGCTTTCGCGGCTATAGCCGCTCCCACAAAAAAGTGGACCATGCCGCGGAAGCCCGGCCTCGGGGTTACTGGATGGCGGATTTTTCGGTGGCGAAGGGGTTGAGCTTGCGGATCGTCCACGGGTAGTCCGGCCAGTCGCCGCTCAGGTACGGGTGGTCCGGCTCGTTGAGCTCGAGCACGCGGCGGGCGTCCGTGGCCAGGGTGTCGTTGCCCAGTTCGACATAGGCGGCGGCGAGTACGGCCACGGCGTCGTTCTGGTATTCGCTCTGCGGGTAGGTCTCGAGCAGGTAGCGGGCGCGCTCGATGGCGGCGACCCAGGCCTCGCGGCGCATGTAGTACAGCGCGGTCTCGATCTCGTGGCGGGCGAAGGTGTTGCGCAGCGCGGCCATGCGGTTGCGGGCATCGGCGGCATAGCGACTGTTGGGATAGCGCTCGGCCACGGTGCGCAGGTCGTTGTAGCCCTGCATGGGCGTGGCCAGGTCGCGGCGGCTGGTGTCGAGGTTCCAGGCGCGCTGCAGGAACACGGTGTCGCGGCTGGAGTTCACCAGGCCGCGCAGGTAGTACATATAGGCCACGTTGCGGTGCGTGGGATAGGTGCGGATGAAGCGGTCGACCGACGACACGGCGTCGTCGTGGCGGCCCATCTTGTACTGCGCATAGGCGATTTCCATCAGCGCCTGCTCGGTGTACGTGCCGTACGGGTACTGCGCGACCAGGCGGCGGTAGGTGGTGGTGGCGCCGTTCCAGTTGCCGTGGCGCATCAGCCCATGGCCCTTGTCGTACAGGGTTTCGACGGCTGCGCCCTCGTCGACGTCCTTGTCCTTGAACATGCCCTTCATCCGCGCGCAGCCCGACACGGTGAACATGGCCAGCAGCAGGAGCAGCAGGGCGCTGCGGATAAGGGTGGTGCGTCGGGTCATGGGACGTCCGGGGCGGCGAGGGCTTGAACGGGGGATAATAGCAGCCACCACCGGCCCGCCAGCGGCCACGACTGAACCCGAGCCGACACCCCATGACCGACGACCACGACGCTGAGATCCCGGAAGCCGCTTCCGACGCCCCCCGGGCCGCCCGCGTGCCGGATGCCATGGCCGGGCGGCGCTTCGACGCGGTGCTGGCGGAGCTGTTCCCCGAGTTCTCGCGGTCGCGCCTGGCGGCCTGGGTGAAATCGGGCGATGTGCTGCTCGACGGCGCCACCGTGCGCCCGCGCGAGGCGGTCCGCGGTGGCCAGGAGATACTGCTCACCGCCACCCTGGAGATCCAGGTCAGCGCCGAGCCCGAGGACATCCCGCTGTCGGTGCTGTACGAGGATTCCGAAGTCCTGGTGATCGACAAGCCCGCCGGCCTGGTGGTGCACCCCGGCGCCGGCAACCACAGCGGCACCCTGGTCAATGCGCTGCTGTTCCGCGACCCGGCGTTCGCCGCGGTGCCGCGGGCGGGCATCGTGCATCGCCTGGACAAGGACACCTCCGGCGTGATGGTGGTGGCCCGCACCCTGCAGGCGCACGCCGCGCTGGTGGCCCAGCTTTCCGCGCGCGACGTGCACCGGCAATACCTGGCAGTGGTGGTGGGCGCGCTGGTCTCCGGGGGCACGGTGAATGCGGCCATCGACCGCCACCCGCGCGACCGCCTGCGCATGGCGGTGCGCGAGGAAGGCCGCGAGGCCACCACCCATTACCGCCTGCAGGAGCGCTTCCGCGCCCACACCGCGCTGGAGTGCCGGCTGGAAACGGGGCGCACGCACCAGATCCGCGTGCACATGACCCACCTCAAGTCGCCGATCGTGGGCGACCAGCTTTACGGCGGGCCGGTGAAGCTGCCGCGTGCGGCCTCGGATGAACTGATCGCCGCGCTGCGCGGGTTCCGCCGCCAGGCCCTGCACGCGCAGGTGCTGGAGTTCGTGCATCCGACCAGCGGCGAGTCGGTGCGCTGCGAAGCACCGGTGCCCGAAGACATGCAGGCGCTCATCCGTGAACTGCGCGCGGATGCCGCCGCCCACGCGGTCACCGGGGCGGGTGTGCGCCGGTGAACGCTGGCGCTGCGGCACAGGGCGGCCCGGGATCGTTGCGCCGGGCCTGGCTGGATGCCGGGTGGCCGGCGCCGGAAGGCGTGCACGCACTGGTGACGCTGCGCCACGGCGCCGGTGCATCGATGGTGCCCTTCGACCGCTTCAACCTGGGCAATGTGCACGGCGTGGGCGGCGACGACCCGGTCATCGTGGCGGCGAACCGCGCCGAGCTGGTGGATCGCGCGGACCTGCCTTCGGCGCCGCGCTGGCTGCGCCAGGTGCACGGCACCGGCGTGCTGCGGGTCGACGATGTGCTGCCTTACGGCAACGCGACCACCGAGCGCGGGCGCATGGCGGCTGAGCCGGAGGCCGATGCCGCGGTCACCGACGTTCCGGGCGCGGTGCTGGCCATCCTCACCGCCGACTGCCTGCCGGTGGTGTTCGCCGCGCGCGATGGCAGCGAGGTGGCGGTCGCGCACGCGGGCTGGCGCGGACTGGCCGCGGGAGTGCTGGAGCACACGGTGGCGGCGATGCGTGCCGCGCCCGGTGAACTCGTGGCCTGGCTGGGTCCCGCCGCGGGGCCGGCCGCGTATGAAGTAGGCGCCGAGGTGCGCGAAGCGTTCGTGGCCGATGACCCCGGCGCGGCGGCCGCGTTCGCTTCCACGCGTCCCGGGCACTGGCATGTCGATCTGTACGCCCTGGCGCGCCGCCGGTTGCTTGCCGCTGGCCTGTCCAGCGCCGACATCCACGGTGGAGGCCTGTGCACGATCTCCGATCGGCGCTTCTTCTCCCACCGGCGCGACGGCCGCAGCGGGCGCATCGCGACGCTGGCCTGGCTGGGCTGAGAGTTCCCGGCGCTGTCCCACAAAGGCATGTTCGCGTTGCTTTTGTAGGAGCAGCCATGGCTGCGACCGGTTCAGCGACTGTGGTCGGCTGCGGCGATAATGGCGCGTCCCCCCCACAAGGATGCCGACCATGACCAATCCCATCGCCAGCCTGGCCAACGTGCCCGGCGTTGCCGCGCGCGACGCGGCGACCACCGGCTTCGTGTTCAACCACACCATGCTGCGGATCAAGGATCCGCGGGCTTCGCTGGATTTCTATACCCGCGTGCTGGGCTTCAGCCTGGTGCGGCACAACGACTTTCCGGAGGCGGAGTTCTCGCTCTATTTCCTCGCCATCGTCGACCCGGCTGACATTCCCGGCGACGAAAGCGAGCGCAAGGCCTGGGTCGCCGGCCTGCAGGGCGTGCTTGAGCTGACCCACAACCACGGCACCGAATCGCAGGACGGCGCGGTGTACCACGACGGCAACAGCGAGCCGCGCGGCTTCGGGCATATCTGCCTGAGCGTGCCGGACGTGCGCGCGGCATGCGAGCGCTTCGAAGCCCTGGACGTGCCCTTCCAGAAGCGCCTGACCGACGGACGGATGAAGGAAATCGCCTTCATCAAGGATCCGGACGGCTATTGGGTCGAGATCATCCAGCCGACGCCGCTGGGCTGACCTGTTCCCGGATATCGGTCGCGTTGCATGCGATTGCATGTGTGCATGGAACAGACCGGCGCGCGCCACCACTCCTGAATTGGGGCATGGGTCACTTCATGTCAGTGACCGCGCGCCTAACATGGATCCACCTGCGGGATGCAGGGCGGCTGCCCGGAACCCTCGCGGCCATGCAGCTGAAGGGAACAGGGGATCAAATTGTTGATGCACGCCACGCCCTCCGGTTACTCCGGGGCGGTCAGGGTTCTGATCATGGGCACGGACATGCCCACCGAACACGCGTTGCTGAAGCGTCTGCAGACGATGATCCCGGCGCCTGCGCCGGGTGCGTCGACCAAGGCCGCCCGCGCGCCCGTGCTCGCCATCAGCGACGACCTGTCCACCTGCGACCTGCTGGTCGTGCCGGGCAGCAGCGCGATGGCGCGAGTCGGGTTGCGCATGGCGCAGACCCGGCCCGAGCTGGCGTTCTGGACGCTCGACGACGATGGCAGGCTGCATGACGGCCGCAGCTCGCCGCCGGTGGAGCTGACCGACGATGACATCCGCGTGGTGCTCGTCGGTGGCGGGAATGAACCCGAAGGCGAGCACGAACGCGAAGGCGACATGCTGCCGATCGCCCGCGTGCTGCGTGATCGCGTGGTCGCCGGGCAGGGCCTGGCCACGCTGGTGCGCAACGGTCGGCCGCAGCTGCTGCTCGATTTCGATCGCAGTCTGGCTGTTCCGGTTGCCGGCATAGATGATGATGTCGCGGCCGCACTGGCCGCGGATTTCCACCAGCTGCGACTGGGGCCGCTGTCGATACGCGACTTCGACAGCAGCATGTCGGCCACGCCGCCGCTGCCGTTGGTGCCGCTGCTGTGGAACATCGCGCTGCAGGTCGACGCGCCCGTTCCGCTTTTCGATCCGATGGATCGCCGCACGGTGCTGTCGCTGCGGCAATGGCCGGACTTCCGCGCACTCGCGCGCCGCCCAGATCATTTCCGCCTGTGCTGCCTGCTGCTCAAGCGACCCAGCACCACGGTCGAAGCCTGCGAGCTGCTGGAGCTCGATGCGGCCACGGTCGATGGCTTCTTCAACGCCGCGTACCTCAGCGGCCATGCGGATACGGGTCGGCACGGGCACGCCGTCTCGCCGCTCGCGGTGGCCGCCGCCGCTACCCGCGCGCGCCCGCGCAAGAGCGGCGGGTCGGCGCTGGCGCGGATGTGGCGCTCGGTCCGCAAGAGCATGCAGGTGGGGACATGATCGAGCACAAGATCGTCATCCTGGGGTCGATGGGCGCCGGCAAGTCGACCCTGGTGCGCACGGTCGCGAACGATCGTGTCGTCGATACCGATGTCGACAACACCGATGCCGCGTCGGAAAAGCTCGCCACCACGGTGGCGATGGACTATGCCGATGTCGCGCTGCCCAACGGCGACCGCATCCGCCTGTTCGGCACCCCGGGGCAGGCACGCTTCTCCTTCATCTGGCCGATCCTGCTGGAAGGCGCGGCCGGCGCCGTCGTCCTGCTGGATGCCAGCGGCGCGGAGCCCGCCGCCGAGCTGGACCGCTACCTCGACGTGCTGGGCGAGCACGCGCCCGAGGTGCCGGTGGCGATCGGGCTGACCAAGCTGGACCTGGCCGACGCCACGGTGGCGCAGCGCCTGGCCGTGCATGTCGGCACGCGTGGCCAGGCCGTACCCCTCGTGCCGGTGGACGCGCGCGTCGCCGGCGACATCCTGATGCTGATGGACATATTGATGATCCAGATCGACACCGCGGACCTGGTGGCCACGCATGGCTGACGCATTCTTGCGCACTCCCCGGCCGTCCGACCCGCAGAACGCACGGATCCGCGCCGAACTCGATGCCTTCGCCAGCGCCGTCCCCGGGCTGCGCAATGCCGTGGTCGCCAGCGTCGACGGCTTTGCGCTTGCCGAGGCCAGCGGGAAGGGCGACAACGGCGAACGCCTGGCCGCGATGACCAGTTCGATGCTTGCGCTCGCCAAGGCGGTGACCCGCGAACTGGAGCTGGGCAGCATGGAAGTGCTGATGATCGAAGCCGACCAGGGCAAGGTCCTGATGCTTTCGATCCCGGTTCCCGCGCGCCCGCTGCTGTTGATGGCGGCCTGCAGCCAGCGCAGCGTCATCGGCAACGTGCTCTGGAGTGCGCGCGAGTGCAGCCAGAAGATCCTTTCCGCAACAAGCTGATCCACAACCACCCGACCACAACCAAGGAAATCGCAATGGCCAACCTGAAACAATCCCTTGACGAACTGATGACCCTCGACGGCGCCCAGGCCGTGTCCCTGGTCGACTACAACAGCGGCATGCTGCTCGGCGAAGCCGGCGGCGGCATCGACATGGAAGTGGCGGCGGCCGGCAACACCGAAGTGATCCGCGCCAAGCTCAAGACCGCGAACTCGCTGCAGCTCAACGACAGCATCGAAGACATCCTGATCTCGCTCGGCAAGGCGTATCACATCCTGCGCCCGGTGGCCTCCAAGCCCGGCCTGTTCTTCTACGTCGTGCTTGATCGCAGCAAGTCCAACCTCGCCCTGGCGCGCCGGAAGGTGCTGGACGTGGAGGGTGCGCTGGAGCTGTAGCGGTTGCGGGACACTCAGCGGGCGGCGAGTTTGCCGAGGAAATCCCGCCGCCAGGCATGGATGTCGTAGCCCTCGATCGTGTCCATCATCGCGCGCCAGCGCTGCTGGCGTTCGGGCAGCGGCATGGCGAGGGCCTGGGCCAGCGCATCGGCGACGCCGTCGATGTCGTAGGGGTTCACCAGCAGCGCGGTGTCGAGTTCGCGCGCTGCGCCGGCGAAGCGTGACAGCAGCAGGACCCCGGGATCGGCCGGGTCCTGCGCGGCCACGTACTCCTTCGCCACCAGGTTCATGCCGTCGCGCATCGGCGTGACCACGCCGACATGGGCGGTGCGGTAGAAGCCGGTCAGCACCTCGTGCGCGAAGTTGCGGTTGACGTAGCGCACCGGCGTCCAGTCGGGCGTGGCGTGGCCGCTATTGATGTGGCCGGCCAGCGTTTCCAGCTCGCGGCGCAGCAGCCGGTATTCCGGCACGTCGCTGCGCGAGGGCGGGGCGATCTGCAGGAAAGTGAGCTGGCCGTTCTGGTCCGGGTGGCGTTCGAGGTGGCGTTCGAAGGCGCGGAAGCGCTCGGGCAGGCCCTTGGAATAATCGAGACGATCGACGCCGATCGCCAGACGGCGCCCGCTGAGGCTGTCGCGCAGGCGCCGCACCGGCAGGCGTTTCATCGCGCGCGCGGCCTGGCCGGCAATGGTGGGCACGTCGATGCCGATCGGGAACGCACCGCCGTGGAACTGGCGGCCGTCGGGCGTGGCCAGCACGCCGGTGCCGACCACGCCGCCGCCGCCGTACAGGCGCACGTAGTCCTGGAAGCGTTCCAGGTCGCGCTCGGTCTGGAACCCGACCAGGTCGTACGACGACAGCGCCGCGAACACTTCGCGGTGTTCGGGCAGCGCCGCCAGCAGGTCCGAGGACGGCATCGGCACGTGCAGGAAGAAGCCGATGCGGTTGCCCACGCCGCGCTCGCGCAGGCGCTGCGCCAGCGGGATCAGGTGGTAGTCATGGATCCAGATCAGGTCGTCCTCGCGCAGCTCCGGCGCCAGGCGGTCGGCGAACAGTTCGTTGACCCGGCGGTAGCCGGCATAGGTCTCGCGGGTGTAGTCCACAAGGTCCATGCGGAAGTGCAGCAGCGGCCACAGCGTGCGGTTGGCGAAGCCGTTGTAGTAGTCGTCGAAATCGCGCTTGGACAGGTCCATCACCAGGTAGCGCGTGTCGCCCTGGCGCTCTTCGTGCATGCCGCCCGAGGCCCCGGTGACGGTGCGCCCGCTCCAGCCGAACCACAGGCCGCCGTGCTCGGCGAGCGCGGCCCGCAGCGCGACCGCAAGGCCGCCGGCCCGGGCTTCGCCGGGGAGGGAGACGCGGTTGGACACCACCACCAGGCGCGCCATGTCAGTTGGCCGCCGACCATGGCCGCGACAGGCGCATCGCGGTCATCACCACGCCGACATGGGAATACGTCTGCGGAAAGTTGCCCCAGGCCTCGCCGTCGTCGAAAGCCAGGTCCTCGGACAGCAGGCCGAGGTGGTTGCGGCGGGTGAGCAGGCTTTCGAACTGCTGGCGCGCCTCGTCGACGCGGCCGATGGCGGCCAGCGCGTCGATGTACCAGAAGCTGCAGATGGTGAAGCTGGTCTCGGGCTCGCCGAAGTCGTCGGCGGCGATGTAGCGGAACAGCGAGGTGCCGCGGCGCAGCTGGGTGCCGATGGCCTCGACCGTGGCCACGAAGCGCGGGTCGCGCGGGTCGATGAAGCCGAGTTCGGCGAGCAGCAGCAGGCTTGCGTCCAGGCGCCGGCCCTCGGCGGATTCGACGAAGTGCCCGAGCTCCTCGTCCCAGGCGCGTTCGAGCGTGGCTTCGCGCATGGCGTCGGCACGTCCGCGCCAGTGCACCGCGCGCTGGGCCAGGCCGAGGTGCGCCGCGATGCGCGCCAGGCGGTCGCAGGCGGCCCAGCACATCACGCTGGAATAGGTGTGCACTTCGGCGCGGCCGCGGAATTCCCAGATGCCGGCGTCGGGCTGGTCGTGCAGCGCCCAGGCGTGTTCACCCAAGGGTTCCAGGCGGCTGAAGGCGTCGACGTCGCCGGGACGCTCCAGGCGCTGGTCGAAGAACAGCTGGGTGGCGGCCAGAACCACGCTTCCGTAGACATCGTGCTGCTTCTGTATCCAGGCCAGGTTGCCGCGGCGCACCGGGCCCATGCCGCGATAACCGGCAAGCGCGGGCATGGCGTGCTCTTCCAGGCGGTCCTCATAGGCGATGCCGTACAGCGGCTGCAGGGTGCCGTCGTCGCCGGTGGCGAGGTTGAGTACGTAGCGCAAATACCCTTCCATGGTGCGGGTGGCGCCGAGGCGGTTGAGCGCGCGCACCACGAAGGCCGAGTCGCGCAGCCAGCAGTAGCGGTAATCCCAGTTGCGCTCGCTGTGCGGCGCCTCGGGAATCGACGTGGTGATGGCGGCGACGATCGCGCCGGTTTCCTCGTACTGGCAGAGCTTGAGCGTGATCGCGCTGCGGATCACCGCGTCCTGCCACTCCAGCGGGATCGATAGATAGCGCACCCACTCGCGCCAGTAATCGACAGTCATGCGCTCGGCCTTGCGCGCAAAGCCCTGCACGGATTCGGTGAGCGTTTCGTCGGGGCCCAGCACCAGGTGGCGCTCGCCGTCGAGTTCGAACGGCAGCGATTCGCGCACCAGGCGCACCGACACGTCGCTGGTCAGGCGCAGGGTGAAGCCGGGCAGCAGGTAGCGGATGTGGTTGCTGCCCCAGGTCTGTTCCGGCACCTCGGCGCCGTAGTCCGCCAGTGGACGCAGCACGACGCGGATGCGCGGCCGGCCGGACAGCGGACGCAGCCGCCGCACCAGCATTACCGGCCGGTAGAAACGGTCGTGCTGATGCCAGCGCGGCATGAAGTCGGTGATTTCGATCGCGCCGCCGTGGCGGTCGCGCAGCACGGTGCGCAGCACGGCGGTGTTGTTGAGGTAGGTTTGTTCCGCGCTTTCGAAGTCTTCGAGTTCGATGGCGTAATCGCCGCCGCCGGCCTTGGGCGAGAGCAGCGCGCAGAAGGCGGGGTCGCCGTCGAAGGCGGGGATGCAGCACCAGGTCACGCGCGCACGGGCGTCGACCAGGGCCGCAACGCTGCCGTTGCCGATCAGGCCGAGATCAAGACTGGCCTGCCCCGCTGTTGTGGGAGCGGCTACAGCCGCGATATCCGCCCCGCTCACAGCGATGCCCTGTTCACAGCGATGCCCTGCTCAAAGCCGCGCTCCGCTCACCGCAGCGTTCCGATCCATGCGCACTCCAATCCAGGCATGCACCTCCGCTGTCCCCGCCAACCCGAAGTGCGCCGCGCTTTCCCGCGGCCGACCCACCAGTACGCTGATTCCGTCGCGGGCGTTGACGGCGGCAAAGCCTGCTTCATCGGTGATGTCATCGCCCGCAAACACCGGCAGGCGGCCCGCGAAGGGAGGCTCGGCGAGGAAGGCGAGGATAGCCGCGCCCTTGTCTGCGCGACCGCCCTTGTGTTCGGCGGGTCGCAGTTCAACCACGTCGTTGCCGGGCTGCAGGCGGTAGCCGGGAAGGCGGGGCAGCGCGGCGCTGGCGAAGGCGAGCAGTTCGCCGCAGGCCGCCGGTGCCGCGCGCCAGTGCAGGGCCAGCGCCGCACCCTTGTCTTCGACCACGGCGCCCGGATAGCGGGCGGCGACCCGCGTCGCCTCGCTACGGACCAGCGCCAGCGCGGCGGGCGTGGCGGGCGCGCGATGGCCACGACGGCCGTGGCGGCGCTCAAGGCCGTGCAGGCCGGCGGCGGGCATGACGGGTGGCGCAAGCAGTGCATCGAGCGTGGCGATGGAGCGGCCGCTGACCAGGGCCAGGGCGCCATCGAGGCGCCGGTGCAGCGTTGCCAGCGCTTCGCGCAGCGGCCCGGGCACGTCGACCGCGTCGGGGTGCGGCGCGAAATCGAGCAGGGTGCCATCCACATCGAGGAACAGCGCGCAGCCGTCGTCGATGGCGGGCGGTGGCGGGAGCGCGGAGGTCTCTGCGGCCATGCGGGGCATTGTGTCCCGGAGCATGTGAGATTTTCGCTAGGGTGCTTTTGTGGGAGCCGCTATAGCGGCGATTGGCATCGATGTGCCCGTGGCCGGGTCGCAGCTATAGCTGCTCCTACAGGAGCGGGGTGCCCGTGATGGCTTGAATTGATGGGGCGTGGGCCGCACTTTCGGGATATTGCCGGCGTGGCCGGCATCGACAGCCGAGGCATCCCCATGCGCATGGACAAACTCACTTCGCGTTTCCAGCAGGCGCTGGCCGACGCGCAGTCGCTGGCCGTGGGCCGCGACCACAATCTGATCGAACCCGCCCACGTGCTGGTGGCGCTGCTTGACGAGTCCGGCGGCGGCAGCGGGCCGCTGCTGGCGCAGTCGGGCGTGAACGTGCCGCTGCTGCGCGAACGCCTGGGCGAGATCCTGGAAAAGCTGCCGAAGGTGTCCGGCCAGGCCGGACAGGTCTCGCTGGGCAACGACCTGGGGCGCCTGCTCAACCACACCGACAAGCTGGCGCAGCAGCGCGGCGACGCCTTCATCGCGTCCGAGCTGTTCCTGCTCGCGGCGCTGGACGACGGCGGCGACGCCGGTCGCGCGTTGAAGGCCGCCGGTGCCGACAAGGCGCGCCTGGAGGCGGCCATCGACGCCATGCGCGGCGGCGACAGCGTCAACGACGCCAGCGCCGAGGAAGCGCGGCAGGCGCTGGAGAAGTACACCATCGACCTGACCGCGCGCAGCGAGATCGGCAAGCTTGATCCGGTGATCGGACGCGACGAGGAGATCCGCCGCACCATCCAGGTGCTGCAGCGGCGCACCAAGAACAACCCGGTGCTGATCGGCGAGCCCGGCGTCGGCAAGACCGCGATCGTCGAAGGCCTGGCGCAGCGCATCGTCAACAACGAAGTGCCCGAGGGCCTGCGCGGCAAGCGCGTGCTGTCGCTGGACATGGGCGCACTGATCGCCGGCGCCAAGTACCGCGGCGAGTTCGAGGAGCGGCTGAAGGCGGTGCTGAGCGACCTGTCCAAGCAGGAAGGGCAGGTGATCCTGTTCATCGACGAACTGCACACGATGGTCGGCGCCGGCAAGGCGGAAGGCTCGATGGATGCCGGCAACATGCTCAAGCCCGCGTTGGCGCGCGGCGAGTTGCACTGCATCGGCGCGACCACGCTGGACGAGTACCGCAAGTACGTGGAAAAGGACGCGGCGCTGGAACGTAGATTCCAGAAGGTGTTCGTGGGCGAGCCGTCGGTCGAGGACACGATCGCGATCCTGCGCGGGCTGAAGGAGAAGTACGCGGTGCACCACGGCGTGGAGATCACCGATCCGGCGATCGTGGCCGCGGCGACGCTGTCGCACCGCTACATCGCCGACCGCAAACTGCCGGACAAGGCCATCGACCTGATGGACGAGGCCGCAAGCCGCATCCGCATGGAGATCGATTCCAAGCCGGAGGAACTGGACCGCAAGGAGCGCCGCCTGATCCAGCTCAAGATCCAGCGCGAGGCGCTGAAGAAGGAGAAGGACGCGGAATCGAAGCAGCGCCTGGCGGATCTTGAGAGCGAGATCGCCGTGCTGGAGCGGGATTACAACGATCTCGAGGAAGTCTGGAAGGCCGAGAAAGCGACGCTGCAGGGCGCGACGAAGATCAAGGAGCAGATCGAGGCCGCCAAGCTCGAGCTCGAGGCCGCGCAGCGCCGCCAGGACTTCGCGAAGATGAGCGAGATCCAGTACGGCCGGCTGCCGGAGCTCGAAAAGCAGGCGCGCGCGGCGCAGGAAGCCGAAACCAAGGGCTTCACCCTGCTGCAGGACCGGGTGACCGCGGAGGAGATTGCCGAGGTGGTCGCGCGCTGGACCGGGATCCCGGTCAGCAAGATGCTGGAAGGCGAGCGCGACAAGCTGCTGCGCATGGAAGAGGTGCTGCACTCGCGCGTGGTCGGCCAGCAGGAGGCGGTGAAGGTGGTGTCCGATGCCGTACGCCGTTCGCGCGCGGGCCTGAGCGATCCCGACCGGCCGAGTGGTTCGTTCCTGTTCCTTGGCCCCACCGGCGTCGGCAAGACCGAGCTGTGCAAGGCGCTGGCCGAGTTCCTGTTCGACTCGAGAGACGCGATGGTGCGCATCGACATGAGCGAGTTCATGGAGAAGCACTCGGTGTCGCGCCTGGTGGGCGCGCCCCCGGGCTACGTGGGCTACGAAGAAGGCGGTTACCTGACCGAAGCCGTGCGTCGGCGCCCCTACAGCGTGATCCTGCTCGACGAGGTCGAGAAGGCGCATCCGGACGTGTTCAACATCCTGCTGCAGGTGCTCGACGACGGTCGCCTGACCGACGGCCAGGGGCGCACGGTGGACTTCCGCAACACCGTGATCGTGATGACGTCCAACCTCGGCAGCCAGATGATCCAGGAGCTCGACGGCGACGATTCGCCCGAGGGCTACATGCAGATGAAGGCGGGCGTGATGGCGGTGGTGCAGTCGCACTTCCGGCCGGAGTTCATCAATCGGCTGGACGACATCGTGGTCTTCCACTCGCTGGACAAGGCGCAGATCAAGGCGATCGCGCGCATCCAGATGCGTGGGCTGGAGAAGCGCCTGGGCGAGCGCGGGATCCGGCTCGAGGTCAGCGATGCGGCCTTCGAGCTGCTGGGCGATGCCGGCTTCGACCCGGTATATGGCGCAAGGCCGCTGAAGCGCGCGATCCAGCAGCAGCTGGAGAATCCGCTGGCGCAGAAGATCCTGTCGGGGGAGTTCAGCCAGGGCGATACGATTCGAGTCGGCGCCGAAGCCGGGCATCTGCAGTTCGCCAAGGCCTGACGCCTCCCGGATCCCGGTCGCCAGCCCTCGCCACACTCACCCGTGCTTTCTTTGTAGGAGCAGCTATAGCTGCGACCGCTCTTTCCGGTCGCCGGCAATCGCAGCTGTAGCTGCTCCTACAGCAGCTCGGTTCGGGCGGGGCGGTAGGGGGGGGTGGCCATCACCATCTCCGCCAGCGAATAGGCGAGTTCGCGTTCGGCCAGCACCGCGCCGTCGGCGCCGTGCGCCAGCAGGTGCTTGACCTCGGCATCGCTGTGCGCGCGCGCCAGCACGGTGATCGCTGGGTTCGCCGCCTTGAGGCGTGCGATCGTTTCGCCCGCCTCGAGCGCGTTGGGAATCGCGAATACGGCCAGCGCCGCGCGGCCGGGGGCGGACTCCAGCATCACCGCTTCCGAGGCGACGTTGCCGCGCACCGCATGCAGTCCTTCCTCGCGGGCCTTGTCGACCAGGTTGGCGTCGTCCTCGATCACCACCAACGGCACGCCGCGGGCGTGCAGCAGGGTGGCCAGTTGCCTGCCTACGCGGCCATAGCCGACGACGATGGCATGCCCCGACAGCGACTCCGGGAGATGGTGGCTGGCGGCGTCGGCGGCGACTTCGTGCGCGGTGGCGGTGGCGGCTGCGGCATCGGCCTTGGCGTCATGTCGTGCCAGCCACCGGTCGACCACGCCGAACGACAGCGGGTTGAGCATGATCGAGATCAGCGCGGCGGCCAGCACCAGGTCCTGGCCTTCTTCCGGCAGGATCCCCAGCGTCACGCCAAGCGCCGCGATGATGAAGGCGAACTCGCCGATTTGCGCCAGGCTGGCGGAGATGGTCAGCGCGGTGGATTTCGGGTGCCCGAAGGCGCGCACGATCAGGTACGCCGCAGCCGACTTGCCGAACATGACGATGAAGGTCGTGGCGAGCACCAGCAGCGGCTCGCGCACCAGGATCATCGGGTCGAACAGCATGCCCACCGAAACGAAGAACAGCACCGCGAAGGCGTCGCGCATCGGCAGTGAATCCTGCGCCGCCTTGTGGCTGAGCTCGGACTCGTTGAGCAGCATGCCGGCGAAGAACGCGCCGAGCGCGAACGACACCCCGAACAGTTCCGCCGAACCCAGCGCGACGCCGAGCGCTATCGACAGCACCGCCAGCGTGAACAGTTCGCGCGAGCCGGTGCCCGCGGTGCGCTCGAGCATCCACGGGATCACCCGCCGCCCGACCACCAGCATCACCGCCACGAACAGCGCCACCTGGACCAGGGTCTTGCCGATCTCGATCGTGAGCCGGCCCGCCGACACCGGTTCGCCGCCGGCGTTCCCGAACACGCTCGCGACTGCAGGCATCAGCACCAGCGCCAGCACGCAGGCCAGGTCCTCGACGATCAGCCAGCCGACCGCGATCCGCCCGCGCGTGCTGTCCAGCAGCCGCCGCTGCTCCATTGCCCGCAGCAGCACCACGGTGCTGGCCGTGGCCAGCGAGAAGCCGAAGACGATGCCCTGCAGGGTCGGCCAGCCGAGTGCGGCGGCCAGTCCCCAGCCGAGCAGGGTGGCGACGCTGATCTGCACCACCGCGCCGGGGATGGCGATGTGCTTCACCGCCATCAGGTCGCGGATGGAGAAATGCAGGCCGACGCCGAACATCAGCAGGATCACGCCGATCTCGGCCAGCTGCGGCGCGAGCTCCTGGTCGCCGACGAAGCCCGGCGTGAACGGCCCGGCGAGGATGCCCGCGACCAGGTAGCCCACCAGCGGCGACAGGTGCAGCCGATGGGCGGCCAGGCCCAGCACATAGGCCAGCACGAAGCCGACGGTCAGGATCGCGATGAGTTCGGTGTGGTGCGGCATCAGGGATTCCCGCCGGGGGGCTGGGGCAGGATAGAGGCAATGTGGGAGGGGGCCCGTCCTTGGGCCCTTCATCGGCTACCAGCTGTAGCCGACCTTGCCGTACACGAAGGCGCCGTTGTAGCCGAACGGAGACAGGTTGCTGTACGGGAACTGGCCATTGGTCGAGTTGGCGAAGATGTTCTCGTCCGGGTATTCGTTGAGCACGTTGTCGGCGCCGAGGGTGAAGGTCCAGTTGTTCATCCGATAGGCCGCGGACGCGTCGAGCAGCCACTTGGCGTCATAGGTCTGGTCGTTGGCGCTGTTGGCCGAGCGGCTGGTCACGCTGCCGTAGCGGGTGGTGGCCAGGGTGAAGTCCCAGGCGTCCAGCGACCAGGTGCCCGAGAGCAGCAGCTTGGTGTTCGGGAAGCCGTCCTCGATGCGCCCGATCTCGGTCCGGTCGATGCGTTCGAGGTCCAGGCCGGCCTGCTCCAGCTCGTCCGGGTTCGGCGCGATGCGGGTGATTTCGGTGTCGGTGTAGTTCCAGCCGGCGGTGAGGTCCAGCGTGCCGGCGCCGAGGTCCATGCCGTAATTGGCGACAAGGTCGATGCCCTGCGTGCGGGTATCGATCGCGTTGGTGAAGTAGCGGCCGCCGTTGACGCCGAAGATGCCGCGTGATTCCAGCAGCGCGCGCACCGCGTCGCCGGTGAGGTTGGACGACAGCGCGATGCGGTCGTCGACCTCGATGTGGTACGCGTCGATGGTGACGTAGAGCCTGTCCACGGGCTGCAGCACCAGGCCCAGGCTGTAGGACAGCGATTCCTCCGGCTGCAGCGCCTCGGCGCCGAAGGCCTGCGCCACGGCGCTGGACGCCGGGAAGGTGCGCACTTCGAACGGATCCGGAATGCCGGCCAGGAACAGCGTGCTGACGGTCTGGAAGTACTGCTGTGCCAAGGACGGCGCGCGGAAACCGCTGGATACCGTGCCGCGCAGCGCGACCGCGTCGGTGAAGGCGTAGCGCGCCGAGAGCTTGCCCGAGGCCTGGCTGCCGAAGTCGTCATAGTCCTCGTAGCGCCCGGCGATACCGCCGGAGAACTTTTCCGTGAGGTCGGCTTCGAGGCTGGCGTAGACCGCGTGGCTGTCGCGCGAGTAGGCGCCGGACACGCCGGGCGCGAAGCCGCCAAAGCCCTGCGCGCCGCCCGGCCGGCTGAGGTCGGGCTGCGCGTACGAGCCGTATTCACCTGGCGACTGGTTCCACTTCTCGTTGCGGAACTCGACGCCCATCGCCAGCGCGACCGGATACGCCAGGCCCCAGTCCAGCTGCCGGCTGAGGTCGAAGTTGGCGATGTTCTGCGTGGTCTCCAGCGCGCCGTCGTAGAACGAGGTCGGCGAGTCGGCGCCGATGCTGGCGTTGAGCGTGTTGCGGGTGAAGAACTCGAGGTTGTTGTAGCCGTGGTTGAAGCTCAGGTCCCAGTCCCAGGCCTCGCCGAAGCGGCCGTTCAGGCCGGCGACGATGGCGCGGTCGCGGGAGACGTTGTTGATCTCGGGCAGGAAGCCGTCCGGGTAGATCGAGGGAATGTTCTGGCTGCTGTTGCCCGGCGCGCGGAAAAACGCGAACGAGGTGATGTCGCGGTTGCTGATCGTGCCGAAGGCGTACAGCGACAGCGTGTCGCTGATGTCGAAGCCGGCGTTGAACGAAGCCGCCGCGGCGTCGACTTCCGGGTCACCGATCACGAAGGCCTTCTGGCCCGGCTCCGGCTGGGTCGGCCCCGGCGTGCCTGCGAAGGGCCGCGCGCGGTTGGTGCGGTCCTGCCGGTTGACCTGGGCCGACAGGTGCAGGAAGCCGCGGCCAGCGCCCAGCGCCAGGCCGGCATCGCCGGCAAGCTGGGTCTGGTCGCCATCGCCGGCGGAGTGCTGGCCGTGGCTGAGCGACACGCTGCCGCCTTCCGATGCGCCCTTCAGCACCACGTTGACCACGCCGGCGATGGCGTCGGAGCCGTACTGCGCCGATGCGCCGTCGCGCAGCACTTCCACGCGCTCGATCGCCGAGATCGGGATGGTGTTGAGGTCCACCGGCGCCGAGCCGCGGCCGATGGTGCCGTTGAGGTTGAGCAGCGACGAGGCGTGGCGGCGCTTGCCATTGACCAGCACCAGCACCTGGTCGGGCGCCAGGCCGCGCAGCTGCGCCGGGCGGATGGCGCTGGTGCCGTCGGTCAGCGCCGGGCGCGGGAAGTTGAGCGAGGGCAGGGCGCGCGCAAGTGCGGTGGCGAGCTCGGTGGTGCCCGTGGCCTGCAGCGCCTCGCTGCCGATGATGTCGATCGGTGACTGCGATTCGGCCACGGTGCGGTCGGTCACGCGGGTGCCGGTGACGATGATGTTGTCGAGGTTGGTCGCGTCGCGCCGCGGCTGGGCCGGCTCCTGCGCCTGGGCGGCAAGGACGGGGGCGAGGGCGACAAGCAGGGCAATGGCGAGGGGAGCAGGCTTCATGGTCGGATCCTTGCGACAGATGACAGGGAAGGGGTCGGTGGTAGGGGCGCTCGCGCATCCAGCGCGGTTTCGACGGTACCGCACGCGGGCCCGGGCGTGCAGCCCGGTAAACTGTGCGAATGATCTCTTTCCGCAACTTCGCCCTCCGCCGCGGCGAACGCCTGCTCCTGTCCGATGTCGACCTGTCCCTGCACGCCGGCTGGCGGGTGGGCGTGGTCGGCCGCAACGGCACCGGCAAGTCCTCGCTGTTCGCCGCCGTGCGCGGCGAGGTCGAGGCCGACCGCGGCGACCTCGACCTGCCCTCGCGCCTGCGCATCGCCTCGATCGCGCAGGAAATGCCCTCGCTGCCGGATTCGGCGATCGACTTCGTGCTGGCCGGGGACGAAGCCGTCCACGCCGCGCTGCAGGCCGAGGCCAACGCCTTCGCCGCCGAGGACTGGGAGGCCGTGGCCGAGGCCCACCAGAAGCTGGAAGAGGTGGGCGGCTACGACGGCGCCGCGCGCGCCGGCAAGCTGCTGCACGGCCTGGGCTTCCCGGGCGAGGCGCAGCAGCGCCCGGTGTCGAGCTTCTCCGGCGGCTGGCGGGTGCGCCTGAACCTGGCGCGCGCGCTGATGACCCCGTCCGACGTGCTGCTGCTCGACGAGCCCACCAACCACCTCGACCTCGACGCCGTGCTGTGGCTCGAACAGTGGCTGATGAAGTACCAGGGCACCCTGCTGCTGATCTCGCACGACCGCGAGTTCCTCGACAACGTCAACACCCACACCCTGCACCTGCACGGCGGCAAGGCGAAGCTGTACATCGGCAACTACACCGCCTTCGAGCGCCAGCGCTCCGAGCAGCTGCGCCTGCAGCAGATCACCCACGAGAAGACCCAGGCCGAGCGCGCCCACCTGCAGAGCTTCATCGACCGCTTCAGCGCCAGCGCCGCCAAGGCCAAGCAGGCCCAGTCGCGGGTCAAGCGCCTGGCGAAGATGGCCGATACCGAAGCGGTGCGCGCGGAGCGCGACGTGCGGATCGATTTCCCCGCGCCGGCGAGGCTGCCGCATGCCCTGCTGCGCTTGAACCACGCCGACTGCGGCTATCCCGGCGCGGCTCCCCCGGGAGCGACTCCCACGGTGATCCTCCGTGACGCCAACTTCGGTCTGGAGGCCGGCGACCGCATCGGACTGCTTGGGCCCAATGGCGCGGGCAAGTCGACGCTGGTGAAATCGCTGGTCGGCGAGCTTCCGCTGCTCACCGGCGAGCGCTATGCCCACCCCGACCTGCGCATCGGCTACTTCGCCCAGCACACGGTCGAAGCGCTGGTGGCCGGCACCTCGCCGATCGATCACCTGCGCGAGCTCTCGCCGAATGCCTCGACCCAGGACTTCCGTAATTTCATGGGCAAGTGGAGCTTCCCCGGCGACCGCGCCTTCGAATCCATCGACGGTTTCAGCGGCGGCGAACGCGCGCGCCTGGCGCTGGCGCTGATCGCCTGGCGCCAGCCCAACGTGCTGCTGCTCGACGAACCCACCAACCATCTCGACCTTGAAATGCGCGAGGCCCTGGCCGAGGCACTGTCCGATTTCCCGGGTGCGATCGTGCTGGTCTCGCATGACCGCCACTTGATCGGCCTGGTCGCCGATACCTACTGGCGCGTGTCCGAGGGCGTGGTGCGTCCGTTCGATGGCGACCTTGACGACTACGCCGCATGGCTGCGCTCGCGGCCCCAGGATGCGAAGGCGGCGACGGCCGCGCCCGAAGCGCTTGGCGCCAATGCCGCGGCCGCCCCGGTCGCGGCACCGGTTCCAGCGCCCGCGCCGGCGCCATCCAGGCCGGCAAGGAAAACCAACCCGCACCGGTTGGCACGCGCCGAGCAGCGGGTGGCGGAGCTGGAGGCCGCGCGCGCTGCGATCGAGGCCGAGCTTGCCGACCCGGCGCTGTACTCCGCCGGGAGCAACCGTGCCCAGGACCTGGCGCGGCGCCAGGCCGACCTGGTGGCCGAGCTGGCGCAGGCGGAAGAGGTGGTGCTTGAGCTCTACGCCCAGGATGAAGGGGCCGCCTGAGGGCCGGGCCTATAGTCGGTTGACCCGGGTCAACGCGGCACGCTGCCCGCGGGTCCAGGCCGGGTCGACAACACGGAGGGTAGTGCCATGTACAAGCAGATCCTGATCCCGACCGACGGGTCCGAACTGTCCCTGTCCGCCATCGACCAGGGCCTTGCCTTTGCACGCGAAGTCGGGGCGTCGGTGACCTTCTTCACCGTGACCACGCCGCTCCGCATCTATGGCGTGACCGGCGAACAGCTGGCCGGTGGCTACGAGGCCTACGGCACGATCGCCCGCGAGGAAGGCGCGCGTCGCCTGGCGCAGGCCGAGGAGCGCGCGAAGGCGCTGGGCGTGCCCTGCCAGGTGCGCATGGTCGAAAGCGAGCATGCCTGGGAGGCGATCATCGAGGCCGCCAACGAGGCCGGCTGCGACCTGATCGCGATGGCCTCGCACGGCCGCCGCGGACTCGGCGGATTGCTGCTGGGCAGCGAGACGCTGAAGGTGCTGACGCACTCGGCGATCCCGGTGCTGGTCTATCGGCAACCGAGAGCGGGCTAGCGGTTTGCGCCGCCGCGTGGGCGGCGGTTAGGGTGTCCGGATGACTATCATCCGACTCTCCGCGCTTTCCGCCGCGCTCGTGGCCCTTGCCGCCTGCGCTCCTTCCGCCGACCAGGCGCCTGCGGCCGATCTTGCCACCGCCGACGCCGCACCCGCCGAGGCGCTCGACGCCCCGGTGCCCGACGCCGCCCCCGCCGACGCCTTCCTTGCCGCGCTCGCCACCCACTGCGGCCAGGCCTTCGCCGGGCGCATCGTCGCCAACGAGCCTGCTTCGCCCGAACCCGACGCTTTCGAAGGCAAGGATCTGGTGATGCACGTGCGCGGCTGCGACGACCCGACCCGCGGGCTGCGCGTGCCCTTCCACGTTGGCGACGACCATTCCCGCACCTGGGTGCTGACCCGCACCGACGACGGCCTGCGCCTGAAGCACGACCACCGCCACGAGGACGGCAGCCCCGACGAGCAGACCATGTACGGCGGCGAGACCGCGACCGCGGGCACCGCCGTGCGCCAGGAATTCCCGGTGGACGCGGAATCGATCGAGCTCTTCGGCCGTACCGGCGCCGACGTCTCCACCACCAATACCTGGGCGATGGAGATCGAGCCCGGCAGCCGCTTCCTTTATGAGCTGGCGCGTCCGGGTGGCCGCATGTTCCAGGTCGAGTTCGACCTGACGACGCCGGTGGCCGAGCCGCCGGCCCCCTGGGGCTCTGCCGACTGACCTCGAAAACTCCGGCGGACGCCACGCGCCACGCGCGTGGCGTTCACGGGCGTGCCAAGGCACTCGCCTACAATCAGCGTCATCAGCGGTTTGGTGGATGGTGCTTTTGAATTCGATCGTCAGTGTCGTGCCCGTACCGCGCACGTGTTCCCTTCATGCCATGCTTGCGTCCCGCCGCCGTCCACCGTCGTTGCTGAAGCGGCTGGCTCCCGCCCTGTTGGCGCTGTTCGCGATGCTGGCGTCCTTGGACGTGGCGGCGCAGGAATGGCGCTACCGTGTCCGCCCCGGCGACAACGTATGGGACCTGGCGCGTGCACACATGCGCCCCGCCGTGCCGTGGCAGCAGCTGCAGGCCTTAAACGGGGTGGACGACCCCTATCGCCTGGAACCGGGCTCGGTCATGCGCTTCCCGCTGGCGTGGCTGCGCGTGCAGCCGGCCAAGGCGCGGGTGGTGGCCGTGTCGGGATCGATTTCGGTATATGCGGACGAGGCATCCGGCGTTGCCGTGCCGGCCACCGTGGACCAGATGCTGGGCGCGGGCACGATGTTGCGCACCGCGTCCAACGCGAGCCTCACGCTGGAGTTCGCGGATGGTTCGCGCCTGCAACTGCTGGCTGACAGCGAACTGCACCTCGACCGCCTGAGCGCGTGGGGGCGCACCGGCATGGTCGACACGCGCTTGCGTCTGCCGCGTGGTAGGACCAGCCACGATGTCAAGCCGGGGCGTGGTCCGGGATCGCACTTTTCCGTGGAATCGCCCGGGCTGATGACCAGCGTGCGCGGCACGGGTTTCCGGGTGGCGAGCGACGGTGAAGCCAGCCGGTCCGAAGTCTATCGCGGGCGCGTGGATGTCGAGGGTGGCGGCCGTCGGGTGCAGGTGGGCGCGGGGCTCGGTACGCATGGCGATGCGGGGCAGGGCCCGATCACGCCCGTCCCGCTGCTGCCCGCGCCGGACCTGGTGCGGCTGCCCGATACCGTGCAGTGGATCCCGGCGGAGCTTGCGTGGGCCCCGCTGCCCGGTGCACGCGGCTACCGGCTGCAGGCCAGTTCGCACGACGATTTCCGCACCTTGCTGCAGGACGTGAGGGTCGATGCTGCCGCCGCGCGTTTGGACGTGCAGGCGGCAGGCACCGTGCATGTGCGCGTGCGTGGCATCGACGAGCGCGGACTCGAAGGCTTGGATGCGGTGCGCGTGCTCCAGATCGCAGCCCAGCCCGGCCCGCCGTTCACGGTGAGTCCGGGCGTCGACAGCGAGGTCGCGGGCCCGCGACCGCGGCTACGCTGGACGGCATCCGAGGGGGCCGCGAGCTATCGCGTACAGGTGGCGCGCACCGCGGACTTCAGCGATCTGCTGGTCGATCGTGAGGAGGTGACCGCCGTGGAGCTGCGCACGCCGGTTGAACTCGAGCCGGATACGTATTACTGGCGGATCGGAGCCGTGGACGCGACCGGCCGTCGCGGTCCGTTTGGGGACCCGGTGCCGTTCGCCGTGCGCGCGGCCGACGCCCCGCCCATGCCGACGGCCGATCGCGACGGAAAGATCCTGCAGGTCGGCTGGCAGAGTGCGGGCGAGGGGCAACGTTATCGCTTCCAGCTGTCGCGCAAGGCCGACTTCAGCACGCTCGCGGAGGAGCACCTCGTCGATGAAAACCTCATCGCGCTGCCGGATATCGGCACCGGGACGTGGCACATGCGCGTGCAGGTCGTGGAGAGCGACGGCTATGCCCACCCGGTGGGTCCGACCCAGGCGCTCAAGGTGGGCTGCGGCGCGTGCCGCGTGTTGCTGGGTATCGCCGCCGCCGTGTTGATCGTGCTCTAGCATGCGCAGCTGGTCGCTGCAGGGCGTGTACATGCGGATCCTGGCCGGCGCTGCCGGGGCCGCGGCGGTGGCCGTGCTGACTCTCACGTCGATGACCTGGCGCGTGGATGCGTGGGTCTACGATCGACTGCAGGCCGCGTTCGCGCCGGCCGCGGATGATCGCATCCTGCTGGTGACCGTGGATGACAGGAGCCTGTCCGCGCTCGGCCGGTGGCCGTGGCCGCGCGGCGTGCATGCGGCGCTGCTCGACCGGCTGGAGCCGGCAGGCGTGCGCGGCATTGCCCTGGACCTGATGTTCGCCGAGGCCAACGCCAGCGATCCGTCGGGTGATGCGGCGCTGGCGCGCGCCATCCGTCGCAACGGCAAGGTGGTCCTGCCGGTGATGGCCGAGCCCTCCGGGCCCGAGGGTCCGCTGATCGAACAGATGCCGCTGGCCCCGCTGATCGACGCGGCCGCGGCGCTGGGGCATGTCGAGGTGGCGGCCGGAAGCGATGGCGTGGTGCGCGAAGCGGCCCTGTACGCGGGACTGGGTTCCGCGCACTGGCCGGCCCTGGCCCTTGCGCTGCACGAGCTGCATGCCGGCGTGACGCCGCGTGCGGAGTTGCCCGGGTTGCGCCCCGGCGCGGATGCGCCTGCGCCGTCGCCCTACCAGTGGAGTCGCGACCACCGCGTCATGATCCCGTTCGTGTCGACGCGCGGCTTCCAGGAGGTGTCGTACATCGACGTGCTGCGCGGCGAGGTCCTGCCAGCGCTGCTGCATGATCGCTGGGTGCTGGTGGGCGTCTCGGCAACCGGTATCGCCCGCGACGTGCTGGTGCCCGGCGTCGGGGTCGGTGAGCGCATCTCCGGCCTGGAATACCACGCCAACGCCCTCAACATGCTCGAACAGGGCGCGGCCGTGACCGCGCTGCAGCGACCATGGCAACTGCTGCTGGGCGTCGGGGTGCTGCTGCTGCCGCTGCTGCTCTACCGCGAGCGTGCACGCGTGCGGCGCGGGTGGGTGGTGATGCTGCTGGCGATCTTGGCGACGTTCGCGGCCAGCGCCACACTGTTGAAGTTCGGGCAAGCATGGTTCGCGCCTGCGCCGACGGTCGCGGTGTTGCTTGCCGGCTACCTGGCGCTCGTGGTCCACCAGTTCCTCCGTTCGCAGCGCCTTGCCAGTTCCGACGGCCTGACCCGGCTGGCCAACCGGCACATGTTCGATGCCACCCTGGAACGCGAACTTCGCGCGGCGCGGCGTGCGGGCCGGCCCCTGTCGCTGCTGCTGGTCGACGTCGACCACTTCAAGACCTTCAACGACTCCTACGGCCACCAGGCCGGGGACCAGGTGATGCGTCGTGTCTCGGGGGTGCTGGACGGCTGGGCGCGGCGACCGCGTGACATGGCGGCGCGGTATGGCGGCGACGAACTCGCGCTGGTGCTGCCCGAGAGTACGGCGGCGTCGGCGCTTGGCATCGCCAACAGCATCGTCGCAGACGTGCGCCGCCTGAAGGTGCCGCACGGCAAGTCGCCCACCGCCGCCATCGTGTCCGTCAGCATCGGCATTGCAACGTTCGACCCGGCGCTGCACTTGCAGGATATCGACCTGGTGGAGCGCGCCGACGCCGCGCTGTACACCGCCAAGCGCGAAGGGCGCGATCGCGCGTTCTGCGTGGAGGCGACGCCGGCAGTGGCTCCGCCGGGGGAGCCCGCGAGGCCCGCGGCTTGAATTCCGCGTCCGCGGCCCCAGATTGCGCGATCTCCATATCAACGAATCGACACCATCGCTATGCCGATCTATGCGTTCCGCTGTGCCCTGTGCGGGCATGATTTCGATCGTCTGCAGAAGCTTTCGGACGCGGATCCGGACACCTGCCCGGCGTGCGGTGCCAGCGGGGGAGTCGGTCGCCAGCTGACCGCGCCTGCATTCCGCCTGGCCGGCAGCGGCTGGTACGAGACCGACTTCAAGAAGGACGGCGACAAGAAGCGCAACCTCGCCGAAGGTGGCGAAGGCGCTGGCAAGGCGGAAAGCGGGACCGCCGCCGGTGATGCGCCGGCGAAGACGAACAGTCCCGCTGCGCCAGCTGCGCCTCCCGCGGCGAAGCCGGCTGCGGCCAAGCCCGACGCTGGGTGAGTCGGCGGCGGCCGCGGCTTCGGCGGCTGTCGCAAGCTTCGCCCCCATCTGCGCTTCGGGCATCTTCCCCCGCAAGCGGGGGAAGAGTCGCATGGGCCTGGGTCCCTGATTCCCGCGTTGCCGCGGAGGGGGATCAGGGGGCTTCCGCCTCATCGATCTCCGTTGCGTCCACTTCCGGCAGCAGTTCGATCGCGGACGGCGTGGTGCGCAGCATCAGGTGGAACACCGATGGCGTGTCGTTGTCGCGCGGGTAGAACAGGCGGCGACCGCCGGCGACCAGGGCGGCGAGGAACAGCGTCGCGGCGAAGAACGCGGGTAGCGCCTCGGGACCGTAGCGGGTCATCGCCACGCCGGCCAAGGCCGGGCCGAACGCCGAGCCGACGCCGTTGAGCAGCAGCAGGCTGCTTCCCGCCGCCAGGGTCCTTTCCGGCGGCAGGTGGTCGAGCAGGTGGGCCATGCAGATCGGGTAGATGGCGAACGCCAGGCCACCGAAGCAGAACCAGAGTGCGTACAGCGGCAGACCGGACTGGCCCGCGGGCAGCATCATGACCAGGCCGATGGCCGCGGCCAGCACGCAGACCACGACCAGCGCGGTGCGGCGGTCGCTGCCGTCGGACAGGCGGCCGATGGGCCACTGCAGCGCCGCGCCGCCGAGGATGGTCGCGCTCACCAGCAGCGCCACGCCGCTCAGGCCCAGTCCGAGCCGGCTCGCGAACACCGCGCCCAGTCCCCAGAAGCTGCCCACCGCCATGCCCGCCAGCAGCGCGCCCAAGGCGCCGGCCGGGGCCACGCGGAACAGCTGTTTCAGCGCGAGCCGGGGCATCGGCGGCAGTTCGGGCTGCACCATCCGGCTGGCGGTGACCGGCAGCGACGCCAGGCAGATGAGGATGGCGACCAGGTTGAACAGCACGAAGCCCGCCGCCGACCACAGCCCGATCAGCCACTGGCCCGCCGCCAGTGCGAGCAGGCTCACCGCCATGTAGATCGCGAACACCTGGCTGCGCTGCTCGGGCGGCGCCTGCACGTTGAGCCAGCTCTCGATCACCGTGTACAGGCCGACCAGCGCGATGCCGGTCCCCAGCCGCAGCAGCGCCCAGGCCCAGGGCGACACCAGGATCGGGTGCAGGAGCACGGTGGCCGCGCACAGGGCGGAATAGAAGGCGAACGCGCGGATGTGGCCGATCCGCTGGATCAGGCCGGGCGCGGCATAGGTGCCCAGGAAGAAGCCGGCGAAGTAGGCCGACATCACCAGTCCCAGCACCTGGTCGTCGTAGCCCTCGATCCGCCCGCGCACGGCCAACAGCGTGCTCAGCAGCCCGGCGCCCATCAGCAGCAGCGCCGCGCCCGCGAGCAGGGCGGCCAATGGGCGGACGGTTGCGATCATGTCGGAGCGGATCGCAGGGGCGGGGGCGGGGGTAGCGGCAGGGGGGCGCGAGGTGTCGATTGCGGGAAGCGTGGGGCAACAGCGGGCCCCCAAGCTTAGTCGCTCCGGCGTGACTCCTGCTTTTGTGGGAGCCGCTATAGCGGCGAAGGGTTCTCCGCAGCCAATCGCGGCCATGGCCGCTCCCACAGTCAACAGGCCGCTCCCACAGTTAAACTAGGCGGCTCCGCCTGTCAGGCGGCCCGTTTCCCGCGTCCGGAGTCCACATGCGCACCCATTTCTGCGGCCTGATCGACGAGTCGATGGTCGGCCAGACCGTCACCCTCTGCGGCTGGGCCGACGTCGCCCGCGATCTCGGCGGCCTGTGCTTCATCGACCTGCGCGACCACGAGGGCATCGTCCAGGTCGTGGCCGAACCGTCGGACGCCGAAGGCAACGCCGGCGTGGTCGCGACCGGGGCGAAAGTCGGCTACGAGGACTGCCTGCGCGTGACCGGCACCGTGCGCCGCCGCCAGTCGGTGAACCCGAAGATCCCCACCGGCCAGGTGGAAGTGGTGGCGACCGCGATCGAGGTGCTGAACAAGGCCGAGCCGCTGCCCTTCCACGCCCACGAGAACCCGGGCGAGGACATCCGCCTCAAGCATCGCTATCTGGACCTGCGTACGCCGGAGATGCAGCGCCGCATGCGCACGCGCACGAAGCTCGTGGCCGCGCTGCGCCGCTGGCTGGACGCGCGCGACTTCCAGGACATCGAGACGCCGATCCTGACGCGCGCGACGCCCGAGGGCGCACGCGACTTCCTGGTGCCGGCGCGCATGCACGCCGGTGAGTTCTACGCGCTGCCGCAGAGCCCGCAGCTGTTCAAGCAGATCCTG
This sequence comes from Luteimonas sp. A537, assembly GCF_054052065.1. Lineage (NCBI taxonomy): Bacteria > Pseudomonadati > Pseudomonadota > Gammaproteobacteria > Lysobacterales > Lysobacteraceae > Luteimonas > Luteimonas renzhihongae. Next base: position 666,578 of record NZ_JBSVRH010000003.1, read on the forward strand.
ATGGTGGCCGGCTTCGACCGCTACTACCAGGTCGCGCGCTGCTTCCGCGACGAGGCCCTGCGCGCCGACCGCCAGCTGGAATTCACCCAGCTCGACATCGAGTTCGCCTGGGTGGACGAAGCCGCGGTGCAGGGCACGGTCGAGCAGATGATGCAGGACGTGTTCCGCGAGGTGATGGACGTCGAGCTGGGCGCGTTCCCGCGCATGACCTGGCACGAGGCCATGCGCCGCTACGGCTCCGACAAGCCGGACCTGCGCATCGCGCTGGAGCTGGTGGATGTCGACGAGCTGGTGAAGGATTCGCAGTTCAAGGTGTTCACCGACGTTGCCGGCGTCGACGGCATGCGTGTGTGCGCGCTGCGCATCCCGGGTGGCGCGTCGCTCTCGCGCAAGCAGATCGACGAGTACGCCGCGCACGCCGCGAAGTACGGCGCCAAGGGCCTGGCCTACGCCAAGCTGGGCGAGGACGGTGCGGTGAATTCGCCGGTGGCCAAGTTCTTCGACGAGGCCGCGTTCGCGGCGCTGCTCGCGCAGGTGGGCGCCGGCAAGGGCGACATCGTGTTCTTCGGCGCCGGCGCGTACAACACCGTCAGCGACTTCCTGGGCGCGGTGCGGCTGAAGGCCGGCAAGGACTTCGGCCTGGTCGAGGACGGCTGGAAGCCGCTGTGGGTCACGGACTTCCCGATGTTCGAGTGGGACGACGAGGCGCAGCGCTATGTGGCCCTGCACCATCCCTTCACCGCACCGGCAGTGGACGACGTCGACGACCTGCGCGCCAATGCCCGCACCGCCACCAGCCGCGGCTACGACATGGTGCTCAACGGCAACGAGATCGGCGGCGGATCGATCCGCATCCATCGGCCGCAGATGCAGTCGGCGGTGTTCGAGCTGCTGGGTATCGGCGCGGAGGAGGCGGAGGCCAAGTTCGGCTTCCTGCTCGACGCGCTGAAGTACGGCGCGCCGCCGCACGGCGGCATCGCCTTCGGCATCGACCGCATCGCCGCGCTGATGGCGGGCACCGAGTCGATCCGCGACGTCATCGCCTTCCCGAAGACCACCGGCGCCCAGTGCCCCATGACCGGTGCCCCGTCACCGATCGACGACGCGCAGCTGCGCGAAGTGCACATCTCCGTCCGCCCGTAGGAGCAGCTACAGCTGCGGCCCACCCCACTCGTAGGAGCAGCCATAACTGCGACCCACCATCCAGGCGGTTGCAAGTACAGGTGCAGGTAAAGAACACGACATGGCCCCGACCATCCGCCGAGCCACCCCCGAAGACGCCGCGACGCTGTCCAGCCTGGCTGCCCGCAGCTTCACCGAAACCTTCGGTCATCTCTATCCGCCCGAAGACCTGCAGGCCTTCATCGACGAGGCCTATGCGGTCGGCCGCCAGCGCGTGATCCTCTCGCACCCCGACTACGCGGTCTGGCTGCTGGAGGACGAAGGCGAAGCCGTCGGCCACGCCGCCGCCGGGCCCTGCGGCCTGCCGCACCCCGATGTCGCTCCCGGCGATGGCGAACTCAAGCGCCTGTACCTGATGGCCACGCACCAGAACGGCGGCTGGGGCGCGCGCATGTTCGACACCGCCATGGACTGGCTGCAACGCAACGGACCGTGCGCGCTGTGGATCGGCGTATGGTCGGAAAACTTCGGTGCCCAGCGCTTCTACGCGCGCCGCGGTTTCGAAGCCGTGGGCGAATACCTGTTTCCCGTTGGCCGCGTCCTGGACCGCGAGTTCATCCTGCGCCGTATCGCGCCGGGGTCTTTCGCGGCGGTCCCCTCGGATACGCCGGCTCCTTCCGGCACCCCGGCGCCGGATTCCCCGGCCGCCCGTGGGAGCGGCCACGGCCGCGACGGCCGCTCCGATGGCTCCTGAACCAGCCGCGGCCGAACCCGCGGGAGCACCGGCCGTCCGCCACGTCCTCCTGCTCCACGGCCTGTGGATGCCGCCCCTGGTCATGCGGCGCTTCGCCTCGCGCCTGCGCGCCGCCGGCTGCACGACCGCGATCCTCGGCTACCGCAGCATCGTCGGCAGCACCGATGCCGCCGTCGCGACCGTGCGCGACCGCCTCCGCGACGGGCCACCGACCCACATCGTGGCCCACAGCCTCGGCGGCCTGATGGCGCTCGAAGCAGTGCGCGCGGAGCCATCGCTGCCGGTAGCGCGGGTGGTCTGCCTGGCCACGCCGCTGTGCGGCAGCGGCGCGGCCAGGCGCCTCTCGCGCCAGGCCCTGACCGCGCTCTACCTCGGTCGCAGCGCGGCCCTCCTGCGCCGCGGCTGCACGACGCTGCCCGACGGCGTTGAGGTGGGCATGATCGCCGGCGACCGACCACGCGGCCTCGGCGCCCTGGTCGCGCGCTTCGAAGGCGCCCACGACGGCACCGTGGCAATGGACGAAACCCGTGTCCCCGGACTCGCAGACCACGTCGTTGTCGCCGCCTCGCACAGTGGCCTGCTGTTTTCTGCCGAAGCTGCGCGGCAGGCGGTTGGCTTTCTCAGGAATGGGCGGTTCCCTGGCTGACGTGTGGGTTTGGCGGGGGCAGAGGGTGGGCGGGCATTCCGCCGGCGTCGCGGTGGAGCTGCTCCTTATTGCCGGCGGAATGCCCGCCCACCCTCCGCTGCAATCAGCGCGGTGGGATGTGGGAAGGGCAGGAGCGTCGCGCCTTTGATTTTCCGGCGGGCTGCGGGAAGGCGCTGCAAGGCGGGTTGGGGGGTGCGTAGTGGGCATAAAGGCCCGCGCAGCGGGACAGCCCACGGAGTACCCACCGACCTGCCGTACCGCGCGGCTTCGGCGAGAGGTCGCGACCCGCCGTACCGCGCGCCTTCGGCGAGTCGGGAAAGGGGTAAAATCGGGCGTTGCAGTCACTTCCAGGATGGGTAATACGCATGGGCAGGGGTCCCTCCATCGAAACCCGCAAGAACGCCGAGGATGCGCGTCGCGGGAAGGCCTTCACCAAACTGATCCGTGAGATCTCCGTCGCCGCGCGCGCCGGCGGTGGAGACCCCGGGGGAAACCCGCGCCTGCGCAGCGGCATCGACAAGGCGCTTGCCGCCAACATGACCAAGGAAGTCATCGAACGTGCCGTCAAGAAGGCCACCGGTGAGCTCGAAGGCGTCGACTACGAAGAGATCCGCTACGAAGGCTATGCCCCCGGCGGCGTCGCCGTGATCGTCGACTGCCTCACCGACAACAAGGTCCGCACCGTCGCCGACGTGCGCCACGCCTTCGGCAAGTTCGGCGGCAACCTCGGCACCGACGGCTCGGTGGCCTTCATGTTCCGCAAGCAGGGCATCCTCCGCTATGGCGCGGGCGCGGACGAGGACGCCGTTACCAACGCGGCCATCGAGGCCGGCGCCGACGACGTCGTGGTCTACCCCGACGACGGCGCCATCGACGTGCTCACCAGTCCCGAGGATTTCAGCGCCGTGCGCGACGCCATGGCCGCCGCCGGGGTCGCGGCGGAGCATGCCGAGGTCACGATGCGCGCCGACAACGACGTGGCGGTCGAGGGTGATACCGCGCAGCAGGTGGTCAAGCTGCTGGCGTGGTTGGAAGACATCGACGACGTGCAGGCCGTGTACTCCAACGCCGAGCTCGGCGACGACGCATACGCGTAAGCTGTCGTCCGTGACCAGGATCCTCGGCATCGACCCGGGCTCGCAGCGCACCGGCGTCGGCATCATCGACGTCGACGCCGCCGGCCGCTGCACGCACGTGTTCCACGCGCCGCTGGACCTGCTTGCTCGCGCAGCGGCCGCGCCCGGCGACCTGCCGCTGCGGCTGCGCAGGCTGCTGGACGGGCTGCGCGCCGTGATCGAGGAGCATCGCCCGGACGAAGTGGCGATCGAGCAGGTGTTCGTGTCGAAGAACGCGGACTCGGCGCTCAAGCTCGGCCAGGCGCGCGGCGCGGCGATCTGCGCGGTGGTCATGCACGACCTGCCGGTGAGCGAGTACGGCGCACGCCAGGTGAAGCTGGCCCTGGTCGGCAGCGGTGCCGCCGACAAGACCCAGGTTCAACACATGGTCGGCGCCATGCTGGGCCTCAAGGGGCGACTGCAGGCCGATGCCGCCGATGCCCTGGCCATCGCCATCACCCACGCCCACGTCCGCGCCAGCGCGCAGCGGATGGGCATCGATGCAAAACTGGCCTGGAGTCGCAGATGATCGGTCGTCTCAGGGGGGTGCTCGCGCACAAGTCGCCGCCGTGGCTGGTGCTGGACGTCAATGGCGTCGGCTACGAGCTGGAGGCGCCGATGAGCACGTTCTACGAGCTGCCGGTGCTGGGCAAGGAGGTCTCGCTGTTCACGCACTACGCGCAGAAGGAGGATTCGGTGTCGCTGTACGGCTTCAGCACCGAGTCCGAGCGGCGGCTGTTCCGCGATGTGCAGCGGGTCAGCGGCATCGGCGCGAAAATAGCGCTCGCAATCCTGTCCGGGGCCAGCGTCGAAGAGTTCGCGCGCCTGGTGCAGGCGGGCGACGTGACCGCGCTGACCCGGATCCCGGGCATCGGCAAGAAGACCGCCGAGCGCATCGTGGTGGAACTGCGCGACCGCGCGGAGGCGATCATGGGCGGTGCCACGGCGTTGCCACGCGCCGGCGTGCCCGCCGATCCGCTGTCGGAGGCGACGGTCGCCCTGCAGCAGCTCGGCTACAAGCCGGCCGAAGCCCAGCGCATGGCCCGCGCCGCGCTGGTCGAGGGCGATTCACCCGAAGCCATCATCCGAAAAGCGCTACAGTCCGCGCTTCGCTGAGCCGGCGCTCCACGGAAATCCGATGTCCGAAGGTACAACCAAGCTCGCAGCTGCGTCGCAGGGCAGGCGTGGCGGAGGCCGCGACCACGGCGGCGGCAATGGAGGCGGGTCCGATCCGGGCCACGGCAAGATCGGCCTGACGGGCCTCGTGGTCGGCGCCATCGGCGTGGTCTTCGGCGACATCGGCACCAGCCCGCTGTACACCCTGCGCGAGGCCTTCAACCCGCATTACGGCCTGACCGCCAACCACGACACCGTGCTCGGCATCCTGTCGCTGATCTTCTGGGCGCTGACGGTGGTGGTGACCTTCAAGTACGTCACCATCATCATGCGCGCCGACAACGAGGGCGAGGGCGGGATCATGGCGCTGATGGCGCTGGCCCAGCGCAGCCTGAAGCCGGGTTCGAAATCGGTGTACCTGGTCGGCATTTTCGGGGTGTTCGGCGCCTCGCTGTTCTTCGGCGACGGGGTGATCACGCCGGCAATCTCGGTGCTGTCGGCGGTCGAGGGTCTGCAGGTGGTCGCGCCAGGGCTCGACGACTGGATCGTGCCGATCACCGTGGTGGTGCTGGGGGTGCTGTTCGCCACCCAGCGCTTTGGAACCGAGAAGGTCGGGCGCATATTCGGGCCGATCACCATCCTCTGGTTCGCATCGCTGGCCGCGCTGGGCGTGCTCAACATCCTGCACGAGCCCGAGGTGCTGAAAGCCATCAACCCGTGGTGGGCGGGACGCTTCTTCGTCGAGCACAGCTGGGGCGGGGTGTTCATCCTCGGCGCGGTGGTGCTGGCGGTCACCGGCGGCGAAGCCATCTATACCGACATGGGCCACTTCGGTGCGCGCCCGATCCGCCTGGGCTGGTACTGGTTCGTGCTGCCCTCGCTGATGCTGAACTACCTGGGGCAGGGCGCGCTGGTGCTCGAGGACCCGGCCGCAATCCGCAACCCGTTCTTCATCGGCGTGCCCGAGTGGGGGCGCTGGCCGATGGTGGTGCTCGCCACCGCGGCTACGGTGATCGCGTCCCAGGCGGTGATCACCGGCGGCTTCTCGGTTGCGCGCCAGGCCATGCAACTCGGCTACATCCCGCGCATGCGCATCATGCACACGTCCAGCGAAACCATCGGCCAGATCTATATCCCCGCGATCAACTGGGCGATGGCGGTGATCGTGATCGCGCTGGTGCTGAGTTTCCGCACCTCGTCCTCGCTGGCGGCGGCCTACGGCATCTCGGTGTCGATGACGATGCTGATCGACACCCTGCTGCTGGCGATCGTGGCCCGCGCGCTGTGGCCGAAGGCGCGGCGCTGGGTGCTGCCGTGCTGCGTTGGCTTCGTGCTGATCGACCTGGCCTTCGTGGTCGCCAACGGCGCCAAGGTCCTGCAGGGCGCCTGGTTCCCGCTGGTGCTGGGCATCGTGCTGTTCACGATGCTGCGGACCTGGCGGCGCGGAAAGGAGCTGCTGCGCGAAGGTGTCCAGGCGGGCGGCCTGCGCCTGGACACCTTCATCTCCGGCCTGATGCTGGCGCCGCCGGCGCGGGTGCCTGGCACGGCGATCTTCATGACCAGCGATCCGGGCGTGGTGCCGCACGCCCTCATGCACAACCTCAAGCACAACAAGGTGCTGCACGAGCGCAACCTGTTCCTGACGGCGGAGACGCTGTCGGTGCCTTTCGCGCCGCGCGAACGGCGACTGGAGCTGCACGGCATCGGCGACGACTTCTACCGGGTGACGGTGCGCTTCGGCTTCATGGAGATTCCGGACGTACCGCTGGCGCTGATGCGCGGCTGCGATGTCGAGGGGCTCGACATCGATCCGATGGACACCACGTACTTCGTCAGCCGCGAGACCGTGGTCGCGAGCCGCCACGTGGGCATGCCGGTGTGGCGCGACAAGCTGTTCGCGGTCATGCACCGCAACGCGGCACCGGCCAACACCTACTTCCGCATTCCCGGCAACCGCCTGGTGGAGCTGGGGGCGCAGGTCGAGATCTGAGGGGAGCTGCAACCTGTGGGAGCGGCCTGCATCGCGGCTATAGCCGCTCCCACAAGTGCAGCTCCCTAAGTGAGTTCCCCCAGTGAGCTCCCCAGGTGCAGCTCCCGCGGACCGCTCCACAGATGCCCCGCCGGGGTGCAGCGTGCGAACATGGGCGCATGACTGAAGAGCGCATCATCGCCCCCGACGCCACGCGGGAAGACGCTGCCATCGAGGCCTCGATCAGGCCGCAGCGGCTTGCCGACTACCTCGGCCAGCAGCCGGTGCGCGAGCAGATGTCGATCTATATCGAGGCCGCCAAGCGCCGCGGCGAGGCCATGGACCACGTGCTGATCTTCGGCCCGCCGGGCCTGGGCAAGACCACCCTCAGCCACGTGATCGCCAACGAACTCGGGGTCAGCATGCGGTCGACCTCGGGCCCGGTGATCGAGAAGGCCGGCGACCTGGCCGCGCTCCTGACCAACCTGCAGCCGCACGACGTGCTGTTCATCGACGAGATCCACCGCCTGTCGCCCGTGGTCGAGGAGGTGCTGTACCCGGCGATGGAGGACTTCCAGATCGACATCATGATCGGCGAGGGCCCGGCGGCGCGCTCGATCAAGCTCGACCTGCCGCCGTTCACCCTGATCGGCGCCACCACCCGCGCGGGCCTGCTGACCGCGCCGCTGCGCGACCGCTTCGGCATCGTCCAGCGGCTGGAGTTCTACAGCGCCGCCGAGTTGACCCGGATCGTGCGCCGTTCGGCGCAGATCCTCGGCATCGACTGCGCGCCCGAGGGCGCCGACGAAATCGCGCGGCGTTCGCGCGGCACGCCTCGGATCGCCAACCGCCTGCTGCGCCGGGTGCGCGATTACGCCCAGGTCCGCGCCGCCGGCCACATCGACAAGGAGGTCGCGGATGCGGCGATGGAGATGCTCAAGGTCGATCCCGAGGGCTTCGACAACCTCGACCGCCGGTTGCTCAACCTGATCATCGAGAACTTCGACGGTGGCCCGGTGGGCGTCGAGTCGCTGGCGGCGGCGCTGAGCGAAGAGCGCGGCACGCTCGAGGACGTGATCGAACCCTACCTGATCCAACAGGGTTTCCTGGTGCGCACCGCCCGCGGCCGGATGGCGACCCACAAGGCCTGGCGCCACCTCGGCCTGCAGCCGCCGGGCCCGGGCGCCGAGACCCTGTTTTGAGCGACGCCGCCCGCGATCCCCCTGCCGTGAGTACCGCCGTAATGCCTCTGTTCAGCCTTCCGACCCGCGTCTACTGGGAAGATACCGATGCCGGTGGCGTGGTCTACCACGCGCGGTACGTGGCGTTCCTGGAGCGCGCGCGCAGCGAATGGATGCGCAGCCTGGGCTACGGGCAGCAGGCCATGATCGATGGCCGGGACCTGGTGTTCGCGGTGCGTGACATGGAGCTCGACTTCCGTTGGCCTGCACGCCTGGACGACGCGCTCGAGGTCACCGTGGCGCTGGCGCGGGTGCGCCGGGCCAGCGTGGAGTTCGCACAGGAGGTGCGGCGCGACGGCGAGCGGCTGGCGTCGGCGCGGGTGCGGGTCGCGGCGATCGATGCGCGCAGCTTCCGGCCGCGGGCGCTGCCTGACCAGCTGTACGAACAGTTCAAATCCCTCGAATCCAACGCGGAGCAAGATTGATGAGTGCAACGGCCATCCTGATGCAGGTGAGCAGCGTCGAACCCCTGCCGGAAGACGTGCCGGCGGACAGCGCCGCGCTTGCCGCGGACGCCGCCACCCAGGCCGCAGCCGTGCCGACCACCGGGGGCGAGCTGGACCTGCTGCACCTGATCCTGCACGCGTCGCTGCCGGTGCAGCTGGTCATGCTGGTATTGCTGTTCGCCTCGATCGCCTCGTGGGTGATCATTTTCCGCAAGAAGCGCCTGATCGACCGCGCCGAGAAGGAGGCCGACCGCTTCGAGGAGCGTTTCTGGTCCGGTGCCGACCTCGGCAAGCTCTACAGCGCCGCCAGCGAGCGCAACCGCGAGGTCGAGGGCCTGGAGGCGATCTTCGAAGCCGGCTTCCGCGAGTACAGCCGCAGCGGCCAGCGCCGCGGTGGCGACAGCCGGGCCAAGCTGGAAGGTGCGCAGCGCGGCATGCGCGTGGCCAGCTCGCGCGAGCTCGACGGGCTTGAGCACAACCTGGAGTTCCTTGCCAACGTCGGCTCGATCGCGCCCTACGTCGGCCTGCTGGGCACGGTCTGGGGAATCATGATCGCGTTCCAGGGGCTGGTGAACGTCAAGGAAGCGACCATCGCAAGCGTCGCCCCCGGCATCTCCGAGGCGCTGATCGCGACCGCCATGGGCCTGTTCGCGGCGATCCCGGCGGTCTGGGCCTACAACCGCTTCGCCACCAAGGTCGAGCGCGTCGCCGGCCGCTACGACGCGTTCTCCGAGGAGTTTTCCTCGATCCTGGAGCGCCAGTCCTCGGCCGGCGAGGACTGATCCATGGCCGTCCGGTCCCGCCGCGGCAAGCGCCGCCAGCTCAAGAACGAAATCAACGTCGTGCCCTACATCGACGTGATGCTGGTGCTGTTGATCATCTTCATGGTCACCGCGCCGCTGATGAACCTGGGCGTTGACGTGCAGCTGCCCGAATCCAATGCCAAGTCGATCACCGAGCAGAAGGATCCGGTGGTGGTGAGCGTGGATGCGGGCGGCAACTATTTCCTTGCCGTTGAAGCCGGCAGCAACGAGGCCGTGGACCCGACCACGCTCAGCGCCAAGGTGCGCGCGCTGGTGGCAAACAACGCCGACGTTGCGGTGTTCGTCGCCGCCGACGGCGCCGGCAGCTACCAGAACGTGATGGACGCGATGGCGCTGCTGCAGAACGCGGGCGTGGAGCGCGTCGGCCTGATGAGCGATCCCAGGCAGGGCGGCGCACCCTGATGCGGGAGGAACGCGCCGATACCACGCGCGCGGTGGTGCTGGCCGTGCTGCTCCACGCCGCCCTGTTCGCGCTGATGTTCGCGGGTCTGTGGTGGACGCGGGAGGCGGCACCGCCGTCGGCCGCCGGTTCACCGATCAGCGCCGAGCTGATCGATGTCGGCGACCTGTCGGCGGCGATGCAGCAGACCCTGCGCAACCGCCCCGAGCCGGCGCCGCCGGAGCCGGAGCCGTTGCCGCCGGAGCGTGAGCCGGTGCCTGAGCCGGAGCCGGTGGTGGTCGAAGATGCCGCGCCCGAGCCGCAGCCGATCCCGGTGCCGCTGCCGGAAGACGCGCCGATCGAGCAGCAGCCAACGCCGCAGGTCCAGGTGCCGGAGCCTTCGCCCGTGGACCAGGAGGAAGTGCGCCGCGATGCGATCGCGCGCGAAACCGCGGAGCGCGAAGCGGAGGAAAAGCGTCGCCAGGAGCAGATCGACCTGACCGAGCGCAAGCGCAAGGAAGAGGCCGAGCAAAAGCGTCGGCTGGCACAGGAGAAGCTGGCCGAGATCCGGCGCGAGCAGGAGCAGGCGCAGCGTGAACAGCGCGAAGCCCGGAGCAGGCTCGAGCGGATCGCGCAGAGCAGGGCGGACCAGGCCTCGGAACAGGCCTCGTCGGCCGGCACCCCGCCGCCAGGCAACGAAGGCGTGGATGCCGGCCTGCAGGCGCAGTACCAGGCCGCGATCATGGAGGCGATCCTCAGCAACTGGACGCGGCCGGACAACGTGCCACTTGGACAGCGGTGCCGGATCACGATCACCCAGGTACGCGGCGGCACGGTCGTCAGGGCCGAGGTTTCGCCGTCCTGCCCCTTCGACGACCTGGGCCGCCGATCGGTCGAGGCCGCGGTGCTCAAGGCGCAGCCCTTGCCTTACGCCGGTTTTGAAAGCGTGTTCAACCGCACCCTCAACCTGAACTTCGAAGCCCGGGATCGCTGAGCCCGCCGTTCATCCTTGTGAGCGCCTTCACGGCCATGCTGTCACCCTCTCTCCCGCAGTCCTTTCCGGAGCCTGTTACATGACCCGATCCCATCGCCGGCCGGCCACCACGCGTGCGTGGTTTGTCGCCTGCCTTGCACTCCTCCTGCCGTTCGCCGCCTTCGCGCAGCAGGGCGGCCTCGAGATCGACATCGTCGGCGGCAACGCCCAGGCGCTTCCGATCGCGGTGGTGCCGATGCCCTACCTCGGCGCCGGTGCGGCTCCGGACACCGACGTCGCGCGCGTGGTGCGCGAGGACCTGGCGCGCTCCGGCCAGTTCCGCGGCCTCCCCGAGCAGGACATGGTCGACCGGCCGACCCGCGGCGGCGAAGTCGACTACGCCACCTGGCGCACGCTCAAGCAGGACTTCCTCGTGGTCGGCCGCGTGGTCGATGCCGGCGGCGGCGCCTACCGGGTTGAATACGAGCTGTTCGATGTCGCCAAGCAGGAGCGCCTGCTCGGCGTGGCCATGACCGGCCGCGCCAACGCCATGCGCGATGTCGGCCACCAGATCGCCGACGCCATCTACGAGAAGATCCTGGGCGTGCGCGGCGCTTTCTGGACGCGCATCGCCTACGTGACCTCCACCGGCACCGGCGAGAACATCAACTACGCGCTGATGGTCGCCGACGCCGACGGCCACAGCCCGCAGGTGGTGGTGCGCTCGACCGAGCCGCTGATGTCGCCCGACTGGAGCCCCGACGGCCGCAAGCTGGCCTACGTCTCCTTCGAACACAACAACAATTCGGCGATCTACATCCAGGACCTGGGTACCGGTGCCCGCGAGCGGGTGGCGAGCTTCCGCGGCATCAACAGTTCGCCGGCGTTCTCGCCTGATGGCGGCAAACTGGCGCTGACCCTGTCGCGCAGCGGCAGCCCGGAAATCTACGTGATGGATCTCGGCAGCAAGGCCCTGACCCAGTTGACCACCCAGATCGGCATCGATACCGAGCCCACCTGGAGCGCCGACGGGCGCAGCATCTACTTCACCTCCGACCGTGGCGGAAGGCCGCAGGTCTACCAGGTTCCGGCCACCGGCGGCAGCGCGACCCGGGCGACGTTCCAGGGCAATTACAACGCCAGCCCGACGGTCTCGTTCGACGATAAAAAGATCGCCGTGGCGCAGGGTTCAGGAAACGTATACCGTATTGCATTGCTGGACCGCAGCCTAGGCACGCCCCGCTGGTCCACGCTGTCGCCAGGGTCGCTCGACGAATCGCCGAGCTTCGCCCCGAACGCCAGCATGGTGCTGTACGCGGGCAGGGAAGGCAGCAGGGGAGTCCTGTATGCCGTTTCCGCCGACGGACGCGTCCGCCAGCGGCTGGTACTTGCCGACGGTAACGTCCGCGAGCCGGCGTGGGGACCGTACCGCGAACGCTGACATCGCGTGCACGGCCGATACAGCAATGTGAAGTACTGCCCATCTGAAGGATCGACGAGAGATGAAGACCACAACCCGCGTTCTGCTCACGGCCCTGCTCTGCACGGCTGCCGTTGCCTGCTCCAAGAAGGTCAAGGAAGAAGTGCCGGTCGACACCACCCCGACCACCCCCACCACCACTCAGCCGGCCACCACGCCGGGTGCCTACGGTCCCGAGGACCTGGACACCGACGCCTGCCTGCGCCAGCGCACCATCTACTTCGATTTCGACCAGGAGTCGGTGCGTCCGGAATTCCAGGCGGCAATGGCCTGCCATGCGAAGTACCTGCGCGACCGTCCTTCGGCCCGCATCACGCTTGAAGGCCATGCCGACGAGCGCGGCAGCCGTGACTACAACCTTGGCCTCGGCGAGCGCCGCGGCAACGGTGTGTCGTCCGCGCTGCAGGCCAACGGTGGGTCCGACGGCCAGCAGACGGTGACCAGCTACGGCGAAGAGCGCCCGACCTGCACCGCCTCGAGCGAGGATTGCTGGGCGCAGAACCGTCGGGTGGAGATCACCTACACCGCCCGTTGATCGGCGGCACGGCAGCAACACGTCGGCAGCTGGCGGGAACCCCGCCAGCTGCCGATTGTCTTTATGAACTCCGAACATCAGATGCGAAGGCCATGACCCGCAGCCATTTCCTGACCAGCTTCGCCCTCGTTGCCGCCGTGTCGGCGGTACTCGTGGCGCCACCCGCCGCCGCGCAGCGCGCCAGCCTGGGTGAACGCGTGGCCGCGCTCGAATCGCAGGCCGCCAACAACCAGGGCAACATCGACCTTCTCAACCAGCTCACCGCGATGCGCAACGAACTGCGTGCGCTGCGTGGGCAGGTCGAGGAGCTGCAGCAGCAGAACCAGGCGCTCGAGACCGCGATGCGCAACCAGTACCTCGACGTGGACGACCGTTTGAGCCGGATCGAAGGCGGGGCGCCCACGGACGCCGGCGCCGCTGCGCCAGCCGCGGCCATCCCGGCCGCAAGCGCATCCGGTGCGTCGGGTGCGGCCGCTGCGCGCGCGCCCGCAGAGAGCGCCCCGATCGTGTTCGGCGACGCCGGCCTGCTGGCCAATGCCGCCGACGAGCGCGGCGCCTACGAAACCGCCTTCGCCGCGCTGCGGGCAGGCGACTACGAACAGTCGGCGAACCTGTTCAACGAGTTCCTGCGCCTGTACCCGACGGGCTCGTACGCGCCCAACGCCACGTATTGGCTGGGCGAGAGTTACTACGTGACCCAGGACTATGCGCGCGCGCAGGCGCAGTTCGAGGGCATCCTCCAGCGCTGGCCGACCCACGACAAGGCGCCTGGCTCGCTGCTGAAGATCGGCCTGTCGCAGTACGGACAGCGGGACCTGGTTGCCGCGGAGGCCACCCTGGCCCGCGTCACCGAGCAGTACCCGGGCACCGACGCGGCCCGCACCGCCGACGACAGGCTGCGCTCTATCCAGCTCAACAGCCTGCGCTGAACCCGCGTAGCGCTGCGCCGGACGCCAGGCCGGCGCCGGCCTGGGCGTTACAATGAAAGCCATGAATACCCCTATCGCCGAGACCGGCGCGACCAGCGTCGCGGCACCGGACCGGCTCCGCATCACCGAGATTTTCCTGTCGCTGCAGGGCGAGGCGCGCGACGCTGGTTGGCCCACGGTATTCGTGCGCCTGACCGGTTGCCCGCTGCGCTGCACCTACTGCGACACCGCCTACGCGTTCCACGGCGGCCAATGGCATGACGTCGATGCCATCCTCGCCGAGGTCGCCGCCCACGGCGTGCGCCATGTCTGCGTGACGGGGGGCGAGCCCCTCGCGCAGAAGCGCTGCATCGGCCTGCTGCGGCGGCTGTGCGATGCCGGGTACGTCGTGTCGCTGGAGACCTCGGGCGCGCTGGACATCGGCGAAGTCGATCCCCGCGTGTCCCGCGTGCTCGACATCAAGACGCCCGGCTCCGGCGAGGATGCACGCAACCTCTGGTCGAACGTCGACCTGCTGACGCCGCATGACCAGGTCAAGTTCGTCATCTGCAGCCGCGCCGACTACGAGTGGGCCCGGGAAGCGATGGCGCGCCATGCACTGGACCGGCGCTGCGACGTGCTGTTCTCGCCGAGCAAGTCCGAGGTCGATGCGCGCCAGCTCGCCGACTGGATCGTTGCCGACCGCCTGCCGGTGCGCTTCCAGATGCAGCTGCACAAGATCCTCTGGAACGACGAGCCCGGGCGGTGAAGTCCGTGCCAAGGCGCCAGCACGCATCGCCCCGGGGTCGCATCACCGGATCATCGGAGTCCGCATCTTGAACAACGCAGTCGTACTGGTCTCCGGGGGCATGGATTCCGCCGTCGTCCTCGCCCTGGCCCGCGAACAGGGTTTCGCGGTGCATGCGCTGAGCGTGGCCTATGGCCAGCGCCACACCTCCGAGCTCGAAGCCGCTGTCGCCCTGGCAGCGTCCCAGGGCGCCGTCGCGCACAAGGTGGTCAGCGTCGACCTGCGCGCGATAGGCGGCTCGGCCCTGACCGCCGATATCGAGGTGCCCGAGGCTGGCAGTGCCGGCATTCCGGTCACCTACGTGCCGGCCCGCAACACCATCATGCTGTCGATCGCGCTGGGCTGGGCCGAAGTGGTGGGCGCGGCGGACATCTTCTGCGGCGTCAACGCGGTCGACTATTCCGGGTATCCCGACTGCCGGCCGGAGTTTATCGACGCGTTCGAGCGCCTGGCCAACCTCGCGACGCAGGCCGGCGTGGATGGGGCCGGTATCCGCGTGCATGCGCCGCTTCAGCATCTGTCCAAGGGCGACATCGTGCGCGAAGGGCTGCGCCTGGGCGTGGATTTCTCGCAGACGGTGTCGTGCTATCGCGCCGACGACGACGGCCGCGCCTGCGGGCATTGCGATGCCTGCGTGCTGCGGGCCGAGGGCTTCGCGGCCGCCGGGGCCACGGACACCACGCGTTACCTGGACTGAGGGTCCGGGTCCGCGTCGCCGTTGTCGCCGCTGCGGCGATGGAGGCAGGCGGGTTCATCGCTGGCGCGTCGCAGCCGGCGCAGCGGATCGATCTCCAGTCCGATGCGCAGCGAGCGGCCGATGCGTTGGGCGGTTTCGAAGACGTGCCGGGCCTGCGCCTTCGGAAGCACCTCGCGCGCGGTTGCGTCCCACAGCGCCAGCCAGCGTGCGAAATGCTGGTCGTCCACGCCCAACGGGCGGTGCGCGGCCATCGGATTGCCGCGGTACGTACCCGCGCGCAGCAGCACCGAGCACCAGAAGCGGACCAGGGTGTCGAGGTGCTCGTCCCAGTCATCCACCGCCGCATCGAATACCGGGCCGAGCAGCCAGTCGGTGCGCGCACGCGCGTAGAACGCGTGCACAAGGCGGGCGATGCCGTCGGGGTCGGGGATATGCGCGGCGTCGGAAGACATGCCGACAGTATCGGCCGCCGCGCCTGCACCGCGCATTGACCGGGATCAGGCGCTGCGGCCACGGGGACGGCATGACATAATCCGCTCCTCTCCGGGCCGTTAGCTCAGTCGGTAGAGCATCGGACTTTTAATCCGCTGGTCGATGGTTCGAATCCATCACGGCCCACCAGTCACGTCATGCGGCGCGGTGCCTGCAAGACACCGGATGCGAGGTGGCGCCCATGGAACCACTGACGATCGCAGTGGTTGAGGACGATCCCGAATACCGCGATGCGATCCTGCTTCCGCTGCTGAAGCACTCCGGATTCACTCCCGTCGGCTTCGGCAGCGCGCTTGCGCTGTACCGGACGCTTCTGTCCGAGCGCTTCGACCTGGTGCTTCTCGACGTGGGCCTGCCGGACGGCAGCGGGGTGGAGATCGCCCGCCATCTGCGGGACACGCTGCCCGGGGTGGGCATCGTCATCCTGAGCGGACGGGTTTCCCCGGCCGACCGCATGCGCGGGCTGGAGGCGGGAGTGGATGCCTACCTGGGCAAGCCGGTGGAGCTGCAGGAACTCGTCGCGACGCTGCGCAACGTGGCGCAGAGGACCCGTCCGCGTGGTCCGGGCCGGGATGTACCGGCAGCCCGTGGCCTGATGGCGGACGGTGCCGGTGCAGTTGCCGAAGACGAAAACGAAAACGAAGACGGATGGCGCTTGGGTGCGCAGGGCTGGAACATCGTCGCGCCCTGCGGTTCGGCGGTGGTGCTCAACCTGGCCGAAAGGCAGGTGGTTTCGCTGCTGGTCGCCTCGCAGGGGGTGCCGGTTCGGCGCGAGACCCTGATCGGCGGCCTGGTGGAGGACGTGCACCAGTTCGATCCGCACCGGCTTGAAATGCTGGTCCATCGGCTGCGGCAAAAGTGCCTGCAGGAAACCGGCACCCGGCTGCCACTGAAGACGGTGCGCGGCGTGGGCTACATGCTGGCCTGGTAGGACGCGGCGTCGGCGCCGGGGTGGCCAGGTTGAGGATGGCCTGACCGAGCTGTGCGCGGTCGAAGGTGATCGGGCACGGGCTCGGCGGAAGCTCCATGTGCAGCGTGATCTCCGCACCGGCGCCTGGCGGAGCAGGGGTGCCAGGTCGCCGAGCACTTCCTTCCCTTGCGTGGGTGACGACGACAGCGGCGTCGCGGCCCCCGGTGCACGGCAGCCGGTACTCCAGGGCCAAACTTCACGCGCGGTGAGAGTTCGTAATAAATCGTGCGTGAATCACACTTTAGCGGCATGTAACCTTCCGCCTGATTTCCGCCTGATTTCCGCCTCATTTCCGCACAGCCGCTTGGGCTGGTGCGCCGTACGCGCGGGCCTTGAAGCTGCGCGAAAAAAACCGTGAAGGCCGGCCGCTCGCGGGCCGAGGTGGCGCAAGAGCGGACGCGACATCGGGGCGGAATAGGCCACAGGCAGGCGTTGAGTGACGCGACGAGTCAGCATTTGGCTAATATGAATGCGGTTTTGATGGGCTTGCGCGCCGATGCTGTGAGTTGCGTACCGGTCTTGTTGTGAGCAGCGCTGGCAAATATGTGACGCTTGGCACGGTTTCTGCTTGCCGGGTTGGGGTTTGAAGTGCCCAGGGCTCAACGAATTTTGGAGCGAGTGGGGTGGTCAGCGCGGGCTTGCCGGTCGATGTCGACCAGCCCGGCACCGCCTCCGGGAATGAGTGCGGCCGACGTGCCGGAAAAATGAATCTGCAGGGGATCTACGCGTGAATTTCGATCGTTCGAAGAGTGGTGCGCTGGCGCGCGCGTGGGCCATGGTGTTCATGGGAATGCTGCTGGCCTTGTTGCTGCCCGGCGTCGTCCATGCGCAGGCCATCCAGTCCGACTGCCGCCTGGCCAACCCGAACTCCAGCGGCGCACACGTCGCCGAAATCTGCTGGTTCCAGTTCGGCAGTGTCAACCAGGACCTCGCGGGAGGCACGCCGGGAACCAGCAGGGATTACGACGTTGCCCTGCCGGATGGCTCGCGAATCACGTATACCGCACGGATAACGGGTGGTACGCACGCCAACCCCGGGCTGCGGGTCCTGCAGGCACCGGCCTGGACCGGCTCGCACTTCAGCGGCACGTCCGGCTATTACACGATCCTGACGCCGAACGCGGCGGCTTTGAACACGCCGGAGAACGGGCGCGGCAATGGCGTCGTGCTGACCTTGGAGGACGTACGTCTGTTCGCGCCTGACGGGCGGGAAATCAACGATCTGCCGTTCCAGATCATCATGGCCGACGCCGAGCGTCTGAACAGCAATCCCGAACACATGGATTTCGGCGTTGTTTCGGGTGGGCAGCCGTGGGTGGTGATGGAATGGCTCGGCGACAGTGCGAGCAACAACGTTTCGCGATCAACGCCACCGGCCAGCTCCGCCTGCCTGTCCACTTACGTCGATTGCGCGCGTTTCACCGGCACAAGTAACGGCAATGCCAACACGGTCGTGCTGGCCGCGAATCGCGATCCGAACTCGCCGGCACCGTTCACGGTGATGGCGCAGATCCACTCGAATGCGGGACAGGGCTTCGCGATTGGCGTGCGCTGGGGCAGCGTGCGCCTGCGCAAGATGCTGCCGGAAGGCCGGATTGCGCCGCAGGACCAGTTCGCCTACCGGATCAGCAACGCGGTCGGTACCGAGGTCGCCACCGGCACCACGACCGCCGCCACGACCACATCGCCCTGGATCAGCGCCATGGCGATGCCGGGCAACCGGCTGGTACTCGAAGAGGTGATGGCACCCGGCTCGAGCTCGGTGCTCGGCCAGTACAGCCGCTGGGTGACGTGTCAGGTCGTGGGCGGTCCCATCCTGATCGACCAGGCCTATAACCCGGCCAATCCGCCGCAGATCGTCATCGATTCGGGACAGCCCGGCGACAACATCGACTGCGAGATCACCAACCGCCCGGCCCAGTTCGACCTGACGGTCGCCAAGACCGTTTCGCAGATCAATGGCCAGCCCGCGGCCTCCGGCGTCGCGGTCTCCCCTGGCGACGTCGTCACGTACCAGATTGAAGTCACCAACATCAGCAACACCGAGACGGCGATCGTGCCGGTGGGCGCGGTGGTCGAGGGCATCCCGGCCAACACCGAGGTCGTCGCGGCCGGCAATGACTTCACCTGCTACCTCAACAGCTGCAGCAATACCGCAGAGCTGACCATCAATCCGGGCAGTTCGGTGATCCTGGACTTCGTCGTCAGGGTGGACGATCCGCTGGCGGACGGGGTCACGGAGATCGTGAACCAGGTGGCCGTCGACGGCGTGGACTGCGCGGCCGCGGGCAACAGCTGCAGCGAGATCCTGCCAATCGCGCCGTCGGTGACGGTCGCAAAGAGCGCGGACCCGGCCAGCGGCGTCCCGGTCCTGCCGGGCGCCCAGGTGTCCTACACCTTGACCGTCACCGTTGCCAACGCACCGACCACCAGCGCCGTGGTGCTGAGCGATACGCTGGGCGCCGGCCTGACCTTCGACAGCGTGAGCAGCCCGGGCGGCTTCAGCCACAACGGCGCCAACGCGCCGATCCATGTGTTCACCCTGCCTGCGGGTGCCGCGGTCGGTTCGCACAGCGTCACCTATGTCGCGACTGTCGATGCGGATGCCGGCAACACCGTCGGTAACAGCGTGACGGGCGAAGGTGGTGGTGGCCCCGATCCGGTCTGCGTTGACTGTACGACCGAACATCCCGTGCACCGGCCTTCGCTCGAGCTGACGAAGACCGGCACGCTCTCGGCCGACGAGAGCACGATCACCTATGTGTTCTCGGTGGAGAACACGGGCAACGTGGCGCTGACCAACGTGTCGGTGAGCGACCCGCTGCTGCCCGCGCTGGACTGCCCGGTGATCGCGACCCTGGCGCCGGGTGCGACGCAGACCCTGACCTGCACGGACAACGTGTACACCGTGCGGCCGGGCGACGTGGACGCCGGCCAGGTGGAGAACACCGCGACCGCGAGCGGCCAGCCGCCGACGCCTCCGGGCGGCCCGGCGCCGGATCCGGTGACGGACGATGACACCGAAACCACTCCGCTGGCGCAGGATGCCGGCCTGGAAGTGGCGAAGTCGGTGACCTCGGCGGGTCCGTATACGGAAGGCGACGTCATCACCTATCAGTTCGTGGTGACGAACACCGGCAACGTGACGCTGACCGGCGTGTCGGTCACCGACCCGCTGCCGGGTCTGAGCGCGATCACTTACGCGTGGCCAGGTGCCGACGGTGTGCTGGACGCTGGTCAGAGCGTGACTGCGACCGCGACCTATGTCGTGACCGCGGCCGACGTGAACACCGGCAACGTGCACAACAGCGCGATCGCAGGCGGTACGCCGCCGTCGACGCCGTCGAACCCGAACCCGCCGCCGGTCGACAGCCCGCCGGACGAGGAAGACACCCCGATCACGCAGGATCCGAGCCTGGAAGTCACGAAGTCGGTGACTTCGACGGGTCCGTACACCGAAGGCGACACGATCACCTACCAGTTCGTGGTGACGAACACCGGCGACGTGACGCTGACAGGCGTATCGGTCACCGACCCGCTGCCGGGTCTGAGCGCGATCACTTACGCGTGGCCGGGTGCCGCCGGTGTGTTGGACGTTGGTCAGAGCGTGACCGCGACCGCGACCTATGTCGTGACTGCCGCGGACGTGAACTCCGGCAACGTGCATAACAGCGCGATCGCGGGCGGCACGCCGCCGTCGACGCCGTCGAACCCGAACCCGCCGCCGATCGACAGTCCTCCGGATGAGGAGGACACCCCGATTACGCAGGAGCCGGGCCTGTCGCTGGTGAAGTCGGCGGCATCCGCCGGTCCATATGCCGAAGGCGACACGATCACCTACCAGTTCGTCGTGACGAACACCGGTGACGTGACGCTGACCAACGTGTCGGTCACCGACCCGCTGCCGGGCCTGAGCGCGATCACTTACGCGTGGCCGGGCGCCGATGGTGTGCTGGATGCTGGCCAGAGCGCGACCGCGACCGCGACCTATGTCGTGACCGCGGCCGACGTGAATGCCGGCAACGTGCACAACAGCGCGACTGCCGATGGCACGCCGCCGTCCACGCCGACGAACCCGACCCCGCCGCCGGTGACGACGCCGCCGAGCCCGGTCGATACGCCGATCGCGCAGGACCCGAGCCTGTCGCTGGTGAAGTCCGTGACTTCGACGGGTCCGTACACCGTAGGCGACACGATCAGCTACCAGTTCCTGGTTGAGAACACCGGTGACGTGACGCTGACCGGCGTTTCGGTGACCGATGAACTGCCGGGCCTGGGCACGATCAGCTATGCCTGGCCGGGCGCCGATGGTGTGCTGGACGCTGGCCAGAGTGCGACCGCGACCGCGACCTATGTCGTGACCGCGGCCGACGTCAACGCCGGCAGCGTGCACAACAGCGCGACTGCCGACGGGACCCCGCCGTCGACGCCGACGAACCCGACCCCGCCGCCGGTGACGACGCCGCCGAGCCCGGTCGATACGCCGATCGCGCAGGACCCGAGCCTGTCGCTGGTGAAGTCGGTGACGTCTGCCGGTCCGTACACCGAAGGCGACACGATCAGCTATCAGTTCGTCGTGACGAACACCGGCGACGTGACCCTGACCAACGTCTCGGTCACCGACCCGTTGCCGGGTCTGAGCGCGATCACTTACGCGTGGCCGGGTGCTGCCGGTGTGCTGGACGCTGGTCAGAGCGTGACCGCAACGGCGACCTATGTCGTGACCGCCGCGGACGTGAACGCAGGCAACGTGCATAACAGCGCGATCGCGGGTGGCACGCCGCCGTCGACGCCGTCGAACCCCAACCCGCCGCCGGTCGACAGCCCGCCGGACGAAGAGGACACCCCGATTACCCAGGAGCCGGGCCTCGAACTCATCAAGTCGGTGACGTCTGCCGGTCCGTACACCGAAGACGACACGATCATCTATCAGTTCGTCGTGACGAACACCGGCGACGTGACGCTGACCAATGTGTCGGTCACCGACCCGCTGCCGGGTCTGAGCGCGATCACCTACGCGTGGCCGGGTGTCGCCGGCGTGTTGGACGCTGGTCAGAGCGTGACCGCAACGGCGACCTATGTCGTGACCGCCGCGGACGTCAACGCAGGCAACGTGCATAACAGCGCGATCGCGGGTGGCACGCCGCCGTCGACGCCGTCGAACCCCAACCCGCCGCCGGTCGACAGCCCGCCGGACGAGGAAGACACCCCGATCACCCAGGATCCGAGCCTGGAGCTGACGAAGTCCGTCACCTCGACGGGTCCGTACGCGGAAGGCGACACGATCAGCTATCAGTTCGTCGTGACGAACACCGGCGACGTGACGCTGACCAACGTGTCGGTCACCGACCCGCTGCCGGGTCTGAGCGCGATCACTTACGCGTGGCCGGGTGCCGCCGGTGTGTTGGACGCTGGTCAGAGCGTGACGGCGACGGCGACCTACGTCGTGACCGCGGCCGATGTGAACGCCGGCAACGTGCACAACAGCGCGATCGCGGGCGGCACGCCGCCGTCGACGCCGTCGAATCCGAACCCGCCACCGGTCGACAGCCCTCCGGACGAAGAGGACACCCCGATTGCCCAGGAGCCGGGCCTCGAATTCTCCAAGTCGGTGACTTCAACGGGTCCGTACACCGAAGGCGACACGATCACCTACCAGTTCGTGGTGACGAATACGGGTGACGTGACGCTGACCGGCGTGTCGGTCACCGATCCGCTGCCGGGCCTGAGCGCGATCACTTACGCGTGGCCGGGTGCCGATGGTGTGCTGGACGCTGGTCAGAGCGTGACTGCGACGGCGACTTACACGGTCACGGCTGCGGATGTAAATGCTGGCAACGTGCACAACAGCGCGATCGCGGGCGGCACGCCGCCGTCGACGCCGTCGAACCCGAACCCGCCGCCGATCGACAGTCCTCCGGATGAGGAGGACACCCCGATCACGCAGGATCCGAGCCTGGAGTTGACGAAGTCCGTCACCTCGACGGGCCCGTACACCGAAGGCGACACGATCAGCTACCAGTTCCTGGTGGTGAACACCGGTGACGTGACGCTGACCAACGTGTCCGTGACCGACGCGTTGGTGGGCCTGAGCGCGATCAGTTATGCCTGGCCGGGCGCCGAAGGCGTCCTGCTGGTGGGCGAGAGCGTCACCGCGACGGCGACGTACGTCGTGACTGCCGCCGACGTGAATGCCGGCAACGTGCACAACAGCGCAACTGCTGATGGCACGCCGCCGTCGACGCCGTCGAACCCGACCCCGCCGCCGGTGACGACACCGCCGAGCCCGGTCGA